>JAEZGK010000071.1 GCA_023437365.1 Bacillota bacterium
AGGCGGTGCAGCAGCTCGACGATCTCGCGGCGTCCGGCTGCGTCCAGCATGGAGGTAGGTTCATCCAGCAACAGCAGTTCCGCATCCATGATGAGCGCGCAGGCGATGGCCAGCTTTTGCTTCTGGCCGCCTGAGAGCGAGGTGACATTTCGCTTTCGAAGGCCGCTCAGCCCCGTGAGGGAGAGCGTTCGATCGATGCGCTCATCCATCTCCTCGCGCGGGACGCAGAGGTTCTCCAGCCCGAACGCCAACTCGTCCTCCACCAAAAATGTGCAAAACTGCGTGTCCGGGTCCTGAAACACCAGGCCGATGCGGCTGGCCAGCTCGCGCGGCTCCTTGCCCAGAATGGGTTCACCGCGCAGCGTCATGCTGCCCTCCAGCTTGCCCTCAAGGCTGTGCGGAATGAGGCCGTCTATCAGATACAGCAGCGAGCTTTTGCCGCAGCCGCTCGGCCCCAGCAGCAGATTGATCGTATGAGAGAAAAAGATGCAGGACAAGTTTTGCCATACCGGGGCGCTTTCCTCGTTATAGACAAAGGAGATGTCCTGCAGCTCAAGATACGGTTTAGGCATGTTTGAGCTATGCATCGATTGGCTTGAAGTTCTTCATGATGCCAGCTTTTTTCAAGCCCGCGCGGATGCCCTTGACCAATAACACGCCGATCACGGCGGCGCTGACAAAGCGGACGGCCAGCATGGCGATGATGATACCTGCCGACAACGTTGAGTAGCCAAACACGATATAATCGCGCACAAAGACGAAAATACCGGCTAGTATGCCGCCCACCACCAGGCAGAGCAGATTAGGCTTATACCTCCAGATGGCGTATGCAATTTCGATGCCCAACGCCTGCAGCACGCCGGCTAGTATGACCTGTATGCCGTACGGGCTGCCCAGAAGGATGTTGAAGCCTGCCGTCACCAGTGCGCCGAACAGAGCAAAGCCTGGTTTGCGGACGATAAACGCGGGCAGTGCGGCGGACAGCAGGTAGATGCCGAACGTCAGCTCCATTAAGATCGGACCCAACAATGTTGCGAGGGGCATGTAAGCGAAATCCATGAGCCAAAAAATAACACCAATAACTGCTGCAATGATAGCGATAATGACAACCTCGCGTGTTTTCCATTTATTCATAGTAACACCTCTCCTTCATGCTTAACTATATTTTAGAGGTATTATAGCATTGCAGGCTGCATCGCTGCATACGATAATCGGAATGCTAGGGGGTAAACAATCGAAAAAACCGATATAAAACGCAGCCTTTCTCTGCGTTGGCGCGCATGAGATAGGGAAGGACTGCCAGCAGAATACCTGGCTGATATCTACGGTAACAAGGAACAGTTATTCCTCGGCTTCGATGATATTGAGCACCATGATAATAACGCTGGTCAGCTGGCCGTCCAACATGCCCACACGCTCCATCGTGCCGGCGTGCCGGAAACCGAATTTCTCATGGAAGCGGACGGAGGGCGTATTGTTGCTGTCTATCCATGCGGTGACGGCTTTGAGTCCGTTTTGCCGGGCACGTTGCAGCAGCTGTGTCATCAGTATCGCACCGATGCCCCGACCTTCCTGGCCGGGCGCGATATAGATGCTGTTTTCGGCGGTAACGTCATATCCGCTGTAAGGACGGAACTGCGACAGCGATGCGTACCCAATCACCTGACCCGCAAGTTCCGCGACGATGGCGGTATATGGCGAACTGCGATGCGCAACTAGCCAGCCCTCCATGTCCTCGGGCGAGAGCACGGTACGGTCCCAGATGTGGCTGGTGTGCTGCCGGTAATGGTTTATAATATCGGCGATGGCGGGCAGGTCGCTTTCCGCTGCATCCCTGATAATGGGGCTGATATTATGACCCGTAACTGACGATCGGTGTGATAGGTCCATACTCATACCTGATTTCCTACTGGATTCATATAATATTAGGCGAGGCAGACTGGAGTTGTCAAGATAATGCCCGACTAAGCGATATTTTAATGCTATGGTTGTGGACAGGGTGTGTCGTGTCAAATAGCCCATGTGTGGTATAATACTATATAGTAGGAAATAAATCGCGTGTTAGCCGAAAAGGAGGGATTGTGATAGCAGTGGAAAAAATGGAACGTAAGAAGGCCATGTTGTTGGGCAGCTTTCTGGGTGATGCTTTTGTACTGGGTGCCCACTGGATTTACAATGTGAAGGTGATTGAGGCGCGCTTTGGACAATATGATGCGCCGCATGAGCCGCTTCCGAGTGGCTGGCACACCGGCAAGCATCTGGGCGACTACACGCACTACGGCGATCAGGCGCTGCTGCTGTTCGATCATCTGAAGGAACGGCAGGGCGAATATACTGATGATGGATTTCGGGCAGCGTGGCGGCATTATATGAACAGCTACGGCGGTTATATGGATATGGCCAGCAAGGGCTCGCTTGAGGCTTTTGAGAAGGGGAGCTTAATTGGATCAGAATCTGACGAGTTGGGCGGGGCTGCGCGCATTGCGCCGGTGCTGTATTGGGTGGAGGAACCGGAAGAAGCGCTGGAAGCAGCGGTTAGCCAGAGCCGGCTAACACACAACAGCGAACCGTCGCTGCTTGCAACGGAGTTATTTGCCCGCATGATGCTGCGCGTTCTGGAAGGAGAAGAGGCCTCTGTATCCGAAGTGCTGCGGACGTGTTTGGATGATATGAGGCATGCCGGACGGGACACGGCGCTGCTGGATGGCTATCTTAAAGCGGCTGAAGCGGCGGCTGGCAGAGACGCGGCAGGTATCGCGGAGGCACTTGGACAGAGCTGTCATGCTCACCACGCCATACCGGTTATATTTACATTGCTGCTGACCTCGTCCGATTATCGTAAGGTGCTGTCGCTGAACGCACGCATCGGCGGTGATTCGGCGACGCGCGGCATGATAGTGGGCGCGATACTAGGGGCTAGGAACGGCATGGAAAACGTACCGGTGGATTGGCTGGCGGCAGTAAATCGGCTGCCGGAGCTGTAATAACGGGCCGTCCGGCAGTGAGCGTCGATGACCGTTTACCCCTGCGGCTTGCTGTTGGCGGTGCAAATAAAATACGAAGATACATGCTTCTTTAAAAGGCCTTTTCGGGCCTTTTTTATATAGGGTTTTTTTATCGGTATTAAATAGGAAATAAGGATGAGGGGACCTGTATTTATCATACATATAGAGGAAAGGCATAGAAAACATATGTCAAGAAAAATGTTTGACAAATGCCTAACATTTGTTTGACATATGTCATGGGATGTGTTAGTATAAATTCGAGATTTACAGACAGCAATTTGTTGCATACCCGAAGAGAAAATTGATATGGCTGACTGGTTTTCCTGGCGGCACGAAATGGGTTGAAATGTGCCAGGGTTTATTTGCTGATGCCATCATTCTGGCAGAGCATAAGTATGATGCGAAGCTGGATGAAGGCAGTCGGTATAAATTGACGGAGCGGTGCAGATGACACGGTACGATGTTCAGTTAATGGTGCAAGTGGCCAAAATGTACTACTCAGAAGGGCTTAAGCAGGACAGTATCGCCTATAAGCTGGGGATATCCCGATCCTCCATCTCGTTGATATTGTCTCAGGCCAAAGAGATGGGTCTGATAGAGATCCATATCAAAGACCCCCGCAAAAACGTGCAGGACATCGCTGAGCGAATGACAATGCAGTTCGGCTTGGAAGACTGCCTTGTTATTCCCACCGTTACCGATTCCATACACATCATCAACAGAGTGATTGTTTCACAGGGTGCGGACTATGTTGAAAACCTGCTGGAATCAAACTCAACCATCGGTATTGCCTGGGGGCTCACCTGCTATGAATTCATGCTGTCATTCCAGAACAGACGACAGCTGAGAGGCATTAACGTAATACCGCTCATTGGCGGCACGTCCCGTATTTCTTCCGAGTATCAGCTCAACGAGATGGTTCGCATGTTTGCCGAAACGCTCCGCGGCACGCCGACATTTATTTACGCGCCGGCTATTGCGGAGTCGATATCAGATAAAGAGCTTTATATGCAGAGCGCATCGATGAAGGCCGTCATGAAAAAGTGGGATGAGATGGACGTTGCCGTGATTTCGGCAGGCGCACCGCCCGAAAGCTACAATCACGAACAAGCCACAGATCCGATGCAAATGCATCTGATAGATGAAGCCCGCGCGGTGGGGGATATATGTGCCCGGCGCTTCAATATCCGGGGGCATTTCATTGAGAACGAATATAGTCAGCGGATTATGGGCATCAGCGAACAGCAGCTGCGAAGCATCAGGAAGGTGATCTGCATCGCTGCGGGAACGCATAAAGTGCTGGCTATTATAGGCGCTCTTAGAACCGGCATTGTCAAATATATGGTTACCGACGAAACGACGGCGCGCAGCATTCTCAGCATCACCGAAAAGCTGGAGGCGGACTCGCGCCTGCCCGCTCTGTAATGAATCGCTGTTAACCGGCAGCTTATAGCGGTTGGTTAAATATAAAAAATACAGGAGGAATAAAATGAGAAAGGTAATCGTGATTTTCCTGAGCCTGCTGTTTGCAGTGGCAATGATGGCAGGGTGTCAGCCTTCTGCCCCGGCCCAGACAGAGGCCCCCGCTTCTGAGAAACCGGCAGCTACGGAAGAAGTGGCTGCGCCCACCGAAGAAGTGCAGCAGCCTGCAACTGAGGAAAAGACAACCGAGGGTATGAAGATTGCTTACTTCGTGTCCACAATGGCCAACGAATTCCATCAGGCGCGCGCTCAGGCGGCGGTTGACTATGCGAAGGAGAAGTATGGCGCGGAAGTCACCATCATCGACGGTCAGTCTGATGCTAACGTGATGACGCAGAACGTCGACATGCTGGCAACGTCCGACTACGACGGCGCGTCCCTGCAGATCTGGGAACCCGATGCGGCGAAACCCGGCGTGATGGCGGCTCTCGATAAGGGCATTGCCGTAACATCGTTCTTCAGCCCGCTCGGAGACACCGGCATCCCGACCTACCGTAGCGACGAAGCCGGCGGCTCGTTCCAGATGGGCGCTGATGCTGCGAAGAAGTGGCTCGAAGCCAACCCCGACAAGAAGATCGTGACGGTACAGCTGGGCTGGCCGGATAACAGAGAGGTGAAGACCGGTCGTACGGACCCGTTTGTGCAGGGCATTGAGAGCGTCGTGGGCGCGGGCAACTACACCGACCTTGGCTGCTTCGATTCCAAGGGCAGCGCGGACGCCACCAAGGAAGCGCTGAGCAACATACTGGTCACGAATCCCGAAGTCAACATTATCTATTCCGAAGCTGGCGACCTCACCCCCGGCGCAATGGCGGCTCTGACCGATGCCGGCCGTGGCACGATGGACAACGGCAAGCCCACCACGGAAATCGTTTGCAGCGTGGACTGCCCCGTCTCCGAGATGAAGCTGATCTTTGACCCGAACAGCTCGCTGAAGGCATCGCTGGGGCTGCCGCCGATCGGCACCTCTGCAGCCATCATTGACATGATCGTGAAGATTTACCTCGGCGAGATCGCTCCGACCTCCCAGCCGGCTGAAGAAATCTTTGGGCCTGTGCAGGTGGTTGACGCTTGGAACATGACGATGGAAGACGCGCTTGCATGGTACAACGAACAGTTTGGCACCAGCCTCACTGCGGCGGATGTGTCATAACAGCATCTTAAAAAAACAGAACTAACGTCGCCGGGAGAGGGCCTTCATGGCCCTCCTCCCGGCAAAAAAACGGGGCCCCGAAAAGACGAAGGCTTTATCGGGTAAATAGAATGGGGAGAGATTTATGAGCGAGTATGCGTTGGAAATCAAAAACCTGGTTAAAGATTTTCCGGGCGTCAGGGCAGTCAACGATGTTAGCTTCAACATCAGGAAAAACACCATCCATTGCCTTGTGGGTGAAAACGGAGCCGGGAAATCCACGCTGATCAAAATACTGACGGGAGCCTTCACCAGAACATCGGGAACAATTTTGCTCGATGGACAGGAATATTCGGCTGCCAGCCCTAAGGAAGCGGGAGAAAAGGGCATCAGCACGCTGTTTCAGGAACTGAATGTGGTGGACCAGTTGACAGTAGAAGAGAATCTGACGCTGGGCATAGAGGATACAAAATTCGGATTTTTGCGCAAGACAGACAAAGTAAAGAAGATACTTGATGTCCTTAAGCATATCGAGCCGAGCATAAACCCGAAAGAACGCGTTTCAAGGCTGAGCGTTGCAAAAAAGCAGATCATCGAAATCGCTAAAGCGGTGGCGTCGGATGCGGATATCATCATCATGGATGAGCCGACAGCAGCGCTGTCGGAAAGTGAGATCGAGCGGCTTTTCAAAATTGTAAAAAGGCTGCGCGAGCAGAATGTGACGGTAATCTATATATCACACAGGCTGGACGAGATATTTGAGCTGGGCGATTACGTGACGGTGATGCGTGACGGGAAACATATAGAAACCAAGCCGATGTCAGAGGTCAGAGACCGTATGGAACTGATCCGTATGATGATCGGCAAAACGGTGATGGAATCGTACGTACCTAAAGACGAACAGTCTGACGAAGTGCTTTTGGACGTACGGAACATCACAAACCACAAGTTGAAAGATATATCATTCAAGGTTAAAAAAGGCGAAATCGTCGGATTTTACGGTCTGGTGGGCGCCGGAAAGACGGAACTGGCCAGGGCCATATTCGGCGCTGACCGGTATACGGGACAGATCGAGATTGCCGGTAAAAAACTGGGACAGACGCCCGTCAAGACGATTGAAGCGGGGATCGCGTTTGTGCCTGAAGAGCGGCGTACACAGGGGCTGTTTACGCTGCTGACGATCCGCCGGAACATCCCGGTTATGAACATGAAAAAGATCACCAGCGGCGGTATGATCAGCACAGCTAAAGAGAAGGCTGTGGCAACGGAATATATCAAAAAGCTCAACATCAAGACCGATTCGATGGAGAAGGAAACAGCTAAGCTTTCAGGCGGTAATCAGCAGAAGGTTGTATTCTCCAAGTGTCTGTTCGCTGATGCGGAGCTGCTGCTGCTGGATGAGCCCACAAGGGGCATCGACGTCGGCGCAAAGGCGGAGATATACCAGATCATACGAGATCTGGCCAAGGAGGGCAAATCCATCATGTTCTTTTCCTCGGAGCTGCCCGAAATACTGAATTCGTGTGACCGCATATACCTGCTTTATGAAGGGGAGCTGCGGTCAGAACTGAAAAACGGAGAGGATATCGACGCGCAGAGGATCATTCATATTTGTACCGGGGGGGTGTGTGACGGTGAATAAGCGAGCAGTCAATATATTAAGCAGGGGAAAGATGAGCAACGAATCGTTTATCAACCTCTCTATGCTGGTGGTGCTGGTGCTGGCGTTTGCGCTGGCGAGCCTGTTTATCCCCAAATACTTTTCGATTCCTATTGTGCTGAACCTGCTGGCGAACAACTGGTATATCGTGATATTGGGCATCGGTGTGACGTTTTTGCTGACTACAGGACATTTTGATATGTCTGTCGGGGGCATCATCGCAATGTCGGGCGTACTGGCGGCTTATTTCTGCCAGACCCAGAAAGCGGGGTTCTCTGAGCTGGCGACCGGTCTCGGGATGGACTATGGCATCAGCGTGGTGCTGGCGTTGATCGGGTGCCTAGTTATCGGCCTGCTTAACGCGTACTTTATCGCAAGGCTGAAAGTGGCGTCCATCATCGTGACGCTGGGCACGATGTCGGTGGCACGAGGCGTGGCGGAAGTATTGACCCAGGGCGCACAGCGCAGCGCGGGGCTGCCGGATGTTTACGGCGTCGTCGGCAACATGACGCTGATCGGGCCCATCAAGATTGCGGTTGTTATCGCACTGGTGCTGGTGCTGCTGGCGCTGTTTGTGGAGAAAAAGACGACGTTCGGCCGGCGGACATATCTGATCGGTGCCAACCTTGAGGCGGCGCGGTTGTCGGGTATCAAAGTGGAACGCCACATCACGCTGCTGTATTTGCTCAGCGCTGTGCTGGCAGGCATCACGGGTATCATACTGGCTTCGGAAAGCCGGGCCGCCATATCGACACGCGGCGAGGGCTTCGAGTTCAACGCGCTGGTGGTCACATTGCTGGGCGGTACGAGTATCAACGGCGGCTTTGGTTCCGTGGCTGGCACGGTGGTGGGCGCGCTGATCATCGGCGTCATCGTTTCGGCGGCGACCAGCCTGCTGCTCCGCCCCGAATGGCAGTTTATATTAAAAGGCGTGGTGACGTTCCTCGCGATACTGGCGCAGAGGTATGCCCTTGACAAGCGCACCGCTTAACAGGGGGGGCAGAACGATGAGTAAGGGAAGGGTGAACAACATGGAGGAAAGAGGCATTGCGCCGGACCGCAGGCACATATCCGGCCGAAATACAATCAAAAGCGTCTATGTCTATGCGATACTGTTGTTGGTTATCGTGGTGCTGAGCTTGCTTCAGGGTGAGCTGTTTCAGAGGGGAAACTTTCTGTTCTGGCCCAATCTGATTAACGTAATCAATCTATCGGTGCCGGTGATCATCATCAGTTGTGCATTCACATTTATCATGATATCGGGCAACATTGATTTGTCGGTGGGCAGCATACTGAGCCTGACCGTGGTATTCAACGCGATATTGATACTGAACGGCTTTGGCTTCTGGCCCGCTCTCCTGCTGACGCTGGTGCTGGGGACGGTTCTGGGCTTCATCAACGGCTGGTTGGTCATGAAACTGCGCATCACACCGGTTATTGCGACGCTGATCACGATGAACGTATATCAGGGGTTGGCACGTTATCTGGTGCCCAAGGGCATTTCGGCCATAAAGGGGGACGAACTGCACAAAATGCCTGATTGGATGGGTGATTTTTCTCGGGCAGAAGTGTTGATAAAAGGATCGGGATTAACGTGGGCGCTGATCGTTACGATACTGGTCATCGTGGTGCTTTGGGTAGTGCAGCGGCATACGGTGCTGGGTAAATATGTTGCTGCTGTGGGCGGCAACCGTACCGCGGCCGAGCTGTCCGGCATCAATGCTGTCAAAGTGGTGTGGGGTGTGTACATCCTGCTGGGCGCTTTGTCCGCTTTGGCGGGTGTGGCGAGAGCCAGCTATCTGACGATCGGCGAGCCATATACAGGTATCGGCACGGAGACGCAGGCCATCATTGCGGTGCTGCTGGGCGGCACGGTGTTTACGGGCGGCGAGGGGTCGGTGATCAAGTCGGTCATCGGTGCGCTCATCATCGCTTGCCTGACGCTGGGTCTCAAGTCAGTAATCGCGCCGTATTGGCAGTCTCTGGCGACCGGCGTGGTGCTGGTGCTGGCGGTAGCGCTGAATCATGTGCTGACCAGAGAAACGCTGACTGCCTGAACAGTTAAACCATCATTATTAATAGTAAATATGAAAGGGAGGAGCCGAAGAGATAGGCTCCTCTTAATTTTTTGAGAATGCAATTCTGTCGTGGTATTTGGTGAAACCTTTAACAATATATAACGCTATATTATTATATTGCTTCATATTATAATTATCAGGCAGAAATATTTGCTTATTTAATAAACTAATTTACACGAACCGATCTCCTGTTCGGATTCAACGATACTCTCACAGCCTAAGTAATGATTGCATATCGGAGACTGTTATAATTCTTTGAGTTACAGCATGTAGTACATAATTGGTATAACAAAAAGCGCTAAAAAATGAGCATTAAATGCATTAACATTTGTCAGATAAATTGTTTGACATACGTTAGGGAATATGTTATGATTAGCGCGTTGATTGATACTTTACCTTATTTGCACTGCTATATATCATCTTACCGTTTTTCATATGAGTGATTTTTGACTTGAAGGGGTTTAAGTCAAATAAAAATAAGATATTTGGAGGATGTGGAAAATGCAGAAAACGATCAAGAAGTTACTGCTGGTTGCTCTCGTTATAGCCATGGTAAGTGTATCTTTTGTAGCTTGCGATTCTGCTGCACAGGCGCCCGCTACTCAACAGCCTGCCGCCGAACAGCCCGCCGCCGAACAGCCTGCCGCTGACGATAGCGCTGCTGCACCGGCCGCTGCTGCTGCAAAGGGTATTTACGGAAGCCCGGACGAATCGTACTATATGTGCGTGTTCGTTTCCGGTGTTGAGTACTGGTTCCCGGTATATGCTGGCTTCAAGGAATGCGGCAAGCAGCTGGGCGTCCAGACCTATTATGAAGGCACAACGGAATACGAAGCTCAGGCTCAGGTTGCCGTGTTCGACAGCATTCTGGCTAAGAATCCCACGGGCATCTACCTCTCGCCAATCAACGCTGATCCGTTTGTGGAACCCATCAACAGAGCGATGGAGCAGGG
>JAEZGK010000026.1 GCA_023437365.1 Bacillota bacterium
TGTAATGACACCAATGGAATATCATGAAAAATGCTTGAAAGCAGCATAAAAAAGATTGCTGCCCGAGTGCTGGACAGCAATCTAAAATTTTAAATATTACATTGTCTACTTGACGGGGTGCACACCAATATTCGATGCCCTACTATTTTAGTAGTTTAAAATGGGATAATTTCAAGAATATATAATACGATAAATGCGATACCGCTAATTCCAATCAGATTGAATATAAAGATGAACCATAAAAGAGCATTCGTCCTCTTTACTCTTCTTGACACCTGTTCCAAACTCGCTGAAAGCTCTGTCTGATATTGCTTATTCTGTAGCGCTGTCTGCTTCTGTAATTCAATCATCAGTTCACTGACCCGGTTGACTACATTCTTATCCAGACCCTCAAGCTTATAATTGGTATCCACCAAAGTTGTAACCAAGCCCTCTATCTCAGCCATAGTCTTGCCGTCAAGTCCCTTGTTCATAGCCTCCAACAGCTGGAGCGCTCTATCTCCCTGCTCCTTGATATAGGTCAGATCAAGTGCATACTGCACGTTGCTTAACTGGCTTTCCACAGAATTTTTGTCATACCCCTCCAGTTTGCCGGAGTATTCCGAAATCATTTTTCTATAATTCTCCAAGGTTTCACGATATTCCGCCAGCTTATGCTTGTACTGGGCTGCTGCTTCAGGATTTTCTTCCTTTCTTTTCCCAAGGTCCCTTACACCCGGTATTCCAAACGGTAAATTCATAACCCTCTCTAAGGATGTAAAACAGCTACATCCTATCGCTCCTTTCCCTGTTATCATTTGAATTCATTTCTTGAATCAAAAACCGGTTCTTGATCCTTTGCTCCGCTCGCATTATTACACGCAAGCTTGTTGACATAAGCTTGCTTACGTCTATTTATTACACCTATTTTAATTATACCACCTTTATCGCAATCCGAACAGTATTCTTTTCTTTCCTGCCTTTTCCGACGCTTTTTTCGAAGAACCGACTTCCTTCTGTGCGTCGGAAGCCTTACCTTCTGCCTTTTCTGTCTCATCGACTATGGTCCCATAGGTCTCTGCTACCACAGATTTATAAGAACCGATCAGCTCCTCCCGGCAGCATTCCATACGGTCCCTCGTAAAGCTCTGAATTTCTTCATTCAGGGACAGCATCTTTTGGTCTAGGTAAGCCACAATTTCAGAACATTCCTTCAGCTCCTTACGGATATTCTCCGGCGCATTCCCCTCAAATTTATAATATATCTTATGCTCCAGGCTGGCCCAGAAATCCATGGCAATGGTACGGATCTGTATCTCAACCTTGGTCTCCACGGTACGGTCGGTGAGATACACCGGAATTGCAACAATCATATGATAGCTGGTATAGCCGTTATCCTTCGGACGTATAATATAATCCTTTACCTTCAATACCTTAATATCACTCTGCCGGGATATCAGGTCAGCAATTCGATAGATATCAGAAGTAAAGGAACAGATGATTCGTATCCCCGCCACGTCATTCACATAATTAATAATATTATCCACCGTAAGCTCCATATTATTATGACGGAGCTTCTTGGCTATGCTCTGAGGAGATTTCAATCTTGAAGTTATATGCTCAATGGGATTATATTGATTAGCCAATTTAAATTCATTGTTTAATATTTCAAGTCTTGTGTTAATTTCCTTTAGCGCTGCATCGTACAGAAGCAATGCGTTGCTCCACTCCTCAGCCTCATCATAAAACATGGGGAGATCCATTTCATCACAACCTTTATATTGTATAGTATGTCTAAAAAACCGAACAAAACCCGTTCATAATTTGTTCATTGTTTTAATTATAGCATAAAAATATGAACTTTTCTTGAAGTTCTCAAAACTTAATGAAAAATTAATGTTTCCCGTACTAAAAATATTTTAAAAAGAATTTTAAAAAATGTGTTGACAATTCAGTTAATTCATGGCTATAATATTGGCAGACTATTACAGAAAGTGAGGTAAAACATATGATCAGTAACGCTAAATTAAGAGCTATTGCAATGTACAACAAGTTCATACTGGATTCTTTATATGATATTACCTCATGGATTCAAAAGGATTAGAACGTTATTCTATCCCTGCCCTGTCATGTTGCCGAAGGGTAGGAGAAGTGAACGACAATACTTTTAGATTGCTATGCCGTGGTATTATCATACCGCGGCTTATTTTTTGTCCTGATTACAAAAGATGACCGGTGATAAGACATCCAATGGAATTAGTCTGGTTTATAATGAAACAACGTGACGGCAATTGATACAGCAAGCATAATTTATGAGCAGTTGAGGGAACTGCCATAAGGCTCCTAACATAAAGAAGGACAGGAGCAGCATAACATAGAAAGCTTGTTGAGAACGGGAGGAACTATGAAGAAAATATCACGCTATATTCTCAGATACTGGTATGCCTATGGTGCAGCTATTCTCTGCACTATCATTGCAGTATCTCTGGATATGGCTTCACCGCTGGTAACGCAGCGGATCATTGATAATGTAATCGTTGGTGGGGAATTGGGCCTGCTTCCGAAATTACTTATCATTGTATTATTTATTGGTATCGGAAGATGTATCTTCCAGTATCTGAAGGAATTAATCTATGACTTGGTCAGTGCAAGGATTACAGTGAATATCCGCAGGGATCTGTTCAACCATATCCAGAGTCTGTCCTTAAGTTTTTTTGATAAGAACAACACAGGTGAGCTTATGTCCCGCTTAAAGGACGATGTTGACCGTATTTGGGCAGCACTCGGTTATGTAAGCATGCTGATCATTGAGGTTATCATACACACCAGCATCGTGCTCTTCTGTATGTACAGCCTCAGTCCGTCCCTTGCTATCCTGCCGACGGTTATCCTGCCGATCATGGGCGGTCTCGCTTTATTGATGGAGAAGAAGCTCGGTAAGGTTTACGAGGCAATCAGTGAAGAGAATGCTCAGCTGAATACCGTTGCACAGGAGAATCTGTCCGGTGTTCGTACTGTAAAGGCCTTTGCCAGAGAGAAGCATGAGATTGCGAAGTTCTTATCCCATAATAAGCGTTATTACGAACTGAATATGCAGCAATCCAAGGTATTCATCAAGCTTTATCCTTATTTTCAGTTCGTAACAAAGCTGCTCCCCATGGCTGTGATAATGCTCGGCGGTTACCAAGTGATCCAGGGCAATATTACCCTTGGTACTCTGGGCGCCTTTGCTGAGTACTCCACGAACATCGTATGGCCAATGGAAATGCTCGGATGGCTCTCCAATGATTTTGCTTCGGCAATCGCATCCGCCAAGCGTATTAAGAAAATATCCGCCGAGAAGCCTATCATCATTGAGGCCACCCAACCTGTCCAATTGGAGGAGGTTCAGGGCAATATCCGGTTTGAAGATGTTTCCTTTTCTCTCGGAGAGAAGAATATTCTTACAAGTATCAGCTTTGATTTGGCTTCGGGTAAGACCATCGGTATTATGGGTGCGACAGGTACAGGAAAAAGCTCCATCATTAATCTGCTGCAGCGTTTTTATGATACCAGTGAGGGTTCCATCTATCTTGACGGTGTGAATATCCGGGAGTTGACATTGCGTCAGCTTCGCAGTAGTATTTCGCTGGTTATGCAGGATGTATTCCTGTTCTCGGATACCATCAATGAAAATGTAAAGATGGGTAAGCGGAATTTGGTCTGCAACGAAGAAGTAATCCGTGCTGCATCCGATGCGCAGGCGAACGAATTCATCGAGCGAATGGAGGAGCAATATGAGACCATCGTCGGTGAACGTGGTGTTGGACTGTCCGGCGGACAGAAGCAGCGAATTTCCATTGCCCGTGCTTTGGCTAAGAGAACACCGATTCTTGTATTCGATGATTCTACATCGGCACTGGACATGGAGACGGAGCTAATGATTCAGAAATCCTTAAATCAGATTGATTCCACAAAGATTATCATTGCTCACCGTATTTCTGCCGTTCGCCACGCGGATGAAATCCTCATCCTGGAGGATGGGCAGATTGTAGAACGCGGGACCCATGAAAGTCTGTTAGAAAATAAAGGTTACTATTATAAAACATATATGGCACAGTACGGAGATTATCTAGAAGCTCAGAATAACATCAGCCCTGTGTCCGACGAAAGGAAGGTGGCAGTATGTCAATAAATGCCATCAAAGAAGACGAGTATATCAAATCCGTCAGTAAGAAAACAACTTTAATTCGGCTATTTAGCTATATGCTGGCTTACAAGGGGCCCATTCTGGCGGTCATCCTGATCATGCTGGCAACCGTTGCTATATCCATCGTAAATCCTCTTCTGATTGATCAGGCCATCGACGTACATATCGCCAATAAGGATATTACCGGCCTGGTCAGACTGGGACTTTTTACAGCTGCACTGAATATCACCTTTGTCCTTTTAGTAAAGCTTCGAATGTATCTCATGGCAAAGGTGTCCAATAACGTATTGTTAACCATTAGGCAGGAGCTTTATACCCACATCCAGAAGCTGAGCTTCAATTTCTTTGACAGCCGGCCGACAGGTAAAATCCTTGCAAGAATTATCGGTGATGTCAACTCCTTAAAGGACGTGCTTTCCAACAGTGTGACCACCTTAATTCCGGATTTTATCACCATCTGCGCAGTTGTGGTTATTATGCTGATCATCAACTGGAGGCTTGCGCTTGCCTCCCTGATCTCCTTACCTCTCATGATGTTTGGACTCTGGTTCATCCAGACAAGGTCTCATAAGCGCTGGCAGCTCCATCGCAAAAAGAGCTCGAACTTAAATGCGTTCATTCATGAGGATTTATCCGGTATGAGAATTATCCAAAGCTTCACTGCAGAGGAGGAGACGGGGGAAACCTTCGACCAGCTTTTAAAGGAGCATCGTGATTCCTTTGTAAGTGCTATCGTGTTAAATGATGCTTTCGGTTCCGTCATTGATTTCAGCTGGGGTCTTGGCATCATGTCTCTGTATTTTGTAGCAATCAAGCTGCTGGGTATCGGTACCGATAATGTTGGAACCATTATGGCTTTTGCCATGTATATTTCCATGTTTTGGCGTCCAATCATGAACCTGAGTAATTTCTATAACCAATTGATTACGAACATTGCGGGAGCTGAGAGAATATTTGATATCCTGGATACCAAGCCGGATATCATCGATTCCTCTTCTGTCAAGGAGCTTCCAGAGATCAAGGGCGAGGTTGTCTTTGATCATGTATCCTTTGCCTATGACGCTGATACTAAAGTACTGAATGATGTCAGCTTTTGCATTAAGCCCGGAGAGACCATTGCCCTCGTTGGACCGACCGGTGCAGGAAAGACAACGATTGTGAACCTGATCAGCCGCTTTTATGATATACAGCAGGGTAATATCTACATTGATGGGCATGACATTAAGGAGGTTTCCATAGAGAGCCTTCGTAAGCAGATGGGTATTATGACACAGGATAACTTCCTATTCTCCGGAACCGTTGCAGATAATATCCGCTATGGTAAGCTGGACGCTACGGAAGAAGAAATCATCGCTGCTGCCCAGGCGGTCAATGCACATGATTTCATCATGAAGATGGAGAAGGGTTATGAGACCGAGCTGAAGGAAAGAGGTGCCGGATTATCCATCGGACAGCGTCAGCTGCTGGCCTTCGCCAGAACCATGGTATCCATGCCCAAGATCCTTATTCTTGATGAAGCAACCTCCAGTATTGATACGCATACAGAGCTTTTGGTACAGCAAGGGATTGAAGCATTGCTGAAGGGCAGGACCTCCTTCGTCATTGCACATCGACTGTCTACCATCAGCAGAGCCGATCGTATCTTTGTAATTGATGACGGTGGTATTCAGGAGGAAGGAAGTTCAGAGGAGCTGCTGGCCAAGAAGGGAATTTATTATAATCTTTATATGTCACAGTTTAAGAACATATAGTGATAAGATTTACCATAATTGTTGGGCTGCGTGAAAACAAATCCCAACAATTATGTTTTATATTAGAATAGTAAAGCTGTTCGTGTGCTGCTTCATAGCAATCATGAATTAATCATGATCTATTATGAAAAACTCAGTCCACATGAACAGCTTTTTCTCATCATTAATACTTTTTCCTGTTATCGCCGGATTATATTATCCTGCACAATTACTATAATATTCTATATCTCAAAAAAGCTTTATGCCTCATATCATAAAGATTTACTTATTAAATAGCTTAATTATCATAATAACTTACCTATCATAATAACTTACTTATCATAATAATTTTCTTATCATAATAATTCCTCATAAATTATTTAAAGGATTGATAGAACTCTTTCAATTCTGCCTTTATCTCAAGCGGAAGTTCACTTTTCCTTATCTTTCGGATAGCACCCTCCAAACCATATAATCTGTTTATACAGGCAGAGGGATCGATCGACTTGATGTTCAGCCAAGCCTGTCTGCTTCCTGTATCTCTTAATTGCTCATAGGTCGTTATGTTTACCTGCTTCAGCTGTGCTTCAACTACTTTTCCGATATTGGGTAGTTCGCTTAATTCACCCATCCTCTTCCTCCTGCCATATTAATCCTTCCTTTCTGTCTTTTATCTTTCATATTTTTACTAATCCTCGTCCGCGTAGCTATGAACTGCTGCCGCAAAAGCCTCTGCCAGCCTTATCCCACATAGAGGAAGTCCAACCAGTACTGCGCTCTTTACCTCCTCCGGGGTGGCCCCCAATTCTTTTGCTTGCTTCACATGATAGGATATTCCGCCGGACATCTGAAGAGCGGATAGTACCGCTATATAAGCTAATTCATGCATCTTTGCGTCCAGAGCACTTACCTCGGCTGCCTTAATAATCGTCCCCATGAGTGCTTGTCCGACTCCGTTGGATTCCTCCAGAAATAACTGAAAATCACTGGTTACTCTCTTCATAAAAATCTCCTTTCTGTTTTTAGTTCTATCATTATAGATGCATAAAAAACAGAAAGGATACGGTTTCAGAAAATATTTTATTTTAATGCGTCAATTACCCTTTGATACCAATCCTCACTTGGCTTCTTCTCAGGCATATTGGAATATAGATACTTCATCTTCCTTCGAACCTCCGGGCTGAACCGGTAATTCTTTTCCCGATAATCCAGAGCTTGTAACAGCTCCTTCGTCTGATTCTGAAGCTTTTCCCTATTCTCGGCAAACTCAATCCATGCCTTACAGCTGCAAGGATTTTTCACATTCAACAGGTTACAATGCCCCGAGAAAAATGCATCAATATTCATACGCGCACGATGCAGCAGACCCTTCGCAGCCGAAACAGAGGTATCTAAAAGACAGGCCGCAGCTTCTGTACTCATTCCGTACATATCCACCAAGGAAAACATAATCCGTTGGTTTAGGGTGAGCTTACGAACCATAGCCAAAAAGCAGCCGTTCTGTAGTTCTTTGATTTCTTCTTCTACCAGCACCTCATCCTCCGGTCCGGGAAAAATCTCTCTCAGTGCCGCTCCCTCCTGTTCCAGAACCTCGTATTCCTCCACCAATTCTTCTTGATACCTTCCGGTCTTGCGTATTTTCATCAGAAACTGGTGATAGCAGATACTGTTCAGCCAATGCTTTACGGCTTTATCGTCTCTTAATTCATCCAGGTGCCTCCATGCATTGAAGAAGGTTTCCTGCACCAGATCCTCCGCATCCTTAGGATGGCACGATAACCTCAAGGCATAATTATATATGGAGGTACCATAATCCCTGATCAACTGCTCTATCTGCATGCGTTCTTCCTCCAATTTAATTGCTTTATACTCCGAGGTATTTCTATTCTGCTACTTCTGCTATTTCTGATATTTCTGCTATTTCTACTATCTCTGCTATTTCTGTTCTGTTAATCTTCCTTCTCTTCCTCCGGATAAATTGTTCGAAGTCTCTGATTCATATCTTCGGCTTCTTTTTCAGACCGCTTGAACATCACAATGCAGACAGAGGTGTAAACACTGGAGATCATAAGCAACAAAGCAATGATCTGTACAATTTTGCTGACATCTACCCATCCACATAAGATGGCAATTCCAAAAACAATGAAAATAGTATAAATAAAGTGTACTGTCTGGCGAAGCTTCATCTGCTTTTTCCCAATTTCCTTTTTTGACTCAAAAATCAGGGACCCGGTAGCTGATATAATCGACATTAAAATAACTTGCCAAAGGAGCGAAACATCTAATTCTACTTCCGGTAAGAAAATTGTGATGAAAATAGCCGTACTGATGGTACTTCCGGCCAAAATATAGATAAAGGTCCGACCAATCAATTTCAATCTATTCATCTCTGACGCCTCCCTACAGTCCTAATTTGTTCTTCAGCTCCGGAACATATTGTCTGGAGATGACAACCTTTTCCCCATTGAACAACAGTGCTTCGAATCGTCCGGAATATGCTGGGCTGATACTTTTTATTTTAGATACATTCAAAATGACTGATTTAGATGCGCGGAAATAATTCGTATTCTTATAATCTTCTTCTATTTCATAGAGCCTCAATTTTGTTTCATATACATTCTGCTTGCAATACATGAACACCTTATTATCCACGCCTTCAAAATAATATACACTAGACGGTTCAATCATCGTGATATTTCCATCCTTCATCCCGGCCAGCTTTTTATGCCCAAGCTTCAGCTCGGATAGAAGCTTAAGAATATTTTCATCAAGCTCCTTGCAGCGGACGATAATCTGATCTTCTTCTCCGGGATTACAATCTTCGATGACAATCTTCATACAAATCTCCATTTCTAAGAACACCTGTATTTTAGGTATAAGCATTGCTTTGCGTGTACTATCGGCTCATTACATTCCTTTTTCTCTGCAGAACTGCTGCTATACCTATAAAGATTATACCACTGATTACCATAAATGCCACCTGAAATGTTTCGGGTAACACTTTATCCTGATACAATATGGTGATACCCATATACTCCTTGTATTTAGTGATCATCTCGGGCGGACAATTGGAGAAGGTTGTGCTCACAATATCCTCCGTAAATACTGATCGCATAAAGGAACAGCCGTGAAGTAAAGGAAAACACCTAAGTACGCTTTGAATCTTCTCCGGAAGCATACCTAAGGGAAGATAAATTCCAGCCAGAAAGCCGACCAAGGTACCGATAATGGTACTTACCGCACCAAAGGAACTCTGACTGTGTATGAAATTCGCAAGCAGGAAAACCATCGTCGCGGAAGTAAAGACATTTAAAATAATATAAAGAAAGATGTTTCCCAGTGCTGCCGCTGATAGAAGGATTCCTCCTGTCAGCCCGATATATGCCTCCCCGATCACCACGGTAAGAACACACATAATGACACCCATGATAAACGCAGCCAAAACATAGCTTAATACGAATATTCCCCTTTTTACCGGTGCAACGAAGAAGCTGGACAATCTTTTTTGTGCCTCATCCTCTACCATGATACCAACCATGCTTAGCGTGATTGTAACCGAATTCACAACCACGATTCCTGCCAAAGTCCAAAGCATAACCAGCTGTTCGGCATTGCTTCTGTCAGCCGCAGCGTCTCTTGCTCCGCCGTATTGATTCAGTAAGTCTACCACACCGTCCGTATTCATTTTTCCTAAGAATACTACCATCAAACCGATGATAATTAACATAGATAACAGGGAGAAGAATACATTAGATCTGTCCCTGACATAGACTAAGATATTGCGTTTGATTAAACGTAGTAATAACATTTTGTAATCCTCCTATAGGTTCTTTCCTGTTACATTTAGAAATACATCATCCATTGTCCCCTGAATGACTTCAAAGGATCTTAGATTCCCTTTTAACTTATTCAATACATCTAGGCCAAACATGGAATCCGGGATGGCCACCCTGATATGATTGCTTCTGTATTCAAAGCTAAGCTCTTCCTCCAATAAGCTTCTGGACAACTCCTCCTTATCCTGCGGAACCAGCTTTAATACATCCTGGGCATATTGTGCCTTTAATTCTGAGGGAGTACCGTCTGCCACCAGCTTACCAGCTTCCATAATCGAGATATATTGTGCCTTGGCTGCTTCCTCCATATAGTGAGTTGTCAGAAAGACCGTCATCCCGTTCTCCCTTCTCAGCTTCTCTAAGCTTTCCCATACATTCTGCCTTGTTTGAGGGTCCAGTCCAGTGGTAGGTTCATCCAAAAACAATACCTCAGGCCGGTTCATCAATGCCTTGGCAATTTCGCATTTTCTTTTTTGTCCACCGGAAAGCTTACGAAACTGCCTGTTCAGCAGTTCTCCGATATCCAAGATATCGCACACATAATTCAGATTTGCCTTAAGGGAATTACTGTTGCTGTCATATAGAGAGGCTCTGATCATCAAATTCTCCTTAATTGTCAGTCGATCGTCAAGCGTATTATCCTGAAATACCACTCCGATCTTACTCCTGATTTCCCGATCCTCTTTCCCGAGGCGGTTGCCACAGACTAATACTTCTCCCTCTGTCCTGTTGAGTAAGGTACACAGCATGTTAATCGTTGTAGATTTTCCCGCTCCGTTAACTCCGAGAAAGCCATACAGCTGCCCTTTCTTCACACGAAAGCTGATGTCATCCACCGCCTTGATTTCCTTGAAATACTTTTTTAGATGATTCACTTCAATAATGTTTTCCATATTTCCTCCGCTTTCTATCCGGTTTTCTTAGTGTATCTTTGCTGGTTTGAGATTACATCCTTTTCGATCAGAATACAATAGCAGAACGGGTAAGCTGTATTTTCAGGCGGTAAGCTGTAAAAATAGAGGTATAAGATGGCACATAGGTCCCCGTAAGGCATAAAAAAGAACGGACTAAGAAAAAACCCCAGATGCTAGCTTAAGTTATAAACACCTGGGGTATGCTCCTTATTCCGCTCTATTTCTATGCTATCCTTGATAAAGTAATCCCTATCCTATGCTACTGACGAATCCACTGAATAAAGGCTGTCTTATCCAACTTGTTATACCCGGCTTTTTCGTAAAAATTCAGTGTGCTCTCTTTCTTCGAGCCTGTCATAAGCATGATCTTATAGCAATTCTCCCTTATAGCCAGCTCCTTAGCGGCATTCAGCAGGTCTGTGCCGTAGCCTTTGTTGCGAAACTGTTCCTCGGTGATGACATTCTCAACCAAAGCATAAGGCTGCTGGTTATGCGTCAGATTAGGTACTATGATAACCACACAGGAGGCAATGATCGTGTCCTCCAGGCATCCAATCAGTATATGATGGTTATGCTCCGATAGAATCTGGTGCCATAAGGAATATAGCTTCTCATTGAGCTCCGGTATTGGATTATCGTGCAGCTGCGTATAAAGCTGCAGGAGTCCTTGTAAATCTCTCTCCTCTGCTTCTCTGATCTTCATCCTTTCCCTCCCACATACAATACAGGCATGCGCTATCCTACTGAATAATCCTTTTTTCTTGTTTTCTTACCTTTATAGATAAGAATAAAGGCAGGCCTGTATCTCTTTTCAGTTACACTTTAAATTTATATGGGTCTTTGACATAGCTGTGAACCACACTTCCACAGTCCGAGCAAATAACATAATATATCTTACTTGATCTAAGAATTTTTCTAACAGAACTAACAGCGGCATAGCCGGACTGGTATCCTTCTCCAAGATTGGTACTGCCGCAGAATGGACACTTTTCTATATTAAATCTCTGCATCTATTTCTCCCCTAATATCTGCGCTTCGGTATGGTTATGATGAAGCTTGAGCCTTTCCTAAATTGGGACCGAACCTTGATTTTACCTGTATGGGCCAGGATAATCAGCTTCGCCAGTGAAAGCCCCAGGCCATGCCCGCTGATATTCTGGTTCCTTACATGCTCCGAACGGTAAAAACGATTAAATATATTGTCAACATCCTTCCTTGTCATACCGATACCGGTATCGGCTACGGTAATAACACAGTCATCGTTGATCTTTTGACAGGAGATAGCAATCTCATCCCCATCCTTCGTATATTTGACCGCATTGTCTATAAAGATACGGATTGCCTGCTTCAATGCCTGCTTGTCTCCGTATACGATTACATCCTCCATGATCGGATTACTGATTACCCTATGCACGGCTACCAGTCTGGTCTCCTTCACCATATCCTCCACCAGAAGCCGCATATTAAAGCGTTTTCTCGTTAATTTTAAGGTCTTCTTATCATGTCTTGAAAGAAAGAGAAGCTTCTCTACCAGATCCTGCATACTCCTGGCTTCGTTCTGAATAGCCTCAATCGATTCCTGCAATACCTCTTCATTCGTACTGCCCCAACGGTTCAGCATATTAATATAACCCTGGATAACTGCAATCGGTGTCCTGAGCTCATGAGAGGCATCGGATACAAACTGCTTCTGACTCTCATAGGAAGTCTCAATTCGATCCAGCATCGCATTGATGACGTTTGCCAAATCCTTGAGCTCATTCTTAGTGCCCTCCACATTCAGACGTTCACTGTGAAGGTTATTGACAGTCAGTCTGTTCGCTGTTGCTGACATGACCCTGACCGGCTCGAACAGCTTCACATCACTCCGCTTGCCCTTCCTGATAATCAAGGTGACAATCAGCAGATATAATATCACAAGCTTCCATAGCATGGAAAGGAAGGTCTGATAGCTGTGAGTCATATTATATTGGAAGGTAGCCGTATAATTGATGTCATGAGCCGTGAATTCCTGCTTATCATTGACTACCATGCTATAGTACTTATTGCCCGGATCAAAATGCAGTCCGTAGAAAAATGCATCCTTACTATTCGGCTTGTAATCAAGATCGCTGTAAACTATGCTTCCCGAAGCCTTATCCCATACCATGGTAGAAAAGCCCTTAGCATAATAAGGATTCTCTATTCCTTTACAATTGCTCTCCTTCGTATGTATAATAAAATCCTTTGAAATCTGTTCATAATCCTGTTTTACCGAATACATATAAATCACAAAGAAACCAATCATCAGCACGACGCCATATATCAGCATCAGCTTTAAATAGGCCATAGATATACGAAAGGCCATGGAAAGGCGAAACGTACTCAGCCATGCCTCCCTTTTCTTACGAAGCGGCAGGACTGTCTTTCTTAATATAAATCTTAATATCTCTAAGGGTTTGATCTTCATCCGGTAGTTATCCCCTCTTCTGGCGAAGCTTATTTCTGTTCATCCTTAATGATGTAACCTATACCACGTACAGTCGATATAAGGTGTATGCCGTATTTCTCATCGATTTTTTGTCTTAAATATCGAACATAGACATCTACCACGTTGGTATCACCAAAGTATTCGTAATCCCATACATTATTTAAAAGCTGCTCTCTGGTCAGAGCAATATTCTTGTTTTTCATCATGTATTCCAGCAGCTCATATTCCTTCTTGGTCAATATCAGCTCTTCCTCACCGTAAAAGGCACTGTGGCTCGCCAAATTCAGAGTAACCGCTCCGATCTGCAATATATCGCCCTTCGGCTCTGCAGTATGCTTCCGTCTGTTTAAGGCAACACGGATTCTTGCGAGTAACTCTTCTATAGCAAAGGGCTTTGTCATATAATCATCTGCACCTGTATCCAAACCGGCAACCTTGTCGCTTACATCATCCTTCGCTGTCAGCATAATAATCGGGATTTGTGATTCCTGCCTAATTCTACGACAAACCTCAATTCCGTTCAGACCCGGCAGCATGATATCAAGTATGACCAAATCCACATTTTCCTTCAGCGCCTTCTCGAGTCCTGTTCTTCCGTCCCCGGCAAGCAGGACCTCATACCCTTCATGCTTCAACTCCAGTTCCAAGAATCTTCCTATCTTAATTTCATCTTCCACGATTAATATCCTGGCCACGATATACCCTCCTCATACAAGTACTTCTACATCTTACTCCATTGTATCGGTTACAGTAAAAATTATCAATATGTCTAAATTAAATTTCTATTAGAAACGCCCTAAGTGAAAGCAAAGCTTTCACTTAGGGCGTGAATCGTTGTCCAGTAAATTATTTCATGGCATAAAAATGATAGAAATACAGGACTTTCTTTCATTATGAATTAAGGTAAATGTCAAGTCACCGAAGGTGACTTGATATACAGTTTCATTTATCGGCCGGACCTATTACTTTACATTTATCTTACAAGTAACTTACATTTATCTCAACCTTTTATCGTATACGATAAACTACAGTACGCTCTTTACAGCCTTCACTACATTCTCGGTAGTAAATCCAAACTTCTTGAACAGGGTGCCTGCCGGTGCAGAAGCGCCGAAGCCCTTCATGGTAACAGTTGTTCCGTCAAGTCCTACATACTTGCCCCAACCGAAATCAGCTGCTGCTTCAACTGCAACTCTTGCTCTAACACTCTTCGGCATAATGCTTTCCTTGTATTCGTCAGACTGTGCTTCGTATAAATCCATGGAAGGAATACTTACCACTCTCACATCAATGCCCTCTTTAGCAAGCTCAGCCTGAGCATTCACACCAAGCTCAACCTCGGAACCGCTTGCCATAACGATTGCATCCGGAACCTTTTTCTTAGAATCGGAGATGATATAACCTCCCTTTAATGCTTCCTTGGAAGAGCCCTCATACTGAGGAAGATTCTGACGGGTAAGCACCAAAGCAGTAGGGGTCTTAGTTGATGTAATAGCATAATACCAGGCAGCAATACACTCTGTAGCATCTGCCGGTCTAAATACAGTAAAGTTAGGCATTGCGCGAAGCATTGCCAGCTGCTCAATCGGCTCATGGGTAGGTCCGTCTTCTCCTACACCGATACTATCGTGAGTCAATACAAAGGTAACAGGAAGACCCATTAATGCAGAAAGTCTTGCCATAGGCTTTACATAGTCACTGAATACGAAGAAAGTAGAGACATATGCTCTTAAGCCACCGTGAAGTGCAAGTCCGTTACCCATAGCAGCCATTGCCAATTCTCTTACACCAAAGTGAAGATTACGTCCGCCGTAGTTCTCCTTGGAGAAATCGCCCATATCATTCATATAAGTCTTTGTGGAGGGCGCAAGATCTGCAGCTCCGCCGATCACATTCGGAAGATAATTCTTGATACGATTTAAAATGATGCCTGACAGGTTTCTGGTTGCATCCGGCTTGTCCGCATATGCCCAGAAATCATCATTGTTGATTAAAGCCTCTCCGGCGTTCGCATCATGATACTGATCCCATAAGGACTTCATCTCAGGGAAGTTTTTGCTGTATTCAGCAAACATCTTGTTCCAAACTTCCTCTGCTTTCGCAAGATCTGTTTTGATGGAATTATAGTTCGCATATACTTCTTCCGGAACGAAGAACGGCTCTTCACTCGCCCACCCAAAGTTCTGCTTCATAGCAATTACATTATCAGCTCCGAGAGGCTCGCCGTGTGCGCTTGCCTTGCCTTCCTTCGGGCTGCCGAAACCGATCTTAGTCTTTACTGTAATCATGGAAGGTCTGGTAAGATCAGCCTTTGCTGCTTCAATAGCGGCACCGATCTCAGCCAGGTTATTACCATCCTCAACAACTAAGGTCTGGAAACCGAAAGCTTCAAAACGCTTCTTCACATCTTCTGTGAAGGCGATATCTGTACTTCCTTCGATGGAAATCTTATTACTGTCATATAAAACGATTAATTTGCCAAGTCCTAAGGTACCGGCAAGGGACATAGCTTCAGAGGTAATACCCTCCATCATACAACCGTCTCCACCGAGTACAAAGGTATAATGATCCACTACTGGATAGCCTTCTTTATTAAATTTGGCAGCCAGATGAGCTTCACCCATTGCCATACCGACAGCCATCGCCATACCTGCACCAAGAGGGCCGGTAGTTGCTTCCACACCTACGGTGTGACCATACTCAGGATGTCCGGGTGTCAGAGAACCGTCCTGACGGAACTGCATTAAATCTTCTTTTGTAAGGCCGTAACCGAATAAATGCAATAAGGAATATAACAGCATGGAGCCGTGACCACCGGATAAGACAAATCTGTCTCTGTTGTCCCATTTCGGATTCGCGGGATTATGCTTCATATGCTTTGCCCATAGTTCATAAGCCATTGCTGCCGATCCAAGAGGTAAACCTGGATGTCCTGAGTTCGCTTTTTGAACTCCATCAGCGGATAATACTCTTATCGCATTTACTGACATTGTATCGATGTTACTCATTGTAAATCCTCCTTAAAGAAAAGAATATATTTTAATAGTATCTCTAAATATTACTCACCAAATACTGCCTTATAATCCTGCTGGAATTTCTCTATTCCCGCAGTAGTCAAAGGATGTTTTGTACATTGTTCGATTACACTGTACGGGACCGTAGCTATATCAGCGCCTGCCAATGCACAATCTGTGATGTGAATTGAACTGCGGATGCTGGCTGCTATGATTTCGGTCTTAATTCCGTAGTTATGAAAAATATGAGCTATTGTTCTGATCAGCTCTGTACCCTCTGTAGAAATGTCATCCAGACGTCCGACAAATGGTGATACATAGGATGCTCCTGCTCTGGCTGCAAGCAGTGCTTGATTTGCTGTAAAGATCAGCGTAACATTTGTCTTAATTCCTTCGGAAGCCAATACCTTTGTAGCCTTTAAGCCTTCCAGTGTCATAGGAATCTTAACTACCATATTCGGGTGAATTTTGGCGATAGCCCTGCCTTCCTCAATCATATCTTCGGCAAGTACCGTTGTTGCCTTCACTTCACCACTGATCGGTCCATCTACAATCTTAGTGATTTCCTTAATCACTTCTTCGAAACTCCTGCCTTCCTTAGCAATCAAGGACGGGTTGGTTGTCACTCCGCAGATCACACCTAAATCACTTGCTTTTTTAATATCATCTACATTTGCCGTATCAAGAAACAGCTTCATATACATACCTCCCTAAGTGCATGACAGCGCACAGCATCCACCCGTACAAATACTATCTGTACTTGTCCGAGGGCGACTGTCAGTTATAATTATTTAATGCATCTATAAAGCCAGTTCGGGAGAACATAAGATCAGTCTTTCAGGACTTATGATTAGTCAAACTCCGTTGTCATTGCTTATCACATGCATATAGTATACTAACTATACTATATTTTGCTATACAATACAATTGGCAAATTATACACACATTGCTATAAAATGGTACTTTTTCTATACACTTAGTCAATCTTGCTGATTGAAATATATCTCTGTTCGAATTGATCAGTCGGCATTGGCTGTGCGAAGTAATAGCCTTGAATAATGTCACAACCTACCGTACATAGAAAATCTACCTGCTCCTTGGTTTCGATACATTCTGCTACTACCTGCATATGCAGATCCTTAGCCATTGTAATAGTATTTCGGATTACTGTCAAGCCTCGTTCCACCTCATCATTTATCCTGAAGAGCTCTCCATCCAGTTTTACTACATCAAGAGGTAAATCCTTTAAGGAATTCAGAGAGGAATAACCTGCTCCAAAGTCATCCATGGAAACCAGAAAACCATAATTTCTTAAACGGATTACCGTGTCGATCAGAAGCTGCTTATTCTGCAGAAACGCACTCTCCGTCAGCTCCAGTTCGATTAGATGATGCGGTACCCGATAGCTATCTACAATATCACGTATCGTCTCTGCAAGATGGCTATTAACAAAATGAAGCCTGGATATATTCACTGAAATCGGCAGAGGGGCATACCCCTTTTCTAGCCAGCCTTGTAAAAGCTCGCACACCTTCCGAACCATATAAAGATCAAGCTGCATAATAAAGCCATTCTTCTCAAATACCGGTATAAAATAGCAAGGTGACAAGGGTTTTCCGCTGCTGTCCTGCCAGCGCACCAGTGCCTCCGCACCAAAAATAGTTTCTTCCTTGGCCATGTATTTGGGTTGTAGATAAACCTCAAATTCCTCATTCTTCAACGCCTCATTCATGGATCTTTCTATTTCTTCCTCTTCAATCAGCCTTTTCCTAGCTGCTTCGTCAAAGAACGAGATATTATTCTCGGCATTTCCCTTAATGTTATTCTTGGCAACACTGGCAAATTCAGCCATTCTATCAATGGAATCTGTACGCTCAGTAATATGATATACACCATAAAAAATCTTTGCTGTTTTAGTATAACTCAATTGATGCAGTCTGTCATTCAAATCCTGTATTCGTTCTCTCAGCTCCGCTTCATCTTGAAAGGTCATCAGGATATAAAACTGATCCGCAGCGTATCTGGTAAAGGTTTCTCCTTGTTTAATCCATTTTTTAATTACACCGTATATGTCCTTTAATATCTCATCGCCTTTATGATATCCATAAGCATCATTGATAATTTTAAACCGATTGATATCGAAATTCACCAGGGCATATTTCTTTTTAAGAAACTGTTTACTGTTAACATTCCTACTGGCATTAATTCTAAACCGATACCAGTTATCTCCTCCCGTAACCGGGTCCAGATAAAGAGTCTTAATAATTCTTCGGTTTGATTTCCTTTGGGAAATAATCATAACCAGAAAAAAGAAAAATGCACCAGAAGTAATAATTATCCACATTACGTTCGTGAGTTCCAGAATTTCTTTAGTAGTCGGATCGACGGTATATTGTCTTCCGTAAAGAATGGACCAATCATGAATACCAAGGTCTTTTCTCATCCAGATGTAAGAGTTCTTAATCTCCTGTGTTCCAAATATCTGTCTGAGATTTAAGTAAGCCTCTCCTCTCAAGAGCTCGGTATTTGTATCTTTGTTTTTTGATTCTAGTTCTCCCTTGGACAGGAGCCTGTCATAATTAAAATCCTTAATATCCGATCCTTTTATGTATGAAACTAACTCATTATTGGAATTAACCAGATAAATAGAGGCTCCGTCATGGATTTCTTGCTCCAGCACCGCAATATTGCTGATTTCGCCATCCATCCATGCTGCAAGAACTCCCTCGCAAGCACCATTCTTTACAATCGGAACTGCCTGAATCAAGTAAGAATTGCCTTTATCATCGAATTGAAGACTGTTTGAGATATAATTATTTTTCTGGATGGCAGCTTCGAAATACTTCTCTTTCGAATAATCTTTTTCTTGTCCTGCCTGATTGAATCCTCTTCCATTGGAATAAATCGCTGCCATACTGATATAAGTATTGCTTTCACATAGCTCAGAAAGCAGTTCATGCATGTCGGCGTTGTCATAATAACCTGCTTTTGCTATATATGTGGCTCCGGTTTGAAGCATCCCGAAGGAATTATTAATATTCTGACTGATTAGGGCCGCTGCATTATCCGATAGGGTAACATATTCCTCGCATTGGTTATCATAACTGTACTGTATCATTCGATTTATATAGTATGAAGCTAATGTCAGAGTTATAAGGATTCCTAAAATTGCAAATATGATAAGTGGGGCTGTTCTGTTCTTTGGCAAAGCAAACCTCATGTTGTTTCTCCTCGTAAGTAATTTATCTTAAATTGTATCATTTGAAATGCTATTTTGAAAAAACAACATCCATCCTATAATACACTATCCGTGTTATGATTGTCAAAATATACTTTATACATCAGTGTATAATACCATATAATGTTATTTTATTCAAAACAAAATACATTATAGCTTATACTATATCATCTGGCAATGGTGTGAAATATACTTTGCTTGTCATATATATACTTTGCTTGTCATATATTTGAAAACACTTCTCCCAAGGAAGCAGAAATCAGTAGATTAGCCCTAGTATCATGCGAGGTATCGGATTTATTAATCAGTACCAGCTTCTCTCCTTCATAATAGTCGATTAGACCAGCCGCAGGATAGACCCTTAAGGAGGTTCCGCCGATTATAAGAAGCTCTGCCCGGTTAATCATTCGAACTGCTTCATTTACAACCGCTTCGTCTAAAGGTTCCTCATATAGAACCACATCTGGCTTGATTATTCCTCCGCAGCTACAGACCGGAACATCTTTTGTTTCAAGAATATACTCCAAAGGATAAAAAGCTCTGCATTTCATACAGTAATTTCGCAGAACGGAACCATGCAGTTCTAAAACCTTATTACTGCCTGCCTTCTGATGTAATCCGTCAATGTTTTGTGTAATAATTCCTTTTAATTTTCCTTTTGCCTCAAGCTCCATAAGCATTCTATGTGTGATATTAGGCTTTGCCTCAGAATAAATCATCTTATCACGATAAAATTCATAAAACTCCACAGTACGGTTAATAAAGAACTGATGGCTGAGGATCGTCTCCGGCGGGTAAGCGTACTTCATATGGTATAGTCCGTCAGCACTTCTAAAATCTGGAATACCGCTCTCCGTAGATACTCCGGCTCCGCCAAAGAATACAATATTGTCGCTTGCATCGATCCAGTTTCTAAGAATTAACAATTCATCCTTCATATTTTTCCTCTACTTCAAATAAATATACTTCCCGAGTGCCTATACCATATATCATATTTGTTTTTAATCCACTGTCAATAATACTACAAAATGAATAAGTTTCATATAGGATATATTTCTTCTGAGCTTAGTATCCTCAGAATTTCATATTTTTACAACAAAAAAGGACCTCAATATGAGATCCTTCATTTTAGGTATGAGACATCCGGGATTCGAACCCGGGACACCATGATTAAAAGTCATGTGCTCTACCGACTGAGCTAATATCCCATTTTGCTTTTTGCAAAGCAAAATGCCCAGAGCCGGAATTGAACCAGCGACACGAGGATTTTCAGTCCTCTGCTCTACCAACTGAGCTATCTGGGCAAGGTCAAATTCGCTTACCTACGAAGAATGGATGCCCGATCTTCTGGGTTACGAAAGTTATTTGATTAGTATAATACAGAAGGAAACGCGTAGCGTAAAATTCCTTTTGTCTTAAATTGCGGGGATAGGATTTGAACCTATGACCTTCGGGTTATGAGCCCGACGAGCTTCCAGACTGCTCCACCCCGCGATACATTATTATAGTTCACAGTTAATGTTAACTATCTTTGGCTCTACGCCAATGGATGGGGAAGGATTCGAACCTTCGAAATCGTCGATAACAGATTTACAGTCTGCCCCCTTTGGCCACTCGGGAACCCATCCAAATATACAACTATATTCAGTTGTAAGCCGATGATCGGACTCGAACCGATAACCTGCTGATTACAAGTCAGCTGCTCTGCCAATTGAGCCACATCGGCAAGTTAAAAGTTATACTACAGAGCCTCGTGCTCCGCCCGATTGCTCTGTCTATTATAATTCACAAGTGAATTATAATCAAGAATTGAGCCACATCGGCAAGTTAAAAGTTGTACTACAGAGCCTCGTGCTCCGCCCGATTGCTCTGCCTATTATAATTCACAGGTGAATTATAATCAAGAATTGAGCCACATCGGCAAGTTAAGAGTTTTACTACAGAGCCTCGTGCTCCGCCCGATTGCTCTGCCTATTATAATTCACAAGTGAATTATAATCAAGAATTGAGCCACATCGGTATCATCAATACTTAAAGTATTGAATGGGACCTATAGGGCTCGAACCTATGACCCTCTGCTTGTAAGGCAGATGCTCTCCCAGCTGAGCTAAGATCCCATGGGATTATTATATGTATTTTACTAGAAAATACAATCGTCTGATGCAGGTTTAAAATTTACCAAACCTTACGACCCAGAAGGGACTCGAACCCTCGACCTCCGCCGTGACAGGGCGGCGCTCTAACCAACTGAGCCACTGGGCCATATTGATACTACACAAGAAAATGTTATCCAAACTTAAAGTACTTAACAAACCATATTAGGTCAAGCCCTCGACCTATTAGTAACAGTCAGCTCCATACGTTACCGTACTTCCACCTCTGTCCTATCTACCTGTTAGTCTCTCAGGGGTCTTACTAGCTTATGCTATGGGATATCTCATCTTGAGGGGGGCTTCACGCTTAGATGCCTTCAGCGTTTATCCCTTCCAAACTTGGCTACTCGGCCATGCCATTGGTATGACAACCGATACACCAGTGGTTCGTCCAACCCGGTCCTCTCGTACT
>JAEZGK010000043.1 GCA_023437365.1 Bacillota bacterium
CGCCTTGATTACAGCAGTAAGGCGTTTGCAAAGACGAGGCGCACTTTTACCCAGTGCCCGCTTGATACCGCTAAACTGCCTGCGAGAAAGCTCGGCGGAGAACATCTCCCGTGCGCGGTCTACCAGATTATGCGCCTCATCCACCAAAAACACGCATTCGCAGGATGCGTCCTCCTGGGCAAAAAACCGCTTTAGGTACACGCGCGGGTCAAACGCATAGTTGTAGTCGCAGATAACGACGTCCGCCCACAGCGTGGCATCGAGCGAAAGCTCAAACGGGCAGACGGTGTGGGCTTTTGCGTACCGCTCCACCGTTTCGCGCGTGATGTCGTCGTTGTTATTTATCAGTTCGTGCAGGGCGGCGTTGACACGGTTAAAATGCCCCTTGGCGTACGGGCAGCCCGCGGGGGTGCAGGAGGGGGTGTCTAAAAAGCAGATCTTCTCCTTTGCGGTGAGCGTGACGCTTTTTAGGCGCAGACCGCCGTCCCGCAGGCGGCAGAGCGCCTCCCTTGCCACGGCGCGGGTGATGGTTTTGGCTGTTAAGTAAAACAGCTTTTCACACAGCCCTTCGCCCATCGCCTTGATGGCGGGGAACAGGGTGGACATCGTCTTGCCGATGCCGGTGGGTGCCTGCGCAAACAGCCTTGTACCGTCCCGCAGTGCGTGGTAGGTCTTTGCCGTAAGGGCGCGCTGCCCCGCGCGGTACCGCGCAAACGGGAACTCCAGTGTACGGATCGATTCATCCCGCAGCTCGCCCCACGAGGCGGTCATGCGCGCCCAGTCAAGGTAGCCCTGCACAAGCGCCTCAAAAAAGTCACGGAGCGCAGGGAATGAAAAGCAGCGGGTGAGGATGCGTATCTCCTCTGTGTCGGCATGCACATAGGTAAGCTGCACGTCAACCTCGGGTAAGCCATCCTGCTCTGCCAGCATAAACGCGTAGCACTGCGCCTGCGCCCAGTGCACGGCGCTTTGGGCTTGCTCCAGCTCCTCAAGCGGCAGGGTGGTGGTCTTTATCTCGTCAATGGTCACCCTGCCGTCCTTATTCAGTACGCCGTCGGCACGACCGATGACGGTAAAGGTCAGCTCGTCAAGCTCGGCACTGCGGCGAAAGTGCACCTCGGCACGGTCGTTTTCTCCGTATGCCTTTTGCAGCTTGCGGTGCAGGCGCGCGCCATCCGCCAGACGGTCACGTCCGGTAAAGCGGTTATCCAGATTGCCGGAGCGCATCAAAAACTCCACCAGCGTGCGCACCGATATTTTTATTTCTCGCCTGATTTGCTGCTCCATTCGTCACTCACATCCGCAAACATATATTCGGTTTTATTATACGTCGGGTGAAATAAAATAACAAGCAATTCTTTGAAAGTGAATTGCCTGCTATCGTTTGTATGTATTCTTTCATAAATTACTCGGTTTTGCCTTGGTCGATGCCAACCACCGACATGCTCGGGAACACATCGGCAAGGTAGTCGTCGGGGTAGTTCTCGTCAAGCAGCTGCTGTACGATGTTGGCGGGGGGTATGCCGATGCGGCGATGTGCCTGACGGTTAACCGCAAGGGCGGAAAGGGTGATGTTCACCAGCATAAATACCGCAAGGGCGAACGTAATCGGCTGCCCCCATTTTATCGGGATGCGCTCTATCAGCGACGACAGGGCGGGGAAGACACACCGCATCCACACAACGCCGAGCATCCCCCAAAACAGCATATACAGCAGGTTGGTGCGCCCGTGAATGTTCAGCAGCATGTGGCTGTAATCCCACGATACGGTGCCGAAAAGGCGTTCCTGCATATAGCTTACCGCATATTCAAACACGCCGCCCACCAGTGCGCTGCCCACAAATACAACACCGTCGCCTTTTTCGGCAATACGGTATAAGGCGACGGTCATCAGCACCGCGCCCACGCCGTAAACGGGGTTAAACGGACCGTACAAAACCCCCACGCGGCTTTGCAGCGCATGGTTGTTGATTAGGCAGAGCGTCGTTTCGAGCACCACGCCGGCAAAACAGCCGATTAAAAAGATCCAGAATAGCTTTTCTTTACACAGCCCTCTGGCAAACGCAAGGCTTGCTTGCTGCGCTGTTTGCGATACCTCCAGCGTCTGAGCGGGCAGACAACGTTCGGTTTGCGTCTGCATCGTCTATCACCTCCCGTAAACTAATCAACTATAAAACGAGTGTATCGGTCATATTACTTCATGTATTTTGGGGATTTTTCCATATCACTATATTATATCATTACTTACAAATATATCAAAATGAATGCCGCGCATTTTTCAGTGGATTTTGCACCCAAAACATGATATGTTATTAGTAGCAAAAGGTGAGGTGTGCCGTTATTTGTTAAATTTTTAACGTATTTGGACGGCGCAGGCTAAGGGCAAAGCCTTACATAAACAATATCGAAAGGGTACGGGTGCACAGATGATCTATACCATTACGCTCAATCCCTCGCTGGACTATGTGGTGAATATAAAGACGCTTGCGGTGGGCGAGGTAAACCGCCCTGAGCACGAGGCAATCTATCCCGGCGGCAAGGGCATTAACGTGTCGGTGATGCTTGCAAGGCTGGGGCTACCCACCGTAGCACTTGGGGTGACCGCAGGCTTTACGGGCGAGCAGATTACCCGCCTGCTTGGCGGATGCGGCTGCCCGCACGATTTTGTCACCGCTTTGCAGGGCATCTCGCGCCTGAGCGTGAAGATTTTATCGGGCAGCGAGACCGAGATCAACGGCTGCGGTCCCGTTATAACTCAGGAGGAGCTTAGCGCCGTGTTGTTGCGTCTTGGCGGCGTGGGGCAGGGGGATGTCGTGGTGCTCTCGGGCAGTGTGCCCCAAACGGCACCCGCCGACGCATACGAGCAGATATTATCCTACTGCGCCGCACGTGGGGCAAGCCTTGCGGTAGACACCACCGGCGAGCGTCTGCTTGCATCCCTAAGTCACCGCCCGCTGCTGATTAAGCCAAACCGCGCGGAGCTTTGCGAGCTGTTTGGCTGCGAGATAGCGGGCACAGCGCAGGTGGTTGCCCATGCCCGCCTGCTGCAAGAGCGGGGCGCGCGCCATGTGCTCGTGTCGCTGGGGGGCGAGGGCGCGATACTCGTCGCCGAGGACGGCGCGGTGTATCAGGCTAACCCGCCTGCGGGGACGGTACAGTGCACCGTCGGCGCGGGGGATTCGATGGTGGCGGGCTTCCTTGCGGGGCTTGCACGGGGCGGTGAGGTACAATCCGCGTTTGCCCTTGCAATGGCGGCGGGCAGCGCAACCGCCTACAGCCCGTGGCTCGCCGCACAGCAAGACGTACCGGAACTGGCAGACAAGATAACCGTAAACAAGTTGACCATCTAATGACAAAACGAAAAAGCGGCGACCCGCGCAGGGCTGCCGCTTTTGTGTTATGTTTTGGTTAATTACTCGCTACGCAGGGCAAGCAGATGCGCCACCGCCTCGGCAAAGCCTGCGCCGCCCTCGCCCTCGGTTACATAGGCGGGCAGATGGCGCAGGGTGTGGGCAAACGGGCGGATGTTCGCCACCGCACACGCGTGGGGGAAGTATTCAAACATCGGCTCGTCGTTGGGGGAGTCGCCAAAGAACAGCACCGTTTCCTTGATGTCCCGTTCGCCCAGCACCTCGGCGAGGTACAGTCGGGTCATCGAAAGCTTGTCGTACTGCCCAAACCACGTGTTTACGTGGATAGAGCTGACCTTCGCCTCGGCGCCCATCGAGGTGCAGATGTCCTTTATCCGCTCGGCGTCCTCAAACGAGAGGTAGGGCGGGTCTTCGCGAAAGTCGATGGCGACGTCGTAGATGCGGCAAAACTGGTCGGAGGCAACGCGGCACCCGGGCACGCCCCGCAATGCAGCGTCGCGCACGGCAGCAAGCCGCTGCGCAGCGTCCGCAGCCACCGACGGATGGGTGAACACCTGCTTGTGCCCGCCCTGCATATAGTACACAAACGCGCCGTTTTCGCCCACCACGGCATACACCGGCCACTGGCGCACGATAAGGTCGCACCACCCGGCGGGTCGCCCAGTAACGGGGATAACAGAAAGCCCTGCGTCGTGCAGCCGCCACAGCGCGGCGTAGGCTTCGGCGGTCAGCCTGCCGTCGGTGGTGATGGTGTCGTCGATGTCGCACAGCACGTAGCGCAGGCGTTTTGCGATGGCGGGTGTTAGCGTTGAAAATGGCTTCATTGGTTTGAGCTTCCTTTCCGGTGTGTTGTACAGTGGTACTATTATCTCACATCGGACGGGAAGATGCAATTTGGGGTGGGGGAAGAAAATAGTATAATATATGAATAAGAACAGTAGAAAATTACATTTTTTTATGAACTAGAACATATTCCTCATTCATTGATAAAACACTTTTATTCCTTACAGATGAGGTTGTTCGTGGAATTCGTTTTTGAGGAATTTTTCTTGTTGCTTTGCTAATGTTATTGAACCCATTCATGATAAGATATTGATAAGTAATATCTGTGAGATTAATTAATTTATTGTCAACTCGCCGATTCCCTAAAGTAATTACAACATACTTTTTTGTAACACGACATAGCTCGTCAAGAAATCTGAAGTAATCTTCAAAGAACAGAAATACCTTTCTCTGCTTGGGCTTAGCAATCTCTGAAAGATATGGTTTTATAATATTCGCTTGTTGTTCATTTAAGCAAACATTTTTTTTAACTCCACCTAAGCTTTTGCTATCAATAATTGAATAATTATTCAGTTCCCAACCTTCCAGATACAAATCCCTTTTGTCAATCCATTTTAGAGATAGTGATGAAAACTGCCCGTATGTAACAGTTGTAGCATTATCACCATAGGGTGGTGATGTTATTGATATATCAAAACTGTTGTCACCGAAATCAGGAATTTTTTGTAGAGTGTCTAGCTTATAGAGTTCTAAGTTATTACAACACCGATTAAAAAAATAATGATTTTCATTAACGGATTTTAAGAAAGCCTCTTTAACTGTATTTTCCATACAACCAATTCTATCATTTTTTTTAGTATGTAATTTATAAGTGGAACTTCTTGAATTGCTAAATCTTCTAATAATGTCAGACAGCATACACCAAAAGTATTTACGATTTTTTTCATTTTCTATACACATAATTGATTGTCTGATTATTCTAAGTTCATTTGCTATATCTGCCCTAAACCATTTATCAATGTTGGCGAATGTATACTCATCTGCATCTATGTTGGCTATTTTTTCTTGGAGTTGTTGAATATTATCATCAATACAATTTGAATCAATGCCTTTTAGTTTTACCTCAGTTATAAGGTAAGCTAAAGGGTTTATATCGCACCCTATTAGTCTCACATTATCATCGATTAACATTGCTTCGTAAAGTGATGTGCCTGACCCAAAAAAGGGGTCAAAAACGGACTTGATGTTTTCGGAAGTCATAATTGCGTTCAAAAAATCATGTTGAACTGGGGCAATCATGGTCGCAGGGTACAGTATAGTGCCATGTATGTCGTGTTTCTTTTTATAGTCTGTATATGAGATATCTCTAACCATTAATTCAACTCCTAATACACTTCATTGTACTATCTTCTAGTTAAAAATTCCATATAAAAGGTTTTAATTATTATTAGCAGCACCAATAATTCCTTCCACGAAAATTAGAAAAGCACTTGCACTATTGGCAATATCAATTATTTGCTCTCGGGACAAATTGGTTGTTGCTTTATGCGCTCCAAGGTTGCTTTCTCCTGCGTTCGTTGAAATTCTATCAGAGTTTGCAATGTTGTTCAATGTTTCGAAACTAACATTTGTACAAGAAATATTACTAAGGTGTTTTACTATGTGTTCACGATTCTTTCTATCTTTAACAAAATCAACTATTTCTTTAACTTTAATCGTTAGATTCTTTTCACGAGGGAAAATAGAAGATTTTAAGTTATTAATACTTGCAGAATTGGTATTTGTGTTTTTTATTGCATCAACGCCTAACTCGAATAGTGTTCGTAAACAACATGCAATCATTTCCGTATAGTCTTCAACTCTTAAGTTGTTAACTTGCTCTACTAACTTACCTGCAACATTATCAAAACTTACCTTAAAACCACCAATACCATGATTGTGAATTAACCAATTGTCCTTTGCGCTGCTTTGTATTGGCGATTTTTGTGACGCCACAAAAACGATGGTTAATGTTTTTGATTCTAACCCGGTTTTGATGTCGTTATAAGCATATGTAATTTTTATTTCCTTAGGTGAAGTTATAGAAGGTAGTATATTTGGTGTTTGTATTAATCCATAATTATCGGAAACAGAAATATCGCTCAGTGGAATTTCTTTACCCGAACTATCTTTTGTGTCTTTTTTGACAATGAATTTATTGAGATCAATCTGACCCGTAACCCCTACCGTTTTTACTATTCTATATTCCGTTAGGGTAATCACTGCTGGCTTTTGTGTGTTTCCATTACTGTCTTTTGGCAAAGCGGGAGCGACTATAACATTTGGATTGTTTTCTGGTTGCTCTTGTTTAATAAGTGCAACTTCTATTTGCTTACCCACAAAATTATAAATTACCTTATCATCAAACAACTCGTATGTTACCAATTTTGCATAGATTTCAGATATGTTTTTTGTTACCAATTGGTTTATTTGTATTGCACTAAATCCAGTAATATTCAGTTTCTTATTCTTAACAACAGAAAAAGGTGACTGTCCTCTATTCAATGCGATAAAAGGAACTTTATATTGTGAGCCTACTCTTTGTATGGTAATGTTAAGTCGTTGAACTTCGGTTTTTAGTTTTGCAGTGATAGTGTTTTCATTAATTTCTGTTCGGTCAGCATTGAACATCAATTTGTCACTTTGTGTCCAAACTTCTATTTCACCAGTCATTTGCGGGAGAGACTTTCCGCTTTTTGTTTGCCTAGCAATATCAACATCGAACAATTTATAGTTTTTAAAAAAACCTTGGTTTATATAAACAAGCGGAGTAATATCCGGCTTTTCTTGCTCTTTATGATATAACGCTGGAAAATCGGCGTTAGATATTTTGCCGCCAAGATCATAGATGTTTAACTTACATTTTATTCTGAAACTACTTAACGAGTTATCTAGAGTAAATTTTTCTTCAAATACTAATGTATCCTTATAATAAAACGCGATTGCATTTCTTTTGTCTGAAGAGTCATATTCCACTTTGTAAATTCGCTCTATATTATTATCTTCATTAATTACTAAATCTTCTTTACCAACACAAGATTTTCCATCAACTGAAAGATTTACAACAAAATTCTCAATACCATTACTGTCAAACAAAGAACGAACAAGTTTTGATGTTATTTTTTTGTTTTTAATAGTACTAACAATAAAGTCAAATTCTTCGCTTTGTAAGTCGGTTATTGTAATTTTTGTTCCTTTAAAGCTTGAAAAGGATTCTTCAATTGTAGTTTGATATTCATTGATATCGTCTTTCTCAAGAATCTTGTTTTTTAGAACAGTAAATTTATATGCGGTTGTATTGTTTTGAGAAGTTTCCCATGTCACGCTATTACCAAAGTGAAAGGTTGCTAAAGCGCCCAAGCCTTTTTCGCCTTGCGTTATACGTCCGTTAGAGCGTTTTAGAGCATGATCTTTATTGCTTCGTGCTATATGTAATAAATTCTCCATTCCAGACTTGTCCATGCCGCAACCATCATCCTGAATAATAATTTTTTTTTCGGTAGTTAATATATTAATGCTTACTAAAGTAGCATCTGCATCATATGCATTTTTAATTAATTCATTTAGAGCCATAAAACTATTGGGTATTCTATCAGATAGTTCAGATATAATATTTCCGCTTACTTTCATTCCTAGTGTTATTTTTTGTGCATTCATGTCCAATCTCCTCATGTGATTCGCCCCCATACTTGTTAATTGTTACGATGTCTTAGCGTTGGGCGGTTACCCATGATTCCTACTCCCACCGCGCCCATCAACAATTTCCTACAAATCCAGTCAAATAACCCCAACCATCCCCAATATATCACAAAAAAAGCAAAAACAAAAGGTCTCAAACGAAATTCGCTTGAGACCTTTTGTGAAATACACTCTGGTGAACCATCGGAGATTCGAACTCCGGACACCCTGATTAAAAGTCAGGTGCTCTGCCGACTGAGCTAATGGTTCAACTATTCTTTTTTACGTAATAAAAAGCGCTTGTAAAAAGGCGCTTATTTATTATAGCAAGCCGCAATACGCTTGTCAAGGATGGATTACGAAAAACCGCACAATCCCGCGAGAGCCGCCATCTATTACTGTTTCACGCGCGCCGCAAATTATGAGCGGGCTTAAAAAAATCGGCGTCCGGCAAAACCGGACGCCGTTGTGTGAGTGTGGGATTAATCGTGGGTTCTGGCGCTAATCTCCGCCATCAGCTGCGCAAGGAACTCGTTAACCGAAACCGTGCCCTTATCGCCGTCCTTGCGGGAGCGCACCGCCACGGTGCCGTCGGTCTGCTCCTTTTCGCCCACAACCAGCATATAGGGCACCTTGGCAAGCTGTGCCTCGCGAATCTTGTAGCCTATCTTCTCGGGTCGCAGGTCAAGCTCCACGCGCACGCCCTCGGCGTTTAAGCGGTCGGACACCTGCTGCGCGTACGCGGTAAACCGCTCCGAAACAGGGATAATCTTTGCCTGCACAGGCGCAAGCCAGGTAGGGAACGCGCCTGCGAAATGCTCGATTAAGATGCCGATAAACCGCTCGATGCTGCCAAACGCCACGCGATGAATCATAACAGGGCGGTGCTTTTCGCCGTCCGCGCCCGTGTATTCCAGCTCAAACCGCTCGGGCATCTGGAAGTCGAGCTGAATGGTTCCGCACTGCCAGGTGCGCCCGATGCTGTCCTCGAGGTGGAAGTCGATCTTCGGTCCGTAGAACGCGCCGTCGCCCTCGTTTACCACAAACTCGCGCCCAAGCTCGGTAAGCGCCTCGCGCAGGGAGCTTGTGGCGTAGTTCCAGTCCTCCTCGCTGCCCATGCTGTCCTCGGGGCGGGTGGAAAGCTCGATGTGGTACTTAAAGCCGAACAGGCTGTATACCTCGTCAATCAGCGCGACAACGCCCTTAATCTCGTCCTTAATCTGCTCGCGGGTCATAAAGATGTGCGCGTCGTCCTGGGTAAAGCAGCGCACACGCATCAGCCCGTGCAATGCGCCCGAAAGCTCGTGGCGGTGTACCAAGCCCAGCTCGCCCATGCGCAGCGGCAGGTCGCGGTAGGAGTGCGGCTCCAGCTTGTAGGTGAGCATGCCGCCGGGGCAGTTCATCGGCTTTACCGCAAAATCCGATTCATCGATGACGGTGGTGTACATG
>JAEZGK010000050.1 GCA_023437365.1 Bacillota bacterium
TCCCATAGCATAAGCTAGTAAGACCCCTGAGAGACTAACAGGTAGATAGGACAGAGGTGGAAGTGCGGTAACGTATGGAGCTGACTGTTACTAATAGGTCGAGGGCTTGACCTAATATGGTTTGTTAGAAGTACTGCAAAGTACTTTAAGTTTGGATGACATTTTCTTGTGTAGTGTAAAGTCAATCAATGTGATAAATTGGCTCAAAGCAAAATTTGCTTTGAGCTTTTTTGTGTGGTGTGTCCAGCGAAGCTGGACCACACTTGCCGGGCGCATGTTAATTATTATAGCATTTTATAGTATATTTGCGCGCTTTACAAAACAATACTTTAACACTATAATATAAATAGGTATTTCTAATTTCTTTTTACATTTTGATAAATTGAATTAATAATATGGAGGTATTCGTATGGAGAAAGACATGATAGGAAGCGGGGTAGCAAAAGAGATAGAGATTTTGGAGTTCAGGGCAGGCGGAAATTCATACGGTGTAGATGTGAACGACATTAGAGAAATTCTGCCCTATCAGAAAAAGTCTTTGCCTATACCCAATGCTCCTTCAGGGATAGAAGGGATTATCAAGCCCAGAGATTTTCTCATTCCGATTGTTAATTTTATGCATTGTCTTAAGCTTAATGAAACTGATGAGCTTAAGACTGAGATGCTGATTGTGACCAGTATCGCTAATCTTAATATTGCATTTCATGTAGATAGTGTAAAGGGTATTCACAGAGTCATGACAACGGACATAAGCAAACCGGGTAAGAAGCTCAGCACAGCTGTCAAGGGTGCTGTCATTGGTATTCTGCCACGTGAGGAAAGAAAGATTGAAGTAGTAGAATTTAGAAAAATAATCAATGATATCAATCCGCAGGTCAACGTGGGTTAAGATATTCTCAGATGTATCCGAAATATATATGGTTAATGGATTTCCGATACGGAATGAGTTATAGAAAGGACTGTATATATTAATTTACGAATATACTGGACGGTGCTAGAATGGCAAAATGTAAATTATGCAGAACCGATATACCTGATGGTACAGAATATTGCCAGGTCTGTCAGAATAAGAGGAATGACGACAAAGCGAATGAATCTTACCTGGACAGTTTATTAAATTCGGTCAAAAATACATCTGAACCTTCTGAAATAACAATCAGAAAAAAGAATAAAAAGGATAGTATCTATAGCCCTGCAGAAAAAGTCAGGAAGGCTTCGGAGAGCAAAAAAACTTCGAAGGCACCAATAACTCAGAAATCAATGAAAAGTGAGAATTCCGGGTTAGAAGATGACGATTTGTACAGGGTTGATTTTAGTGACCTTGAGGATTTTAATAAGTTTAATTTTGAAGCTGATTTACAGGACATTGACAATGACATCATAATCAGTGAGGAAGATTTATTTGGAGATGATGTATCCAAGCTCCTTATTGATCGTGGTGAAGAGGTGGTCTCTTATGATTATAGGGCTGAGCTTGAACAAGTGGTTAACGACACGATAGCAGATCATAGGGTTGTGCAACATATTAATCAGGGCGAACCAGATAGATTGTCAGAAGAGGTAGCTGAAAATAATCCTGCTGAGACTGCCATGAAACCGATTCCGCATTATGAAGCGCAAGCAGAGAATAATACACAGACTGAATATAAAGTAGAATCGAAACATGAGACGGAATCGGAGTATGAGGAAAAAGCAGTAGATGAGGTAGAAGCTGAGAGTGCAGCGGATTTAGAGGAAGAGAGAGCAGAGGCTTTGGCAGAACCGGAGGAAGCCGTGATAAAGGCTGTAAATGATAATATTATTCCGCAGGAGCTAGAGAATTTGCCAGAGGATTCTGGGTTGGATCTTGATTTGGATGAATTATTGAACAGTCTGGATATACCTGAAACTGCTGCTGCGAATGAAGAACAGGAAGACATACCTACAGAAGCATCCAAGGTTCAGAAGGATGAGAGTGCGAGTGCTGAGAATTCGTTGGAGGATATGTTCCATGCTTTTTCTGGAGAAGATGCAATAGAGGATTTAAACCTGGATGCAGGGACCCCCAGCTTTGAACCTGTGGAGGCTGAGGATGAAGATTTTATGAAGCTGCTCAGTCAGATATCAGGAGACGATCCTGTCTCGGGTGATTTGAAGGCCATTAATGAGATGATGAGTAATCATCAAAGTGAAATAAAGCCTATGAGTATGCCGGGTGATGTTGGAGAGGTTTTTTCTGATGCGCTTACCGCGGTTTCATCTCTAAAGGATTTTGATCAGGATGTGGAGGATATGTTCAATCCTTCTCCTGATCTCAACGGAAAGGCTTCTAAAGACGATAAAGGGAAGAAAGACAAGAAGAAAAAGGCTGCCAAAAAACCTGAAAAGGAAGGAAAAGACAAGAAGGTTAAACCTGAAGGAAACCTGTTACAGCGACTATTCGGTAATGTAAAGAATGAGAAAACAGCAGCTTTATATGCTGAGGAGTCGAAGCAAAAAGAAGCAGAGAAGTTCGGTGCTTCAGGTGAAAAGCTTAAGAAAGCAAAGGGTAAGAAAAAAGATAAAAAAGGTGCAGAATCCCCGGATGAAGAAGAATTGACAGGCAGTGACAGAAAGCCGAGAAGAGATTCTGAGGAAGAAGCGGCACCCATTAATAAGAAAGCTGAGAAAAAGAAGGCAAAAGCTGAGAAGAAGAAAGCGAAGGAAGTAATCGAGGTAATCGATGAGATTGAGGAAGATCCCGGCAGGATCAACCGTTTGGGAGCAGCTATTGTCTTTCTATTCTTTGGAGCTTTGGCAGCAATTCTTATTCTAGGAACGAGTATCATATCTTATACCCTGAATATTCAGCATGCCTCTGACTATTTCTTAAAGCAGAAATACACAGAAGCATATTATGAGGTATACGGTGTTGAATTGAAGGACGAGGATCTTGAGTTATATGAGAAAATTGCAACTGTCATGTTTGTAAATAAACAGTTGAATTCTTACAATAATTATTATAATATAAAACAATACCCACAAGCGCTGGATTCCTTGTTAAAGGGTTTGAAAAGATATGATAAATACATAGAGCTTGCGACGTATCTTGGTGTAGACTCGGATCTGAACTATGTCAGGGATCAGATACTAGCCGAGTTGAACAGAAAGTATAATCTGACAGAGAGTGAAGCTGTTCAAATCAACAGTATTGCCAATATGAAGGATTACAGCCTGGCTGTATACGATGTTGTGTTAGAAAAAATGAATAAATAAACCTATTGTAAAGGAATGAGTAACTATGATAGCAATCATTGATTATGATGCAGGCAATTTAAGGAGTGTGGAGAAGGCACTGCTTCAATTGGGGGAAGCTGTAGTAATCACCAGGGACAATCAACAATTGTTGAAGGCGGATAAGATTATCCTTCCGGGTGTCGGCCATTTTGGAGATGCCATGAGCAAGCTGCACCAGTATCAGTTGGTTGATGTAGTTAAGGAAATTATAGCTAAGAAGACACCTTTTCTGGGGATATGTCTTGGGATGCAGTTGCTTTTTGAACGCAGTGAGGAAGGCGGAGGCATAGAAGGCTTATCTGTTTTGGAAGGAGAGATTCTTCGTATTCCTGACAATCCGGGGATTAAAATCCCTCATATGGGATGGAATTCTCTTACCATCAAGGAAGGAGCAAAGCTGTATCGGGGAATCCCTCAGGATTCTTATGTATACTTTGTTCATTCTTATTATTTGAAAGCAAAGAATCGCAGTGATGTCGCTGCCACAGCTGATTATAGTACATTGATTGATGCTTCTATTGAGAAGGATCATATATTTGGATGCCAGTTCCATCCTGAAAAATGCGGTGATGTGGGATTAAAGATTCTGAAGAACTTTGCGAGTCTGTAGAAAACCTGCAGAATATCAATATACTTGATGGGAGAGAGAATATGCTGACAAAAAGAATTATTCCATGTCTGGATGTACATAACGGAAGAGTTGTAAAAGGAATTAATTTTGTAAATCTTAGAGATGCCGGTGATCCTGTAGAGGTTGGTGCTGCTTATGATAAAGCTGGGGCTGACGAGCTGGTTTTTCTTGATATCACAGCTTCCTCCGACGCAAGAACGATAAAGCTGGATATGGTACGAAGGGTGGCTGAGACGGTATTTATCCCTTTTACCGTCGGCGGCGGAATCCGAAGCGTAGAGGATTTCAAATTAATCCTCAGGGAAGGAGCGGACAAGATTGCGGTAAATACGGCAGCAATTCTAGATCCTACTCTGATCAGTGTCGCGGCAGATAAATTCGGGAGTCAGTGTGTCGTTCTGGCAATCGATGCAAAAAGAAGACCGGACGGTTCCGGTTGGAATATTTATAAAAACGGTGGTCGTATCGATATGGGGATTGATGCAGTCGAGTGGGCAATCAAGGCCTGCGAACTCGGTGCAGGAGAAATCCTACTGACAAGTATGGATTGTGACGGAACCAAGGATGGGTATGATCTGGAATTAACCAGAACTATCTCCGAAAATGTAGCGGTTCCTGTCATAGCTTCCGGCGGTGCCGGTACACTGGAGCATTTTCACGAGGCTCTGACGACCGGAAAGGCTGATGCAGCCCTGGCCGCATCCCTGTTCCATTATAAGGAGCTTGAGATTATGGAGGTTAAGCGTTATCTGAATGATAAGGGTCTCAGTGTGAGATTGTAAGAGCATCGATTAAGAGCCGGATGGATCAGCATGAATTAACATGTGATCCAGTCGGCTCAGCTTATGAAGTGAGGATAAGAATATGGGGGCAATTAATAACGATTGGCTGGACGCCATAGGGAATGAATTCAAACAGCCTTATTATGCCGAGCTGTATCAATTTATTAGGACGGAATATAGCCAAACAATCATTTATCCCAGTGCAGAGGATATATTCAATGCCTTTCACTTTACTCCGCTCAGTCAGGTGAAGGTGGTCATTCTGGGACAGGATCCTTACCACAATGAAGGACAGGCCCATGGTTTGTGTTTTTCTGTGAAACCGGAGGTCGAGATACCGCCATCCCTGGTGAATATTTATCAGGAGCTGCGGGAGGATCTGGGCTGCTATATTCCTAACAACGGATATCTTGAGAAATGGGCAAAGCAGGGTGTATTACTTCTGAATACTGTCCTTACTGTGAGAGCGCACCAGGCCAATTCTCATCAGGGAAAGGGCTGGGAACGGTTTACGGACGCTGTGATACAGGCAGTCAATGCACAGGACAGACCGATTGTATTTCTTTTATGGGGAAGACCGGCGCAGAGGAAGCGTTCTATGTTGAATAATCCGAAGCATCTAATACTGGAAGCACCTCATCCGAGTCCGTTATCCGCTTACCGTGGTTTCTTTGGCTGCAAGCATTTCAGCAAGACCAATGAATTCTTACAAAAGAATGGGGTCGCACCCATCAATTGGCAGATTGAGAATCAAAAAATGTAAAAATCTCTTGACAGAGCATTGTTCCTTCTGATATACTGAGCAACAACAAAAGTATATCGGAAATGCAGTGACAAGGAGGAGTATACACTCACTCATAATTCAGAGAGAAGATGGCCGGTGAAAATCTTCATATGGGAAGTGTCGAAGTAGCCTTTGAGCAGTGAATTGAACAGGAGGATATCCTAAGTAGACTTCATCGGAGTTTTCCACCGTTAAAAGGAAAGCAGTATCGATAACTATCTGTACTTTTTTCTCTGTCAGCATAAGTTTATCCGTACTGGCAGAGTGCAGAGAAATAATATCCGGGATGCCGGAGCGTTCTCTGAATTTAGGTGGTAACACGGATGCAATATTCGCCCTAAGCTAATTTATTAGCTTAGGGTTTTTTTATTGCCTTCAGACCATTCCGATAGGATGAAATTCTTTTGTAATCTTAATTATTTATAAGGAGGAGTAAAGGATGAGAGGAACACAACTGTTAATCAAGGCATTGATCAGTGAGGGAGTAGAGAAGCTTTTTGGTTATCCGGGAGGCCTTGTAGTCGATATCTTTGATGAGCTTTATCAACAGAATACGGTGGAGCTGATTCTGCCCAGACATGAACAGGCAATGGTGCATGAAGCTGATGGATATGCCAGGACGACAGGGAAGGTAGGGGTATGTCTTGGGACCAGCGGGCCCGGAGCTACCAATATGGTTACAGGTATCGCGACAGCCAATTATGACAGTGTACCTTTGGTATGCTTCACTGGACAGGTGCCGACGCCGCTGATTGGGAATGATGCCTTTCAGGAGGCGGATATCATTGGAATGACAAGAAGTATCTGCAAATACGGTGTAGTTGTACGTGACCGTAAGGATCTTGGAAGAATTATTAAGGAGGCCTTCTACATCGCCCAGACGGGGAAACCGGGGCCGGTTATAGTTGATTTACCCAAGGATATAATGCTGCAGGAGGGGGATGATTTCTACCCTGATACGGTAAATATCAGAGGGTATAAACCGAATACCCGAGTTCATATGGGACAGGTGAAGAAAGCCCTGGAATTACTGGAGCAGGCGGAAAAGCCGTTACTTCTGGCGGGCGGTGGACTTGTGATCGCCAATGCTCATACGGAATTTCAACAATTAGTAGAGCGCATGAATATCCCCGTCATCACAACTCTGATGGGAAAGGGAATCCTGCCCACCAAGCATCCCCTTTATATAGGCAATCTCGGTATGCACGGTAATATTGCTTCTAATAAGGCTATCAATGAATGTGATGTCCTTTTATCCATAGGAACCAGATTTAACGACAGGATCACCGGAAGAATCAGTGAATTTGCCAAGGAGGCCAAGATTATCCATATCGATATTGATGCTGCCTCCATCTCCAGAAATATTGTCGTTGATATCCCGATTGTTGCAGATGCGAAGCAGGCTGTAACCAAGCTCTTGGAGCGTGCACAACCGCTTCATACGAAACCTTGGCTAAACCGCATGGAAGATTTCGGAGGGAAAAGTAATATCGTGCAAAAGGAAGACGGAGTCACTCCCTATCGTATTCTGGAACAGATTAACCAAAGCTTTTCAGAGGCCATTATCGCAACAGACGTTGGTCAAAATCAGATGTGGACGATGCAGTATCTGGAATTAAATGAAAGTAAGCGGTTGATTACTAGCGGTGGGATGGGGACCATGGGTTACGGTTTTCCCGCTGCTATCGGAGCAAAGCTAGGCAATCCTGGAAAAACAGTGCTATGCATTACAGGAGACGGAGGCTTTCAGATGAATTTACAGGAGATGGCGACTGCGATGGCGCAGGAAGTACCTATCATTGTCTGCATCCTGAATAATGGATATTTGGGTATGGTGAGGCAGTGGCAGGAATTGTTTTATGATAACAGATATTCCGGAACCTGTATGCGGTACAGGAAGAGCTGCTCTAAAAATTGTATGGACCCAGATAAGGAATGTCCTCCATACCTGCCGGATTTCGTGGGCTTTGCCGAAAGCTATGGAGCAAAGGGTATCCGAGTTACAAAGGAAGCAGAGATTAAAACTGCTCTGGAACAGGCAGCAGCAAACGTTTTGGGGCCGACCATCATTGATTTTATCATTGACAGTCACGCTCTGGTGCTGCCGATGGTACAGAGCGGTAAGTCATTGAGTGAAATGATTATAGGATAGAGACGGAGGAAGAAAGATGAAGAAAAGATGGTTATCCCTTTATGTTGAAAATGATGTGGGTGTATTGGCAAAGATATCAGGTATGTTTGCCGGAAAAAACTATAATCTGGAAAGCCTGACGGTTGGCATTACCAATGAGCCCACAGTCTCCAGAATGACAATCGGTTTACGAAGTGATGATAACACCTTTGAGCAGATTAAAAAGCAGCTGAATCGCTGTGTAGAAGTGATTAAGGTAATTGATCTGACAAAGGTACCCTTTCATGCCAAAGAAATCATGTTCCTCCTCCTGGAGGAATGTACCAAAGAGGAGATTGCTGAGGCATTTCGCGTTGCAGAAGTTTATCCTGTCTATATGATCCATTACGGGACGGATCACGTACTCTTTGAATGCATACAAAGCGAGGAAGAGAATAACGACTTAATCAAGATGATCAACGGTAAATTTCATAAGGTTCAGCTTGTCCGAGGTGGCAGCGTTGCGATTGAGAAGCATGTACGATAGTATCATATAAGCCAACAGCAGAAGTGTGAAGATAAAGCATCTTCACACTATGGAAGAACTGCGAATGCTCGCAACGTGAATTTATAATGCATAAATTCACTTTTATAGTGCTCGTTTCTTGTTCTTCTCAGATTATTTGAGATGCCGCTTTGCGGCATCATGTCTTGAAGTGTGAAAATAATACTAAAAAGAATAATTATCCTGAAGAACTTCCAATATTGCGCCCGACGATGTCGGGCATATCTGAAGGTGTGAGTGTTTCATGCAATAAAAAATAGTAGGTATAGAATTTTAATCAGGAAGAGATGATAATTAATATTGAAATATATTAATTGGATATCAGGACAAAAGGTTTCGTAGATAAATAGCCTTTTGCTACTATTTAATTTCAGAAGAATGCAGTATACCTAGATATAACAAGCTGGAGGCAGGATGATGAAGAAACATGACAAGGGTTTATCCGCAGGACATTTGGCAATGATGGCAATGGGGTCGGTCATCGGTGGTTCATTTTTTCTTGGGTCAGCAGTGGCAATCCAGGCAGCCGGCCCATCTGTAATTATTTCCTTTGCACTGGGTGGGTTACTTATTTACTTTATCTTATATGCTTTATCGGAGATGACGGTTGCCAATCCGGATTCCGGTTCCTTTTATACCTTTACGGCACAGGTTTTCGGACCCGGAGCAGGGTTTGTCATTGGATGGGTTTATTGGACCGGAATGGTGTTGGCAATGTCCAGTGAGGCAACCGCGATATCCATCCTGCTCAGAGAATGGATACCCAATCTTTCAATTCCGCTGGTAGGCAGCATAATCATTATTGCGGTAACCTTAGTTAACCTATTGGGAGCAGATCAGCTGAGCAAGCTGGAAAGCAGTCTTGCCTTTGTAAAGGTTTTTGCGGTAGCGGCATTTATTGTTATATCGCTGCTGTTGATTGCCGGGGTAATTAGTAGGACAGGGCCGATCGGACTTGGAGAGGTGGCGAAGGAACCTTGGATGCCCGGAGGAATCAGAAGCATCGCCGGCAGTATGCTGATCGTTATCTTTTCCTATGCAGGCTTTGAAATTATCGGACTTGCGGCTTCAGAAGCAGAGAATCCGAGTAAGACCGTACCGCGGGCAATCGCTTACACTGTAATCGGTTTAGTTGGATTATACATCCTTTATATAGTAGTCCTATTACCCTTGATACCAACGGCTGAGTTATCGGAGCAGGTCAGTCCGATGGTGGCAGCCTTAAGCCGCTGGGGTATGGAATGGGCAGGCAGCGCTATTAATTTTGTTTTAGTGACAGCCATATTATCGGCTATGCTGGCTGCAATGTTCGGCTTGGGAAGAATGATTCGTTGCCTGGCTGACGAAGGGCACGCACCCAGGCAGCTAAAGGAAACATCGGACGTACCCTATCGCGGTATCGTTTTTTCGGGAGTCTCTATGCTGGTGGGTCTTGGAGCGGGGTTGTTCTTTCCGAGAGTCTATCTGTTTCTGATCAGCTCCGGCGGGTTTGCCTCTCTTCTTACCTATGCAACCATTCTGGCAACACATATTCGATTTCGAAAACGCCATGGCTGCCCGCCGGAGGGAAAATGCCAGATGCCCGGATATCCTTTTACCTCCTGGATTGCTCTGATTGGAACAATCGGTGTTATTGCCAGCATGCCCTTAATCGCCGGACAGCTGTCAGGTCTGATTGCCGGAATTGCCATGACAGTCATCTATGCATTAATTTATCTGGTGATGCGGCTTCCAGGGCGGGAGAAGGAAGCACCGGGCATGGAAAGACTCCACAGACAGGGGTTAAATGCAGGATTTACGGCTGAGATGTCAGAGGAATTCACACGGAAAACAAAAAAGCAGGGAAAGGGTAAGAATTTGGATATGGGCTCCTGTGCGGAACAAGGGAAAGCTAAGAATAAGAAAGAAGAGTCGGATACGGATGATTTTGAGGATTTCTATGATTAGCAACAATTGATTAAATTTTATATTCTGTAAATAAAAAGCCCTATCATGGAATGGAATGTTTCATAACACTTCAAACTCATGATAGGGTTCTTATTATTCATATGCTAGAGTTCGGGAGCTTTTGCTCTGTATAAGATAATTCAGGTTTTTCTAAAATTATCTTCACGCTTCCTCCTGCTCTGTGCCTATCTGTTCTAAATTCTCAGGTACAGTGTCCTGTACTACAGCACCTGAAGCAGTGTCATAGAGCGGCTGCAAAGACTCTGCTGGCTGATCGACAGCCATAAAATCAAATTGGCTGTTCTTATAATAGAATTTGACGAACAGAATCCCAAGCAGGATAATAACTGTTACGAATAAACCACCTTCCGGCCCGAATGCTCCTCCGTTTAGGATAGAGTCCTTCGGGAATACCGTTGTCAGCATACCCTGTGTATCTGTTCCGCTCACTTTGAAGCCAAAGACATAACCCTGGAAATAATTCCAGGTGATGTGGTAGCCTATACACATCCAGATATTACCCGAGCGGATATAGATATAGGCAGTAAACACTCCAAATAAAGCAAGATTAATGTAAGGCAGGAGCCCGACGCTGGGATTTCCCGCGTGCAGCAGAGCAAAAATTACAGCTGACACAATAATGATCACAGGCTTGCTTTTGGTCTGACGCAGGACGGACATCACATAACCGCGTCCAAAGATTTCTTCGGCAAAACCTACGCTGATATAAATGAAAACATATACCAGCTGGCTGGATACAAACCGAGGTGTCCAGGATTCTATCTGGGCCTGGCCTGTCAGTACCAGTGCTGCAAAAACAATAGTAATGGATACAATTCCGATGACCAATCCGACAATGAATTCTAACGTATGGGACTTCAGTGACGGAAATCCCATATCGGACAATTTACGCTTCTGGATGAGCCTCCAGGCAATAATCGGTGTTATGATGAATATGATTTCCTGCAGAAGCATGGCAACAGTGTTGACAATCTGAATGATACTTTCTCCTCGTGCCGTATAAGTGATATCAGTCATACTTCTTACAATCATATCTCCTGAAGCTATCAGCATGGAACCTGCAATACCCCCTAGGATTGCACTAAAGATTGTTGTTGCTGCCAACGTAATGGCCAGTACAATAGCTATCTTCCAACCAGAACGCACCTTTCCTTTTTTATTCTTAAACATATTCGCTCCCTCTTTTCCTTATGTTTTATTTATTCATATTTTTAACAGCTGTAGATAACATCAGCTTAATACGATTCAACTGATTCACCTCACTGGCACCGGGATCATAATCCACGGCAACAATATTCGCTTCGGGATGCTGACGCCTCAGCTCCTTGATTACTCCCTTTCCTACGATATGATTCGGCAGACAGGCAAAGGGCTGGGTACATACTATGTTTTTCACGCCGGAATGAATTAGCTCAAGCATCTCACCTGTTAAAAACCACCCCTCACCGGTCTGGTTACCGATAGATACGACAGGCTCTGCCAAAGCAGCCAGCTTTTTAATGTGTACCGGAGGTGTAAAGCGTTTGCTTTTTGCCAGTGCATGCTTTGCAGTACCGCGAACCTGTTCCAGAGCCCAGATAACGAGATTGCTGATCCTGGCACTGGATTTCTTCTTACCAAGGAATCTTGCTTTAAAATTAGAATTATACGCACAGTATTGCAGGAAATCGAGAAGATCCGGTACCACTGCTTCCGCACCTTCTGCCTCCAATAGCTCGACCAGGTAGTTGTTGGCAGAGGGAAGGAATTTAACCAGGATTTCACCTACCACTCCGACACGCGGCTTTTTCACTGTTTCATCCAGTTCAAGATGATCGAAATCGCGGATGATTCCGCGGAGGTTACGTTTATATTCGAACCAGCTTCCACCATTTTTTATGCTGTCGATACAGATTTTCAGCCATTTTTGGTGGAGTGCATTGGCCGAACCCGGAATTACTTCATAAGGTCTGGTACGATAAAGCACACGCATGAAGACATCACCGTAGACAAGTGACTGCATAGCAGTAATCAGCAGCTTTGGTGTGATTTTAAGACCGGGATTTTTCTCTAGCCCTGAAGCGCTCAGGGAGATAACAGGGATCTGTGACATTCCTGCTTTCTGAAGTGCCCTGCGGATAAAACCGATATAATTGGTGGCACGACATCCTCCTCCGGTCTGAGTAATCATGACGGCTACCTTGTTTAGATCATATTTACCCGATAATAGGGCATCCATAATCTGACCAACCACCATCAGGGAAGGGAAACAAGCATCATTATTAACGTATTGCAGACCAACATCCACAGCACGACGGTTATCATTCGGCAGAACATCTACCTTGTACCCTCCACTGCGAAGTGCCGGTTCAAGTAAATCAAAATGAATCGGAGACATTTGCGGTGCAAGGATGGTATAGGTCTCCTTCATCTCCTCCGTAAAGATGACTCTGTGATGTGCGGAGGACTGGATATGAGGAGTGATATGCTTTACTTCACGCTCCTTGACTGCGGAGAGCAGGGAACGAATTCTGATTCTGGCAGCACCAAGATTATTCACTTCATCAATTTTAAGTACAGTGTATATCTTACCTGACTGAGTAAGGATATCATTTACCTGATCGGTGGTTACTGCATCCAGACCACAGCCAAATGAGTTAAGCTGAATGAGCTCGAGGTTAGGCTGGGTACGAACATAGGAGGCAGCAGCATATAATCGGGAATGATACATCCATTGGTCAATTACGATGGTAGGACGATCAATTTCTCCCAGATGGGAAATGGAATCCTCAGTCAGAACAGCAACTCCATAGGAATTAATCAATTCCGGAATGCCATGATGAATCTCCGGATCGATATGATAAGGGCGACCTGCAAGAACGATGCCCTTCCGGCCGGAAGCCCTTAAGTATGCCATGGTTTCCTCGCCCTTCCTGCGCATATCCTCTCTGGCAGCAGCCAGTTCTGCCCATGCAGCAGCAGAGGCTTCCTTGATTTCCGCAGCAGAGATACCCTTTGCAGTGAAATGCTCCACGAGCCGATCCGTCAGGATTTCCTCACTTTCAAAGGATAAGAAAGGATTATCAAATTGGAGGGAGGGATTCTTCAACTCCTCTACATTGTTCTTTATGTTCTCCGGATAGGAGGTTACAATAGGGCAGTTATAATGATTGTTTGAACCCTCTACTTCATTTCGCTCATACGGTATGCTGGGATAGAATATATAACTGATGCCCTGATCAATAAGCCATTTGATATGACCATGTACCAGCTTCGCCGGATAACATTCGGATTCGCTCGGAATGGACTCAATACCCAGCTCATAGATCTTACGGTTGGAGGTAGGAGAAAGTTCAATCTGATAACCCAGTCTGGTGAAAAAGGTATGCCAGAAGGGATAATTCTCGTATAAGTTCAATACTCTGGGGATACCGACCACGCCGCGTTTCGCTTCCTCTTTTGCTAGAACAGGATAAGAGAAGTAACGTTCCAGTTTATAATCAAAAAGGTTAGGGATGTTCTCTACATTCTTTTCTTTTCCAAGGCCGCGTTCACAGCGGTTACCGGTTATATACTGTCTGCCTCCGGTAAATTTGTTAATGGTCAGAAGACAGCTATTGGTACAACGTTTACAACGGGCAAGTGCAGTCTCAAATTTGAGATCATTAATCTCATCGATGGAGAGCATAGAGCTTGCTTCACCCTCGTAATGCTCCCTTGCAATCAAGGCAGCGCCGAAGGCGCCCATAATTCCGGCGATATCCGGTCTGACTGCCGTACAGCCGGAGATGGTCTCAAAGCTTCGAAGAACGGCATCGTTATAGAAGGTTCCACCCTGCACAACCATCTTTGCACCGAGATCCTTGGGATTCGTAATCTTAATTACTTTATATAAAGCGTTCTTTATGACGGAGTAAGCAAGACCCGCAGAGATATCTGCTACGGTTGCCCCTTCCTTCTGTGCCTGCTTTACCTTGGAGTTCATGAACACGGTACATCTGGTTCCCAGATCAATCGGATTCTGGGCAAATAAAGCGACCTTGGCAAAATCCTCAACTTCATAATTCAGAGATTTTGCAAAGGTTTCAATAAATGAACCACAACCGGAGGAACAGGCCTCATTCAATAGGACGTTATCAACTGTATGGTTTCTGATCTTAATGCATTTCATATCCTGGCCGCCGATGTCAAGAATACAGTCTACCTCAGGTTCAAAAAAGGCAGCAGCATGATAATGGGCTACCGTCTCAACCTCGCCCTCATCCAACATCAGAGCCGCTTTGATTAATGCCTCACCATATCCGGTGGAGCAGGAGCGAACAATTTTAGCTTTTGCAGGAAGGAGCTCATAGATTTCCTTCATAGAACGGATGGTAGTCTTTAATGGGCTGCCATTATTATTACTATAGAAGGAATAGAGCAGCGAACCATCCTCGCCAACGAGTGCTACCTTTGTGGTAGTAGAGCCCGCATCGATTCCCAGATAGCAATTGCCTTCGTAATCCGCAAGGCTTGCCTTTTTCACGGTATGTATGGAATGTCTGGTCTTAAACTCCTCATATTCCGCCTCATCCGCAAAGAGAGGTGTCATACGATTCACTTCGAAGTCCATGGTGATACCCTGGGACAACAGCTTATATAAAGAGTTTAAATCCTTACTGGCATTTGTTTTATAATTCATCGCTGCACCGATTGCGGCAAAAAGATGAGAATGCTCCGGAGCGATGACCTGTTCCTCTGTCAGATTCAAGGTTCGAATGAAAGCATTCTTCAGCTCTCCAAGGAAATGGAGGGGACCTCCGAGAAATGCAACATTCCCACGTATTGGCTTACCACAGGCAAGACCGCTGATGGTCTGATTTACCACTGCCTGGAAGATGGAGGCGGATAAATCAGGCTTGGTGGCGCCCTCGTTGATCAAGGGCTGTATATCTGATTTTGCGAATACACCGCATCTGGCAGCAATCGGATAAATTGCCTGATAACTCTTGGCATATTCGTTTAAGCCGGAGGCGTCCGTTTTTAACAGGCTTGCCATCTGATCAATGAAGGAACCTGTACCGCCGGCACAGATGCCGTTCATACGCTGCTCGATGCCGTTGGTGAAATAGATGATTTTTGCATCCTCACCACCCAATTCAATAGCAACATCGGTCTGAGGAGCATAGTCCTGCAGTGAGGTAGAGACGGCTACTACTTCCTGAATGAATGGGATATCCAGATGTTTGGATATGGTTAATCCGCCGGAGCCGGTAATGACCGGATAAACCGAAATATTACCTAGAGAATTCTGAGCTTTCATTACAAGGCTTGCCAGAGTTTCCTGGATATTTGCGTAGTGACGCTCATAGTCTGAAAAAATGATTTCCCCTGCATCATTTATGACTACGATTTTAACTGTAGTAGAACCGATATCTATCCCTAATTTGTTACTTATACTCATGCTTCTTATCTCCTCACACGAAACCGCAAAAATGGTACCCCAAAAATTAGCTTTCTATATTATACGATACATAATTTTAAAGTTCAACAACTTAATTTTTATAAAATGACCTTCTGAACCATTTTAATATGAAAGAATATATTTATAATGAAGTTATTGTTATACCGGAAGGAGTACGGTTATGTACTGTATCGATTACGTAATTCAGAAAGGGGATAGCCTCTATAGCATCAGCAGGAATTATGGAGTAAGTGTGAATTCATTGATAGCTGCTAATCCTATGGTCAATGTATACAATTTAATGGCTGGAGAGATACTATGTGTTCCGGTTAGTGTGCCAAGCAACCAATTTACCAACTACACTACCTATCTTGTTCAGAACGGAGATACTCTGGGCAGCGTTATGAATAGTAGAGGAATCAATCTGGCAGATTTAATGCAGCAAAATAATCCCAACGAAATTTACCTGATGCCGGGAACAACTGTGACAGTTCCGGTCACGGATGAAGAGCAGCTTCCAATGCAGTAGTGATATGCTACGGACAAGACAGCATAAGCCGGATGGAAATCCGGCTTATTTTATTTGAATTCCGCTTGGGCATTTGTAATATTCATTTATTATATTCAAATGTGTTTTAGTTTGACAAAGGTTTCATAAAAACATATAATGGTTTTGGATTCAAACACGATACTTATCAGTATGCATTGAAACGTATCATTAGTATGAGAAAAAGGATGTGGTAAGGATGGAAGCCGGCCCCGGTAGTAGTCATAATCGGAGGAAACAAAACAACATAATAAGGGTACTGCGTATAGCAGCTGCAAATACAGTTGCCTATAAGCAGCAGGTTGTATTATGAATCCGCTTATCGGGTGCGTTTAGCCTCTAAGCCAGACATAAGTTCAATTCCGCTGCTTAATACGCGGTGGAAAGGAGCATACTATGATCGATATTTTTAGAACAACAGAGGGTGCATTACAGCGATTGACAGAGATCACAGAAGGGTGCTGGGTAGCAATGACCAATCCCTCTGCGACAGAACTGATGGAGATTGCAGAGGCTACAGGAATTGAGGTTGATCATCTCAGAGCCCCTTTGGATGAAGAGGAACGGGCTAGAATTGAAGTGGAGGATAAATACACTGTCATACTGGTTGACATTCCCTTCCTAGAGAAAACAAACGATAAGGACCGTTATGTGACGATACCGCTCGGTATTATCGTAGCGGCGGATTATCTTGTAACGGTTTGCCTGGAGGAAACTCCCATCTTAAAATGCTTTATTGACGGAAGAGTCAGAGACTTCTATACCTACAAAAAGACTCGTTTTATACTTCAGGTTCTGTATAAGAATGCATCCACCTTTCTTCAGCATCTGAGAACCATAGACCGCAAGAGCGAAGAGATTGAGCGCAAACTGCATATTTCAACACAGAATCGGGAACTGATAGATCTGCTTGAATTGGAGAAGAGCCTGGTTTACTTTACCACCTCCCTCCGTTCCAACGAAGTAGTATTTGAAAAAATGTTAAAGCTGGAGACAATTAAACATTATCCGGAGGATGAAGATCTTCTGGAGGATCTGATTATCGAGAATAAGCAGGCGATCGAGATGGCGAATATCTATAACGGCATTTTGACAGGCATTATGGGGACATTTGCATCTATCATCTCCAATAATCAGAATCTTGTTATGAAGTTGCTTGCTGCGATTACAATCGTGCTATCCATTCCTACCATGATCGCTAGTTTTTATGGTATGAATTTTGCGAATATTCCGGGAAAGGACAATCCCTTTGGGTTTTACTTTATTGTTCTGGCAGCATTGATCCTGGCTTCCATCGTTGTATTTGTATTCCGAAGGAAGAAGGTGTTCTAGGCTTTTGGTTGAAGGATACAGAGGTGTAATGTGAGATAGTAATATTTTTCACAAGGAATAGATTACAATTCACTTGTAAATATTGTGCTTGCTCCGACATTTACATGTGTTAGTAAGAATGGAGATTGATATGAAATTTTTAAATAAGCTTGAGCGCAGATTTGGTCAACTTGCTATTCCCAACCTGATGAAATACATTGTTGCACTTTATATCATCGGTCTGCTGCTGGGGACAGTAGCACCAAACATGTATTATGTGATTAATCTCGATTTTGGGATGATTATGAAGGGACAGATCTGGAGACTGATTACCTGGATTATCCCAATGAGTTCAATTAGAGGCATGGGAATCTTGTTCACCGCAATTTCGCTATATTTTTACTATATGATCGGTAATTCTATGGAGCATGCATGGGGTGCCTTCCGTTTTAATCTTTACTTTATTTCGGGCATCCTGTTTAATATTCTATCTGCTTGGATTACCTATGCGATTCTTGGAGTCAGCATATCTCCAGACCTTGGCTTCCTCTGCGGTACGATGTTCTTTGCATTTGCCGCGACCTATCCAAATGTACAGGTTATGCTGTATTTCCTGATACCGCTTAAGGTGAAGTATCTGGCTTGGCTGCAGGGCGCAATTTATATCTATAATGTATTTGTATATATCATGAAAGGACAAGCAATTTTGGTCCTTCCGCTTGTGGTATCCTTCGCAAACTTCTTGATTTTCTTCTTTGCTACAAGAAATTATCAGCGGGTTTCACCAGGCGAGTACAAACGCAAGGCAAATTACCGCAGACAGATGAATGAAGGAAGAAATACGGGTAATGTGACGCAGTTTCGAGGAAAGAATGTGATAACCAGGCACAAGTGTGCTGTATGTGGAAGAACTGAGCTGGACAATGAACAGCTGGAATTTCGTTTCTGCTCCAAATGTGACGGCAATTATGAATACTGCATGGATCACCTGTTTACTCATGAACATGTGCATAAATAAGGGTGATCAGCGCAGGTAAATGATACAATTTGATTTTGGTCAGGGGGCGTTGCAAATAGTAGTCTATAGTGATTGCTTCGCAATCCGCAGTCAGGCAATGTCTGCTAAGCAGGCATCGAAAGTGTCAGCTTGCTGACACTTTATTTTTAATATGGTGTTATGAAGGGTTTGCTGGTATAATAGTAGGAAGCAATAGGAAGCAGAAAGAAATTAAGGTAAGATATGCTGCACAAAATGTTCGTGAGGCTGACATTTTAAATATAAGTAATGACATGCGCGGGAATGAGGTACAGATATGAATAATATGATCAAGAACATAAGCCGGGATGTAATAAACGGAAGACAGCTTCAGGAGAAGCTTCCTGAGCTTTTCAACTATATGGCTGAATACGACTGGTCTTATGCGGCTATCAGGCTTTCCATGCATTATTATGCCTTCTATGAGGCTTATTGCGATGAGGAAGAACAGTGGAGCGAGGGTGTCAGAAATGCAGTGAAGAAGTTGAACACTATCATTGGTGAGCATCTGTTGGTAAGCTGCAGCGGAACAGAGAGGGAGAGGGCTATTCTGGAAGTGGACAGCCTTCGGAAGGAGATCAGTAGCAGGATGAATATACTGACTGCTTATACCGATATCTTCCAAACCTATGAATATGTCCTGAACCGTCTGGAATATCGCTTTAAACCAACAGTAGAACCGGTGGATGATATAGAATTATCAAAAGAAATCCTGCGATATATCTTTAGCAGTGAGGACAATTTTGTTATAAACGAAAAGATTAGGGAAATCATTGGCCAGCTTCCGATCAGGATGACCAGGGAAAAATATCTTGAATTGCTGAGCAATAGTATCGATTCCTATCTGGGAGCGGATCAATCTGCTCTGGATACCTATCTGTACATGCTTCGAACCTCTGCGATGCTATATCATGCGGAAGGAATGGAGGCTTCCTATCCTGAATTGGTGAAAAAGCTGCAGCAGCTGAAAACAATCAATTATAAAGATATATCGAAAAAGGATTATGATAAGGCAGTAATCTTACTGGAAGCAGCGACTCTAATTCTGGAGGCGGATACGACAGCATATTTTAGTCTTCAGGAAATTGCAAATGAAGTATACGCCATGCTTCTCTGCTCTACCTATCAAGGGATGGCAGATCATGAGAATAAAGATGCGGCAGAAACGGCTGTTGCAATCATACGTGAAGTAAATGAATTATTTATAAAGGAAGATAAGGCAGAGCCGAGAGAAGAGCTGCTGGATCAGTTTACCGACTTAGAGGGAGTCCAGGAGGAGATATCCTACGATCTATCTTTGCTTGAGGATGCTTTATATGAGGCAGGGCATACCCACCGAGGGCTTGTGAGGGGCATGATGCTGGAACAGCTGCTGCAGATTTTGCTGCTGTCACAAAAGCTTTTGTCAGGCAGTCTGTTTATTGAGCTGGAGGAACCCGAGGAAAGAACTGTGGAAGAGGAAACCTTGGAGCGTGAGAAGGCTTCACTGACAGAAGAGCTGATACTTTTATTTGACGGACAGGATCGGATGGTCACTCGAGCAGTGATTGCAAATACGATAAACAAGATGCCGGTATTCTTCAAGGATCATACGGAAGTGATGAACTACGTACGATACAGTCTGGAACGCTGTTCCGATGCCTATGAAAAAGCCGCCTGCGTCGAGATTATTAATGCCATCATGGCAGAATAAGCTGTATTATTGATGGTAATATGTGGTATACTTCATATATCGAGCTTATTAAAAAGTTCCATGTATCAATTCTGTAGAAGGTAAAGTTTTAAACTGTGAGCAGTACATTAGAAAGAAGCAATAGCCGTGCAAGCTCGATTACAATTGTTTCCCTCTTGAAAAGCACCGAAGTTGCTTTGAAACTTTAATCCACAAAGTGAATTATTTATGTGTTTTATGATTTGGTACGCATGTTAATCTTTTATAGGAGTGAAGATCATAATGATTACATGGGCAACGCATCTATATATCGGGGAGAAGATAGAAAAGTCAAAAGATCAGGTAATTGCATCCATAAATAACAGGAAGGCATCTTTTGGCGTATACTGTATAGCCTATGCGTCCAATCCCGATAATTTATTTGATATTATTGAGGCAAATCAGCTGCTGTTTCCCCATTATGCCGCTACACAGGTGTTCGTCGTCGGTCTGGCAAAAGGGAGACAGGAGGCTTTGAAGTTGCTAGAGAAAATGCTGCTAGAGATATATAATCAAACGGGTGAGTTTGATGTTCGTGCTTATTTTACATAAAAAATTGAGCATCAACGGATATTCCCGGTCCTATGAAATCTGTCATTGGGTTGAGGTGAAGGAATGCTTCCTATGATCCTATTAATATTAAAAATAATAGGCGTGATACTTTTAACAGTACTTGGACTACTGTTGACGATCCTGCTTGTGGTACTTCTGGTTCCGGTGCGGTACCAGCTCAGGGCATCCCATGGAGAAGGCCTGTATCTGAAGGGCAGAGTAAGCTGGCTGCTGCATCTGGTGCAGCTCAGCGTGACTCATATCGAGGGAGTGCTCCATATCCGTGCGCGAATTTTGGGATTTGTTTTATATGATAATCTAAAGCCTCCGAAGCCAAAAAGGAATAAGGCGAAGAGAGATCAGACTAGGAAGAAGTTAAAGCCTGCGATGGACCACAAGGAAAGTGTTCTCTCCCAGAAGCAGTCAACGGAAAGAAAAGCTCCTATAGGGAACAGCATAAAATCCATGGATGACGCAGAAAAAGCTGAGGATAATAATTCAGAGGGTACTGATACAGAGCATAGCAATACAGAGAACGACTTTACACAATACAGTAATTTAGAATACAATAATTCAGGGGTTAGTAATTCAGGGGTTAGTAATACAGAGAACAGAAATACAGAATATAGTAATGCAGAAATAGTGAATACAGAAAACAGTAAAACAATAGCAAACAAGATTGAGTATAGAAGAACTGAGAAGCCTTCGGCTTCCGGTGAGCAAGTATCAATATTCAATAAACTCTATCATAGACTAAGGGATATCCCGGAAAAATGGAAGGTGGCATATCACAAGGTTCGTAATAAATTGCAGGCAATCAGGGATAGCATCAGGAATAAATTTGAGAAGCTTAAGGACATCATAACTAAGATCAGACATAAGTGGAGGCTGATCTATGATTTTTGGTTGGACGAGCTAAATAAGCAAGGTATGAAATACACCTGGCATATCATAAAAAAACTATTGAAGCATATCCTGCCGACAAAGCTAAAATCAGAGCTGATTATCGGAACGGGAGATCCTTACTCTACCGGTCAGGTGCTTAGCGTTATAAGCTTTTTCTATGGGTTTTACGGGGACAAGGTATCAGTTATCCCGGATTTTGAAAACAGCAGGTTCGAAGGGAAGCATTATGCAAGGGGCAGAATCAGAGCGGCGACGATTCTTATCATCGTATGCAGGCTTTTACTAGATAAGCGATTCAAGTATTTGAAGAACAACTTTTTAATATTGAAGGAGGCGTTGTAATATGGCAGAGAATAATTTCAGTTCAACAGTAGAATCTTTATTTAAGGGGATGGATACCTTTCTGACAACGAAGACGGTCGTCGGGGATGCAGTAAAATTTGATGATGGAACAATAATATTACCTCTGGTAGAGGTATCCTTCGGTGTGGGTGCAGGAGCAAATGCCAATGTCAGTGCGAAAAACACGGCAGGAGGTGCGATGTTCGGTAAGATTACACCCAGCTCTGCACTGGTGATACAGAATGGTTCTTCCAAGCTGATCAGTGTGAAGGATCAGGACAGCGTATCTAAAATACTTGATATTGTACCGGATGTCATCAACAAGTTTACCAAGAATTCAAAGAAGAAGGATGATGTAGAAGATAAAGTCGACGAAGCATTGAAGAAACAAGCTGAATCCTCCGCACATGAATAACTTTGCAAAATTCTTCTTGCAATATAATTCATATTCTGATAGAATAAATGTGTTTGTAGGGCCAATTGGGTAATTGTGACCTTTGGACTATATTATACCTAAGGAGGTGCTTTCGATGGCTAAATGTGCAATATGTGATAAAGGTGCTCACTTTGGAATCGCTGTGAGTCATTCTCATAGAAGATCTAATAAGATGTGGAAATCAAATGTGAAATCTGTTAAGGTAAATGTTAACGGTGCAGCAAGAAAAATGTATGTATGTACTTCCTGTCTTAGATCCGGTAAAGTAGAACGCGCGTAAGGAAAACGATGGGTGTCAGGGGATCTTGACACCCATTTTTTTTGCAAATTCTAAGATATGATTAGAAGAACAGCCGGATTATTTATGCCAATCATAATTAAAGCACCAAAAGGTGTTGTGCATATATTTTATAACAATGATAGTAATTGGAATTATATTAAAGTGTCAAAAGGTGCTGCGTACTTTTTAAAGATACTTGCGAGCTGAGGTAAGGCCTGCTTATTCCAAGCCTTGTTACCTACTCATACTATGACAAGCAAGCTTGTATAGCAAGCACTTGTATCCAGAAAGCACCCGTGGTGCTTTTGACACTTTAATAAATCATAATATCCTTTAGCAGCAGAATAAATTATAGCCTAACAATAAGCATAAGATAATGATACATATTGCTAAAAGCCCATTAGTGATGAAAAGCATGATTGTCATACCGATGGCGATCCAAAACAGGATAAAGCCGATCATTCTTTTCATAGGATAACCTCCTTGCGATATTTATATGAATGCACATCAATTCATAATTCGTAGTAATATATATTATGCATAGAATGAGAAGGTTATCTCAGGCTTTGGAGAAAACCATAATACCCGAGGCATAACATAGATTTCAGGGTAAACCCGGAAATGAGAGGGTATACTAAATATTAGAAAGCTTTACTTTTCAAAAATAGAATTAGCAGTTATAATAGAATTAGACATAAATTAGCAATATGGAATAGATAGGAGGGTTAATATGAAAGGACATATGAATACACAAAACGGTGAAATTTTAATAGATAATGATGTTTTAGCGAAATATGCCGGAGCCTCGGCTGTAGAATGCTTTGGTGTAGTCGGTATGGCCTCCGTGAATATGAAAGATGGCATCGTGAAGCTCCTAAAGCGGGATAATTTAAGCCACGGTGTGAATGTAACACTGGAAGAGAATAAAATTACGATTGACCTGCATATTATCGTTTCCTATGGCGTGAGCATTTCTGCGGTTGCTGATAACCTGATCAGCAATGTGAAATATAATGTGGAAGAATTCTCAGGACTTGAGGTAAAGAAGATTAATATTTTTGTTGAGGGAGTAAGAGTCATAGACTAGAGAGCAAGTCTCTAACCCCCGAGTCAACGAGGAAAGCTTATCGCTGACTCCCGAGTGATTGACAATTACGAGTCGCTAGCTCCCGGGTGATAGACGAAATCGTTCGCTAACTCACAAGTCGTCGATAAGTATATATCGAGTCTGAGATTACCAGCGTTTAAGGAGGAAGAACCAGTGGTTATTAAAACGATAGATGCGACAACTCTGAAAAAGATGTTTCTTGCCGGAGCCGCAAGTATTGAAGCAAAAAAAGAATATATCAATGAATTGAATGTATTTCCGGTGCCGGATGGTGATACAGGTACCAACATGACATTAACTATCATGTCCGCTGTTAAGGAAGTCAACGCGCTCCAGAATCCATCGATAGAGGAGTTGGCAAAAGCAATATCGGGTGGTTCACTTCGTGGTGCAAGAGGTAATTCCGGAGTAATCCTATCCCAGCTGTTTCGTGGCTTTGCGAAGGAAATCAGGGACTATAAAGAAATCAATGTGACAATCATGACCAATGCGATCCAGAAGGCAGTGGAAACAGCTTATCGAGCTGTTATGAAGCCGAAGGAGGGAACAATTTTAACCGTTGCCCGAGGAGCGGCAGAAAAAGCAATGCATTTGGTGTCTGAAACGGATGATCTGGTGGTTTTTGGCCAAGAGGTGATTGCGCATATGGAAACAGTACTTGAGAACACACCGGAGCTTTTACCGGTATTAAAGGAAGCGGGTGTCGTCGACTCTGGCGGTCAAGGCTTACTTGAGATTGTTAAGGGAGCATATGATGCACTCTTAGGTAAGGAAGTATCCTTCGCCAATTTATCAGTCAGCGAAGTATCCGGTGGAACAACAAGAGAGAGAATATCAACAGATGATATCAAATTCGGATATTGTACAGAATTTATCATCATGCTTGAGAAGGAATATAACATGCATACCGAAAATGAGTTCAAGGGATACCTTGAATCCATAGGTGATTCGATTGTCGTTGTGTCAGATGATGATATCGTGAAGGTTCATGTACATACGAATGACCCCGGCTTAGCAATTCAAAGGGCATTGACGTATGGCTCACTGACACGTATGAAGATTGATAATATGCGTGAAGAGCACAATGAAAGACTGAATTTATCCTCAGGAACAGCTTCAGAGAGTAAGAAAGAAGCAGTCAAGACACCGGAAATGAAGTCTCCGGTTCAAAATAAACCCAGAAAGAAAGCTGGCTTTATTGCAGTTTCAATGGGTGAAGGTCTGGATGAGATATTTACGGGGTTAGGGGTTGATTATATCATCAAAGGTGGTCAGACCATGAATCCCAGTACGGAAGATATGCTGAATGCCATCAATGAAGTCAATGCGGATAATATTTTTATTTTACCGAACAACGGCAATATTATTCTTGCTGCCGAACAGGCAAAGCATTTAACAGAAGATAAGAATATTTATGTAATTCCATCGAAGACAGTTCCTCAGGGAATAACTGCAGTGATTAATTTTGTATATGATAAATCACCTGAGGAAAATGCCGCAAGAATGGCAGAGGAAATGAAGAAGGTAAAATCCGGTCAGGTTACTTATGCAGTCAGAGATACCAGTATTGACGGCAAGGAAATCAAGCAGGGCAATATTATGGGTATCGGTGATAAGACTATATTGGCTGTTGGTGAAGAGATCAAGACCACTACCATTGAACTGATTCAACATCTGACTGAGGAAGACGCAGAGCTAATCAGCTTATATTACGGTGAGGAAATCAGTGAGGGTGAAGCCAATGAACTGGCTGAGGAGATCATGGAAGCTTACCCCAACCTTGATGTTGAAGTGCATTATGGTGGTCAGCCGATTTACTATTATGTTCTGTCGGTGGAGTAATGCTGGGATTGGTGATAAAGACACATTAAGCAGGATATACATTGGATAATACAAGTGAACCGGCAAGCCGGTTCACTTGTCATAAATTATAGTGGTTCGTACAAGAATAGTCGGACCACTATTTTCGTACATAAAATGAGTCCTATGGATAACCAATAAGGCTTGAGTATCGCAGATGCAGGAGCTGTCGTCCGAAGAAAAAGAAAGAGGGATGGAAGGTATGGAGAAAGAAAGAGTGCCTCAACCGGGGCAGATCTATCATCATTTTAAGAACAAGCTGTATCAGATTATAACCTTGGGATATGATGCTGAGACCGGAGAAGCAATGGTAGTTTATCAGGCACTGTACGGAGAATTCAAGACCTATATCCGAAAGCTGGAGAGCTTTCTGAGCGAAGTAGATCATGTAAAATATCCGGAGGTGACCCAGAAATATCGTTTTGAACTCAGAAATCTGAAGGAGGATATTCCAAGCGAAGCAATACGTAAGGCTTCAGACAGCCAGCAAGAGAGCACACAGCCGGAACTAAGCTGTCAGAAGGAAACCGGTAGTCAGACTCCTGAGGTTGCTGCTCCTTTGGCAACGACAGAGGTGAATGGAGTAAATTCGGTATTACTTAAGTTTTTGGATGCAGATTCCTTCTATAAGAAGCTTGAGGTAATTACCTCGAACAGGAAGCATATGAATGACCGCATGATTAATGATATGGCAGTATCATTGGACTGTACTGTGGAGGAAGGTCCGCTGGAGGACAGAATCCAAGGCTTGATTTTCTGCCTTCAGGCACTATGTAGATTCGAAGATAAGAGATTACGGTAAAGCGGGAAGCTTATGATATATATTTAGCCTTATTCATAACATGGGAGAAGGAAGGTTTGCAAAGTCAATATCAATAGATATTGCTTTTGCAAACCTTCCTTCTCCTTCATACTAAATAGGATGTTCTATTCCAAATTAAGCTTCTTGCTGAAAATGTAATTAGTAACGATATAGAATATAACTGACAATATAATATATAGCAAAATTGAAGCCGGGAAGATTATATTTGTTATAGCTGTAACGTTAGAGAAATAATCAGTAAAGAGGTTGCCGGCTACAATCATGACTACTACGGACACTACCTGCATAACTACTGTATAGACAATATATGCAACAAAGGAACCTAGTATCTTATGCCCGTTGAATAACTGACCTACAGCGATACAAGTATAGATGCACAGGATTCCATTTATTGTACCGATCAATGCCATAAGAATAAGCTCTATCCAGAGTAAGGTGGTATTAGCGAGACCAAGTTCATTTCTGAGCTCTCTCATGAGATCGGCGAAGCCGTCTCGGAAGGCGGCAATGTTCCCGGGAGACGCTACGACTATTCCGATGGAAAGTAAGATGGTTATTACACTAAGTATCGTCCAAAATGCGGATATAATCAGCTTGGAGTTAATCAGCTGATACGGCTTTACAGGAAGTGTAAACATCAGATATCCTTCATCGGTAACCATATTCTTATAGAAGCGAATAATAATAATGACGGAGGACACCACTGCGATAGCAACCAAAGCTAAAACATATAGACCGATCACTGTTCCCGGAATAACCCCAAACACTCCTTCAAAATGTAAGCTGACTACGATACGGGCAGCGATGGTAAATACGATAAGTACCATATAGATAGGAAACAGTAATCTTGCCACTGCTTTCATCTCATGTTTCATTAATTTTCCTAACATCTGAATACCTCCCTAAATAATGAATCTACAGATTTTCCTTCCTTGGAACGGATATCCTCTACGGACGAGTGCAGCATAATCTGCCCATTTTTGATGAATACAACTTCATCAAGCACTTTCTCGATGTCAGAAATCAGATGTGTAGAAATAAGTACGGTTGCCTTCTCATTATAATTTGAAATGATTGTATTTAAGATGTAATCCCTGGCCGCAGGGTCTACACCTCCAATTGGCTCATCCAGGCAGTACAGATCCGCATTGCGGCTCATCACCAGGATCAGCTGAACCTTTTCCTTGGTACCCTTGGATAAGGTCTTCAGACGCTTGGTAGGATTTAATTGCAATCTCTCCAGCATCTCATAAGCTCTCTTTTCATCAAAGTCTGTATAAAAGTCTTTGAAGAATTCGATGGTTTCTGAAATACGCATCCATTCCGGCAGATAAGTTCTTTCGGGAAGATAGGATACAATTTTCTTGGTTTCGGATCCGGGCTGCTTGCCGTCAACCAGCAGGCTGCCGTTGGTCGGTACCAGCAGACCGTTTATTAATTTGATCATAGTGGTTTTACCACTTCCGTTAGGGCCGAGAAGACCGATAATACGTCCACGCTCTAATCTTAAATTTACATTGGAAAGAGCGTCTACGCCGGTGAACTTCTTGGTTAACGAGTTACACTCTAAAATTGGATTCATTAAATATACCTCCATTGTACCGTTATACGGTATCCCTAAAATATTCGCTTAATTTAAAAATATACTACTCCCATTCATCCCATGATCAGCTCTCTGTTTTTACAATCTCCATGACCAAAGCCAGGGTTTCCTGCGGTGTAAATCCATGCTGCTTCATTCGTTCCAGAAATTCCAGAATCTGCTCTCTGGCAGATTTACCCTTTAAATTCTTAATCATCTCTTCGTCAGAGGTAATAAAGCGTCCACTGGTGCGGTTGGTATAAACAAGTCCGGATCGCTCCAATTCGGATAGAGCCTTTTGCATTGTATTCGGGTTTACGGTAGCCTCTGCAGCCAGGTCTCTGACTGAGGGAAGCTTGTCGCCGGGCTTGTAATGGCCGGAAATGATATTTGCCTGTATATGTTCAATCAGTTGAATATAGACAGGTCTTTCAGAATCGATTTCCCATTGCATTCTTACAACTCCTTTCTTTCTTTGCTCTTCGCAGTAAGTAATGTGTTACTGTATTAAGCGGTTAATACAATAATACAGTAATACAAATCGGATGTCAATAGTCTTTTGCAATAATTTTTCATATTTTTTTCCTTTTCCATTGAGACGTTATAGTTTATAATAAAAACGATGGTTTTTACTTAGAAGAATATAGTGTCAAAAGGTTAGGTGGCTTATGCTGCAAGGATGTGTCCTTTTGATACCTAAATCCTGATCAGAGAAATCGCTATAACGGAGGGGAAGCCTTGGAGTCGGGTGACAGAATAAAGGTAATCAAAGGAATTGGAGAAAAGACGGAAAAACTGTTTGAGAAGCTGGGGATTGTGACGGTACAGGATCTGTTGGAGCATTATCCAAGAGGCTACGAGGAATTCGAAAAGCCGGTAATGATCAGCACAATCTATGAAGGAGCTGTTCTGGCAATTGAAGCTTCTATCACAGCGACACCGAAGATAAAAAGGATAAGGAATCTGCAAATCGTGAATGCCTCAGTGAAGGATTCAAGCGGTGCCCTGTTACTTACCTGGTTTAATATGCCTTTTTTACAAAAGACACTTCACTCAGGATATCATTATATCTTCCGTGGTAAGGTAAGCCGAAAGAACGGAGTCCTGGTGATGGAACAGCCTGGGATCTATCAAAGAGAAAGCTATTATAAGCTGCTTCGTGTTTTGCAGCCGGTTTATCCTTTGACTCAGGGAATGACCAATACCATGATATCGAAAGCAATCAGGCAAGTACTGTCCGAGCTTACCCTGGCCAAAGATTATATTCCCAAGGCTATCGCAAAGGAATATAATTTGATGGACCGTACCAAAGCAATGAGGGAAGTTCATTTCCCAAAGGATAGAGACAGTATGCAAAAAGCCAGACAGCGCCTGGTTTTTGACGAATTCTTCCTCTATGCCCTGGCAATGCGCAAGCTGAAGGAGCGGAAGGTGATATTACGCTCAGAGTACAGGATGAGGAAGCGACAGGAATGTGACCGTCTGATTGAGAGCTTTCCCTATTCCCTTACGAAAGCACAGCTGCGTGTCTGGGAGGAGATACAAAGGGATCTTCAGGGAGAATATGTGATGAATCGCCTGATTCAGGGTGATGTGGGCTCCGGTAAGACAGTGCTTGCCATTTTGGCACTTCTTATGGCGGTAAAGAATGGATATCAGGGCTGCTTTATGGTACCGACTGAGGTCCTGGCAAAACAGCATTATAAATCCCTGGAAACGGTTGCTGATGACTTTGGCTTTGGGATCTGTCTGTTGGTAGGCTCCATGACGGCGAAGGAGAAGAGGGAAGCCTATGAACGCATCAGGAGCCATAAAGCGGATATAATAATCGGTACACATGCACTTATTCAGGAAAAGGTAGAATATGACAGACTGGGTCTGGTAATTACGGATGAGCAGCACCGCTTCGGCGTAAAGCAAAGAGAAGCATTGATGAATAAAGGGGGAAGCCCTCATGTACTTGTCATGAGTGCAACACCCATTCCGAGAACACTCGCAATCATTTTATATGGAGATCTGGATATCTCCATTGTGGACGAACTACCCGCAGAGAGATTACCTATTAAAAATTGTGTGGTGGATACGAATTATCGTACGAATGCATATCGTTTTATCACTAAGCAGATCGCGGAAGGCAGACAGACCTATGTAATCTGTCCGATGGTGGAAGAGAGCGAGGAAGTGGAAGCAGAGAATGTCATCGAATATACCGAGCGTCTAAAGGAAGCGCTTCCGGAAGGTATCCGTGTAGAGTTCCTCCATGGAAAGATGAAACCGAAGGATAAGAACGAGGTCATGGAGCGCTTTTTTGATGGCAGGATACAGGTTCTCGTATCGACGACGGTTGTTGAGGTTGGCGTCAATGTACCCAATGCCACAGTGATGATGGTTGAGAATGCGGAACGCTTCGGTCTTGCACAGCTGCATCAGCTCAGAGGACGAGTCGGACGAGGTGAGCATCAGTCCTATTGTATCTTCGTCTGCGGCAGCAGCAGTAAGGATGCCTGGGAGCGACTGGAGATATTGAACAAATCCAATGACGGATTTTTTATCGCAGGAGAAGATCTAAAGCTTCGCGGACCCGGTGATATCTTTGGTATCAGACAGAGCGGGGAAATGGATTTCAAATTGGGTGATATCTATCATGACTCATTGGTGCTGAAAGCTGCAGCCGATGCTGTGAAGCTGTTGAAGACAGAGGAGGTAGACAGGATTTTTGAAGCAAATCCGTATCTGGAGGAAAAAATCCTGCACAGAGGCTCTAATACCCTGTAATCACGACAGCAACAGAAGCATTTTCTTAATCTTAAGAATTAATCAGGCACAAAGACTTTCCATCAGATGGATATTGAGCTATACTATAGATGCTTTTATCAATTGTGAGCGAGGTAAACCATGGAAGCAGCAGTAATTCTAAATCAGAATAGAACGGAACAGGCTAAGCTGTCCTTAGTGATTCCCGTATATCAGGAAGGCAGTCATATTAAGAATTCGATTGGTGTGATCGAACAGATCCTAATCGATCACCGGATTCCCTATGAATTTATATTAGTGGACGACGGTTCCGGGGATAATACCTGGCAGCAGTTAAAGGAACTGTCCATCAGCAATGAGAATATCACTGCGCTTCGTCTGTCTCGTAATTTCGGAAAAGAGGCAGCACTTTGCGCGGGGCTGGATTATGCCTCAGGTGAGATGGTACTGGTTATGGATAGTGATCTGCAGCATCCTCCGGCCTTAATTCCGGAGATGGTAAGGGCTTGGCGTGAGGAGGGTTATGATGTGGTAGAGGGGATTAAAAGCTCCAGAGGGAAAGAGAGCTCCTTCTATCGAATCTGTGCGAAATTCTTTTATTACATCATTTATAAAACTGCGGATATAAATTTGGGACAGGCATCAGATTTTAAACTGATGGATAGGAAGGTGATTGAGGCCTGGAAGGAGATGCCCGAGCGCGCGACCTTCTTTCGGGGAATGTCGGCCTGGCTGGGCTTTGAACGTAAACAGATCAGCTTTGATGTAGCGGAGCGCGTGAACGGAAAATCAAAATGGTCCTTGCTTCGTCTGATTAGGCTGGCGGTAAATGCGATTACCTCCTACACCTCCATACCGCTGCATTTTATCACGTTGCTGGGTATCTGTCTTTTTATCGGTGCCATCATTCTGGGCATTCAGACCTTATTTATGTATTTTTCAGGAAATGCACTGAGTGGCTTCACCACAGTCATCCTGTTGCAGCTGATTATCGGCAGCTCGATAATGATCAGCCTTGGCATGATTGGAATTTATCTGACCAAAATTTATAAGGAAGTGAAATCCAGACCGAGATACCTGGTCTCACAATGCATCAAAGGCGGTGAACAGAGATGATTGGTATCCTCTACCTTTTACTTAGCTTTGGACTCGGCTGGGCAATTTGTAGTATCGCTTTTCCTGGGTTGCCTGCCATCACAGGTACGGACTGCCTGAAAAGAAGAATCAATGTCAGCCCCTATATATTACTTTTTCCGGTCTGGTATGTGATCGGAACGCTGGCTCTGACCTGGGTGGTATATATCCTCGCTTATCTTAACAGGAATGCCAAGGAGCCATTGCTTTATGCAAATATGATTGCCCTGCCGGTTGCTTTTCTGGTGATTGTATTGTTGTTTTTAATTAAGAAAAGGAAAGGGAATTGGGTATCCCTGCTTTGTAGAGATAAGCGGACAGTAATCACAGAACTGATCCTTCTGGCCGCGGTTTTATTGTTGGCCTGCATCCTGATGTGGACTACCTTCTATGTGTCTGGAAATGAACTTGTTATCGGTATTTCCGTATTCAGTGATTTTTCACCGCATGTCGGTATGATTCGATCCTTTTCCCATGGAAATAATTTTCCGACAACATATCCTCACTACGCAGGAGAAGATATCCGATACCATTTTATGTTTCAGTTTCTGGCGGGCAATCTGGAATATCTTGGTTTGAGAATTGATTATGCCTTCAATATACCGAGTATCCTAAGCTTTGTCAGTGCATTCATGCTTTTGTATCTGTTGGCAGTAAAAATCAGCGGTCGGATCGGAGCCGGACTGCTGTCCTGTCTATTTTTTGCTTTTCGAAGCTCCAATAGCCTGTTTCACTGGATCTCACAGCTGCCTAAGGGCACCGGTATCCTGAAGGCCTTAATTGCCAATACTGATTTTGTCAGCAGTACCCCAAATGAAGACTGGGGACTATGGAATCTGAATGTATACTGTAATCAGAGACATCTGGCCTTTGGTCTGACAGTGATGTTTTTTCTGTTGATTTTGTTTTTGCCTCATCTTTATGAGATGTTTGAAGCAATCAAATTGTCTCACTTTGATGTTAATAAGGGTAAAAAGAACAGAAGCACCGGACAGAAGCTGATTGTAAGGGGAATAGGGACCTTCCGGACATTATTCTTTACAAAAGCCGGATGGGGGATCAGGGAACTCAGAACCTCCATAGCTGCAGGTATCCTGCTCGGAAGTCTTGGATTTTTTCATGGTGCCGCAGTAATTGGTGTATTGATCATATTATTTGTTATGGCTATTGTTTCTGCCAGAAGGCTCGAACTTCTCATAACTGCAGTGATTGCTGTTGCTATCTCAACACTTCAGACGAATTTCTTCATCCATGGCTCGGTGGTATCACCGCAGCTGTTATTCGGCTTTATAGCTGAGAATAAGACACTGTTTGGTGCTGCCTCCTATTTGAGTCGTCTGCTGGGTATCCTGCCTTGGGTGCTATTGGCAGCCTTCTGCATTGAGAAGGGTGCGAACAGGTACTTAATTGCGGCTTTCAGTGCGCTGCTGTTGTTTGCCTTTACTGTATCCTTGACGGTAGATGTAACGGTCAATCATAAATATATCATGATGAGCTGTATTCTGCTTGGCATCTTTGCTGCAGATTTCATTATAAAGATTTTTGACAAGAAAGAGCTTTGGTTTGGGGTTTTGGGAGTGTTTCTGATTTTTCTGCTGACAGCAACAGGACTCTATGATTTTACTACAGTGATTAAGAAGAATACTCAGCTTGGAGCGATTACCCTGAACCTGGAGCATCCACTGACGAATTGGATTGATGAGAACAGTACCTCTCAGGATCTCTTCCTGTCGGATGCCTATACTATCAATCAAGCGGTGCTAGGTGGTGCGATGCTCTATGAGGGCTGGCCCTACTATCCCTGGTCTGCCGGATACGATACAGATTATCGTACGGCTCAGGTGAAGCAGATGTACGAAGCAGATACCCCTGAAGAACTGAACCGTCTGGTGAAAACAAACCGGATCAGATTTATTATAGTAGACCGTGATAATCGGTCCAGTGAAGAATATAAGTTGAACGAAGCTACGATTCAGGCTGCCTACGAATGTGTGTATTCCGAAGGAAAAGGGGAAGAGAAGTATTCTATCTATGATACGGCACGGCCTCTGGTACAATAAAAAGGGTGTAGAGGAATAATAGTATTTCTTAATATAAAAGCTATGTTGGAGGAGAATTACATGAATTATAAGTATGTGGTAGTTGGAGCAGGTCTGGCTGGACTAACGATGGCTGAGAGGATAGCCAATGTATTGGATGAAAAGGTCCTTGTCATTGAGAAACGCAGTCATATCGGCGGAAATGTCTATGATTCTTACAATGAGGACGGAATTCTGATACACAATTATGGACCTCATATTTTTCACACGAATGATAAGGGAGTATATGACTATCTATCGCAGTTTACCAGGTGGAATGATTTTTGGCACAGGGTGCTTACCTATGTGGATGGCAATCTGGTGCCAATGCCGATAACGGTAGAGACCATCAATCAGCTTTATAATCTGAAGCTGGACTGCTCTCAGGTGGAGGAATTTCTCCGTAAGCAGGCTGTAGATATTAAGGAGATCAAGACCAGTAAGGATGTGGCCTTAAGCAAGGTGGGTCAGGACATCTATGAGAAGATATTTGAAAGCTATACAAAAAAGCAGTGGGGAATTGATCCCGCAGAGCTGGATACCTCAGTGATTTCGAGGATTCCGATCCGCCTGAATCGGGATACCAGATATTTTGCAGACAGATATCAGGGAATGCCGACCCATGGCTATACCAAGCTGTGTGAGAAGATGATCGCAAATAAGAACATCAAGCTTCTGCTGAATACGGATTATAGGGAAGTGCTTCAGGATATTACCTATGATACGCTGATTTATACCGGGGCAACGGATGAGTTTTATCATTTCAAGTACGGAGAGCTTGCATACCGGAGCGTGAATTTTGTATTTGAGACCTTGGATACAGAGAAGTTTCAGGAGGCACCCGTAGTAAATTATCCGAATGACTATGATTATACCAGAATTACAGAGTATAAGCAGCTTACCTGGCAAAAGCATGCGAAAACAACCATAGGCAAGGAATTCCCCTGTGCGGAGGGAGAGCCCTATTATCCGTTCCCGACCAAGGAATACAAGGCACTGTTTGCATTATATGAGGAAGAGATGAAGCAGGAGAAGAATGTAATCTTTATCGGGCGCCTTGCGGAATACCGGTACTATAATATGGACGGGGTAGTCCGCAGAGCATTGGATGTCTTTGAGGACAGGATCAGGAGATAATACGCGGAGCTATATGGACTACAGTATATAAGAATGCGATATAAACGGTTTCAAAGGGACTACTTCAAGATGTCAATGGATTAAAGTGTCAAAAAGGTGCTACGCACATTTCCCGATACAATAGATTGATATGCAAGCTAGCTTGCAATAGCAATCTATTGTATCAGGAAAGCACCGCAGGTGCTTTTGACACTTTAATCTTTCTACGCATCAAGCTAATATACCCCTTATGATACCTAGCATATGAAACGCATGAAACACAATAACACAATAACACAATAACACATTACACATAGTATACTCATTACATTCGTTACACTGATTAGCTTCACCAGAAATTATTCTGATGAAACAAATTATGACTGTAGTGTTTAATTAATCCTAATTACACTAATTACACCAATTACACTATTTACACTTATTACACCTTATTATTCCTGATATACTAAAACTACTTATTATGCTTAACATTTCTTATAATACTTATCATACCTAAAATACAACCTATTATTGTTATAAACGGAGGGCTCAAGGTGGACACATTATACATCGTTATTCCTGCTTATAATGAGGAAGCAAATATTGAACGGGTTATCAAGGATTGGTATCCGATCGTGGATAAGATAGGCAATGGCAGCCGGTTGGTGATCTTGGATGATGGAAGCAAGGATTCCACGTACCGGATCATGAAGGAGCAAGCGGAAAAACTGCCGGCCTTCGAACCGATCACCAAACCGAATAGCGGGCATGGAGCAACGGTGCTTTATGGCTATCGTTATGCCGTGGAGGCAGGAGCGGACTATGTCTTCCAGACAGACTCCGATGGACAGACGCTTCCCGAAGAATTCTGGCCTTTCTGGGAGCTGAGAGCGTCCCAGGATATGGTGATTGGACACCGAAAAGGTAGACAGGATGGATTATCCCGTGTATTTGTAACAAAAACTCTGAAATTCGTTCTATGGTTATGCTTCCAGGTAGGAATAACGGATGCCAATACACCCTTCCGTCTAATGAAGGCATCGGTTCTAAAGGAACAGCTGAAGCTGGTGCCGGAGAACTTCAATCTGTCCAATGTGATGATATCAGTCATTTATGCAAAGAAGCAGCTTAAAGTAAAATATATGCCCGTGACCTTCCGGCCGAGACAGGGCGGTGTCAATTCCATTAACATGAAAAGAATCATCCGTATCGGCAGACAAGCCTTCACGGATTTCAGAAGGATAAATAAAAGCCTGCGTACGAAAATCTAACGGAAAGAATGTTGAAAGGTAAGACAGATATGATGAAGAAGCTTATCTATTTAGTGATATCGGTTTTATTATTCATAGCCGGAAAATTGTTATTACAGAACGACTATACTGCTTTTTTACAATGGTGGGCGGTGATAGCAGGCTTGGGTCTGATATTTTTGCCCTTGACCTATGTGCTGTTTCATAATTTTCATGATAGAGGTTATCTCTTCAGTAAAGTATTCGGAATTTCAATTACCAGCTATCTTATGTGGTTGTTATCTTCCGTTAAACTCATGAAATTCGCACCACTGTCGTGTTTACTATGTGTAGCCATCGGACTGCTGGGTAACGCTATACTTCTCTTCCGGTTGCTGAAAAAGCCTGGTCAGCAGATTACGCTGAGTAAAAATCAGAGATCAGGCTTTGGGTTAGCTGGTTTTCAATGGAATAGCTCTCTTGATGCGATATGGCTTGAAGAAATCTTATTTTTTGGCGTTTTTTTACTGTTTACTTATATCCGATGCTTTAAGCCGGAGGCATACGGAACGGAGAAGTTCATGGATTATGGCTTCATGACCAGCATGATGCGGAGCGAATATATGCCGCCCCAGGATTTCTGGTTTTCCGGTACGAAATTGAATTACTATTATGTCGGACAGTATATGGCGGTTTATCTGACAAAGCTGTCCTTTGTGAAGGTTGCGGATGCTTATAATCTGATGCTGATGATGGTAGGTGCTTTTACCCTTGTTCTTCCCTATTCCCTTGGTTACAATGTAACTGCGCAATTTTTAAAGAGCAAGGAGAAGAACAGCAGGGTTATCCCTGTACTCAGCGGTATTCTATCAGGTGCCGGAGTATGCATCGCAGGAAATATGCATTATCCGGTGTTTCAATGGCTGGAGCCTGCCGTACGAAAATTCTTCGGTATGGAAGGGAAAGCTGAGAAATATTGGTTCCCCGAAGCGACAAGATTTATCGGGTATAATCCCGAGACTACGGATAAGACGATCCATGAATTTCCATCCTATTCTTTTGTTCTGGGAGATCTTCATGCACATGTCATCAATATCATGCTGGTTTTAACGGTCCTCGGAATTCTTTTTGCCTGGCTGATCGATAGGCAGAAGAGAAAGGAGGAGAATATTCCTATCGGGAAGGAAGTGTTCCATCCGGCAATCATAACGATTGCTTTTCTGATCGGATTATTCCATATGACGAATTTCTGGGATTTCCCGATTTATTATGTGGTTGCTGGTGCAGTTATTCTATTTTCCAACCTGAGTGTATATAATTTTAAAGGCAAAGCGCTTTGGCTTACGGCTTTGCAGGGAGTTGCCGTTATCGTTATTTCTGAGGTGGTATGTCTTCCCTTTACCTTGAACTTCGATCAAATATCAACGCATATCCGCCTTGTGGATGCCAGGACACCGTTTCATCAACTGCTCATTCTATGGGGGTTACCGATCTATGTAGTAATCTGTTTTATGATTGGGTTGATTACGAATTACAGGGCGGCCAAGACCATAACTGAAGAGGAGAATAAGAAGCCCGTCGTTATCGATTTCTTAAGTACGATATCTGTTTCTGATTTATTTATTATGGTACTGGGTTTATGCGCTATCGGATTGGTGCTGCTTCCTGAGCTGGTTTATATTCAGGATATTTATTCCGGTGAGTATAAAAGAGCGAATACGATGTTTAAGCTGACCTATCAGGCGTTTATTCTGTTCGGACTCTGCTTCGGATATATTCTTTTAAGGTTGCTGTGCTACGGAAGGACAAAAACTCAGAGAGGGCATGCATTGGCAGGATTGCTGCTTTTTCTGCTATCTCTGTCCTATGTCCAGAATGCTGTTTCTGCCTGGTACGGTAATATCTTTAAGCTTGATGGAAAACAAGGGTTAGATGCTTCTGCTTTCATGTCCACCACCATGCCGGAGGATGCATTGGCAATCGACTGGATCAATGAGCATATCAGCGGAACACCAGTGGTGCTGGAAGCCAATGGGGACAGCTATACGGATTATGAGCGGGTTTCTGTATTTACAGGTCTTCCTACAGTTCTCGGCTGGCATACCCACGAATGGTTATGGAAATCCAGTTCCGAGATTGTGGATGCCAGGGCGGCGGACATTGAGACAATCTATACCTCATTAAAGAAAGACGAAGAGGAAGAAACCTATACTTCTATGAGTAAGGAGGAATTGCTGCAGCTGCTGAAGGAATATCAGGTTTCCTATATCTATGTCGGGAAGCTGGAGCAGGATAAGTACACCGATATCAATCATGAGATGCTGAAGAGCCTGGGAGAAATAGTATTTAATATTCCGGCGGGAAACGGCAGAGACTTTGAGACTTACCTTGTAAAGATAAGCACGGACTAGAAGTTCAAGAGAATATTTAAGATACTAAATGACAGAATTATTACTGAATTGATGAACTACGAAGGATCTTGTCTTTGGCAAAATAATAAAGAGCTTAAGGGGTATTGGTAATGAGGAAGGGAAATAAAAAAAGAAGCTTGTGGAAGCACCAGGGATTTATGTTACTTCTGGGCATAGTACTGTTGATGCCCAATGACATAAAGGTATCGGCTGCGGAGCAAAAACAAGCCTATCTGATTAAAGTAAACAGATATTACAACACAGTTACGATTTATGAACAGGATGAAAACGGAGAATACAATACACCGGTAAAGGCGATGACCTGCTCTGTAGGTTCGCAGGCAAGAACACTCCAGGGAACTTTTCAATTGAAGGAAAAGTATCGCTGGAAGCTTTTAATGGGGGATGTTTACGGACAGTATGCCACCAGAGTTGTGGGAGGAATTCTGTTTCATTCGGTTTATTATTATGAGAATGGTAATCCGGCATCTTTGGCTACGACTGAATTTAATAAGCTTGGACAGGCAGCCTCTCACGGCTGCATCCGTCTGACTGTAGCAGATGCGAAATGGATTTATGATAATTGTGCTTCGGGTACGAAGGTGGTTATCTATGATGATAAGAAGACACCCGGGCCGCTTGGTAAACCCGATACAGTAAAGGCAAAAAAGGGAGTTGGCTGGGACCCGACGGATCCTGATTCCAAGAACCCGTACCTGGCAGATATCCCACAGATTTATGGAGTCAAGGATACCGAAGTGTCTTGGGGGGATCAGGTGGATGTTACCAAGGGTATCACTGCAAAAAACTCTACAGGGAAGAATATTACCAAAAAGCTGGAGATTGAGGGTGAAGTAGACACACAGATACCCGGAGAATATAAAATTACATACTACGTGGAAGACGAAATCGGCAGATTTAATATGAAGGTTGCAACTTATACAGTTGGTGATTGCCCTGAACCCCCGGTATTTACCGGTATCAGTGATAAGGTGGTCGGTGTAGAGGTTAAAATCAACAAGAAATTTGCACAGGACGGTGTCGCTGCTTATTGCAAAGGCATTAAGCTAAGTAGTAAGCTGATAAAGATTCAAGTAGAAGAAGTTTCTGAGGATGAGTACCATCTCCTGTACAGTTTGAAGCTGGGTAAGGAGAAGATTGAACAACAGGCTATCATTCATGTGGACAGAAACCTGCCCATCATTACTGGAGTAACTGACCGACAGCTATCCTTAGGTCAGATTCCGGATGCTGCCATGGCGCTGGAGGGAGTATCAGTAATGGATAATTATACTCCTCTGGCCTTAAATGATATCAAGGTGACAATCAATATGACGCCGGAAGGTAATTACCTTATTACCTATAGCGCCACTGACGAAGCTGGGAATACTGCCAGTGCACAGGCTATCTATTATATAGCACTTCAATAGCTTGAAAAGGCTCTGACCTAGTTCTTCCATAAGAGAACTGCTCTTTTGCTCACCTAGAAGGTAAACCTGTAAGGCTAGCTTTCTTTTGTAAATTGTTGTATTACTGTTTTCAAAGAGGGTTGTTCATGTTACAATAAAGGCGGAGTCTTTATTGTGCTGATAGAAGCAGGGTCATTGGCTGTGTCTAGGATGCAGCATTTAGCATGAAGCCTCAAGGAACTAGGCCACGCATAAGAAAGGAGATGGTAACATGAACAAGTATACCGATATCACACCCGAACTGATGGAGCTCGCTGATTTGTGTAAGAAAAACACAGTGATTGATTCTGAATTGTACGCTAAATATGATGTTAAGCGCGGTTTAAGAGATGTTAGCGGTAAGGGTGTACTGACAGGCTTGACAGAAATTTGTGAAATTATTTCTTATACTCTGGTTGATAATGATTATATTCCTTGTGAAGGAAAGCTTTATTATCGCGGAATCGATGTGGAAGAAATCATTCAGGGCTTTATGAAGGAGAATCGTTTTGGCTTTGAAGAGGTAACCTATCTATTACTGTTTGGTAATCTACCGACCAAAGAGAAGCTGGAAGGCTTCAGAGGGCTGTTGGAAAATTACAGAGAGCTTCCTCCAAGCTTTGTTCGGGACATCATTATGAAAGCGCCGAGCAAGGATATGATGAATACTCTGGCAAGAAGTGTTCTTACTCTATATTCCTATGATGAGAAAGCAGAGGATATCTCTATTGAAAATGTTCTGCGGCAGAGTCTGCAATTGATTGCTGTGTTTCCGTTGTTATCCGTCTATGGTTATCAGGCATTCAGCCACTATCATTTCGGAAAAAGTCTTGTGATTCATCCTCCGAAGGTGGGACTTTCTACTGCGGAGAATATTCTGTATATGCTCAGACCTGATATGCAGTACACTGAGCTGGAAGCCAAGATACTGGATGTGGCCCTGGTCCTCCACGCAGAACACGGTGGTGGTAATAATTCAACCTTTACAACTCATGTCGTAACCTCCTCCGGTACCGATACTTATTCCTCCGTTGCAGCTTCCCTTGGCTCACTGAAGGGGCCTAAGCATGGAGGAGCCAACATCAAGGTAATGCAGATGTTCGATGATATGAAAGAAAATATTAAGGACTGGACAGATGAAGAAGAAATCAGCGCATATCTTCTTGCGTTGTTGGAGAAAAGAGCTTTTGATAAATCTGGTCTGATTTACGGAATGGGTCATGCGGTATATTCCATCTCCGATCCGAGAGCGAATGTTCTAAAGCAATATGTTCGAAGCCTGTCTGAGGAGAAGGGGTTGCTGAAGGAGTTCGGTCTGTATGAGATGGTGGAACGCCTGGCTCCTGAAGTAATAAGCAGAGAGAGAAAGATGTATAAGGGCGTCAGTGCGAATGTGGATTTCTACAGCGGCTTCGTCTATCATATGCTTGGACTTCCTAAGGAGCTATACACTCCAATTTTTGCGATAGCAAGAATTACAGGCTGGAGCGCGCACCGTTTGGAGGAACTTACAAACGCAGGAAAGATCATTCGTCCCGCCTATAAGAGTGTTGCAAAGCATAAGGAGTACCAAGCTCTTATGGAGCGTACAGCAGAGTGATTTGATTATGTTAAATTTAAATTTGATTTTTTGATCGAAACGATTTCCTACATTTCCAGAAAGCTTCAATGGATTACCTGTGTATTTTTTAATAAAGCTCATATACTATGACTGTAACTCTTAACTAATGTTTTTGCATTGGAGGAATCAATATGTCTAGTAGAAACAGGGCAGAAGTACCGGAAGCACAGGAAGCTTTAGATCGTTTTAAGTATGAAGTAGCTAACGAGCTCGGTGTTCCTTTGAAAAAGGGCTACAACGGTGACTTAACATCCAAACAGAATGGTTCAGTCGGCGGCTATATGGTGAAGAAAATGATCCAGGATGCTGAAAAGAGAATGTCAGGTCAACAGTAATTAAATTGAATGTCAAAGATTGATAGCGGCTGTCTATAAGACAGCCGTTTTTAATGATATCAGGCGCGAAAGTGCCAGCTTGCTGAGCTAAAATGCTCCGCTAGGTCAAATGTATCATTATGAAAGAAACATTCAGGACAAATACATATTGAAATCTTTTACAGGATAAGATACACTAACTTATGAGCAAACCATTTGTAAATAATGTTTTTTAATACAATAAATGGTTTCTTTGCTCCTTAGGATATCCATAAACAAGTTGACAAATACTCATAATATTATAAAATAATATTTATAGTCATAATTAGTCATAAGTGGGGATAAAGTATGAGAGTAATTGCAGGGAAAGCAAGAAGACTGCAGCTTAGAACACCGGAAGGCTTTGATACAAGACCAACGACAGATAAAACCAAAGAGACTTTGTTCAATATTTTGAATCCTTATCTGGCAGATGCTGATTTCCTGGATCTATTTTCGGGCAGCGGAGCAATTGGTATAGAAGCTTTATCCAGAGGGGCAAAGTATACTGCCTTTGTAGAGGACAATAAAGCAGCCTTAGATTGCATCAAAGCAAATCTTCACTTTACCAAGCTTTCAGAGGCAGCTGAGATACTTCCTTATTCGGTCGCGGAAGCAATTCGAAGCCTGGAGATAAAGGGGAAGGTATTCGATGTTATTTTCATGGATCCACCCTACAATAATCTTTTGGAGAAGGATGTGTTACTGACACTGCAAAATTCCAACATCATCTATTGTGATACCATCATCGTTGTGGAAGCTTCCCTGAAGACGAATTTTGATTATTTGGAGGATACGAAGTTCCGTATCTTTAAGAAAAAAGAATATAAGACAAGTCAACATGTATTTATTGAGTTAAAATAGATACAAAAGAGGCAATCAGGCAGGGAGTGAATTTACATGAAGATCGGTATTTATCCTGGCAGCTTTGATCCAATAACCCTTGGTCATCTTGACATCATTGTCCGTGCCTCCGGTTTGGTTGATAAGTTAATCATAGGTGTACTTAATAATAAATCAAAGAAACCGCTGTTTACCTCTGAAGAGAGGGTTGAGCTCATAGAGCGGGTAATCAGAGAAGATACAAAGCTGACTTCTGTTGAGATCGTTGCTTTTGACGGATTATTGATTGATTTTGCACGACAGCAGAAGGCCAATATCATAGTAAGAGGATTACGAGCAATTACAGATTTTGAATATGAATTACAGATTGCGCAGACAAATCATAAGCTGGATGCAAAGGTAGACACAGTGTTTTTCACCACCAGTGTTGAATATTCGTATCTCAGTTCCAGCGCTGTGAAAGAAATTGCTGCTTTTGATGGAGACATTCGTCAGTTTGTACCGGAATGTATTGTACAATCAATATACGATAAAATTAAAACAATAAGGAGTGTTTGATATGGGAGCTAGCAGAATAGAACAATTAATCGAGGATATCTATGAATTTGTTGAAAGCTGTAGGATGCAGCCGCTATCAAGCACCAAAGTAATCGTACCAAAGGATGAATTATATGATTTGCTGGACGAGCTGAGGCTCCGTACACCTGATGAAATCAAGCGTTATCAGAAAATCATTTCGAACAGAGATGCGATTATTGCCGATGCCGAGGAGAAGGCAGAGAATATCCTTCGTCAGACGAGAGAAAAGGCTAAGGACCTGTTGAATGAGCATGAAATCATGCAGCAGGCATATTATCAGGCGAATGAGATGATTATGCAGGCCTCCGAGGAAGCTGACAAGATACGCAGGGAAGCATCAGAGGAATCCGAGCAGATCAGAACAGGAGCTTTGGTTTACTCCAACGAAGTGTTATCCGAGGTAGAAAGAGTTCTTGCCAATGCATATGACACAGTGATATCAAGGTATGATTCTTTTATTGGCACATTAAAGAGTAACCTGGAAATCGTCAACAATAATAAACGCGAACTGAACGAGCAGCTTTATCCTCAGGATCATGCACAGGCTTCTCAGAATTCAGATTACGATGATGATAGTTTTAATTTTGATGAGAATACCTTCCTCCCCGATCAGGAGTAGCAGTAGAAAAGTTATATAGATCTAATCAATGATATAGGTATGCTGTATAACCGTAAGCAAGTGTACCGGTGATTGCGGCATTCAACAATCGGACAATAATATAGGATTTTATGGATAGTCTTGAGCTTCCCAGAACGCTTTTGGTTTGTGCGATACCAGAACAGCCGCCAAAAGAGGTTAATATGGAGATCAGGACTATTTTTATCGGCTCCTCCAGACGACTTTGGCAGATCTGGCTGACGCCCGTTGTTATCTCCAACATTCCTACGACCAGACCTTTCCAGATACCGACGTCCGGGAAAATTGTATTCAGCAGCCGGGCAAGGATAGAGAATAGAATAATGTATCCACCTACTTTTGTAATGATTTCAAAGCCGTTCATGATGGAGGCATCAAGGAGCGGAAAAGAAAAGCGTGGTTGTGGATTCTCCAGGGACTGATTTGATTTCCCTGGTTTACTTGGGATGGCTCTGATTTGTGAATTGGACCTGGCGAACAGTAAAGCTGATCCCCGTTTTGATCTTAGCTGTGTCAGAATACGATAGAGAACGGCACTCAGGATCGCACTTATGTAAATTATAACGAATAATGCATATTTGATCTGGGGAAGCTTAAGCTGAGTGACTGAAATATATCCGAGGATGAACATAGGGCTGGCGTTATTACACATTCCGAGCAAAAACTGCCCTTCTTTGTGGCTGATTTTATTTTCGGCGATTAAGTCAGCAGTGGCCTTGGCACCCATAGGAATTCCGGAAAGAAAGCCCAGGGCGATCGGGTAACAGCCATTGCTACTGACACGGAAGAGTCGGCCGAGTACCGGATATAAGAAACGGCTGATCTGATCGGTGATGTTCAGACGGACGATCAGATTCGACAGGATAATGAAGGGCAGCAGATTTGGAAGCACATGCTCAAACCATAGCAATAAGCCGGCGCTGGCACCCTGAAAGGATGCATTGGGAAACAACAGCATAGCTAACATAAATATGAGGATTAGTCCGCGAATAATTTTGTTTTTCTTGCTATCTTCTGATTTTAGCATAGTAACCTCCGTTCTTTTCTATACTGATAATTTGATTTTGAATACGTTTTTGCCGAGGAAGGTGTAGGAATAAACCTCTAAGATTGAATTATTCTTTTGAATAATTCAATCTGCTTCTTGAAGACAGCTGGTACATTTATTATAATTTATTGGTAGGCTTTTCATTTTATTCAATAATTTACATATAGCAATGATCAAAAGGAGATGGAAGGATGTCAGAAAACAAGAATTTACCCAAAAGAAGTGAGGCAGAGGTAATATATACCTGGGCGATAGAGGATTTATATGCTTCCGATGATTTATGGCAGAAGGAATATGACATGCTGAAGGAGATGCTTCCGAAGGCAGAGGAATTCAAAGGAAGGCTCGGTAAGGCTGCGGGACTGCTGCTAGGCTTCCTGCAGCTGTCAGATGAGATCGGAAAGTTGATGGAGCGGGTTTATGTCTATGCAAACCAGAAGTGTCACGAAGATACAGCAGATGCGGTCTATCAGGACTTATCAAATAAAGCAACCGCCCTGTCGGTAGCAGTCAGCAGTGCCTTGTCCTTCGCTACGCCTGAAATTCTTTCGATTCCGGAGGAGACGATCGCAGAGTTCAAGCGGGAGGAAAAAGGCTTATTACTTTATGATTTTTATCTTTCGGACATTTTACGTTTAAAGCCGCATATCTTGTCAGGGGAAATGGAGGGGGTGCTGGCGGATGCGGGAGAGATTGCGGAAGCTCCCGGCAATATCTTCTCCATGTTTAATAATGCAGATATCAAATTTCCGGAAATCCAGGATGAAGAAGGGAAGACGATCAGGATTACCCACGGCAGATATGGCCAGCTTTTAGAGAGCGCGGATCGCAGGGTCAGAAAGGAAGCGTTTGAAGGGGTATATGCAATCTATTACAGCTTTCGTAATACTCTGGCAGCCTCATATAGCTCCAATGTAAAGCAAGAGGTATTCTTTAAAAATGCCAGAAACTACTCCTCTACCATGGAGAAATCCCTGGATGCCGGGAATATACCGGTTGAGGTATACACGAATTTAATTGAAGCGGTTCATGAGAATTTGCATCTGATGCACCGTTATGTGTCACTCCGCAAGAGGCTGCTTGGACTGGAGGAGCTGCATATGTACGATCTTTATACGCCACTCGTAGGGGATATTAGGATGGAGATACCCTTTGAAGAGGCTAAGAAGATTGTTGCCAAAGGATTGCTGCCGCTGGGGGATGAATACCAGAAAATTCTCGCTGAAGGCTTCAACCATCGCTGGATTGATGTCTATGAAAATGAGAACAAACGCAGTGGTGCATATTCGTGGGGAGCCTACGGTACCCATCCATATGTGCTTTTAAACTATAATGATACATTGAATAATGTATTTACCCTGGCTCATGAGATGGGGCACGCGATTCACAGCTATTATTCAGACCGGACACAGCCTTATGTTTATGCCGGCTATAAGATCTTTGTTGCTGAGGTTGCCTCCACCTGTAATGAAGCATTACTGATTGATTATATGCTAAAGAATACAGACGATAAGAAGCAGAAGGCATATCTGATCAATCATTTCCTTGAGAAATTCAAGGGAACCCTTTATCGACAGACGATGTTTGCCGAATTTGAGATGATCAGCCATGGATTAGTCGAGCAGGGTGAAAGTCTGACTGCTGATACCCTCTGTAAAATCTATCATGATCTAAACGTAACTTATTTTGGTAAGGACATTGTGGTGGATTCGGATATTGATATGGAGTGGGCAAGAATACCTCATTTCTATAATGCCTTTTATGTGTATCAATATGCTACAGGCTATTCGGCAGCAATTGCCTTATCCAGAAGAATTCTTAATGAGGGACCGGAGGCAGTCAAGGATTATATTAATTTCTTAAGCAGCGGCAGCTCGAATTATCCGATTGAACTGCTAAAGACAGCGGGTGTAGACATGAGCACGAAGGAGCCGGTGAATCAGGCCCTGAAGCTATTTGAAGAACTGCTGGATCAGATGGAAGACTTAATGCAGTAAAAAATTATGGCAGATAATCCTAAAATAATGGCCGATTTTTCATCGTTATGGTAGAGAAGGTGTACTATAATATAAACCATATTTCATATATGGCTATCGAGATGATTCATCAATGGATCTCGAGACAAAAGGTCATGCCACCTACGGTGACATGATTAACTTGAATAAGAAAGCCTCCGGAAAGTAAGCTTTCCGAGAGCTTTCTTATTCAAGTGATCCGGCTGACTACTCATTCGGACCTTTTGTCGCGCTAATTATTATATTTAATACGATTAATCACAATACTGACAATATTGGCCGTAATAACCAGCATCACAGAGGGGGACTTTATCATGGGGAGTACATATTACGATTTTACAGAAGTAAGACCGAATGTTTATCGGATTAACAGTCCGGAAAATGTCTTTTTGGATTTGTTTATCGGAAAGGAGAAGGCGTTGCTTTTTGATACCGGCTACGGATTTGATGATTTATTCGCCGCGATCAGAGAGAAGACGAATTTACCTTTAATCATTGTGAATAGCCATTGTCATCCTGACCATGCCTGCGGTAATTTCTGCTTTACCGAGAAAATCTACATTCATGAAAAGGAAATGGATAGCTGCAGATGGTTTAATACTAGTGAATCCAGGAAGAATGCTGTAGAAGATGCCAGACAGATGGAGGATCCTTCTACGAAGGGGCATCGCAATATCCTGCCGAAGAATTTTGATGCAGAATATTACGTGAGTCAGGGAGCCGGTAATTTGGTGCCTGTCAGAGAGGGCGATGTGTTTGAACTTGGCGGAATTACCCTGGAGGTCTATGAATTCCCGGGGCATACCATGGGAAGCATTGGTCTGTATTATAAAGAAGAAAAGCTATTATATTTCGGAGACGCAATTAACAACTTCCTGTGGCTGTTCGTACCGGGCGGAGGTAATCTGAATACCTATCGGAATTCCCTGTATAAGGCAAGGAAAATGGATTTTAATGGGTTTTATTGCGGACATAATCCGGTAGAGGGAACCAGACAGACCCTGGAGGAGTTTATTGAATGCGCCGAGAATTTAGATTATGATAGTGGGATTCCCTACGATGTTCCCATTGCACAGCTCTACCCTGCCAGAGTATGCCCAAGGAAGGGATACGGACCTTTCGATTTTGATAAACCGGGTTTTTGCGCCATTGTTATCGGTAAGGATCGGTTGTAATCGAGAAACTATAGAATGAGAATACCATGCTGATACTCGTTCTCGAGTATCGTGCCGTACTTATCATATACTGCCTGATTGTATAGGTGTGTAGCAAAGATATCGTTAGAAAGAAGCTTTAAGCCGACTTCATCCAGCTGCTGCTTTGCTCGGGTTACCTTTGTAATGACAGGAATTCTTCCGCTGCTTTCAATCTGCTTCAACAGCCGGGAGGATTCCTTTCTGATTCCTAAAACTCTGGCATAGGGAACATAGCCATGAGTCTCCAGCATACTGAGATCTTCCTTTTTAATATTCAGCAGGAGGTGAATCAGAGCGCGGTTAATCCGGGTTAGAGTCATGTTTCTTGTCTTAACTTCCTTTATAAATGCGGTGATGCTGCCAGGATAGCCACGGTAATTCTTTAATCTCCTTGCCAGATCGGGAGTGATGTCTTGATACTCTGTCAGAGAGATATCGTCCTCCTCCAGCAGTTTATATTTGATAATGGGTGCGAAATCCTCCTCAGTTATGGGGTAGGTCTTGTGAAGATGGTCCAATAAGAATTCAGCCACATCAGAAGGTACGCTTGCAAAAGCATCATTCAGTGTTGCCCCGGAAGTCTCGGCAGTACTGAAGATGGCGTTACGGAGTGCTGTTGCCGAGCTGATGACAGAATGGTTTGGTTCCAGCATTTGTAACTTAGAGGTGGAAGACAATACCGGGTCGTGATATTGTGCCAAAATCCGCTGTATGGTTACAGGCTCCAGGGAGGAGGAAAGCTTCTTCATGGCCTTCAGGTATTCAATGCCTAAGATATTATTAGGTCTGGACAAAATATCGGTCAGGATCGCTGCATCGGAGAAGCCATCCTTCACCAATGCATGTTCCAGAGCACGAACTCTGGCTGCAGGATAGGAGAGACCTTCCTTCAGCTGTTCCTGTAGACGGTCCTCGAAGGCATCAGGTGTAGAGAGAAGCAGGTCAGCTGCTTTGGAAAGCAGAGAAATGTTTCCCGCTTCACTTCCGAAGCAGAGCGCATCAACAACACCCAGCCGGTCAAGCAGGGCAACGGCACCGTGGGCAAAATACTCCGCACTCCCGGTTGCATAGCAGACCGGCAGCTCCAGAACTATATCTACCCCGTTTCGTAGGGCCATAGTCGTACGACTGTACTTATCAATCATGGCCGGAGTACCGCGCTGAACGAAGTTTCCGCTCATGACTGCGATTACATAGTCTGCGCCGGTAATTCGTCGGGCTTCCTCTATATGATATTTATGTCCGTTGTGGAAGGGATTATATTCCGTAATCAATCCGACCGTCTTCATCGTCTCACGCTCCGTTCTCCTTCTGTTTCCTGCTTACGATGATAGCATGATTTTATTTTAGCGTCAATTCTTACCAGGTTTTTATAGACTTTTTTCAATAAAATGTACTTGTATCATGTGTGGTTTTGATTTATAATAAAATTTATGGGTTTTCTAAATAATATACTATTATATTAAATACAAAAGCAGTAGGAAAGGAGATACATCATGGGTTTTATTGATGGAATCAAAGAGAGAGCAAAACAGAATATTAAGACAATCGTATTGCCGGAGACAGAAGACAGAAGAACATTAGAAGCAGCAGCAAGAATCTTATCTGAGGGTGTTGCAAATATCGTTCTAATAGGTAATAAGGACGACATAGCTAAAGGTGCACAGGGCCTTGATATTTCGAAAGCTATAATCATTGATCCGAACGATACAGATAAACTTCAGAAATATATCGATTTGCTAGTGGAAGTAAGAAAGAGCAAGGGTATGACTCCCGAGCAGGCTAAGGAGCTTTTAACCAAGGACTATCTTTACTTTGGCGTGACAATGGTAAAAGCCGGAGATGCAGATGGCATGGTATCCGGAGCAGTTCACTCCACAGCAGATACCCTTCGTCCTTCTTTACAGATCTTAAAGACAGCTCCGAATACGAAGCTTGTATCTGCATTTTTCGTAATCGTAGTACCCAATTGTGAGTACGGTGAAAACGGTACTTTTATTTTTTCTGATTCCGGTCTGGTACAAAATCCGAATCCGGAAGAGCTTGCTGCAATTGCCGGTAGTAGTGCAAAGAGCTTTGAGCAGTTGGTTGGTAAAGAAGCAATCGTTGCCATGCTATCCCATTCTACCAAAGGCAGTGCATCTCACCCGGATGTGGACAAGGTTGTAGAAGCGACCAGAATTGCCAAGGAATTATATCCTGATGTGAAGATCGACGGCGAGTTCCAGCTGGATGCAGCCATCGTCCCCAGTGTAGGTGCTTCCAAGGCTCCAAACAGTGACATCGCAGGCAAGGCCAATGTATTGGTATTCCCGGATCTGGATGCAGGTAACATCGGCTATAAGCTGGCACAGAGACTGGCTAAGGCCGAAGCATACGGTCCTATCACTCAGGGTATTGCTAAGCCTGTCAATGACTTATCCAGAGGCTGCTCCGCAGATGATATCGTAGGTGTTATCGCGATTACTGCAGTTCAGGCACAGTAATAAAATTACAGTGCCCTACAGTAATAAATTGCAGTGCCCACAGTTATCATTTACAGTGACTTGCTATAAAATACAACAGCACTGTGCAGTATCATAAAGCAGTGCTCGACAAAATACAGTTTGATCCTATTAGGTCAGGCAGATGTCGGGTAGACAGAATATCTGCCAACCTACAATATAAAGAGAGGTTAAATATAATTATGAAAGTATTAGTTATTAATTGCGGAAGTTCATCCTTGAAATACCAGCTCATCGATTCTGAGAGCGAGAAAGTTCTTGCGGTTGGTTTATGTGAACGTATCGGCCAAGATGTCAGCTATTTAAAGCATACTCCTTGTGACGGTGAAAAGGTAGTAATCGAAACAAATATGTCGGACCATGAGGTAGCGGTTCAGATGGTTCTGGATGCGCTCACGGATACAAAGCACGGTGTAATTCAGTCTCTGGATGAGATTGGTGCTGTAGGACACAGAGTGGTTCACGGCGGTGAGAAGTTTGCTTCCTCTACCATTATTAATGATGAGGTAATTAAGGCAATCGAGGAATGTAATGATCTTGCACCTCTTCACAATCCTGCCAACTTAATCGGTATTCATGCCTGCCAGAGTCTGATGAAGGGGGTTCCGATGGTCGCAGTATTTGATACAGCTTTCCATCAGACCATGCCTCCGAAGGCTTATCTTTACGGTCTTCCTCATGAATACTATGATAATTATAAGATTCGTAAGTATGGCTTCCACGGAACCAGCCACAGTTATGTTTCCAAGCGTGCTGCTCAGTTCGCCGGCTTAGATATCAACAATTCCAAGATTATCGTATGCCACCTTGGCAATGGTGCTAGTATCAGTGCTGTATTGAACGGTAAATCCATTGACACAAGCATGGGCTTCACCCCTCTTGCGGGGCTCGTTATGGGAACCAGAAGCGGTGATATCGATCCTTCCATAATCGAATATATCGCAAAGAAGGAAGGCAAATCACTTGATCAAATTATGAATCTCCTGAATAAAGAGTCCGGTGTTCAGGGTATGTCCAACGTTTCCAGTGACTTCCGCGATATTACTGCAGCTATCGCAAGCGGTAATAAGAAAGCATTGGTAGCCTTCGAAGTATTCTGCTATCGTGTAGCGAAATACATCGGCGGATATGTGGCAGCCATGAATGGCGTAGATCTGATTGCCTTTACCGCAGGTATCGGTGAAAATGATGGGAAGGTAAGAGAGTGGGTTTGCGAGTATTTGGGTTATCTTGGTGTGAAGATCGATGCTGAGAGAAATAAGCTTAGAGGTCAAGAGACCATGATTACCACAGACGATTCCAGAACTAAGGTCTGTGTTGTTCCTACCAACGAAGAATTGACAATTGCAAGAGAGACCGTTGCATTACTGTAATTGATATCAAGGATAATTTACTTCCTCTTGGAATAAACTAAATTTTCGTTGACAAATAATAACTCAGTAGGTATAATACAAGAAGTGCCGACCGAATGACAACATTCGGCTATGCAGAGAATATTCGGAGAGATTTCAAATGCTTATATCTTTGTCAGAGATAATGACCACGAAGGATAAAGTCGTGACAATTGAAGCCCCCATCGAGCTGGAAAGCTTTGTTTATCAGGGCGTAGCCTATGAGATTGCTCATAGGGAACCGGTTAACATGAGGATCACGAATCTTGGCAACAAGACAGTGATGATTGAGGGCAAATCGAATATTTCCCTGACCCTGTTCTGCAGTAGATGCCTGAAGGAGATACCCTATCCAATGGACATCGAATTCCTAAAGGAGATTGATTTCAATCAAACCGAGGAAGAACGAGCAGAAGGACTGGATGAAACAAATTATATTATTGGATACAATCTGGATGTAGACACATTGATTTATGATGAAATCTTAATTGATTTCCCCATGAGGTTACTATGCAGAGAGGATTGCAAAGGACTTTGCAAGAATTGCGGCGTTAATCTGAATGAGAAGACCTGTGACTGCGATACTACGGTATTAGATCCCAGAATGTCAAAAATCCGAGATATTTTTAACAATTTTAAGGAGGTGTGACAAGATGTCTATTTGTCCTAAAGGTAAACATTCAAAAGCAAGAAGAGATAGCCGTAGAGCTAATTGGAAGATGACCGCTCCCAACCTGGTAAAGTGCAGCAAGTGTGGCGAGCTCATGGTTCCTCATAGAGTATGTAAATCCTGTGGTTCATACAACAAGAAGGAAATCATTCCTGTAGAAGAATAATAAATACAAGACCTTCCGGGTTCACTCGGAGGGTCTTTTTTTAGGCGTGCGCCCGGCGGGCGCACGTTCCAACGGGTGAAAGTCCCGAGTTCGCCCGGTAGTGGGAAGAACATAGCCAATGGCAAGGGTGTCGTGGGTGACTGCGAATCTGAAGGAAGCCGGATGGCAAATCTCTGGTCTGACGAACAGAAATCATATCAGGCTACAATCGGGGGTAAGGCTGCGCCACAAGTCGAAGCCCAATAACTACACGGAACCGATTATAGTAAATATGGCAGATGGATGGAGAGAAGGAACGTGTGAGTACCCGGGGAGATCTGTGTGGAATGCCTTGAAAGAGGTAACTATTATTGCAAGATAATACTGAACACGCAGAAGTCAGCAGAGGTCATAGTAGTTGAGAAACGAAGGACCGAATCGATAGGAGTCTTTAGTATGACCGAGAAAGGAGGAATGACTGTATATGACAGAAAACATTGAAAACAATGGCTGTTCGCAGAGAGATAGTGCAGAACATGAAGGGTATGTGAAAGCGTCTAGGTCATTCAATCGGATATGGAAAGAAAGAGACAGTGCACAGCCAGAACTCTTGGAGAAGATACTGATTAAGGATAACCTAAACAGAGCTTATAAAAGAGTAAAGGCAAACAAAGGAGCACCCGGAATAGACGGAATAACCGTTGATGAGATAGGTGCATACCTACGGGATAATCAAGAAGCCATTATCGAGAGGATATACAAAGGGAAATATACACCCGACCCGGTAAGACGCAAAGAAATCCCGAAAGCAGACGGTGGAGTACGAAAGCTTGGTATTCCAACAGTCAAAGACCGCATTTTTCAACAAGCAATTGCACAACAGCTTATGCCGATCTATGAAGCACAATTCTCAGATGGAAGCTTTGGTTACCGACCGGGAAGAAGCGCGAAAGATGCCATCACGAAGGTGAAAGAGTATGCAGAAGAGGGATATCGCTGTGCGGTATCAATAGACCTTTCAAAGTACTTCGACACCTTGAACCACGAAATACTGCTGAATATACTTCGCAGAAATGTAAAGGATGAAAGGGTAGTACAGTGGATTAAACGGTATCTTAAGAGTGGTGTTATGGAAGATGGAGTTGTCGTTGATACAGAGGAAGGTTCTCCACAGGGTGGAAATCTATCTCCGCTATTGGCAAATGTCTATCTTAATGAGTTTGACCAAGAATTCCAAAAGAGAGGTGTTCCGTTCGTACGCTATGCAGATGATATCGTTCTGCTAGCCAAGAGCGAAAGAGCCGCAAAGAGACTTTTGGAAACAAGCACGAGCTACCTTGAAGGAAAGCTTAAGCTGACTGTAAACAAGGATAAAAGTCGTGTGGTTAGTGTGTTTGCAATCCGAAATTTTAAATTCCTTGGCTTCGCATTGGGAAGGAACGGAAAGGGCATCTATGTCCGAGTTCATCCGAAGTCATGGAAGAAGTTTAAGTCACAGCTGAGAGAACTCTCTTCCCGAAGGTCTGTTCAGAGCATACGACCGGCACTCGAAAAGATAAAGGTATATGCCAGAGGATGGCTTAACTACTATGGTTTGGCAGACATGAAGAAACCCATCGAGGACATCAATGGATGGCTTTATCATCGGATACGTATGTGCATTTGGAAGCAATGGAAGAAGCCTAAAACAAAAATGAGGAACCTGCTAAAACTTGGAGTCTCCGAAGATTTGGCATGGCAAGCAGCTAATAGCCGAAGAGGTTACTGGTTTGTTACACATACGTTGGCGGTCAACATAGCTTTAACTAAGGAAAGACTGATACACAATGGCTTCTATGATTTAGCCACTGCATATCAGTCCGTGCACATCAACTATTGAAAGCGCCGTGTACCGAACGGTACGCACGGTGCTGTGAGAGGACGGCGGTTAGTCACCGCCTCCTACTCGATT
>JAEZGK010000053.1 GCA_023437365.1 Bacillota bacterium
TGGTCACATGACAGAATATACTATATTCAGGAGTGTGACTGCTATGACCGAAACAGACCGTGCTCAGTACCGCGAGCGAACACCGCGAACCAATCAGGACAAACAGGCAAAAGGACCAAGCTACACAAAGATTATAACCTTACAACTGTTTTTGTGTGTGCTGATTTTGCTTACCGTTCTTATGGTAAAACAGTTTGGCGGACCTGCCTTTGAAGTGCTGAAACAGTCCTACGACCAGGTTGTCAGCCACAGCGCGACCGGCAAACTGCTAAACGACAACTACAAGGCGATTGAAGACGCGGTGCAGCAAACCTTTTCGTTCCTAACTAGTGGTGCAGACGAAAAAGCAGGCATACAAGATGAAATGCCTGCTTTTTCTATGTATGAATCGTCTCCCGATGTTATGGCATTGTCATCGCGACGCATAAAGGCACCTGACGGGGCAACTTTTTCGCCCCTTACCTTACTAGGAAGCCTGCTTTACCCAGTGGACGGGGGCACTGTTTCATGTGGCTTTGGCTATCGCACTCATCCCGTAACGGGTAAACGCGACTTTCATACAGGCATTGATATCGCCGTACCGCGCGGAACACGCATTATGGCGGCGGTAAGTGGAACGGTGCATGACATCAGCTACAGCGAAAATTATGGTAACACCATTGTGCTTGACCACGGTGCGCGTTTTTTCACCGTCTACTGCCACTGCGATAGCATTGTTGCCCAGGTCGGAGCAAGGATAAAAAGTGGGGAAACCATTGCGCTCGTTGGTGATACCGGGCTGACTACCGGCCCCCATCTACATTTTGAGATTCGTAAGGACGGGCTTTGTACCGATCCGATGTGGATATTTGACAGGGATGGGCTAAATGTGCTTTAATCTTTGCGGGATTAAAATAGAGATTAAGTTCTTGTTTATCGCGGCGATGGTTCTTCTAATGCTGCTTGATGCCTCGGGCGTTATGCTGTGTGCCTTTTTGTCGTCAGCCGTACATGAGCTTGCCCATCTGACGGCACTACTTGCATTAAAGGGTGAAGTTACCACCGTCAGCTTTGAGGCGTTTGGCATCCGCATTACGCGGGTAGACGCACTGCTGGTTTGGGAAGAGCTTGTAGTGCTGTTGGCGGGGCCACTCGCGAACCTACTGCTGTTCTTGTTGTGTGTTTCGTCTGATCTACAGAGTGTATCGCTTATCAGCGCCGTAAACCTGTGGATTGGTGTGTTTAACCTTTTGCCGGTAGGCGCACTTGACGGCGGACGGGTGGCTAGCCTGATTTTGGTGAAAATCTTAGGGGAACAAAAGGGTGGACGCGCGGCAATTGTACTTTCGGTACTTATCATTTTACCTTTATTTGTTTTTGGTCTAATACTGTTCCTGCGTCCCACACACAATTTTTCGCTGCTAATAGTGTGTGTCTTTCTGGCTTTGAGTTTATTGATGGGGCAACGAGCAAAAAACACGAAGGTTATGCTATAATATAATTCAATAATCACTTTTTTCGAAATATAGATTAATCAGTAAAGACAATATACCAACTTTTACGGTGTGTCTCGGTAAGGGCATAGAAAGGCAAAGGTCTTATTATGAGTAATTTAAAGGACAAGCTAGACGCGGTGCTGCCGCTGGTTGAACGCCCCGCTCGGTATGTCGGAGGTGAGCTTGGCAGTGTAGTAAAGGACGCAAACGAGGTAAAACTTCGGTTTGCGTTCTGTTTTCCAGACACCTATGAGATTGGGATGTCTCACCTTGGGATGAAGATACTGTATTCGCTGCTGAACAGCCGCGAAGAGTTCTGGTGCGAGCGTGTGTTTGCGCCGTGGATTGATATGCGCGACCGGATGATGGAAAACGATATCCCCCTGTATGGGCTGGAGAGCCTCGACCCGATTTCGGGCTTTGATATCGTGGGGTTTTCCCTGCAATATGAGCTGAGCTATACCAACGTATTGTATATGCTGTCGCTTGCGGGTATCCCACTCCGTGCTTCCGAGCGCAAGGAGCTTTGGCCGCTTGTTGTCGCTGGAGGTCCCTGCACCTGTAATCCGGAGCCAATGAGCGATTTTATTGACCTGTTTATGCTGGGAGAAGGCGAGGAGCATATCCTAGCCTTGTGCGACCTGTACCTTGCGGCAAAGGAAGAAGGGCTTAGCAAAACAGAGTTTTTGCGTCGTGCGGCACACATCGAGGGTGTGTATGTGCCGAGCCTGTATGATGTCGCATACCATGATGACGGCACGATATCGGCGGTAACGGCACTTGACTGCGCACCGCAAACGGTACGCAAGGCGATTATCCGCGACCTTGATTCGGTCTACTACCCCGACACCTTTGTAGTACCGTTTACCAGTATCGTTCACGACCGTGCACAGCTAGAGGTGATGCGCGGCTGTCTGCGCGGCTGCCGTTTTTGTCAGGCGGGCTTTATCTATCGCCCCCTACGGGAAAAGGTCAGAGAAACACTCAACGCCAACGCACGCGATCTGTGTGCGACCACAGGCTATGAGGAGATTTCGCTTTCCTCACTCAGTACAAGCGACTATTCTCAATTAGAAGGGCTTCTTGGGCAGATGATTGGATGGACAAGCGAGCAGAAGATAAACCTCTCGCTGCCAAGCCTGCGCATCGATAACTTCCCGCAGGAACTGATGGAACAGATTAAGCAGGTGCGAAAAAGCGGGCTGACCTTTGCACCTGAGGCGGGTACCCAACGCCTGCGCGACGTCATCAATAAGAACATCACCGAGCAGGAGGTACTTAAAACCTGCAGGCAGTCGTTTGAGGGCGGCTATACCAGCGTAAAGCTTTACTTTATGCTGGGGCTTCCAACCGAAACGGATGAAGACGTGATGGGCGTTATACAGCTAGCGCAGAAGATTGTTGATCTATATTACTCCCTACCGAACAGACAAAAGGGCAAGGGGGTCAATGTGGGCGTAAGCGTCGCAACCTTTGTTCCCAAGGCGTTTACCCCGTTTGAGTTTGAACCGCAGGATACCCGCGAGCAGATTGAGTACAAGCAGTCCCTGCTGCGAAAGACTCTTACCAGCCGAAAGATATCTCTTAGCTACCATAGCGTCAACACCAGTATTCTTGAAGCAGTGTTTGCGCGAGGAGACCGTAGACTAGGCAGAGTGATTGAAGCGGCATTTTTAGAGGGATGTTATTTTGACGGGTGGGACGAGCTGTTTCGCTTTACTGACTGGATGCGTATTCTAAAGGAACAGGGGATTGACCCCGCCTTTTACGCAAACCGCCGCCGCGACTATAACGAGATTATGCCGTGGGATCACCTCGACTACTATATCTCCAAGGAGTTTTTGGTTCGAGAGCATAAGCGCGCGCTCGACAGCCTGACTACGCCACATTGCAGACAGCTTTGCTCGGCATGTGGCGCCGCCGTAGCAAAGGGAGGTGTATGCCATGAAAAGCGTTAGAATATGGTTCTCAAAACAAGGCAGGGCGGTATATATTTCGCATCTTGATATGATGCGGTGTATGCAGCGAGCCTTAAAGCGCGCCGGTATTCCGGTATGGTATACCCAAGGCTTTAACCCGCACATCTACCTGACCTTTGCCTTACCGCTTTCACTTGGCTACGCCAGTGACTGCGAGACAATGGATATTCGTTTAGACAAGGACATGCCGTTTGATGAGATTGTGTCTCGGTTAAACAGCGCGCTGCCCCCTGACATTCGGGTTCTGCGCGCCACCGAGCCGGTCAATAAGCCGGAGGCAATCACATATGCAGATTATTCGGTTATTATCAATAGGAATGACGCAGTCGCGTTGTCAGATAAATGGAATCAATTTATTGCACAGCCTGTAATAGCTTCGGATAAAAAAACCAAAAAGGGATACAAAGAGGTTAACCTCAAAGACTATATCATCAGTGCCGATGCAAAGGCTGAGGATACGACGGTTACGATTACGATGAGACTACTTGCGGGAATCAATGAGAACCTGAATCCGTCGCTTGTCATCGAGGCGTTTCGTAAGGCTTGTTGCGACGAACCATTTCATGCAACTGTTCGCCGAACCGCCATTTACGACAAGCAACTGTCTGTGTTTGAGTAGCACTATAAGGTCCACCCAATCCATATTAAACGAACGAGGAGTAATAATAATGCAGCGGATAGAAATTAAGCAGTTGTTTCACAATGCAAACCAGTTTAATAACCAAGAAACCACCGTTTGCGGGTGGATTAAAACCATGCGCGTTTCCAAAACATTATGCTTTATAGAGATTAACGACGGCTCGTGCTTTATGAACCTTCAAATAATCATGGACGAGGACAAGGTTGCGGGCTACCGCGAGCTGACTAAGCTTAACGTCGGCTCTGCCATCCGCGTTACGGGGAACGTTGTGCTCACCCCGCAGGCAAAGCAGCCGCTGGAGATTCATGCAAGAGAAGTTGCGGTGGAAGGCGCGTCCACCCCCGATTACCCGTTGCAGAAAAAGCGTCATTCACCCGAGTTTTTGCGTACCATCCAACATCTGCGCCCGCGTACCAATACGTTTGGCGCAGCGTTTCGCGTACGTTCGGAGGCTTCTTTTGCAATACACCGCTTTTTCCATGACAATGGGTTTGTGTATGCACATACCCCAATTGTTACGGGAAGCGACTGCGAGGGCGCGGGTGAGATGTTCCGTGTCACCACTCTAAGTGAGGAAAATCCTCCGGCCGATGAGCATGGTCATGTTGATTTTTCGAAGGATTTCTTTGGTCGGCAAACTGGGCTTACCGTTTCGGGTCAGTTAGAAGCCGAGTGCATGGCGCTTGCCTTTGGTAAGGTTTATACCTTTGGTCCGACCTTTCGCGCCGAGAACTCCAACACCCCCCGTCATGCGGCGGAGTTTTGGATGATTGAGCCGGAGGTTGCGTTTGCAGACCTTGCAGACGATATGCTCTTGGCGGAGCAGATGGTGAAATCGGTTATCCGCCATGTGCTGGAGGCTTGTCCTGAGGAGATGCAGTTCTTTAACGACTTCTACGACAAGGACAAGGCACTGATCGCTCGGCTTACCCAGCTTGTAAACAGTGAGTTTGCACGTGTTAGCTATACCGACGCAGTTGCAATCCTTGAGAAGAACAACGCTCAGTTTGAGTATCCCGTATCATGGGGATGCGACCTGCAGACCGAGCATGAGCGTTATCTGACCGAAAAGGTGTTTGAGAAGCCTGTTTTTGTTACCGATTACCCCAAAGGAATTAAGGCGTTCTATATGCGGCAAAACGATGATGGCAAAACCGTTGCAGCCATGGATATGCTGGTGCCGAGTGTGGGTGAGCTTATCGGCGGCAGCCAGCGCGAAGAGCGCTATGACCTATTAGTCAGCCGTATGCAAGAGCTTGGGATTAACATCGAGGATTACGGTTGGTATCTTGACCTACGAAGATTCGGCGGCACCAAGCACGCGGGCTTTGGGCTTGGCTTTGAGCGCCTTTTGATGTACCTTACCGGCATTTCGAATATTCGCGATGTCATTCCGTTCCCCAGAACAGCAGGATTGTGTGAGTTTTAACAGCATTACCGGTTTTGGAATATAATAGTTCAAATTCATTTATGCAGGATTAAAAAAATAATCTTGCAAAATTGGCGAAGCTATATTATAATTAACATGTTAAAATGTTGTCACACAAAAAGTCATTGTTTACAGGGGATAGAAATATGAATATGCTTCACCAGCTACCAAAGCAACAGCTAATCCAGCTTGAACAGCAGTGGTCAAACGAGTACAATACGCTTCTGGCGGCGGGTTTGCGTCTTGACATGTCCCGCGGCAAACCTTCTTCCGCGCAGCTTAACCTTTCAAACGGGCTGCTTGATTGCCTTTCGAGCAAAGACATTTTGAATTCTGAGGATGGCGCAGACTGCAGAAATTACGGCGGTATCGACGGTATTCCCGAGGCAAAACGCCTGTTTTCCGAAATGCTCGACGTGCCTGCGGAAAACATCATTGTCGGCGGTAACTCCAGCCTAAACATGATGTATGACACTGTTGCGCGCGCGTTGTTGCACGGTGTTTATGGTTCCAGCAAACCGTGGGGGAAACTAGAAAGCGTCAAGTTCCTTTGTCCATCCCCCGGCTACGACCGTCACTTTGCCATCTGTGAACAGTTCGGCATCCAGATGATTACAGTTGCCATGAAGGATGACGGACCTGATATGGATGAGGTGGAACGCCTTGTATCCTCCGACGCGTCCATCAAGGGAATCTGGTGTGTACCCAAGTACTCAAACCCAGACGGCATCACCTATTCGGACGATGTGGTTGCACGTTTTGCACGGCTAAAGCCTGCCGCCGAAGATTTTAGAATTTTTTGGGACAATGCATATATCGTTCACGACCTTGAGGGCAGCGATACGCTTAAAAACATTTTTACCGAGTGCAAAGCGGCGGGAACAGAGGACATGGTATTTGAATATGCTTCCACCTCGAAGGTGTCGTTCCCAGGCGCAGGTGTGGCGGTTATGGCGACATCAAAAAACAATGCCCAGTTTATTAAAAAGCTGCTTTCCATTCAAACCATAGGTCCCGATAAGCTAAACCAGCTGCGTCATGCGCGTTACTTCCAAAACATGGACGGTATAAAAGCCCACATGAAAAAGCAAGCAGAAGTGCTGATTCCAAAGTTTAATCTTGTAATTGATCAATTAACCGATGAGCTTTCGCCGCTTGGGGTTGTAAGGTTTCACAAGCCAAATGGCGGATACTTTATCTCGGTCAATGTACCGGATGGCTGTGCCAAAGACGTTGTGTGCCTTTGCGCGGAGGCGGGCGTGGTACTTACTCCCGCAGGGGCTACATATCCTTATGGAAAAGATCCGTCTGATAACAACATTCGCATTGCGCCAACCTTTCCTCCAATTGACGAGTTAAAAGCCGCAATGGATTTGTTTTGTCTGTGCGTAAAGCTTGTTTCTGTCAGAAAACTATTGACTCAAATGGTCTAATTCCTGTATTTGTGTGCCGAGCGGTCGGACAGTCCAGTACTGTCCGACCGTTTTTTGTGTCGTAAAACCACTGGCTAGGCCAGTGGTTCAAAGGAAGGCTACTGCCGATAATGGAGAAAAGAAAACTCCCTTTGTTATAATAAAGGTGCGGTCTGCCAACTGCACAAAAAAACAAAGGGAGGACATTCAGATGAGCCTGAACGACATAAACAGTTTATCGCATACAAAGTGGAATTGCAAATATCACATAGTATTTGCACCAAAGTATAGGCGAAAAGTATTTTACGGAGAAAAGCG
>JAEZGK010000061.1 GCA_023437365.1 Bacillota bacterium
AGATGAAGAAGCTTTTGGTTCTGGTTCTTGCGCTCTGCCTGATCCTGTCCTCTTCGGTCGTGCCGATGGCGCAGGCGGAAGAGCAGCTGACGGGCACCCTGTCCATCCTCTCCTGGTACAATGAGACGCTCAGCGAGCCGCTGATGAACGCCTTTAAGGCCAAGTATCCCGGCGTGACGGTGGACTACACCTATGCGCCGCCGGTCGCCGACTATGTGGAAAAGCTCTCCACGCTGCTCTACTCCGGCGCGGCCCCGGACGTGTTCTATATGTGCCTTGAGAACCGCGAAGACCTGATCAAGGGCAACTACGTGATGGATCTGTCGGGCGAGAGCTACATGACCGACGGCACCATCCCGGATTCCGTCAGGACCACCTACGGCAAGGACGGCAAGGCCTATACGCTGTCTGTGGACTGCTGGGTGGGCGGCGTCCTCTACAACAAGGACATCTTCGCCCAGGTTGGCATCACCGCCGAGCCCCAGAGCTGGCAGGAGTTCCTGGACGTATGCCAGAAGCTGAAGGACGCGGGCTATGTGCCGCTCCTGGACAACATGCAGGACGCGGCGGTCAACTTCGCCGCCCCGCTGTTCGGCGCGGAGACCGCTTCCAAGAACCCGAACTTCACCAATGAAGTCTACGCGGGCACCAAGACCTTCGCCGAAGGTTGGACCGGCCCCATGGACATGTACAAGCAGCTGATCGACAAGGGATACCTGACCAGCGACATGGTGGGCATCACCAGCGACGACCTGGTCGCCCAGTTCGCCACCGGCCAGGCCGCGATGATCCTCTCCGGCAGCTGGAACTGCGGCACCATCGACCAGATCAACCCCGAGCTCAACTATGAGCTCATGGGCATCCCCGGCACCGAAGCGGGCAACGTCTACTACTGCGGCGCGATCAACGTGGGTCTTTGCATCAACTCTGCCGCCAAGAACGCGGACGTCGCCAAGGCGTTCCTGGCCTTCGCCGCCTCTCCGGAAGGCCTGAAGGCGCAGCACGAAGGCTACAACGGCTTCATCATCGCCTCCGGTTATGAGCCGGAAGTCCGCAAGGAACTGGTCGACGGCGTGCAGGCGGTCAAGGAAGGCAAGTTCTACATCCCCATGGGCGAATGGCTCAGCTACACCGAATCGCTGCGCCTGACCTATCTCGCCGGCCTTCAGGACATCCTGATCGGCAAGGCCACCCCGGCGGAAGCCGCCGCGCGTCTTGACGCCAAGCTGGCCGAGGTCTCCAAGGGTTAATCCCCTCTAATTAAACTCAACCAGGGCTGCCGCGCCATCACGTTAGCGCCAAGCGCGGCGATACCGCCGCCGCAGGGTGCGGCGAGGGTCGCGGCAGCCCCTTTCAATGGGAGGGATACCATGAACAGGCGAAAGTTTCTGGGGCACGTGCAGTACGAGATGTTCATCATCCCCGCGCTGGTCTCCTTCACGCTGTTCACCGTCTACCCGCTGATCCGGACGCTGCTCTACAGCTTCACCGACTTCAACGGCGTCACGCGGGACTACGCGTTTGTAGGTTTCTCGAACTATCTGAAGGTGTTTCAGGACGATGTGATGAAGCAGGCGCTGTTCAACACGCTCTTCTACACCCTGTTCACGACCCTTTTGATCATTGTGATTTCGATCCCCCTCGCGGTGCTTCTGGATAAACCCCGTCGCATCAAGACCTTTGAGCGGGCGGTGTTCTTTTTCCCGTCGGTGGTCAGCGCGCTTCTGATCGGCTACATCTGGGGCTACATCCTCTCGCCGCTGCCCTCGGGCGCGCTCAATAAGCTCCTCAACACCTTTTTCGGCCTGAAGCCCACCGGCTGGCTCAGCGACCCCTGGATGGCGAAAATGTGCATCATCGGCGTCGCGGTATGGACCTCTGCCGGCTGGCACACGGTCGTGAACCTGGCATACCTGCAGTCCATCTCGCCGGAATACTATGAGGCGGCCTCCATCGACGGCGCGACGCGCTTCCAGCAGTTCCGCTATGTGACGATCCCGCTTCTGGCCCCGGCGCTGACGGTCAATACGCTTTTGCTCCTGACCAACGGCCTCAAGGTGTACGACCTGCCCTACGCCCTCACCAAAGGCGGGCCGGGCTACGCAAACTATACGGTGACCCAGATCATCATCCAGCGCGGCATTTCGGAAAAGCAGTACGGCGTCTCCACGGCGCTGGCGGGCATCTTCATCCTGCTGGTGATGGTGATCTCTGTGGTGCAGTTCACCACCATGCGCAAGCGGGAGGAGAACATCACATGAAACGGCTGAAGAACTCCTTCTCGCTTTCGGACCTTCTGCTTTTGCCGCTGTGCGGGGTCATGATCTACCCGTTCTACTTCCTTCTGATCTCGACGTTCAAGACGCTGAAGGAGGTCTCCTACAACCCCACGGCGTTCCCGCAGGCGCTGTACCTGAACAACTACGCGGAGGTCTTTCAGAAGACCCCGGTTTTGAGCGCGTTTTTCAATACGCTGCTCCTCTCGGTCGCGGGCGTTGTGGTGATCGTGCTGGTGGGCGAAATGGCCGCCTACCCGATCGTGTTCAACGAAAACAAGCTGAACAACGGCCTTATGGTGTATCTGATGATTGGCTTTCTGGTGCCGTTCCAGTCCATCCTGCTGTCGCTTTTTGAGGTCATGCAGGGGCTTGGCCTGATCGACAAGCTGGGCGGCATGATCCTCTTTTACTCCAACGGATCGGCGCTCACGGTGTTCCTGGCGGTGGGCTACATGCGCACACTGCCCAAGGACTTAAAGCAGGCGGCGGTGGTGGACGGGGCGAGCATCCCGCGCATCTTCTTCAGCATCGTGTTCCCGCTGATGAAGCCCATCACCATCACCTCGATGATCTTCAACACCATGTGGATCTGGAACGACTTCATCGCGCCCAACATCTTCTTAAATTCCCGCGCAAATACCACGCTGGTGCTGGAGGTGTTCCGCGCGAAGGGGCAGTTCACCACCAACTGGCCGGTTTTCATGACGCTGTCGGTCATCATCATCTTCCCGATCTTTGTGTTCTATCTGTTCATGCAGAAGCACATCATCAAGGGCCTGACGGCGGGCGCCGTCAAGGGATAGGAGGGGCCATGCGCGCTTTCGCCGACGCGGCCCGGCCGATCGCCAAAGTCAGCCCCATGATCTACGGCCAGTTCATCGAGCACTTCCACCGCCAGGTTTACGGCGGCATCTTTGAGCCGGGTTCGCCGCGCTCGGATGGGGACGGCTTCCGCGTGGACGTGCTGGAAGCGCTCCGGGCGCTGAAGGTGCCGGTGGTGCGCTGGCCGGGCGGGTGCTTCGCTTCGGCCTACCACTGGAAAAAGGGCGTCGGACCTGTCCGAACGCCCTTTTTTGACAAGGCGTGGCGGGTGGAGGAGCCGAATACCTTCGGCACCGACGAGTTCATCCGGTTCTGCCGGAAGATCGGGGCCGAACCCTACATCTGCGCCAACGCGGGCACCGGGAACGGCGAAGAGATGAGCGACTGGGTGGAGTATTGCAACGAAGAGCGCCTCGGCGAGTGGGCGAAAAAGCGGGCAGAGTACGGCCATCCGGAGCCTTACCGCGTCAAGTACTGGTCGATCGGCAACGAAAACTACACCTCCGGCGAGATCGGCAGCCAGACCCCCCAGGCGTGGGGGCCGTTCGTCCGGGAATCGGCCAAGATGATGCTGCGCGTGGACCCGACCATTGAGCTCTTCGCCGCCAGCGTGCCGGATCTCGACTGGAACGTGGGGCTACTGCGCGCCGCGGGCGATTTGATCCGGTGGCTCAGCATCCATGAGTACTGGGACCCCGCCTGGGAGGAAAACAAGTTGAGCAACTATGTTGGCGCGATGCGCGCGTCGACAAAAGTCGAAAATTCCATCCGAAAGACGGAAGCCATCCTGTGCGCGCTGGGCTATGAAAAGCGCGTGCGCATCGCCTTTGACGAGTGGAACCTGCGGGGCTGGCACCATCCGGGGGTGATGGACTTCTCACGGCTGATCCCCGATCATGCCCAGTGCGAGGCGCACCGCGAGAAAAATGAGGACGACGCCTGCTACACCAT
>JAEZGK010000076.1 GCA_023437365.1 Bacillota bacterium
GGCTTCCCTGGCCACGCGGGCATTGAGGTGGACATCAGCCAGACGGGCCAGACGCGAGTCCTCGTTGCCGGTGATGGAAATCAACTTGCCGCCCATGCGACGGATGATCGGGACAATCGCAAGAAATTCGGCCGCCTCTCCGGAGTTGGAGATGGCAATCAGCGCATCGTGTTCGGTGATCATGCCCAGATCGCCGTGCAACGCTTCGGCTGCGTGTACGAACAGGGCCGGTGTGCCAGTGGAGGCGAGGGTGGAAGCAATCTTGCGGGCAATATGTCCGGACTTGCCTATTCCCGATACCACGACGCGCCCGTTGCACTGGAGCAGGAGCGCGACCGCATCGGCGAAGCGGTGGTCGGATTCCAGCCGCGTGCGCAGGTCGAGCAGCGCATCGGCTTCGATTTGCAGGGTTTCCCGTGCCAGTGCCACGGAACGCGCGGCGGCGGAGGTCGATTCGGGGACGTCCGCCAGCGCCGTTTTCGCATCAGTTGAACTCATGCGGGCAGTATAGCTGAATTGGGCAAGCAAAAAACCTGCCAGTGCGTCTTAAAAAGTTCCCCGATCGTTGCTGAATGATGCGTCGTCGTGCTTGGCCGGACACTGCTGCGCCGTGATTGCCCCTAATGGGTCGGCAGAATGCGGAAGTCGTTTCCGGCGTGCGCATCGGCTGTCTCGGTGATGATCACCTCGTCAACGCGAGCCAGGGGTGGGCCGCATCTTGCCCATTCGACCATGCGCTCCAGGGCTGGCGCATCACCGGCGATCAAGGCCTCCACGGAGCCGTCGCTGCGATTGCGAACCCAGCCGGATAAGGCGAGGGCGCGCGCCTGGGTTTCGAACGAGACACGGTAGTACACGCCCTGCACGCGGCCGGTGACGATCAATCGGATTGCCATGGCGTTGGATCTGCCTATTTTTTGAGCATCGGGACGAGATATTTTCCGGTCACGCTGGCCGGATTCTTCGCGACCTGTTCCGGCGTTCCGGTTGCCACAATGCGGCCGCCGCCGGCCCCGCCTTCAGGGCCAAGGTCGACGATCCAGTCGGCCGTCTTGATCACGTCCAGGTTGTGCTCGATGATGACCACGGTATTGCCTTGGTCGCGCAGGCGGTGGATTACCTTGAGCAACAGATCGATGTCGTGGAAGTGAAGGCCCGTGGTTGGCTCGTCTAGGATGTAGAGCGTGCGCCCGGTATCGCGCTTGGACAGTTCCAGCGACAATTTCACGCGCTGTGCTTCGCCGCCGGAGAGCGTGGTGGCGCTCTGTCCGAGGCGAATGTAGCCGAGGCCGACATCGAGCAGGGTCTGCAGCTTGCGTGCAACCACCGGCACCGGCTTGAAGAATTCGAAGGCTTCCTCGACCGTCATTTCCAGCACTTCGTGGATGCTCTTGCCCTTGTACTGGACTTCCAGCGTCTCGCGGTTGTAGCGCTTGCCGTGGCAGACATCGCAGGGCACATACACATCGGGCAGGAAGTGCATTTCGACCTTCAGCACGCCGTCGCCCTGGCAGGCCTCGCAGCGACCACCCTTGACGTTGAACGAAAAGCGGCCGGCCGAATAGCCGCGCTCCTTGGCCGTCGGCACCTCGGAGAACAACTCGCGAATCGGCGTGAACACGCCGGTGTATGTAGCCGGGTTCGAGCGCGGCGTGCGGCCGATCGGCGCCTGGTCGACCGCAATCACCTTGTCGAAATGTTCCAGTCCGGTGATTGTCTCGTACGGGGATGGCTCGGTTTGCGAGCCGTACAGATGGCGTGCGGTGGCCAGATAGAGCGTGTCGTTGACCAGAGTCGACTTGCCCGAGCCGGAGACGCCTGTCACGCAGGTCAGCAGACCCACCGGCAGGTCCAGCGTCACGTTCTTCAGGTTATTGCCGCTGGCGCCGCCGATGACCAGCATGCGTTCACGGTCGACCGGCGTGCGCTTTTTCGGTACGTGGATTGCCAGGGTGCCGTTGAGATATTTCGCGGTCAGCGACTTCTTGCTCTTCAGGATGTCCGCCAGCGGTCCTTTGGCAATCACTTCGCCACCGTGCACGCCGGCACCGAGCCCCATGTCGACCACGTAGTCGGCGCAGCGGATTGCATCCTCGTCATGCTCAACCACCAGCACGCTGTTGCCGATGTCGCGCAGGTGCTTCAGGGTGGCGATCAGGCGATCGTTGTCGCGCTGATGCAGCCCGATCGAGGGCTCGTCCAGCACGTACATCACGCCGGTCAGGCCGGAGCCGATCTGGGAGGCCAGGCGAATGCGCTGGGCCTCGCCACCAGAGAGCGTGTCGGCGCTGCGTTCCAGCGACAGATAGTCAAGGCCGACGTTGTTCAAGAACTTCAGGCGCGAAACGATTTCCTTGACGATGCGGTCGGCGATTTCGCGCTTGGCGCCGGTCAATTTCAGCGATTCGAAATAGGCCAGCGCTTCGCGCAGCGGCTGCGCGGCGACCTCGAAGATGGCGCGCTGCTGCTTGCCATTGCCGATCTTCACATTGCGTGCCTCGACGCGCAGTCGTGCACCTTCACATTCCGGACAGGCCTTCTGGTTGATGAACTTGGCCAGTTCTTCGCGTACCGCCATCGAATCGGTTTCACGATAGCGTCGCTGCAGGTTGTTGACGACGCCTTCGAAGGTGTGCTCGCGCACGACGGTGCGGCCCTTTTCGTTGACGTAGGAGAAGGGAATGGTCTCGCGACCGGAGCCGTACAGAACCACTTGGCGCGCCTTCTCCGGCAGCGACTCGAAAGGTTCGTCGAGATCGAAGTCGTAGTGCCGCGCCAGGCTGGCCAGCATCTGGAAATAAAACTGGTTGCGCCGGTCCCAGCCCTTGAT
>JAEZGK010000031.1 GCA_023437365.1 Bacillota bacterium
GCCAAGGACAATGCCGAAGCGCTGGAAGCGATATCAAAGAGCGGCAATGAGATTGCCAGCCATTCGATGAACCACGCGCGATATCCCGATATGACAGCGGACGAAGTTATCAAGGACGCGGGCGAAGCCAAAACAATGCTGTTTGACAAAACGGGGTTTGATACACAGATTATCCGCATGCCTTATGGCGCGTTCAACACCGAAAGCATCACAGCGCTGGAGGGCGAGGGATATATTCCTGTCAAATGGAGCCTCGACGCAAAGGACTGGAAGGGTTACGATTCTGCCAAAATTGCGGATGGTGTGCTGAACACGGTAAAGAGCGGTGACATCATCATGTTCCAGAACAACATGCCCGCAAGCTCTGAGGCGCTGGCCGCGGTAATACTGGGGTTGCGTGAACAGGGATTTAAGATCGTCACGGTATCTGACCTGCTGCTGGATGGGGATGCCATCGTGGATACGACAGGTACACAGCGCTATTTTCAGGACTGACAAAAAACGATTTGGGGATAAAATATGCAGGATACGACAAACAGCGTCAGCGTGGCGGGGCGTTTGAGCAGCCTTAAGCTGTCGCACAAGATATACGGAGAGGCTTTCTATACATTCCTGCTGGAATGTGCGCGCCTGAGTGAAAAGGCGGACCAGCTGCCTGTGACAGTATCGGAACGGCTGCTGGAACAGTACCCGCTTTGTGACGGCGCTCTGGTGGGCGTCAAAGGGCAGCTGCGTTCGTACAATAAGCTGGTGGATGGCCGGACGCGGCTGTATCTGACGATATTTGCGCGGGAATTGGCGGAAAACCCGGCATCGGCAAATGAGATCGAGCTCAAAGGCTTTGTGTGCAAGCCTCCGGTGTTTCGCGTGACGCCATTCGGGCGGGAGATCACGGACCTGCTGATTGCTGTGAACCGTGCGTACAACAAGTCCGATTACATCCCCTGCATCGTATGGGGCCGCAACGCGCGTTATGCATCTGCTTTTGCGGTGGGCGATAAAGTGTCGATGAACGGGCGTGTGCAGTCCCGCGATTACGAAAAGGTGCTGGAAAACGGCGAGGTGACAGTACGCACCGCCTATGAGGTCTCCATTGCGAGGTTGCATAAGGAAACGGAATTGTAGGTTGCATTAGCAAGGGAATAGGCTTTTTAAAAACGTGATAGTATGTTAAAATATAAGAGTTATACTCTTATATTTTTTTCGCGTATTTGCAGGGAGTAAAATATGAGATATTTAAGAGCTCATTACGACGGTCAGCATTTTTACGCCGCACTGGAAGACGGGTGCGTGAAACGGCTAAACGGTTCGCCGTATGAGGGCGCGCAGTTTACGGGTGAAGAATACAGCCTCAATAACGTGAAGCTGCTGCCGCCGTCCGAACCCACCAAGATCGTAGCAGTGGGCCTAAACTATGCCAGACACGCCGCCGAGATGAAGGAGACGCTGTTGGGACGGCCGGTGATATTCTTAAAGCCGACGACCGCGTTGATCGCTCATGGCGAGGAGATCGTGTGGCCGGCGGCTGCAGCGCAGGTGGATCACGAGGCGGAGCAGGCGCTGGTGATAGGGAAAACGTGCAAAAACGTAACGCCGGAAGATGCGCCTGCGTATATACTCGGTTATACGGCGCTGAACGACGTGACGGCGCGCGACCTGCAGAAGGCGGATGGGCAGTGGACGCGCGGCAAGTCATTCGATACATTCTGCCCTGTGGGGCCGTATGTAGATACGGATTTTGTCCCGGCGCACAGGCGTGTGCAGAGCATATTGGATGACGAGGTGAAACAGGATGGCAACACGGACGACATGCTGTTTACGCCCGCGGAGCTGGTGAGCTTCATCAGCGAGTGTATGACGCTGCTGCCCGGCGATATCATCGCGACGGGCACTCCGGAGGGCATCGGACCGATGCGCCGCGGCAGCGTGATCGAGATACGCATTGAGGGGCTGGAGGCGCTGCGCAACAGTGTGATTTAATTATACTGCCGGCAAGAGCTAAAGATCGTGGAGGCGCTGCCTCCAATTTGCTTTCGGGGATCAACCGCTCAAGGGATGAATACCGCCTGTGCCCTGGAGGGGTGTGAAAACCCACCAAGTAAATGCCTTTACGAAGGCATTTTCCGCGGCCAAGCTTTCTATCTCCAAATAGAGAAGCTTGAGCTGAAAAATGAAGGCTCCTCAATAATCACTTGGCCATCACTGGATGGCGCAGTACGTCATTGAGGTAAATAAGGGAGGATAAGCCATGTACGAATCGAAGCTGAAATCCCAGGATATGGACAGATTGTTCGAAGCTATGCTGACTATGAAGACGGTGGAGGAGTGCTACATGTTCTTCGAGGACCTGTGCACGATATCCGAGCTGAATTCCATCGCACAGCGCTTCAAGGTGGCGCAGTTGCTCAAGGACAAGCACACCTGCCACGACATCTCCACGCAGACGGGCGCGAGCACAGCGACGATAAGCCGCGTTAACCGGTGTTTGCTGTACGGCACAGGCGGATACGGCATGGCACTCAAACGAATATCAGGGAGGACAGATGAATCTAAGCGGACTGAATGACAGACAGCGGGAGGCAGTGCTGCAGACCGAAGGGGCTGTATTGGTGCTGGCAGGAGCCGGATCCGGCAAAACGCGCGTGCTGACCACACGGGCGGCATATTTGATTGAGCAGGGGACAGCGCCGTGGCAGATACTGGCGCTGACGTTTACCAATAAAGCGGCGGCGGAGATGAAGCAGCGCATTGCGGCGCTGGTGCCGGATGCAGGCGAGATGTGGGTGAGCACGTTTCACGCTATGTGCGCCAAACTGATGCGCATGGAGGGAGACCGGCTGGGATACGCGCGGGGTTTTTCAATATACGACGCGACAGACGCGCTGACCGTGGTCAAGGACTGCCTCAAGGAGCTGGACATCGACAAGGATGTGATCGACCCGCGCAGTGCACGCAACGCCATCAGCCGGGCGAAGAACGACGGCGTAAATCCGGCGAAGTATGTGGAACAATACAAACAGGTGTCCGGCAACGGAGATACGGTGAAGCTGACAGCCCGCGTCTACGCGCGGTATGAAGATAAGCTGCGCGCCAGCAACGCGCTGGACTTCGACGACCTGCTGATCAAGACCCTGCTGCTGTTTGAAGAGTATTCGGACGTGCTGGAGAAGTATCAGCGGCGTTTCCTCTATATTATGGTGGACGAGTATCAGGACACTAACGCGGTGCAGTACCGCATCGTGAGGCTGCTGGCGGGCGGGCACGGCAACATATTTGTGGTGGGCGACGACGATCAGTCAATATACGGTTGGCGCGGAGCGGACATCTCCAACATACTGGACTTCGAGAAGGACTTCAAAGGCGCTAAGGTGATCCGGCTGGAGCAGAACTACCGCTCGCATCAAGGCATACTGGATGCGGCCAACGGCGTGATACGCAACAACAGCGCGCGCATGGGCAAGGAGTTGTGGTCGTCCATGACAACAGGCCAGAAGCCGCTGGAGTTTCAGGCGGAAAGCGACATCGAGGAGGCGCAGTTCGTCGCCGAGAAGGTGGCCAGCCTGCTGCGCGAAGGCAAGTATACCGCCGCCGACATCGCGGTGCTGTACCGCGTGAACAGCCAGTCGCGCGTGCTGGAGAACAAGTTCAAGGAGCGCGGTGTGCCGTATGTAATTTACGGCGGACAGAGCTTCTACGACCGCAAGGAGATCAAGGACGTGCTCGCGTACCTGAACCTGTTGTGCAACCCGAGCGCGGACCTGTGCTTCATGCGCGCCATCGGCGTGCCTCGGCGGGGTATCGGCGAGGCGTCGCTGGGCAAACTAAACGAAGCCGCACAAGAAAGCCAGTGTTCGCTGATGCGTATGAGCCGCGAGGCGGATACGCTGTTAGCCAAGAAGACTGCCGATGCGCTTAAGAGCTTTGTGGATATGATGGACGGCATACGTGCGCAGATGGCGCAGCGCACAGTGTTGCAGACGGTGGAGAAGGTGATCGACGCGTCCGGCTTGCGTACCGCGCTGATGGCGGATACCACGGCGGAGGGGCGGATGCGCGTGCTGAACGTGGAGGAATTTCTGCGCAGCGTATCCGACTTCGAGCGGGAAGTTGGGGAAGGCGCGTCGTTGGAGGCGTTCCTGGAGCGTAATGCTCTCGTATCCGACGTGGATAACGTGGGTGACGAGGATGACAAGATCATGATGATGACGCTGCACAGCGCCAAGGGCCTCGAGTTCCCCATCGTGTGCATGGTGGGGCTGCAGGAAGGACTTCTGCCGCACCAGATCAGCCTGATGGACGGCGATGTGGAGGAGGAGCGGCGTCTGTGCTACGTGGGCATGACACGCGCGAAGAAGCGGTTGTATCTCACATGGAGCACCACACGGTTCGTGCGGGTTGGGGCCGGGTTTGAGCGCATGGAAGCGAAACGTTCGCGTTTCCTCGGCGAGGTGCCGGAAGGGTGCATGGAACCGGCAGGCGTGAAGCGCAACGCGCCGGCGTTCTACTCAAACGAGCCGACCAGCCACAGTCCGTATTCGTTTGCGCAGGGGCGTGTGAAGATGCCGGTGGCGGCGGAGCCCAAAGCGAAGGCGCAGCATTCTCCGGACGAGTTTGTTACCGGGCGGGTGGTGGCGCATCCCAAGTTCGGCCGTGGCCAGATCGTATCCACCAACGGGGCGGGCGAGGAAAAGATTGCGGTGGTGCGTTTCGATACCGCCGGAGAAAAGAAGATGTTTGTGGCGTTCGCGCCGCTTGAGATCGTATAGAAGGACTTGTATATGGACGACAAGCAGAGGATTGACGCGCTGGTCTGTGAGCTTAACGCTCACGCCTACCGTTACTACACGCTGGACAGCCCCACTGTCAGCGATGCGGAATACGACGTGCTCTATGACGAGCTGGTTGCGCGGGAAGCACATACGGACTATGTGCGTCCCGACTCGCCCACAAGGCGGGTGGGCGGAGACGTGCTGCCCGGCTTCGAGAAGCAGGCGCATCTGGCTTCGCTGTACAGTCTGGATAAGGTGCGCAC
>JAEZGK010000089.1 GCA_023437365.1 Bacillota bacterium
GTCACGATTCGCCTGTCCGGGCCACCATTCACTCCGCCGAGCTTCACCGCGGGCGCCGAATCGCGAGCAAAGACGCGATGGCGGCGAGCAAAAGCGCGATATTCATGGGCCGAAGCTCCCTCCCGAACGGAGTATGGAAACGCCGAAGGATTGTGCCGAACCGCCGTCGCACCCTATGGTGAGGTGTGTTCGGAGGATGGTATGGCGAAGGTTCCCAATGTCAGCGCTGCGCAGTTGGTTCTCTTCGAACTGGAGGACCGTTCGCAAAGTCACTTGATCGCGTTGTACGATCTTGTTCCGCGTTTTGTGTTCGTCACGCGCGACAACGCCCGCAGCGAGGCCGTGGCGCCGGCCACCAAGGACCAGTTCGTAAAATCGATCAACCGCGATTTCACGTTCGACGGCCGGACCTATTATCTCACCATGCAGCCGGCACGCGTGTACCGGACCAAGGCCGGTAAATTCGTGGCGAGCGCGACGCCGGAGCAGGCGCGCGATCTGGTCGAGGTGGAGGTTTTCCCATCCGAGCGCGAGCAGATCGTCGAGCAGGTCGTGAGGCGCCTGGCCATGGACCGCTCGCGCCTCTCGCTGGTCGGGGAAAAGCGTGACAAGGTTCAGATGCGCTTTTCCCTATACGAAATCCGCCGCGAGTTGCGGGCGGTGAACCACACCTGGGATTACACGGAGATCCGGGAGGCCCTGACCATCCTGGCGCGCTCGCGCATCATCATCAGCAAGACCAGCGACGGCGACGGGGGGCGCAAGCGGTCCTCCAATCTTCTGGACTCCACCGCCTTCCCGCAGATGGCTGTCCGCTCGCGCCCGGATATTGCCGGCGACGACGAGGGCGAGGAGGAGACCTATCTGGAATTCAATGCGCTGGTGTCGGCCGCCATCCGGGATCTGGAATTCAAGCCGGTCTCCTACGAATGGCTGATGCGGTTGAAATCGCCGGTGTCGCGTTGGCTCTACAACCGGCTCTCCGCACAGTTCAGCATGCCCGTGGGAGTCGAACAGGAAGACGATGGCGTGAAGGCGGTTGCTTTTTCCGCCGACGACATCATCAAGAATTCCGGCATGAACGAATGGTCCCGCCGCCGCGACACGTTGCGGGCGGTAACGGCGGCTGTCGACCAGCTGGTCGAGGAGGGCATCCTCGAAAACGTCGAGAAAGTCTACGACAAGACCGGGAAGCGGATCGACGGCATCGACTATGTCATGATGCCCTCCGTGCGTTTCCTCGAACAGGTGCGCAAGGCGCGCAACGTTCGGGAGGTCAACGCGACCGTGCTCAAGACGATCACGGGAAGCGAGTCCCGGCCCGACGGTTTCGTTCCACTCACCCCGGCCGAAGCTCTGGAAGCACGGAGCCGGCGATCGAAAAAGTTGGCCCACGCGGAGGCCCAGCCGAAGCTGCGTCTCGACGACGGACCCTGACCGCATGCTGTCGGCAAAGCCAGGGTGTGGCTGTCATGGCGCACTCCATGTCTGAGCGTGCGCAATCACCGATAACGTCACCGTGACAAGTTGACGAATCTGTCACGTGTCGGCAAGCTGGCCCCGATACTCCCAGAACGGGTTGGTGCCGTGATTTCCATATCCATCAAGGGTGAGCAACTGCGGGCGTTCCGCGAAGGCCGGAACATGGGGCAGCAGGAGATGGCGGAATGGCTGAACGGCCAGCTCGGTCGGCGTTACGACCGAAACAGGGTCAGCCGTTGGGAGAATGGCAGCGAGCGGGTTCCGCAGATCGTCGGCCAGTTGATATCCGTCAGCGGCAAGATGATCGCCGGACCGAAGGGCCTTCCCGGCGGAACGGTCGGCGGTGGCGGCTCCGGCGCTTCGCGGACCGCAACGAAGGTGTCCGTTGCCAATCAGAAAGGCGGCGTCGGAAAAACGACAACCGCCGTCAACCTCGCCTTCCTGCTGGCAAAAGCGGGGATGAGGGTGCTGCTGATCGATGCCGACGCGCAGGCGAACGCGACCATGCATCTGGGCGTCGACGCCTACGCGCTCGACCGTGATGGGGCGACGCTCTACCATGTGCTGCTGAAGGACCGTCCGATCGAGAAGACCATCGTTACTGTCTGTGGTGGGCTGTTCGACCTGCTGCCGTCGAGCCTGACGCTGTCCCAGGCCGATGGAGAGATGGCGGGGGATCCCAACAGCAATCTTGCCCTCCGCGAGAAGCTGGGCGACATCGACACCGCCTATGACGCCATCGTGATGGATTGCCCCCCGAACCTGGGGCAGGTCACCATCAACGCGCTGAACTGCTCCGACTATGTGCTCGTACCGGTCCAGACTGAGCCGATGGCCGCGCTCGGCGTGCCGATGCTGATCGACAACACGCTGACCAAGGTGCGCCGCCGGGTGAATCCGGGCGTGGAGGTGCTGGGCATCCTGCCGACCATGTACGCGGAGCGTCATTCGATGGACCGGCTGACCCTGGCACAGCTGCACGATCTGTACGGGGCCAAGACCCGCATTTTCTCCCCTGTTCCGGCGACCACCCAGTACCCGCAAGGATCGGCGGCCGGCCGTCCGACCCTGGAAGCGATCCCTACGGCGCCCGGCGCCCAAAGTTATCAGGAAGTTGCGGACGCGCTTATCGCGCTGAGCGCCAAGCGTGAGGAGACGGCCCATGTCCAATAAGCTTCTTGCCCAGGCGACGAAGTCGAAGATGCTGACGAAGGCCGTCACCGGCGCGTCCGAAGCCGTGTCGAGCGATCCGCGTTTCCGGGTGTCCGCGGATCACCCCGAGATCGTGGAGCTGGACCTCGACAGGATCGACCCGAATCCGCACCAGCCGCGGCGGCATTTCGATGACGCAGCGCTGCAGGCGCTCGCCGAATCCATCCACCGCGTGGGCGTCCGGCAGCCCATTGGCGTGCGCAAGGGCGAGGGCGGACGTTTTACGCTGGTCTGGGGAGAGCGGCGCGTCCGTGCCTCCCGGCTGGCGGGCAAGAACACGATTTACGCGCTGCTGGTCAAGGATGGGAACGGCGCCGAACTGGCGCTGGTCGAGAACCTGCAACGCGAGGATCTCGATGCCGTGGAAACCGCCGCCGGGCTTGCCGCGTTGCGGGAGCAACATGGCTACACGCACGAGCAGCTTGCGGCCGCCAGCGGTCTTGGGAAATCCGAAGTGACGCGGACACTGGGTATCCTCGCCCTGCCCTCTCCGATCCTTGAGGAATACCCGGCACACCGCCGGTCTATCGGCAAATCCGCGCTGTTCGAAATGGTGGACGCCGACGACCCGGGGCTTCAGCTCCGGATGTGGGATATGGCGAAGGGCGGTGCCACCGTCGCGGCTCTCCGGTCCGCAAGAAGGGAGCTTGCGGTGGATGCGGACACCAGCGAGGGAGGAGGCGCGGCTGCCGGCAGGCTCCCCCGAACCTCGGCTCCCGTCACGAGCCGCATGGTGACCAGCGTCCGGAAG
>JAEZGK010000106.1 GCA_023437365.1 Bacillota bacterium
TTACAGGAATACAAGATTGATAGAAAGGTTTTTTCGACTGCCGACCTTTCCTCTATCTTGATGGGACTTTCCAGTCTTTCCAGCATGATACGAGGTGATGAACTGGTAAACGCCCTTGCGAAAGTCAAGAGTTTTATTCCCCCCGATAGAGCGAAGGACATTGAATTAAAAGCAAATCAAATATATATAGATTTAAGTCCATGGATGGGCAACAGGAACATACAACCATATTTAGAAATAATCCAAACCGCTTTACAGGAAAGCAAGCTACTTTCGTTTGATTATGCAGACCGCTACGGAAATAAAACCGCACGAACAGCCGAGCCGTATCAGCTTGTATTGAAAGGTAGTCATTGGTATTGGCAAGGGTTTTGCCATAAAAGAAATGATTTTCGCTTATTTAAGCTATCCCGTACATCAAACCTACAAATAAAAGAGGAGTTTTTTACGCCACGAGATTATCAAAAACCGCAGTTAGATTTTAGTGATATTTTGGCAACTATGCAAATAAAAATCAAAATTCGTATTCATAAATCTGTCATGGACAGGGTACTTGATTATTGCACCTATGAACACTTTACACCAGACGGTGATGAGCATTACCTTGTTAGTTTTCCTTTCATAGAGAACGAATACTACTATAATGTTCTTTTCAGCTTTGGGGATAAATGCGAGTGTTTAGAGCCTTTACATATCCGTACAGAAATGAAGCGTAGAATACATGATATAGCTACCATATACGAAAGTTAATACATGGAGTAAGAATAAAAGATCAATCGAGTTGACTTGCCCTTTTAATCCGCTCCTACGATCAAGCCTATCAACGGACAGGTATACATCTTTGACTGTATCGTATGTATCGGTGGTGAGATTAACTATTTATCAAATAGAAAATTTGATTTATAATTATAAATATCCCAGAATATCAAAAATACTTCTCCTTTTATGTTAGGCTGAACGAAGTAAAAATGTATCGTTGGAATGATGTGATTATTATTACTCCTTTAAATTGCGTGAGTGTCGGAGACTAGAATGTAATGAAATTGACAAAGCATTAAATGAAGATATTGAGGAAGCCTGTTACAACAATATAGTTTGGAGGATAATAATGGAACTCAAAGGTATTCTAAATTATTTATCTATGGAGGTATTAGCGTTATGGATGATGAACTGAAAATCAAGATGTACTCATTTACGTTGGATTGCAAAAATCCAGAAGAATTAGCAAAATTTTATGCAGCGTTACTCAAGTGGGAAAGTGTCTTGATCAGCGAAGAATATGCCTGTGTCTATGCTCCGGGAACCAATCAAGGTACCTATCCTAGTATATTATTTCAGAGAAATCCTGAGTATTTACCTCCAGTGTGGCCGGAAAAGCCTGAAACTCAACAGCAAATGGCACATTTAGACCTCGCAGTGAATGATTTAGAAAAAGCAGTTACATATGCAATTCTTTGTGGAGCAAGAATCGCAGACGAGCAATTTTCCAATGATTGGAGAGTTATGTTCGACCCGGCCGGGCACCCCTTTTGCTTATGTCATTTGAAATCAATGTTCGAAAGTTCCCATTTTGGGTTGTTATAAAGGGCTATTGCGTATTAAAAGTATTCATAGCTACAAGGGATATAGCACACTACCATTGTCACTGGACTGGATCGCAAGGTTGTGATTTCTTCACAACTCACAACCTAAATCCTCCAGCCATATTCTTATCTTCTCTTTTACCCCTTCTTCATCCTTCAACTCATCTTCCGTTAATGTAAGACCACCTTGTACCTCTGCATCAGGGATGGTTTCTTCGAACTGAGTAAAGAAATCTCCTGCTACACTTCCACAGGTACAAAATGGTGCCACCCTTTTCCCTGCCAGATCATATTGAGAGAGAAATGACATTACCGGTGGTGTTACAGAAAACCACCATACCGGTGAGCCGACAATAATTAGGTCATAGGTATCAATATCGGTTACTGAGTTCAATAACTCAGGTTTGAACCCTTCCTCGACCTGTTTCTTACCGAGATTCTCCATTTCTGTTCTACTTTGAACCTTAGAATAATCAAAATCCGGCTTTAGCTCGAATACTTCCGCATCAGTAAAGTCTTTCATGATATTGGCCACCTGATTTGTATTGCCAGTCAATGAAAAATATACAATCAGAATCTTAGCTGTCTTTGTATTTCCATCCTCTGCCTTTGCTTGTTCTGATAATTCAGACGACACCGGCTTATTATCTTCCTGAATAGGTGTATTACTCCTTTGTTTTATACTTGAAACTATACCAATGGATAATACTATAAATATACATAATAACACTATAATTCTTACCTTTTTTCTCATAAAGCTCTCCCTCCACTCCAAGCTATTCCTTGACCATTCAATTATAATAGACTATAATTAATTCAAATTATGATATATGAAATTCATACATTCTTTTGTATCTTAACATGATTAGAAATATATGTCAATGCCATGTATGAATTTCATATGTTCTTAAAAATATTTTCTATATCCAGGATCAAGAGGAGTATTCTATGTCCAGAGTAAATAACAGTTATTATGCAATCCTTGGAATACTAAGCATCGGTCCCATGTCCGGCTATCAAATTAAAGCATGGGTTGATGAAGGTGTCGGTTACTTTTGGGAGCTTGACTATAAACAGATCTACCCAACACTGAAGAAACTGGTGGCTTCCGACCTGGCTACCTTCAAGGTAATAAAGTCCGTGAGCAGACCGGAAAGTAAAGTATATGGGCTTACAGACCAAGGAATGAAGGAACTAAAGGACTGGCTGGTCAAACCTATCCAGGAAGGAAAGCAGAGCACCTCAGAACTGATGCTAAAACTATTCTTTGGCCATCATATCCCTATTGAGGTAAATATCGAACATCTCGAAAGGTTTCGAGCTTCAACGATCGATGCAATGCATAGGATGGAGGAAATCAGTGAATGTCTGGAGGGTGAAGCAAAGAAGGATGCTTTTTGGCATTACCGTATGACTACGGTGAGCAGGGGAAAGCTGCTTCGCAAATCAGAATTGGATTGGTGTAATCAAATGATGGAATATCTTCGCAATAATATCACAGATAGCTAGATCACGCATCCTAGTTGTTGATGGATATAATCTGACATACCGATGTCGTATTATAAGCTTTATAATTCTAATAAAAATTTACGGAGGGGTTATGGATCATATGGAGGAGCTTAATAGAATCAGTGAAGAGACTATGCGCTTTATGCGAGGTAATTATCTCTTGGATGAACAGTCCAACGGCAAAAATGAGTTGAAATTTCGTCAAGGTAAAAAGACGATACTTACGATTAACATCTATGACGATAAATTCATCTTTCTTATGATATTCGGAAAAGCGGAACGAGATAAATTCGAACAGGAGAGGGATCTTTTTTCAAAGGAAATGCAAGACTATTATGATACTTCCAAGACTTATCATGACGGAAAATGGATGTTTATAGATGTGAATTCCTTACATCTTCTCGAAGATATGAAGCACTTAATCCTGATTAAAAAGAAACCAAACCGTAAGCCATTTCCAAAGGATAATGCGGTTTATGGAAAGTGCGGTCATAGGTGTGATTTATGTATCCATTATTCCGGTGGTACAATCAGTACCGATTTCAGAAAAGAATTGGAAGAACGCTTGACCAGAGTATGGCAAAGCAGTGATTGGTCAATGCGCTGCTCAGGCTGTGGAACTGCGAATTGTCACACAAAGGATGGCTTGTGTTCTCAACTAAAATGTGCAGCTGAAAGAGGACATGATACCTGTGTGTCTTGCAGCCAATACCCCTGCTCCGATGCTACTGCTGCAAGTTCCAAAATTGAAGCAAGAAGTATCCTTGCAGACGATATCACATGGGCAATTTTGCCGTATGTTCCTTACCAATATGGGAACTGATTTTCTAGTTGAACGGACCAAATTACGGAGGTAAATAGAATGTTGGAATATAGATATGATACCCAATTATTAATTGAAGGAAAGAACCTGGATGAAGATACAATCTACGATTATTTTACCGTCAATCTCAAAGGAGATTGCTTATTAGCAGTAGGTGATGAGGAGTTAATCAAAATTCATTTTCATACGAACGAGCCCTGGAAAGTGCTAGAATACTGTTCTGGTCTGGGCGAAATTTATGATATCGTTGTCGAGGATATGGATAGGCAAGCAAGAGGTTTGCATGGTTAACAAATCAGCAAAAATCAATATTGTAATAATTGAAGAAGATATGGGGGAAAGATATGATTTTAATAACACCGAATTTTAATTTTAACGGACATTGTGAAGAAGCTTTGTTATTATACCAAAAAGCATTTCATGCAACAGTGAGCTGTCTCCTAAGATATTCTGATGCTGACCCAAGAGACTTTGATACACCGCTGACTGAAGAGCAGGCAAATTATATCTATCATGCTGAGTTACTCATAGGCAATCAGAGAATTATGATGTGTGATAATATGACAGTTGATTTGACGAAAAGCACTTCATTATCTCTTACCGTTACCTTTGATACAAGCGATGAGGTAAAAAGAGCCTATGATATTTTAAAAGATGGCAGTACTACCATCTATCCTATGCATAGCACTACCTATAGCTCTTGTGAGGTTGTATTTATCGATCAGTTTGGGTTTCGCTGGGGTCTGATGACAGAGCAGACAGAGCGGTAATATATTTCATTCAGCTAAAAAGTGATGGACCAACTTCCTCATAGAAAACTGATATGATCGTAAAGCTCACTATCAGTTTTCTATGAGGCAACAAGTCCTTTCGCTTTCTATAAGTCATGAGCCAGGTCATTTACCAATGGGCTAGTATCAAATTTGTAATCGATATCGCTTGGCAGGAAATGATAAGAAATTTCATTCTTTACTGCTTTGTTAAAATTACTTTGTACCTGAGGAGCCGCCCCTTGAATGAGTATCATAAAATTCCATAGCTTTACCGACAAACACTGACGAACCCTCGCCATAGATATCATCCATCGCCTTGATAATCGCATCCGATTCCGCATAGCCATGATAGATATTACGAAACAGTTCCGTGATATCCTCCATCTGGCAGAGCTCCGAAAAAGTACTCTTCCATTCTGTAATCAATCCTTGCAACTCCGGCTGGCTCACATCGTTCGTTTCTTTATAAGAAGCAATCCTTCGGAAGGTTTCGTCCAGCTTCAGCTGTAATTTGCCCACGCCTTCTCTCGTGACAGGCGGTGTCTTCTTTAGCTCTTCGATATATTTTCTGACACTTCCGTAATACCGTATGGCAGACTCCTTAATCCCAGCCTCATTCTTCATCATGTTACTGATATAATTGTCGAGGCTTCCATAAAGCTGAATTAGTTCCTGCTGATAGTCTTCATCCAACTGCATCAGCCTGTTTCTGAACACTTCTTCCAATTCATTATGTTCAAATATACTGAAATCCAAGATATCCTCTCCTTTCAGGATTTGATCCATCTGTTCAATCAGCCTGGTCAGGCGGTTTCTTTTGGCCAGGAGTAATTCCTTCTGTTCCTTGATTGCCTCCTTACGATCAAAATTGGGCTGATTCAATATATTTTTTATTGCTTTCAGAGGCAAATCCATCTCTTTAAAAAACATAATCTGCTGCAGCCGCACAAGCGAATCCTCGTTGTACTTCCGATATCCGTTTGGCTCTACACAGCTTGGCTTCAATAAATCAATCTTATCATAATAATGTAAGGTTCTAATACTGCTACCTGTGAACTTGGCCAATTCATGAATAGTCATCCTATTTTCCTCCTTCCACTATAGATTACACTATGACCTAACGTCATAGTCAATAGTTTTTATCGGGTTCGGAAAAATTTAGTGCAGCTTCCGAAACCAGAAATAAATTCTTGTCATTTCCGGTCAATTAGTTATAATGAAGCTATATCCATCAGGGCAAATGGATACCATTTGCATTATAATCAAGCTGGAGTTTATTGTGGAGAATTTTCAAACAGTAAATTAGTTCATACCCCCAGATTTTAAAGGTGCTTGAAGAAATGGAGATCGTATGTTAAGAATAGGGGAATTCGGAGCGCTGACCGGAATTAGTATCCATATGCTCCGTAATTATGATAAGATTGGACTGCTAAAGCCGGAGCTGACAGATCGATCGAATGGCTATCGGTATTACAGCGAACGACAGCTCGTATTTGCCAATCAGCTTCAGGTCTTGAAAGGTCTGGGCTTTGGTTTGCAGGAAATTGCAGCACTTCATCTCCTGCACGAATCCAATACGGATCTTATTGAATTTGTAGAGCAAAAAAGGGAAGAAAAGCTTGAAGAGCTAAGTAAGCTCCAGGAGCAGATTATCCATATGGAGCAGGCGATACGTGATCTTAAAAAACAGGATGCCTATGCACTTTCCGTCGTAATCAAGAAAATACCTGCCAGGAAGGTAGCAAGCTGCAGAGGAATACTACATAAATTCTCCGACGAAGGCTTACTATGGGAAGAATTAACGAAAGCCTGCCGGCAAATGGGAGTCCGCTTTACTGATACAGACTATGCATTTGCGATTACCCATGGGTATGATCACAAAAACTCGCAGATCGATACAGAAGTACAGCGCGTGGTAGAAAAGCTTTATCCTGATACAGATCAGGTACGTTTTTTCAAGGTCGATGAATGTATTGCGGCAACTGTTGCATTTGAAGGAGCCTATCATCAGATTGGTGATGTGATGCAGTATATGGAGGACTGGCTCAAAGAAAATCATTACTGCTGCACTGAAAAGCCTTTCTCCACTTATTACATATCGCCGGATAATGAGACCAATCCGGAGAAATTCATTACTGAAATCTGTTTTCCAATAAAAAAAATAAACCCCTATTGACCCTCGCATAATGCGAGGGTTTATGCTTTCTTTATACTAAATAAAGGAGTGATTAATCAATGGGGAATAAAATATTATCTATTCAACACCATGTGGACGATTATGAATGTATGTGGAACGGCATCGAGGACTTATATATGCAAAAAAGCGGTGAACGGATACCAAATCAATTCCTATTTACTTTAAGCGGAAAAGGTAATTTTATTTATCTAAAGTCTAATACAGACGATCTCAAAAGGCGTGTGGCATGGGGAGATGGCAGAGTCAAGCAAATCTACAAGGAGATCTCCGATATTGTTGGCTTTCAATACAGACATATCGAAGGCAGAACCTTTGAATACGCCCTACAGACAGCGAAAAAACATATTGACCTGGAATGCCCGGTTGTACTGGGCTGCCTGGACATGTATTACCTGCATTACTATCCCAAATTCTATCATAAGGTGCATATCCCGATTCATTATGTACTGATGGTAGGATATGATGACGAAAAGCAAACTGCCTATGTGCTGGACTGCGGACTGGAGGCCGTACAGGGCATATCCTACGAAGCTCTGGAAGAAGCCATGCGTGTGGAGACAAAAGGTCTTTCTCACAAAAATACCATCTGTACCATCTCCTTTCAGCAAGAGTTAAAGAGCACAATCGACATCGCAAAGGAAGGCTTTCATCGGAAAGCGATCAAAATGTTGGAATCCCCGGTGGGCTTCGCAGGAATAAGAGGCATGTATAAGCTTGCGAAGGAATTTCCTCATTGGCAGGAGGAGCTGACGAAGGAGGACTATGATGCAGCCCTGCAGAATATAATCATGTATTCGGGAACCGTACCGAAGATGCCCAATCGCCTCCTGGGCATCAATGAACCTGAATTTATTCGATATATGTGTGGCAGAGAACAGATCGCAGGAGTGTTGGCCGAGCTCGGACAGGATTATCATATTGATGCCTGGCGTGAAGCCGCAGCGCTGTTTTTGGAAAGCGGTACGATATTGGAGCGCATGATCGATCAGATGACCGGGTATCTCCTAAAGGAAGAAGCTGATCTTAAGGAGCTGCCAAAGATGATCGAAGCTGTGGCTCTGATCGAAGAAAAGGTATATCGTAAAATATTATCAGGTATCGACTGCAAATAGCTGCAGTTTGAATCGTAGGAATACGTCCTTCTGTTTTATGAATAGATCGCACGTTTTAAGGCACACTAAATTTATGATAAAACACAGGGAGTGATGTCATGAGTAAACAGGCAAATCAAAAATACAGAAAAGAGAAAGAAAAAGAGCATCTTAATAGGGCCGGAATCGATCAATCTGCCCCACGCTCGGACAAAGATAAATTACTTGATGATAAGCTTCACATTGAATACAACTCTCCGGCGAATCGCCTAGATGAATAATCAGTTCACTATCAGTAGAGGCTGTCCTGAAGGCAATAACTTAGGACAGCCCCTTTTTGCTGTCTTGACTTCCAATCCCGATAAACTTATAATAAGTCAAACAAGAGAAACTAAGGAACAGGAGAGATTTCATGACAATCAACGAATATCAAGAACTTGCCATGTCTACCTTAAACCCTGATCTATCCGAGAGAGATGTACTGATCAATGGTGTCATGGGGCTCTGCGGAGAAGCCGGAGAAGCGATCGATATTGTGAAGCGATATTTAGCACAGGGACATGAGCTCGATAAGGAGCATCTGGCGAAGGAACTGGGTGATATCGCGTGGTACCTTGCAGAAACGGCAACTGTTCTGGGCTATTCCTTGGAGGACATCCTTCAAATGAATATTGATAAGCTTAAAAAAAGGTATCCGGATGGCTTCGATATAGAAAAATCAAAAAACAGGAGTACAAACGATATCTAGAAAGGAGTCTGGTAATGATTTGATTCCTACATCTGGCAATGATTTGATTCCTATATTTGAATTGACCTTCTATATTTTGGAGGGTATAATGAATGAAATATCATCGGAAGGACAGGCGCTAACAAATGAAGCTCATTACTCTTGTTGAAAATACATCCTTAACACCGGAATTTGGACATAAACACGGACTATCCTTTTACATCGAGACAGGAAAGCATAAACTACTGTTTGATTTAGGTTCAGACGAATTATTTCTACAAAATGCCGCTAAACTGAAGGTAGATATCGAAGCGGTTGATACAGTAATTATCTCTCACGGGCATTACGATCACGGAGGAGCCCTCAAGCTCTTCCTACAGAGAAATAGAAATGCAAAAATATACATACGCGAAAAGGCATTTGACTCTTTCTTTTCGAAGATTTTCGGTATCGCCAGCTCAGTTGGATTGGACCAAATGTTGAAGGATCATGAGCGGTTTATATTTACAGAGGATGATTGTATCATTGATGATGAGCTTCGGTTATTCTCGAATATAACAACGAAAGAATGTTATTCTACCTCTAATAATACTCTTTATGTAAAAACTGAAACCGGCTTTCAACCTGATGATTTTAGGCATGAACAGAGCCTTATCATAAATGAGGATGGAAGATACACACTGGTAGCCGGTTGTGCTCATAGCGGCATTATTAATATACAAAAGAAAGCCGAGGGTTTGATCGGCTGTGAATTAAACACCGTTATATCCGGTATGCATTTGATCAACCCGATGTCCTTCAGGCGAAGCAATTCCGCTCTGGCCAGGAAGATTGCCGACCGACTGCAGGTAAAAAGTACACGCTATTATACCTGTCATTGCACCGGGCTAAAGGCATACCAACTTATGAAAAGCATGCTTGGTGAGCAGATTTCCTATCTCTCCGCAGGAAGCAGTATTGAAATATAGCTGAAAGAAGGTCACTTAGTACAACGCGGAAGGGGGGGACATAATGATTCAATATCCGGATTATCATAACAGCTTATTAAATTTAATTAATTCTGTCGAAAAGGAGTTTGGTGTCAAAAACGATCATCCGACGTTAGAGCTTGCCGATCAGATTCTCAATAAGGGTTATCGTAATGTGGTCTTGATGGTTTTTGATGCCATGGGTAGCAGAAATCTTCCGAATTTGATATCTGAAGACAGTTTCTTAAGAAGGCATTTACGTGCAGAGATAAGTTCCGTCTTTCCTCCAACGACGACGGCTGCGATCACAACTCTCGAAAGCGGATTGGCACCGGCAGAACACTCCTGGCTGGGCTGGAGTCTGCATTTTCCCGAGGTAGAGGACAACGTGAACATTTTTGTCAATACGAATGACTATGATGAGCCGGTAGCTGATTATCATGTTGCCGGAAGATATCTTCCCTATAAAAATGTGGTTGAGAAGATCAACGAAAAACCCGGTGCACATGCAGAGTCCATCTCATATTTCGGTACCTATCATGTGGAAAGTCTGGAGGAATTATTAGATGGAGTAGAAAAACAATGTCAGGAAGATGGTCGCCATTACCTCTATACCTATTGGCATGAACCTGACAATTGCATGCATCAATATGGTGCCACAAGCGAAGAAGCAGCTGCATGGGTGGAAAGAATCAATGATGAACTTGAAAGACTCAGTGACAGGCTTGAGGATACGGTATTATTCATCGTATCGGATCACGGACAGCTAAACAGCCGCAATAAATATATCGGAGATTATCCCGAGCTACTCGACACCTTGAAATGGCTCCCTTCCATAGAACCGAGAGCTTTGGCTTTCCATGTGAAGCAAGGACGGGATGAGGATTTCAGATCCGAATTCCTGAAGCATTTCGAGGAGGACTATATGCTGCTTTCCAGGCAGGAGGTCATAGAAAAGAAGCTCTTCGGTACAGGTAATATTCATCTCAGATTCGAAGAATTCCTTGGGGACTACCTCGCGATAGCCATCAATAACGTATCGATATTTCAATCCCAGTCCCATGCTGAAAAATTCATCGGTGTCCATGCAGGTATGACCGTAGATGAGATGATGGTTCCTTTGATTGTTGTAGAGAATAAATAGACTGAGGGGTGCGCAAGTTTTGTCAGTATTTGCGGTACCCCTAATCATATTTATCTGTTACTGTTGAAGAGCTTTACCTTCTTTATATAATCCATGATTAATGGATGAGGATTTTCATATGTTGAACTTAATTGTGGCTGAAATAATGATGCTACAAAGAAGTCATTTGCCTCAATTACCATGAGTCGGGCTTCCTTATCCTCGTCTATACCCACAACTCTAAATCCGTTATTGTTGAGTAAAGTCTGAAACTTCTGATTGAGACCGAAGTTACAGTTATACTTCTCAACAATTACATCCTCTCCATAAATATCATAAAGATAAGAGGTTCGATCAAGTGTGATATGCCTCGTCTGTCCGATCAAAGAACAGGATAGTTGCGTAATATAATCATTCGGTTCATAGAGATCAAAGCTTAATTCCTGTAACTCATCGAGATGTAATACATTTCTTCCATACTCAATTACCGCATGCTGAAAGCCACCGCAGGTACCAATAAAGGGATAATTATGTTCTCTGGCGAAGCGAATTGCATTGATTGCGCCGTTCATACTTTTGTAAGGACTACCCGGAGCACACCACAGACCATCATAACGAAATAGCTCATCTACTGTTCCATGTTCGAAGCTGGTTGTTGGTATCCAATCCCACTTTACTGTTATATCTAATTTTGATGCACAATGCTTCACCGCTTCTTCTGTTGCCAGATGTGACGGCCTACCGTCGTAATCTCCTATGATACCTAGCTTAATCACCGGACACATAACTTTCCCTCCAATCAAAATATAAAATAAGAATTCATTATATCACCAAAACGAAAAATTTCAATAATATTTTGGCAAAATATGTTATAATTAACTCTAGGAGCAGAAATTCACCTGGACTGTAGTTAGATCTATACAGCCATGGTAAAATATTATATATCTAATCTATAATTAATATCGATATAGAAAGGATGCTATCCCCATGGAAAAGCACGAACAGATAATATCAAGTTATTTTAAGTCCTGGATAGACAAAGATCACACTCTTCTAAGAAGACTCTTTGCACCGGATGCTATATACAGTGAAAGCTACGGACCGGAATACCATGGGATTGAGACAATAGAGCAATGGTTTACCGACTGGCAGAAGCATGGCACTGTACTTGCCTGGGATATTAAGCAGTATGTCCATCAGAACAGAATGACTGCCGTGGAATGGTATTTCCAATGTGAGTATGACGGGGAGATCAGTGGATTTGATGGGATAACCCTGATTGAATTCGATTCCGAAGATCGAATAACCAACCTTAAGGAATTTCAATCAAAGCTGCCGCATTACTTTCCCTATGAGAAGAATATATAAATTAACGACTTATTTTGAGGTGAAAAAAGGGCGACAACTCTGTTGTCACCCTTTTTATTCCCCAAACGCCTGTTGCTGAAAGTACAGCAAATGCTATAGTAAATTACATGTTGATGATGCGGACTGTTAACAGCTTATAAAACAAAAAGCTTTCCAAGCTGTTCCGAAGTAATAGGTTTACATAGAAGAAAACCCTGTCCGCGTTCGCAGGATATCTTTTTCAAGTAATCCAGCTGTTCCTGTGTCTCTATCCCTTCCGCTACGACTCGATAATTCAGATCGTGAGCCAGAGAAATCATGTTCTGGGTAATTACCGTCTCTTCATTCCTATATGGTACTGATTGAATGAAGCTTTTATCTATCTTAATAATATCAATTGGTAATTTCATGATATGTGTCAGCGATGAATAACCTGTTCCAAAATCATCAAGGGCAATCTTTATCCCATAGCTTCTGAGTCGATTCAATCGTTCTATAGCAATATTCATCTGAGATAAGATTACTGTCTCCGTTATCTCAAAAACAACCTGAGAATAATTAACTTGATAGGACGTTATAATTTCTTCAATCTTCTGAAAGTTAGTTTCACTTTCCAACGTCTTGCTCGAAAGATTAATCGCCAGCTCTATATGCTCCAAACCCTCTCGTTCCCACTTCTCCTTCTGTTGAAGAGCCTTATTCACAATCCAACGTTCCAGCAGGTAGATCTGTTTAGACCGTTCGGCAATTGGAATGAAGATATCAGGAGATATGTAGCCATTCATCGGCTGAGGCCATCGAACCAGTGCCTCTACACCAATGATTTCATTGGTATTCAGATTATACTCCGGCTGATAGAACAACGTAAATTCTTCTTTCTCTATCCCCTTTTGAAGTCTGTTGATCATCTGAATCTGTTCCACGATATTCTTCTGGAGTTCATCACTATATATATTGATATCTGTCTCCGTCTTCTTAGCAAAGTTGTTGGCTACCTCGGCCTTCTTAATCAAGGTAGCAATATCCTTGCCATGCTCAGGATATAATGCTACTCCAACACTCATTGTGATATAAAACATATGCGTGTAAATACTGACATTACAGCCGTCATTTATGATATCACTGATGATTTCATACAATTCATCTTCTGATGCTATCGCTGTAAACAATATAATGAACTTATCACTGGTAATTCTGGATACGAAATTCGGTTTTTGAATCTTACTTTTTAAGTAGTCAGATACACATTTTATTACTTCATCACAAATTTTATATCCATAGGTCTCATTCATGTATGAAAATTGATTAATGTCCAGATAAGCAAGCGCAAACTTATCCTCTCCTGCCAACTTGCTGCAAGAATTGTTTAAGATATATTCCGCCAAAATATCATTTAGTAAATTCAAATGAGGTAATCCAGTCAGCTCATCATAAAATGCAGGCCTCATATCCGTTTTTCCCATATCAATTCTCTCTTGTTTTGATTTATACATTAGTAATTGACCAAGCTTATATTAACTGATATAGAATCTAAAAACCATGTCGTATTCGGAAAAATTAAAAGTTTTCCAGAGACGACATGGTTTTTTTACAAATTCAGCCATATAATTTGCATATATTAAAATTAAAAACACGTTTTACGTGTTTTTAATTCAAAATATACAACAAGTAAAATTTCCCAAACGTCAAAAAAATTCAGGAGGTAAGAAAATGAAATCGAAAAAACGTATTTTTGCTGCAGCTGCTCTTGTTATGCTTATGGTATTGACAATCGTATTAGTTAAGCTTCAGGTAATTGCTACTGATCACGGACAAGCTTATGCCAGTGACCTTCCCTGGATTATATCAGCTTCTGCTGATGATAACTTAGAGGTTGCCTGTGATCTCCCTTGGATTTGGTCAGCTTCTGCTGAAGACGGCCTCGAAGTTGCCAGCGATGCTCCCTGGATAATCTCAGCTTCTGCTGAAGACGGCCTTGAAGTTGCCAGCGATGCTCCCTGGATAATTTCAGCTTCATCTGAAGACGGTCTTGAAGTTGCCAGCGAAGCTCCCTGGATAATTTCAGCTTCATCTGAAGACGGTCTTGAAGTT
>JAEZGK010000109.1 GCA_023437365.1 Bacillota bacterium
AGAACAAAGAGCAAGCTCTTTGTTCTCCGCTCGACTTGCATGTGTTAGGCGCGCCGCCAGCGTTCGTCCTGAGCCAGGATCAAACTCTTAATCAAATTGTATCTAAAGCGGTTGCCCGCTTCAAACCTTCTTCAATCAAGCTGTTTACTTAGCTCTAATCGAATACTTGCGTTTTGCAAAACGATTTCTCGTCTTGCCGCTTTTTGTGATTCTCACTTTTAAGCATCCTTGCAGACACTCAAAAGCGGAATTGTTAGGGTTTGTTTTTCTCATATCTCTCGATATGATTTATCATGTTGTTCAGTTTTCAAGGTTCATTTCGCAGTCGGTTTTTTATCCGCCCTGCTCCGCTTTTTTGGCTTAGTGAAGCCGTTTTTTCGTCTTCCCCGCGTCAAGCGGCTTATTTATAATACCATACCCCCCTTCCCTTGTCAACAGGTTTTTTGCTTTTTTTAAACTCTTTTTGCTTCTATGTGTTTTTTCACATGATATCGACGTTTAAAGCGCATAAACACGCCGTGTTTGCCTAATCACTAAGAAACGCCACCATTCATATAAAATTACTATAAAACCCTTAATTATTATCAACTTCCTTATAATGTCCTTATATACAATTCTACATAATATGTTATAATTATATTGTTTTATCCATTTAAACAATAAAAGCCCTTATGTGAAGTCATTACCGCTACTGATAATGCCATTCGATTGAACAGTGTTAGGAATCAAGTCAAAGCACTTACGCTTTGCTTTTGGCATGGTTGTTCTTCTGCACTTTCAAAGGACGTTGTATTATGCGGTTGTAATGATATATTAACTACTTATTAAGGAGTGTCAAAAATGGGAAACTACAAGGTCTCTGTAACAGCAACTGCAGTCAACGTTATGTGCGAAGGTAACTTCACACCCGAGGATGCGCAAGCCTTCGTAAAAGAATTCAACAAACAGGTTGCATCGATTAAACCCGCTCAATACCATCTATCACTTGATGCTAGCAAGCTGGCAGTCTCCCCCGCCGAGATGCAGGAGCTTTTAAAGGGTTGTCTTACATTATATAAATCTCTTGGATTTAGCAAGATATCCCTAAACATCGGTTCAAACGTTATCTTGAAGATGCAGCTACAGCGCCTTGCAAAAGAGGTTGGGTTAAATTCTATCGACTTCTTATAATTTCCCGGCGACGTTTCAACCCGCGTCCCATTATAAATCTCGGAGGCTTCAATGATAAACACAAAGATTCTTGAGATTGAGGTTTATCACGGGGGAATGACGGTTTCCAACGATTATTACATCGAGCATTTTAACAAAAAAGAAAAAGACGTTGCACACTTCTTAACCAATATCATCGGACGTAAAAAACGCTACATGATCGATACCGAAACCGACACCAACCTGTCGATGGCCTTAAAGGCGACCACGCGCGTTCTAAAAAAGGCAGGTCTTACCGGCAAAGACATTGATCTGATTGCTTACTCGAGTGTTCTGCCGGAATACACCATCCCGCCTTGCTCCATTCATATCCACGAGGCAATTGGCGGTAAAGCGGATTGTATCTGCTATGATTACAACGTCAACTGTGCTGGTATGACGGTGGGGATTGAACAGATCTGCAAGTATATGCACCTGAGTGAGAACGTAAACACCGCGCTCATTATCGGATGCGACTACGTCAATCACCTGCTAGACAGCGACAACGAGTACTGCTACGGTCATTACGGGGATGCCGCCTGTGCGTTAATCCTGCAAAAGACCGACGAGCCACGCGGTTTCCTTGGTGCAAAGTACGCTGTGAACTCCGCAGAGCACAATAACATCCTGTTCCCCGGGTGCGGGTTTTCCAACCTATTCCGTGAGCCGGACAGGGAAGCGCTTCGCATGGTGTGGCTGCCGTTCGAAAACGTGTCCATTGATACCGCGGTCAAAAACATGCGCGCTTTGCTCGGCGAAAACAATCTGTGCATCGACGATATTAAGATGTTTTGTCTGTCACAGTACGCGCTGGCAAACATTAAGAGCATTCGCGAGCTGATGGGCATTGACGAGTCCCGAAGCATCTTTGTCGGCGACCAATACGGCTACACCGGAACCAGCAGCCCGTATATCGCGTTGTATGAGGCGCTTAAGCAGGGGCTTGTCCGGCGCGGCGACTATATCATGATCTGGACAATCGGCGGCGGCTCTGAAAACATTGCCATGCTAATGCAGTATTAACGGTTGTACTGACTCTGTAGATTATAATCGTTGCTACGAACCGTGTATTATTTCAAAGCCTTAACTAAGTCTCGCTAAGCACAACCCGCAGCACCCCATAAATCATTACATTAATAGAATCTACATTATCGAGCCTTCCGGCTCTTAAAAGCCGGAAGGCTCAGCTTTGTTCCCCGCATCAAAATGCGGTGGTGCATCACTTAGCTTGTTTGCAATGTGTTCCCCCAAATATAAACCCCTGTGTTAGATTGTTGAGAATAAAATTAAAATAAACCTAGTTTGTAATAAGCCTTTTTCATATTTATACTGTCTATAGGGGTGAAGGCGCTTTCACTAACAGGAAAGGGGGCAGGTCTTTTGGAAGACAAAGAATTGATACAGCTTCTGCAAAATAAGCCTTCCGATGGATTGCGCGAGGCAATTAACCAGTATGGCGAACTACTTAAGGTAGTAATTGCCCGGATTCTTCCCCAAAGACCAATGGATGTGGAGGAGTGTGTGGCGGACACCTTTGTAAATGCATGGAAAACAATCAATCGACTGGATGCCAAAACCGCAAATCTAAAGGGTTATTTGCTGTGCATCGCAAAAAACACCGCTATTAATCGGTATCATCGAATAAAGAAGCACAGTAGCACCTCTCTTGATACCCTTGAAATTCCCGCTGACACTGATGTGGAGCAGATGCTGCTCAGCGCAGAAACATCCATGGAGCTACAGGAGGCAATCGCAGAAATGCCCAATCCCAACCAAGAGATCATCCTACGCAAGTACTTTTTATTTGAAACGACAAAAGAGATTGCGCAGCACCTGTCCATGGATGAATGCCAGATAAAAAACAGGCTATACCGCAGCCGCCAGTATCTGAAAAGAGTTCTTGAAGAAAGGGGATTTACAGATGCAACGATATAATAAAGAGTTTATCAATCAGTTGGGTGAACTTGCGCCGTCAGTTCCCCCTACACCCTCCCTTACGGCAGAACGCCTTCATGCTTTGGTTATGGACCGCTTTACGGTTACTACAAAACAAGCAACGTCCCGAAAAGGTTTTAAGTGTACTGTTTTAGTAGCGGCACTTATTACAGTGAGCCTTTTCATTATCGCTGCTACCTATTATACTGTCAGCGACGCATTTCGCGGTGTTCTTTACGAACTTTCGCCACAAGGCGAGAAGGTTCCGCTCTCATCACTGTCGCCGGTTGTTAATAAAACCGGCAAATTGGTCTCTACAACAGCCGACAGTCATGGTGTTCGCGTTGGGCTGCGAGCCATAACGGCACACGACAACGGGCTGAGCATTCTCGTGGATATCACAGGACCCGAGGGTAAGCCGCTTGCCCTTTTGCAGCCTGACGGTACCCTATCCTCCGGCAAGCTTGAATTTGGCTATATTAAAATGCGCACAGAGGATACGCAAACTGACGATGAATCCGAAAATCACAACTACCTCTTCTGCTCCCATGATATTGAGCTCGGGCAATCTTCCAGCAATTTTTCAAGCGCGCTCTTGCCCGATGGCAACCCGTTTGACAACAAAGCAACACTCCTTCTCAATGTTAACATGACCACGCAAACTCCGCTCACAGGCAAAACGCTATTTCTCTCACTTGAGAATATCCTGCAGGAAGCTCTGCTCAATGGTACGGATGTTGGCATGAAACACGGTGAGCTGGCACAGTTGTTTGAACAATTCACCGCCCCATCCCCATCCGATTTTAAAGTAACCGGAAGCTCGCCGGATGAGAAAACGGGTAAACGAATTTCGCGCTACAGCTTAACCAAAGACAGCGACATCCAGCTTCCCTTAGCTACGGGGCTGCCAGGATATCTGGTGACAAACGCAGCGATTCGCGACAACGTGTTATATCTGCGCGGCGTGGCACCGATACCCAAGGATAAGGTTAAAATTCTTCCCCACGCGGCGCTTCTTAACCCCAAAACAGGCGAAATCAAACTTCCCTATACCATCGGAACCGCCACCGATGACAGTCAACCCGATCTTGTGCAGTGGGCAATCACTGTAGACGGAATTACCTCGAAGGATGACCTGAATAACTATGTGCTTATTCTAAACGCAGGAAATGGCGCTCACCCGCTGCTCAAAGGAAATTGGGAATTTACCATCCCACTTGATTTAGAAAAATCCACACGAATTTTTCCGCTTGACAAAAGCCTGTCGGTACAGGGCGAAACCTTGCACGCTAAGAAGCTTACGGTTTCTCCGTACTACCTCAGCCTTTTGACGTCTATGGACGAGGCGACATACCGCCGCATCCAGTTGTCCTCAGTTAGAGCGGATAACCCCAGCGCAACCGTTACCATGATGGATAACACACAAATTAAGGTGCTGGGCGATGGAAGAAGCGGTACTGCAAACAGCTGTGAAATCATGTTTTCCCTTGACGTTGTAATTGACCCCGATCAGATTAAATCCTTTGTGTTTGGAGACCTGACAATCGACATGCAAACGAAATAATCCTTTATATGTTTCCTAGCACGCTCATATTACAGAGCAACCGGCATTACACCCGAACAGATCAAAGCAAATGCCATGTTAGGGTATTTGAATGTTTGAAGCTACAGCCGAGGGAACCTCCCCCCGGCTGTAGCTTCATTGTTGCGACAAGCATCCTTTTTGCCGCCATACTGCGTATTAAGAAATCATTATACCGCATACAAAACATATTCGGTTGGAAGCAGCGGGTCGCCATAGTAACGCAGATAGAACCGATAGGTGGGATCTGCCTCGTCGATGATGCGCGCAAGCCGCCACATATCCTTATGGTTGTGGTACGCGGCAAGTGCAAGTTTGGGATGATTGCGGGTTATCGTGTTGCGGCAGCCGAGCAGCGCCTGTTCCTCCGCACCCTCAATATCCATCTTGATAAAGGTAATGGGTTCGTCGATGTCCTCATCAATTGCGACGGTCTGCACCTTTACCTCGCCGACTTCAGACAGTTTTTTTACCGAGGACACGGCAGCATCGGGCAAAAACAATGTTCCCGCTCCGTCGCTTGCCCCCAGCCCCTTTACAACGACATTGTCAAGGTGAAACAACTCGATGTTGCGGTGGATGTACTGCACATTCTCCGGCACAACCTCGTAGCAGTAGATGCGCTTGTAGCAACGGTCACCGAAGGTTTTCACGTAGTCAACCATCGTGTCACCAATATACGCGCCGATGTCGACAAGTACCTCGGTCTCATCGCAGCCGATTAGGTCAAGGTCAAAATACTGCTTAAAGTATTTATCACGCAGCGCGACAATCTTTGCGTAATCGGAGGTAAGCCAGTAAGACAGGATGTTGTGCAATACCCGTTTGGAACGATAATCCCCCAGCCGACCGTACAGCCACTCAAAGTCTTCGCGGTGTTGCGAGAATGCCTCCGCGCGGTTTTGCGCAAGCTCCCATACTCCGGCGGTCGGATAATACGCACCCCACAGCATATACTTATTATAATAGTTTATGGTTGCGTCATAGTTTTGTTTGTCCTTGCCCTCAAAATAAGCCAGATTGTGCTTGACCGCCTCATAGATCTCGGTATCGTTTCGCTGGGCTAAGAACGCCATCAGGGCTTTAAACTCTGCATCAAGCCCTACCGGGACACAAGACGCTGCAGCCTTTGATCCCAGTGGCTTCACCTTTGATAAATCATGTCTACGCTTCATTGGCATCACCGCCATTTCATTATATTTCTATACTATTTTGGTTTTGACGCATTGGTGAAGCATCCGCCCCGCAGACCGCAACACGATCTTGAGGCAGATGCTTAAAAAAGGCGTCGGTTTTCTGTTACTCCTTTTCCGTTTGCTCCTGTGTTTCCTCCGCTGCCATGGCAAGCAGTCGAAGCGCGTGGACGATTTTATCCTGCTCCGCGCACAGTAAGGCATTTTGCGTTTGGTCATTCTTGCACGCACCAAGCGTCTGCTGCGAGTATCTACGCAGATCACTACAGCTCTGTTGCACCTGCCCAAGTAGGGTGTCTCGATAGGCGCCCTGTGGCACTATGCCATTGACCTTGGGCGTATAGCTGTAGCCCGTCAGCGTGGTGTACGCACTTTGGAACGCCCTTGCGTGGCGGAGCTCATCCGCCGAAAGCTCCCGCAGCAACGCTGCGTCCTGCTCTGGCGCGGTTTTTGCCAGCTCGCGGTACAGTGCAGAGGAATCTAGCTCTCTTTGTATGTATTCTTTTAGTTGTTGTGCCAGCGTCATAGATTGTATCGCCCCTTATTACATGGAATCACTATACTATATTCCAAAGCAGGGCATGCCGTGAATCTGGTTGCACAGTCGTGCCGGTGCCCGATTATACGCGCCGCGCAATTGACAAAATGCGTGAATTGTTGTAACATAATCTCTGCCGACTGCGGTATAAACGCCGTTGCTAGCATACCGAAGGCACTGCTTTACGAAGCGGTATTACAATCTGCGCCTATAGCTCAGCAGGATAGAGCGACCGCCTCCTAAGCGGTAGGTCGGATGTTCGAATCATCTTAGGCGCGCCAAGATGATTTAGGTTAGAATAGATGCAAATGCGTCTTTTCTAACCTA
>JAEZGK010000022.1 GCA_023437365.1 Bacillota bacterium
CGGCACCGGACGGTCGGTCAGGACGACGTCCAGCTTGTGCACCGACAAATCGCCCAGCAGCGACTCGAAATCGTCCTCGACGCACACCAGCTTGACCTTCTGCGGCAGCCGCAGCGCCACTTCCACCAGCCGCGAGGCGATGAGCTTGGGCATGGAGTCCGTCACGCCCACGGTCAGGCGCATGGTGCGGCCAATGTCGGTTTCGGTCAGCACCTCCTGCATCTGCTCGCCGAGCAGGAATATCTGGTCGGCATATCCGAGGGCAACCCGCCCGGCCTCGGTCAGCACCAGACGCCGGCCCTGCGGCGCAAGCAGCGCCTTGCCCAGCGACTGTTCCAGCAAATTGAGCTGCGCGCTGATGGTCTGCACCGCCACGTCCAGCCGCTCGGCGGCGCGCGTGATGCTGCCTTCCTTGGCTACGACCCAGAAATAATAGAGGTGCCGGAAATTGATGCCCGCGCTCTTCATGCTTCCACCATTTGCGAAGTAACTTTCATATTATCTTCGCTTTTCTGGGGGAACTGTGCTGTACCATACATGTCCATTGTCAATCGGTGGTGCAAGAGTTACCGTTACGCTTGACAGTGTTGATCCTTGTACCTGTCTTTACTGAAAGGACACATCATGAACGACCGCTACACCAACGTCCGCACGGCGCCTTATGGTGCGCGATCGACGACGCCCATCGACGCCGCCGCCTATCGCGTGCTGCGCAATACCTATCTGCTGCTGGCCCTGACGCTCGGATTCTCCGCAGTCACTGCCGGCGCTTCCGCCGCACTGGGCCTGCCCCACCCCGGCCTGCTGATCACCATGGTCGGCTACTTCGGATTGCTGTTTGCGATCACGAAGTTCCGCAACAGCGCTCTGGGCGTGGCGCTCGTGTTCGCCCTGACCGGCTTCATGGGCTACACGCTCGGCCCCATCATCAGCCTCTACCTGTCCCTGCCCAATGGCGCCGAGACAGTGATGATGGCCATGGGCGGCACCGCCGCGATCTTCCTCGGCCTGTCCGCCTACGTGCTGGTGTCCAAGCGCGACATGAGCTTCATGGGCGGCTTCCTGATGGTGGGCATCCTGGTGGCCTTTCTGGCTTCGCTGGCGGCTTACTTCTTCTCGATTCCGGCATTGTCGCTGACGGTCTCGGCCGTGTTCGTACTGCTGATGTCGGGCCTGATCCTGTACGAAACCAGCAACATCATCCACGGCGGCGAAACCAACTACGTGATGGCGACCGTGACGTTGTACGTGACGATCTACAACCTGTTCGTCAGCCTGCTGCAGCTGCTGGGCTTCGCCAACAACGACTGATTGCTTCGCCAAACGGCAACAAAGGGCGTCCCGCGGGAGACGCCCTTTTCATTTGCCTTGCCGGAACCGCTGTCCGGTATTCGCGGTCGCATGAGCATCACCTGCAGCGAGGAGCGCAACCATGCGCAAGATGATCTTCATGGCCGTCGCCGGCTACCTGTGGCGCAGGCTTGGCGCACGCATGACGCGCCGTCGGCGCTGATGACTTCAGGCCGCGACGAGATTGCCCGGACGACGCAGGCCGGTGTACTGCAGCTCGGCAAACACGGCGGCAACGAGCGCCTGGATCAGCACGAATCCTTGGCCGAGCAGTGTCGGCTCGACGCGCCCCGACAACAGCAGCAGGATGCTGTCGAGCGCCCAGATCGCATTCACGATGATCACCGTCCAGACCCCCTTGCGTGGTATGGGATGGCGCGTGGCGACCCATGCAACGCCCAGCGCAAAGGCGAGCAGCGCTGCGCCGGCACCCATGAGCAGCATCGGCGGCAATCCGAACAGGCCGGACAGGGCGCCGCCGGCCGACAGCAGAATGATCGCCGCCGCCGCACAGGAGAGTGCATCGGCGAGCAGAACGCGGGACAGGAAACTGGAAGTGCGGGTAGTGGGCATGATGGACTCCTGAACGGATGGGACGGTGGGACACGCCACTTCGTGCTGAGATGGGCTGCAACGCGAAGCGGTTCCGGAGTGCATGTTCCGGTTCGTGCCGCGCGAAGTCGATTACCTGGAAGGTAATCGAAACATCCGTCGCGGCGGGCTATGATTGCGCCATGCCTGCCACCACCCGCCCTGTCGGAGACCACCTGCGCGAATGGCGCCAGCGCCGCCGCCTGTCGCAGCTCGACCTCGCCTGCGAGGCCGGCATCTCGACGCGGCATCTGAGTTTTGTCGAAACGGGGCGTGCGGCCCCCAGCCGTGACATGCTGCTGCACCTGGCCGAACGTCTCACGGTTCCGCTGCGCGAGCGCAACGCCATGCTGATGGCCGCAGGCTACGCGCCGGTCTTTCCGGAACGCAGGCTGGATGACCCTGCGCTTGACGCTGCGCGTGGCGCCGTCAACCTGATCCTCAAGGGCCACGAACCCTACCCCGCGCTTGCGGTGGACCGCCACTGGAACATGCTCGCCTCCAACCGTGCAGTCCAGCCGCTGCTGACGGGTGTCGATCCGGCCTTGCTGGGGACGCCCCCGAACGTTCTGAAGCTGGCCCTGCATCCGGGTGGACTTGCGCCGCGCATGGTCAACTACGCCCAGATGCGTCATCACCTGCTCGACCGCCTGCGCCGGCAGATTGAGCTGTCGGCCGATTCCACGCTCATCGAATTGCTGCACGAACTGGAAGCCCTGCCGCCTCCGCTCGAGGCCCGGCTTTCGACTTCATCCGGCAATGAGCACGCGAACGTGCTGGTGCCGATGCAACTGCGCACCGAAACCGGCGTGCTGTCGCTGATCAGTACCACGACTGTGTTCGGGACGCCGATCGACATCACCCTGTCCGAGCTGACCCTGGAAACCTTCTTCCCGGCGGATGCGGAAACGGCCGGCATGTTGCGAGCGCTTCAGGAAAGCGCCGGAAATTGAATCGGGCGTGGCGGCGTCTCCTCAGTGTTCGTCTTCCGTCCCCATCGGCCTGCGCACTGGGACTGATACCTTCGCCCCGCCTTCAGCTAAACACGAAGAAGTGTAAGCG
>JAEZGK010000065.1 GCA_023437365.1 Bacillota bacterium
CCCACGCTCATGTTGAACATCACGTCCGGCTTTTCCGCAAGGCCGAATTCTTTCATCGCCACATGAACGGCGAACCAGCCCTTGACGTATTCCTCAAAAGCCTCCTGTACGGTGAGTTCGGTGGACCATTCGTCGTTGTAGCCTTCGTCCTCTGCGTTGATACACGGACGCGCGATGCACTTGCGAAGGTCTTCGCCATCCATCGTCTGCACCGTTTTCAGCTCCATGAAGCGCAGCCCGCCCACGTAGGAAGCGAGCAGGTTCTGTGCCAGCTGCGTGTTGGGGCCCGCCGCCGGGCCTAACGGACTGCCCAGTTCCTGCCCCAGCACCGTCGCCATACGGCCCGAACGGTTACGGTAGAACTTATTTTTATGCACGCCGAACACGCTGTTTTTGCTGTGGTATTCAGCCATCATCCAGCGCATCAGTTGTTCAAATGGCATCGGAGACATGATCTCGCTCATTGCAGGCTCCCCTTCACTGTCATGTATTGTAATACTGTCTTTATGCTCTCTCCCAGAACTTCTCCGCCAGCTCGCGGGACTTGCTGTAGACTTCCCTTTCGTCCGCCGTCAGCAGTTCCCTGTCCTTCATCACGAAGCGTCCGTTTATCATCGTGGAACGCACACTGCGGCCCATCATGCCGAACAGTATGTGCGACGACGTATTGCCCGCCGTGATGGGCGTGGGCGAATCGTAGTCCACCACGATGATGTCCGCGTAGGCGTCCTTCTCAATCACGCCCAGCGGTTTATTGAAATAGCGGGCGCAGATTTTGCCGTTGTTCGTCAGCAGCATCTGCGCGCTTTCGCCCCAGCCCACGCTGGGGTCGCCAAGGTTATGCTTGTGCAGTATGTTGGCTACCTTGAAGGATTCCAGCATGTCGGTGGTGTAGCCGTCCGTGCCGAGCCCCATCAATATGCCCTTCTCCATCATGTGGAGCGCCGCCGAGCAGCCCACCGCGTTGCCCATGTTGGACTCCGGGTTATGCACCACGACGGTATCCGTGTCTTTGAGTATGTCCATCTCGCGTGCGTTGATGTGGATGCAGTGCACCGCTATGCTCTGCGGTCCTAAGATCGCCGCGTCGTTCAGGCGCTCCACCACGCGCTTGCCGTATTTCTTCAGGCTGTCGTACAGGTCGTCGATGCCCTCCGCCGTGTGCACGTGAAAACCCGCGCCGTTCGCCGCGGTCACACTCTTGTCCAGCGTCTTCTCGGACAGCGTGAACGAAGCGTGCAGACCGAACAGGCCTTTAACCATGTCGCTGCTCTGTTTGTTCGCGTACGCGATAAAGTCCGCGTTCTCCTTGATGCCTTCGTCGGCCACCTTCTCGCCGTCCCGGTCGGACACCTCGTAGCACAGCGACGTGCGCACGCCCAGCGTTTCCGCCACCTCTGCGATGGTGAACAGGCTGTCCTTCACGCATCCGGCGCTGGCATGGTGGTCAAACACCGTGGTCACGCCGTTTTTGATGCCGTCGATGTATGTGGTGTACGCGCTGTACTCGATCTCCGGCAGCTCCAGCGCCCGGTCCACGCGCCACCAAAGGTTCTCCAGTATCTGTGTGAAGTTCTTGGACACTTTGCTGTTTTTCAGGCTCATGCCGCGCGCAAACGCGCTGTAGATATGACCGTGAGTATTGATCAGCCCCGGCATGATCACGCCGCCCCGCGCGTCGTAAAACTCGCCCTGCGGGTACTTCGCTTTCATCTCCCCGGTTGTGCCGTAATCCGCTATCGCCGTTCCGTCCACCGCGACGCACCCGTCGTGTATCACGGGCTGTGACGCGTTCTGGGTGATGAGCACCCCGTTGCCGATCAATATCATAAGCCGTTTCCTTTCTGTCCTCTGTGGTTTAGGTCTAAGGCCTTGGCGGCTCTGCCGCCAAACCACCGCTCAAGGGGCGCGCCCCTTAAGAATCCCATTAGGGAAATGCCATTCGGCATTTCCCCACAGCATAATAAGTCCTTAATACAATTTTCGTGGGCAAGACGGGCTTTGCCCGCGCAGCCCACACCTTGCGGTTTTGTCAGTTTCGAGGTACGAGGAACTGCACAAAACCGGAAAACTGGCGGAAAACCGCAGGTTTTTCGCCAAGCCGGTTACGGCACTATAAAGGTGCCGGTTTTGCCCTCGAGGCCTTCCATCAGCTTGTCGAGCGACGTAATCAGCGCCTTGCAGGACGGCTTTTCCTGCACCACACGCATCGCCGCCTTCACTTTGGGCAGCATCGAACCCTTGCCGAAATGACCTTCGTCGATGTATTTCTGCGCCTCGTCCAGCGTCAGGCTGCTCAGCCACTGCTCGTTCTTCTTGCCGTAGTTGAGCGCCACCTGTTCCACTGCCGTGAGTATAACAAAGTAATCCGCGTCGATCAAATTGGCGAGTTTGGCGCTGGTGAAGTCCTTGTCGATGATGGCTTCCACGCCTTTAAGCCGGTTGCCGATCTCCCTCACCGGTATGCCTCCGCCGCCGCACGCGATCGCGACCTGCCCCGCTTCCAGCAGCACCCGGATCGTATCGATCTCTACAATGTGCTGAGGCTCGGGCGAAGCGACCACCTGCCGCCAGCCCTTGGAAAAG
>JAEZGK010000092.1 GCA_023437365.1 Bacillota bacterium
TGTAATGACACCAATGGAATATCATGAAAAATGCTTGAAAGCAGCATAAAAAAGATTGCTGCCCGAGTGCTGGACAGCAATCTAAAATTTTAAATATTACATTGTCTACTTGACGGGGTGCACACCATTTCTTAAGAGGCTCTTTTTCATAGAAATTGCGTCCTATTAAGCAACATTGACAGGATGTTTCTTCTCATAGGAATATTGCAGCAGGGCGATGAGCCCTGCTATTATAATGACTGAAGATGCCATAATAATATAGGAAGCTTTGAGACCCAGCTGATCCACAAGAAAGCCCCCGGCGATATTGCCTGTGATGCTTGCTAGGCCGGCCTGTATAATCGTCAGAATGCTTTGCCCCTTGGATTGGTTTTCCGGTTTTACATTCTTACTGATAAAGATGGCGCAGCTGAAGTAAACTGTCATAAAGGTTATACCATGGAGGACTGCGGACATAATCACAAAGGGCAGGCTGCCTCCGGTTACAGCCAGGATACGAAGACCCAACAGGAAACAGGCAATCAGTGATATCTTCATTGGACTGATTCTCTTTATGATATGATTGATCAGAAATAATACCGGAAGCTCGCTAAGGGCGGATATGCAATTGATTAGACCCATGGTGCTCTCCGTCATGCCCATGTTCAGCATGTAAACTCCGAGGAAGCTATAATTAAAGCTTAAACCTACCTGATTGATAAAGGCAAAGGCAAGGATAAAATATATCTCTTTGGACTCAAAAATATGTAGGAGGGATTTTTTTTCCTTATGTCCAACGGAGGTATGCTTAGGTTCAGAGGGAGGAGGGTCAGTGTTTTCCTCCTTCGGGAGTCTGACAATCAGCAGGAATAAAATGGCATACCCAATGGAGCCCATAAGAAATCCGATGGAGGGGATGCTTTTTACGATTTCTCCTGCAAAGATGACCGTGATAGCATAGCCAATGGTACCGCCCATCCTAATCTTTGAAAAATCAAGACCGTTCTTATGAGCAATATGTAGGGTATTCGCATCATTGAGGGGAATGATGGAGGTGACAAAAAAGGCTAACAGCATGGCTGCTATAAAGAACGAAAGAAAGCTCCTGCCGATATAATAGCTAAGGATGGATAAAGCTGTTCCGAGCACGACGAAGCACAGGACCAGCTTCCGTTTTCCGGTTCTGTCGCTGATATATGCCCAGATTGGCTGAATTATGATGGATACGATCGGTCCGATCGTAAGAAGAATTCCTATCTCCAGAGCACTGATTCCTGCTTTGGCAAAGTAAGCACTTAAAAACGGAGTATATTGTGCGGCCGGTATAAAGACAAAGGCATTGATCAGGAACAGATGGATGCCGGTTCTTTTGTTGGATTGTTTAGTCATGTTATCATATACCCCTTCATTGGGAAGCGTTATAGGTAAAAATGATGATCTCATAATGTACAATAAGTAATATTACATGATATTCAGTGAAATGAAAAGCAAAATATTTAATGAAGCAGGATAAGATTTGTGATAAAATATTTGTATATGTGTTCAGGTATGATAGCTCTATATTCATTATTTATGATGCTTCACAAAATCTTTGCAGGAATGAGGATAAATATGAATTATCAAACATTATTCAGAACGGCGATGCTTGCCGGTGAAATCATGGCGCAAAGCGGAGCAGAGACTTACCGGGTAGAGGATACGATGACTCGAATATTGAAATTCTCAGGTCTCCAGTCGGTAGAGGTATATGCGACGACTACCGGGATTGTGGCTACCTTATCCGACCCGAGAATCGAACCGATCACCGGTGTAAAAAGAATCAGCAACCGCTCCACGAACCTAAGCAGGATCAATGATGTGAATCAGGTGTCCCGAAATATCTGCTCAGGTTGTATGGAACCGGAGGAAGCTATTCGGTGTCTTGAGGAAATACGCAAGAAAAGAACCTATTCCGATCCGGTCCTTGCAGCGGCAACCCTGATTTCCATGGCTGGGTTTGTAGGACTGTTCGGTGGCTCCTTTATGGATTGTTTGATTGCCTCCCTGAACGGAGTATTTATCGTACTGATCGGAAAGCTTTCAGAAAATAGAGTAGGAAGTGCTTTTATTGTAGATATGGTAAAATGCTTTGTGTTGGCATACCTAACGATGATATGTACTAAATATTTTGCCGGCACAAGTCAGAATCTGATCATCATCGGTTCTATCATGCCGTTGGTTCCGGGTGTACCGATTACCAATGCAATCAGGGATACACTGCAGGGAGATTATAATTCGGGAACTGCAAGAGCAATGGAGGCCTTTGTCATATCATTGGGTATTGCGGTTGGAGTCGGACTCGGAATAGGGTTGTTCAATTTTGTGGAAAGGATGATGTGATATGTTAATACAGGGAATAAGTGCATTTTTTGCCACAGCAGCCTTTTCCATACTTTTTTATCTACCGAAGAAATATCTGATCCACTCAGGAGCTACGGGAAGCCTCGGCTGGTTCATCTACCTGATCAGTCTCAAACTTCTGTCAGACAAGATTCTTGCTACCCTGACAGCGACGCTGGTGGTGGCTTTGATTTCGCATATCCTTGCGCGGGTATATAAGACACCTGTGACGATGTTTCTAATTCCGGGGGTTATCCCCTTTGTTCCGGGTGCGGGCATGTATCAGATCGTACGCAGCATCGTAGACGGGAATACGGCAAGCACTATCTATTATTTTTTTGAGACGCTCCAGATTGCGGGAGCAATTGCTCTTGGTATCTTTATCATTGATACGTTCTTCCGACGAAGAGTAAAAAGCTGAGAATACCTGTAATCAATTATCTCATCTTCTGACGATAATGGGTGGGTGTCATGCCGACTTCCTTTTTGAACTGACGCATAAAATGTTCTTCATTCTCATAACCACATTGAGAAGCAATTTTTCTGACTGTATCATCGGTAGCGATCAGTGCAGTTTTTGCATAATGCAGCTTGCTCTGAATGACATCATAATTGCAGGTTACACGGAAGGTCTGACGGTATAATCTTTGAAAATGAGAAGGACTCAGGCTCAATTGATTAGACATGCGTGTAACAGACCATTTTTCCTCCGGGTGGCGATAGATCATGGTTCTGAGATTCAGCAGAGCATCAAAATATCCGTAAATTTTCATATCCTGGTTCGGATAAGCAGCGAGCTCATAGACTTTCACAAACAGAAGACGCATCAGCAGATCCATCGACTCCTCACGCAGAGAATTGTTCGATATGTATTCCAAATACAGATCCTTAATCAGCTTACAGATCTCTTTATTGGAGGGCAAGGTAAGTATGGTGTCAAAGGGCAGAGTTTTGATATCGCGTTCCCCGTTCATATCGAAATGGATATAATCATTCGAATAAGTTCCTTCCTTTGCCCGATAAACCTGAGGGGTTCCCTTCCTAAAGATAACTACAGAATTTTTCTCTGCAATGATTTCCTTTCCTTCCAATATTAGAAGGGCAGGAGTTTTGATATTCAGGAAAAGATAATCACCTGATCCGCTGGGACGATTAATAGAGAATTGGCTGCTGTGGGTATAGTTTATACCGATAGCATTTATCTTCATGGAAAGCCTCCGTTCTTCTGTGTGAGATATTAAAGTAGGATTCATCAGTCTGAAAACATCATATATCATTGTTAAACTAAGTGTCAATATGGTAAGTTAAAAGTACAAAACATCATAGTAATAATATCATGGATGCTTAGGGTCATAAAGGATAAAGATCTACGATCGAAATATTTCATATAGGAGAGAACTCAAAAGCGATAAGTATCATAATTGATATTATTACAGCGTTACGGAAAGGACGAACGATAAATGAAAGCAAGATTAATCTTAAATAAGGACTTTATGACTGGAAAAGTAGATGAGAGAATCTACGGGTCCTTCGTAGAACAACTTGGAAGAGCTGTTTATAACGGGATCTATGAGCCCACTCATGCAACAGCTGATGACAAAGGCTTCCGCAGGGATGTCCTGGAGCTGGTAAAGCAACTGAATGTTCCGATTGTACGTTATCCGGGAGGAAATTTCGTATCAGGATATAACTGGGAGGACGGCACCGGCGAGCAGAGCAAAAGGCCGAAAAGACCTGAGCTTGCATGGCATACAATAGAAACGAATGAGATTGGCATTGATGAGTTCCAGGAATGGGCAAAGCGTGCCGGCAGCAGTGTGATGCAGGCAGTGAACTTAGGTACCAGAGGACCCGAGGAAGCACGCCAGCTGTTGGAATACTGCAATTTCCCAAAGGGCACCTATTACAGCGATATGCGTCGTGCCAATGGCTTCGAGGAGCCCTTCAACATCAAGGTCTGGTGCCTGGGTAATGAGATGGATGGTTCGTGGCAGATCTGTGCCAAGACTGCAGAGGAGTATGGCAGAATTGCTTGTGAGACAGCCAAGGTGATGAAGGAACTGGATCCTGAGATTGAACTGGTGGCCTGCGGAAGCTCAGGACTGTGGATGCCGACCTTTGGTAAGTGGGAAGCAACCGTACTGGAACATACCTACGATTATGTCGATTATATCTCACTTCACAACTATTATGGGAATGCGGATAACGATACCCCCTCCTTCCTGGCCTGCTCGCTGGATATGGATAAATTCATCAAATCCGTTACAGCAATCTGTGATTATGTAAAAGCTGTGAAGCATTCCGATAAGACCATTAATTTATCCTTTGATGAATGGAATGTCTGGTTCCACAGCAATGAGGCAGACAAGAAGCTGGAGCGCTGGCAGAAAGCCCCGCATCAGCTGGAGGATATTTATACCTTCGAGGACGCATTGGTGGTAGGCTGTCTACTGATCACCCTGCTTAAGAACTGTGACCGTGTGAAGATGGCATGCCTGGCACAGCTGGTCAATGTCATTGCACCGATTATGACGGAAAATGATGGTCCCGCCTGGGTTCAGCCAATCTTCTATCCCTTCATGCATGCCTCCAATTTCGGAAGAGGTTCCGTCTTAACTCCGGTGGTAAGCTGTGATACTTATGATTCAAATAAGATCAAAAAGGTACCTTATGTTGAGACTGTTGCGGTATTAAATGAGGAAAAGGAGGAGCTTACTGTTTTTGCAGTGAACAGGTCCTTAGAAGAGAGTATTGATTTATCGATTGATTTACGTCAATTTCCGAAGGCATCCGTGATCGAGCATATCGTATTGGAGCATGAGGATCTGAAGGCGGTCAATTCAGCGTTAGAACCCAATCACGTGGCTCCTCATAAAAACGGTGTCACAGAAATTAAGTCCGAAGAGGCTGTTGCGGCTTTACCCAAGCAATCCTGGAATGTGATCAGAATCAAGTTGTAGGACTGACGGTATTATTCTAGATAAACAATTGTTATGTAGTAGGATTATAGAGTCAGAAGCACCGCAGGTGCTTTCCTGATATAGAATAGTGATATGCAAGCTTGCTTACATATCACTATTCTATATCAGGAAAAAAAGCGCATTGCACTTTTGACACTATAATCCTAATTTGATTTTAATCTTCCGTTAAGAAGTTCCATATTGAATTTTTTTACAGATAAGGTATAGTAATTTATGTAAGAATTCATTGCCGTAAGTCATTATGAGCGGCAAAAAAACAAAGAAAGAAGTGGGAGAACATATGGATTTACTATTGATTCTTGTCATCGCTGCCGGTGCCTTTGTTGCCCTTTACCTGCTGATCTTCGTCATCCTTGGTTTAAGGGTGATTTCATCGGATCAGGTGGCAGTAGTTGAAAAATGGTGGAGCTTTAAGGGTTCCTTGAAGGATTCCATCATTGCCTTGAACGGGGAAGCAGGCTATGCACCAACGGTACTTCGTGGAGGTATACATTTTAAGACAGCCTTAATGTATAAGCTACATAGGTACCCTCTGATTACCATTCCCCAAGGTCAGATTGCCTACATCTTCGCTCGCGACGGTATGCCTTTGGCGCCGACACAGACTTTAGGCAAGGTAGTAGCTGAGGCGAATAATTTTCAGGATGTAACCGGATTTTTAAAGAACGGTGGACAGAGAGGTCCTCAAAGAGGAATATTAAGAGAGGGAACTTATGCAATCAACCTTGCGCAGTTTATTGTCATTACACCCACGGACATTAAAGCCGCCTTCAACAGCTCCAAGAGTGAGCGCACAGAGCTGGTAAGCATGCAAAAGACTCTGCTTGAGCGTAATGCCTTTAGCCCTGTCATTATTATGGGACACGGCGGTGAAGTCAGCGATATTATGGGAATTGTCACGGTTCATGACGGACCGTCCCTGCAGGAGGGTGAAATCATCGCACCGTATGTCGGAGAAGACCATGCGAGCTTCCAGGATCCCGAGAAGTTCCTTGAGCTTGGAGGTCGCCGCGGTAAGCAGAATCAGGTATTGACAGATGGTACTTATTATATCAACCGCCTGTTCGCAACAGTAGAATTCCGTCCGAAGACAGTCGTTCCAATTGGTTTCGTAGGCGTTGTGGTCTCCTTCTTCGGTAAAGAAGGTGTGGATACTACCGGTGTTGATTACAAGCATGGTGAGCTGGTAGGCCAGGGCTGCAAGGGTGTGTTGGAAAAACCTCTGATGCCCGGTAAATACGCATTCAATACAGATGCAGGAAGAGTCGTTCTGGTTCCGACCACGAATATTATATTAAAATGGAATAAATCAGAGATTGGTACGCATAAATATGACGAAAACCTGACCGAGGTAGATATCATTACCAAGGATGCTTTTGAACCTTCCCTGCCGTTATCTGTTGTAATGCACATCGATTATAAGCAGGCGCCTTGGGTAATTCAGAGATTTGGTGACATCAGTATGCTGGTTAATCAGTCCCTTGATCCGCTGGTAAGCGCATATTTTAAGGATGTAGCTCAGACTAAGACACTGATCGAGCTGATTCAGGAACGTAGTGAAATCCGTGAGCGTGCTGTCGGTGAGATGAAGGAAAAATTCCAGAAGTACAATCTTCAATTAGAAGAGGTATTGATTGGTACACCGAAGTCACCGGTAGAGGATGTTCAGATTGAAAACATCCTGACACAGCTTCGTGAACGTCAGATCGCGGAAGAGAAGAAGGTTACTTACCAGAAGCAGCAGTCCGCTGCTGAAAGTGAGAAGTCTCTTCGTGAAGCTCAGGCAGTCGCAGAGCAGCAGAGCTTCCTGACCAAATCAAAGATTCAGATTGATATCGAACGTAATAACGGTGCTGCGCTCGCAAGTAAAGCGGAGCAGGAGGCTAATCAGATTATCGCTCTGGCAAAGGCTAATTCCTCAAGAATTACTTTAGAGGGTGAGGCCGAGGCTTCTAAGGAATCCAATGTCGGTCTTGCTAAGGCACGTGCAATCGATGCTCAGGTTAAGGCTTACGGCGGCGCCGAGTTCCGTGTTATCCAGGAAATCACCGACAAGCTATCGGATGCCATCAAGAATGCTAAGGTAGATATCGTACCTAAGACAGTGGTAAATATGGGTTCAGGTGAAAATAACAATACCGGAAGCAGTAATACTGTTATGGATACTCTGTTGAAGTTCATTACCATTGAGAAGCTTGGAGTTTCCCTGGACAATAAGCAGGAGCAGACAGCTCAGCTTGAAGAGGATTTCGAGGAAGAAGAAGCGGCTATAGCAAAGGAGACAGATACTGCACAGTAAAAAATCACATGCTAAGACAATCTTGTAAAGCTGCTCTCAACGAACAGTTATAAGTAATAAAAAGGCCTGCCCGGAGTCGGGCAGGCCTGAATTTTATATTAACTGATAGGAATTGGCTATACCACGTCAATGACTTTTTTTCTTCCATCTTCTCGGGAGAAATAACCGGTCTTCTTGCGGATGGCTTCGCTTTGCTTCTTGGCAATAAATTTGGCAAGCTTCTCATTTTTCTCATTGAATTTGCAACCATAGAGATAGGCAGCAAGATTCTTCTGGAACTCTTTACGGACAACAATACCGGAAATGGTAATTAGCATTGCATTGTCCTTGATTCTCAACCGAATGGTACGTTCCAGATCGATATCCTCTTTGGCAATAAAACCTACTCCGGTTTCACTAATATCCTTCACCAGCACCGATATTGCCGTGGGACCGGACGCGGTGTTCACATAAATCGGCATATCCTCTCCAAGATACATGCGGTATGCATCCCTACGGTTAAAGTGCTTCCCTTCACCGATCAGATCGATTTTATGATAGATATTCCCGTCATATCTGACCAGCTTGACTATCACATTTTCCCAGAGGTATAATTTGGCCTCAAGAACATAAAGAAAGTTAATCTGACAGTTGTCAGAAAATCCTATCGTCTGATCGTTTACCTTGATTGGTGCTGTCAGTATGGAATTGTTAATAATATGGGCGACCTCTCCGTTAAAACGTACTGTTTTTCCGTTGCATCTTACTTCAACTTCCATTAAACCGCCCTTAGCGATTGAATCAATGAACAAAATGACCCCCCCAGAAAGTGAAACATGGTACACAAAATCCAATATATATAATTATATAACAAATTATAGCATTTTACAACAAAAAAAAGATTCAGATGGTATTTGATGATATTTGCCACCTCGCTATGTCTTAATAGAGAGTCTCAGGGGTAGATCGGCTAATTAGTTACCAGTTGACACGGTCTGGAATGAAGGTATAATAAAAGTATTGGGAAGCTGGATCAATTTGACTCTGATAAGGAGGTGAGAAGGATGAATATTAATTTCTATATGCCAACCAGAATCATTATGGGAAAGGATTGTATCAGGGATCAAGCAGTACTGATGAAGGATTTGGGGCATAGGGCTTTGATCGTTACCGGCACTACCTCGGCCGTAAAAAACGGAGCCCTGAAGGACGTAACGGAGGCTTTGGAGAGTCAGCGTATAACTTATGACATCTATGATAAAATCCGCAGTAATCCTTCCGTAGAAAGTGTATATGAGGGAGCACAGTGCGCCAGAAAGTTCGGATCGGAATTTGTAATCGGAATCGGCGGCGGATCGCCTATGGATGCAGCCAAAGCCATTGCACTTCTGGCTATACAGGATATCAGGGAAGAAGAGCTGTTTTCAGGTAAATATGCTGGCGGAGCGTTGCCGATTATCCTTGTTCCGACCACCGCAGGAACCGGCTCGGAGGTAACCCCTTATTCCATTCTTACGAATGATACGAAGCAGACGAAGACAAGCATGTCCACACCCTTGATGTTCCCTAAGCTTGCATTTCTGGATGCAAGGTACACGGCGACTCTGCCTTTGACAGAGACGGTTCATACGGCATTGGATGCATTTTCCCATGCCATAGAGGGAATGTTGACCAATAAAGCTACGGAGCTTACTAATCAACTGGCATTGGAGAGCATCGACAGAGTTGCTCATTGCTTGAAACAGATTATTCCTGCCAGATTGAACAATGAGAGCAGTCAGCTTTCACAAAGTATCCGGGAAAAGCTGCTGAGCGGTTCGCTTCTGGCGGGAATTGTCATAGCGCATACCGGCACAACTGCCGTGCACTCCATGGGGTACTGCCTGACCTATTTTAAGAACGTAGATCATGGCAGGGCAAATGCGTTGCTCCTGCCGAGCTTTCTCCGATTTTATGCAAAGAGTGATCCTGAGCCTGTGAAAAAAATCCTGAAAGCTTCCGGTTCGGCTTCAATAGATGAATTTGAAGCAATCTTTCTTAAGCTGCTGGGAGAAAGGGAGGAAATTACGCAAAAGGAGCTCGAACGTTATACCACGATTGCTGCTCAGGCTAAAAATGTTTTGAATTCCAGGGTGACCCCGACCAGGGAGGACATTGAGTATATTTATACTAGAAGCTTGAAAATATTATATTGACAAAACATCAATCTTACTGGTATTATCTTAGGTAATATGGGCGAAGAGGTTCCGGTTTCGGGATCTTCAGCCCATTTTTTATGTAATAGCAAATAGTGATTGCGGAGCAGGTATCGAAGTTGTACCCTATGAATGGAAGTCTTCCACTTATAGTCATATTCCATGATGTATGAAATCTATCGAACTAACATAAAAATAAAAGTATGAGGAGTGATGAAAATGAAGTATACGAAGCAGGACATTATCAGAATGGTGGAAGAGGACGATGTGGAATTTATTCGTCTTCAATTCACCGATATGTTCGGTAATCTGAAAAATGTTGCGATTACAACCAACCAGCTGGAGAGAGCGCTGAATAATGAATGTATGTTTGACGGATCATCGATTGAAGGTTTTGTCCGAATAGAGGAATCCGATATGTATCTTCATCCGGATTTCAATACTTATGTTACCTTCCCATGGAGACCGCAGCAGGGTAAGGTAGCAAGATTAATCTGTGATGTGTATAACGTGGATGGAAAGCCTTTTGAAGGGGATCCGAGATACATACTTCGTAAGACAATTGAACAGGCAGAAGAGATGGGATATTGCTTTGATGTTGGTCCTGAGCTGGAATTCTTCCTTTATCATATAGAAGAGAACGGACAGCCTACAACAATCACCAATGAAAGAGCCGGGTATTTCGATCTCGGACCACTGGATTTTGGTGAGAATGCACGAAGGGATATGGTACTTACTCTTGAGGATATGGGACTCAGTGTGGAAGCCTCCCACCATGAAGTGGCTCCTGCGCAGCATGAGATAGATATCAGGTATGATAATGCCCTGACAACGGCAGATAATATCATGACCTTCAAGTTGGTTGCCAGAACGATAGCGAAGCGTCACGGACTTCACTGCACCTTTATGCCTAAACCCAAATTCGGTGTGGATGGCTCAGGTATGCATGTAAATATGTCTTTAACAAAGAACGGGAAGAATATCTTTGATGATCCAAACGAAAAACTAGGTCTGAGTCAGGAGGCTTATCAATTTATTGCCGGTATCATGAAACACATCGAAAGCATGACAGCAATTACCAATCCGTTGGTGAACTCTTATAAAAGGCTGGTTCCGAATTATGAAGCACCGGTATACGTCGCATGGTCTGCATGCAACCGCAGTCCTTTAGTCCGAATTCCAGCAAATCGTGGTGCAGCTACAAGAGTGGAGCTTAGATGTCCCGATCCTGCGGCTAATCCTTACCTGACCCTTGCGGTATGCCTTGCTGCAGGCTTAGATGGTATCAGGAACAAATTAACCCCTCCGGAAAGCATAGACAGAAATATCTTTGAATTAACAGCAGAAGAAAGGCAATCTCTCGGCATCCGCCGCTTGCCTGCCAATCTTTGCGAGGCAGTGGATGATTTGGAAAAGAGTGAATTTATTAAGCAGGTTCTGGGTGACCACATCAGTAAGAAGTATATTGAAGCCAAGAGAGTGGAATGGGAGGAATATCGCACCCAGGTTACGCAATGGGAAATTGACCAATATCTGTACAGAATTTAATCATGCACTTTCGTTAACAACATACAGGAACGGAGGTGAGCAGATGTGTTTAGCATAATTGTCGGTTTTCCTAAAATGGAGGACGCCAATAACATAAGAAACCTGTTGATCAGGAATGGATATCATGTCAGTGAAACCTGTACCTTGGGTTCACAAATTATTACGCATGCCAATGATTTGGATGAAGGAATCATCGTTTGTGGATATCGGTTTTCCGATATGCACTACAGCGAGTTGAACAACTATCTTCCGAAGGGATTTGAGATGCTTTTAATAGCATCCCCGGAAAAACTGGAATACTGTCAGAATAATGACATCGTCTGTTTACCTATGCCAATCAGGACCCATGATCTTCTGAATACGCTTCATATGATGACTTATCAGTACCAGAGACGAAAGAAGAAGGATAAGGATAGACCCAAGCAGCGGAGTGAGGAAGAAAAAGAGACTATTTTTAAAGCGAAATTATTGTTGATGCATCGTAATAACATGTCGGAGGATGAAGCTCACCGTTATCTGCAGAAGCATAGTATGGACAGCGGGACCAATCTCGTGGAGATGGCGGAGATGGTACTGAAAATGTTTTGAGGTGGTGTGTAGAAAGATTTGATAACTAGCGTATAAAGTTTTGAATATAGATCAATATATTGATCAATGCATTGATTAGAGTGTCAAAACGCTGTGCGCTTTTCCGGAAAGGAGCCCTTGCCCTTGTAAGCGAGTTACATGGCAAGGGCTCCTTTCCGGAAAGCACCTTCGGTGCTCTTGACACTTTTCTTTTAGCATATTAGTTTATTTGACGCAATAGTTTATTTGACATTTTCTTTTTTGATGCAAAATTGTGCTCCCTGATATCCGTATTGTGTCTTTTCCTATCAGATGACTTTACCCATTGGATAGAGTTTGATATAATAGCAATCGTGAAAAGAGAACGTGATTTAGAGCAAATAAGGGAAAGGTTGGTACTGATATGAAATTTACTAAGCTTCAGGGCTGTGGAAATGATTACGTCTACGTGGACTGCACGAAGGAATTGATCGATCATATTCCTGAGACAGCCGTCAAAGTGAGTGACAGGCATTTCGGAGTAGGTTCCGATGGATTGATTTTGATCAGATCCTCGGATATAGCTGATTTTATGATGGATATGTATAATATTGACGGCTCCAGAGGAAAGATGTGCGGCAACGGCATCCGCTGCGTTGCTAAATTTGTATATGATAAAGGTTTAACGGATAAGACAAGACTAAAGATTGAAACCTTAAGCGGTATCAAGGAGCTTGACCTTACGGTAGAGAACGGCGAGGTTACCTGGGTAACCGTAGATATGGGAGCGCCGATTACAAAGCCCTCTCTGATACCCGCAGTATCTGATCAGGAGATCATAATCAAAGAGCCCATAACAGTGGGAGGGCAGCGATATGAGGTTACCTGTGTCTCCATGGGTAATCCTCATGCGGTGGTTTTCGTGGAGGACACGGATTCCCTGCCCCTGTCGACCATCGGACCAAAGTTCGAGCACCATGAGATGTTCCCGGAACGTGTAAATACGGAATTTATCCAGATACTTGACCGCAGCCATATTAAAATGCGTGTATGGGAAAGAGGCTCGGGTGAGACCTTAGCCTGCGGAACCGGTGCCTGTGCAAGTGTCATTGCCTGTATCAAAAATGGTTATACGGAGCATGAGGTTACAGTCAGCCTGTTGGGAGGAGACTTAAAGATCCGATATGATGAAAATGCCAATACAGTGTATATGACGGGACCTGCAGTGAAGGTGTTTGAAGGTGAGATTGAATTATAGGTAGAAGAACTATCTTGAATTCTCTAATTCAGTACGAAATAGCTTGAATAATTTTGCATTTTAGGTTATAAATATAATAACTTAAGTGTCAAAGGCTATGCTGTTGAGACAGCATTCATTTCTTGAATAATAATAGCCTGTGAAAGCTGTTTTTTCAACTTCTATTTTCGTTCAATTCAAGCACATGATAGAAAAGATGTAACTTTGACACTTTTCATACTATAAATCGTCTCGGAAAGGTATGGTTAATATGTTTAAAATCAATGAAAATTATCTGAAGTTACCCGGAAGCTACCTCTTCTCAACAATCGGAAAGAAAGTTAAGGAATACAGTGAATTGCATCCGGACAAGAAGATTATCCGTCTGGGAATCGGTGATGTAACCCTTCCTTTGGCTCCTGCTGTGATTGACGCCCTTCATGTGGCTGTTGACCATATGAGTAAGAAGGAGACCTTCAAGGGCTATGCTCCTGATCTTGGCTATGAGTTCCTGCGCAGTGCTATTGCGGAGCAGGATTTTAAAGCCCGCGGAGTAGAGATCGCTATTGATGAGATTTTTATCAGTGACGGAGCAAAAAGCGACTCCGGAAATATCCAGGAGATCTTTGCTGTTAATAATAAAATTGCGGTGTGTGACCCGGTATACCCTGTTTATGTAGACTCCAATGTCATGGCGGGAAGAACAGGAGAGTATCTTGTTGAAAGTGGCAGATGGACCAATGTTATCTATATGCCCTGTAAAAAGGAAAATAACTTCGCACCGGAGCTTCCGAAGGAGGTACCGGATTTGATTTATCTGTGCTTCCCGAATAACCCGACCGGCTCTACCATCACGAAGGATGAGCTGCAGAAATGGGTTGATTATGCGAACAAGGTTGGAGCAGTTATCATTTATGATGCTGCTTATGAAGCATATATTGCAGAAGAAAATGTTCCACATACCATTTATGAATGTGAGGGAGCCAAGACCTGTGCTATCGAGCTTCGCAGCTTTTCTAAGAATGCGGGCTTTACAGGGACAAGACTGGGCTTTACTGTAATACCGAAGGAACTTAAATGCGGTGACGTATCCTTAAACAGCCTCTGGGCAAGACGCCACGGTACCAAGTTTAACGGGGCGCCATATATTATGCAATATGCCGGTGCTGCAGTCTACTCGGAGGAAGGAAAGAAGCAAACCAAAGAGCAGATCGCATACTACATGAACAATGCGAAGATAATCAGAGAAGGACTTCAGAGTGCCGGTTATACGGTATCCGGTGGTGTCAATGCACCTTATATCTGGCTTGAAGTACCGCAGGGTATGACCTCCTGGGAATTTTTTGATTATCTGCTGAATAAGGCGAATGTGGTCGGTACACCCGGCTCGGGCTTCGGTCCCAACGGTGAGGGTTATTTCAGACTGACTGCCTTCGGAACCTATGAAAGTACCTTGGAGGCAATCGAGAGAATTAAGAGGCTGTAGGTTCAAATCCTACTGCCCCTGGTCAATAAAAATGGTTCACACACATGTGTGGACCATTTTTTTATTGACCAAGGGGCAGAGTGTTAATGAGAAGACAGAGAAGAATACGCAGAGCGTATTCTTCTGAAGCCTTGCTTGCAAGGCTTTGTTCAACATCCTACTGCCCCTGTTTTAGAAAAGCCTTAGAAATCAATGGTTTCAGGGCTTTTTTGTGTGCAAAAGTGGATTTCATATTTTACACGCAGAAATTTACCGGTGTGTTTTTAGGAAAAGTTGAGTTAGCTTGTTCTCTGTCAGTGATGACAATACGTTTTGTACACTTACTATGAGTTCTTGCCCGTTCCAAAGCAGAGAATTTGTCCAATACCCCGCCGGGCAGGCAGAAAAAATCATCAGTAATAAATTTGTCAATAATACCAACAAGGTCATCGTAGTAAATTGACGACAGGAAGCCAAAAACACTCAAATTATTTTTTTGCCTTGAAAATCAATGATTTCAAGGCTTTTTGCATGTTAAAATGTCGAAAGAAACTTCATAAAATGACAAGAGCATACATATAGGTACTTGAAAACAAACATCTTATGACATATAATCAAATTGGTATTTATTTGAAATTAATGCTTAAGCCTATAGCCCAAGTGGAGATAATGAGCTATTATCATACGACTGCTCCCTATGTTACACAACCCTACTTTAGGCTTATAGACGAAATAAATCTGCATGTTGTTTATTTTGTAATGATAATACCAGGAGGAGCCTTATGAAAAAACGATTTAAAGTACTATCACTACTTATAATTTTATCAATTATTTTTTCTTCTTTGTCAAGCAACTCATATGCTGCTACTTTAAAAATAATTTCAATAAAGAACTTAAAAACTTCTGTGTTTGTAAATCAAAGTTATGCTCTTCCTACTATGGTAGATGCCACGTTAAGTAATAAAACAACTCAGAAAGTTGCAGTCGTTTGGAAACCAAAAACTGTTGTTACATCAAAAGCAGGAACCTTTGTGTATAAGGGGACGGTTAAAGGATATACCAAGAAGATTTCACTTACACTAAAGGTTTTACCGATAGACGAAGAGATAAAGCGGGCAATATCCTACGGTTTTGTACCGAAGGAGCTACAGAGTGATTATGGAAAAAGTGTTACTTATACTGAATTTTGTAGCATGCTCTCAAACCTGATAAAGAAAGCGACCCCAGAAAAATATTCTGATTGGAAAGGTATTGCGAGTAAGGCGCTTACTTCAAACAAAGTCATGAGGCGAGACGATGCGGCAGTGGCTCTCCTGTATGCTTCCAAAGCTATAGGGATCCTTTACACCAACGCCACTGATTATCCAGAGATCAAAAAAATAAAAGATAATAGTGATAGTTGGAAATATAATGAGATCTATACCATATGGCCGTCGTGGAAGAAGGATTTTAAAATGACAACTATTATTCCTGGGACTGGGGACAAATATGAAAACGGAAGTTGGGGTTCCGTCATGGGCACAGCATTCTGGTTCGTACTCCTGCGGCTATCTCAGGTCAACGAAAAACCTTTGTTGGACTGGGACAAAAATTACAATATGCGTTTTTATGAGAATATAACCCGGAGAGAGGCAATCGTAGCTGTATTGCGATTAGGAGAGTCGGAGGCAAACTTATTAGATGAAAACAATTATATATCAATTTATGATGTGAGTTCCTATGATAAAACAATTATTACCGATAAGCTTTTGAACCAGCCTTCTGACTTACCTGAACCTGTCCAATCAGCACTTCCAACCAATTGGAAGGGAGCTGGGGTCTCTGCCCGGAAGGATGGCAGGCATTACTATAAAGAATTTCAAGAATCAGACATTGCTTTCCTAGCTGAAAATGGGTTTAATTTCGCACGAATCTTTCTTGGCTTTAGCACCCTACGTTACCCGGATAACCCAGTTGATGAAAAGTTGATTAACAAGAGCGAGCTGGAGGATATGGATAAGCTTATTGCTTGGGGGATTCAATACGATGTGCACATCCAGCTTTCGATGATTGACACCCCCAATGGAGAGGAGAGTTTTGATATTAGTGATGGTGAGTGGGAGATGATTCACCATTATTGGGTAGCCTTGGCTAAGCGGTATGCTACAATCCCTAGCCGTTATCTAAGTTTTGATTTGGTCAATGAGATCTACCCGCGTGAGGATAAAAACTTCGATCGTGCTGTGGAATGGATGGAGCGAATTAATACGGATATTCATACGGCTAGTCCTTCGAGGGTAACTCTTGTTTCTCATACCGGTACCCCTAGTATGAAATGGGTAGAGGCCATGGCAAAGGCTGGAATCGCTATAGGTTGCCACCCGTATCTGCCTACTTATATGGTCACCGGCGACGACGTGAATCTTTATTATACTGCCGAGGCTTATTGGCCATACCCGTATTTTCCTGCTGACATAAATTACGGTGATACTATCACTATTACCGGTGATATCGGTGGCAACACCCTCCGGATGGACTTTTGGGTATATGAACCCTTCACAGTTATTTTCGATAACGGGCAAAAGCAAACCGTACGAGTGCAAGGAGATTACTATGACGAAATGACTGGAGGATGGAGATTCAAGGAGGCTCTTTCCATCACTATTCCTGCAGGGGTAAAGAAAATGACCATTCAAGTAGAACGAAATACATTCATTTTAAATGAGTTGGGGCTCACTGATAAAGCTAAAAAAGTGCGCTGGCTTGCACCGCATGATCATGGGGAAGGCACCCTAGGTAACGCCGAATTAATTTGGAATGCCAACAAGGGCTGGAGTAGTGAAAAAAATTGCACTGTGGACTTTATTTTTACTCAGAAGATTCAGCCGATGCTGGACATATCTAAGAAATACAAAGTGGGTTTTATGTGCAATGAGTTCGGTGTCTATGCCTGCAATATGGATGGCTGGAATGTATCTACTATCACTGCTTATTATGAAGATATGCTTAAGATGTTCGAACAACAGGCTGTTTCTTGGTGCCTGTGCGAGGCAGAGGGCTTTCCTTACCGCTTTTTAACCATGCCGGTCATCACTTACAATACCTATGAGTGGGTAGGAGCTACACTTACGGTACGTAATTATACATTTCCAGATGGACATTCAAGGCAGTTATATCAATGTGAAGAGCTAATGAAGGTGTTTCGAAAGTATCTTTAAAAGTGACTTAAGGGAAAGACCAAGCAATGTGGAGAATTCTACTGAAGGGGAAATCTCTTGATACATTTACTCAGGATGATATCAAATAAATTACAAATGTATTTATACCATCTATCATGGCGATAGGTGGTATTTTTAAGCAAAGAGACTTACGATAAATATCACATATATAAGATTAATAGGAAAGTGCGTCCTATTACATAAAAACGCTCCGCATAGCGAACAAGTTCGCTTTGGGATGCGCACCTCAGCGAATAAACGCTTATTGCATAAGCGTTCGGAAGTTATTGCTTCGCAATCCGCTCGGGCGCG
>JAEZGK010000056.1 GCA_023437365.1 Bacillota bacterium
AAATGGAGGGCTGAAAATGAGCAGTACAGCACAACTGTCAGCAAGAGAAAGAATTACTTCTTTGCTTGACGACAATAGTTTTGTTGAAGTCGGCGCTTTCGTTACAAAAAGAAGTACAGACTTTAATTTACAGCAGAAGGAAACTCCTGCTGACGGCGTTATCACCGGATATGGCGTGATTGATGGAAATCTTGTTTATGTATATAGTCAGGATGCTTCCGCTATGGGTGGTTCCATCGGTGAAATGCACGCAAAAAAAATAGTTCATATTTACGATTTGGCACTTAAAGTTGGTGCTCCCGTGATTGGTCTCATTGATTCTGCAGGTATGAGATTACAGGAAGCTACCGATGCCTTGAATGGCTTTGGTGAGATTTATCTGAAGCAGACGCTTGCTTCCGGAATCATTCCCCAGATCACCGCTATCTTTGGTAACTCAGGCGGTGGCTTAGCCGTGATGGCTTCTTTAAGTGATTTTTCATTTATGGAGGGTAAAACAGCAAAATTATTTGTGAATTCTCCGAATACATTAGCAGGTAATTATAAAGAGAAAAATGATACCGCATCGGCTGCCTTCCAGTCCAAAGCAGGTTCCGTTGATTATGTCGGCTCCTCCGAGTCCGAGGTTCTTGGCAAAATCCGCGAGTTAATCACTATATTACCTTCCAACAATGAAGATGATGCTTCCTATGACGAGTGTAATGATGATCTGAACCGTCTCCTGCCGGGAATTGCATCTGATACCGCAACGGCTCTGAAGGATATCTCCGATGATAATTATTTCTTTGAAGTAAAAGCGGAATATGCGAAAGAAATGGTAACCGGCTTCCTTCGTCTGAACGGCTGTACCGTGGGTGCAGTTGCAAACCGCAGTGAGGTTACCGATGCCGCAGGTAAGACTGTAAAATTTGATGGCAGTCTGACAACTGCAGGCTGTGAAAAGGCAGCAAGCTTTGTTAGCTTCTGTGATGCCTTCAATATTCCAATTCTTACCCTGACCAATGTCAATGGTTTCAAGGCTACTGTAGAGGAAGAGAAGACAATTGCCAAAGCCAGTGCAGGTTTAACCTATGCATTTGCCAATGCAACTGTTCCGAAAGTAAATGTTATCGTTGGTAAGGCTTTCGGTTCCGCATATATTACAATGAATTCCAAGCACATCGGCGCAGATATGGTATTTGCACTGCCGAGTGCTATGATTGGCATGATGGATGCGAATATTGCTGCTCAGATTATGTTTGACGGTGAAGCAGCTGACACAGTGAAGGAAAAGGCTGCAGAATATGAGCAGCTTCAGTCCAGTGCAGAGGCAGCCGCAAAACGTGGATATGTTGACAGTATTATCGAGCCTCAGACAGTTCGCCAGCATGTAATTTATTCCTTTGAAATGCTCTTTACCAAGAGAGAGAACCGCCCTGCGAAAAAGCATGGTACCAAATAGAATGAGGTGATAATTTGAACGAGTACATCAATTTAGATACATTGTTTGGTGCAGTGGTTGTATTAGCAGTCGTAGTTCTCGTTATGTTGGTTACTTACTTCGTTAATATTAAGCCTAACCTGTCGAAAGCTACAAGCCAACCGACAGCAGACAGCCCTGTAGACAATGCAATCGCACGCATCGTTAAGAACGAGGAAGAAGAGCTCGTTTCCGATTGTGAATTGGTAGCGGTAATCACCGCTGCACTCTATGCCTCCCTTGGGGCTGCGGTTCCGGAAGGCGGTTTGGTGGTACGCTCCATACGCAAAACCAATTCAGGTAAATGGAAGAACGCATAAATATTACATTGCAAAGTAGATAGCATGGCATCTAATGATGTCAATGAACAAGGAGGATTTTCATTATGAAATATTATACAATAACCGTGAACGGTAATACTTATGATGTATCAGTTGAAGAAGGCCAGAGAGCCGTACAGTCCGCTCCTGTTGCAGCACCTGCTCAGAAAGCAGCTCCCGCAGCTGCACCTGCTGCTAAGGTTGAAGAAGCAGCTCCTGCAGCACCCGCAGCTCCTGCAGGTAGTGCAGGCAGCGTTAAGGTAAGTGCACCTATGCCCGGTAAGATCGTATCCGTAAAAGCAACCGTTGGCCAGCAGCTGAAGAAGGGCGATGTCATCCTCATTCTTGAAGCAATGAAGATGGAGAATGAAATCGTATCTCCTCAGGATGGAACTCTTGCCAGCATTAACGTAACTGCCGGACAGTCAATCGAAGCCGGTAGCTTATTGGCTACGTTAAACTAAGAAAGGATGCTGTAGATTTTACATTTCACAGGAGGTAGAGTAATGGCAGAACAAGTAAAAAGACCGGTAAAGATTACCGAAACCATATTACGTGATGCCCATCAGTCCCTGATCGCAACCAGAATGGCAACCGAAGATATGCTTCCCATTCTTGAGACGATGGATAAAGTAGGTTATCATGCAGTGGAATGTTGGGGTGGCGCGACCTTTGATGCATCCCTTCGTTTCCTGAAGGAAGATCCCTGGGAAAGACTCAGAAAGATCAGAAAAGGTTTTAAAAATACAAAGCTGCAGATGTTATTCCGTGGACAGAACATCCTTGGGTATCGCCATTATGCAGATGATGTGGTGGAATATTTCGTACAGAAATCCATCGCGAACGGAATCGATATCATCCGTATCTTCGACGCATTAAATGATATTCGTAACTTAGAGTGTGCTGTAAAGGCAACGAATAAGGAGAACGGACATGCTCAGGTAGCAATTTCCTATACTTTAGGGGATGCTTACACGATGGATTACTATGTTAAAATGGCAAAGAGAATAGAGGAGCTTGGAGCTTCCTCCATCTGTATCAAGGATATGGCGGGACTTTTGGTACCTTACGAGGCAACTAATCTTGTAAGTGCTTTAAAGGGAGCTGTTCAAATCCCGATTGACCTTCATACTCATTATACCAGCGGTGTAGCAGGTATGACCTACTTAAAGGCAGTAGAAGCAGGCTGTGATATCATTGATACTGCTATGTCTCCCTTTGCTATGGGTACCAGTCAGCCGGCAACTGAGGTTATGGTTGAGACCTTCAAGGGAACTCCTTATGATACAGGCTTTGATCAGAATGTATTGGCGGAAATCGCTGATTATTTCCGTCCTCTTCGAGATAAATCCCTTGATAGCGGATTACTTAATCCGAAGGTTATGGGTGTTGATATTAAGACCTTATTATATCAGGTACCCGGCGGTATGTTATCCAACCTTGTTTCCCAGTTGAAGGAAAGCAATCAGGAAGATAAGTACTATGAGGTATTAAAGGAAGTTCCCCGCGTTCGTAAGGACTTCGGTGAGCCGCCGCTTGTTACTCCTTCCAGCCAGATCGTTGGTACTCAGGCCGTGCTCAATGTTCTTGCAGGTGAGCGTTATAAGATGGTTACCAAGGAGACAAAGGCTCTGTTAGCCGGTGAATATGGTCAAACTGTAAAGCCCTTCGATAAGGAAGTGCAGAAAAAGGTTATCGGTGACAAGGAACCGATCACCTGTCGTCCGGCTGATTTACTTAAGCCTGAGCTGCATAAGATTGCTGCTGAGATTGAAGAGTGGAAGGAGCAGGATGAGGATGTATTATCCTATGCTTTGTTCCCTCAGGTGGCTATGGATTTCTTCAAGTATCGTCAGGCTCAGAAGACAGGCGTGGATGTTGCTGCTGCTGATAAAGCAAATAAGGCATATCCGGTTTAATTATTCCTAATCATTAATTTTATAGCATAATAGCACTGTGTGGTGACCTTTGATCGCCCTCCCTGCTTGGATTTTCGTCCACCCTAGGAGAGTATGATCATTGGATACTACACAGTGTTTTTTTGAGTATGCATAGTAATAGTATCTGGTTAATTAATAGTAAACTCATCTAACTCAAACCTTCTTTTGCACAGAGACTGTAATTCTATAACAAAACATAGTTTATCTATTTATGTCTTTTTTTTCTATTTTATTACTGATAAGCTTGTAATCTTATTGACAAAAAAATATGGGTTTGCTATATTGTTATCATAAATTACCAAATATGTCATAAAATTACAATATATGTTTTATCACAAATTAACTTCATCAAAGACTGATAGAAAAAGGTGCAGAATTTGAATACATGTAACTGTGTTCTTATCAATTCAATAATTACAGTGGATAATCCCATTATCCTCATTACTTTTGCAATGTGCGGGCTAATCATACTTAATATAATTATATTTTTGGAAAGGAAATACCTTAACCTGTCAGATATCAATAATTATAAAGAGGATTTATACTATTCTCTCGGTTACAATCTGGAAGATGCATTTTTTGTTTATGATATGATTGAACAGAAATTTGAATATATCTCGCCAAATTTCGAGAAAATCTTTGGAATCAGCAGTAGTATGCTTGAACGAAATCTGTTTTTGCTATTTGATTTTATTGATTTAAAACAAAAAGAGATATTGAACATAACACTTTCACCAGGCTCAATTCATGGATATCAGGAAACCGAGTTTACCTATTATCATCCTATTTCTAAACAAGAAATCAGGTTTAAATTAAAAATATATCCCATCTATAAATTCAAAGATATCAATCGAATTATTATATGTATCAAGGATATCACAGAGGAATATCTAGCTAAAACGGCAATTCGGGAAGAATTATCGGTAACAAAAAAGGCAAATGAAGCAAAAAAAGATTTTCTCTCACATATGAGTCATGAGTTAAAAACTCCGATTAGCGCTATCCTGGGGATGACACAGATTGCCTCCAATTCACTTGATAATCCGGAAAAAGTCATGGACTGTCTGGACAAAATCAATTATTCCTCACGTAATTTATTGCTTTTGATCGATAATATTCTTGAGAATGTAAAGCTTGACAATGATAAGCTTTTATTAATTCGGGAGCCTTTTTATCTGAGTAAAACCTTGTCAGCTTTTTCATCTTTAATACAGGTTCAGGCTGAGATCAAGCATCAGAAATACAACTTTATCATGAGCAAAATACAACATGATTATATTATCGGTGACAGCCTGCGATTGACCCAGATTCTTAATAATTGCCTCTATAACTCTCTAAAATTTACTCCTTCCGGAGGAGAAATCAAACTGGAGGTTATGGAACTGGTAGCTAAAGAGAAAAGATGCATCTTCCGTTTTATAATAACTGATTCCGGAAAAGGTATGCATGATAAATTTCTGGACCAAATTTTTAATGCTTATGTGCAGGAAGATGAATCCATCAGTGAAACCTATGGCGGAAGCGGTCTCGGTATGTCCATTGTGAAAAATCTTCTGGCGCTTATGGAGGGTGAGATTCATGTGGAAAGCCAGGTGGGTAAGGGTACACGGATTACGATTGATATCGGGTTTGATTTCATTTCAGATACCAACGAGGATAAACCTCAACCATACCATACTGACCTTCATAGGAACGCACATATCTTAATTGTAGAGGATAATGAAATTAATCTTGAGATCACCTGTGAATTTCTGAAGATGCTTCATCTTGAGTATGATACCGCAATCAGCGGAGAAGAAGCTGTAGAGCTGTTTCGTGCTTCTCCCGAGAACTATTATGATATCATTCTAATGGATATCCAGATGCCTGCTGTAGATGGGTTTGAAGCCACGAAGAAGCTTCGTAGCCTTACCCGTACCGATGCCGGCAAAGTGCAAATCATTGCCTTATCTGCAGATAATTCCATGCATGAGCTTTGCTGTACCCGAAATGGAATGAACGGTTATATCACAAAACCAGTCGATATCGCTAAGCTGTCCGCAATTATTCAAGATATCAGATGCACAAAGAAGTGATGTAGTTGTTAAACTTTGTTATATAGGAAAAGGATGTTATATGAAACCGTTATCTCTTAGAATGAAAAAGGCAGGTATTGATGCCGACAGTGTAATCAGCAGGCTTGGCGGAGATGTCGAGCTGTATCTGTCCATCTGCCTAAAGTTCATTCAAGATCCCACCATTCCCCGTATCTTTCAGGCAGTAGCAGACAATAACTTTTCTGAGGCTGGTATGCATTTACATACCTTACAAGGTGTTACGGCTAATCTTGGATTTACAAGGCTGCAGGAATTGTGTGTTACTCTGCTGGAGGAATTAAAAAGTAAAAGCTATATGAGTTTTAAGACTGATATCCGCCGATTAAAAAAGGAATACAGCTCCTTGATTGCATTTCTGAATACCCTTCGGACAAAAGCAAATTGATGTACTATATTTTATCGAAGCTTTTATATAAAAGGTGACATTATCATTAATTAACAACACGCTTTTACATAAAAGCTTTTACATAAAAGACAGAATAAATGCTTTTGCATAAAAGACAGAATAAAAGCTTTTACATAAAAGACAGAATAAATGCTTTTACATAAAAGCCTTGACAAAGCTGACGATATCCTATATACTACCACCTGTAAAGAAAATTCCTTTACAGGTGGTGATTTTTATGAATCCGAATGACACACAGCTTGAAAAGCTGGATGAGATTGTACAACAATCGATTTTGTATGACTTTTACGGTGATTTGTTGAGTGATCATAAAAAGCAGATATTTGAAGATTATGTTCTGAATGACCTTTCCTTAAGCGAGATTGCCGCAGAGCAGGGAATCAGCAGACAGGGCGTATACGATATCGTTAAGCGTTGCACCCAGGAATTGAAGGAATATGAAACGAAGCTGATGCTGGTAAAAAGGTTTCAAACCATGAAGGATAAACTGGGTGAAATCAAGGAGATTGCCGACAAAGCTTCTACCAGAAAAGATATGACACAAATTGATCGAATTGCGTTATTGGCAGACGAACTATTGAAGGAGCTGTAATTCATATGGCATTTGAAAACCTTTCGGATAAATTACAGAATATATTCAAGAACTTAAAGGGAAAGGGCCGCCTTTCTGAGAATGATGTAAAAAACGCATTAAAAGAGGTTAAGATGGCTTTATTGGAAGCCGATGTTAACTTCAAGGTTGTGAAGAATTTTATCAATACCATCCAGGAAAGAGCCGTAGGGCAGGATGTTATGAACAGTCTGACACCCGGACAGATGGTAATTAAGATAGTAAATGAAGAGATGATCAAGCTGCTCGGTGAACAGACAGTAGAGATCCAGTTAAAACCCGCAAGCGAGATTACTGTTCTCATGATGTGTGGTCTTCAGGGTGCCGGTAAGACGACAACTGTCGCAAAGCTTGCCGGTAAGCTCAAGTCTAAGGGCAGAAAGCCACTCCTGGTAGCCTGCGACATTTACCGTCCGGCTGCAATCGAACAGCTGCAGATTAACGGAGATAAGCAGGGAGTCAATGTATTCTCCATGGGAGATAAGCATAAACCCCTAAATATTGCGAAGGCTGCTCTGGAGCATGCCGCGAAAAATGGTTATAATGTTGTTATGTTAGATACTGCCGGACGTCTTCATATCGATGAGGCCATGATGGAAGAGCTTCAGGAAATCAAGGCAAACATTTCCGTGCATCAGACCATTCTGGTGGTAGATGCCATGACAGGTCAGGATGCCGTCAATGTATCGGAGATGTTCAATGAGAAGCTGAACATCGACGGTGTAATTCTTACCAAATTAGACGGTGATACCCGAGGCGGTGCTGCACTTTCCATTCGTGCGGTAACCGGAAGACCCATTCTGTATGTCGGTATGGGAGAAAAGCTATCGGATCTGGAACAATTTTATCCGGACCGTATGGCGTCCCGTATCTTGGGAATGGGAGATATCCTCACTTTAATTGATAAAGCTCAGGCTGATTTTGATGAAACCAAAGCAAAGGAGCTCGAAAAGAAGCTTAAAAAAGCCGAATTCGACTTCAATGATTTCCTGGAGCAGATGCAGCAGGTAAAGAAGATGGGTGGCATCGGAGATCTACTCGGTATGATTCCCGGCATGAACAAACAGATGAAGGGTGTAGATATTGATGAAAAGCAGCTCTCAACAACAGAGGCCATCATCTATTCCATGACAAAGGCAGAGCGTTCCAATCCGGATATCATCAATCTTGCCCGCAAAAAGAGAATTGCAGCTGGAGCCGGAGTAGATATCAGCGAAGTGAACTCCCTCGTAAAACAGTTTGAGAATTCTAAGAAGATGATGAAGCAATTCTCAGGCATGATGGGCGGGAAAGGCGGCAAGCACGGCCGTTTTAAGATGCCCTTTGGATTTTAATCAGTGTTAGTCATAATATTAGACTATAAATAACCACGAATAAGAAAAGCTCGTGAATTCATGACGTACTCAAAGATTACGTTGTTCGCAATGCTCGCGATCTTTTGCTTTCTTATCAGGAGCTTAGAATCTACAGTTATGCTCCTGATAAGAAAGCAAAATAAAGCTTTTTCTTATTTGCGACATAAGGAGGTGAAATACATGGCAGTAAAGATTAGATTAAAGAGAATGGGACAGAAGAAGGCTCCTTTCTATAGAATTATCGTTTCCGATTCCAGAACACCCAGAGATGGCAGATTTATCGCAGAAATCGGTACCTATGATCCTACAAAGAATCCGAGCACTTTCAACGTAGATGCAGAAGCTGCAAAGAAGTGGTTAGCAAACGGTGCTCAGCCTACAGATACCGTTGGCAAGATTTTCAAGATTGCTGGTATCCTGTAATATCATCGGAAGATACGAACTTTTCGTATGGAGGTAGAGAATGAAGGAATTAGTCGAAGTAATCGCTAAGTCACTCGTGGATCATCCCGATGAGGTTGTAGTTACGGAAAAGGAAACCGATAAAGCAATTGTTGTGGAATTAAAAGTCGCTTCTGAGGATATGGGTAAAGTAATCGGCAAACAGGGTCGTATTGCAAAATCCATTCGTACCGTAGTTAAAGCAGCCGCAACAAAGGATGACAAAAAGGTAGTAGTTGAGATTCTGCAATAGTTTCAAATTGCTTATGGCAGAATCAGGGAAGCTGTCTGTTATGTATCTGCATAGTAGAACAGCTTCTTTTTGTACAACCTAACAAAACAGAGGTCCATTTTAATTTGACGGCTTATGGCTCTCTATCATGAAATTTCTATGTTAATTTGAAAAGGATGTATGCTATGGATAATTATCTCAGAGTAGGTGTGATTACAACCACCCATGGGGTCCGTGGAGAAGTCAAGGTTTTCCCTACCACCGATGACCCGAACCGATTTAAGGATTTAAAAAAGCTGTATCTGGACACCGGTAAGGAGTTGCTTACGCTGGAGATTGAGGGCGTAAAATTCTTTAAACAGCTGGTGATTTTGAAATTTAAAGGTATCGATAACATCAATGAAATTGAAAAATACAGAGGCAGGGATCTGCTGATTAACAGAGAGGATGCAGTTAAGCTCGAAGAAGGGGAATACTTTATCTTCGATTTGATTGATTCCACCGTCTATACAGAGGATGGCAAGGAGTTGGGTATTCTTACCGAGATCCTTACCACGGCTGCAAATGATGTTTATGTGGTGAAGACACCTGAGGCTAAGGAAGTATTGATTCCTTCCATAAAAGAATGTATTCTTGATATAGATGTCGCGAACAAGAAAATTACTGTCCATCTGCTGAACGGTATGCTTTAACTCAGCTCTAACCAGCTCAAAGATTATATATATGGAGGATTTCTATGAATTTTCACGTACTGACGCTTTTCCCCGATATGATCATGCAGGGCTTAAATACCAGCATTACCGGAAGAGCGATGGATAAAGGCTTGATTAATGTCAATACAGTCAATATCAGGGATTTCAGCGAGGACAAGCATAGCCGCGTAGATGATTACCCCTACGGAGGCGGAGCCGGCATGGTTATGCAGGCGGAGCCGGTCTATAAGGCTTATGGTTATCTCGCCAATCATATTAAAATGTCCAAGGAAGATCCCCATTCCTATCAGAAACCCCGCGTGATCTATGTCACTCCGCAGGGAAGTGTTTTCAATCAGAGCTTTGCGAAGGAGCTGGCACAGGAGGAGGATCTGATCCTTCTCTGTGGTCATTATGAGGGAATTGATGAACGTGTACTGGATATGATTGTTACTGATTATGTATCCATCGGTGATTATGTCCTGACCGGCGGTGAGCTTCCCGCCATGGTCATGATTGATGCTATTTCAAGATTAATTCCCGGTGTCCTGAATAATGAGGTATCCTCCGAATTTGAGAGCTTACAGGATAATCTTCTTGAATATCCTCAATATACCAGACCTGAGATCTTTATGGGACAGCGGGTTCCTGAGGTTTTGTTGACCGGGCATCATGCCAATATTGAAGCCTGGAGAAGACAGCAGTCCATTCTTCGTACCTATGAGCGTCGCCCTGACTTATTAGAGAAGGCAGCTTTGACGGAGGAAGAGGGCGAATACTTAACAAAGCTGATCTTTCAAAAGAATTACGATGTTTATTAGTATGAAAAATAACCATGACAGGTTACGGATAGAAGATAGTGTTTGGCTATAAAAAATGCTTGCATTTGGCAGTTCTTTATGTTAAAGTAAGTTGTTGTGAGATGGGATGGTCCTCTGGTACATTGGTTCCAATACGTATTAAGAACATCTAAATATTAAGGAGGTCACAAAATGAACGATATTATTAAGAGTATTGAAGCTGAGCAGTTAAAAGCAAATATTACAGATTTTAACGTAGGCGACACGGTTCAAGTTTACGCAAAGGTAAAGGAAGGTAACCGTGAAAGACTTCAGGTTTTTGAAGGCACTGTTCTTAAGAGACAGAATGGCGGATCAAGAGAAACCTTTACAGTAAGAAAGACATCCAATGGTATTGGTGTCGAGAAGACATGGCCGCTTCACAGTCCCAGCATTGATAGAATTGAAGTTATCAGACGCGGTAAAGTAAGAAAGGCTAAGCTGTTCTACTTACGCGGCAGAGTTGGTAAGAAGGCTAAGGTAAAAGAGTCAATCAGATAAGTACAACTAAGGGACAATGCTTAAGGATTGTCCCTTTTTTAACATAATCAGCCAGTTTATTATAGGAAGCTGTTTGATGTATAGAAATCGCTTCAGATTGATTACAGGAAAGGCTCGGGTATTCCTATGGATTTTGATTTTGAGAAGGAAAGTAAAAAACCTTTGTTGATGAAAATCTTTATCGAGGTCTTCATCTGGGCTGCAGAAATCGCAGCAGTAATATTTCTAGCTTATTTTATCGTATATTATGCTCTGGAACGGACGGACATGGTAGGCATCTCCATGGAGGATACCTTAAAGGACGGCGACCAGATTATTATCAATAAATTTTCCTATCGCTTTGGTGATCCGAAGCGGTTTGATGTCATCGTATTTCAACAAAAAGGCAAGGAGCACAGTTATTATGATATCAAACGTATCATAGCAATGCCCGGAGAAAAGCTTGTGGTCAAGGATGGTGTCATCTATATTAATGGGGAGCTGCTTGATGAGGCTGTTAACGTGGAGGCAATGGCTAATTACGGCTTGGCCGATGAGGAAATAACGTTGGAGGAGAATGAGTATTTCGTTCTTGGAGATAATCGCAATAACAGTGAGGACAGCCGATTTGCCAGTGTCGGCATGATACGCAGGGATGATATCATCGGAAAAGCTTTTCTACGTATGAAACCCTTTAATTTTGTCAGCAAATTGAATCTGGCGAAGGAAGGCAGCAAAGAATAGATTGGAGAGTTACTATGCAGTATCAATGGTATCCCGGCCATATGGCCAAGGCAAAGCGTACCATGCAGGAGGATATGAAGCTGATTGATGTGGTAATCGAGCTGGTGGACGCCAGAATACCTCATTCCAGTACAAATCCAGACATCAATGCTTTGGCCGGCAATAAATCAAGAGTCATTTTACTGAATAAATCTGATATGGCAGACCCTAAGTATAACCAGGCCTGGAAGGAATATTTTGAGACAAAGGGATACTTTGTAGCTCTGGTTAATTCCAAGAGCGGAACCGGTGTCAGAGGAGTACAGGATATCGTTCATAAAGCCTGCCAGGCTAAAATTGAACGAGATCGGAAACGAGGAATTTTAAATCGTCCTGTACGTGCTATGATTGTCGGTATTCCGAATGTAGGAAAATCTACCTTCATCAACAGCTTTGTCGGAAGGGCAACCACAAAAACCGGTAATAAACCCGGTGTGACCAAAGGAAAGCAATGGATTCGTCTGAGTAAGCTTGTTGAGCTGATGGATACCCCGGGTATTCTCTGGCCGAAGTTTGAGGATCAATCTGTCGGTATGAAGCTCGCCCTGATCGGCTCAATAAACGATACCATCCTTCATACTACCGAGCTGTCACAGGAGCTGATCTTACTTTTACAGGGGCACTATCCCGAGGTACTGACTGAGCGTTACGGTATCGAACTTCCCGAGGAGATTAAGGATTTAAAATCAGCAGCCACAGTGCTGGAACAGATTGCAGTCAAGAGATCCTGCCTTCTAAAGGGCGGAGAACCTGATATAGACCGGGCCGCTTTGATGTTACTTGACGATTTCAGAAGCCTGAAGCTTGGCAACATCACCCTGGAATTGCCGGAGGAATCAGCCAAAGCAGTGGAGTCTGTCAAAAAGCTAGCAGAGAAGCCAGCAAAACAGACCTCTGTTACAGAATAATAATCAAACAATATTAAACCGTATACGAGAACTTAATATAAGGATGATAACCTATGTCAAAGGATGAAATGAATCAAGCTGCACCGAAAAAGATAGCTTTAATCAAATTGGAATTCATGCAGGCTTCCCCCTCGGAACTACCTTCTCTGCTGGAAAAGTATCGGGAGGATGACCGAAGCGGTGTGATCACCATCTGTAACCAGTACAGAAGCAAGACAGAGTCCCTCGCGAAGGAGCTTGAACGTCTTGCTGTGATGAGACAATATGAGAATAAATATCAGGATTATGAATACATCTGTGGTATCGACGAAGTGGGGCGTGGTCCTCTTGCAGGACCGGTAATTGCCTGCGCCGTCATTCTTCCAAAGGATTGTAATATTTTATATATCAATGATTCGAAGCAATTATCCGAAAAAAAAAGAGAAGAGCTTTATGATGAAATCATCGAAAAGGCGATTGCCTTCGGAATCGGAAGTGTCCCCCCGAACCGTATTGACGAGATCAATATCCTACAGGCAACCTATGAAGCTATGCGCAAAGCCATTGGCAATCTTTCCGTAAAGCCAGATATTCTTTTGAATGATGCTGTCACGATACCTGAAGTCTCAATCAAACAGGTTCCCATCATCAAGGGTGATGCGAAAAGCATTTCAATTGCTGCGGCTAGCATTGTGGCGAAGGTAACCAGGGATAGAATGATGGTCGCTTATGATAAGATTTTTCCGCAATACGATTTTGCCGGGAACAAAGGCTATGGCTCGGCAAAGCACATCGAAGCCATAAAAGCGTCCGGTCTGACTCCGATTCATCGCAGGAGCTTTGTAAAGAATTTTATTGAAGCCTAATGTGATATATCAGAATAACTTAGCTTTACAGAATAATTGAACAATTATGTTGCGATACTTGTCTTTTCATTCGATGAAAGGAGTATTTCATGGAGAAACCGAACAAGCTTCAAAAGCCAAAAACAGCGGTGGCTCTTTCTTATGAGCCAAATGAAGAAGCTCCCAAGGTCATTGCCTCAGGACGCGGTTACCTTGCGGAGAAAATCATTGAAAAAGCAAAGGAAGCAGATATTCCGTTGCATCAGGATGCTAAGCTTGCCGAGACTCTGTCAAAGCTTGAAATCGGTGATATGATTCCCCCTGAATTATATGATGTGGTTGCAGAGATCCTTGTGTTTGTAGATAAGATGGATAAAATCAAAAGTAAGGTTGGTTCTAAGCTATGAATAACCGGGCGGTTGGTACACGGCGGGAGCAGGACGCTGCCACATTCTTAACAAGGCAGGGTTATGTTCTTCTGGAGAAGAATTATCGCTGTAAGATAGGAGAAATTGACCTCATCGCCAAAGACGGGGACTATCTTTGTTTTATTGAAGTAAAATACAGAACCTCCTCCGCGAAAGGCTTTCCGGCGGAGGCAATCACCCCCACTAAGATACTTAAAATCACCAGAACTGCACAATTCTACATGCTGCTGCACCATATTCCGCAGGATACACCCTGCAGATTTGATGCTGTTGTAATTCTTGGAGAAGAACTTTCTCTGATTAAGAACGCCTTTGACGGAATATAAACGGAAGGACGGATATTATGACATTTAAGAATACCACAGAAGCGTATTTAGAACAGAAGGCAGGTATACCTTATTTATCCTTTCCCGTACTTGCGCAATTTCCTTTTCTTAAGCACGGCTTTTCTACCAGACTTGGCGGGGTAAGCAGCGGTGTGCTTGCGTCGATGAATTTTGGCAGTGATTCCGGTCCTGATCAGGATACCGCAGAAAATGTGCAGGAGAATTATACAAGAATAGCAAAAGCCATAGGAGTTGAGGTTCGTTCCATGGTCATCTCAAAGCAGGTGCATAAGACGAATATTCGCAGGGTGACGGAAGCGGACTGCGGTAAAGGCTTGTTCCGTCCGAGGGATTATGATGAAATCGACGGATTGATCACGGATCGACCGAATATCACACTGGTAACCAAATATGCAGACTGTGTCCCGCTTTACTTTGTCGATCCTGTAAAAAAAGCCATCGGGCTCACGCATTCCGGCTGGAGAGGCACCGTGGCAGGTATCGGTAGGCTTACGGTAGAAGAGATGAAAAATGCATATGATAGCAGACCGGAGGATATCATAGCAGTAATCGGTCCATCCATATGCAGACAATGCTTTGAAATCGGGGAAGAGGTGGCAGTGGAATTTGAAAAGGCTTTCCCTCAGCAACAGGGCGAGATTCTATTTCCCCTCGAAAGTTCTGCCAAGCAAACTACGATAGCAGAGACTGAATTACCACCAAGAAAGAAATATCTATGTGATTTATGGAGTGCCAATCAAGCAGTCTTGCTTAGTGCGGGACTAAGTGCTTCCAATATACATATCAGCGGAGTTTGTACCAGCTGCCATCCGGAGCTGTTATTCTCTCATCGAAGAACCCAGGGAAAACGCGGCACTCTGGCAGCCTTCCTGTCATTGTGTGAATAATGCTTAACTCCCTTACAAATAAACGTTAGTTATGTACGAAAAGGAACCGGTGTATGACCATGAAGAAAAAAGCACACATTATAAAAGAGATAGAAATAGGCAGCATCGCCGAGGAGCTGGAGCTTTCTCCGGGTGATGAGCTGATTTCCATTAACGGTACCCCCATTCATGATGTTCTAGATTACCATTATCTGATTAAGGAGGAGGAACTGACCGTCCTGGTGAAAAAACCGGATGGCGAGGAGTGGGAGCTCGATATCGAGAAGGATTTTGATGAGGATCTGGGTATTACCTTTGAAGAGGGTCTGATGGACGAATATCGTTCCTGCCGCAATAAATGTATTTTCTGTTTCATTGATCAGATGCCTCCAGGAATGCGTGAAACCTTATATTTTAAAGATGATGATGCAAGACTTTCCTTTTTGCAGGGCAACTATATTACACTGACCAATATGAGTGATGCGGAAATAGACAGAATCCTTTTCTATAAGCTTTCTCCGATCAACATTTCCATTCATACGACCAATGAAGAGCTACGTTGCCGGATGCTTCATAACCGCTTTGCAGGAAGCTCCCTGCAGAAGATCAAACGCCTCAAGGACGGCGGAATCATCATGAACGGTCAGATTGTCCTTTGTAAGGGCTGGAATGATGGGGAAGAGCTGGAAAAGACCATCCATGACCTTTCAGCTTATCTGCCGGAGTTACAGAGTGTCTCTGTCGTGCCAGTCGGACTGACAAAGTTTCGGAAAGGGCTCGAGGAGCTGACACCCTTCACGAAGGAGGATTCCCTGGAGGTGCTGGATATCATCCATCGCTGGCAGAACATATTCCTGACTCATTATCAGACCCGCTTTATCTATGCCAGTGACGAATGGTATATCAAAGCGGGACTCCCAATTCCAGATGCAGCTTCCTATGAAGGCTATCCCCAGATTGAAAACGGAGTCGGCTTAATCAGGTCCCTTCAGGAGGAATTTAGTGAATACTACGAGGAGTTAATCGGAGATGACAGAGTAAGAAACCTCTCTATCGCGACAGGTGTCCTGGCTGCTCCATATATCAGGCAGCTTTGCGATAAGCTGAAGGATAAATTTCCGGAGGTGAAGGTTACTGTCCATACCATCATCAATGATTACTTCGGCAAAGAAATCACTGTGGCCGGCCTCATCACAGGTGGAGATATCATCAACCAGTTAAAGAATATAACCCTTGGAGAAAGCTTGCTGATCCCCGATGTCATGCTGCGAAGCGAAGAGTATGTATTACTGGATGATGTTACAGTAGAGGGCATGGAAAATGCTTTACAAACCAAAATACGTATTGTACAATCAGATGGAAAGTCATTCATTGATAACATTATTATGTAAAAAGAATTTGAGAGATTTCTGGTGACAATAGGTAAAGGCAGCAAAAAGCACCGAAGGTGCTTTTTTGAACCTCGTATATTGCTATATAAGCTCGCTTACAATAGCAACACATACGATATTATAAAAATATGCGTAGCATTTACCGCTTTTATTTCACAGGAATTTAATAAAAGTACAGAAATTAAGAAAGGCACAGGTAAGATATGAGCAGACCAATCGTCGCCATCGTAGGCAGGCCGAATGTGGGTAAGTCAACCTTATTCAATTCCCTGGCAGGGGAAAGGATTTCCATCGTGAAGGATTTCCCGGGAGTAACAAGGGACCGCATTTATGCAGAGGTCACATGGCTTAATTCACAATTTACCATGATAGATACCGGGGGTATCGAACCCGACAGCAAGGATGAGATGCTGTCCTATATGAGACAACAGGCACAGATTGCTATCGATACCGCGGATGTGATCATTTTTTTAGTAGATGTCAGACAAGGACTGGTGGATGCTGATTTTAAGGTGGCAGATCTGCTGCGCCGTTCGACAAAGCCCGTTGTCCTGGTCGTGAATAAGGTTGATAATTTTGAGAAGTTTATGCCCGATGTTTATGAATTCTATAATCTGGGCATCGGCGAACCCTACCCGGTTTCTGCATCGGGAAAATTAGGCTTTGGTGATATGCTGGATGAGGTAGTCAAGCATTTTAAAACCGGTAACACTGAGGAAGCAGAGGATGAACGCCCCAGAATTGCTATCGTCGGTAAACCGAATGTCGGTAAATCCTCTATCGTGAACAAGCTGGTGGGAGAGAACCGTGTGATTGTATCCAATATCGCAGGTACCACTCGCGATGCGATCGACACCCCGATCCGCCGCAACGGAAAGGATTATATTCTGATCGACACCGCCGGACTTCGCAGAAAGAGTAAGATTAAGGAGGAGCTGGAGCGTTTCAGCATCATCCGTACCGTATCTGCCGTTGAGCGTGCCGATGTGGTGGTTCTTGTCATCGACGCTGAAGAAGGTGTCACCGAGCAGGATGCGAAGATTGCAGGCATCGCTCATGACCGCGGTAAAGGTATGATCATTGCCGTGAATAAATGGGATTTAATCGAGAAAAACAATAAAACCGTGAAGGAATATACGGTAGACATCAAGGAAGTCCTTTCCTTTATGCCCTATGCAGAAATTCTCTTTATTTCCGCTGAGACAGGGCAGAGACTGCATAAGCTTTTTGAATTGATTGAAATCGTAATACAGAATCAGAATCTCCGCATCGCAACCGGTGTCCTGAATGAAATATTGATGGAAGCTGTGTCTTTACAGCAGCCGCCGTCGGATAAGGGCAAACGCCTGAAGCTTTATTATATCACGCAGGTATCTGTAAAGCCTCCGACCTTTGTCATCTTTGTAAATGATAAGGAATTAATGCATTATTCCTACACCAGATACATCGAGAATAAGATTCGCGAAGCCTTCGGCTTCGGCGGAACTTCATTAAAGTTTATCATCAGAGAGCGAAAGGAGAACGATAAATGATTCTTAAAATCATATTTTGTTTGATTTTTGGATATTTATTTGGATGTTTTTCGACAGGATTTTTTGTAGGCAAAATCAATAAAGTAGATATCCGCAAGTACGGAAGCGGTAATGTCGGTGCGACGAATACGCTTCGTACTATGGGTGCAAAGGCTGCCGCATTCACTCTAGCCGGTGATTGCATTAAGGCTGTTGCAGCAATTCTGCTCGTGAAGCTTGTGTTCTTCGGTGGAGATGCAGCACTGGATTTGCTTGCCATCTATACCGGTCTCGGTGTAGTAATCGGCCACAACTATCCCTTCTGGCTGAAATTCAAGGGGGGAAAGGGTATGGCAGCCACCGGAGGTGCCATGGCTACCATTGACCCGCTGATTATTCCAATCGGTCTTCCGATCTTTGTACTGTCAATACTGATCACAAAGTATGTTTCTGTAGGATCTCTGGCAATCGCCATCCTGTTTCCGATCTGGGTTGCCATCCGTTTTCCCGGCAACATACATATGCTGCTCGTAGCTTTTGCATTTACCGTACTGGCATTTATCAGACATCAATCCAATATTAAGCGTCTGCTCGCCGGAACTGAGAACAAGATAGGTCAGCGTGTCAAAGTAGAGAAGCAATAGCATAAAGGAGGAGCTTATGAGTAATATTAGTGTATTGGGTGCAGGAACCTGGGGCACAGCCCTTGCCATTCTGTTAAAGAATAACGGACATGAGGTAACCATCTGGACAATTATTGAAAATGAAGCCCGTATGCTTTCAGAGCATCGCAATGAGATAAAGAATCTTCCGGGAGCCAAGCTTCCCGCAGAAGTAAAGGTAACTATGAATCTGGAAGAGGCTTGCAGCGGTAAGGATCTGCTCGTTATGGCTGTTGCTTCCCCTTATATCCGTTCCACAGCTAAGCTTGCAAGCCCCTATATCAAAGAAGGGCAGATAATAGTAAATGTATCTAAGGGAATTGAAGACGTCACTCTGCGTACCCTTTCTGAAGTGATCAGTGAGGAGATGCCTCAGGCTGATGTTGCGGTCCTGTCCGGTCCCAGCCATGCAGAAGAAGTCAGCCGCGGTGTGCCTACCACCATCGTTGTGGGAGCTAAAACGAAGGAAACCGCGCGTTTCATACAGGATGTCTTTATGACGGATGTGTTCCGCGTCTATACCAGCCCCGATATCATCGGCATCGAGCTGGGCGGATCTCTGAAAAATGTCATCGCCTTGGCCGCAGGTATCGTAGATGGACTCGGTCTCGGTGATAACACCAAGGCTGCTCTGATGACCAGGGGTATGGTAGAGATCAGCCGTTTAGGTGTTAAGCTTGGCGGAAAGATGGAGACCTTCTCCGGACTGTCCGGCTTCGGTGATCTGTTCGTAACCTGCAACAGCAAGCATAGTCGTAACTGGAATGCAGGCTACCTGATGGGGCAGGGAAAAACCATGGAAGAGGCAAAGCAGCAGGTTGGTCAGGTAGTGGAAGGAATTAATTCCGCGAAAGCAGCACTTCATATGGCACAACAAAATAACGTTGAGATGCCGATTGTGGAGCAGATTAATCTTGTCCTTTTCGAAAACAAATCAGCAAATGATGCGCTCTATGATCTTCTGGGAAGAGACAAACGAAAGGAATACAAATCCTTGGAATGGTAACTTAAAATTTATCTATAGGAATATACACTGACAGCAGAGGTCAGAACAATAGGAATCCCTCACACGCTGGATTTCAAACAGCGCATGATGGGATTCCTTTTATTCTGACTTAAACTGCTTTTTACATTTTGAACCAGCTGTGTTTTGTTATTTTTAAAATTAATTCTTTTTTCTGAATTAATATTGATTAAGCTTCTCTTTCCCGTTTGATGGAATCATACTATATGTATTCCCTGCATATCTTTAACTATAACCATAAGGAGGGTTGGCATATGTTAGGGCAGTACGATGTTTATAATGATATCCAGGCTAGGACAGGCGGTGAAATATACATCGGTGTGGTAGGGCCGGTCAGAACAGGGAAGTCTACCTTTATTAAGAGATTCATGGATCTCTTGGTAATACCGGGTATAGAGGATGTCCATAGCAAAGAGCGGGCTATTGATGAATTGCCTCAGGCGGCTGCTGGCAAGACAATTATGACGACAGAGCCAAAATTCATCCCGAAGGAAGCTGCCACGATTACCTTCAATGACGAGACGAAGGTGAAAATTCGGTTGATCGATTGTGTAGGATATATGGTGGACGGAGCCTCCGGACATATTGAAAACCAGCATGAGCGCATGGTACATACACCCTGGTTTGAGCAGGAAATCCCTTTTACCCAGGCGGCTGAAATCGGAACCCGGAAGGTAATCAATGATCATTCCACAATCGGCATTGTCGTTACTACAGATGGAAGCTTTGGTGATATCCCTCGGACGAATTATCGTTTTCCGGAAGAACGCACCATCAATGAACTAAAGCATCTCGGAAAGCCCTTCATCGTTCTTCTGAATACGAATAAGCCCTATTCCAATGAGACTTTAAAAATAGCGGAAGAGATGCAGGAGGAATATAATGTACCCGTCATGCCGGTGAATGCAGAGCAACTTCGTAAGGAAGACATCACCAGGATTATGGAGAATATTCTTTCTGTCTTCCCGGTGACCGAGCTTGATTTCTACATGCCGAAATGGGCTGAGATGCTTCCTCAGAATCATTGGCTGAAGACAGACTTAATTGCTTCCGTCAAGGAGTTATTCCAGAAGGTATCCCAGGTCAAGGATGCCCGAATGGCAAATTTTGATACCAGCAGTAACTATGTAAAGCGTTTTAAGCTGGATAAGGTTAATATGCAGGACGGAACCGTCAGCATCAATGTTGAATTTGATGATATGTATTATTATCAGATATTAAGCGACCTGATCGGTGTGCCGATCAGTGGTGAGTACCAGCTTATTTCTACCCTGAAGGATCTGGCTGCCAGAAAAGCAGAATACGAGAAGGTATCTACAGCTGCCAATGAGGTGAGACAGAAGGGTTATGGTATCGTGGCTCCTCTGAAAAATGAAGTCAGAATTGAAGAACCGGAAATTATGAAGCATGGCAATAAGTTCGGCGTCAAAATTAAGGCTACGGCTCCGTCCATCCACATGATTAAGGCAGACATTTTAACCGAGGTAGCACCGATTGTGGGCTCCGAGGATCAAGCGAGGGACCTGATTAATTATATCAATACAAACGCAAAGGATAATCCGGAGGGTATCTGGGAGACGAATATCTTCGGAAAGACCATCCGGCAGCTCGTAGATGACGGTATCAATACAAAGATCAATAAGCTGACTGACGAAAGCCAGCTAAAGCTTCAGGAAACGATGCAGAAGATTATCAACGACAGCAATGGCGGACTTGTCTGCATCATCATATAGGCTATACCTATGTTATAATAAGAACATTGATAAGGGAGATAGACTTGTCATATTGCACAAGTTTATCTCTTTTTTATTATCTTATAGATAAGAAATCAATTCATTACAAATCTATGAAAACGTACTATTCCAACGGCTGAGAGTATAGGTAGAAGGTCCCATATATAAGGCACTTTTTTCATGATTTGTAGATAATGACTAAAATTTAAAATAAAGCTGACACATAGTTGACAAAATTAATAGCCTTTGATATAATACACACGTAACATATTTAACATTTGTGTAATAATTAAGTTAACAATTTGATTTACATACTGATTGCATGATGTGATGACTTAATAATTCGCCGAATAGAACAAGAAAAATGGAGGATATGTAATAATGGTTAGGAAGCTCCTTAGATTTTCCTTGGTATGTGTCACGGGAACATTAATACTCACTGCCACTCCAAAGACAGCAATGGCTTATGAGGAAGCTGTAGCTGGTTTTACTTTCGATAAAATTCCATCCACCACGCAAAGTGACGGATCAACCATATCCAGTTTATCAACCTATGAGATACCCATTCCCGGCTTTACCAATATAGGTATCGCTAATGTAGATACGAATTTAATGGTTCGCTCAGGCCCCGGTGAAAATGAAAAGCTTCTCGGAAAGCTTCCGAAGGACGGAGGCTGTGAGATTCTTGAGGGAAGCAAGGATGGCTGGACCAAGATCAAGTCCGGTAAAGTTACCGGTTATGTTAAGAGTGAATTTCTAATCACCGGATCAGAAGCAACCCAGCTTGCTAAAAAGGTCGGCAGTTATGTGGCTACTGCCAATACTAGCGGGTTGAATGTAAGAACACTTCCTTCTACTGATGCACCGCTGATTGACCAGGTAGCCAAGGGTGAAGAGTTAATCGTACTTGATTCTAAGGTATTTACCGATGATGAAGCGCATGGAAAGTGGGTTAAAGTAAGCCTTGACTCCGAAGATTCCGCTGATGGTACCGTTGCTTATGTTGCAAAGGAATATGTTGATTTATCCTTTGAATTATCCAAGGCAGTAACAATCGAAGAGTTACAGTATGGCACCGGCGTATCCTCTGTACGTGTTAATTTAATTAATCTCGCCAAGAATTATTTAGGGGACAGATATGTATGGGGAGGTACTACTCTCGGTGTAGGAGTGGACTGTTCCGGTTATGTTCAGGCACTCTACAGAAAAATGGGTATCTATATACCTCGTGACTCCAGAAGCCAGGCTAGAGGCGGAACCACAATTTCGACCAACAACTTAAAACCCGGCGACTTGGTATTCTATGGCAGCTCCTCCTATATCAATCATGTTGCTATGTATATCGGTAACGGTCAGGTTATCCATGCAAGCAATAGAAGAGATGGAATTAAGATCAGTAATATGAGGTATAGAACACCTGTAAAATGCGCAAGATATATCTCCGAATAGGAATTCATTATTTTGTAATATATTAATAAATCTTGTCGATAAAAGTAATTAATCTTATAAAAATGGTTGGACCGAGGTCCAACCATTTTTGAATATCATATGTAATTTTTCTTTCTAATCGAAAATTAATTCTGTCGGAATTGACTTCATTTGTAACGAAAGCTATAATAGCCCTCATGAGGATATCAATCATAGATCCTCATGATATTAAATATCCGAATGGGAGAATTCACTGATGCAGTATTTTATAGTTATTATCGGTATCGTACTTGCCATTGTCCTCTGGAGCAGGCTGACGGAATTAAAAGACAGAAGGCTGCAAAAGGAAAGGCTGAAAAGGGAATGGGGAGAAACACCAAAGGAAGAATATACTTCCGAAAAGATGGACTCCATCAAATTATTTTATCAATCCAAGCAGGACCACCGACTTGACGTGGATGATATTACCTGGAATGATCTTGACATGGATGAAATCTATATGGAGATGAATAATACTCAGTCCTCTATAGGAGAAGAATATCTCTATGCATTACTTCGTAAGCCTTGCTTTGATGAAGTAGAATTAAAAGAGCGCAGCCGGCTGATGAAATATTTCAATGATATGGAAACAGAGAGACTTCGGCTGCAAGCCGGACTTCGTAAGGTCGGCAAGATAACGCATATCTCTGTGTATGAATATATCAATCGTCTCGCCGCACAGAAGACAGAAAGCAATCTGATTCATTATCTTCTGGATTTAGCTCTGTTGGTATCCATTGGTTTGATCTTTGTAATTCCGGGTTTGGGTGGATTGTGTACGCTGGCCTTTTTTATCATAAATATCTTTCATTACTATTCTTGCAAAGCGAAAATCGAAAAATATCTTTTGGTTTTTTCTTATATCTTTCGGTTACTTGACAGTACCAAGGCATTGATCCGTATGGAGCTCCCGGAGATCAGTCTCTATACTGACAGATTGAAGAAGGACATAAAGCACTTCGGAAAGATCCAAAGAGGAGGGTTTTTACTGACCCCCAAGAGTGGAAGCGGTGATATTCTTGAAATAATTCTTGATAATATCCGTATGCTTTTTCATCTTGATATTATTAAATTTAATTCCATGCTTGACTTCTTTAAAAAGAACCGGGCAGAGTTGAACAGTATTTATGAGACAGTCGGCTATCTCGACAGTATGATGGCGGCTGCCTCCTTCCGCAATCTGATTTATTATTACTGTGAACCTGAGCTTACAAGGTCTGGGAAGCCTATGATATCTGTGACAGAGTTGTATCATCCGCTTTTGGAGGAGCCTGTTCCCAATTCAATTACAGAGCAGCAATCGGTTCTGATCACAGGTTCCAATGCTTCCGGTAAGTCCACCTTTATTAAGACACTGGCAGTCAATGCAATTTTATCCCAGACGATTCATACCGCTACAGCAAAGAGCTATCAGGCAAGCTATTTCCAGATTTATTCCTCCATGGCCCTCAGGGATAATATCTTTAGCAGTGAAAGCTATTATATCGTGGAGATCAAATCCTTGAAGAGGATTTTAGACAGTGTAAATGACGAAATCCCAACTCTTTGTTTCATAGATGAAGTGCTTCGGGGAACGAATACACTGGAACGTATTGCTGCCTCCTCAAGAATTCTTTCCTCCCTGGCTTCCAAGAATACTTTGGTTTTTGCAGCCACTCATGATATCGAGCTTACTCACATCCTGGAGTCCTCTTATTCCAACTATCATTTCCAGGAAAGGATCGAGGATCATCAGATTATTTTTGATTATTTGTTGTATCAGGGAAAGGCAATTTCTAAGAATGCCATTCGCTTACTCGATATGTTGGGTTATCCGTCTGAGATCACCGAAGGAGCAGAGCAGGCTGCACAGGAGTTTTTGACAACCGGTGAGTGGAAAGAGATGTGATTCTAGATACATTCTAGGAACGGTACGATGACAGATCTAATCTTTTTTCTTTCCAATTATAACTTTTTGGTAATACTAAGCTTTCCTATCTTAGTTTTAAGCATTCCGTCGGAGTGGAGCGACATCCATGTCACCCACTCCTAAATCGTCCCTCCATGGACGATTTCCGGAATTATCACTCTGATAGGAAAGCAAGTATTACCAGAAAAAGTTATAAAGTCATTCAAAAAGATTAGATCTGCCATCGTACCTGGTTACTATTAAATTAATACAATCCGTTTCTTATTCTTTGTGATCTTTTTAGATATTTTAGCAAAGTTATTATGATAAGGGCAAATTGTTATTGTTGTTTTTCAAAGCTGGTTTCGAATAGTTATATATCTCTTGATATGGGTTTATAGGGTTTAACAAAAAGACGAAAGATCGCTATTTTATATGAGATTGGAGTTTTATTATGAAGGTGACGATTTATACGGATGGTTCGGCGCGGGGGAATCCGGAAGGACCGGGGGGCTATGGTGCCATCGTGGTCTATGTGGATGGTAAGGGTACTGTTCATGAAAGAGAATACAGTGCAGGTTTTAAAAAAACAACCAACAATCGGATGGAGCTTATGGCTGCAATTGCCGGTCTGGAAGCTTTGACGAAGCCCTGCCAGGTCGTGCTTTATTCCGATTCTCAATACCTTGTGAAGGCCTTTAATGAGCATTGGCTGGAGAGCTGGATTCAAAAGGGCTGGACAAGAGGAAAGAATGAACCAGTGAAGAATATTGACTTATGGAAGCGCCTTTTAAAAGCCATGGAACCCCACCAGGTTACCTACGAGTGGGTGAAGGGACACAACGGTCACCCCATGAACGAACGCTGTGATATCCTTGCTACAACCGCAGCAGACGGCGAGAATTTGGCAGATGATCAGCCTGATGCTCATCCGGCAGACGTACCAACATAAAACGCCAAAACCATTGCAATCGGTTATCATTATGATATAATTGTAATGGTTTTTTAGTTTATTACGAAGGAAAGGATTTGTTCACCATGACTCAATTAACTCCTTTGATGCAGCAATACCTAGAGATCAAGGAACAATATAAAGACTGTATTTTATTCTACCGGCTGGGTGATTTTTATGAAATGTTTTTTGAGGATGCACATGTCTGCTCCAAAGAATTAGAGATTGCATTAACCGGGAAAAATATCGGTCAGGAGGAACGTGCTCCCATGTGCGGTATTCCCTATCATGCGGCAGAAAGTTATCTCAGCAAGCTTGTCAGCCGCGGCTACAGGGTTGCGATCTGCGAGCAGGTAGAGGATCCGAAGCTGGCCAAGGGTCTGGTGAAAAGAGAAGTAGTCCGAATTGTTACTCCGGGTACGAATATCAATACACAGGTCTTGGATGAAACCAAGAACAATTATCTCATGGCTGTAATACATACCACCAATGCTTACGGTATCTCTATCGTTGATGTAACCACCGGGGATTATTATGTCACCGAGGTTGACACTGAACGTAAGCTGATGGACGAAATCTTCAAATGGTCTCCCTCAGAAATCATCTGTAACGACACCTTCTTTGTTTCCGGTGTCAATATCGATGCGCTGAAGAATTATAATAATGTTACCTTATCTCCGCTGGAGCCCTGGTATTTTGATGATGAGTTATGCGTTAGGGCTTTAAAGGAGCATTTTCATGTTGCTACACTCGATGGACTCGGATTAAAGGATTACACCATCGGTGTGATTGCGGCAGGCTGTATCATGCAGTTTTTGATGGAAACACAGAAAAGCTACCTTTCCCATATCACACAGCTTACACCTTATACCTATGAGAAATATATGCTGTTGGATAGCTCTACGGTTCGTAATCTGGAGTTGACGGAGACCATTCGCGAGAAGGCGAAAAAGGGCTCGTTATTATGGGTTCTGGACAAAACCAAAACAGCTATGGGAGCAAGACTTCTTCGAAGCTATATGGAACAGCCTTTGATTGATTTTGAGATGATTAATCAGAGGCTGGAAGCCGTAACCGAGTTAAAGGAAAATATGATATCCAGAGAAGAAATCAGGGAATACCTAAATCCTATTTACGATCTGGAACGTCTGATGAGTAAAATCAGTTATAAAAGTGCAAACCCAAGGGACTTAATAGCTTTCACTTCTTCCCTGTCCATGCTTCCTCATATTAAGTTTCTGCTGCAGAGCTTTGATTGTGAGCTGTTAAAGGAGGTATATGGGCAGCTGGATACTCTGGAGGACATAAATGCACTGATACAGACTTCGATTGCAGAAGAACCGCCAATCAACTTAAAAGAGGGCGGCATCATTAAGGAAGGTTATCATGAAGAGGTGGATCGTCTCAGAAAAGCCAAGACCGAAGGCAAGGACTGGCTCATGGATCTCGAGACAAAGGAACGTGAAGCAACAGGCATCAAGAACTTAAGGATACGCTATAACCGTGTCTTCGGTTATTATCTGGAGGTTACCAATTCCTATGCGGGTCTGGTACCTGCTAACTGGATCAGGAAGCAGACACTGGCCAATGCTGAGCGCTATACCACCCCGGAACTTAAGGAACTCGAGGATATCATCCTGGGTGCGGAGGACAAGCTGTTTTCGCTGGAATATGATTTATTCTGCGAGGTAAGGGATCAGATAGCGGTAGAGGTTAAAAGGATTCAACAGACTGCCAAGGCAGTTGCTAAAATCGATGTATTTGCCTCCTTAGCACTGGTTGCGGAGCAAAATAACTATGTCCGCCCTGAGATGAATACCAACGGTTCCATCCATATTAAAAATGGCAGACATCCAGTGGTAGAGCGTATGATTTCCCATGATATGTTTGTTGCAAATGATACCTTACTGGACAATAAGCAAAACCGTATATCTATCATCACCGGACCGAATATGGCCGGAAAATCCACTTATATGCGGCAAACTGCCCTGATTGTGCTGATGGCACAGATCGGAAGCTTTGTTCCCGCAGCCTCGGCGCAGATCAGTATCGTAGATCGAATTTTCACCAGAGTCGGAGCCTCCGATGATCTTGCCAGTGGACAGAGTACTTTCATGGTGGAGATGACCGAGGTTGCCAATATATTAAGGAATGCAACGAAAAATAGTCTGTTGATTCTGGACGAAATCGGCCGAGGAACCTCGACCTTTGACGGGTTAAGCATTGCCTGGGCGGTGGTGGAGCATATCACCAACAGTCAGCTTCTGGGTGCCAAGACCTTATTTGCGACCCATTACCATGAGCTTACCGAACTGGAAGGACGTCTGGAGGGTGTCAATAATTATTGTATCGCCGTCAAGGAGCAGGGAGAAGATATCGTATTCCTGCGTAAGATTGTCAAAGGCGGGGCTGATAAAAGCTATGGTATTCAGGTTGCCAAGCTTGCCGGAGTTCCTACCAGTGTTTTAAAGCGTGCCTCTGAGATTGTTCTGGAGCTGACCGGCAACGATCTTGCCCTGAAAACAAGAAATTTGTCCGTTCCCGAAGAAGTAAAACCGAATGGTGATTTTGTTCAGGAGGAATTCTCCTTTGAGGATTTCGAAGAGAATATCAAGATACAATCTGACAGCAATAAAAGTAACAAGAAGTCTAAGCAGAGCAGCAATCAGCTTTCCCTGTTCTCGACTTCTGAAAACGAGGATATTATTGCAGAGCTGCGAGATCTTGATATTTCCAGATTTACCCCGATAGATGCTATCAATAAGCTGTATACACTACAGAAGAAGATTAAGGACAGAATCTAGGGACAGCAAGAGTTTACGCTATAACCGTGAGTATTTTATCTGCAAATCAGTTCATTGCACAGATACCAGCTTTATATCATTTATAATTTACGTAGCCATTGGTTTTAAATATACAGGAATGGAGAAAATTATGTCATTGATTCATGTTCTTGATGAAGCTACCATCAACCAGATTGCCGCCGGTGAGGTCGTAGAACGTCCCAGTGCCGTTGTCAAGGAACTGATTGAGAATGCTATGGATGCAGGAGCGACCGCCATAACCGCGGAGATCAAGGAGGGTGGTCTTACCTTTATCCGCATCACTGATAACGGCTCTGGAATTGCCAAGGAGGATATTCCGTTGGCATTTCTTCGTCATGCCACCAGTAAAATCCGAACTGCTGAGGACCTGCTCAGTGTGACCAGTCTTGGTTTCCGTGGTGAAGCCTTATCCAGTATCGCATCTGTCGCCCAGGTAGAGCTGATTACCAAGGCACCGACGGCTTTGAACGGATATCGGTATGTCATTGAAGGTGGGGAAGAGAAGGTCTTTGAAGAAATCGGAAGTCCCGGCGGAACCACTATCCTTGTCCGCAACCTCTTCTTTAACACCCCTGCCCGCAGGAAGTTTCTGAAATCTGCTATGACAGAGGCAGGTTATATCAGCGATCTAATGGAGCGTCTGATGGTATCTCATCCGAATGTATCCTTTAAGTTCATCATGAATAATCAGGTTAAGCTCCAATCCTCCGGTAATAATAACAGTAAAGATATCCTGTATCAGGTATATGGCAGAGACGTTACCAAAGAGCTACTGAATGTGGATCATCAGACCGAAGGAATCCGTATCAAAGGTTATATCGGTAAACCGGTAATAAACCGAGGTAACAGAAACTTTGAGAACTACTTTATCAACGGCAGATATATCAAAAGTAATGTGATTACAAAAGCCATTGAGGAAGCCTATCATCCCTTCCTGATGCAGCATAAATACCCCTTTACCTCCATTTATTTCGAAATTGATCCTTCCATGATTGATGTCAATGTTCATCCTCAAAAGCTGGAAATTAGGCTAAAGAACGGAGAGGAGGTCTACCGGGCGACCCATCAGGCAATCCGGGATGCCCTGTCCGGCAAAGAGATGATTCCGAAGGTAACCTTGGTCCAGCAGGAGGACAGAAAGGAGCCGGTCAAAGCATTGCCCGAGCCCTTCGAACAAAAGCGGAGAGCATCCATCCTTGATCAGGAGCTTAATAGAAGAGATAGTACAAGCCATCCAGCTGCCGGCTATAATCAGCCCGTCGCTTCGCCACAGAGTAAGGTTGCGGAAGGGAAGCCTATATATCATACTTCCGGTTCCGTGCATAATTCACCACAGGCCAGTCTGGAGGCATTAAAGGTTCTGTCAACTGTGACAGAAAAATCACCCTCGGAGGCTTACAGTGAGCATGCGTTACAAGTATCTAATTCTCCGGCATCATCCCCTGAGAAAGCAGAAAATCCATTAGAAGATATTCTGTCAAAAGATTTTGTAACAAAAGATATTACCTCAAAGAACATTGCCACCGGAAAACAGATGGATTTATTTACTGATCCGGCTTCCGCAGAAGGCACATTGACGGAAACTTCGGTGCCCTTTTTATCCAAAAAGGCAATCGAGGAACACCGGATTATTGGTCAGTTGTTTTCAACCTACTGGCTGGTGGAATATCGTAAGGAGCTATATATTATCGACCAGCACGCTGCCCATGAGAAGGTTCTTTATGAAAGGATCATGGCTGCTGCCAGGAATAAAACCTATTCCTCACAACAGCTGCTGCCACCCATTGTCTTAACCCTATCCCTCCGGGAGCAGGAGGTACTGCGTAAAAGAGAGCCCGAACTAATAAGCTTAGGCTATGAGATAGAGTATTTCGGCGGAAATGAGTACTCCATCCGTGCAGTTCCGGCCGATCTCTATGGAATCTCCGAGAAGGAGCTTCTGTTGGAATTCATTGATGAAATGGCGGAAGAGATTACCATTCAGACTCAAAGCGGAAGATCCATCCTGGAGAGAGTGGCTTCTCTGTCCTGTAAAGCAGCCGTAAAAGCAAACCATAGCTTCTCTTACGAAGAAGCTTCCGCTTTAATCAAGGAGCTTTTAACCCTGGAGAACCCCTATCATTGCCCGCATGGCAGACCTGTCATTGTAGCGATGAGTCAATATGAATTGGAGCGGAAATTCAAGCGTGTCCTTTAAGTCTTGAAGCAGACTTTTAAAATGGAGAGTATATGAAAAAGAAACCGTTAATTATTCTTACCGGACCTACCTCCGTAGGCAAAACCTCCTTATCCATCGCTCTTGCCAAGGCTGTAAACGGTGAGATTATCTCTGCCGATTCCATGCAGGTCTATAAGCATATGGATATCGGTACTGCGAAGATAACCCCGGAACAGAAGCAGGGTGTTCCTCATTATCTGATTAATGAGCTGGAGCCGGAGGAGGAGTTCAGCGTCGTCCTGTTCCAACAGCTTGCCAAGAAGTATATGGAGGAGATCTATGAAAGAAATAAGCTTCCTATTCTTGTCGGCGGTACCGGCTTTTATATTCAGGCCGTCTTAAATGATATCGATTTTACTGAAAATGATGTCGACCAGTCCTATCGAAGGGAGCTTGAGCAGCTGCTTGCGGATCATGGTCCGGAATTTCTTCATGACCTACTGAAAAAAGCAGATCCTGACAGTGCCGTTGCCATTCATCCCAACAACAGCAAGCGAGTCATTCGGGCTTTGGAATTTGCCAGACTGACCGGGGATAAGATCTCCGAGCATAATAAGGAGCAGAGGAATAAGACCTCCCCCTATCGTTTCTGCTATTTTGTCCTGAATAAGGACCGAAACGAGCTTTACAAGACGATTGATCAGCGTGTCGATCACATGCTGAAGGACGGCCTCCTTGACGAAGTGAAGGCACTTGCTGCGAAGGGCTATACAAGGGAGCTGGTGTCCATGAAGGGGCTTGGTTATAAGGAGCTGCTGGCATACTTAGAGGGTGAATACAGCCTTGAGGAGGCGATAGATATTCTCAAAAGAGATACAAGGCATTTTGCCAAGCGGCAGCTCACCTGGTTCAAGCGGGAGAGAGAGGTAATCTGGCTGAATAAGGAGGAGTATCCTGATGAGCAGTCCTTGCTGTCACATATGCTCACCCTACTCAGGGAGAAAAAGGTCATATAATAAAGGCATCAGGAAAGAAGTTTTTTCTCAAGAACAGCTGGCAAAAATTTCTGTTGTGTTCCTTCAAGGAGAGCAGGCAAAATACTGTTGTGTGTCTTCAAGAACAGCTAACAAAATTCTGTTGTGTTCTGTCAAGAATAGTTAGCAAAATTCTGTTGTGTTCCTTCATGAACAGCTGGAACAAAATTCTGTTGTGTTAATAAGTGATAATAGTAACTATGGACTAAATTATTTAACTATTTGGAGGATGTAATATTGGAGAATAAATTACAGGCTGAATACGAAGCCCTTGGGATTGCTTCCAAGGTAGTTCAGTATTGCAGTGAGATAGAGAATACATTAAAGGAGCGTTTCTCTGAGATTGACCGTATCGCAGAGTACAATCAGATGAAGGTTCTTGCCGCTATGCAAAAGAACCGACTGAGTGATATTCATTTTGCCGCCACAACGGGTTATGGTTATAATGATATGGGACGGGATACGCTGGAGCAGGTCTATGCAGATGTCTTTCGTGCAGAGGATGCTTTGGTCAGACCACAACTGATCAGCGGTACCCATGCGCTTACCGTGGCATTGTCCGGTAATTTGAGACCGGGAGACGAGCTTCTCTCCCCGGTAGGTAAGCCCTATGACACTTTGGAGGGGGTCATCGGTATCACAAAGACCAAGGGATCTCTTGCGGAATTCGGTATCACCTATGCTCAGGTGGATTTACTCAGTGACGGTAGCTTCGACTGGGAGGGTATCAGAGCTGCCATTAAACCGAATACGAAGCTTGTAACCATCCAGCGCTCCAAGGGCTACGCTAGCCGTCCGACCCTTTCTGTGGAAAGAATCGGAGAATTGATCCGATTTATCAAGGAGATCAAGCCGGAAGTTATCTGTATGGTGGATAATTGCTACGGAGAATTTGTAGAAACCCTGGAGCCCACCGAAGTTGGTGCGGATCTCTGTGTTGGTTCGCTGATCAAGAACCCCGGCGGAGGACTTGCTCCCATCGGCGGTTATATCGTTGGCAAAAAGGAATATGTTGAGAATGCGTCCTACCGTCTGACCGCTCCCGGCCTGGGTAAGGAAGTTGGTGCTACCCTCGGGATCAATGCTTCTTTGTTTCAAGGATTGTTCCTGTCGCCGCAGGTAGTATCGGGGGCATTAAAGGGCGCTATCTTTGCCGCAAATATTTATGAGCATCTCGGCTATGGCGTCCATCCGAACGGAAGGGAAGACCGCTATGACATCATTCAGGCTGTCACCTTAGGCTCAGCAGAGGGAGTGATTGCCTTCTGTAAGGGAATTCAGGCTGCCGCACCGGTGGACAGCTATGTTGTACCCGAACCCTGGGCTATGCCCGGCTATACCTGTGATGTAATCATGGCTGCAGGCGCCTTTATACAGGGCTCCTCTATCGAACTGTCCGCAGATGCTCCGATCAAGCCTCCCTATACGGTGTTTTTCCAGGGCGGGCTGACCTGGTATCATGCGAAATTCGGAATTATGATGTCTGTCCAGAAGCTGACAGAAGCGGGTATGATAACACTTCCAGACATTACAAATAATAACTGAAGAACAAGGAGTGAGCACCCTTAGCGTGAATTAATTCATTATATATTCACGTTGTGAACATTAGCAGTTCTTCCAAATGAACGACAAAGTCCTCCAATAATAAAGGTGTTTTTTAAGATAGTTCTGATTATTTTAGAATGATAGAGAACTATGATATTTTCCAATTTCTTTTTATTCCTACCGAAATGCATTTATTTACTATAGATATAATTTCATACCGCTTTCAAGTATACAAATCAGACCACTTGTGATAAAATGTTAATCGATAATGATATAAGGGGGACATGTTTTCATGGCAAAAACATATGGGAAAAATGCTTGGTCTTTGTTTCTTATATTGCTTGTCGGTATCGTCGTAGGCAGCTTTCTCGGACAGCTTACTAATGAGGTTTCTGCCTTGAACTGGTTGAATTACGGTATTAATTTTGCCATCGGGGACACCAAAAGCAACAATATAGTCACCCTTGATCTGGGTGTCATCGCAGTGAGCTTTGGTTTACGCTTAAAGATTACCATCGGAAGTGTCATCGGTGCCGCTGCAGCAGTTCTTATTTATAAAAAGGTATTATAAAGCTTCGCCCGATCCGAATGCAGATGATTTCTTGGAGAGAGATAATCAAAGGAGGATCTTATGAGCGAAAACTATTTGACAGTAAAGGAATTGCCCACTTCCGAACGTCCCTATGAAAAATGCGAGAAGTACGGGGCAGGAGCCTTATCCGATGCCGAGCTTCTTGCAGTCATCATCCGTACCGGAACAAAAAAACAGAGAGCAATTGATCTGGCAGTGAATATTCTTAATTATTCAACTGCCTACCCTGGTTTAAAGGGGCTAAACTATTTGACCATGAAGGAATTGATGGGAATTAAGGGGATTGGAAGGGTCAAATCGATTGAGCTGCTATGCCTGACAGAGCTGACCAGGAGAATGGCAAAGGAAGCCACCAGGGACGGCCTTCGATTCACCGCTCCCCAAAGCGTAGCGGACTATTATATGCAGGATATGCGCCATCGAACTACGGAACAGGTGTTTCTGATCCTGATGGATTCCAAGAACAGAATCCTTAAGGATCTGGTGATTTCCGAGGGTACGGTTAATACCTCCATCATGCCGGTAAGAGAAGTATTTGTACATGCTGTCAAATACGAGGCTGTAAATATCATTCTTTTACATAACCATCCCAGCGGTGATCCCTCGCCAAGTTCAGAGGATATCAGAGTCACTAAGAAAATAGCAGAAGCTGGAAATTTAATCGGCATTACGCTTATGGATCACATTATTATTGGTGATAATAGATATATCAGCTTAAAGGAACAGGGCTTTTTCTAAGGCAAGAAACGACTAAATCAGGGAGGCTTGCTCCTCCTGATGCATTCATCTAATATGATTAACTAATCAATATTTATCTATCATGACAGGGAGGATAACTCCTCCTAATCTACTAATCAATATATATATAACATGACAGGGAGGAGTAAAATCCTCCAATATACTTATCAAAATGATTTATTTATGACAGGAGGATTTCTTATGGCTTCAAAAACATTCGGTATAGATTTCGGAACCAGTACCATCAAGATATACAAGAAAGGGCAGGGTATCGTTCTCGACGAACGGAATATCATTGCAATTTCAGACCGAAAGAATGTGATTGCCTCCGGCAACGATGCCTTTGAAATGTATGAGAAGGCACCGGCAAACATCAATGTCAGTTATCCGGTCAGAAACGGAGTCATTGCGGATGTAGCCAATATGATGACCTTACTTCATCATTTCATGTACCGAATCGGAGGGTCAAAGAAGATCGGTGCTGCGGACTATATCGTAGCCACTCCGACAGACATTACCGAAGTGGAACGCAGGTCCTTCTATGATCTGATTGCAAGCTCCAATCTTAAGGTCGGTAAGATTAAAATAGTGGAAAAACCCATTGCCGATGCTGTAGGTGCCGGACTTGACATCATGACCGCCAAAGGTGTCATGATTGTAGATATTGGTGCGGATACCACTGAGGTCTCTATTCTTTCCCTAGGCGGTATTGTCCTCTCCAAATTAATACCGGTAGGCGGCAATCGTCTTGATGAATCCATCAAGGGCATGGTAAAAAGAAAATACAACCTCTACATCGGTGATAAGACTGCAGAAAATGTCAAGAAGAAGCTGGCTCATGCCTATGGTGGTGTGGCAGCAAGCGTAAAGGTATACGGACGTGATGTCGTAACGGGTCTACCCACAGAAATGGAGGTTAGCTCGTCCGATGTCTATGAATCCATATCCGAATACTTATTTTCCATTATTGATGCCATCCGCATCATCCTGGAACGTACACCACCGGAAATTTCTTCTGATATTATTGACAGTGGCATCTATATTACAGGCGGTTCCGCTAAAATCTTTGCATTGGATCAGCTGATGCATAAAGAGACAGATTTAAAGATTAATATCTGTCCTGATTCCGCAAATACTGTTGTGAATGGTCTGGGCAGGATTATGGAGGATCATAAGCTTGCTTCTCTGGCGGATGCTCTAAAGTCGAAAACCCTGGTGAATTAAGAATGCAGAATGAATTTGAAGCATATGGAGAAATGGAATGAGACGAAGGACAAAAATCAATATTAACCCGAAGCATGTTCTGATAGCACTGGTGATATTATGTATCGGTCTGATCTTCTTTTCCTTCCGGTACGGCGAGAAGCTGTCTCCGGTTAAGGAAGCGGTAGGCACTGTCATTACACCCATGCAGGTCGGAATTAATTCGGTAGGAACCTATATTTCCGACAAGCTTGACAATTTAAGAAACATCAATGAGCTTCTGAATGAAAATAAGGAGCTGAAGGATCAGGTGTCTGTCCTTTCTTACCAGAACAAACTCCTGTTGCAGGATAAATACGAGCTGGACGGACTTCGAGAGCTCTATGCCCTCGATCAGAAATATCTGGACTATCCTAAGGTTGCCGCCCGTGTCATAAGTAAGGACACCAATAACTGGTATAATGTTTTTACGATAGATAAAGGGACCAGAGATGGTTTGAAGGTAAATATGAATGTATTGGCCGGCTATGGCCTGGCAGGTATCATCACTGAGGTTCACTATAATTATTCGGTGGTCAGATCCATCATCGACGACAACAGCAGCGTCAGCGGTATGTTCTTAAAAACCTCGGACACCTGTATCGTACAGGGAGACCTGCAGCTCATGGATGACGGCAAAATCCGTGTGGAGCTGATCAACAAGGATGCACGGATAGCAGACGGAGATGAGGTAGTGACCTCCCATATCAGTCCAAATTTTCTTCAGGGTATCCTGATCGGTTATATCAGTGATATCACACTGGATGCAAGCAACATGACGAAAACGGCATATCTGACTCCGGTGGTGGATTTTGAGCGTCTGGAGGAAGTACTGATCATTACCGAGCTCAAGGAACCGTTGATAGATTAAGACAAAGTAGGTAATCGCGTGAAGAGGTTAATTGTATATATACTTGAAATTATTATATTGTTTGTAATTCAAAGCTCCTCCTACCATTATTTTAAAATGGCGGATATCATGCCAAATCTATTACTGATTCTGGTGGTTTCCACCGCTTATATGCGCGGACGCTTTACGGGAATGGTACTGGGCTTTTTCAGCGGATTACTGGTGGATCTGATGTTTGGTTCCTATATCATAGGATTGTATGCCTTATTATATTTGCTCCTCGGTTATCTGATGGGCTTTACCAACAAGGTATATTCAAAAGACGACTACACCTTGCCGATTATTTTCATCGGTATCAGTGATTTGATTTATGGCTTTTTCTATTATATATTTGAATTCTTGTTACGAGGCAGGCTTCATTTTTTATTCTATCTCAGAAGAATAATCATTCCTGAGATCATATACACCATAGCCGTCTCAATTATGTTATATAAATTGTTACATATGATCAATCACCGTTTGGAACGCAAGACTGATGAGGAGGGATAAAAGTGCTTGATGTTTTTTTGGATTATTTAAAAAGACTGGTAAAATCCAGACTTTTTCCTATAACCATCATTTACCTCATCCTTTTCGGGGTCATCATCAACCGGATTTTCGTGCTCCAGATCGTGCAGGGACCCACGATAGAACAGAATGAGGATTTAAAATACAGTAAAACCAGAGAAATCAAAAGCACCCGCGGTAATATCTATGACCGCTACGGCAAGCTTCTTGCCTCCAATGTATTGACTTATTCTGTCGTCATGGAGGATAGCACAAAAATCGAAAGTAATGCGCAGAGGAATGAAATCATCCATAAGCTCATCCAAATCATAGAAAAAAGCGGAGATACCCTGGATACAGAATTTTATATCAAGCAAAAGGGTACAAACGATTTCGAATTTACCATCAAAGGCAGTGCATTGGAGCGTTTTAAGAAGAATGTCTATTCCTTTGTGCTGGAGGAAGATACTAAGGCTCTGAAGCAGGAGCAGAAGGATGCCACCGCCAAGGATGTGTATGAATTTTTGAAGCACGGCACCGGTGACGGTTATACCAATATGTTTGATATCTCAGACGAATATTCCGTAGAGGACACCCTAAAGATCATGGCTGTCCGTTACGCATTATTCTTAAATTTTCCGAAATATGCCCAGATTACCATTGCATCCCAGGTCAGTGATACTACCGTTGCATCGGTAAAGGAGAGCGGAGCGGATCTGCTCGGTGTACAGATACAGCAGCAGACACAGCGCGTCTATGAGGATAGTATTTATTTTGCCAACATCATCGGATATACCGGACTGATCAGTCAGGAAGAGCTGGACAAGATGAATCTCGGAGAAAAATATTACGATTCTACTGATGTGATCGGAAAAACCGGCCTGGAACAGAAATACGAGAAGGAACTCGCCGGCGATAAGGGGACCGAGACTGTCAGTGTGAATACCTCCGGTAAAGTCGTAGATATTATTGACCGTAAGGAACCAATCGCCGGAAGTGATATCTATCTGACAATTGACAGCGACCTGCAGAGAAATTCCTATCATGTTCTTGAGAAAAAGATAGCCGGAATTCTGTTGGAGAAGATCGTAGCGGACATGGATTACGGTAGTAAGGGAGAGAATGCGAGCGAGATTACCATCCCGATTTATGAGGTTTATAATGCTCTGATTAATAATAATGTCATAGATATCAACCATTTCGACAATAAAAAAGCAACGACTCTGGAAAAGAACACGTATAAGCTTTATAGCAATACCTTAGAGGATGTCTTCCAGCAGCTGGATTCTCTTCTTAAGATGAATAATACCATGACAAACGACAAAGCCGGCGAGATGGAAAATTACCTTGATCGTTTTTATGCCGTCCTGTCCGACAATTATTTTATTAGTGAGAATATGAATAAGGATGATAAGACCCTTGCTGATTATAAAAATAATAAAATCAGCCTGAGTGCTTTACTTCAGTATGCTCTTTCGAACAACTGGGTGGATTTGTCGAAGCTGGGTGTAGGTAATGAATATTACAGTGCGGAAGAGCTTTATCAAAAGCTTTTAACAAGCACTAAGGACATTCTCAGTACCGATGACAAATTTAGAAAGCTGATCTACAGAAATTTGATTTTTACGTATAAATTGTCAGGAACTGAAATTTGTCTTTTATTAATCGACCAAAATGTGATAGAATGTAAAGGTGAGGAGCTTGAGAAGCTGACCAACGGTTATATATCCGCTTATGATTTTATCCGTGGGAAGATTAAATCTCTGGATATTACCCCGGCTATGCTGGCTTTAGAACCCTGTAGCGGCTCTCTGGTAGTGACGGAGGTGAATACCGGTGATGTACTTGCCCTGGTGACCTATCCAAGCTATGATAATAATAAATTTGCCAATAAGGTGGATGCTGCCTATTTTGCAAAGCTGATGAATGATAATTCCAGACCGATGCGTAACCGCCCGGTATCTGAAAAGACTGCCCCCGGGTCCACCTTCAAGATGGTCACTTCCTTTGCTGCTCTGGAGGAGGGTGTGGTGGCTCCTACGGAACAGATCCGTGATTTAGGTGAATTCACAAAGGTTAGCCCGGCAGCAAAATGTCATATCTGGCCCAGCTCCCACGCTTCTGTAGATATCGCAAATGCCCTCAGAGTGTCCTGTAACTATTTCTTTTATGAGATGGGCTGGCGCTTAAGTATCGATGGAACAGGACAATTTAAGCCGCAGATTGGTCTCTCAAAGTTAGAGAAATATGCGACACAGTTCGGTTTAAATGAACCTTCCGGTATCGAGCTGGATGAAGCAATGCCACAGATTTCCACTGTAGATTCAGTACGTTCTGCAATTGGACAGGGCTCGAATGTATTTACCCCTGTTCAGCTTTCAAGATATGTAACAACCCTTGCGAATCATGGTACCTGTTATGATCTGACCTTACTTGATAAGATTGTTCAGACGGATGGCACAAAGACAGAGAACCATGCGAAGGTGAACCATAAGCTAAAGGATATCGAAGCCTCCACCTGGGACAGGGTTCTGCAGGGTATGTACAATGTTGCAAATGTACCCGGTGGCTCTGTTTATGGCCTATTTCAGAATTTCGGTGTAACAATTGCAGGAAAGACCGGTACTTCTCAGATTAGTAAGGTTGATCCTAATAATGCGTTATTTGTGTCCTTTGCACCCTATGAAAATCCTGAGATTTCCATTACAGCGGTTATTCCGAACGGTTATACCTCAAGTAATGCCGCTGAGCTTTCCAAGGATATTTATAAATTATACTTTAAACTGGATGAAGCTGATAAGATTCTGGAAAGTGATGTTACCCTTCCGGAAGCATCTAACAGCAGTGCTATCGAATAGCTTCCTATATCATCCTGAATAAATCGGGGAGGAGTACCATAATGAATAATTCTGTAATTATCAAGGGTAATAAATACGGTATTATTGTTGTTCTGAGCCCTGATCTTCCTTTCGAGGAATTAAAGCTTGTTGTTGCCGAGAAATTCAAGGAATCAAGCAAGTTCTTCGAAAATGCCAAGATGGCTATCACCTTTGAGGGAAGATTCCTGAGTAATGATGAACAAAGAGAAATCCTTGATATCATCGGACAGAACACGGATATGCATATCGTATGCGTCATGGAGAATGATCCCGACAAAGAAGAATTATATAAAAAGACAGTTGAACAGAAGCTGATGGAGCTGACGAATAATACCGGCCAGTTCTATAAGGGAATCCTTCGTTCCGGCGCATCCCTGGAGTTTGAGACCAGCGTCATCATCATCGGTGACGTAAACCATGGAGCAAGAGTAGTGTCAAAGGGAAATATCATTGTATTGGGAGCTCTGAAGGGCAATGCCTTTGCGGGAGCTACGGGAAATACCAATTCCTTTGTCGTCGCTCTGAATATGAACCCAACCCAGATCAGAATTGCCGATGTGATCGCAAGATCTCCCGACAAGCCTGTCAAGGAGGAGATGAAGGAAGCAAAGATTGCTTTTCTGGAAGACGGAAATATTTATATTGAACCGCTGAACAAAAATATTCTAAACGATATCAGTTTGTAAGCGGGATAATTTAAATAAATAATGGTAAAGATTTTAAAATAAGTGGTGACCTGTTCTTCTTGTTTTTTCATTAAGATTAGTTTAGGATTAAAGTGTAAAAGTGCTTCGCACATTTTTCTGTTACCATAGATTGCTATTGCAAGCTAGCTTGCATAGTAATCTATGGTAACAGAAAAGCACCTTCGGTGCTTTTTACACTTTAATTCCATTTGAAAAGAAGAATTGTGGACCATATTACAGGAGGATTAAAAGTATCGCATGGGAGAAGTTATCGTTGTAACATCGGGCAAGGGCGGTGTAGGTAAGACCACGACCACCGCAAATGTAGGTACCGGCTTAGCAATGCTGGAAAAGAAAGTTGTATTGATTGACACAGATATAGGCCTAAGAAATCTTGATGTAATCATGGGTTTGGAAAACAGGATTGTTTACAATCTTGTAGATGTAATTGAGGGAACCTGTCGAATCCGTAATGCCTTGATCAAGGATAAGCGTTATCCAAACCTTTATTTACTGCCTTCGGCTCAGACCAGAGATAAAAGTGCAGTATCCCCTGAGCAGATGAGAAAACTGGTCGATGAACTCAGAGAAGAATTTGATTACATAATTCTTGATTGTCCTGCAGGTATCGAACAGGGCTTCAAGAATGCCATCGCAGGTGCAGACAGAGCTTTAGTCGTTACAACACCCGAGGTTTCCGCAGTTCGTGATGCAGATCGTATCATTGGTCTGCTGGAAGCCAATGAGATGAAGCAGACGCATCTGATTGTCAACAGAATTAGAATGGATATGGTAAAGCGTGGAGATATGATGTCCAGTGAGGATGTCAGCGAGATTTTAGCCATCGATATTATCGGTATCATACCTGATGATGAAAGCATCGTAATCTCGGCTAATCAGGGTGAACCCTTGGTAGGCAATGAATCCCTTGCAGGCAAAGCTTATATGAATATATGCAGCAGACTGCTTGGTGAGGAGGTTCCTTTCCTAAATTTAGATGAGAAGCAAGGATTATTTGAAAAACTGTTTGGAAAACGCAGAAAATAGAGGGAGGTAGCATAATGGGCTTTTCAGATTTCTTCAAGAAAAAGGGAACCGGCAGCATCGCCAAAGACAGGTTGAAGCTGGTGTTAGTTTCTGATCGCGCCGGATGTTCTCCCGAAATCATGGAACAAATTAAAAATGATATTATCAGCGTAATATCAAAATATATTGAAATAGACTTAGAAGGGCTGGATATCAAAATCACTCAGATGGAATCCGAATCAAATAATGGCTCCGTTCCTGCATTATTTGCCAATATTCCGATTAAGGATTTGAAGGCTACTAAGAAATAGGGAATTAATCTGATGTTCAAATTTAAACTATATGATTTTAAGCGATATAGTATACCGTTAATCATCGTAGTCCTGATTCTAGGCTCTATCGGTGCGTATCTTATCATGCAGGTGCAGCCGAAAAGCGAGGTAATCTGGCATCTTGCAGGATTAATTGGCGGTATGATAGGCGCAATTGTCCTATCCCTCATAGATTATCATTTCATATCGATGTTCTATATCGTTTTATATGCAATCAATCTGGTACTGTTAGTATTGGTAAGAGTGAATGGAGTAACAATTAACCATGCCAAACGTTGGCTTGACCTTGGCTTTATTTCCTTTCAGCCTTCGGAGCTCACAAAAATCATTTTAATTATTTTCGTGGCAAAGCTTTTTTCCATTTTAAGGTCAAAAATCAATAATTTATTAGTTTTACTTTTAGCCATCGTGTCCGTAGGAATACCAACCTTCCTGATTCTGATCCAGACAAACCTTTCTACCAGCCTTGTGATTGCCTTTATCTTTTTAATGATGATTTTTGCTGCAGGACTCAGCTGGAAGATAATCCTGCCGGTGCTTGTTCTTGGTATACCGATAATTATGGGATTGTTCTGGTATATCCAGCAAGATTATCAGGTATTATTAAAACCGTATCAGCAGGAGAGAGTTTTATCCATGCTGAATCCTGAGGAATATCCCGATACCATGTTTCAACAGGATATTTCGGTCAGGGCAATCGGTTCCGGAAGATTGTATGGCAAGGCACTTGAGACAGGCAGTACAGATACCCGCAGTTATGACTATCTTCCGATTTCCGAAAGCGATTTTATCTTTGCTGTAGCAGGTGAAGAATTTGGATTTCTCGGAGGTTGTCTAATCCTTGCTTTATATGCGGTGATTATCTATATCTGTATTAACACGGCCAGGCAGGCACCGGATTATATGGGAATGCTCATAGCCGTCGGCTTAGCCTCCATGTTCATGTTCCAGGTCTTTGTCAATATCGGTGTAGCGACTCAGTTACTGCCGAATACAGGCATTCCGCTGCCTTTCATAAGTTCGGGGCTCAGTTCCATGCTCAGCGGTATGCTGGCCGTCGGAATTCTATTAAATATCCGTCTCCAGCCCAAGAGAACCCGGTCAAACGGTTAATTCACCATAAAAAATATATTTTATTTTTAATGAATGAGGGGAAATCAGTAATTAACTATATAGTGTGCCGCTGACAGGCGGCAGAAGGGAGGTATATATGAATATTGGTATGATAGCCCATGATTCAAAGAAAAAGCTGATGCAGAACTTCTGTATCGCATACCGCGGAATCTTAAGTAAACATAATCTGTATGCCACAGGAACTACCGGACGTCTGATTGAAGAGGTAACCAACTTAACGGTTCATAAGTATCTGGCTGGTCATCTTGGTGGCGAACAGCAGCTGGGTTCCCAGATAGAGCACAATCAGATGGATCTGATTATTTTCCTTCGTGATCCGTTAACTCCGAAGTCCCATGAGCCGGATGTAAATAACATCTTTCAGCTTTGTGATAAACATAACATCCCGCTCGCAACCAATCTTGCAACAGCCGAGCTTATCGTCAAGGCATTGGACCGGGGTGACCTGGATTGGAGAGAGCTCTTTAAAACCTGATAAATATGAGGTGGTTCAAATGAGAAAGAAGAAGCTGATAACTTGTCTTTGCGTTAGTCTGCTTATATTATCATTCGGAGGCTGTTCAAAATCAAAAGAGCTTCTGACCTTTAATCAAGCTGCTTCAAGTTTGACAGCAATAGATACCAGGCTGACGCAGGCAGATTATTTTTCTGAAGATCTTGTTACTGTGACTCAGGAAGACAATACCGGCAATGCCGAAGAGCTGTCCGGTTCCGGCGCAAGCCTGTTAGTCGATATTACCGATCAAAAGCTCCTTTATGCAGATCATGTTTATGACAGACTATATCCTGCAAGCCTCACAAAGCTGATGACAGCTCTTGTAGTTCTGCAATACGGGGAGCTAACAGATCAGGTTACTGTTAGCTATGCGGCTTCTCATATCACAGAAGGCGGCGCAAAGCTCTGTGGCTTTGAAGAAGGTGACATGATTACTATGGAAGCCTTACTGAAAAGCCTTCTTGTTTATTCCGGGAATGACGCGGCGATTGCTATTGCTGACCATATCAGTGGGAGTGAAGAAGCCTTTGTTCAGAGGATGAATGAAGAAGCAGCAAAAATCGGCGCTGTTCACACTAATTTTGTCAATTCCAACGGTCTTCATGATGAGGAGCAGTATACCACAGCTTATGATATGTATTTGATTTTTCACGAGCTGTTATCCTATGATACTATCCGTTCCATCATAGGAACAGCTTCCTATACGGCAGTGTATCAGGATAAGGATGGAAATTCAAAGGAGAAGACCTTTGCAGCCACAAATCAATTCTTAAGCGGTAAAGTAGAAGTACCTGAGGGTATCCAGATCATCGGTGGTAAAACCGGGACGACAAGAAAAGCAGGAAGCTGTTTTGTATTACTTAGCAAGGATACTGCTGATAAGGAATATATATCCGTAATCATGAAGGCATCAGGCAGCGAAGCTTTATACTCACAAATGACCTTTTTACTAGGATTTACCAAGTAAAACAGATCTATGATTCATATTAATAAAATACTCATAGACGGAATTTTATAGTTGTTTTTCGATACTATATGTACTATAATTGAACTATAAAACCATGATACAATTTAATATTTGGCACCGCACATCTTACGTTGCGCCCACCATAAGGAGGAGATTACAATGATACAGATTATTTCAGGTGAGAAAGGTAAGGGAAAGACAAAAATCCTTATCGAGAAAGCAAACACCGAAGTGAAAGCTGCTAAGGGAAGCATTGTTTATCTTGACAAAAGCAACAAGCACATGTACGAACTCAGTAATAAGATCCGCCTTGAAAATGTTAGAGATTATTACATTGAAAACAGTAGTGAATTTATCGGTTTTATCTGTGGTATTATGTCCGGAAATCATGACATACAATCAATCTTCTTGGATAGTTTCCTTAAAATAGCTTATATTAATGATGATAATTTTGAATCCGTATTCTCCAAATTAGAAAAAATATCAGAGAATTTCCATGTTGATTTCATTCTCAGTATATCTTTGAATTGTGATCAACTTCCCGAGATGATGAAAAAGAATGTCATTGTATCATTGTAAAATGATATTTAATGTAATAATAGAATTTAGGAGCGCTTATTATTAAGCGCTCCTGTTTTTGTCTTATTCAGACATTCTGTTTATTCATTTCTCAGTCTTCCGAAGAAGCTTAATGCATATAAACCGGATACACCGACAAGGGAATATATGATTCTAGAAACAATAGTCATGTTTCCGAAAATCGCTTTTACCAAATCGAAGCTGAAAAAGCCGATTAATCCCCAGTTAACTGCTCCAATCACAACCAGGACCAAAGCGATATAATCTAATGTTTTCATAACGAACCTCCTTCATTTTGGATGACGTAATTCAAATCGCAGGAACCCCGCTTGAGTTTTGTCTCTTTTCATATCATAACCTTTTATTAGAATTTTATTCATCAGGAGATATTTGCTTTTTCAATTTTTTGCAAATATCCGAGCTTTTCAGAATTATTCGAAGAGGCTTGTAATTTTCTTTTCACATTTCATATTTCGGCTATGGAAAAGAGTGTCTTTGATGAATGCATTTGGGCTAATACTAAATTAGTTCTAGATTGTATGAAAAACCGAAAAAAGGGTTTAAAAATTCTTAAAAAGTAAGTATAATGGTAAAGGTATCTATGCTGTATTGTAATCTATGCTATGTTGATATCAATGTTATATTCAGGAGGCAGGAGCTTGAGTAACCAAAAGGTCGTTAAATTTAAAAAACGAAAAAGCATAAATATCGGGGTTATCGTTTTTTTAATCCTTTTTCTTTATATTGCAATAAATGTATATATATATTTTACAAAAGAACAGCTAACTATCTATGAGGTTCATGAAGGCAGTACCGCTATAGATAACCGTATTACAGGTTTGATTCTTCGTGATGAGGAAATCATCACCTCAGAGCAGGCAGGCTATGTATCCTATTACCAGAAGGATGGTGCTCGTGTCGCAAGAAATGAGACTGTTTATTCCATCGATGATACCGGTTTGATGAGTGACGTTCTGGCAAGCGGAGATGTAGCTATCAAAATGTCTAAGCAGGACAGCGCTGAGCTATTGCATGCCATTGAAGCTTTCCGGACTACCTACAACGATGATGAATTTTCCTCCGTATATCATTTCAAGGATGACGCTGAAAGTACGGTACTCGATATATTGAACACTACAATATTGAATAATCATCAAACCCTGATGGATGAAACCGGGCATGCCTATACTCTGAATGCAGCAAGAAGTCCAAAGAGCGGTATCGTTACCTATTATTCTGACGGATACGAGGACCTCAAGGCAGATGCAGTCACAAAGGATATGTTCAAGGTGGAGGATTATGTTCGTACAGGACTCAGAACCACCGATATTATAGATCAGAATACTCCGATCTATAAGCTGATTTCTTCTGAGAAATGGAATATTATACTTCCTTTGACCGAGGATCAATACGATATGTTGAGTGGAAAAGAGCAGGTTCATTTCACAATTCTGGAGGATGACCTGGAGCTTACGGCTGCGCTTTCCTTAAGCCAGCGGGGTTCTGATTACTTTGCCAAGCTTTCTCTGAATAAATATCTTTCTAATTACTTAGAGGATCGTTTTCTAGAGGTGGAGCTTGACTTTAATTCGGTGGAGGGCTTAAAAATTCCTTTGTCTTCAATCATCGAAAAGGATTTTTATCTGGTTCCTCAAGATTTTTTCACTATGGGCGCGGACAGTACCGACCTTGGTCTGATTGTGGAGGCCTATGATGAGAAAAGCGGAGATGTGAAGCATACCTTTACTCCTACCGAAATTTATTACCAGGATGATGCTTATGCTTATGTGGATACGAAGGATTTTGAAGTCAATACCAGCATAAAATTCCCAGTTAAAGAAGAAAACAAAGATACCACCAATACCGACCGTTATACGCTTGGACCAACCAAAAAACTGACCGGTGTATATAATGTAAATCAAGGCTATGCTGTATTTCGTAGAATTGAAATACTATATCAGAATCAGGAATATGCTATCGTGAGTGATAACACATCGAAGGGTCTGTCAGCATATGACCAGATTGCCCTGGATGGTAAAACGGCTGTGGATGAAGCGATTATCTATTAGGGCTTTTGGAATAGAAGCGTATAAGAAAGTTCTCAAAAAGTCGTAAACCACACAGATAGGAGTTAACCATGAAGGATAATATTCAAAATATTGAACAGAGAATTCAAGCAGCTTGTGATCGTTCCGGTAGAAGGCGTTCTGAAGTCACACTGATTGCGGTCAGTAAGACCAAACCGAATGAACTGCTAAGGGAAGCCTATCAGCTGGGCATGCGCCATTTCGGAGAAAATAAAGTACAGGAGCTGGTACAGAAATATGAGGATTTGCAGAATGAGTTTACAGCTGGAGTACATTGGCACCTGATCGGTCATCTGCAGCGCAATAAAGTCAAGTATATCATTGATAAAGCTGAACTGATCCATTCCGTAGATTCCTTGCGGCTTGCTGAGCAGATTGAAGAAGAAGCAGCAAAAAGAAATTTGATCAGTGACATTCTGATTGAGGTGAATATTGCCGGGGAGGACACCAAATTTGGGACAAGTCCAACAGAAACACCCAGCCTGATCAGTCAGCTCCAAGGCCTTCCACATATAAGAGTCAGAGGTCTGATGACAGTCGCTCCATACGTGGAAAATCCCGAAAAAAACAGAAAGTATTTTGAAAAATTGCGTCAATTATATGTTGACATAAAAACAAAAAACATTGATAATAATCATGATGGAAACATTTCCAAACCATTAGAGCAGTTTGATATCCTTTCGATGGGCATGACAGGAGATTTTGAGGTGGCTATTGAAGAAGGTGCCACAATGGTCCGGGTCGGGACAGGCATTTTTGGTGAGCGGGATTACAGCCACTAGAAAGTTTTTTGAAATAAATGTTTATGCCGTTAACGGCGAGATGGAGGTATAGACGGATGTCTAATATTTTTAAAAATTTCTTAAATTCCATGAAATTGACCGAGGATGAGGACGATTATGAGGAATATTTAAACGAGGCGTCTGAGAAAGAGTTAAAACGGGCAAAACGTGAGGAACGAAAAGACGTACAAAGTGAAAGATACTCTGACGCACCAAAGAGCCAGCAGATTTCACCTGCTCCTGCGAGCACAAGTGATTTCAGGAAGGAAAGGGTGACCAAAATGGAGAAGACTTCGGCAGGCAAGGTTGTTCCAATCCGTACTACACCCAAAGGTCTCGAGGTTTGCATCATGAAACCTACTTCCTTTGAAGATTCTCAGGAAATTTGCGACATGCTGTTAACCGGCAGAGCAACGGTAATCAATCTGGAAGGCTTTGACGACAAGCTTGCACAGAGAACCATGGATTTCATCTCCGGTTCCGTATATGCAATCAACGGCAAGCTACACCGTATCTCCAATGCTATATTTATCGTATCTCCCGATACCGTGGATATCTCCGGAGATTATCTTGATTTGATACAGGAAAGCGGCTTTGAACCTCCGACTTTTCACTCTAAGTTCTAGTTATGATTAATCAGGATAAAGAGGAACAGATTTTACGCAAACATCTTTTGGATTTAGCAAACACTTCCTATCAAAGAGGAATTAATCTGTTTTCTGATTTTCTTAATCTGAATGAGCAGAGCCTGTTATCTGGTCTAAAAAACGAATTACCCAGGATAAAGTATTTTGCGAACGGAGGATTTGCCGATGCCGAGAGAAAAATACTTTGTTTTTGTGGAAATGAGCAGATTACGAAAGAGGAAGAGGTTGCCTTTCCGATTGCTTGTATTTGTGTAGAGCCTATCAATCATAAATTCAGCGATTTACTTAATCATCGTGATTTTCTCGGTGCAGTCTTAAATCTCGGACTGGATCGCGGTAAGATCGGTGACATCATCATAGAGGATAACAAGGGAACTATTTTCGCACATACTGCAATCAGCCCGTTCATCACTGAGCAGCTGACCAAGGTAAAGCATACGATGGTTTCCTGCACAATCATTGAACAGAAGGATTTTCATTACCAGCCAAAATTTACTGAGATCCTGGGGACTGTCTCCTCGATCCGTCTTGACAGTATTCTTTCTGTTGCCTTTAGAAGCTCCCGAAGCAGCCTGACCGGATTAATTGAAGGAGGCAAAGTCTTCGTCGGGGGAAAGCAGGTGTTTTCCAATAGTTACACCTTAAAAGAGAACGACATAGTATCGGTACGAGGCATGGGAAAGTTTGTTTTTGCCGGTACCTCTTATCAGACCAAAAAGGGAAGATACAGCGTAAAAGTATTATTATACTCAGCATAAAATAGATCAATTACCAAACTATGCATGTGCAGGAACAGGAGGAAATATGCTAACACCCTCGGAAATTTTGGATAAGCAGTTTAAGACAGGTCTTGGTTATGACAAAAAGGATGTTGAACAATACTTAAGCGATCTTGCTAAGGATTACGGTTCGTTACTGGAAGAAAAGGAAGAGCTGAAGAAGAAGCTGAAGGAACAGAGTGACAGCTTAAGCTATTACAAGTCTATTGAGAAAACCCTCCAGAAGGCATTGATTCTTGCAGAGAAGACTGCTCAGGATACGAAAGCAACTGCTTTGAAGGAAGCAGAAGTCATTGAGAACGAAGCAAGGGTGAAGGCAGGCCTGATCATAGAGGACGCCAGAAAGCAGATAGAGTTCTTTGAGCACAAAACCCTGAATCTGATGCAGCAGTATGATTTATTCAAGATACATTTTGAGAATCTGTTGCATTCCCAAATTGAGCTTTTGAACAGTAAAAGCTTTTCCGTAAATACCGAGGATTATCAATATAAAGGACCAAAGGAAGCTGAGATTGATTTCTCTTCGATCCGACAGCTTTCAGAACAAAAGCTCACCCAGGAATCAACCGATACCAAAGAACTTCCCTTGGAGGAGCTTGATCAGATCAATTTCGATTTCCTTAAAACTGATGCAAAAAGCGATCAGTCAGAAGAACAGAAATATCAGACCGAGGACGGATTTGAATTTTACACAATGAAGGATGAATAGATTTTTGAGGAAAGCATAACCTCGTCTCGTATGATTGATGCGGTTATGCTTAATTTGATTAAATGTTGAATTTGGTTTAATACAGTTTTGATTAGCATACAGCATTTGGATAGAATACAGAATTTGGTATGAATACAGCATTTGGTTAAATACTTATATCAATTGTCAAAGGCTGCAGAGCACCATCCGATTATACTATATTGATATGTAAGCTAGCTTGCAATAAGCAATAATGTATAGTAGGAGAGCACCTACGGTATTTTGACATTTTAATACTAATGAATATTTAAGGGGATGAATGATGAAAAATCTAAAAATCACTGTAAACTATGAAGGTCAACCGGCTTATGATATTTTACTTGAACCTAATTTTATTGAACTGACTCAAGCGGTCAAGGATCTTGGCATGGAAGGCCGGAAATTTATGATTCTTACCGACAGTAATGTCGGAAACATTTATCTCGAAGGTGTAACACGACAGCTGCTTCCGGTCGCCAAGTCGATTCATAGCTTTACCTTTCCGGCAGGAGAGAAAAGTAAAACACTCGATACCGTTGAGTTATGTTATGAACAGCTGATACAGGCTGGTCTGGATCGTAATGATGTACTGGTTGCTTTGGGCGGAGGTGTGGTAGGAGACTTAACCGGGTTTGTCGCTGCAACGTATCTTCGCGGAATTCGCTTTATCCAGGTTCCCACCTCGCTGTTGGCTATGGTGGACTCCAGTATCGGCGGAAAAACAGGAGTTGATTTCCAAGCATATAAGAATATGGTAGGTGCATTTTATCAGCCAAAGCTGGTGTATATGAATATTTCAACCCTTCTGTCCTTACCTGAGGCTGAATACTTTTCCGGTATGGGAGAGATCATCAAGCATGGTTTGATTAAGGATGCAGCTTTCTATCAATGGATTAAGGATAGTACCATCAAAATCTGTACCCGCAGATATGAAACCCTTCGTGATTTGATCAGCAGAAGCTGTGAAATAAAAAGAGCAGTCGTCGAACAGGATCCCAAGGAGCTCGGCGAGCGTGCATTATTGAATTTCGGACATACTATCGGACATGCTGTTGAGAAGCTGAAGAATTTCTCCTTATTGCATGGGGAATGTGTCTGTATCGGAATGGCTGCTGCATCGTATATCTCCATGAAACGCGGATATATTCGTGAAGAAGATTATAAAGATATTCTTGCAATAATACAGCGGTTCCGTCAACCTGTAAGCACAAACGGCATATCTGCCGAGGATATCTATGAGGTAACGAAGCTAGATAAGAAGATGGACTCTGATCATGTAAAATTCATCCTACTGACCGGAGTGGGCAGTTCCGTGATTGATACCACCGTTACAAAGAATGAAATCCTGGAAGCTATTCATACTATACTAAAATAAAGGATAATACATACCAATGGGTATTTGTATTGGAGGACATTATGAAGGAACGAATGAAGCATTTGTTATTATTTATAGTTATTGTAGGAATTGATCAGGCAGTGAAATTCTGGGTAAGGATTGCCTTAATGAATCAAGAGCCGATGGTGATCATACCTAAGGTATTATCCTTGCAGTATCATGAGAATACCGGTGCTGTATGGGGCATTTTGAGCGGTAAGGTACAGTTTTTAAGCATTTTCACCCTGATTATACTGATACTGATTGGTTATCTTTATTTTAAGATCCCTCAGACAAAACGACTCTCAGCACTCCGCATCATTGCTGTGGTTATTCTCGGTGGTGCTGCTGGTAACCTAATTGACCGTTTTCTCCTGGGACATGTAGTGGATTACATCTATTTCGAAATCATTGATTTCCCGTTATTTAATTTTGCGGACAGCTGTCTGACTGTATCCTGTATCTTGTTGTTTATTCTTTCAATATTTTATTACAAGGATGAGGACTTTGCCTTTATGGACCAACTTCTACACAAGAAAAAGGCAGTGAAAGCAGTAGTGACGAATGAGGAAGAGGGTACGAAAGAAACAGTGTCTGTTAAGGAGGAAGCTCATACTCTTTTTGACCGTGATCAAGAGCAGATAAGCTCTGATCAAGAGCAGATAAGCTCTGCTCAAGAACAGAAAAGCTCTGCTCAAGAGCAGATAAGCTCTGCTCAAGAACAGAAAAGCTCTGCTCAAGAACAGAAAAGCTCTGCTCAAGAAGAAAACGATACAGCACAAAGTACGGAAGAAAAATAATTCCGTAATAATATACAGAATATTATTATGTAAACTAAGAAAGGACGAAACTCCATGGACGAGGAAGTAATGGAGCTGCCGGAGCAGGAAGAGGCGCTGGAATTCGTAGTAAATGAAGAGAATGCCGGTAATCGAATTGATAAATATCTTTCTGTCATTCAGACAGAGCTGACCCGAAGCTATATTCAAAAGCTGATAGAAGAAGACCGTATTTTCCTTGAGGAGAAGCCCGTAAAAGCCAATTCTAGAGTAAAAACAGGCCAGAGGGTAACAATCCTCCTTCCCGAACCAATCGAGGCTGAAATCGTCCCAGAAAATCTTCCTATCGATATTCTATATGAGGATAAAGATATCATCATTGTTAATAAGCATAAAGGAATGGTGGTGCATCCTGCCGCCGGTCATGCATCCGGAACCCTGGTAAATGCTCTGTTATATCATTGCAGGGGCGAATTGTCAGGGATCAACGGCGTAATGCGCCCAGGTATCGTACACCGCATAGACCGGGATACGACCGGAATATTGGTCGCCTGTAAGAATGATAAAGCACATCAAATGATTGCAGAGCAGCTGAAGGTACATACGATTACCCGTAAATATCAAGCAATCGTCTATCATACCTTTAAGGTCGAAGATGGAAGAGTCGAAGGTCCAATCGGAAGAGATCCTAAGGACCGAAAAAAGATGGCCATCAATCATAAGAACGGAAAGCCGGCTGCGACTAATTACAGATTAATTGAAAATCTGTCTAATCAGTATGCACATATCGAATGTTCCCTTGAAACAGGACGCACTCATCAGATCAGAGTTCATATGGCGAGTATTCATCATCCACTGGTTGGTGATACCGTCTACGGTCCGTCAAAAGATCCGTATCATCTGGAGGGACAGGCATTGCATGCGGGGGTTCTTGGCTTCATCCATCCGTCTACAGGAAAATATGTGGAATTTTCCGCACCTTTGCCTGAGTACTTTACAGAATTATTAGTGAAATTAAGACATAAGGGGTAATTTTCGTTGAAAAGAAAACTCATTGAAGAATTAATCCGATGGAAAAGTGAAAATAGTGATACACCAATAATACTGACCGGAGCAAAAGGAGTGGGCAAGACTTATCTTGCATACGATTTTGCTAAGGCTTTTTTCGAACAGATCTCCTATATTAATTTTGAGCGCAATTCCGAAAGCTCTTCTTTATTCTGTACTTTTGAAGCAGGGGAGTTTACTGCAAAAATAACAGATTATCTTCATCTTTCAGAAGATAGTTCTATCAAAGGCAGAATATTAATATTGGATGAAATCGGACATTGTGAAGAAGCTTTACAAGCCCTCTCCAAAGGATTATTCAATGGTATCTTCCAATTTATCATTGCCACCTCCAGTCATCCTCTGACCATGGAGCAGGAGAAGGTATTTACAAGGCTTTCGGTCCATCCCCTGGAGTTTGATGAATTCTTAAAGGCAATCGGCAGTGATTGGTATATAGAAGCTATCGTGAATCATTTTAATACGAATACCAATATCCCTGATATCGTACATAAGGAGCTTTTATCACTTCACAGATTATATCTGCAGATCGGTGGTATGCCGGGGCTTGTCAATGAATACCTTAATTTTTCTGATGCTGTGAATGTGTCTGAGCAGCATGCCTTTATTGTAGGTTCCTATCATGAATACATCAGTAGGGATAATACAGATAGTGATGCACTGAAGATGAAGCAGGTTTTTGATAGTCTTACCTATCAATTAATGAAGGACAATAAGAAATTTCAGTATAAAATTATTCGAAAAGGCACCACCCACGCCATGTATCGTGATGCAATTCAAAAGCTTGTAGAACAGAATTATGTCATCCGCTGCAATAAGATTAATACGGAACAGCTTCAGAATCCATCTGAACTGATTTTACTGAACAATTCCTGTGATACTACCAACAGTAATTTTAAATTATATTTTCCCGACACCGGTCTTCTATATTCAAAAATAATAGAAGAGCAGGGTACAAAAGGTGTTGTGAATATTAAAAAAGCACTTCTTGAGAATTATGTCGCACAATCCCTTCAGGCAAAGAATTATCCTTTTGTCTTCTGGGAATCTGAATCAATGGCCAAAATCGATTTCATCATCGCAAAGAACTTTGAAATCATTCCTATTGAAATTCACGAAAGCTCAATTACGAGATCGAAGAGTATCAGTGTATTAAGGCAAAAATGTGAATTTCCCTATGCCATTAAGATATCTTCCAAAAATTTCGAATACTCTAATCAGATAAAATATGTTCCCTACTATGCTGTATTCTGCCTGTAATACCATATATTAACTAAAATTATACGATTATGTTGTGAAAACTGTTGACAAACTCATTCTATTATTATAGTATAGAAATACAGATGCCGTCTACGCGTGTAGTTATCTGCGTCTGACACCCTCGATAATTCATTCTACAGCGGTAAGTTCCTGATATTTCAGGCTACATATAAATTATATTTATCTTGAATTAGCTATAATTCAATTTCAACCAATCAGATAAGTTTGATTTGAAAACACTACAGAATACAGCAGATGAATGGAGAAGCATATGCTGTATTTTAATTTCTACCATTGTAGTACTAATTATATTGATTAAGGGGTGTAAGATTTCATGGCAGCATTACCGGAAATACGTCTTCACGAAGGAGAATTGAACATCATGGAATTGCTGTGGTCGAACAAAGTTCTGGCCGCAAAAGATATTTCCAAGATAATCAAGGAATATATCGGGTGGGAGAAGAATACGACTTATACAGTTATCAATCGTCTGATTGATAAAGGTGCAATTAAGAGAGAAGATCCTGGGTTTTTATGTAAAGCGGCGATTTCCAAGCGTACCGTTCAAGCAATCGAAACCAAGGTATTGTTGAATAAGTTGTATAACGGATCATTAAGTACATTTATGGCAGAGTACCTAAAAAATCAGGATTTGTCCAAAGCAGAGGTACTTGAGCTTCAGAGAATAATTGGTGAGCAGAGATTTTGATGCTTCGCCAATGAGGTAAGAGATATAAGATAAACGATAAATATAGCAACGTATGATAAAAGCCTTATTATAAGGCTTTTTTGCTTAATATGTTTTATAAATATAGATTTCAGATCTATTACTTAGAATTATATATTATGGTTATTTCTTCGCAAATCCCATTATATGTAATCCCGATAATTTAGTTTATACTATTGTAATATTTTGGTTATTTATAAAAATAGGACTATTAAGGTTACTGTAAGGCATAATTGTAATATCTTTAATAACTGGAATTGTATTCAAAGCATGAATTCTATTGAATATGAGAGGATGAGGAGTACCTATGATATCAAGAACCTGGCATGGAATTGTCCCAATCGAAAAAAAGCTTGCCTTTCAAGAATATTTAAACGACACGGGTGTGAAGGACGCATTATTGATTAAAGGAAATCTTGGTGTATATGTAGACATCATCGATCAGGAGAATTATTCGCATTTTTTTCTTTGCACGATATGGGAAAACTATAATGATTTAATCGAATATGCCGGTGAAAATCCGATCGTTGCAATAACATATCCAGAGGATGCAGCTTATGAATTAATTTCAGATCCGATTGTAATTCATCAGGAAGTAAATCATTCCGGAAATCCATTTAGATTTAAAATCGTTAAAGAAAAAAATCTTCCTTAGGATAACAACCAGACCTTCAGGGGAAAGGCCTTCAGTGATATAAAACAGGCTGAGAAGAGTGCTTTTGGGGGTTACAGAATGTATTTCCAGTTTATCGTACTATTCGCAAAACGCTTGTTTAACGAAATGTTATTAAGCGTTTTGCACTCATATATCCAAGTGAAATGTCCTTTGATGTCCATTGAAGTAAATCTTAAGTTACTTATGAAGTAATTCTTAAGCCATTCAATTTTATATATGATTTTATAACTATTTGAAAGGAAATTGTTATGAAAAATGAATTAATTTTTAAGCACAAATTTATCGTAGATATAATTTTATAAATATATCTTTTAGTCGTTACTCAGTGTATTAAAACTTACATATTATTTTTAAAGTTTTAAAACCCTCTTTAATAAGGGTTAAATGTATTTAATTGTTGTTGTTTTTTCTTTTCTCTTTGTAACGTAGAAATACTGATCTTCGTTACTTTTTCAACTTGCTTATAACTATGTTTTTCTAAAAGATTCATTGCGTGATCCAATTGAGCTTGTGTATATTCTTTTGGTCTGCCTTCTTTGAATCCGGTTCTAACTTTTGCAACCCTATGTCTTTCCCCTATCATATCTCTTTCAAATTGTGTTAAGGCTAACAAGATATTCTGGATTGTCATACCGACTGACGTATTATCAATCATTCCTATATTGGCAATATCTACCTTTATACCTCTGTTTAACAATTCTGTAATTAATTCTGATGCTTGAACGATACTGAAAGCAATACGATCCAATTTAGTTACTACTAATGTGTCCCCATTCTGTAGTATTTGAAACAATTTATCGAAGTTTGGTCTAGTTATACTTTTCACAGTAAAATTATCACAATATATATTCTCTTCTATTACTCCATGTTCAATTAAAATTTTTTGTTGGGCATCAAAACTATTTCCATCTATAGTCTGTCCTTTTAATGTTTCTCGTTCATACCCATATATCATTCATAATCTCCATTCTTATTATCAAAGTATATTTTATAGTTATAGTTAGATTCTAAAATTAATAAAATATCATTATACACTATATGATTAACTAAATTACTATTTCTAAGAGATATTAATAGATTTAAATTATTTTCATAGCTGATTATTTTTTTAACTTCAGCCTTTATATAGTTATATTGTTCAATTAATAAAATCATAGATGATGTAACCAGCATATCCATAAGAACATCTATCTGTTCTTTACCAATTACCTTTATTACTGATTTTTCTAATCTTTCTAGAATATTAGTAATTATTTGATCAGGTCTATAATGTTTACCGTATTTTGATGATAAAATTATGGAATATTCATTATCATGATTAAATAATAAGGGCTCCTCATGATATTTCCATATATAATATATATAATAATTAAGATTAAATACCTTTTTTGATTCTTTCAACAAATCAATATACCATTGTTGATTTTGTAAATTTTGAACAGAAATTTTATGATGCTTCTCATTATAAATATAATTATTATATTTATCCTTTATTTTCATTACATTATGTTCAAATTCTATTAATTTTTTAATTCTAACATGCATACTTTTTCTAAAATGTCTACAACATATCTTGTATGCGATATAAAATGCTTGTAGGATTACAATACATGTGTTACATTTTATAAAATTAAATAGCGAGAAGTTCTTCCCTTTTGTGTTATATTTGAATCACCACAAAACAAATCAACCGAAAGGGGCTTCTCGCTATGGCTAGTATAACACAAGATATGAGGTTTAGACTATCACTAATTAAGTTTGCTGAAAAATATGGCGTTTTTAAAGCAGCAGTTAAATACAAAACGAATCGCCAATACATTTATCGCTGGAAACGCCGCTATGATGGCACAATTGAGTCACTTCGCGATCGTTCCAGAAGACCACATCATCATCCTAATCAACATACAGCGGATGAAATTCAACTAATCAATAATCTTCGTAGACGTAATCCTGATGCTGGTTTAGTTGTCTTCTGGGTGAAGCTCATGCAGCGAGGTTATTCGCGTACTATACCGGGACTTTACCGTTTCCTATGCAAGAGGAAACTGATGCCTATTAAGCCTCCGAACCCAAAGTATGTTGCTAAGCCTTATGAGCAAATGGAGTATCCCGGTCAACGTATTCAGATAGATGTTAAATATGTCCCTAGTGCTTGTTTGGTAAATGAAGCTTCCGGTCAGAAATTCTACCAATACACAGCAATTGATGAATACTCTCGTTGGCGCTACGTAGAAGCCTTCCAGGAACATAGTACATATTCATCTGCAGTATTTCTTGAGCATTTAATCAAGATCTTTCCTATGCCAATAGAATGCGTGCAGACGGATAATGGCTTTGAGTTTACCAAACGTTTCAGCCAAGGTGCTAATAAGAAAACTCCCACACTCTTCGAAGAGAGGCTGATGCGTCATAGAATACGCCACAAATTAATCCGACCATTTACACCTCGTCATAATGGAAAAGTAGAGCGCAGTCATCGTAAAGATAATGAACGATTCTATGCTACACACTCCTTTTACTCATTTTCCTTTCTTTTCTACTTATATTAATTTTTAATTATTATTTTAAGCATTATCTGATCTGTTAAAAAAAGCTGACGTGTTTAAGTATTTTGGAGCGATTTCTGGAATATGTGGTCCCTTTTTTTGAATAATTTTATATAGTTCATTTTTATCCTGATAATTCCAATCCACGCATAAATTTAAATTTTTAATAACTTTCTTATAAGGAATTTGATTATATGCTATAATTTTCAATATATTTATTGAATCAATTTGATATTTTGCTGAAGGCGTTAATATAACTCCTATCCAATCAGTAGTCTCATGCCAACTTGCGGATTCGTCTACTGCATATCCTAACATTATATTGTCTTTAATGGAATATTCCCCATAACTTATTGCTCCTCTTACAGGGATGCCTTGACTTAATGAATATTCCAATAACCAGGAGCATATCCTAGCATGTATTTCAATAGCAATTTTAGGTGGTGCTGATGTAAATATTGCTATTGTGTCAGAAATGCTTAAAACAGTTGTAATATTGCTTTTACCTCTTAATTCAATATCATCCATATATTCATTTGAAATCTCCTTGGATCTTTCTCTAACCTTAATTATTAGTGAATGTAATGTTTCAATTGCTAAACGATTTTCCTGCCAAATACCTTTCCATCCAAGCACATCTAAAAATGTAACAGCTCCATTTTCAGATTTTACTTCAACCTTGTCTATTAAACTTTTCATCATAATAAATCCTCAAAAATACCTCTTGGAGTATTAATCTCACAGGTACTTATCCATTCTGCAATATCATCAATGGCTTTCTGTACTTCATCTTTATCCAATCCATCAGCTGCTTTTTGCCATATCCATTCAAATAGTTCTCCAATATTATAAGGATATGATACCAAATCATGTTCTAAAGTATTAAAAATGAACGGTTTACCATCTTTATCACAATCTCCAGACATATATACATTTTGACCTGAGAAAAACCACCCATTATTAGTACGCTTAATTGTATATGTATCATAATGGCCCCATCTTCTTGTATAAATTTTAAACCCAAATTTAAGTCCTATAGTACTATCTTCCGGATCATTATTAGCATCTGTATTATTAATAAATGCTAACAAATCTTCAACTGGATGAATATGATTATAAAACTCTATATCTTCTGTAGGCACACCTCTATTTTCAAGCATATATCTATGGTGTTTAGGCTCATAACCTCTCATCTTTAATGACATATGAAGTTTGTGTGCTAATTCTGCCATTTCATTATAACGATTTTCTTGTATTTTTCCCCAGATATCATGATTTTTAATTGATTCACGTGTTTCTTTAACTAATTCCTTTAATCTGCTTTCTAATTGAAGTTCCTCTTGTAGAAGATTAATTTTCCCCATATTAATTCACTATCCTTTCATAATTAAATTTTTAAGTTTATCTAAAATTTGTTTAATTGATAATGTGATAAAGTATAACTTGAACCAATCTCATCGAATTGCATTTTGTATACAGGGATATTTTGCTCATTTCCTAAATGTAGTAATTTCTCTTCATTTTCAGGTTTACAATTTAACCCAACATAGATTGCTGATGGAATAGCTTTGACATATGGCTTGCCTGAATTTGAAGCAACTGATACTCGGAATTCTAGTTCTTTTTCCCATTCTATAAATTTTATATTTGTAAGAAGCGCTATCATGAATATTAATGATAAGTCATCTAATGATATTATCTTTCTGCCTAATGATATTTGACGTTTCATCTCATCAAGTGCTATCTTGGTTTGCTGATACATCAAATCAGATATATCAACTCGCTGTCGTATATACTGTATAGGAAAGGCAAAGGATCTAATATCAGTATTAGGACCTCCTTCTTCTGTGTTATAGGAAACACAATACCCTTGGTGACTGTTTGCATAATTTCCCCACATCGTCATTGCATTAATTCCAGCACTGGAAAAGGAACTTCCAATTATGTAAGATGAAAAATCATCAATCAATTTACCATTACAATGTCTTAATTCATTAAACTCAATCATTGTATCGGGACGATAGAAAAAGGCTTTGTTATCAAAAGGATCATTAAATGCTTTGCTATCCGATAGATATACTTGCTTATTTTTTAAAGTATCAAATTTGAGTTCATTTAGATATAAATCATCAGTAAGGCTATAATACTTTACTAACTGATTTGGTATATACAATCTAGTAATTTTATATATTATTTTGAAAGTTTCGTTTTTTATAATTGGATTACTACTATATCCTACAATTATTGCTAGCATCTTAAGGTAATCGACAGGATTATTTTTTCTCCAAAGTTCAATATCCCAATTATCTAGATTAACTTCTTTAGTATTAGATATCTCTCTTAGGCATTTATCAACATATTCTTTATTAAAATAAAATGCATCAGTCATACTATACACCCCTTCTCCTGGTAGGTACATATTGTGATAATAAAGAAATAATTCCACCTTAATGTTGGTGCAATATTTTGCTCGACCCGAATGTCCTCAGTCATAAAGTCTAGATGATAATTCCTGATCCTCTGCTTGATATATTAACGATAATTTCAAAAATGCATTGAAAATAGCATATAATTTTTTCCAATCAACATCAATCTCATACTGCAGAAGAAATGCCGGAATATTCCCAATCAACCTATACCAATTTCCAATATAGTAGTTATCAGATACTCTGGCAAACATTGATTTGTGAATTATTGTACTATAATCACTTTGTATATCTTCTATTGGGTATATGGAAAAAACATCCACAAAAGGCAAACAAGAAAGCCAACCATCTGCATATTGTGCAATCTCTAAATAGCCTATTTTCTGTTCGGCAATATATTCAAAATCTTCTTCATGAATATATCCGTGCTGTAATGGTACATACGCTTTTTCCTCATCAGCATTTACGACCAGATATTTCACATCTCCTGCTTCAAGTATCGGAATCAAATCAATATCTGGAGAAATTATAGAGTAATCATATTTTTTTATACCATATAGAACTAAGTCCCTGTATTTTGAATCCATAATGTTCCGTATATCGTTACCCTCTATATGCTTTGAGTAATAGTGAGTATTCAATAACTTCATAACCTGATCAACTACTTCCGCCTCATTGAAACAATTATAGTTTTCCGGGTTCAATTCCCAGAAATTAATCTGTGAATCACTGCTTTTAAAGTAGCCTGCTTCATTAATTTGACTAACATAGTAGGGCCCCTTTTTGTTTACATACGACGTTAATAAATGCGATATACCCTTTTCAGACTGGTTCATTAGCTTGTCTATAATCTTATATGATTGATCCCATTCAATAAAATCTTTTGTTTCGAATGCGACTAGTGCCTTATCAATTGTAGATACACTATAATCTTTGCGATTATAGTACATTGACCAGCTATATGCCAAGTTGCTTATATCCACTTCTCTTTTTTCATAATTTGCCAACTTCAAATATGATGCGGCTAAAGTCACTACCTCAAAAGAGCCATTAGGTGCATTGTCCACAATCATATCATAAAGAGAGATATTTCGAAATTTATTGCTGTCTCCTAGAAAGCCTAATTCATGTAACTGATACTTTGCGGCACTTAGGCTGAGATCTACCCAATATTTATCAAGTCGATATGAAGACATCTCTACTCGTAGATCTACGCAACTATCTTTATCTCCAGCAACATATCTTCCAAATGAATCGTAAAACTTATTACCTGTTTTACCATGAATCCAGATACTAATAAGATAATCTGTAAGCGCATTTTCCTTATCTCTTGAGTCCAATTCAGCATCTTTTAACTGTGCTTCCAACTCATTGTATTCTATCTTTTTATCTTTTTTCTCATAAAAAGTAGAATCTTTATTGAGCTGTTCAATTAGGCCATAAAATTGACTATCACTCATGTTCCTATTGGCAAGATACTGTGCAGTTAGTTTTTCCAATCCCTCGCAAGTCAAATATACCTGCCAAATATAATCTGAACTAAATATATTATCTTCAATACCTTCGTGATAGCGCATATACAACAGCATTTGATATACTAAACTATCAAAGCCTATCAAATCATTTCTTGTAGCAGCCTGAAAAAGCAATGCAAATGAATAATACTCATATATGTCAAATACATCATTCCTGTCTTCCAATAGCCTTTGAAGTTGAACGTACAAGCTATTGATAGAGTTATAATCTCTTGTTGAAAGCATCAACTGTGTAAAACTATCAGCATTTGAATATTTTCTTAGCATTGCTGAATAAAATTCCTCATCAAAGTTAAATGACTCCATTCTCGCCATATACTCAATAGAACCACTTAGTAAGCTTGTTCTAATAATGGATATTGTCTTTTCCTGTCTCTGAGCAAGGGAATTAACTTTTTCCCTCAAATAAGTATTAAAACTGTCGTGAATAAGAGAAACTCGATTCATTATAATCTTGAATAAATAGGGATGACCCTTAATGAATTCGCATATGACATCATACATCTCTGGGTCTACAAAGAAACTCTCTAACTCTTTCCATGTAAAGAAGCAGTTACCTGATGCAAATACACCAATTGAAGAACTTGGCTTATCATTGTTCACAAACAATGTATCATAGTACTCATTTATTCCGGCAATAGGCATGGTTAAATCTACTCGCTGATTTAATTTATAATTCTCTGCAAGGTAGTATGTAATTATAGGATATCCACCAGACACATGAAAAATAAGGCTTTGTGTTCGGTAATCCGATATGCCATATGCCATTTCCAGATAGACTCTTGTCTCATCCAATGTCCAATCTAATAAGCTTTCTTTTTCCCATGAGATTTCATGCTGCAAAGGTCGTGATAGTACCAAAGTTCTTGCATTTGTGAGCTTATCAATAAAACTGATAAATTGCTCTAACTGCTGTGGGTTATAATTTTCTACATGATCTAGTCCATCAATTACAATTACTTTGTCTTCCTTTTGAATAGCATTAACTAATTCATCAATATTGACCTTCTTGGCTGACTTACATACTTTAATACCAAGTTCTGAAATGAATGTTTCAAACCGAATTCTTTTATTTTTATTAGGATCTTGTGAACTCACCCAGAATCTATAAATGATTGCATCCGGATTTTTTTCACATATTTCATTTACAAAATGGCTTTTTCCAACACCTGGCTTGCCTTCGATAAATGTAACAGTACGCTTGAAACTATCTGGAATATTTCTCAAAAGAATTGTTTCATTCTCTAAGTCGATGGACATCTTTATTAGCTCAGGGAGTTCATTAATGGTAATCACAAACTTAGCATTTTCAGTAATGTCATCTGCCTTATGAATAATTTGAAGTTCTCTTGCCTCAGTATTAAACATATTATCCATTTTTTCCGCAATCTGCTCAGGAGTCAAAGGAACAACAATGATATTATTGAGTTTCGTGCAAGGAAATCCCATAAAAGTATCCTTTGTATCAATCAGTGTGGTATTGACAATAAGTACATTGTTATCCATTGGATCAAACTTGTTATTATTTCCTTTGATGGTCATAACATTGTTGCTGATCACTATATCTTGAAGAGATGTATCTGGATAATTCTTCGCCTGAACACGATATGATGATCCGTCCAGATCTCCATTCGATATACACTCAAAATACATATCATCAAAATTTTTGGTGCCAAGAGCTTCGACTTCTATTTTAAATATGCTACGTTCGGTATCCATAATTGAGAGAAACAGGATAAAAACACTTTGTTGATATGTGTATCCCTTTAATGAATTTCTTGCAACTTTTCCCATAAGGCATCGTTTCTCCTTTTTAGTTGGCTTCCCATATAAGCAATTCTGTAAAAAAGTTCTTAATCAATTCGTAAATAATTTTCCAAATTTTTCAGATATCTTTTATTAATACCGAACAAGCGCTTACCTCTTTCGAAAAAACCAAACAATAGATACTGATCTAACATGAGTAAAATTTTTGCTGCTGGTCTAATCTCATCTCCAAATTCATTGTGAAATGTTGAAATGATTATTCCATTTTGATTTATAAGATCAAGTAATCCTTGGCTTTTAATTTCTGTAAACATTGTATCTTTATTTATAATTTCGTAATACAAATCAATCTCATTATTATCAAAATGTATTCCCGGATATTTAGCTATATCTTGTTTACGTAGTTCCCAATATTCAAAAATATCTTTGTTGTTTTTTTTAGCGTCAATCATGATTGCAAGTAAATGTTCTAAGGATATAGTTAATATAGGAGAATTTATTCCCTCCAAATATTTTGGAAATAAAGTATGTACATTAGAAGCTATAAAATCCATTGGATACATAGAAACGTGAATGCATATAGGATTATTTGCAAACCCAGTGATTATTTTTTTATCACATTCAAAACGATATTCATCAGAACAAATTAAATACTCTGAAACCCTTTTTAAAGATTTATACGCCTTCTTTGTTTTGCTATAAATCTGCAATTTTAGTTCCTCGTCTTTATCAAATATGAAAGAGTCAAATGTTCCTGATTTGCATTCAAGTACTGCTAGATTCTCAGCATCTTTCAGCAGAACATCTATTTCAATTTTTTGCTTATCATTTGGGTAGTAAAACAAAGTATGATAACTTTCCTGAGTAAAATTCTTAATTATTCCGTATACCATTTCTTCAAATGCATAACCTTTCTTGGTTGTATAATCCGAATATTCTTTGTCGAAGCAATTTTCTTTAAAAGTGTTTTCAAGTTTGTAAATCATATAATCAAGAAACTCACTTATGCAAATAATGAATACTTTACCACCATCTAAAAATAGACCAACCTTCTCATCATCTCTTATCTCATTAATATCTTTTGCAAAGATATTTTTATATTTTCCATATTCTTCCGAAGTTGATTTTCCTCTAACTTTCTGTATATCCGAAAGTTCAATATAAAAATCCGTTCTCCCTATAAGATTTTTCTTTTCTGTATCAGTTATTTTCATATCAGAAAACTTATACGTTTGTAATCCAAAATAATAAAACATTATTGCTAAAGACAATTCCACAATCGTAGATCTATCAAGACCCATTCTAAGAAAAAAACTCTCTGGAATAGCTGAAGCAATAAGTTCCAAATAATAAGTTCTAATTAAAATTGATTTAGGTTGAATATTTTTACTATCCATAATCAATCCTTGAAATTCATTATTCTTTTTCTCCAGAAATTTTTCAATTTCATATTCCTTTATTTTCTTATCAATATCTATCTGTTGTTTTTTACTATCATTTAATATACGAATCATAGTGTATGGATATTTTACAGTATAGGCACCATAAAACTCACCAAATTGATTATATCTTTTATATAATTTCTCTAGAATGTTATACATTTATTTATCATCCTGATCCGATCTTTCTTAATAATTCAACATTTTTACAAATTTCACAAACAAATACAAAGTGGATTTTACAGTTTTACCCCAATCTACACAGCTATATAGAAACACGATTAATATACTTTATTGTAAAATAATCTTACAAAATTATTGATGTTCATTATTATTTTTTTTTCATCTTCACTTAAAACAAAGGTATCTTCAGTCGGATTACACTCTGATGCAAAAAAGTTCATAATTTTTCTTACTCCCAGTTCTAGCTCTGCCATTAGGTCTTTATGCATTGCTTTAAACATTTCTTTAAATCCCGTTACTAATTCATCTATATCCAGCATTTCATTATTTTGTTCCATGACTTTCAATTCTTGCTTTATTTTACTCTGTAGCCTCGATTTTCCCTTTTCTAACAGTTCTTTAGGTGATGCATATATGTTAACCTCACCTTTATCAAAATCTATCTCAACCTGCGATATGCCCATTTCACAATGTGTCATATAGGTCCTTAAGTTATACATCATTCTATATTCAAAATAATTATCATAATAGTCACCTTTTATCTTTCCAAATATACTCTTATAATTTGATTCATTATATTCTATCCAAGCATAAAAGGCACCTAAGATGTTATACATATAACGATTAAGCGTTGTTATTCCCTTGCGGTCAATAATATCATACCTCTGAAGTGCATTTTGCCATTCTTCTATATTATCAATGATAATCATATAATAATCCTTGCACATCATTACCTTCTGTAATTCTCTTATCTTATCATTTATTGTATTTAATTCATCCTCTGATATTTCCTTGATAATATTGAAACTACAGTCATCATTTCCAGTTGCCAACTTATACCCCATAATATATTTCCTTATCCTTTGATTTGATTAATATAATCCTGATTTCAACATAATCCAACAATAAGGCCTGTGTTACCTGCTCTCTTATCCTCACTCGCACCCATCCACAGTGGAAACTATACGTCGGCCCCTTGAAAATATCATTACTTTTAATTACTTTATTCGAGAATAATAATCTTCCATAATATCTATTCCAACATTATTTAACTCAGGAAACAAAAATGCCTTAGTAATTCCAATCGTTTGTAATTCCGATAATATATCACGCTTTTTTTCTGATTTTACAATATATCTATAACCATTCTGATCACACTTAAAATGGAGGTCTGTATAGTCATACATTGTGCCTCTTATTGACAACATTTTTGCCCTTTCAGAAATTGCTTTTGGTATGCTGTCTTTTTTACATTTATCGCTATCTCTATGTATACATTTTTCGCTCTTACAGTTTTCTTTTGGACAGACATCATCTGCAAATAACATAAACGAACCTGATTGCCTCAATATTCGTTCACTTATGATTTTAGGTCTTGAAAAACAATAGTATCCATTTGTTATATAATAAAATGCATTCTCTACATCTTTTTCCTTATGTTTACTTACTATGTCTTCGTAATATGCCTTAACATTATAATTACCACCAGCGTTTCTATGTCTAATATAAAATTCTGTTATGATATTTAGAATGGTATTATTTGGAATCTCATCCAGGGATATCTGGAACAAAAACAGTTCTCCATCTTTATCAAAATTATCACAACAGGAAAAATATAAAGCGACTGCAGGGTTTTCTGTTACGTCTAATAACCTTGTAAGCAGACCATAGTGTTGCATTTTAGCAACAACGTTAAATAATCCATCATTTTCAGAGAACTCATCAGGCCTTCTTCTCATAAACTCATTTATTAATTTCTCTTCAAAATCCAGCAAATACTTTCTGTAAATCGATGGTAATAGCCTCCAATTTTTATCAGAATGCCCTCTATAAAATTCAATTTCAGAGGAATGATTTCTGTTTTTTTTCAAATCATGTGCTATTTTAAGAAACTCAAATGCAGATGTTATAGGGATTTCTATCAAACCAGTCACTCCAATTCTATAAGTTAATAAAAAATCTGCCGCAAGGCGCGGCGGCAACGCGCGCGATTTTATATAAAGTCTCTGTTCCCGCTACCCCAGAAGCTTAAGGTGTCAATACATGAGTTCAAGCTTATGAGTGCCAAAAGCGGGCACCGGGTGCTTGCACTTAGGCTGTGGGGTTTCTGTGAACATATTGTTATATGACGATGGATTTCCAATACTTATACTTTATTTTTTATTCATTCTCAAATTACTTTCAGCAGGTATTAATCTGCTTTTACCAATAAGTCCCTTACTTACTTTCCATCTATAAACAGCGGTATTATTGTTATGACAATTAGAGCAAGGTCTCATCCATTCTGCGTTTATCTCTTCGACAGTAATTCTGCTTCTTACAACTAATTTTTTAGCTTCTAAATATTCTTTTTCTCTATTAGGGATATTCAGATTTAATACATCCTCAACGCATTCTAATAATGAGTTGTTATTAATAGCTCTAATCATCATAGATTTCAATACTTTAGGTGCAATAAAGTTTTCAATATTTGTTTTAGTAACTTTCCCAAATCCACAATCCAAACATCTCCAACCTTGAATTTCTACCAATTCTTTTCTAAATGCTTTCTCGATTATTTTATCAATTACCGCATTGTCAGATTCAGTTGCTAATATATAACAAAGACCTTGTAAGTTTTGAAATAATTGATTAACCCAAGGCTCTTGCTCTTCAGTCACTTTATGCCCATTGATTGTACAAATTATAACATCATTAAATGAACCCATACCACCATATGCTCTTAAATGATGATCTACTTTGTTTTCTTCCGCAAGTTGAATATCTTCCATTATCCACTTAGCCCATCCATCTACACCTGTCCTATTTAATAATATAAACATTGCCTTTAGAGCTTGTTTATAGCGTTCCATAAACTTCGTCCTCTCAGATAGTATAAAAAATCCATTGTCGTATAACTACTTAATTCCCGAACTCCACTTCGCTTATACCTTTTAATGAATTTATAAGATACTCATTTTAGAAAATAAAAGTGAATCTACTGAACTGCACATTATTGCTATTATCAGTAGTTCATTTCCTGTAATGACATTAAATTTATTATACCATATTTTGTCATTAATCAATATTTTTTTATTAAAAAAGGAAAAGAGATTACTCTCTATTCCTTACAAAAATAATAATTATTCATTTACCTTGTAACTAATTATCGTAATTTTCTATAACATTATAGATTATATGGAGCCACTTTAAATAAAGGGTTTTATTAAGATATAGTAATGGAATTATAATTTACTATAATTTCATGTGGATAATTTCGTATATTCAAATAACTATATCATTACTTATGCATTATTTTACTTTACAATTGTGAAGGTAACCTTTTTCTTCTCTCCCTGTGTTCCTACTAGCTCTAGAGTATATTCACCGGCGTCACTAATAACTAAATAATAATTGTAGGCATAATTTAATGGTACATTTTTTGAATGACCGGTCATTACCCTTCCTTGATCGCTATCCATGTTAGCATCAAATATTTTATCGCCATTTAGTTTAACGGATTTGATATTATACAAATAAATTCCGACTGTATCTTTTACTATTTGCTTATTACTTATGCCATAGTAATATAAATCAGCAATATAACAACCTGAGAATTGTACATATTGACCTTTTTTCAAAGTAATTGACGTTATATCATGTTTCCCATCACATATAAACTCATAAGCTTTTACAGTATTATTTTTTATAGATTCATCACTATCAATATTCGACCATATTACATAAGTAACATAAACATGAAAAGGAGATCGCTGTAAAATATATGTTCCTGGCTTTATTTGCTCGCCAACTTTATATACTCCTTCATAACCCCTATATACATCTGCATTTTTCATAGAAACTGCATAAGAATCTCTAAGATAAAGGTATGTTCCTTTCTTTAGATTAACAACATTTGGGCAAGCGGCCCCATTTATAAGTATACCCGAGTACACCCAGTTACTCTTTTTATTAATCTCAAAGTAAGCATGATCATTGTATGCATTGTTATTAATACTATAAATTACATATTCACCGCTTGGTATATCTCTTCCTACTTCATATTTGCCAGGACCATAATACTTAAATGGATTATCATAATAACTGTCTGGATAACTTGCCAAAGTGAATGGATATTTATATGCAAATTTAGGAGAGTCGATGGTATTAAGTAGCTGCCCATCCGGACCAACCTTTGCTCTTTCATATTTATTCCTTAACATATTAGCACAACTTAATGCAGTTTCATATGTAATCTTTTTTTTAAGTTTTAAATATCTGTCTGTAGAATAAGAACCGTTAGAATAGCCTTTCATAAAACCCTTAATATATCCTTTAGCAATATCTTCTCTTTTGGATTCATCTATTTCTTTAATATCGGAAATTCTTTCTTCAATTACTACATATAATAATTTTTCTTCTACTGTATCGCCAAATAGATATTCATCGGAACGATTTAATAATACAAGTGCATCTCCCCTTGTGATGAATTCATCATACGATTTAAAATCACCTTCTTTTATGATTCCAATTTGTAATAAGTAATCTATAGAATCATCAAAGTCAAAAGCCACATTTTTAATTCTTGGAACTAGCCAATCTGCAAAATCATCAACTGTAATATATTGGTTTCCTGCTAATGCTTTAGTGTAAGGAATAATTGAATTAACAAGTAGTATTATAATGATTATTAAAATAGCAGATTTAAAAAATCTTTTCATATTCTACCCCCATGTGTTGAAAACCTACTCCAATTATACTTTTTATAAAATGACTTATCATGTTATTAACTCCCTCGTATATATATTAATTAGCGCGCATCGTAAGCCTGCATTTGTTCCATTATTTCTCTCTAAATATTAATAATTTATCATTCATCTTTCTTAGTTTATATTCTATTATAAAGTCTCTTAATAATTTCAATTTATTATAATCCGAATTCATTACCTCATCCAAAATACCTATTTTTACTCCGTAATAAAGACCAAATATTAATGTAAATATCGTAATAATAATAAAAAAAAGGTAAGATGCTTCATCAATATTACTTGTAAATCTAAATATGGTACTTATGTAACTTAGCCATAGGGGTCCGAGAATTCCTGCAATTACACCACTCTTTATATATAAGCCTGGTTTAATTTCAATTAGGTATTGTTCAATCAAGTTAATTAGATAATCTACTTGTTCTATATTTTGTAAATCAATAGCATAATTAATCCTTAGGCTATTTTCAAAATTTAGTTTGAAAATTTTATTTACTTCATTTTTGTTTTTACAATTATACACTGTTTTTATTATTCTTTTAATTTCTAAATCAAAAATCAACAATATTATCAATTCAAAAATAAATAAAAAAAATAATATCCACGATGTCTTTAGAATAAAACTTAATATAAAAATACAAATACTTAATATTATTATAACATATGTGATTATAATAATAATTTTTTTAAAGTACTTAAAATATTTACTTTTAAAACAAAATGTCTTTTTATAATCATATAATATTCTACTAATCATTATCTTCCTTCCAGTATATTTGTCATATACTATCATCAATGAATTTTTAATCTATTTCTATTACATGTAGTTCATTATACCATATTTTGTCATATTTTTATATAATTTATAACAAAAAAGAATAGAGATTAGTCTCTATTCCTCATTAAAAACCATATTACAAATAACTTAAAATATTCTTTATTCAACTTATATTTAGAATCATTATCATTAAAATTATAATAATTAAATCGAGTGAAATACTTAATATTGATTTTATATAAAGACTTTTTATACTTCGTTCTAGTTGTTCGGTTTTACATTTAAATATTTGAAATTCATTCTTAGATAATGTATCATTCTTTTCCCTTATAATTTCTTCAAGCGCTTGTTCACTTAATCTTAGCATATATAACCTCCATCAAAAATTATTATACTTATATTATTAGCCGATTGAGAAAATATAGAACATACATTCTTATTAATTACTTAGTATTACACATCCCTCTATTCTATAAACTTTCTTAAGACAATCATTTTCTCCCTAATATTTACTTCACTAAACATTATCGCTCAATATTTACTTCGATTTTCGATATGTCCTAATATTTATTACATTTTACGTTACTACCTAATACTTACTTCAAAAATCACTATAATACCCAAAGGTTATTTCATTTTTCGATATATCCTAAGATTCACTTCATAAATTTGTGAAACAAAATTTAGGCTATAAAAAATCACGAATCAAAAAAGCCTTAAAAATCAAGGCTTACAGAACTTTATTTTGTAAATAGATAACCTAACAATTATTACATTTGACAGGTCCTAATTTATACTTCTTTATTTTTTTGCTTTATCTTCTCTTCTCTATACCAGAGAATACTGCCGCATCAGGTGTAGCTGCTAACCTGTCCGACAGTCCTCCGATAGGATTGGTAAATAATTACTGTAGATATTTATGCTTATACTGTACAACAACTGATTACTTTTTTAGCAAAATCAACGGCTATCTTTTTTGAATCAGCAGTTTCAAATTTGCTTACACGGTCTCCTGCAACATCTGATACAGCCGCTTTCCCAATATATTCAATTTTAAAATGCTCACAAAATCGCTTAATTCCATCTTCAAAAGGGCTTATGCCATATTCGATATCGTACCCACATGTAGCAACTATTCCACACTTTTTCCCTTCCAACAGACTTGGTCCGCGTTGTTCCCCGTAATACTTATGTAACCCATAAAATCGGTCAAGCATTGCTTTCATTGGAGCGGTACAATACCAAATAAATATTGGAGTAGCCAAAATAAAACAGTCAGCCCTTAAGATCTCTTCTGATATTTCGTACATATCATCATGGATTGAACAACCATATTCGCCCAATTTATTTTGACATTGATAGCACTCGATACATGGCGAAATCTTTTTATCATACAGCGAAATTGTTTTAACTTCTAATCCCTTATCAACTAATTCTGATAAAAATGGCTTTAAAAGAGTTGCTGTATCTCCGTTTTTTCTCGGACTACCCTGAAAAATTATGACTTTCATATTGTTTCCACCTTCTGCACATTAAATATATTCAGATTACATTCATAAACGATTGCTAACCATTTATATGGTAATAGTATACATTATATTGTTTATTATCATTATATTTTTCTAATAGAGTCTAACTTGTATCTTGACTTTTATTAGCAGGATTATTACTATCAGTAGTTAATTTTCTTGTAATGACATTGAATTTATTATACCATATTATGACAATAAACAATATTATTTTATCATTAAAAATAAGGAAAAGAGATTACTCTCAATTCCTTATGAACACTAATTTATAAACGGAATTATTACTACATTTATTTAACTATCCTTTACAATGAGTATCCTATGAAATAAAGAGGATAATTATTTTCATACTTTACATATTTACGGACATAATACTTATGATATGTGGATAATTGGAAGGAGATATATAAAGTGGCATGGCTTTCATTAATTCCTATAATAATTACTATGTTTTTAACCTTTAAAACAAAAAAACTCATCATTTCATTATTTGCAGGTGTAATAGTGGGGTCAATAATATTGAAAGGCTTTCTTGGTGGAATAACTGCCATAGGTGAGTATATGATGGATGCGGTTGCTGATAAGGATAGCGCGTATACCTTATCTTTTTTGATCGCATTCGGCTCATTAGCTGAACTGATCGAAATGGCAGGAGGAATTGCCGGATTTAGTAATAAAGTTGACAAGTATATGAGAAATGAACAACAAACATTAAGATGGGCATGGTATTTAAGTTTAATTACTTTTTTTGATAGTACATTTCATACAATTGCAGTTGGTACAGTTCTAAGTCCCATCATAAAGAAAGTAAAAGGCTCCAAAGAAAAATTCGCTTTTATTCTATCCGTAAGCAGCTTACAACTTATTATAATCATTCCCATAGCAACTGCTTATCTTGGCTATATGGTCACACTCGTTACAAATAATATTAAGGATAGCGGAATAAGTGAAACTGCTTATTCAATTGTAGTAAAGAGCGTTCTATGGAATTTCTTTTCCTGGACAATGATTATAATTGGTATTCTTATTACCCTATTCGGATTAGGCTTTGGTAAGTTTAAGATGGGGAAAGCACCAAAAGAAAATGAGGAATTTACAAAGGCTCACATTGAGAAACAAACAGCCAGTAATATTGATGTTGAAGAATATCCTAAGAGTGCAAAGAATTTAATTATCCCAGTCATTATACTTCTGTTTAGTACGATTTTCTTCTTTTGGTGGACAGGAAAAGATAATGGTACCGGCTTTCTTGGAGCAATCAGTAATGCGAATTTTAGCGTATCCATATTTTCAGGAATTGTATTTACATTGCTATTTACTTCTATTTTCTATATGATTCAGAAAATCAGTTTAGCAGAAATAGAATCCCATATTGTTACTGGCGGAGAAAAATTATTGTCCTTGGTCATTATATTAATTTTAAGCTGGGCACTAACCTCAGTAACGCAGGACTTAGGTTTTAACAATTTAATTAACGCTGATTTAATCAAAAGTATACCAAATCATTTCATTCCCGCTTTAATATTTCTGATTAGTGGCATAGTTTCATATTCTTTAGGTTCTTCATGGGCAACCTGGGCATTGATTATGCCTTTAGCTGTTAGTTTTTCTTTAAATTCAGGAATTAACATTCCAATTATGGTGGGATCGGTATGGGCTGGTGGAGCTGTGGCAGATATTATTTCACCATTATCAGCAGAAATGGCGGAAACGACTTACGGAGAACACCTTATAACTTCTTTTCCATTTTTAATTCTAGGTTTCATTGCTACTGCCGTTGAATATTTGATACTTGGATTTTTCCTGTGAGATGAATATATTTATTATTACTATGCATAATAAAACTCGTACTATAATTTATAAAATAAGGAGCGATTATTATGTTAACAATGGCAACTCAGAAAAACCAAAAATGTATCGATGCTTGTTCTCGTTGTGCTCAGACGTGTTATGAATGCTTTCAGGCATGCTTAAATGAGCCAGACTTAAATGAAAGAAAAAATTGTGTTAGTATGCTTATTGAATGTGCTATGATGTGCCAGATGTCAGTTTCTATGATGTCTATGAGTGGACAGTTTTCACAGGAGCATTGTGCTTTATGTGCGAAGATTTGTGATGCTTGTGCAAAAGAATGTAGTATGTTCCAGGATGAGCATTGCCAAAGATGTGCAGATGAATGTCGTACCTGTGCAGATGAATGCAGAAATATGGCTGGAATGTAATAAAGATTTTTATCGTATTCCCTAACATTTATTACGTAAGTGATAAACAATACGTACATTTCAGATAAGCTCTATTCATGAGATAATATCGTAAAAAGTGTAAATAGTTGTACAAGTCTTTACACTTTACACATAACTCATCCGGGAGGTCTCATGAATACACAATTAGTTGCAAAAGAAGTCAAGCTCACTCAGTGGAATGCCTTAGTTCCGAAAAGATGGAATTCGAAGGTCAGCTCAATCTTGACGAATGCTTTAACGAAGCTGAAGCTATCATAACGAATAAATACATCCTGGAACCAAGCTGGAACAGATCACTCCTAGTCCCTATACACGCCAGAAAGCAAAAGGAAAGCGTGAACAGGATTAAAGAATCTTCCGGTATAAATAATCCCGCATGAACTGTCCGAGGAGGAACTGTTTTCACGCCTGGGTTCCAAGTGGAAGCGATTACCGGATGAAGTATACAAAAGATTTGCTTTTCATCCTGCCACTTTTGAAGTGGAGTGGCTGTCTATGCAGGGATGGACGGACAGACCATCATCAGGGGCAACCGTCCGGCAGATCTCCTGCGCAACAGTAACGCGATCTATATAATAATTACTTCTCTTCATTTATTTGAATAAAATTACTATCCTTTTCTTAATAGCATAATCTGCCTTTTTAATTCATCTATTTCTTTTTGCATATCCGTGTTTTTATTCTCTGAAATCTTACTTTCTTGAGCTTGTTGTTGTGCCGCTTCGGTTAATATTGTTTGTCCTATATTCACAATAAAATTGCCTATTGCGTTTTTTTCATTAACATCAAGTTCATCCGATAATATAGTACCAAGTATTGCACTAATCAAGGCAAACTGTTTTGGTGGCAGTGATGAAAAGCAGTTCTTACTCATTGTTTCACTCTTTTTATCTTTTAATACAATTTATTTTTTTAAATGGTTTCTGATACATAATGCTGAAAATTTTCTTTACGTTTTTTACCTATTGTGAAGAAAAGACACGTAGATGAGCGCCAATAACAGGCTGCCGTCATTGATTTATACTCTCATTGCAATTCGCCATAATATCTTCTCTTCCTTATAGCGCGTCATCCTCTCTTCATTTACATATACTTTATTCCATTCATTAAAGAAAAAAGCAATGTCTTGTTCATCAAAAAAACGTTTATATCTGTTATCATCTGTAACGTACAGATGTCTCTCTTTTTGAAAGCCTTTACCAGCACCGTGATTAACATCATTTACAGAGTTAACCCTTGCAAAAAGTAAACCACCAGGTTTAAGAATTCTCTTAATCTCATTAAGGATTACAAAAGTTGCTTCTGTTGTAAAATAATGCAGGCAAAGATCAGCTACGACTATATCAGTAAACCCATCCGGAAATGGCATGCCATCCAACATATCAAACTGCTCCGCTCTTATGATTTCAGGAAAATTCATCTTAACCTGTTTGATTGCAGCATCTGTAAGATCGCAAGGTATAACCTTCTTCCCCTTATTTATCAGGTACAGCGTATTATTTCCGCCTCCACAGCCGAGATCAATTATTGGAGTGGTGCAGCTATTTATCTCTTTTGAAAACATATCAAGCCAATCATCTGTTATAATTTCATCCCTCGTCCTAATGTTGAATTTATTGTTCCAGTATTCATAGGAATTCTTCTGTATTACATCAATATCCATATGCTTATTCCTTTCAATAATGGAAATAAAAAGTTGACTTCAGGACTAGACACATTATATTTTGCTGTATCTATCTGTTAACTTTCTAATATTTCAAGCTATATATTCCATCCTTCTTAGTAATCACCGCTTCATAAGTCTGTCCCCACTCTACATTAAAGTCAGCAATTTCACCTATTATACATTCGGAAGCTTCCTCAACTGTAAAGAATTCAATCCGTAACTGTCTTAAGTCTGCATCTTCTGGAAAATCGTTTTTTGATATTTCTAATGGAAATTCTGGACTCTCAAATGCAAATTTTTTCCGAGTGACTATATCATCTCCTAAATAGCAACAATAGCCGAGCATTTGAGCATCCACATTCAATACAATCATATGTAATGTAAATTTATCTTTCCCTTCTCTGTCCCAGATGATTTTCTCATTAGCTCCTTTTTGTATAATCTTATTTATTTTTCCATCAATTGGTACAGAAAAAAATCCTCTCGTCTCGTCTTTTGGCAAGACTCCTAAGATTATGTTATACTTGACACCTATATAAAGTGTGTCGCCCTTCTGCTCTGCCTTGTATCCAATAAATGCGTCTGATGGAAAAACAAATCCGCTTTCCGACTCAAAAGACACTTTTTCTTCTCCCACATCAAGGATTTCAATATACATGTCATCGCACATCGAAAATCCAAAAAGTCTCCAACCATAACGAGCTACTATAAAAATTAGTACTATTACAATTAATATACCTGCAAATATTTTGAGCAATCGATTTCTCTTCCTCATAAATCCACCCCAATACATTGGTCTTTAGTTTCCATTCTCGCAGTGCGGGAACAATTTATTCGAATTTTTGTTGATATAAGCTCTGACAACATCCGCGAATCTTTCTGATTATCCTTTGCAGGCCGAAAACCGCAAGTTACTTAATAATGTTCATCATGCAATCATTATATATTTTTAAATGCTATCCTCTGCATTAAACAATTTTTCTATCCAATCAACCACCATCAATTCAATGAACGCCAGATTTTTTTGGTTAGCTCTAACTAATCTATTATGAAGATCTCTTATCTCGACTAAGAATTTTTCTTTTTCATCATCGGTAAACTCCATGAAAATTTTTCTCTTATTATCTTTTAGTTTGCTTGCTACGAAATTCAAATTTTTGGTGTTGTGATATTGAAGAATATTAACAAACATTTCAAAATCAGGATGAGTCGTAATGAAATCTTCTTCATTTTTAGCAATAAGGGTTAGATAGGTATTTTTATCAATTTGTTGCTCCTCAATTACATAGTTACTCTCCTCCGTTTTTTCAAACATTTTTGCTAATGACTTTAATACTTCTGATTTATCCATGTTGATTTTCTCTCCTTTCTCATATACAAATTTCATTTCTTTATTAGTATGCAAGATAGAGTTTATCCTTCATAATTTCATATATAAATTATAATACAAAGAATTATAAAAGAAAATATCTATTCATCATGATATGAGGATTCGAATAATTATTTCATAATAGCATCAAAGCTGGTGCAACCTTCAAGAGAAGCCTTATTAATTTCCAATATAATCAACCAACCTGCCATGTCATCTGTAACATTCTCCGGATTTGGAAGAAACCATTTATTCTTCTTCACACAATATCCCTCCTCATGATTATTTGAATGTAATTCTTAATAAACAATATTCAAACCCTTGTCGTATACTATGCAAGACTTCTACTTCAATAGGTACCTCAAAAACCGTTTCAAACAGTTTTTTGTTATATCCCGCAGTACAATGGCACCAGGTTAATGAATTAGAGATTTTTGCTTCTTCCAGCATTGGACATTCACAGGTAAACATTTTGGTGTATAACTGATTATCCTGGATATACCAGCTCGCACCGTTCTCATTTAAAGCATTTACAAACCTGTTCAAATCCCTATTAAGTGATAAATACAGTTGCTTCATCATTTTTGCCGTAGCTTCTAATCTACCGTTTTCATTGCAATAGCAATTCTGGCGAATTGCTTTCACAGTGTCTTCATCAAAGGTGTTTTCAAGAAGAACCGACAAATTTTCTACCCATTTTGCCCGTTCTATAGGTGTGGAATTTACTCCTAACGGTAGTTTTGATATTATATTATCTACCATCTCTTTTGATACAGTCATTCCCAAACTTTGTTTAAGGCGTAGCATTTCATCTGCCTCTAATGTTGGTGATACATACTTTGGCATAGAAAAATTTTTCATAACTCCTTCCTCCTCCTAACTGTTTCCTCCTACGACCAAAAACGGCATAAATAGACACAATAATGCATCTCTTCAATATAATAATATTAGGAGGTGATATTATGCTAAAAGTATTGAGATCAATTTTCCTATTTTTAAGACGACTTTTTTTGTTCATAGGAAAATTCCTTAGAAGAATTTTTAGAGCAATTGCTTGTTTTTTAAAAAAATTATTCTGTAAATAAAACGGTTTTTGAATTCCCAGTTCATAAGAAAGGTAAACAGCGTTAAAATAAGGGAACAGTTCGCTTCTTCGAATAACATCTGCTTCCTCAGAAAAGCAATTACTTATTAATCCCACCAGAAATCCCTTTTTCTTTAATGTCGAAAGCATCGGAATAATTTCATTATGTAATTGTCTAAAGCACTCTTCCTTTGCGGTTATTCGTTTTTCTACGATTTTATTTAGAAGCGCTTCGGAAAAACAATGATTCTCTCTAAGAATGATTTCCAAGGTTTCCTCTAGTGTTAGCTTTCCTATTGTGCGTTCATATTCCGTCGAACGCCAAAGTGCCTGAAATTTATCTTCCGGAATTCCTGCATCCTCTGCCATCTGCTTTCCAAAATATAGTGGACTATGATAATGCGTAATTAATGTTTCAAACATATCAAAAATTACTGCTCTAGTCATTATTTTTCCTTCCTGTAAATTCAAAAATGACACAAGTTTTTTAATGCATCTCTAAAAAGATTTGCAGTTTCTTGATAATCTACCAGAATTCCTTCTTCTTTTACGAAATTCTGATATCCGATAGTTTCGCCTTTTAATCTCGGTAAGAGCTGGAAGTGCAAATGATTTCTTTTTCCGTCACAGATTGTGCACATATACACCTTCTCAGCACCTAATATTTCTTTATGTAATTTTATAATAGCATTTGATATTTTTAGTATGTGAGTACCTAAATCTATAGGCATTTCCGAAATATCTTCATAGTGCTGTTTTGAAACTATGATTGTTTGTCCTGTAGCTCTTGGAAACTTTTCAAATTGACATCTCACCAATTCATCTTCATAAATAATCAAGCCATCATCGGGAAAAATATCTCCAGAAATAAAGTTCTGACAGGAAAAACAAATACCTTTCTCCTGGTAACTCATTATCATTTCTCTTCTTTGGATTAGTAATAGTTCTTCCTCTTTATTCAATCTCTTTATATACATTATCTATCACTCCACTCAAAAACTGTTATTTCATTGGAAACACTTGATATATTACTAACTAAATGGGTTATATTTCATCAGGCTTTCCCCTGTCTGATTAATAAATATTGCTCTTTTTATTCTCCATCTAGATAGTTTACCTCAGAATCAATCTTGAATGACTTTTGCATATCCCCAGTCAAAACACGTACATTACCCGAGTTGGGATAGATAACTACCTCCGGTGAACTTACAGTATGAACATCAAGATAATGAAGCGGTTCCTTTGAATGATTGGTCAACATATGCGCGCCGTTTTCGTTTGGAGGCAATACGATTACATCACCTTCAGAAACTTCAATATCACCCTTTGGTGTTTTTAACGTCGCCATTCCGGAGATAATATAAAATACTTCTTCATTCCCTGTATGCTGATGATATGGATAATTACTCTTTTCCGGTAGTAGTGTATAGAAATTAACACTTAGCTTTCCCTCTCCGCTTCTGTAGGATGAAGCAACCTCATTTCTTTGAAATTCAAATGCTTGTTCATGCTTACCATCCCGGTCATAAAAAAGATTTAAATTGAAATCACTATACTGTACGGTCTTTACATTTTGAATTATCAATTCTTGCATGGTCTCTTACCTCCTACAAATTTTACTACTCTTACTGTTCTATATAGATTTATAGCCATCTTATCTCAGAAGTAAATATTTTCACTATTATGAAAGACAGCGTATAAATTCATATATGCATTAGCCAAGCAAGGTATGGTTAGGTTTGATCATTGAGTAACATTTTGAAATTTCTGCAAAACATCATTCAGTAGCTTTCCCGCAACAAACCTATTGTAACATATATCTATAAATCATTCCATCAGTTTCCTTTTCTGTTATTTATCTTGTCATTAATCTGAGTAACTCTTCTCTCATTAGCTATAGTAATTAAAATAAGACTGCTGCATTACTAATTTGCAGCAGTCTCATCGAACACAATCATTTTGATGATAAGGATAGCAGTCTAATTACCCTTAATCTCCTCCAAGATATCAGTGGTATCCGGAAACCAATGCGTAGTCTTATTTGCTATCTTTACAAGGATTAGCATAACCGGTACCTCTGTAAGTACTCCCACTGTCGTCGCAAGTGCAGATGGCGAATCCATACCAAAGAGTGCTATGGCAACCGCTACAGCCAATTCAAAGAAGTTCGAAGCCCCAATCATCCCAGCCGGTGCTGCAATATTATGAGGCAGCTTTAATAATTTACACGGTAGATAAGCGATAAAGAATATGATAAAGGTCTGGATAATCAAGGGTATTGCAATCAGTATAATATGAAGCGGATTCCCTAAGATCACTTCTCCCTGGAAGGAAAACAATAAAACCAGAGTGAGAAGTAGTCCAATTATGGTTGCATTATCGAATTTTGGTAAAAAATCCTTCTCAAAATATTCTAAACCCTTTCTTCCGGTAATCATCAGTCTTGTAATGATTCCGGCAGACAGAGGAATAACTACGAAAAGGATCACAGATAGGATTAAGGTATCCCAGGGAACGGAAACATCACTGACACCCAGAAGGAACTTAACAATCGGTACAAACGCAATCAGGATGATCAGATCGTTGGTGGCTACCTGAACTACCGTATAGGCTGGATTCCCCTTAGTTAACTGGCTCCATACAAATACCATTGCTGTACACGGTGCTGCACCCAACAGAACTGCTCCTGCAAGATATTCTTTGCCCAGTTCTGCCGGGATGATTCCTCCGAATATCACATAGAAGAATAGGACAGCTAAACCATACATCGTAAAAGGCTTGATTAACCAATTCGTAACCCAGGTTACAAATAACCCTTTCGGATTCTTTCCTACATTTTTGATGCTTTGAAAATCCACCTTCATCATCATTGGATAAATCATTACCCAGATCAGGATAGCAGTCGGTATGGATACATTGGCATATTCGAATTGGTCGAAGAAGTCGGGAATAAATGGCATAACTTTACCGATCACTATTCCAACCACCATACATAAAGCCACCCAAATTGATAAGTACTTCTGAAAAAATCCTATTTCTGCCGTCTGCTGTCTTCTCATATCTTAACTCTCCTTTTACTATTCATTTTGGTCATGGAACAGATATCCTTCGTTAGGCAGATCTCGCATTCCTCCATGTCCTTCTGATAGGTTTTCAGCCCCTTCAGTATTCTTTGAAGATACTCCCAAAGCTCTTGATTGTCCTCCTTGAACTGCTCGCTGATTCTGTAATAAGCCCATTGTGCCTCCTTATAGCCTTCAAGAATTTTGCAGTTTTTAAGTACTGTCAGATGCCTCGATGCATTTGATTGTGTCATTTTCAAGCAGGCCTCTATCTCGCATACACACATAGGACGGATCATGAGAACGGATAAAATTCTCAGTCTGCTTTCCTCTGACAAAGCTTTAAATAATTGATCAATCAACCATCTGCCCCCCTTTATATTGATATATGAGCATATATGCATATTCTATGCATCAAATCGATATTGATGCCTTATCTATTGAAGCATTTTCAATATTTGTTTTCTACTTGTACCCTGTTATAAACTCATTTCATTCTAATGCTTCTTATCTTTCACCTGATGACAAATACAAGCTTATTCCAGTAGCTCCGCAAAGCCAGCAGCATTGCTTAAATGATCTTTTAAAATTAATCTTTCCTTTAAATCTTTGATTTTACGCTCAATCATACTGATCGTCTTTAAAAATTCCTCGTCACTCTTGCCGGAAGGATCCTCCAGCCCCCAGTCCTCACGCAGCTTACAGGGCAATACAGGGCAGCTAACATTGCAGCCCATGGTAATTACCACATCCGGAGCCGGTATTGCACTGATTAATTTGCTAGATTGGGATTGCTCCATATCGATGCCGTATACCTGTCTCATCAATCTTATCGCATCAGGATTAATATGGTCCTTCGCCTCAGTACCTGCCGAATAGCTCTCAAACACATCGTCTGCAAGTAATTTTCCCAAAGCCTCCGCGATCTGACTTCTGCAGGAATTATGAACACAAACAAAGGCAACCTTAGGCTTCTCTGAATACATTGCTCCAGTTTTTCCTCCTTCCTATGCATTCTGCATCACCAACTATCTTATCATAACTAGAAATGAAGCTATTCCCATATGAGTTCCTGGAATTTTTTAAAACTTTCCATGCTGATTCTGATGCTCTGTATTTCAACATGAATGGTATAATCCTGCTCTATCCCGCCTGTTCCGATGTCAACAATTGCCTCTTACTGCTCATGGCTGTTGATTCCTCATTGTTGTCAAACCAATGATATTAATTCACAGGAATGCATCAGAATGATAGAGTGGATGGAATGTTATTCTAATTATAACAGTTTTGTTGTAATCGTAAATAGGAATTCAATCATTGGATGATAAGTTGGTTCTTGGATGCAGGCGGCTCATCTGCATAATTATCCTCATTAATATATGTTTTGATATATTCCATTACTCCAAGATGAATTGCCCAGGCTATCTTATCCTGATATTTATCCTCCGCCAAAAGAGCCGCCTCCCTTCTGTTGGTTAGAAAACCGCATTCAACAATGACCAGCGGGCAGCTGGAGTATCTTAGCAGATAATAGCTGCTATTTGGCTTTGCTAGTCTGTGGTTACCGTCCATCATAGTCTTTTTTATGGTTTCCTGTAATAAGTCGGCCAGCTTCTGTCCTTGATCGGAGCCCTCATAATAAAATACCTGAGCGCCACGGGAAGCTTCCTGAGAAAAGCTGTTTTGATGAATACTGATGGCAAAGACGGCTTCACTGCCATTTATGATTTTTATACGATTATTCATATCTGTTCGCTTTTTGTCGACATCTGATTTCTTATATAAACCATTTTCGTCCTTGCGGGTCATGACAACCTTAATATTCTCAAGCTCCATAAATTTTTTTAGTTTATAGGCTATGCTTAAATTTATATCCCTTTCTAGAGTATGATTTAATCCTACTTTTCCCGGATCAAACCCTCCATGTCCAGCATCGATTACTATTGTTATGCCTTCGGGACGGTGCAGTACAAGGCGTCTGATTCTACCGTAGTTTTGGTACAGGCTGACCGCTGCTATGACTGCAAAGAGAAATAATGATACTATCACCCAATACTTTTTTTTCAAAGGCTTATACCTGAGGCGTTATTATTATAATCATATGTTACATTCTTTCAAAAATTAATCATTATTTAGTAATAGATTAACTATGTCTATGTCAGGCTGTTGCTTTACTGTTCTATTACGATCATAGCAAGAACAAAGTGTCAGCCCGCTGACACTTTCGAGCCCGAGCGGATTGCGAAGCAATAACTTCCGAACGCTTATGCAATAAGCGTTTATTCGCTGAGGTGCGCATCCCAAAGCGAACTTGTTCGCTATGCGTAGCATTTTTATGTAATAGGTCGCAATTTCTATTACATAAAAAATTGTTCTGCAGATTATTCTACAGAACAATTTTCTTATCTAATAGTTTATGTATTTCTTTCATTGCTTCCCGGTTGATCTCGCAGCTTATTTAGCAATTTCGAACTGGCAATGAACAACTGCTGTAATTTCCTTCTCCAGTGAAGAGGTATCATTGATACCGTAATCGGAGATTTCATTGGAATACAGAGGTGTGATCTGCATTACACCCATATCGGCGTATGTTAAATCACCAAGCTTATTCCCGGCATTTTCACAAATCATTTCGGCACGTTTCTTGGCATCCGCAGTTGCTTCCGCGAGCATACTAACCTTCAGATCAGCAAGCTTGGTATAGAAGTACTGGGGAGGATCGGATTGAAATGCCACATCCTCACTTAACAGTTCTGTAGCTTTACGGGAAATATCTGTGATCTTATCAATCTCGTTGGAGCTAATCGTTATTGTCTCGCTTAAGTTGTAGGTGTCAACGATATTGGTATAAACTCCATAGTCATTCATCACATAATTGATGTTCGTATTAATGGAAGAAAATACGATATCCTCTTTCGCAATTCCCTGCTTCATCAGATATTCAGAGACCTTTTGTTTGCTGGTTTCAAGCTTTGCATAAGCATCCTGCATCTGATTGGATTGTGTGCTAAAGCTTCCGGTCCAGACAATCATGTCTGAGGTGATCTTCTGTTTTGCGGAGCCTGTAACAACGATATTGGTTCTAGATGATTTCACTTCAACTACTCCGTTTATCAAAATCGTTGAAGAAGCAATTGCCCCAATGACTAAGATTATTGCTACGATAATGTTGCTTATTGCCCTCTTGCTGCTGAATTCATTCATAATATACTCCCTTCATCCAACTGTATACTGTAAAATTCATGTCATATGATGGAGTTGATCCACCCATTTACAGTATAACTATATAATACCTATATTCTCAAGTCAACTTCATATCCATTAAGATTTCTTTAAGTTTCTTTTAACATTATTAATTTATTTGAATGATATCTTGTATCAATTACTTCCGAACGCATATGCAATAAGCGTTTATTCGCTGAGGTGCGCATCCCAAAGCGAACTTGTTCGCTATGCGGAGCGTTTTTATGTAATAGGACGCACTTTCCTATTGAATATAAAGGAGTAGGAGAAACCTCCTACCCCGGATTCTTAGATATTATATAGTTATTCTTCCGGCTACTTCAGCCCTTCTTCCAACATCTTCACTGTGTGATCATAACTCTCTATCTTATAATCCAAACGTTCTATCGTCTTTTTCAGCTCCTCCATCCGTTGGGCCAGGACACTGCGCTGCTCAATCAGGAGTTCTCTTCTTGCTTTCACTGTGGAATCCCCCTGTTGGAACAGATTTACATATTCTATCAGTACCTCGATGGGAAGTCCTGCACTTCTCATACATTTAATAAATTCCACCCATCTACAATCATCCTCAGAATAATCCCTTAGACCACTCTTATTCCTCATAACACCTGGAAGAAGACCAATCCGTTCATAATAACGCAGGGTATCCTGTGATAAATCATATCTTTTACTAACTTCTGCAATTGTCATACAAATCCTCCATTTCTGCCCAATATAAGAACATTCGCCGTTCTTCCATAGTGTGAAGATACATTCGGGTTCACACTTTCCTCCCCCTCTGACTATGGATATCCTCTATATCCTTCTTGAATAAAGCGTATCCTACAATTTATAAAGCACCTACGATATTATGTGCTGAATATCGTTCCTCCAGATAATCGATATCCTCCTTGCTCAGTGTAATCTCGAAGCTTCCAACCGCATCATCGAAATATTTCGCTTTTGTTGCTCCGATGATCGGCGAAGTCACTCCCTTGGCAAAATGCCAAGCCAATGCAATCTGAGTCATCGTACAATTATACTTTTGGGCAAGTTCTGATACCCTGTCCACAATTTCCATATCAGAATCCTTGGTTTTATCATATTTTCCGGCAGCAACAACGTCAGTCTGACTTCTTAATGTTTCGGCAGACCAAGGTCTGGATAATCTTCCTGCCGCAAGAGGACTGTAGGGGGTCAATACTACACCCTGCTCCTTACAAATTGGAATCATTTCTCTCTCATCCTCGCGATATAGAAGATTATAATGATTCTGCATGGATACAAATTTTGTCCAACCATTCTTCTCCGCAGTATTTTGAAGCTTTGCAAACTGATAGCCATACATAGCTGAGGCCCCGATCGCACGCACTTTTCCTGATTGTACGACCTTATGGAGTGCTTCCATCGTCTCTTCCACCGGTGTATCATAATCAAAACGGTGAATAATCAAAAGATCCACGTAATCCGTTCCCAGGCGCTTCAGGGAGCCCTCGAGTTCTCTCGGGATAGCCTCCTTGGACAGATGACCTTCATTGAAATATACTTTAGTTGCGATTACTACTTTATCACGGGCAACATTTTTTCGGAGCGCAGCTCCCAGATATTCTTCACTGGTACCGGCTGAATATACATTTGCAGTATCAAAAAAATTAATACCAAGCGCCAGGGCATGCTTAATTATTGCTTCACTTTCGAAAGTATTCAGTGTCCAAGCATGCATATTACTTGCCGGATCACCAAAACTCATACAGCCCACACATAATCTTGATACCTCAATCCCAGAGTTACCTAATTTTGCATACTTCATATCGCTCATACTTTCATCCTCCATTGTTTCACTTCTGTATCCGCTTTCTCAGTAAAAGTAGCATGGATTGCATGTCTCTTATATTAGTGTAATACCTGGAGTTAACTCCAAGTCAAGAATTTTTTATCCCTGCCTTAATAAAATGAAAAGGTAACTTCTTGTTTGCAATACTTAATTCTTGTCTCACTAAGTTAGCCTTGCACTTCTATTTCTATTATACTGATTACTATCAGTGGATTCCTCCGTATAGACTGGAGGTAAATATGTCTAAAAATTATGATCGTAAGCATTTAACTACTACACAACGTATCAAAATTGAAAAAGGGTTACTTGACGGCGATTCCTTCGCCTCTATTGCCAGAACCATTAGTAAGCATCCCAGTACTGTCGCTAAAGAAGTTAAGAAGTATCGCTACTTTCCTGCACGTGATCTTCCTGCTGATAGGGATCTACAATGCACATATTTAAGGGTAAAGCGCAAGGTTAACGAATGCATGTTATTTGAGATGCCGCTTTGCGGCATCATGTCTTGAAGTGTGCAAAATTATTACTAAAATGTAAGGTTAATCAAAATGAATTTTCATTGATTAGAGCTATGAAAGCCTTAAGCGCTGCGGACATCCATTTTGATTTATGGTAAAGCACTTGAGTAAATACCGGAATTTCCGGTCCCATCCAATTCAATTTTACAAGACGTTTTTGTTGAAGCTCTTCCTCAATCGCCGTCAACGGCAAAAATGTAATTCCCATACCGCTCAATATCAGCTGTTTAATAGCCTGAACATTGCCCGTTTCTATGATGGAACGAGGTTTTATATGAAACTGAGACATGATCTCTTCAAAAACCGCACGATAACCACAGCAGGGTTCTGTTAAAATCAGGGGTTCACCTGACAAATCTTCAGGAAATACTTTTTCCTTTCGGGCAAATGCATGCTCAGGTGAACAAAAAAGAGCCATGGGTTCTGCTTTTTGCCATAAAGTAATATAGTCCTCTTTCGTTATTTTCCTATCAATAAAAAAAGCTATGTCAATTGTATTTTCCTTCATCGCTTGTAGAAATTCTGATGTGGTCCCAAACTTCAATAATATCTCTACCTCCGGATAGAGTGTTCGATATTCCTTTAGAAGTCTAGGCAATCTTGAGACACATAAGGTTTCTATCGCTCCTATCGTTAAAGTACCGCTTGGTTTCTCCTGATCTCCAACTATGCTTTTTGCATCCATTGATAGCTTTAGTATCTGTTCTGCAATCGGAAGTAGTTTTTTCCCTTCAGGAGTTAATGTGATCTTATGACCCAGGCGCTCGAACAGTCGCACACTCAGCTCCTGCTCCAGCTGTTGAACCTGCGATGAGATGGAGGATTGTGCGTACCCAAGCTCCAAAGCAGCTTTTGAGAAGCTTTGTTCCTTTGCGATTGTCAGAAAAGTATTTAATTGTCTAAATTCCATTATGTACAACTCCTTATCGATTCTATTGATTAAATGAATAGAAACTATCAATTTTACCTTATGTTTTAAATATGATATCATACAATATAAATTTTTGAAATAATAATATTTTTATCGAAGGGAGTTAATTAACATGAGAGAATTTACAGAGAATAATCAGGAACTATTAAGATTATTACATGAGTGGGAGCCTAAATTATTGCTGCTTCCGGACGACGTCATATCTCAAAGAACTAACAGTCAGAACAGAACCATCAAACAGATTGTCGGTCATATGACCGATTCTGCCTCGAACAATATCCATAGGATAATCCATCTGCAATATCAGCCCAATCCACTGATTTTTCCCGATTACGCCAACAACGGCAATAATGACCGATGGATTGCAATCCAAAACTACCAGGAGGAGAACTGGAAGGACTTGGTTATGTTATGGAAGTATAGTAATCTACATATCATACACGTAATAGATAACGTAAATAATGACAAATTGGAGAATGTATGGGTCAGCGCTCTAGATGAAGCTATCCCCCTGAAAGCTATGATTTTTGATTATCTGCGGCATTTCAAGCTGCATTTAAGCGAAATTGAAGCTCTGATCAATTAAGTCTGCCCGTCTCCCGGAGGCTTCAGAGTGATATATCCCTTCAGCTGATGATTCATGATCCGTTTGTTCCCGATTTTTAAACCACCGATCTCCTCCTCCAAGGAGGAGATAAATACCTTCTGACCTTCCTCGATAAAAAGGTAGATCAGGCGCTTCATCATTCTCTTCGCCTCCGGCTTCATATTTTTATATGCCTTAAGCATATTATTGGCCGCGGATAGTTTATCTTCCGAGATTCCGCTGACTGTAACCAGCCCGGAAGCATAAAAAATCTCGAATAATTCTTCTACGAAGGCTGCGCGCTCCTCCACTGCAATTTTACTTAACCATTGACGGAGCGTGCGGTTAAGAATGATACTGGATTTCATAAGACCGCGTTTATAGACAAAATGATTCCCGATCACCTCCCAGGCAAACGAGCTATGTCCTCCGATCCCCTTTTGTTTACTGTTCACGATAACATAGTCCTCCAGATGCTCCATCAGGATACCGACCACGGAGGATTTTGGTACAATCGTATGAATTTTGGGAAGCATGTGATGGTATCCCGGACTCTCCAAAAACTTTTCCTGAAATCCCGGTCCATCATTGTTATAAACTGCTATGATACGCTGATACGCTTCTTTCATGGAAACTGCAGTATATACCGCCAGGTTTCCCCCCTTGGAATGTCCTCCGAGATAAATACTTCCCTCCAGCGATGTGATGATATGTCTGACATAAGCTACGGCATCCTTCTGAGCCTGCACCTCATCCATAAAGCTCATCTGGAAGTCTTCCTTCCAGCCCACAAGCAGATCGTCTGTGCCTCGAAATGCTATATAGTGCAGGTGATCATTGATGGAAAACACAATGGCTGAAAATTGCTCTGCATTATCCTGATCAATCCGATTAATATATCGGGACAGCTCCAGTGAACCAAACCGTTTCGTAGCGGCTGCTTCCTTTAACAATCTGGTAATCTGTAAAAAGAATTGATTCTTCGCACGAGGTGCATCAAAATCGATTGCAGCATAAGCCTGTCCTGCAATTTCAGAGAGGAGGATGCGCTCCGATTTCATTTCAAAGGGAACGATACCGTCAAATTCAATATATGCTAAGGTAGACAGGATTAAATTATCAACTTCATTTAACCCATCCTGTGCAAAGCTCAAGTCGCCACGCCATTTGAGATAATCAAGTATATTATACATTTTACTCCCCCTGCCTTCCTGATACATAATTACATTTTATGATAATTTACTGCGCTTTCTCGCTTGATACTAATATACCGGGAGCATCATCTCTGTACCTCATGTAGTTGCTTATATCTACTTCGAAATCTTCCACCTCATGTAGTTGCTTTCGAAATCTATAATCTCATGTAGTTGCTTTCGAAATCTTTAATTACATGTGGTTGCTTTCGAAATCTATAATTTCATGTAGTTGCTTTCGAAATCTATAATCCTATGAAGATTCAGCTCTGTTTTTAGCTTTAATTTCTGATACTTACAGTATAGACGCTATGTCTTCCTGGGGTAGCTTAAAGCTTGATTCATCTATCTGTACAGTACATAATCCTGCAATTCATGCTTAAAGCCCGCACTACTGAGCTCCTCAGCCATTTCCTTCGGATATTCCTTTAAGGTCAATCTGTTTACCCCCGGAAATATCCGCTTCTTCATGAAATCCTGAACCAGACTCTTAAGCGCTGCGGTCACCATTTCCTCTTCCAATACTCTCAGTGTCTTTCCCTGACGTACTAATACTGCGATCGGGATACCATCTCGAAGTGCCACAGCTGTTCCGGCAATATTCATAAAGGCTCTGTCGGGCATATGGGGAAGACTCTTACCCCAGGGTTGGAACGGGTCAAGGGCTGATAACCATAGAATATCCTCCTCCCGATGCTCCAAGGCGATCAATGTTCCTGCGAAATCCTTCTCCCGGATGAATTGGATTCCGGATAATCCTTGAATATAATACCCTCTACGGACACGACCGGTATACTCCCATACCCGAAGGGTCTCTAGCGCTGTCCCCCAGGAAATACCGGAAATCGTCTCTCTGCTTAGTATCACGGCCTGATCAAAGGCCCGCTCCAGAAGCTCCTCGACAGTAAGGCTCCGTAGTGGGTGGATTACTTCCCATCGTCCGGTTGTCATTGCCTTTGCACGGACACTAATTCGTTGCTTAAGCGTTCCCTTGTTCAGCTTCTCCCGATTGATCCACTGACGTACGGGCATGAAGCTGTCCGCACAGACAAGTCCCCGTTCTGCCAGTCCAAGTAGAACATCATAGGGTGATTCGCCGTTTAGGACCCCTTCCAGTCTCTGCATAAAGCTGGCACCACGTTTCAGTAAAGCTTCATAGACTGCCCGTTCCTTCCCTTCTAAGCCTTCCAGAACTGATGACAAATCAGCATCCCAGTCGATATCCTCATATCTATGAAAGCACAGCCCCTCCTCTTCGGTCAGCTGCCATATATAATTGCCACCGGAGAGAATCGTATCCAGAAGCTCGTTACGATAAGCTCCGACTCGTCCTGGAAGTAGGGTGCTTTCCCAAATGGCAGCCGGATAAACCATATCACAAAAGCTTTTGATAGCTATGTCCAGCTGCTGTTCCGGGGGAGCCGTTATTCTCGTACGTCTGGCCAGTAAGGCTGCATAACGCTCTGAAGGCACTGTCTTAGCCATGCTTCTTCTGAATTTAATGGTTTCCCTTCGAGCACGGTCGTAAAGCTCCGTATGATAATACATACCGTCACTTTCCACCGCTTTTCCTTCCACACACAGGGTATGCAACAATGCTCTGGCAGTCTCTTGTGACCATAGATAGCGTTCAGCTACCAGTTCTACGGTCTGAGCTCCTCGATATCTAAGTAGTCGCAGGACGATAGAGCTTCTGGTTTCTGTATCCCCTGAGACTAAGGCACGGATATATTTCTCCTCCTGTTCTGCAGCAATCCACAGACCAGGTTCAATATATTTCACCTGTTCCTGACCCGCCAGCTTTTCCAGCCATTCGATGGGAACCTCAAGCTCACCCGCAATCAAATCTCCTTCTATCATTAGCAGTGTATGCAGCTGTTTTTCATCCTCCGGCAGCTTTGTCCTTTGTGTTACCCTGTCCAGCTGTTCTTGGGAGGGCTCCAGCAGCTTCGCCTGCTTTAACAGCTCCTCGGTGGCATGCTGGATACCGATCGGTGTCGGCGAATAGTCATACATCATCGCAGCCTCCGTCTGTTGACGAAGCAGGAAGGACATCGGGGACGGTGTATCAAGATACATCTCACAAAGCTGTATGGTTCCTGATTGTATCCCATTCAGTACGTATTCCAAACCGGCAAGGTCCCAATAATCCTCCAGACACTCTCTTCTGGTTTCACGGATTAATGGATGCCTCTCATATTGGATCAGCTGATCCAGCATCTCCGCACTTCTCATTCGCTGTACCCAAAGCGGCTGACGGCCTGCCTTACGTATTCCCATCATCAAAGCATGTGCAGTATTATAACGGAAGGTCATATTAAACACCGGAGTAGCCGGAAGCAAAGCCTCCAGAATCGGCCTTGCGGACTTTACATCAATCTGCCACAGTAATCCATCGGGAAAGGTACATTCCCCATAAGGGAACAATAACACTCCGTCATCATCCTCCACATGGGCAATATTGGTTCCAATCATTCTCTGGGCAGCTTCCTGCAGCAGTACAGCCAGCGGAGCATTCACCTGTTTACCGAAGACAGAATGAAACATCACCTGTGGTAATCCCGTCTCATCCTTAAAATGCTCCACGATGATGGTACGGTCATTTGGAAGAATTCCTGTAGCCTCCAGCTGGTTCTGTATAAACTCCTGCGCAGCGGAGGATGCCGCTCCGTCCAGTCCCAGTCTGTCCAACTCATCAAATATTGTATCTGTCTCACAAGCATCGTTCAGCTTACGAAGGATGGTACCGAAGGCCAAGCCGGTCTGTAATCCCCTGCCCCTGATATCGCCCTTCCAGAAGGGCAGTCTTGCACCGTAGACACTGGCCTGAGTTACAAATACAGAATCCTTCCCAATCTTGGTAATCTGCCAGGCAAAGGTTCCAAGCATGAAACGGTCTCCGACTCGTGATTCGAAGACAAATTCCTCATCCAGCTCCCCGAGCTTTACACCCGTTTCTGTCTTCACGGAATACAAGCCCTTATCGGGTATGGTTCCTCCGGCAGATACTGCCAGCATCCTACTGTAGGGATCACCTTCTACTCTTTCGTGAATCCGGTCATATAGTAGCCTTGGACGTACCGGGATATTCTGCTCATGCTCATAATCTCCTGCCAGCATACAAAGGATGTCCTTCACATCCTCCTTTGTCACTTCACGGAAGGGATAGGCTCTGGGTAGTAGCTCCATGACCTCATCCACCTGATAGCCGTCTCCCGTAGCCATGGATACCAGATGCTGTGCCAATACATCGAGACACAGTCTTGGGGGCTTGGAGTGCTCCACTCCTCCGTTTCTTGCCACCTCCGCCGTCAATCCGCTGAATAAGCCCTCCGAAGCAGTCCTTGGAAATATCTGCATGACACTGGTGCGGTTCGGATTGTGTCCTGCACGTCCGAGTCTCTGCATGGTACTGGATATAGATCTGGGGCAGCCCACTTGAAACACCTGATCTATCTCACCCACATCGATGCCAAGCTCCATGGAAGAGGTTGCACAGAGCAGTCTTAAGCTTCCGTCTCGTAAGGAGGTTTCAACCTCAAAACGCTGCTCCTTGGATAAGCTTCCGTGATGAGTTCGTGCAAAGCCTTCTCCTCCTAGTAAATTCACATAATAAGCAAGCTTTTCGGCGTAGGCTCTGCCCTCAACAAAAGCAATCACACTTCTGGAATGCTGGCAGTGGGCATAGATCGCCCGTCCCAATTCCTGCCACACGGTGTCATGAAGCTTTGTCTTGGTATCTGTCAGCGGGCTGGTGACAATCAATTTGATTTCTTTATGCATCTTCGGTGCCACGATTGTTACCGAATCCGGGGATAGATACTCTGCTGCCTTATCCAGTGGTTCAACGGTGGCAGACAGGCCGATCCTCTGCAGCGGTGTACCGCATAGCTTATCCAAGCGCGCTATGGAAAGCATCAGATGGGCTCCGCGCTTAGAATCGATCATGACATGCAATTCATCCAATATAATTGCCTTGGCTGTCATCAGCATCCTCTGCCCGTTCTTGCTGGTCAGCATCAGATAGAGAGATTCCGGTGTCGTTATCAATATATGAGGCGGTGTCTTGATCATTCTTCGACGGTCACTTTGGGTAGTATCACCGGTTCGAATGGAGATGTTCAGCTCCTTACTCACCCCTTCCTTCACAACACCGGCCTTAACTTCTTCCTCTGTTATCCCATCTAACGGTCTTCGGAGATTCTCTCGTATATCCCCGGCAAGGGATTTGAGCGGTGACACATAGATCAATTGCAGCTCCTGTGGCAGAGTTCCAGCTCTTGCCTGTGCCTTTAATCTGTCTATGAAAACCAGGAAAGCGGTTAAAGTCTTACCTGTACCTGTAGGGGCAGATACCAGGGTGTTCTTGCCAGACGCAATTGCAGGCCATGCTTCCTCCTGTACCGCAGTCGGCTCACCAAGGGTTTTTGAAAACCACGTTATCGTCAGTTGATCAAATATCTGAAGTGAACTCATGCTTCGACTCCTTTGTTATGGATAAATTATTGTATTTTTAACAGAATCAATTCCTGTCTTGTGCTTCCTATAACTGTATCTATTATAATATACCCGAACAAACATTTCCATGATTTTCTAAGGATACAATAACTCATTCAGATATTTTCCGTATAAGCTTTAAGCATCTAAGACTGCATCGATCAATGTTACATCCTGAGCTTCTTCTGCTTCTTATATGATATTGACTGCTGTTCCAACCGGCACCAGATTATAAAGCTCCGTGACATCCTGATTAAACATTCTCACGCAACCATGAGATATGCTTTTACCGATTGAACCCGGATTATTTGTTCCATGAATTCCGTACCCTCCGCCCGGTGCGCTGATCCCCATCCAGCGTACCCCGAAAGGTCCTCCGGGATTTACTGCTTTATTCACAATGTGGAAGCTACCTTTCGGTGTCGGTGTGGTGGGTTTACCGACGGCCACCGGGTAGGTTCGGAAAGCTTTTCCGTCCTTATATAAGGTTAAGGTATGTGCTTGTGTATTGACAGTGATTGTATAAGTGGGATCTAAAGGCATCTGATATGCTCCGTTTATGAGATCGTAATTAATATATTATCCATCTCGTAAGCGGTTACTGTATGAACATGAATAAGATAACAATGGATCGATGTATTCTGAATATACAGGATATATTAGCTTCGCACCGTTATGGGATTACCTTTGATAATACCATCTTTAGTTATAACAGAAGCATAGGCAAAGCTATCATAAGTTAACATAATTCCATAAATTAAATAATGAAATACCCTTATTGATAGCCTATAATGAGCTTGATGCTTCAAAAACGTATCACCATGATACTACGTTTTGAAGAAATCAGGTAACTCGTATTACAAACATAAGGAGGTTATCCTAAAATGAAGAAACTTCGTTTCATTGTCTCATTATTACTTATCCTCAGCATGGTTACAACAGGAACTTTGCTACATACGAAAGATACTGCTTTTGCAGCAAGTGCATATACGATCAGCGATAAAACCCTGACTTTAGAGGTTGACCATTATAAGACGCTCCGTATCAAGGGAACGAACAGTAAGGCAACCTGGCGTTCCGATAACAGTCGAGTGGCATCTGTAACAAGTTCCGGAAGGGTTTATGCGAATCATACCGGAACTGCCAAAATCACAGCTACCGTCAATGGTAAAAAACTAACCTGCAGAGTAAATGTAATCTATCTGAAGAAAGAGGTCACACTGGTAAAAGGAAAATCCTATACCCTGCCCCTTGCCGGAACGACAGGCAAAGCAGTTTGGAGTTCCAATGATGATTCTGTTGCGACTGTCTCCGATACCGGTAAAGTAAAAGCAATCGCTCCGGGAACTGCAACCATTACCGTCAAAGTAAGTGGTAAGACATTGCAAAGTCATATTACAGTCATCAACGGAATCAATGACAAAAATGTAGTTCTTGAACTCGGTGGCTGGGTAAGCCCCGTGAAAACACTGAAATTCAGCCCAAATATGGGTAAGGTGAAATGGACCTCCAGTAACAAAAACATTGCCACGGTCAGCAGCAATGGTAAGGTCACTGCAAAGGAGCCCGGAACCACCACGATTACAGCATCTGTAAACGGCGTTAAGTCAACCAGCAAGGTGACTGTCCTTAAATTAAGCAGCAAAAAGCTGACCCTTAGCTTAACCGACAAAAAGCAATTAAAGGTATACGGTACTTCAGATAAGATCCATTGGTACTCCAATAAGAAATCTGTTGCAACTGTTTCCTCAAACGGTACTATCACACCTGTAAAGCCCGGTAAAGCATTAATCACAGCTGTAATTAACGGAGTAGAGCTTGATGCAGAAGTAATAATCAAATAATTATTTAAAATCAAGCTTTGTTAATATTTTAAAAAGTAACAGGAGAACTTTGTCCGCTGATTTGATCTTCTCAGCTTAGCACAAAGCTCTCCTGTTCTATTTGGTAAGGACTTTATCTATTGAAGGCTCAAGAGGTCAAGAAGCATCTCATCCCCTTGTACTGTGGTAGTATAAATAGCCAGCCACAGCTCATCATCCATCAGGTATAGCCTATATTCTGTTCTTTCCTTATCATCATAGACATCATACTGATACTTATACTTGTATTCCGTGATCGAAATCATGTTCAATGCAGCAGCTTGGAACTGTTCCGTCAGCTCGTCATTCATTTTTCTGGTCACATAGCTTGGTTTTGAAAGCTCAAACGTATTTTCTGAAGATAGAATTTTGAATTCCTTTTCCTTGATGATAAACTTTGTATCCTTCAGCTGCTCCGCAGTCTGATCATAGGTCGAGGTATTCAGGGAGGAATGATAAATCAATTCATCCATGGTATAAGTTCCGTAGATTGGCAGGTTAGCATCAGAATCACAGCCGGTTATACCGGATATGATCATGGTCAGTAAGGTCAGTAACAGACAGCGTCCTTTTCGCATACTCCCTCCAAGTTTCAATTATGCCTATTGCATTCTTTTCATCATCGGGTGGGTATCCTTAAACTGTATTAAATCCCAAAGGTTTCCGTATAAATCTTTAAAGACGGCAACCAGTCCGTAATCCGCTTCCTTCGGTTCCCGTTCGAACTCTATCCCTTTTTCCTTCATATCGTGGTAATCTCTCCAGAAATCATCGGAATTCAGAAAGAGAAATACCCTGCCGCCGGCCTGATTACCTATGAAAGGCTCCTGCTCCGACTTTGATGCCCGTGCAAGAAGTAGCGTGGTTCCGACAGAACCCGGAGGTGCTACTACCACCCAGCGTTTATCCTGTTCCGGCTGATAAGTATCCTCCAGCAATGTAAAATGCAATTTTTTAGTATAAAACTCAATTGCCTCATCATAATCTTTTACTACCAAGGCAATATGTACAATTGACTGAACCATAGAGTTTCTCCTTTGTTTGTATTATTACTATCATTCATTATTCTGATATTATAAAGCATACCCCATCTTTCTCCAAGAAACAGAATTGCAAGAATCATAGTTAAAATTGTACTGGACTTATCAATCGGTGTTACCTTATTGACATTGCCAAGCTGCAAGGCTTTAGAATAGCATAACCAGGAAGCTCCCGTAACCAGTCCGGATAGAACTAGAAATATAAATGTTTTCTAACTGAAGCTTCCGATGGAAGCCTGAGATCCGACGATGAAAACCATCAGCCGGGAAAAAATCAACACCACAACAGTCCTTACCGCAGTTGCCACATTAGAATCCGTATGCCGCTGCTAATGTATTTCGAAACCATAATATATATCTGATGCTAGGATTATCTCTGTTCTAGAAGTTCCCAATACTCACTCAAATCTTCATCCTTGGCTTTTGCCTCTTCTGCGAGCTTCTCTGTATTCTTCTTCAACTCGATCACATCCTGGTCATCATTGCGTGCCTTTACATATTCCTTCATAGTGTCCTCTAGCTCACCGTCATAATTTTTAAATTCTCCGTTACTATCCCTCTGGAGACAGAATTTAGACAATGAGGGCGCGTAAGTATCGAGTCCGATGAATTTAATATCATAATAAACCCATACGATATAAAAATCATCTTGGTAGGTCCTTTTCACATAGCACTTCAGGTTTAGATATTCATCAATACCGTCAACGAGCATCTTTAAATCTTTTTGATCTACCACTGCTTCCGGATGAGTGGAAATACTCTTCAGTTTATCCGTATCACAGCTGATTTTCGCCTTATAATATGTTTCAATTAAAGTATCTATCTCTTCAGGATATCCCTGATCCTCTAAGGGATAAACCGGATAGGGAGTTGGTGTGGGAATCGGTGTGGGCTTTGCTGTCGGTGATAAAAGCGAGCTGGCTTCTGCGATATTACTACCATCCTCGGAGCTCTGAGCTTCCGGAAGCTGCTTAAGGGCATCCGAAGAATCCGCGGCCTCTGAGGGATATTTACGCCCAGGTGTGACCAGACCTAACATACCCACTCCTAAACACAGGGTAAGAGTAATAATCATATTAATCAATTTGCGATACTGAGATTTCATATTTCCTCCTATTCCTGCTATTCTAATCAATATTGATTTCAGTGACAAAAGGTGCTGCGCACACTGATATAAGCCCTTTACCATTGGAAGCAAGCTTGCCTTTCGCTTATCTATCCATAATAATTTCAGTGACAAAAGATGCTGCGCACTTTTCCGGATATAAGCCTTTACTATTGCAAGCAAGCTTGCAATAGTAAGGGCTTATATTCGGAAAGCACCTACGGCGCTTTTATCATTGAAATCATTATAGTAAAAAAGTACTATGTATTCATATTTTACCAAGAATGTTTCCATATTACAACAATTTTGAAGGATTTCGTGATTTTTCGTGAATAGAAAGGGATTGCAGTGTATGCAATCCCTGAATGATGCTTTATTTATATAATTTAACTATCTTCCGGTCGGATAATCGTTAAATATTTGAAGCAGTGTCTCGTAAATAGTCTTGGCTGCGTTCTCCTGGAAGTTCGCATCCGAAAGCTTGTAATAATCGCTTTCATTAGATAAGAATCCAAGCTCAATCAAAACTGCCGGTACGGTATTCTTATGAACTACAGTGTATTTCTCCGCTCTGGAGCCACGTTTTAAAGTACCCAGGCTTTCGGGAAGCCTTTCCGCGAAGGTGTCTGCCAGTATCTTGCTGGTCAAACCTGCAGTATTCGGAGAATTATTCGAATTGGAATAATAGATCTCTGTACCATATGCGCTTTTTACTAGGGCTGCATTCATGTGAAGACTGACGAAAAGGTCTGCACCGTATCTGGAAGCAAAGGCTGCTCTGTCACTGAGAGACATGTCCACATCGTTAATTCTTGTATAATAGACCTTCAGCTTCGACGTATCCTGATTAAAGTACTTCTTACCGATGGTATATAGGATCTTATAATTCAAATCCTTTTCCTTGGTACCGAAATATTCTGCACCGTTTGCTGCGCCGCCATGTCCAGGATCAAGGATGACTATATTCTTGTAAATTTCCTTAGGATTTCCGACATTGATATAGATATTAGTATCATCCATTCCGTATTGATAGCCCTGAAGTTTGGAGGTTTTAACGTTTATCACGGTCTCATTGTTACTATTCAGTGAAACATTAATACCTGTCACGGTGCCCGAGGTATTCGTAATCGTGGAATTGTTAATCACCGAGGTATAGTCCCCTTGCAGGCGAATCTCAAAATTATGATTGAAATAATTATCCTCGTCACTGATCATTGCTAAGGTCAAGCCATCGGGCTTTGGCATGATAATCTCGCAGGAAGCTTTATCGAGTGTCTGCGAAACGCTTCCACTGCTGCTTCCATTCCCCACACTGCCGCCTGCACTGCCCGGTACCATAAAGATAAAGGAATATTGATTTTGATTCTGTGATACATAATACTCATAGCCTTCATTTACCCCGATAATTACACGGGTCTTATCCGCACCGCCGATCACATTGAAGTAACTAATAAACTTTGCACCTGCGATCATGGTATTAATGTCACTGATACCGCTGGACGTATAGGGAAGTTCGATGCTGATATATCCTTCTGATTTGCCTGAGGTTACCTTCAATGGCGCAATTCCTGTGAGGGTCACATAATCACAATAATTATTGCTTCCGATGACTGCTGATGTAAGCGAATTATAATATACCGTTACATATAAGCTCTGTCTGTTATCTGAGAGGGATAAATCATAGGAAAACTCTGCGGAAGGCATATCGAGCTGTATCGTGGAACTATTATCGCCGTTATTATAAATTCCGATCGTATTAACATAATTGCTAATCACACCGTAAGTCTGATAGGTCTGGTCGGAGCAGGTCATTCCATCCGCTTTTATTGTGATGACTCTGTCCAAACTTTGTGAGGTTACCTTTCCAAAATTACCGGTACTGCTGATAATAAAGGTTTCTGCATTCAGCTTCAGATTGTTATAATCTCTTTCTATCGCTGTGACGACCCCGCTGCCTGCAAAAGCTCCCTCACTGATTTGATGAATTCCGCTGTTGATCTTGAAGGCTGAATCAGCACCGAGCCACTGTCCTAAAATCGTGCCTACCTCTGTCATAACACCGCTGTCACCAAGCTCTGGTGCTGTCCCGGACCCAGTATGGCTTCCCATGGAAGATTGACTTTTCTGAGTGGTAATTAATGAGGCTCTGGTCGTATTGTTCCATTGATAATCATAACCTAGACAGGAGGCGGTAAACCCTCCGGGTACCATTACATAGGATGTATTTACATTATGATTCGTTACCAAAATGGGTGCTGTATCCATCATCAAAGCATTTCCGTTTAAATATGCGGTCTTTTTCCCAAGATACATCACCAGTGTCTTATTATCCTTGACTAAAGTAACAGACTTTTCGCTTCCGTTATAGCTGTAGACCGCACCGATGGAGGCGTCTGTAAATACTCTCTTGGCGCGTACCATAGCCGTATTATTGGTAATAATACTTGGCATATTGCCAAGACTAATGTTTTTACCATTCACGATCACTTTTCCTTGAGCTCCGGTATATTCAAACCTTTCACCATGGTCAAAGGAAAGTACCAGACTTGTCTTAACAATAGCAACCGTTGAGGTGCTGCTGTTCCAGCTATAAGTAAGTCCTAGCTTTTCCGATACAAAGCGGGAAGGAACCAGAACCTTTATGGTATTATCCTTCACATATTTAATTCTCATCGGTGCTACCGGAAGCGTCAATTTCTGTCCGTTCAAGGTTGCTTTCGTACTACCGATGGTCATAGTAATGGTTTTCCCGTACTTTGAGATGGAGATCGTCCCCTCTCCCTTGTTATATGTACATTGTGCGGCAATTCCGGATGTCTCAAAGACATCATCATAAGGGACAAGTGCTATTCCCTTTCTGAGAATACCCGGAGTAGCTGAAGAAGTAACTGTCTTACCGTTTAAAGTAACCTTAATCTGCTTATCCCGATAAGTACTTTCCTTCTTCGTGGAATAATCGTATATTTTTAATCCTGAAGCCGCCTGAGCTGTATCTTGATAAATGCCTGCAGCAAGTAATGCTGCTAAAACCATACAGCTAAGCTTAGTTATAATCCGGCGTCTCTGGATATCTTTATCATTCGTATTGTAGAGTAACCTTTGTATATATTTTGTCATTTGCTTGCTTTTCGTACCTCCTGTCATCAAAAGTCGTCAACGCTACATTTATTACAATAATATTAAATCATGGTAAAACTGTGTCATCTACCAAATATATCGTAAAAAAGATATTTTTTCTACAGCTTTCTTCATCAATTTATCAGGATAAATATTATAATCAGATCAAAATAGTACCAAAGTTGGTGGTTCTACATATGTAGATTTGATTCGCCAGCGCAAGGCGTGGATATTCTACTTCTGTTGAATGAGCAAACAGGAGATATGACTATTTATTACATATTTATTAATTGTATAACCACTTATGTAGAACTCATTTTGCTTCTAAGGAAAGGTTTTCTTTCCGACAATTATGTGATATAATGTCAAAGATTAGAACAGACGGAAAGGTAAGGGATAAAAATGAAGCTGCAGCAATTACTCAGCTATACAAGAAAAGCGATAGACGATTATCAGATGATTGAAGATGGCGATAAGATAGCAATCGGAGTTTCCGGAGGTAAAGACAGTCTGACACTTCTCTACGCACTATCAGGCCTAAGACGTTTCTACCCGAAAAGCTTTGAGATAGAAGCGATTACAGTTCATATGGGCTTTCAGGAATTAGACTTCTCAGCAGTTGCTGAGCTTTGCCGAAAGCTGGATATTAATTATACTATTGTAGAATCAGAAATTGCCGAAATCATCTTTGAACACCGCAAGGAAAGTAACCCCTGCTCCTTATGTGCCAAGATGCGTAAGGGAGCTTTTAATTCTAAGGCGAAAGAGCTTGGGTGTAATAAAGAAGCTTATGCCCACCATTATGATGATGTGATAGAGACCATGCTAATGTCTCTGATCTATGAGGGAAGGGTTCACTGCTTCTCTCCTGTTACTTATCTGGACCGTTCCGATATCACCCTGATCCGACCTCTGATCTATGTCGAAGAAGCCGATATCAAGGGCTTCAGGAAAGCATTTGATCTTCCGGTCGTAATCAATCCCTGTCCCGTGGATGGCTATACCAAGAGGGAATATGTAAAGCAATTAATCAAAACCTTAGGTCAGGAAAGTCCGGGGCTTCGGGAAAGACTATTCCATGCAATCCAGACAGGTAATATTCAGGGCTGGAAGCTCCCCTAAGCAAATCGGTGGATTCAGTACCGGAATTGTATGCTATAATAGAGCATAAGGAATGCTATGTATCACTTTTAAATAATGCTTATATTAATAATAGATTTCAGGATAAGAATAAGGTATCGGAGGGAATGAATATGCAAGAGCGTACATATCACGATCAGGTAAATATCAATAATACGGAGAGGCTCCGTGAGCTATTAAATGATCTTCCGCCCTTCTGCAGACATTTCTTCAGAGGTATTGAACCTACCACCTCCTCCAGGACAAGAATAGCCTATGCTTATGACTTAAGAGTATTTTTCGATTTTCTGAAATCCGTGAATCCTGCTCTGAAGAATACAGAGATGAAGGATATCAAGGTAGATATTCTGGATCAAATCAAAGCGATTGATCTTGAGGAATACCTGGATTATCTGACCTATTACAAATCCAATGAGCTGGAACGCTTGAATAAGGAGAACGGAAAGAAGCGTAAGCTGGTATCCCTCCGCAGCTTCTATAATTATTATTATAAAAAGGAAATGATCACTACGAATCCCGCTTCTCTGATTGATGTTCCAAAGCTTCATGAAAAGGCAATCGTTCGCCTCGAGATTGATGAGGTAGCTAAGCTTCTGGATGAAGTAGAATCGGCTGAGAATATGACGAAAGCCCAGCAGAAATATCATGAGAAAACCAAGCTTCGTGACCTTGCCATGATGACTCTTCTTCTCGGAACCGGCATCCGTGTTTCCGAATGTGTCGGTCTGGATCTTACGGATGTTGATTTCGAAAATAACGGGATCAAGATCAGACGTAAAGGTGGTTATGAAACCATCGTATATTTCGGCGAAGAAGTGCGGGAAGCCCTGCTGTCCTACCTGGAGGAGCGTAAGCTGATGGTCCCGGAAGAAGGCCATGCCAATGCCCTGTTCCTGTCCCTCCAGCTGAAACGTATCAATGTCCGCTCGGTAGAAAATCTGGTAAAAAAATATGCTTCCACCGTGACAAAGCTCAAGAAGATCACTCCACATAAGCTAAGAAGTACTTATGGTACAAGTCTGTACCGTGAAACCGGTGACATCTATCTGGTAGCCGATGTTCTGGGTCATAAGGATGTTAATACGACAAAAAGACACTACGCTGCCATCGAGGATGACCGCAGGCGCAGTGCCGCAAATGTTGTGAAACTGAGGGAAAAATAAAAATGATAATAAACAGGACATGAATTCATATGCCTATGCTGATAATATAGCTTTTTCTTAGGACTCATATGATATTTTGTTCCGCATGTCTTACAATTCCACCAGACATTGTAATATCTTATTAAACTAAAATTTAAACACGGGTTCTCCTTCTTTGTTCCACTCAATTTTCATAAGCATCGCGTGTCGGTTCGGGTTATACAAAGGATTTCCAATAATCTCTGCTTCTGTTCGAGCATGATAGACTAGAATATCATTGCCTTGTAAATCAACCGTAAAGGAATTGTGCCCTGGTCCATAGATTCCTTTTTCTATATTGGACTGTAATACAGGATATCTTTCTTTCTTCCACTCCCTAGGATTCAGCAAATCGCTATCTTCATCAATGCTAAGCATACCCATGCAATAATTAACTCCTGTATCACTAGCAGAGTAGGTTAGAAAAATCTTGCCATTTTTAATTAGTACAGAAGGTCCCTCATTTACCCAGTAACCTTTCCTTTCCCATTCATAATCAGGGGTCGTTAAAAGGACCTGAACTGTTTTCAGCTTTGTAGGTGTCTCCAGCTCAGCAATATATAGATTTGATATTTGTTTACCAACTCCTACCTTCTCTGCCCATATATAATAATATTTTCCCTTATTTTTTAACACTGTTCCATCTAGCGAGAAGGAACGAAAAGAAAACTCATCCTCCTCCGCACACTGCATGATCCCCTTCTCAAGCCATGGGTCTTTTACAGGATTCTGTCCGATACACTCCAATACATATGGCCTAATGTTCCAAATGTTCTCTACTTCACCAGAAGCAAAATAAATATACCATTTCTGATTGATGTAATGTAATTCTGGTGCCCATACATGATAACTCATAGGGCCCCGATCATGTTTTTTCCAAATCATTACTTCTTCTGCATCGCACAGTGCTTCTAAGGACTCTGCCTTTCTCAACGCTATACCATTATATTCAGGTAAACTTGCTGTAAAATAGTAACTACCATCCTCATGTTTGTAGACATAAGGGTCTGCTCTCTGTGCAATCCATACTTCATTATATTTTAACGATTTCATTTTCTTATTCTCCTTCACCGAAGGTAACTACACAAATGTAGGATTGATAAGCCTCGTCTTATATAGTTTCCCCTTTCACTAATAGATAATCTAATAGTATTTCAGTTCGAGTAGTTTTCCCATTGATTAAATCAAAGAGCATCTCCACTGCCATTTTAGCTATTTTATCTACTGAATTGTCTATTGTTGTAAGTCTTGGTGTAACATAGTCTAAAACTTCAATGTTATCAAAGCCCATAATTCCGTAATCCTTTGGTGCAGTTTTTCCAAGTGCTTTCAAATGCTTCATTAGCTTCAGAGCAAACATATCACCGGAGCAGAAAAAAGCAGTTTTCACACCATCCTTTAACTGATTTGCACAATAGTCCAAATAGTCAACTTGATCAATTATGACTGCCTCAGCTTCTGTTGAACACAGCATAGCTTCTTGAAAGCCCTTTTCTCTTTCTTCATGAACATAGATATTTTCTTTTCCACGGTCTAATAATGGCGGACAAACAAATACAACTTTTTGATAGCCTCTCCCGATAATCTGAGCCGTTGCTGCTCTTGCAGCCTCTCGTTCATTGATACCGACAAAAGGGATGTCTTCTTCAATTCTATTATTGATGGTTACAATCGGTGTATTTAAACTGTGAAGAAACTTTTTATACTCTTTTCCTTGATTGACAGAGGATAAAATAATCCCCTCCACATGATAGTCCACAAGTCTTGCCATCTGCTCTTTTTCTATGTCTGGGTTCTTCTCATGGAGAGTAATGTTAACAAAGTATCCCTGCTTTCTTGCCTCTACTTCGATTGCACTTAGCATCTGCGAGAAATAATGATTATTCACATCAAGTACTACTACACCAATGTTGTAGGTCTCGCCTTTCACAAGTCCTCTTGCTAATAAATCAGGTCGATAATCATATTTCTTCACTGTTTCTAAAATAAAATCCTTGGTCTGTGGATTAATTCTTCCAGTATCCGATAAGGCACGATATATAGTTGTACGTGATACGCCACATATCTTAGCAAGATCTTTTGTAGTTATCCCCATAATCATCAGTCTCTTTCTTATTCGTTTCTTAATACTATACCATAAAATATCAAATACGGAAATATACACTTGATTTTATATCTAAATACACACTTGATTTTATATCTAAATACACACTTGATTTTTATATCTAAATATAACTAAATTCCTACATCTATTTCACTTGAATTCGAAGCATATTGAAGGAAAGTGGTTGAAGCTTTGCTTTTATTAATCCATCTGATACTTTGGTATCCTCTATGTGATATGGCTTAACCTCATCATGCTTCTTGAGGTTACAAGCTTTCTTATCTTTATGACTTAATGCAAGATGCTCCTTAATCCTCTCTACCTGGAACTGCTGAAGCATTAAGTTTAGGTCAATGCTTTCTTCTTCACTTCGATTAACCGCGAAGATTACCAGCTCATTTTTTTCATCATTGTATACAACCACTTCGTCCACGTAAGGCACATTCTCAAAGCCCTCACAGGAATAACCTTGGCACTGTAACACTTCCTGAACTACAAGTCCATTGCCATAGTTCGCCATCCATGAGAATGGATAGAATATAGGCTGTACCCAAACCTCACCACCTCTATCCGTCATAATGGCCGCACTGATATTGGTCAATAAAGACTGACATGCTATTTTTATGCGATCCGCATGCTTAATAAAGTTCATCATCATACTGGAGAAAAGTAAGCTGTCCTCCATAGTATAAATCTGTTCACTGAGGTGGGGTGCTATCTGCCATGGTTTCTCATCCACTTGAGCTGCCACCTCTATATCCGGGGTAGACCATACTCCCCACTCATCAAAGCTGATATCAAGTACCTTCTTAGAACGTTTCTTTGCTTTTACCACATCACATGCTGCTATTACTGTATTAATATAGTTTTCCATATCAATGGATTGAGCAAGAAAATATTTTGTTCCCTTCTCTTGATTTCCGTAATACTGATGAAGAGATATATAATCTACATATTCGTAAGTGTATCCTAAGGTAGTCATTTCCCAATCCGGATAGGTAATCATGTCAGATTTACTGCTACCGCAAGATACCAATTTAATATCTGTGTCTACCTGTTTCATGGCTTTTGCTGTCTGTTGTGCCAGCTTTCCATAATCCTCTGCTGTCTTATGTCCAATCTGCCAATCGCCATCCATTTCATTTCCAAGGCACCAGGTTTTAATATGATAGGGCTGCGAGACTCCATGTTCTCGCCTTAAATCACTATAATAAGTTCCTTCTTTTATGTTACAGTACTCGACTAAAGATACTGCATTTTCTATACCTTTGGTTCCAAGATTTACTGCAAAAATCGGTTCAATATCTGCTTTCTTTGCCCATTGCATGAACTCATTGGTTCCGAATTCATTGGTTTCGATTGCTCTCCATGCAATTTCCAAACGCTTTGGACGATATTGCACAGGCCCAACTCCATCCTTCCAATCATAGCAGGAAACAAAATTACCACCGGGATAACGAATACCTGTTACGCCCATTTCCTTAACCTTCTCAAGCACATCTTTACGAAAACCATCCTCATCAGCTGTAGGATGTCCCGGTTCATAGATACCGGAATATACGACTCTTCCCATATGCTCCACAAAGGAGCTATAGATTCGTTTATCGATTCTTGCCTTTATGTAATCTTTATTTACAATGATATCAGCCTTCATGAATAACCTCCTTATCATTATTCCTTTGTTCCTGCCGTTGCTATTCCCTCAACAAAATATTTCTGACATACTATGTATAACACCAGCAATGGTGTAAGTGAAATCATAGTTGCCGCCAAAGTGGGTCCGTATTTTATTACCTTATTACCCACCAATATGGCAAGTCCAGCAGATAATGTCCTCTTATCTGGTGAACTGGTGAGCATCAAAGGATAAAGAAGATCATTCCAGTTATTCATAAAATGGAAGATAGCAAGACTAAAGAGTGCTGGCTTGCAAAGTGGTAGCATTAAGTAACGGTAGATACGAAATTCACTCATACCATCCATTCGTCCAGACTCCTCCAAGGATTTTGGAAGCCCCAAAAAAAAGGATCTCATCATATAGATACCAAAAGCGCTGGTTGCTCTGGGAAGAATCAATCCAAGATAAGTATCCAATAAATTAAATTTATATATCTCAATATAAAGCGGTGTCATAATAATCTGAAATGGAACCATCATAGTTAAGAGGATGATGGAGAATAACAGCTTTGAACCTTTAAATTTCATTCTAGCAAAGGCGTAGCCTGCCATTGCATCGAACATCACACTTATGATAGTAACGCCACCTGCAAATATGATTGTACTCTTTGTCATATCAAAAATAGGTATACTTTTAAATACATAGAGATACTGGGACAGCGTCCATTTCTTTGGGAAAAATTCAGGCGGATACGATATTACACCTGAATCAGTTTTAAAGGAGGAAACAAATAACCAAATAATAGGTACTAATATTAAAAGAACCATACCATTCGTTAAGATAAAACCAATTACTCTGCCGATTGTGATTTTTTTCTTATTCATTTGCTTCATCTCCTTTCTCCAGAATATATCTCCTGAGTATAAATGTTATCGTAGCTATGATAACGAAAAGATATACAGAAATCGAAGAAGCATAACCTAAATCGTATGGAGCTGTTTGAAACCCTCGGTCATATATGTACTGTACTAAAGTCTCAGTCTTATTCAAAGGGCCACCCTGCGTCATAACGTAAGCTTGATCAAACATCTGTATTGCAGTAATTGTTGTAGTTACAATACAAAAACTAATGGTTGGCCAAATGCTCGGTATTGTAATGTATATAAACTTCTTAAAAACATTTGCACCATCTAAATCTGCTGCCTCATATAATGAAGCCGGCACATTCAGAATCGCAGCTGTAATTAAAGTCAAGGTATATCCGAACCCTTTCCATGCACTCACCACAATAATGGTAGGCATTGCAAGCTCAGGATCCTTTAGAAAGGATACACTTTCAACTCCAATTTGCCGTAATAAATATGTTACTAATCCAAGATTTGGATCCAACAACATTGACCAGACAATGCCAATCGCAGTCATCGAACATACAAAGGGTACATAATAAATAGCACGTAAAGCTTTGCTATATCGTTTATTCTGTGCAACATATATACTTAATACCAATGCAAGCCCAATCTGTAGAGGTACCTCAAACAATGCAAAGAAAAGACTGTTAAACGTAGCATTACCTACTCTGCTATCGCTAAATAGCTTTATAAAATTCTTAAATCCTGCAAAGGAGATATCCTTCATAAATATGTTCATATTAAGCATACTTATGATAATTGATGCAATGAGGGGGACAAAAACAAATACTGCAAGAATTATCATCGATGGCAGAATAAAAAGATATGCACAGTTCTGGTAATGTGTTTTAAGTTTTTTCTTTCGATTCATACTGTATCCTTTCTTTCTTAAGATAACCTTATCTCTATTTATTGTTTTCTTGTGAACTGATGCATATTATGATAACACCAGTTCACAAGAAACAAAGATCATAGAGTTATCCTTCTAATATAGTACAGTCATAATCTCATATAAAGTAACCTGCATTTACATCTTTACTGAGCTAATACTTTATCCATAGCTGCTACAGCTTCCTTTAATGCATCTGCTGGAGTTGCACCTCCGTTAATTACCTTTTCAAACATAGGAATCATTACATCATTATCAATCTGACTTGCTAATGAATATCCTAAATTATAAGCACGTCCAATCTCTGTTGCCGCAGATATAGAGTTTAGTACCTCGTCATTTTTAATATCATTATCCTCTGCAAGTGTTTTAGACCATACAGGGAACCCATTTCTTTGAGACCATTCCTTTAAAATTTCATCGCTAAGCCAATATTTCATAAACTTATAAGCTGCATCCTTCTTGGCTGTATCGGTTCCCTTTGGAATGACATAGCTACATCCTCCTGCCGGTGAGTAAGCACCTGCACTACCTGCTACGCAAGGAGCAATGCCAAAGTTGATTCCTTGTGTTCTTAAACCATTGATTTGCCAAGGTCCACTCATGTACATAGCAATCTGCCCAGCCTGTAGCATCGTATCTGCATCAGCGCCTGTAATATTGAGCGGTGTTACTTTCTTGTTTACAGTTAAGTCTTGAAGCCATTCCAGGGTTTTTAAATTTTCTTCTGAATTCAACAGATTTGTATTAGTATTTGGATCATCTGCGTCACCACCATTTGCCCAAAGGAACTGCATGTATGTAGCGTTGGTAGGTAAAGCCAGTCCATATTGATTCTTTGAAGGATCCGTAAGCTTTACTGCATAATCCGCAAGCTCCTCTAAGGTTGTCGGCGGTGTGTTTGGATCAAGACCGGCTGCTTCGAACAAATCTTTATTCCAATATAAATAGCTAACATTGTATTGCATCGGTGTACCATATAACTTGCCATCTACATAAGATAATTCCGTTACATTTTCTAAAAAGTTGCTTTTATCAACACCGGTTGTCTCCCAGAAATCACTGATGTCCTCCAGTGAATCATTGCTAACATAAGGTGCAAGATTCTCAACTCCAAATAAGACCAACTCCGGTGCTGTATTTGTTGCGATAGCTGCCGGAAGCTTCTGCTGCAAAGTGTCATTGGGCATGATGTCCATTTCAATTTTAATATTATCAGTGTTCGTTTCATTATACTTGTCTACAATTTCTCGTAGAATGTCTCCATCAGACCCTGTGAATACATTCCAAAAGTGAAGTGTAACAGGTTCCTCAGTTACTTTTTCCTCAGTTGCTTTCTCTTCAGTTACTTTCTCTTCAGTTGCATTTTCTTCAGTTACTTTTTCATCCGTTGTTGTGTCAGGTGTTTCCTTGCTACTACACCCAATTAGTAACATGGAAATCATTACTGCTGTTAATGTTAAGCTTAACAACTTTTTCATAGTACCTACCTCCTGGTTAATATAATTACATAGGTTACGTTGTGTACACGTGTACTCACTGTAAAATTTAAGAGAACTTCTTCCACAATATCTAAAAGTGTCTTTCATTCTCTCTTGTAACTTACATTTGCGTTCTCGTGTACTCTTTGTATGTTTTATTATACATAGCTATCTTTTCTATGTCAATATATCAAAATTTTCTATTTTTTTTCGACATCATTATCAATCAAAAACACTTCCAACTGACTATTACAGCAAGCGCCGCAATTTAGCGGCGCTGAAATTAACCATAATTGAATGCTTTGACGCATAAATTTCAAGCTAGTCCTATCCAGATATAAATACCTATTCACTTTTCACTCACATAATACTACATGCGGCATATAAAATACTTTTATAATAAAACGGATTAGAACTAAGCCGCCGAAACACATCATAATCCACTTTACATAACGGAAATATCTTAAATCAATTCAATTATAAAGTACAATTTTTTTAGTTATATAACTATAATAATTTCCTTAAAATGCACAAATTATGAACTTTATTATCATGAAAACCAAAAATTTGATTTCAATTATCATTTACTTATCATGTTCTTCATTGTTTTATCAATTCCAGAAAACAACATTGTTACAATTAATATAGATAATATACCTGCTATAATAACAAAAGTAATTGTAGCATTCTTAATACTATCAGCTTGGCCAGTAACCGTGGATTTTGGTATTAATGCACAGAGAGCTGCTCCAGTGTCGCTAACTTTAGAATAAAGGAAGAAGTAGGTAGCGCCCTTATAGTCAACATATTTTGAACCACTTACTTCTTTCCCTGCCATTGCTTCCTTATAGAAGGCTTGGTTTACAAAGATCTTTTCTGCTTTGAGTGCTTTCATATCTATATTAGGATCCTGCTGCTTTAACGAATAATCAATAATCTCTTTCCCATCCGGGGTTACTAATCCTATAAAACCGGTTATATCAAATTTCAGATTAGATAGAATATTTTTTACAGCATCTGCCTTAACATCGATAACCAGGAATGAATTAACATTGGAAATATTTTTAATAAGTCTCATGGAATAATTGTCTGCACTTGTCTTCAACTGTTTATCAAGAAACGCATCTTCGCCATCCCATACATCTTCAGTTTTATTACTATCCAGAGTTTTGCCTAATTGTGTTTTCTTAAAGCTTTTAAAAATACCTCGATCAATGCCTTCGCCGGTTGAAATAGGATCAACAGTCTCATTTATTAAATAAATATTTTTGATGAAATCATCTACTGCCTTCTTGGAGCATAAGATATTTCCAATGGAATCTGCATATTGCCATGCTTTTCTCTTATCATCGTGGCTTAGAGAATACCTTTGGAATAAACTATCATTCGCATACAGTATCGCGCTTGCCTGGACAGATTTAAAACCAATCTTCATACATTCGCCTGCCATATTAATTGTATCCTCTGCTGCCTTCTCGTATTTACTCTCAATAACTTCTGAAGCCTTTAAAAAGGATACAAGCCCCATGAGGATGATAAATATGATTGGAACCATAAAGGAAGCTATTATTTTAAACTTAATTGTAGCAAATAAACTCCCCTTCGTTACCTTCTCATGAAATTTCTCGCTTCTTTCCTCTGTCTTATTTTTAGCAGCCTCATTTACAATTTCCGTATCTTTGAATTGCTTCTCCTCCAAGGTCTTATTCCTAGTAGGTGTTATTCTGTTAAAAATACTGTCTCCCGTTTTTTTCATATTTTTTCACTCTTCTCCTCCGGTATTTAATTTGAAATTGCAGCTTCTTCTGCGGATAAAGTTCACTGTACCAATTATAACCATTATATAATAATATGGTAGAAGCTTCTATTAACTATTGTCAGTATTTTGTGTCTAATCTACAATATTTAACTAGAACTCTGCAACCCATGTCCAAGTCTCAAAGTACACATCTCTTAAAAATTCTATCTTCTTGTACTTAATGATTCCTGAAAATAAAGTTCAAAAAAATAAAGTACATTCTTTTAGAAATGTACTTTATCGCTCTATTCTACCGTATAAGCAAAAACCGGGGTCGCAATATCATGAAACAACCCTGCCACAATGTATTCCGACATCAGACAGTCTCTGCATTTCTGAAGTATGTACGAGTTGTTCTATTAAAACAATATTTTCTCAGCATCGATTGAAGCATACCATGGCCAGGGCTCCTTCTCAATTCTCTGTGTCTGGCATGTACCAGAAGGAATTGAATTGATATAAATAAGTTCTCGCTCCTCTTGGCATCTGCGTCGCTGCATTAAAAACATTATAGTAATCGCCAGATCCCATACTGATCGACAGAACACCGAAGGTCCCTAAAATACCGAGCGACGGCCAAATCAGCGCCAGGAGAAAAGGGAGGATACCAAAAACGAGGTTTGGCAACATCGACATGAAAATAAATCTGCCTTTACTCATATCCTCCGGACCTACGACGAATAACATGCCTTGCTTTAAGTTGGTATAAAGATATACATCCTCTTTAAAACAGACCGCATGCAGAAGTTCATGCGGAAAGGCACATAACAAAGCCAATATTCCTCCGATAATCAGGTCATCAAAAACTACGTTTCCACAGCGTAAATATAGAACAACATCACAAATAATGAATAATAACACTGATATCACACTTGCGATTTTCATCATTTCTTTTGAATCCTTTGCCTCCTTAAACCGAACTGCTCCGTCTAGATGTGGCTTGGAAGGCAAGGATTCCGGGTCCAGGTTAAACTTACCTTTATAATGTAATCTCACTAGGTTTTCTCTCCGTTTTTTTTCATTATTTTTATTCTGTTTTTTTGATAGCTCTGATTTATTTTAGCTCATATTTACTGTATGGGAGCATTATTTCATTTATTGCTTAATTATTCTATCCATCCTCCTGCTGTCCAAAAAATCCAGTCCGTCTTTGATAATATAATCCATTGCTGTCTCTCCAGGCATATGACCGCTGTTTTTAACCAGCTTCATAGATATATTATCGTTCATTACTGATTCAGCAAATTCAGTTATCCTTCTTGTGGAGGTAACAATATCGGTATCACCCTGAAGTATTAGATAAGGCACCTGGATATGGCTGAGCACCTCCGTCAAATCCAACTCCAAAAGCTCTTCCAGGAGTGAATTATTCTTCATAGTCCCGTTGATCATAATTGCTTTGACATCCTTAAGCGAATAATCCGGACTGGTTAATATACCATATAGAATAGCACCTAACGGCATCTTCCCTTCGGACTTTGACTGATATCCCTCCGTATATTTTTGCATCCACCTCATTACTGACTTCATTTCACTGATGGTATGTCTGTCCTTATTTTTCAGGCTATCCAGCTGTTGCCGCTGCTTCTTTGGTAGATTGGAATTCTCAAGTGCTTGATATACTTCGTCATTGAAGGTTAGCTGCTTTAGCACCTGCCCATAAGTCAGGACCCGGTATATCATTTCCGGAATCCGCTCGGCAGCTTTAGCCGCAAGGACTGATCCCCACGAAACACCAAATAAGCTGACTGTATTGTCAGGGAATTCTTTCTTGAGTATCTTCACCAGCTCCTCGGTCATAGTAACATAACAGTCCACCGTGAAGGCATCATCAATTTTATAGTTATTGATCCCACAGCCCAGCTGATCCCAATAAACCATGATAAACCGCTCTGTAAACTCAGGAAACATCCCGCGGCACCCCTCACAAAAGGGAATCGGAAAACCAGGACCTCCATGCAGGAAGATCACAATGGGATTCGTCTTGTATTTTCCCTCTATCAGCACCTTTTGACTGTAACCACCCAACGAATATGTCCTCAGCTCAGAAATTTCATTTGCTTCAATACTCTTTCTTCTTTTGTGATTCATAAACCCACCCCTCTTACTTTCAATCAAGTTCGACTTTACCGTTTATGCTCTTACTATCTTCTGCATTGCTTTTCCTTTCGCCAGCTCGTCTATCAATTTATCCAGATAGCGGATCTTCCTCATGGTGTCATCTTCTATTTCCTCCACCCGATAACCGCAGATTACTCCCTTGATGAGTATAGCGTTCGGATTCAGGTGTGGCGATTTCTGAAAGAAGGCCTCCCTATCTGATCCATATAGAAGCTGCTGCTGTAAGGACTGCTCATTTATTTATTCTTTCATCTTGCCAGGCTTCACTCCGGTAGCCACATCGCGATAAGAAACAAGGGTACAGCCTTTCTTTTCAATCAATTCCTTGGTTCCCTGCTCACTGGCTGCCGTACCGCTGCCACCTGAACACAGAAAGATTTCTATTTCTTTGCCTGCCGGTAAGTATTCTACGATAGAATTGAAGGCAGGAGCAGGATGCGCCGCCCACACCGGGCAACCAATAATGATCCGGTCATACTCCTTTAGATCAATCGCCAGCGGTTGTATGGCAACTGACTTACGCTGTCTTGCATGCAATCCTCCCGGAATAAATGCCGCCAGAAAACTGCGTTTATGAGCTTCCTTCACACGATATAAGGTCGCATTGCGCTCTGTGGCAAGTCGTTCTGCTTCTTTCTTTGTGGAACCTCCAAAAGTATAATAGATAATCAATGTCTTCATCTGCTCATCCTCCTTATGATTTTCATTATCCTATCCGATATGCTTCGCCTTTATCAATATCAAGATATTCTCTACCGTTATCCCTCCATAATTCTACACGAGAAATAGCCACTTCAATCAGTACCGTATTCTTATATTTCATGAAATGCTCGCAAAATTTCATTATATTATCCTCTTTTTTTAAAATGATTTCCGGTGTTACCATAGACTGCTGCGAAAATAGAAAGAATCATGACACCGGCAGTATATGCAATTGGTAACCATATGATTTTGAGAATCCCACCGATTGCAATGCATGGAAGGAACAGACCGATCGGCAATAGTATTTTTCCTATGAAGCGGCACATGCTTTTCACGTCATACTTTTCTTTTTCTTCCTTTGAAGATGTATTATATCCTGCAATCAGAAAGGAACCTCTGCCTGAAAGTAAAACCAATGCCATCACAACAATCAACACTCCAATTATAATTGTTATGACTAAGCCAATGATATCCGTGTTTTTCATTTGATTATCTCCTTATAAATTCTCCGCTAGACTATAAAGATTTACAATCCAGCGAATATATTTTATGTAGATACTCCTTGCCTCGAAAGGTACAGAAATATTCATGGCCGCCATAGTCAAACCCAAGCCTTTCAGCAAGCTTGACAGATTTATCATTCTCAGCATAGATATGTGCATTGATCTGATTGACTTTCAGCTCCTCAATGACAACTTTCACTAAAGCTCTGACTGCCTCCTGCATATAGCCGTTTCCCCAAAAGGCCTCTTTCATATCATAGCCGATATCGATTTTGTTGTCACTCGGATTCCAGCAATGAAAGCCGCATGTACCCATCTTTGCCTGATCAGATTTTCTTACTAGAATCCAGCGGCTTGTTCCGACAGATTTGGATTGTACATAGGTTTCAATGATTTCATCTGCCCCTAACATATCAGCTAATGGCTCTTCATCATATAAATATTTCGTGACCTCCGGATCAGAAAACTGTGAATAAATAAATTCTCTATCCTCTGCGGAAATGCTTTTTAAAATTAATCTGTCTGTTACGATATCCATAGAATCCCCCCTCCCCTGATTTTATTTATTATAATATATTGCTATGCCATCGGCAACAAATGAGACATAATTGATAAAGATCGTGAATCTACTGTAATAACTTTTCATCAAATACATTCTGTCTATCCTCTATTAATCTTTTTATTTCATATACAGTTTCTTTCAAAGTCAATTTTGTAGTATTAATAGAAGGAAACGGATAATCATTGTAAATTATTCTTGTATTTTTAATTGCTCTATCAATTCTTGCCTCATCACGATTGTCACATCTCATCCGCTTAATATTCTCATCTAAATCGCACGTTAGTATCATAGGTATAAAATCGAAATCTATATTCAACTCTCTTAATTCTATCATTATTTCTCTAAAGTTAGCTTTTCTATGACCGTGAAATCCATACGCCCATATAATACTTTCATATAAAGAACTCTCCAAATATTTAGTCAACATAAATAGCATAAATTGCCGCCCAATATCTATCCCTTCAGTATTAATAAATGGATTTCTTTGTGCACATAAATCACTGTCTACAAATGCCGAATTCTCAATGTAACTAATAAGTTCTCTGCCTGTTGACGATTTTCCTACCCCATTAGGTCCACAAATAAAAATAAGTTTTTTTTCCACCACATCATCTCCTTATATCCGTACCTTATAACATAAATCCTTTACTTCGTTGTTGATAACAAATGCGAATTATTTCACTAATCCTCTCGAGTAACAGCGTAATAATAACAATGACGAGTTACTCCCTGATAACACATATCCTCTTCTTTTGAGATTTTCTTCATACCACATTTTTTCATCACCTGAAAGCTGGCCGTATTCTCTTCAAACGCACCAGCAACTATCTGACGGAACCCTTGCTGAAAAAGCTCCTCTATGACTGCTTGCAGCATTTCGGATGCATAGCCTTGATTATGGTAGTTCGGATGAATCACATACCCTAATTCAATGACACCATCCTCTATCTCTACATCATTTACAAATCCAATCAACTGATCCTCTTTATAGATACCGCGTTCATAATGCTTATCAGAAAGAGAGTATGCCTGAAGTTTTTTGAACATTCCGACAGCATCATTCTCAGTCTCAAACTCAGGAAGTATAAACCCCTCCCTGATTCGTTGGTTTGTCAATAGCTCAATCATAGCATCCTGGTCATTATCCTGATATGGTTTCATCTCTAATCGATTTGTCTTTAACACCTTGTTCAATTCAATCCCTCATCTTTTCTGAATACGATTCCGAAGATATTACTAATAACCTGTTTATTCATTACAGTATTATTTTCTTACTTGCTCTATGAAGATATAATATCCCAAAGCCTCCCAACATTTTTTCACCTATGTTATTATACAAGAAATTAACTTTTACATATTGTATCCCCAGTGTTTTTAAGAATTTGATTAATTCCTCTTCCAGTATCTTAACAATACCTTTTCTCTGATAGTCCTCTCGAATGTATGCAGCTGATATATATCCTGCTTCACTTAATTTTGAAATTGGCAAATGGCATCTAACCTCTTATTTACATTCAGCTACGTTGAGATTTTATTCTGTCATGCTAAAACCTAACCTTCATTTTAATAATGCCCCTTGACCGGCTTATCCTTTGTTCTGTGCTTTCTATCAGGGTCATACTTCTGCCAATAGACTACCTTTTCATTGTATCTGCAGCGTCCCGGTTCCTGATAGGTACCGTGTCCAAAATATACCATTCCCAGAGGTTTTACGTGTTCCGGACAGTCAATCAATTTTTGCATCATTTCCATTCTTTTTTGTACCGGATAAATCCCGATCCAGACACTTGCAAGACCCAGATCCGTCGCTGCCAGTAGCATATTTTCTATTGCTGCACTGCAATCACATACCCATAAATCCCTATCCTGGCTTTTAAAAGCATATTTCATATTTCCGCATACGACAATCGCAAGCGGTGCATTATATTTGGCAAATAACATTTTGTCTCTGATCTTATCCAGTACTTCTTTATCATTAATCACAACAAATTCCCAGGGTTGCGTATTTGCTGCCGTCGGTGCTGAGAAAGCTGCCCTTAATATAGTCTCAACTTCCTGCTCTGTCACCATCACATCTGTATAGTTTCTGATACTTCTGCGATTAAATATAGCATCTAAGGTCTCCATTCGTTTCACACCATACCTTTCAAATATGTTTTCATGATTTACTCGACTTTCGAAATATAACTGTCAATACAAACGTTACCTATTACTAAGCTTTTCGCAGCTCCCAAAATAAAACTGTGGTACCTTTTGAAACCTTTTTTATAAACACGGTGATATCAAAGCTACTAACACTGCTTTATAAAAGAAACGTGATTTTCTAATTCTAGATAGCCATTTCTTTTATAAAAATGATATGCCGGCATGTTTCGTTCAGTCTGCAGAAAAATATGACTTATGCCTCTTTGCTTTATATACGCTTCAATCTCCTGTAGAAACTGTGTTCCCATACCACGCCCCTGCTCCTTGGTACTGATGCAGAACTCATCAATGTAATACTCTGTGCCTGAATACCAATGTCTGATACTCCCCATAGATAGTCCTACCATAGCTCCATCTTCAAATAATCCAAATGCTAAAGAATTAGGATTGTCAATCAGATCCAATATGTATGCATGAAGCTGCCTCTGATCACTCCAATCATCGTTCCAGGGTTCATTTGAAAATACTTGAAAGAAGAACTCTTTTATTTCTTCTACCTGATCTATACTAAGCGTCCTTATTTGTGTAGTCATTTTGACATTTCTCCTTTGGTAAATCTGGTCTATCCATGAAATGTAAGTACTTTCTTATTTTACCTCACCGCTTCCTCAACTTCAATCATTATATCTATATTTCCCCATACGCTATAAGCATGAGACAAATATCTCTATTCTATGAACTTCCGTGGAACCCCTGCCCGAATACTTCTACTTCTTGTTCTTGTCTTGCTTAGCAGCTTTCTCTTCCTTTATTATATCCTTCCATTGTATCCAGAAAGCATCCATAGCTATTCCCCTACGAAGCCTGTAGAATAGATAAGGCGAAGTAGTAACTGAATGATTGACACACAAAAGGAGGTCACTATGAAACTACTCAAAAACATCTTTATTGTAACTCTGTGTTTCCTGTTAATATTCCCTGCTACTGCGGCTAGTGCTGCGAGCTATACCATCCAAAAGAATGACACGCTCTATTCGCTCAGTAAGTTATTTGATACCAGTGTGAGTTCCCTGCGGTATTCTAATAATTTGAATGAATATAACCTAAAGCCGGGCTCGAAGATCTATGTTCCGGCACATGTGCATAAAGTAAAAAGCGGTGAGACTTTGAAAAAGATAGCCGCTAAGTACGAGGTATCCGTAGCTAAACTGAAAAAAGCAAATGGTAAAAAAGCGAACTCGATCACTCCGGGATTCAAATTGATTATTCCGGGAGAAAAGCCAAATAAGAAATCCGATGCTGTGATTTCCTATACCAATGCAGATATTGATTTGTTGGCAAAGCTGATTGAAGCAGAGGCTTCGGGAGAAACCATGCAGGCAAAGATCGGTGTCGGCGCTGTTGTCATTAACCGTGTACAGAGTAAAGAATGGGCACCCTCGGTATCCAAGGTAATCAAACAAAAAATAGGTCAGTATTATCAGTTCACTCCGGTTAAGATCGGAACGATTAACAACAAGCCTTCCACAGCCTCAAAAAAGGCGGCGTGGATAGCAATGTTCGGCAGTGATCCAAGTAATGGTGCGATCTTTTATTTCGATCAGAGCTCAAAAAATGCATGGCTCTGGTCAAAGCCCCAGACAGCACAATTAGATCATATGGTCTTTGTAAAATAAAAAGTCCAGAGACCAATCAGTAACAAAGGTAAGCTCCAAAGGGAAAGTGACAGCGAAAGACTCCGTCACAGCAAGAACCACAGCCTCTGTGGATGGATAAATTGACCTGTAAAGTCACTGAATCTGATGCTGCTTCCTCAGTGACAAAAAGGAAGAAATAATTTCTGAAAGATAATAAAACCGTTATAAAATATTTAGGTCCTTCTGACCAAAATGTTCATAACGGTTTTATTATCTGTTAATTTGCATACAGTATATGTCAGATCATATGTTAAAGTGTTCTTACTATTTACATACCAGGCCCGGCGGGTCCTTCTCCACCTCTCATGCCGCCTCCATGCATGTTTCCCATGGGTGGTCGGCCATTTCCGGGCATCTTATTGCCCTGCTGACCATTACTTGTTACGATGGAGCTCAGGGTAACTTCTGCTGTCTGGCTACCGCAGGTCAAGGTATAGGTTTCCCCCTCCTTCAGTTCCGGGCTGCTTATTACTACAGACTGGTATTGCCTAACCGGAGTATAGGACACGATGATATTGCCGTCAGAATCCTTTAAACTTACTTCTGAATTTGCCTCTACTGACGCAGACAGATTATTGATAAGAGAATACTGGGTTGAGGTATCAGAAAAGCCCTGTGCCATACCCAAACTTCCCACAGCAATTACTGTGCCGCCTGTGATTTGACCATCTCCGTTATAATCCAGGCTACTGTTCATAGCTTCTGTCGGTCCGCTTACGAAGACACTTCCTCCCAATACATAAAGGGAACCATTAGAATCTATTCCGTCACCCTGTGCATCAACCGTAAGCGTACCACCGGAGATCGAGATGTAACAGTTCGTATCGTTTTCAAATGGATTGTCCATCCTACCGTTGTTCTGGTTATTACTACTAGCTGAATTCGAGGAACCGCTTGATGCATTCAGACCGTCATCCTCAGCATGGATGTCTATTTCGCCTCCGGCAATGACAATCGCTGTCCCTTCCAGCCCCTCCTGACAATCAGGTATCGATATACTTCCACCAGAGATGTAGATATAGCCTTTTGTTGTATCCTCACCATTCTTTGACTGTATACCATTTCCGTCAACAGAGGTGAGTACAAATTCACCATCCCTAATCTTTACACAGTCTTTCCCGTTCAGTGCATCCTTTACTGCACTGATCTGATAAGTACCGCCTGTGATTACAAGATCATCCTTGGATACGATCCCATGTTTATAATTTGCATTGATCGTAAGCATTCCCGATCCGTTCAGAGTCAGGTCAGAGGTACTGTAAATTGTCCCATCCACCGTATTATCATCGTTCTGGATGTATTCTGTTCCATCTGTCAGAGTATTCTGCGTCCCATTCTCCAGCGTCAGGAACACCTTATCCGCATTTTTGATATAGATAGGCGCAGAGCTGTTGCAGTTGATGGCTGCATTATCCAGAATGAGCTGAAGCTTATCCGAATCTCCTGCGTCTACCAGAATCTGCCCATTGTCCAGTGTTCCGCTGATTACATAACTGCCCTCTTTCACGATTTTAACAGTTGTATCCTGTACAGTAACCCCATCACCGGATACTAGAATGTTGCTACCATTTAAACTGATCCTGGTTGCAGTGGTTTCTTCATAACCGACCTCAAGGTCCTTTGCCGTAAATTCGGTGTCGACAGCAATTGTTGAGGCTTCTGTCGTGACTGTTGAGGCTGATTCTACAATATCGATATTGTTCTGAGCCATCGAAGATGTATCCGATTTTGAACTACAGCCTGTTACAAAGATGGCTGTTGCTACGATCAATGCCAGAATTATATATATTTTCTTTTTCATGTTCTTCTCCTATCTCTGCGTGTTCTTATTACTCATATTATCATCTCAGTTATTATTTAGCAAACAGTCCTCCCATTTATATTCCTATAATTCATCAGTTCCGAAGGCAATTCTTCCGATGGCTATCTCCAGATTACCGTTTCTGCAGCGTAGCTCATCCATAAATTTCTTTTCCTCCAGCGGATTTTTCATCTTAATACGATACTCCAGTTTATACAGGCTTCCCATATTGGAGGTCTTTGCTTTTACCAGCTCATATTTCGTTGTATAGGTCCGGAACAGATCATCGAATACTTCCGAATAGTCCAGGCTTTCCGGAATAGTAATCTTCAACTCCTTTTCCTTATGTCTTGGTTCACCAAAGCTTGTGGCATGAAATAAAGCACTTGCTCCGCCTATGATCAGTACAAAGATAATGGCAGCAGTGATGTAGCCTGTCCCTGTGGCTAATCCGACTGCCATGGACAGGAAGATGCTGTTGATTTCCTTGGCATTGCCGGGAACGGAACGGAAACGGACCAAGCCGAAAGCTCCCATGACCGCAATACCGGTTCCGAGATTACCATTTACCAGCATGATAACCATCTGGACTATGGCAGGGAGCAATGCAATGGTGATGACAAAACCCTTGCTGCTGTTGTTAAAGAAGCTGTGCACCCAGGCTAAGACAGCTCCCAGCACCAGTGAACAAATGATACATATAAGAAAGCTTTCCAAGGTAAGTGTCCCTGATAAGATTGAATTAAGCATATTTTATTTCTCCTTCCTTGATTATAGTCTTAGGTTTCTTCAGTGAAATTTCATAAGCTCTTCCATACTTTGAGAAGGACGTAGGATAGATATTCAGATCCGTTAACGTATTAGACAACCACACAGGCATTGCCCCGGGTATCTTGATCTCCATCAGCTTCGTCCCATCCTCCAGCAGACGGTCTCCCCAGACTCCGGCTTCCAACCATAGCTTTTCTTCACGATAGCGGACATTCGTATCAAAGGTTATTCTTAAATCCGGATTATCTAAGCCATAATATGCGGTTCTGTCATAGGAGATATACATTGATGGTATTAACTCCTTGTAAAAGTCGAGAAAATAATCTATTTCTTTGACTATCTGCGTAGAGCTCTCAATTTTTTCCCTTTCATATAAAAACTTTTCAGCCTGAGACAATTCCATCTTCACCCGTCTTTTATAGACGACACCCTTATATTTCTTCTTAAGCTCCACAAATACCGTGTCGCCTTCGGAGGGGGTTCCATAGCTGCGCAGCCTCAATTTTTCCTTATATATCGGCTTTTCTAATGAGTTTCTGATGAGCAGGTGACTGGGTGTGTCAAAGTATATATTGCAGATGGTAGTTTCCTTGTATTGATCAATCTCGAATTTATCCTTCCATGCCGCCTTGATCTGGCGATACTGGAGCTCACTTAATAAATACTTCTTTTCATATCGTTGAAAGGTTCCCTGTGTCGGTGCCATATCCTCTCACTCCTATCTGTCATCTTTATCATTCTGCTGTGTTTGCTTGGCTTAGGCATCACAATTCGATATTGTTTGCATCTGTACTTATTATATAAACCCTACCTTAAATCAACTTTAAAGAGAACCTTAATATAACTTAAAATTTTGCATGATATTATCACGAGTTCAATTCAGGAAGCTTCTAATATGATGAGTAAGAGACTTTCTGATGTGATTAGTAAAGGATTTTCTGATATGCTTAGTAAATGACTTTCTGATATGATTAGTAAAAGGCTTTCTAATATGATTAGAGAATGACTTTCTAGATATGATTAGTAATGACTTTCTGATATGCTTAGTAAAAGGCTTTCTAATATGATTAGAGAATGACTTTCTGATATGATTAAAGTGTCAAAATGTGCATAGCACATTTCCTGATACAATTGATTGCTATCGCAAGCCAGCTTGCATATCAATCTATTGTATCAAGAAAGCACCTCCGGTGCTTTTGACACTTTTCTGAAAAAATTTCCTAAACTAATAATATCTTAAGTCCGTTATTAAAAAATGCTTACACAATGAAGGTCAATATCGGTTATCACGATATTCGATCTGCATAGCGTAAGCCTCTTAGATTTTATTCATATTAAAGTACTACCGTAAAAACAATCGATTGTCCATCTTTACTCGCGACGGATATTTTACCGTGATGTGCCTCCGTAATGGATTTGGCGATGGAAAGGCCAATTCCGTATCCTCCGCTTTCACTGGAACGTGAAGCATCAGAGCGATAAAATCTGTCAAAGAGTCTCTTCAGGTTTTTCACATCAACCTGTTTCACTGTATTATAAACTTCTAGCTTGATTCCTTTCTTCTTGGCTGACAGAGTAACCCTGATCTCCCCATGCTCGTCGGAATATTTCATGGCATTATCCATCAGGGTTGAAATTAGCTGCTGCATACAGTCTTCATCTCCATGCAACTTCACATTCGGCTGAATGTCAAGGAATAGCTTCTTCTGCTCCGCTTCCGCCATTGCAGAAAAGGAACCCGCAATTTCACTGATACAACTGCTTAAGTCAAACTCCGAAAAGACCAATTTAGGCTGTCCTTCTTCCATCATAGAGAGGGTCAGGAGGTTTTTTACCAGCTTATCCAGACGCACCACCTGATTACGGATGCTGCTCACCCATTCGCTTTCCCCACCGGTAAGCTCCAAAACATCCACATTGGCTGATATGATTGCCAGTGGTGTCTTAATCTCATGTCCGGCATCCGTGATAAACTGCTTCTGTTTTTCTATGTTTTCTATAAGCGGATTGATTGCCTTTCTGGAAAGCAGTGAAACAAGGATAAAAACCAGGGCAAGGGTTCCGGTTGCGACAGCAAGAGAACTTAGGAAATAATTCAGCAGCATCGATAACTCATTTCTACAATCCATGAAAATGATCATTGATCCAGACTTCGTGTCCACCACCTGATATCGGTAAATTCCACGGTAGCCCGAAGTATGCTTGCTCTGCAGCACCTCCAGAGTGAGCTCAAGTGCATCCTTAGACTCTATGGCAGAAATATGGCTGGTGTCGATTTGCTTGACACTTCCATCCTCGTTCAGGATTGTACTAAAATATCTTGTGATGAAACGTGTTTCTTCATTCATCTGAAAACCGGATTTTGGATCCCTGGGGATCTCTTTCCCCTTCTCTAACTCCGGAAATTTACCCATGTGCTCGGATAAAAAATCAAGTGTCCGCTCAGCATCACGATCAAACTTAATATAATTAATAATATTAATTGCTCCGACCAGCAGCAGCATGACAAGGCTCAGGGAAAGCATCGTTATAATAATAAATCTTCGCTTCAGCTTCTTTATCATTCATTTTCCTCCAAGGTATAACCGATTCCTCGGACTGCCTTTAATTTTACCGTTGCTTCCAAGGACTCCAGTTTCTTTCTTAGATAAGATATGTTTACCCAGACAACATTGATTTCTGCATCTGTATCATAACCCCAGATGCGCTCCATGAACTGCTCCGTACTGATCAGGCGTTTCGGATTACTCATCAACATTTCCAGCATCTGAAATTCCTTATTACTTAAGCGGATGGAAGACTGACCATTGGAAAGCTCATAGGTTTCCTTATTCAGGCTCACATTGCCAAGCCTGATCAGATTCGGAGTAAATTCCGATTTTCTTCTAGACATGGCACGAACTCTGGCAAGAAGCTCTCCCATAGCAAAGGGCTTGGTCAGATAGTCATCCGCTCCTTGATCCAAGCCGATAATCCTATCAACAATCTGCGATTTTGCCGTCAACATGAGGATCGGAGTATGAATTCCGCTCTCTCTCAGAGAGCTCAGTACCTCAAGACCATTCTTCTTAGGCATCATGATATCCAATATGATAATATCGTAATTATCTGATAGTCCGTAATCCAATGCACTTTGACCGTCATGTACTGCATCCACGGAATAATTATTATGTTTAAAAATTGCGACTAAGGCGTTGGACATCTCCTTTTCATCTTCCGCCAGTAATATTCTCATACTGCTACCTCCTGCTTTACCTCTCAGCGTGATTATACTATTCCAACCTTAAAGCAACTTAAAACCTTTATTCTTTCTATTAGTTCTCTTTATTTCATCATTTCATGCAGCTTCGTAAAAATGATTATGAAAGTAAAATTAGAGAGAGTAGATGAAATAAACCCACGATATTAGAATTAATCTGATATCGTGGGTTTATTTCATCTACTCTCTCTAACAAAAATATGCTTATACTCCGTCTATTCTGCCATTACCAAGGTAGTTACCTCTGCATAATAAGGTACGATAATATAATTACCGGCATGAATCTCATCTGTAAGCAATCCGTTGCTTTCCATGATTTCTTCGATATATTCATTCATATCTTCATATTCCTCGGTCATATATTGGGAGGCAATGCTCCATAGGGTGTCACCCTTCTTAATCTCTATACAAACAACCTGCTTACTGCGTTCTCCTTCTCTCTGAGCAGTAACCGTCTTTGTCATAAAAAATACTGAGAAAATCACTAGTACTACTAATACCAAACTACCGATCATCCATAATCGCTTTCTGTTCATCTGATAATAAGCATTCCCTTCTATCCTTCTATCTGATGCTCTATTCATCTTACATTCCCTCCTGAGGATTTTTCTTAAGTATTCTTCTTTTGTTCTGTAATCTATGAATTGATTATAGGATACGGATAGGTCATCCGATGTCTATATAATAAATTTTATAAAAAATAATTTAAAAAATAATTTATACGAACGTGTGATACGAACATTTGTTTCTATATACTGATTATATCGAACATACATTCTTTTGTCAATCAAAATTTTCGAACATATTTTCTCTTTTACAAACATTTTTTCGTTTTTCAGAACATAAGTTTTGCATTTTACAGAAATGTATGTTATAATGGTGCAAACAGGAAATGGAGGCTGATACGACTATGGGGTATGGTAGAATAAGTAATAAACAGAAGGAAATACTTGAGTACTTGAAAGCTCAGATCATTAATAAAGGATATCCGCCGGCAGTACGTGAGATTTGTGAAGCGGTGAAGCTGAAATCGACTTCCTCCGTTCACTCCCACCTCGAGACACTCGAGAAGAATGGTTATATCCGCAGAGATCCTTCCAAGCCGCGTGCCATTGAGATTATAGACGATGAATTTAACCTGACCAGACGTGATTTGGTCAACGTGCCGGTAGTTGGGACGATTACCGCCGGCCAGCCAATTCTGGCAGTTGAGAATATTGACAGCTACTTTCCTATTCCTGCTGAATACATGCCGAACGAAGACACCTTTATGCTGAAGGTGAAGGGTGATAGTATGATTAATGCGGGCATATTCAACGGTGACAAGATCCTGGTCCAAAAGCAGTCACACGCTAAAAATGGAGATTTTGTTGTTGCACTGATCGGTGAGGAGGTTACCGTCAAGACCTTCTATAAGGAGAACGGCTTCTATCGCTTGCAGCCGGAGAATGATACCATGGAACCCATTATTGTATCGGATTTAAATATTCAGGGAAAAGTAATCGGATTATTCCGTATGTTTATGTAATATTATTATGTAAACCATAGGCTCGGGACACTTACACTGTTCTGAGCTTTTTCTCTTCTTAAGGCTTCTTTCGTTCCTAAAGCGTCTCTTCTTCTTTCGACTTATCCTCTACTTTAGTCTTCACACTTTTTAGGCTTTTCCCTCTTTCTTTCCTTATTCTTTCCTTATTCTTTCCCTCTTCGTTCGGCCTTCCCTCATCGTTAGGTGTTCCTCTTATTCTCTACTTCTTTTCTTCTTTACAAATAGGACCTTATTATGAAATAATCTAACCTATAAAGAAGTTTTCCGTAACTTAGTAGTTATTTCACGCAACATAGTCTTTATCTCTTGCATAAAAATGGTAAAATTGATATATTGATTACGAAACGGGGGTGCCACTGTTTGAAAATACATATCAATGAGGATGCAACGCTGAATGAAACCGAAATTACAATCAGCTGCGGCCGAATTAGTACAGAAGTAGAGAAATTGATTTCCCTGCTTCGTGTTATGGACTTAAAGCTCACCGGCAGAAAGGATAATCAGACCTATATTCTCGATGCCGCCAAAGTACTTTATATCGATACCGTCGATAAAAAGACCTTCTTCTATACGAAAAAGGAGGTTTATGAGACGGACTTAAAGCTTTATGAGCTTGAGGAACAGCTCTCGGCGCTGGATTTCCTGCGCGCCAACAAATCCTGTATCATCAATTTTAACCAGATTATATCAATCAGAGCTGACATTGACGGTAAGCTTTTGATCACTATGAGTAACCAGGAGCAATTATATGTATCCAGGCAATATGCACCAATCATAAAGACAAAGCTGGGGGTGAGATAATGGAAGAAAAGGGCAATTTCATATTCCGATTCTTAAATCAGGTTATGATAACCTTCTCAATGGATGTATTAATCCTTATATTCTTAACAGCACTCATTGGGGATGAGGCAAAGAGCATGTCAACAATTTATCAGCTTGGCAGCAAGGGACTAGCCTCCGCTACGATAGTTCAATTTCTATTAAGCTCCGTCACTATCGTATCGATGAGAAACCTCTTCCTTTCCGAGAAGCTCTTCACAAAGTTGAATACTCTACGGCGTACCCTACTCATGCTTTTAGCCATCCTCCTGACCCACATTTTGTATATTATTCTGTTCGGATGGTTTCCCTTGGATAATTACTTTGCCTGGATCAGTTTTCTGGTCTTATTTACAGGTGGTTTTGCTCTGGGTCTGCTGATTATGCTATTGAAGATTAAATTAGATAACAGACAGTATGACAAGCTGCTGTCTCAGTATAAAGAAATGCATGAGGAGGAAGAAAATGAATAGTATCAGTATCCAAGAAGTTTCAAAATCCTTTGGGGGGAAGGACGTTTTGAAAAAAATCAATTTTACCGTACCAACCGGAGAGATTTTCGGTCTGCTGGGACCCTCCGGCGCCGGAAAGACCACTTTAATCAAGATTCTTACCGGTCAGCTCTCCTATTCCGGTTCTGCAGAGATTTTTAACAAAAGCTGTGATCAGCTTGACCGGGACATCTATTCCGAAATTGGAATGATGATGGATAATAGCGGTATTTATGAGCGGTTGAGCTGCTACGATAATCTGCTTATGTTTTGCCGTTTCCATGGTGTAGATAAGAAGGCAATCAGAACTGTTTTGGACAGAGTGGGCTTAGCCAATCCGAAAGCCGTAGCAGGTAAGCTTTCGAAGGGTATGAAGCAAAGGCTTGTATTAGCTAGAGCCGTCCTTCACCACCCGAAGCTTCTTTTTCTGGATGAACCGACCAGTGGCCTTGACCCGGCAACAGCCAATGAGATTCATACCCTTCTTCAGGAATTGAAGGCAGAGGGTACAACGATCTTTCTGACTACGCATAATATGGTGGAGGCGCATAAGCTGTGTGATCATATCGCCTTGCTGAATGAAGGTAATATCGTAGAATTTGGTGTTCCCGATGAGCTGTGCAGGAAATATAACAAGGAAAATAATATCACGATACTCGGTAGGAACGGTGATACGGTAACCTTCCTCAACGGACCGGAAGCTGCGGAACAGATTGCCGATTATTTCAGACAGGGCAATGTCGAGGCAATCCATTCCTCAGAGCCAAATCTGGAAACCGTATTCATGAAATTAACAGGAAGGGAGCTTGATGTATAATGAGAATTCAAAATGTAGGTGCTTTATTTCATAAACAGGTGAAGGATGTCTTCAAAAATCTTCCGGTGCTGGTCCTATTTATCGTATATCCAATCATAGCACTGGTCATGACTCAGGCGATGAAGGATCAGGCGGATATGGGAAGCTTCTTTATTTCAATCTTTGCAACGATGCACTGCGTGTTCACACCGATCGTTGCCACCTCCAGCATCATAACGGAGGAGAAGGAAGCAAACACCCTGCGTGTATTGATTATGTCCAATGTTAATCTGAGGGAGTATCTGCTGAGCATCGGTGGTTTCGTACTCATCTCTACTCTGCTCTCCTCTAGCGTGTTCCTGTTTCTCCAGGGTCAGCCCTCCTTAGAGTCATCGCTTCGGTTCCTGGCTGCAATAGCTATTGGCAGCTTGATTTCAATCATTTTAGGTGTATGCATCGGCTTGTTCTCTAAAAATGCTGCTGCAGCCAACGGTCTGTCGGTTCCCTTCGGTATGGTATTTGCTTTTTTGCCGATGCTTTCCAACTTTAATAAGGGCATTGAAGCCGTATCCAAATTCACCTTTAGCCAGCAGGTAGGCTATCTGTTGGGCGGGAAGTCCCTTACCTTCTTTGGGATTATGGTGATATGCGTAAACTTTATTCTTCTCCTCGTAATCTCGGCATTTCGTTTCAAACGAAGCATTTCGGAAGAATAAATAGATCTTATCCTGAATGTATTATTAATAACAAAAACTCGGAAGACTCGTATTAGTAGATTATTTTTTACATCAGATATTAACCCTTCTGCTGTAAGAAAATAATTATTATATGAGTCTCTCCGAGTTTTATTATCCTCCATATCCACGGTGGCACCCTATATCGCAGTAAGTAACCGTTGACCCGATAGTATTACTTATGGCATAAGGCCGCCGCTTCTTCCATGGAATGGCATCGTTCCACCTGAAAATATTTCATGAATTCCTTCGTGAACATATCAATTTCATGGTCTAGGCTGTTCCCGGCTCCCATGATAAATACCAAGGTCTTGCAAGTAGTTTTTGCCAATGAAGGGATAAAATACTGAAAAGCCCACTCTACATCCTCCTTGGTATCCTCAAAACCATTGACCGCATTTACGATAATATTTATACATTGATATTTCTGCATTAGGTTCAACAGAAATTCACAGGGCTTTCGGTACTCCTCCCCACAGCTGAATTTCTTCCACTCGAGATACACCGCCGTCAGTTCCGGGCGGTAATAAACAAGACAATGCTCATTGTCATATCTTTCCCCGATATTGATCTCCACCTTGTTCGCTTCATCAGTTATCCTGTCAAATTCCATACTCCCAACCTCCTATAGATACTTTTCTAGACTTTGGTATATTCTAGCACAGGTATTCCTAGAAATCCACAGTCATTTCATTCAATTAATTATATATAACAAAAGTATTATAGTTAATATCTAACGGATTTCTTATTAACGTAGATTAGTTCCTGGGATAGGATGAGAAATCTCTAATTAAAGACTTCATTTATAGCAGACTGTATAAAGAAAGACCTTAGGGTTATGCCGGTCTGGCATACCGAAAGGTCTTCCGATTATTCCATGCTATTCTTCTGCAAAATCTATACGTCAAGCTCTTCTCTGCTCACGGTTTTCCCATCTCTCCAGATACGCTCCAGATTATAGAACAGGCGGTCTTCCTTGGAAAATACATGAACTACGACATCGCCGTAATCCATTAATATCCAGCTGGCAGATCTGACACCTTCAATTCTTTTCGGTTCATAACCATTGCGTCCAAGGGTCTCCGATACAGAACTCATCAGCGCATCCACCTGAGATGAATTTGTTCCGTTTGCAATAATAAAATAATCAGCAATGATAGAGATATCCTTTATCTCAATCACTGTGATATCTTCTCCCTTTTTCTCTTCCAATGCCTGATAAGCAAGCTTAACCATGTTCTTTGAATTGTCCATTACAATCCCCTTTCAGATTCTATGATAATACTCATGTTGTTACAGCAGGACCTATCACTATTATTATATCTCTATTTTATGCTGAAGTCCTTAATTCAACAATGACTGGTAATAGCTTAAGGTATCCTCCGTCATTTCATCGATGACAGCGGAGGACTTTCGAAGGTAGCTCAGCATATTCTCCAAAATAAGCAGCACTCCATGGTCGATATCCGTATAAGCGGTCTGTCTGATCTTCTCGATGTGCGGCAAAGGCCATCGATATGGTTCAATATAATCTGCTGTGAAGATGATTTTCTCCAATAAACTCATTCCGGGCCGGCCAGTGGTGTGATATACGATAGCATTCAAAATCTCTTCATCAAGTATACCATACTTCTCCTTAGCAAAGATCGCACCAACCTTTCCGTGCAGTAGAAAAGGGCACTCTTTTTCTACCTCTCTGACCTTAAGCTGATGAGCCACACACTGCTCCAGAAGTTCGGCATCTGTCAAATATTTCGCACAATCATGAAGAATACCTGCAATACCGGCTTTCTCCTCATCATAACCAAAGATGACCGCCATATCCCTTGCTACCTCCTCCACGCCGACGCTGTGAAGGTATCTGGAGGGGCTGAGTACCTCTTCCATACTATCTCGTAATTGATGTATGTCCATGCTGTCATTCCTCCGGTGCTGTCAAATACAGCCTGTTTTTATTGATGTATTCTATCACAGCTTCGGGCAGGTAATAACGAACCGATCTCTGCTCTTTCCTTCTTTTCCTGATCTCCTCGGAGGCAATCTGGATGGTAGGCATGTCCAGCAGCAATACTCTTGCTTTATATTGCCGCTTAAGATACTCCGCCTGCTGCTGCAATTTTTTAGGCTCCACATGATCCCGTCCCGCAGCTACTACAGTACAAAGATCGAATATGGTCTGTGGCTGATACCATTGAGGCATCATAAATAGAGAATCTGCTCCAACAATAAAATAATACTCCATCTCGGGATTCTCCTGCTTAAGTAAGGTCAGTGTATCAGCTGTATAAGTATAGCCGTTCCGCTCCAATTCAAAGCTAGATAATTCAAAATGAGGATTGTCCTTGATTGCCAGAGATATCATCTCCACCCTCTGCTCATCCGTAACTTGAGACGGCTTTGCTTTATGAGGTGGATTCTTTGAAGGCATGAAAAGAATCTGATCCAGCCCGATCTGTTCATAAGCATTTTCAGCTAAGAACAGATGCCCGAAATGGATTGGATTAAAGGTACCTCCCATGATTCCGATCTTTTTCATTCGTACCACCTGCCTGTTTCTTTTATTCTTCCATGATATCATATACGTACCGAAGGCATAGGTTCAGTAGCTCATTCTTGATTTGAGCTACCTTCTGCACCTTTATCCTCATGTACATAACCTTGTTGTATATCGTGCTTTTACACTCTCTTGGATTTTTTCTCTTCCGGAAGGACAATTTTCTTCTTGTCCTTGGATTCTCTGTAAAGAACGATTTTCTTACCAATTACCTGAACCACCTCAGAATGGGTACGCTCAGAAAGTACTATAGCCATTTCCTTGGGATCATCGGAACAGTTTTTTAACACGCTGATCTTGATTAATTCCCTGGCTTCCAAAGCCTCCGATACTCCCTGTGTAATCTCCGGGGTTAAGGCTGATTTACCAATCTGATAAATTGGTTCTATCGTCATCGCAAGACCCTTTAAATATGCTCTTTGCTTCGTTGTCATCTGTAAACTCCTTTCAGTATTATATTAATGTGTCATAAACACCAACCGTGTCCTTATCGTATCGGATAGGATATGTTGTAATTGTAAACCAGCTTGCATACAGTAGATCCCCTTCGATAAAGGTGCTTTGCACCTTATGACACATGATTGCTTAACATTTATCTGTAATAGTCAAACTGTAGACCATACATTCTAACGGTATCGCCTTCCTGTATGCCAAGACCTTCCAGCTGTTCAAGAATTCCATTGTCCTTCAAGAATTTCTGGAAGAATTCGAAACCTTTCTCGGAATCCAGATTCGTATATCCAAGCATTCGTTCGATTCTGGGTCCTTCCACAGCAAAAAGATGCTCTTCCTCCTGCCATACCTCAAAAGCCAGATTGGAGTTTGCCATATCCTCAGGAAAGAATTCCTTTTCAAATACCACAGGGGTATCATCCAACTGCTCGAGCATTCCCTTGACATGGTATAACAACTCCTTCATGCCCTTTCCGCTGACCGCTGAAATCGGAAATACCGGAATACCCTGTGGCTCAAAGGTATCTTTGATTTTTTTAAGAACCTCTTCGGCATCCTCTTCATATAAGACATCTGTTTTATTCGCCGCAATGACCTGGGGCCGCTTTGCCAACTCCGGATTATAGGCGGCCAGCTCTGCATTGATGGTATTGATATCCTCAATCGGATCTCTACCCTCAGTGGAAGCAGCATCCACGAGGTGGATAATCACCTTGGTCCGCTCTATATGACGAAGAAATTCATGCCCGAGTCCAAGTCCTTCTGAAGCACCTTCGATCAGACCGGGAATATCAGCGATAACAAAGCCGCCGCCCTCCAGATCCACCACACCCAGATTCGGGCTTAAGGTCGTAAAGTGATAATTACCGATCTTTGGCTTTGCATTGGTTACACGGGATAACAGGGTAGATTTGCCCACATTCGGGAACCCGACGAGGCCCACATCAGCAATCACCTTAAGTTCCAGTATCACATCCATCTCCTGTGCCTTCTGACCGGGTTGTGCATACTTCGGTACCTGCATCGTCGGAGTCGCATAATGCTGGTTACCCTTGCCGCCTCTGCCTCCGCGAAGAATCACCTCACGGTTATGCCCATGAGACATATCAGCAACCACCTTGCCGGTCTCTTTTTCCTTGATCACGGTTCCTTCCGGAACCTTAACGATCAGATCCTCACCGTCTTTGCCGTGACAGCGCTTCTTTCCGCCGTTGTCGCCGTCCTGTGCGCTGTATTTACGGATATATCGAAATTCCGACAAGGTGTTGAGACCTTCATCCACTTCGAAGATCAAATCACCGCCTTTGCCTCCGTCTCCACCATCGGGACCGCCTGCCGGAACAAAAATCTCCTTACGGAAGCTGACATGACCGTCTCCGCCCTTACCGGATCTGATATGGATCTCTGCTCTATCTGCAAACATTCTATCACCTGTTATCACAAAAGAATAAATTACAGTCAATACCCCAGCCATAGCAGCTCAGCTGCGGCATCCTCTCCTGAGTAATCTATCCTGTGTTTTCCTCTCTATCTTAATATGACCATATTGTTACCAAAATCTTTATGCTTATTATATAAAAAAAACCAAACAAATACAACTCAAGAAAATAATACATGATATGCGACAAAACTCCCCTATACTCAGTCAATCCAATGTCTTCCATGCATCCCATGCATAAAATAACCCCAAATCCGAATAAGAATTTGGGGTTATGGTTATCACCGAGTGTTTAATTATTTTGCTTCAACCGGGTAAACACTTGCCTGCTTCTTGTCTCTACCCTTGCGTTCGAACTTAACAACGCCGTCAACCAAAGCAAATAATGTATCATCGCCACCGCGTCCAACATTTACTCCGGGATGGATCTTCGTTCCACGCTGTCTGTAAAGAATATTTCCAGCAAGGACAAACTGACCGTCTGCTCTCTTTGCGCCCAATCTCTTGGACTCGGAATCTCTACCGTTCTTGGTAGAACCAACACCCTTTTTATGAGCGAAAAATTGAAGGTTCATTCTTAACATGTTCTACACCTCCTACGATTCTAATGACATATCATTTATCTGTTACTGTGATTTTACTAAAGTAAGTCTGATATACTTTTCGGTATATTCCTCCGCAATTCCCTGGAGTCCTAAGACTAAGGAGCTAAGCAGCAAATTCGAGTTGTTACTCAAAGTCGAAACCACATGAAATTCTATAAAACCTTTTTTCTCATCCTGATCCAAAGTGAACCGATCATGAGTAAAATTCTCAATAGAATTTATCGTATTGATCACCAGTGCCGATACCGCTGCACATACCACATCACTTCCGTATTCGGAATAATCGGCATGTCCCGATACTTGAAAACCGGTAACCAAATTCTCTGCATTTTTAAAAATGGATACATTGATCATATCACATCTACCTATGCATTGATCTTTTCAATCTTAACCTTGGTAAATGGCTGTCTATGACCATTCTTCTTGTGATATCCGGACTTTCTCTTGTATCTGAAAACAATAACTTTCCTATTCTTGCCTTCTTCAACAACAGTTGCTGTAACCTTAGCGTTAGCTACAGTAGGGTTACCTACTACTAACTCGCCCTTGTTTACTGCAAGTACCTGATCAAAAGTAACAGTTGCTCCTGCATCAACACCGAGCTTCTCAACTTTAATGATATCGCCTTCCGCTACCTTGTACTGTTTTCCACCAGTTGCAATAATTGCGTACATATTGGCACCTCCTATTATCATTACTCGCCAACTGTGGTGTCTGTCAGCTGACATAACATAATTGTCTGTCAGTGGGCAGAGCTTTTACCTCGTTGCGCGGCACACTAAATTATAGTAGCATAGCATATAGTATTTGTCAATCAGATAATTTACGGCATTTTCTTTCTTCTGATAATTTACGGCATTTTCTTTCTCTGATAATTTACGGCATTTTCTTTCTTCTTTTGCCTGTAATCTCGTTCACTGTCAACTCCAGAACCTCGGTCATCTTCAGTACCTGCTCGGGATAATGCATATTCTCTTCCCCGGCATGGTAATGCTCCATGATGCTGTCTAGCGCCATAATCTTCTTTTCCTCCGGGAGGAAATTCAGAGTTCCGTTGCCGCAAACACTTTCATATTCCATCGTGCAGGTTCCGTTATCACCCATGACCAGATTATGCCCGTGATCCATGGAAAATGCAACATGGTTATTCTTCTTCAATAGCTCCAGCTTTGTTCCTTCCCTTGCTGCATGAAAATACAGCTGAAAGCTTCCCTGCTCATAAGATACACCAAAATTCAACGGTATGACATAGGGATAATCCTCCTGATAAAATGCAACATTACACACGTCACACTGTTTCATTACTTCATAAATTTCATTTGGGTCTGTTATCTCTCTGTCACTTCTTCTCATTTGTTAATCTCCTTTCTTGCGAATACAAATAAATTCGCGTAGCAGCACAATACTTTCCGGTGAACTGTAAGCAATTCGTTGTGAAAAATCTTTCTTATCTCACTATCAGACATTAGTAGCAAAGCAAAAGATGCTTTTTTCGCACTTCTCCAGTACCACTAATATTCTGTTACACTCACTTTTGCTAGGAAATCAACTTTGCCAAGTCCTCCTCTGATAAGAAGGGCTTCAGTATCGGATACAGCTTATTGCTGTGCACCACATAACTCATATGGTTTTCTCCGGCAAGAATCTGCATGGTACAATTGGGAATCGTCTCGGCAATCTTTCTGGTATGTTCCTCTTTGATCAGATCCTTGCTTCCGGCCAGAACCAACGTCGGCACGACTATTTTATGCAGTTCCTCCTCCGAGATCTGAGGCTGTGTTATCATCAGGCGGAAATTCGGATTTCTGGTTATGTAGTAGATTAATCGAAACAGATTAAGGTATCGCTTTTTCACTCCCTCTGGGGTAAGATTGGCCCCACTGATGATCAGCTTGGATAACAGCCCGGGATAAGCGGCCGCTATCATGAGACCAAGGATGCCGCCATCACTAAAGCCGTATAGTATCGGCTTTTCCAATCCGAGAATACGTATGAAGCCTACAATATCCTCCGCCATGCTGCGATAGTCAAGTTCTCTGACCTTTGTGCTCTGTCCGTGTCCTCTGCTGTCAATCGCATAGACTGTGTATTGTTCCTTAAGCTGAGCCATCAAAACATCAAAGATCTGATGACTCTCTCCGTTTCCGTGAAGCAGTATGATTGGCTGTCCCTCGCCTGTCTTTTCATAGTAAAGAGTGATATCATTCACAATTTGAAACATACAAGCTCCTCCCCGATATTACATATCAGGAAACAAATGATATTCCTGATCGACTTATATTTCAATTAAGAGTACAAAAAATAGTATACCTTATTATTATGTATTTTACCAGAGAAGAATTAGAACGATCTGGATTGACATATTTAACTTTGTATCCTATAATAATTAAAAAAACAAAAGAAAGAAGGGTTTATTTGTTAAGTGCGTCTGTTGTAGAGACCGCAACTGAATAGTTGTAAGGAACGGTTCACGTCACTATTTGTGAAACCGTGCCTGTGCGTTAATGCTGTTTATTATAGCATGCCGTTCGCATGTTTTTTTATTGTGCATTACGTACTGTCTGCCTGCAGATTTGCTTTTATACCCTAATGAGTTTGATGATATCATGCCCGTGGAAGCATTCCTTTTGGCTGTAATTTTATTACAGACAGGTAGACTGCACCTCCGCGGTTTTTTATGCTCAATTTTATGTAATAGGAACTACTATGAAGCAATTGTATGCAACGAAAGGATGAAGCAACATGAATATTATTGAAACAAAGCATTTATCAAAGGAATATCAGCGTTTTACCAAACAGGCAGGACTCTTGGGAAGCATCCGCTCCTTATTCCACAGAGAATTTATCACAAAGACAGCTGTCTCCTCCTTCGACCTCACGGTTGCAGAAGGGGAATTTATCGGTCTGATTGGACCGAATGGGGCCGGAAAGACTACTTTAGTCAAGATGCTGACCGGCATTATCGCTCCCACCTCCGGAGAAATCAGTGTCGCAGGTTACTATCCGAATAAGCTGGAGAACAGCTTCAAGAAGCAATATGCTGTCGTCATGGGTCAGAAAAGTCAACTTTTCTTCGAGCTTACAGCCTCTGATACCTTTCTCCTTTTTAAAGAGCTGTATCATATCCCGGAGGAGGAATTTCAGAAGAACCTGGATTATTTTATTCAACTATTTCAAGTCAAGGATATCCTGGATGTCCAGGTCCGAACCCTGTCTCTGGGAGAAAGGATGAAGCTGGAGTTAATCGTGGCGCTCCTTCATAACCCGAAGATATTATTCCTCGATGAACCTACAATTGGTCTGGATGCGGTTGCCCAGAAGCAGATCCGCAGATTTTTAAAGGAGGTCAATGAGACTCGGGGAACTACGATTCTGTTAACCTCACATTATATGGAGGACATTAAAAGCCTTTGCCGCCGTTGTATCGTGATCAACGGTGGAATGAAGCTATATGACGGTGATACGGATACCCTCTTTCTGAAATATCAGACTCATAAGAAGATAACCCTATCGCTGGAGCAGGAAGAGGTTCGGTGGCCTGAGTACGATTTTAAGGTACTGGAGGAAGCTCCCTATAAGCTGTCCCTATTGATTAAAAAGGAGCTGTCACAGGAATTTTTGAAGGATGTCTTAGGTCAGTATTCCTTAAGTGATATTACCATTGAGGAGGAGGACATTGGAACTATTGTAGAGCGAATCTATACAGATTCCGGCAGAGCGCAATGAAAAGTCTTCCGGTCTTCACAGACTTTCGCAAGAATGGAGGTTACATTGATCAATGAAGAAATACTTAGAAATATCTAAAATTAATTATAAGACACAACTGGCATTTCGCTTTGATATTGCCGTTAATGTATTGTTTACTATCGCAAAGGTACTCTTTGCATATCTTTTGTGGAAGGGTATCTTTGCAGGTCGCAGCTTGATTGCAGGCTTTACCTTTGACGCCATGCTGTCCTACTATATCATACACTCCTTTTTAACCCAGCTGGATATGTCAGACCAAATCAGCAATGAAATCAGTACTAAAATCAGGGCAGGTACGTTTTCAAAATACATGGTGGTACCCGTGAATATTCAAGGTTATTTTATGGCACAGTCAGCTGGAGCTTCCGTATTTTATTTGATCTTCAACCTGATTGCAGCGTTCCTATGGGTATTTGTATTCGGGATAAATTTTACCTTTACTGCAGATCCCCTCATGATGGTATCTGCTCTGCTTCTGGTATTTCTGGGACTGATTTTCATGCTGCAGCTGAATTACCTCTTAGGACTACTGACATTAAAATTTCAGGATATTTATCTGTTCCTGATCATTAAAAACAACCTACTGGCATTTATCGCAGGAACACTGATTCCTTTGGCTCTGCTTCCCGAGCCGGTAATACAAATCATGCGTTATCTGCCCTTTTATTATGTTGCTTATCTTCCCTCTATGCTTCTCATCGGAAGAAACAGAGGAGAGCTGGGCTATGGCCTCGTAATTATGATACTTTGGCTGCTGTTCTTCGCAGTCCTGAATAAAATAACCTATGAAAGGCTTCGCGTCAGATATGACGGGGTAGGAATATAATGAAACATAATCTTCGATTTATTGTTGTCTTAATCCGGATGAAGCTATCCCGGATGATGGTGTTCCGGTTATCCTTTTTCGGAGCGTTTTTTGTTGACAGCTCCTTATTCCTGATACAATTACTCCTTTACCAGGCAATTTATTCTCAGGTGGATACCATCGGCGGCTTTGGCAAAGGTGAGATGATCATCTTTGTCGGGACCTTCTCCTTAATTAATGCCATCAATATGATCGTATTCTTCTTCGGTACCAATGAAATCGGAAATAAAATAAAAAGCGGGGAACTGGATCACTACCTGACAAAGCCAGTCAACCCGTTATTACGGCTTACCTTTGAAAGTGTTGATCCTGGTTCGATCCCGCTTGCGATTGCAAGTATTCTATTAATTCTTTACGGAGTAAAGCAGCTGGAGGTCAAGGTTTCTCCCGGACTCTTCCTTCTATATTTCTTGTATGTACTGCTTATGACTCTGCTTTGGTATGACCTTCAGGTGTTGTTCAGAAGCATTCCCTTCTTTACCGTATCGGCGGTAAACATCGAAAGGATGAGTGATACCGTGTTAGAATTATGCATGAAGCTTCCGGGTACCATGTTTCATGGAGTATATAAGCTGTTCTTCTATCTGCTCCTGCCCTTTGGTATCATGGCAACGCTTCCTACCGAGCTTCTGGCAGGAAAATTGACCTTGGCTGGGTTCCTTTACGGATGCCTGATCGTTACTGTATTTACGGTTCTCACCCTTTGGTTTTGGCGCTTTGGTCTAAAGCATTATAAGAGTGCCAGCAGCTAGTTTATTCTGTTACATCACACAGCTCGGCCTCGATATAATCCACCAGTGCCTCCCGTAAAATGCAGAGCTGACAGCCCCGAACTCCGGCACTGACTGTAATTTCATCAAAAAGGATTGCTGTCTCATCCATATAGGTAGGGAATTTTTTCTTCATACCGATGGGTGAGCAGCCCCCGCGGATGTATCCGGTGGTGCCGAGTAAATCCTTCACCTGCAGCATCTCAAGCTTCTTATCGCCGATCACTGCCGCTGCTTTTTTCAGATTTAATTCTGAATTTACGGGAATACAGAACACTACGATCCCACGCTTTTCTCCTTTGGCGACCAGCGTTTTAAATACCTGCTCCGGCGGCATGTTGATCAGTTCTGCCACATGCTCTCCGGTCAAATTATTCTCATCCACCTCGTATTCCATAGCCTGATAGGGGATGCCAGCCTGTTCTAAAAGCCGCATTACATTAGTCTTTATCATAATTTCCTCTTTCCATGTCTGGCTTCACCCCGAATTTTTTGTTTCGGACATGATGTCTTTTATATCATATGGAAAGAATTACAACATGAATTTTCAATGGATTTTATGCTGCAATTCTTCAAGATAATTCCGGTATCTTAGAATATTCTTCACTCCTCGATCTGCTCCTCGTCTGCAAGCTTCCTGCCATGATTACGCTTAATCTGTTCATGCAAGGGTTTGCGTACCTTCTTTCTGGTAACCTCCACAAGGCCTAAGGCTGTCATATCGACCAGAGTTGTCTTCACCGGGTCCTTCTTGAAATATTCCTGCAGCTCCTCCATCAGAAGCTCTTTGCTTTGTTTCAGCTCCATATCAATGAAATCAATGATGATGATACCCGACAGGTTGCGTAGTCTGATCTGTCTGGCAATCTCCTTTGCCGCCTCCCTGTTCACCTTCAAAAAAGTCTCCTGCACCTGCTTCTTGCCGGTGGTTGCTTTGCCGGTATTCACATCAATGACCGTCAGAGCCTCCGTCGGCTGGATCACCAGAGTTCCGCCGGATTTTAGCCAAACCATAGGGCGGAGGGCTTCCTCCAGCTTCTCTGGAATATCATACAGATTAGCGAGGTTGAGGGTGTTATCCTGATAAAATCTAAGCTTGTCCAAATCCTCCGGTTGGGAGGTTTCAAGATAATTCTTCATATGCTCGTATAATTCGATGTCATCGGTGATAAACTCGCTCACATTGTCGGTATAGCTATCCCGGATATCGCAGATGTATCCCGGCGGAGTACTGTATAGCAGGGAAAATCTGTTCTTATGAACCCCGTAGTTCCGAATATTCTCATAGGCTTCTGCCAGCTTCTTCATCTCCGCTACGATATGCTCTTCCGGTATCAGGGCGGCATTGGTTCGTATGATAAAGCCATATTCCTTACTCACATAGCGCTTCGCGATATCCCGCAGTCTCTTTCTTTCCTTGTCATCGAGGATTTTCGCTGATACACCCACCGCTGTCTTTCCATAAGTTAAGGCGGCAAATTTACCTGTAAAATTCAAGTTTGAGCTTACGACAGGCGCTTTGGTCTTCACATCCTCCTTGGACACCTGAACGATCAATTCGTCCCCGATCTTGACCTTAGTCTCCGTTAGCCCGTAGTGTTCACTAAATTCCGGGCCGTTTGCCATGATGGGGAAGCGGTTCTCACCCATGGAGTAATAGCACATTCTGCCGTCCGCTATTTCAATAAAAGCAGCATTGATGTTTTTTACGATGTTCTTCACCTTACCAAGATAGATATTTCCCAGGATACCATCTTCCTCAGAAGTGTTGACAGAAACCTGAACCATATCCCTGCCTTCAAAGGAAGCAGAAATTATCATATTGTCTTTTTTGGTGATTACCAGCTTATTCTCCATTCCTGCCCCTCCTTCTATCCTACATCAAAATCGAAAATGTTCTTCATGACAGTTTCTCTGTTGTCAGTTCTCAGTTCTCAGTTCTCTGTTCTCTGTTTTCAGTTTCTCTGTTGTCAGTTCTCAGTTCTCAGTTCTCAGTTCTCTGTTCTCTGTTCTCAGTTCTGCGTCTATACAAAGCTATCCTTACAGACAGTTTTTCAATTTCCTTACATGAAACTCCTTATACTATCTTTCTACCTGATCGAGTGCTGCCAGCCTTCCGTCCTCAGCAGTTTTTGTATATACCTCCAGGCGATGTACCTGCCAGGCAAATTTATCATAGGGAATTCCCATAAAATCACAGAAGGCCTCCATAACTGTCTCTGGCTTCAGATTCACGGCACTTCCCGTATCCAGCTGAAGATAGACCATAATCCCGTTATGATAACAGTCCGCCACACTTTCCCCCTTCACACTCTCAGGAAGATCTGTAGCAATCAGAGCAGTACGCTTTTCCACATATTCCTCTTTTGAAAAAGCGGTCAAGCTAATCATTGGTTTGATATCCACTGCTTTCTCACTGGTTTTGGTCTTTTTATCGGTGATAATTTCCTTCTGGTTCATAAAGCCCATAAAGGCCCTGTCAAATTCCTCCTGGCTTGTGATGGTATCACTGATGCGATAGCCATCCTTTAAGGAGACCAGATAATCCGCGGAACAGACTAAGGACATAGCAGTAACATTCTTCTTGTTCTCCTCCCGTTCCAGAAGCGGATGAAAGCCAATGACACGAAAGCCCTCTGTCATAGCTGCATTGATCCGGTCAATCATCTCCTGCGGACTATCACTGGAGAGCAGCTGTATATCCACATATTCCGCATCGCTGGTCAGGCCCACACCCAAGGGTGCAGCAAAGGACATGATCTGATGTGGGCTGAAGCCCTTTGTATATTCATTATCTATCTTAGCACGGCGGAACATCTTCTGAAAATAGCGCATTACGTCCAGATGTCCGACGAATTTCATGGCCCCGTATTTCTGAAATTTAATTCTTGCTTTCATGGTCATCCTCCTTGGCAGTCTCCAGCATCAGCCCTTCTTCAAAGCACACACCACCACCAAACTCCTTGGCACCGCAGTTGGCACAGGCTTGTCTGCAGTTTGGCGTAACCTTTTCACCCTTGGCACGTCTGTACTCCCGCAGTAGAAAGCTTTTGGTCACTCCGACATCGATGAAATCCCAAGGGAAGATTTCCTCCTCTGATCTTTCTCTACAGTTGTAGAATTCCATGTCAATACCACATTCCGTGAAGGCCTTCATCCATTTATCATAATCAAAATACTCTGTCCAGGAATCGTAGAGACATCCGGCCCGGTAGGCATGATAAATCGCTGCAGCGACCCTTCTGTCTCCTCTTGCGAAAACACCCTCCAGCTCTGTCAGCTCAGCCTCGTGCCAGCTGTAATTGATACTCTTTCTGTTCAGCTGTTCATTGATCTTGCTGCGTAGATAACGCTGCCTCTCTAAATATTCCTTTCCTGTAATCATCCTTGACCACTGGAAGGGCGTAAAAGGCTTCGGAACAAAGAAGGAGGTACTGGAATTGATGCTGACCTTTCCGTTTCTCTGATCCTTCGGGATGGTATAATATTCTCTTGCAATGCGATCGGAAAGGATGGCGATCCCTTCAATATCCTCTTCTGTTTCTGTCGGAAGACCAAGCATAAAGTAAAGCTTCACCTTATTCCAGCCACTCTGGAAAGCTTTCATCGCACCACCCAAAATCGCTTCCTCCGTTAGACCTTTATTAATAACATCACGCAGTCTCTGGGTACCGGCCTCCGGCGCAAAGGTCAGACTACTCTTCTTGATATCCTGAACCTTACTCATCACATCCAGAGCAAAGGCATCGATTCGCAGGGAGGGAAGGGAAATATTCACTCCCTTGGTTCCGAATTCTTCAATCAGAAAGTAAACCAGCTCCTGAAGCTGGGAGTAATCGCTGGAGCTTAGGGAGCTTAAGGAAATCTCTTCATGCCCGGTGGACTGAAGCATCTCATAGGCGCATTTTTTCAGAAACTCCAGGCTCCGTTCCCTGGTCGGACGGTAGATCATTCCTGCCTGGCAGAAACGGCAGCCTCGGATACAGCCCCTCTGTATCTCCAATACTACTCTGTCCTGCGTTGCCCTGATAAAGGGCACCAAGGGCTTTGTGGGATAATAGGTGTCGCTAAGCTTCATCTCCACCTGCTTCTTCACCGTCGCAGGTGCATGGGAATTGTTCGGGGTAAAACTGTCAATCGTACCGTCTTCCTTATAATTCACATCATAAAAAGCGGGCACATACACTCCTTCGATCTGTGCCACGCGTTCTAAATATTCTTTTCTGGACTTACCTGCTTTTTTATATTCCTTATAGCTATCAAGGATTTCCTGATATGCCGTTTCTCCTTCTCCGATATAGAAGAAGTCAAAGAACTCAGCAATCGGTTCCGGATTATAGCTGCAAGGCCCTCCACCGATCACAATCGGATGCTCTTCGGTTCTGTCCTTCGCATAGATCGGGATATCGGACAGCTCCAGTATCTGCAGGATATTGGTATAACACATTTCATACTGAAGCGTAATTCCAAGAAAATCAAAATTTTTTACTGGCTCTTGCGATTCTAGTGCAAAAAGAGGAAGCTTATTCTCTCTCATCAACTTGTCCAGATCCACCCAGGGAGAATAGACCCGTTCGCAATAGGTATCCTCTCTGCGGTTGAACATATCGTAGAGAATCTGGATTCCCAGATGGGACATACCGATCTCGTACACATCAGGAAAGCACATACAGAATCGGATGTCTACCTTGGAAGGGTCCTTCACAATCATATTGACTTCTCCGCCGATGTATCTGGCCGGTTTTTCTATGGTTAATAGTATCTCGTCGGATAATGCTAATTTTCTCATCATGTATTCCTTTCGTATCATTCAGGCTTTGGTAACCTGCTTTAGCGCATACGAAGCATCCTCCACTTAGCTTGTAGGCTGGATGCAGGCTGCACATCTATGACGTATTATAACTGATATGAGCATAAATTACAACGTACAAAACAGGTTCAAACTTTCCGTCGCAAAATCTCAAATACTCAAGGAAGAACAAGGAGTGCGCACCCTATACACGTTTTATGAACTGTAAATTCACGTTATGATCTTTACCATTACATGTGAAACTGCTTTGGAAGATATTATCCAATTTCTTCTCACTCTTCCTTCAGCCAGGTAACTAGCATCTCTTCCAAATCCTTCAGATTATCCTTCCCTGTAACATATTCCTGAATTTTATCCGGAGTAAAAGCCCCTATCTTTAAATCAAATCTGTCAACCAGAAAGATTGTCAAAAACAATACCACAGCACACACCATCCTAATCATCAGAAACCGAAAGGCTGCTTGTTCTTTACTGGTTACTTCTTCGTTCAACTCCATGTCCTCTGCTTTATTTCCTGTATAGCCATAACCATCCCGAAATAATCCCTTAGTTCTTACCTGTCCCCCCTCCGATACATCGGCATTTCTGGGCAAAGGTTCCAGATAATAGCTGTCGTAGGCTCTGGCGGTACTTTGTACCTCCGAGAGCTGCCGCAGGCAGGCTTCTCTGGCCTGTCTTATGTATTCGGCTCTGGAGATACTGATAGGATTGGAATAATCAAAGGATATGATCGGTTGCTCCTCCGCTGATATCTTCAGGCTTTCATTGATGTGCTCGGACAGATTTTTCTCGATCTGCTGAACCATTTTATCTTCATTTTTTTTATCCATGCGCAACCTCCTTTTCAACACTGGATCGAATACTGCTTGTTTCCTGTTTCAATATATGTTGTGTTCCGCTACATATGTCAGTGTTTCAAAATTAGTCAAGAACAAAGTGTCAGCCCGCTGACACTTTCGCGCCCGAGCGGATTGCGAAGCAATAGCATAAAAAACCTTCTATCCGGACCAGATCTAAGTTCCGAATAAAAGGTTTTATAGGTTTACACTTCATCTACCATGCGATAGCCTACCCCGACCTCGGTCACGATATACTTTGGTTCGGCTGGATTGGCTTCAATTTTACGTCTGATGTTAGCCATGTTCACGCGCAAGGTTTGATTCTCATTCAGATAGGGTCCCCAGATTTCCTTCATGATGAAATCATGGGTCAATACCTTACCAACGTTCTTGGATAAGAGGACGATGATTCTGTACTCAATCGGGGTTAGGTGTATCTCTTTATCCTCCACCTTAACAATACGCTTCTCATAATCAATCAAAAGACCTCCGATGCTTATCTTATCCAACTCCGGATGACTGTCCTCCATTACCTTTTGATTATGCCTTACCGCAGTACGGATTCTGGCCAGCAGCTCAGAGGTTCCAAAGGGTTTCGTAATATAATCATCCGCTCCGAGATCCAATGCCTCTACCTTTTCTCTTTCATGGCCTCTGGCAGAGACTACGATGATCGGAATATTGCTCCATTCTCTGATATCCTTCAGCACCTCGATACCATCCATGTCCGGCAGACCCAGATCAAGCAGGATCAGATCAGGACATTGTGAGGAGGTCAGCTTGATAGCCTCTCTGCCCTTCTCCGCACGTATCACGCCATAGTTATTATGAATTAATACCGTAGAGATGAAATTGCTAATGGCAAGCTCATCCTCCACAAGCAGAATTAACAGTTTATTATTCATACTCATTTCCTCCTGATAAAGGTAAGACAAAGCGAAATACCGCCCCTCCTGCCACCTGATTAAATGCCTCCATCTTCCCCTGATGGGCCTTGACAATGGACATACAGATGGATAAACCAATCCCCATTCCCCTGGAGGAATCGGAGGTACGTTTACCGTCAGGCACATAAGATTCAAACAAATACGGGAAATCCTGCTCTGCTATCCCCTCTCCGTTATCCTTCACCTCAAAAACTGCAAGATGGTTTTCCTCCCGCAAGGTAACATCAATCGTCGTTTCACCGGAATGCTTGATGGCATTCTCGATCAGATTGATAATAACCTGTTCTATTAAGGTTGGGTCCATGGGTACCATTAACAGCTCTTCAGGTACACTGACATTAATCTTTTGCTCCGGAAACCTTTTTCGTATTCGGCTGATGGCTGCAGCTACGATTTCTTCTGCTGCTTCCGGTGTCTTTGTCACATTGGCGGTGTCCTCATTGATACGGGTGACGGACAGAAGATTCTCCACCATACGGATGAGCCATTGGGAATCCTCCTTGATGTGGGTAATCAGCTTTTCCTGGGTCGGCAGATCGAGGCTTTCCTTGTTCTCAAGAATTGCCGAGCTGGCACCGAGTATCCCTGTCAACGGTGTCCGAAGATCATGTGAAATAGCACGTAAAAGATTGCTTCGCATCTTTTCCTTCTCTGTCTCTATGATAATCTCCCGCTGTTCATCCGACAGATGTTGTCTTTCTAAAGCCATCGCAACCAGAGAGCTGATTCTTCGTAGATAACCTCTGTGATATTGATTAAGTATGGTACCATTCCTGCAGGAAACACCAATAACACCAAGGACATTTCCCTGAGATATCACCGGCATATAATAAGCCTTCGCTTCCATGAAGGTGTCCGTACCTGCACCGGCGCGCTTCTGATTCAAGAAAACCCACTGGGCCACCGCACATTCCTTCGGGGAAAGTAGAAAATCTGCCTCCTCCTCACCGGAAGCCAGTGTAACCAGTCCTTTTCCTCCAGCTGAAGGATTCTCACCATAGAAAATGATGGAACGGTTAAAAATCTTTGTAATATATTCGCTTGTCAGTACGACAATATTGTCAAGCCCTCTGGTGACTAAAAGCTTTTTGTTGATTTCGTATAAGACCTCGATTCTCTGTTCCCTGTCCTGTGCCAGCTCCGCCTGCTCTTTGATTCGGTTCGTCATCGTACTGGTGATCAACGCAGTCAACAGCATAACCACAAAGGTGATCGGATAATCCTGTTGAAAGATATTCAGAGAATAGTAAGGTTCCATAAAGAAAAAATTATCTATAATTACACATAAAACAGAAGCTACGATGCCATAAATATATCCGGAAGTAATTCTGGAGATTACAAGAACCGATAGAATATACAGCATGATAAAATTCTGATTCTTCATATCATATAGTGAAAAAAGACTGGATAGCCCCGTAGTGCCGAACAATATTCCAAGAGTTTTGAAGGTGTCACTCAAAGAAAAAGAAACCTTGCTGCTCTGTAATTTTTTTCTGATCTTATTATATTTTCTTATAGGGGTACTGTCGGGAATGATGTGGATTTCAATATTGTCAAGCAAGGAAATCAGTTTATCCTCTAAATCAACCTCCATACGCCCACGAAGCGTCTTTTTAGTCCTGCTTTTCCCGATTACTATGTTCGTTACCCCGGAAAGCTTTGCATACTGAGCGACTGTCGCTGCGATATCCCTACCATTTAAGGTAGCAATTTCTGCACCAAGCTGTTCGGCAAGCTCAAGATTCGCCTGATAGCATTGCTTGGCTTCCTCCGTCAGCATTTCATTCTCATCATTTTCTACATAGACAACGACCCAGGGGGCATGAAAGGCTTCTGCCATCCTGGCACTTAACCGTATGCATCTTGCGGATGAGGGCGAACTGCTGATACAAACCAGTAGCTTTGTATTGGCTGTTTTATCGGAGGGAATGCCTTCACTCTGGTTGATATGGCTGATTCTGTCCGCTGCCTTTCGCATGGCAACCTCTCGAAGGAGCCGCAGGTTCTCTCTGGTGAGGAAGGGCTTCAGACTTTCTTTCACCGAGCTGTCTTCCGAATGACTGTCAATCCAGACCTCAATCCGTCGCAGCAGTTCATCCGGCTCCATATCGATCAGCTTAACCTTATCGGCATGATCGAAGATATAATCAGGAACTGTCTCTGTCACATGAATCAGTGTTATCTCCTGTACGATATCCTTCAGGCTCTCGATATGCCAGACATCTATTGTAGTATAGACATCAATCCCGGCATTCAAAAGCTCCTCAACATCCTGAAATCTTTTCCTGTTCCTGACACCGGGCAGGTTGGTATGCGCTAATTCATCCACGATGATGAGCTTAGGCTTACGTTCCAGGGCCGCATCAATATCAAATTCACTACCTTCCCCCTGCTCCCCGAGACTTCTTGCTGCAAGCACCGGAATACCCGACAGCAGCTTAAGCGTCTCTGGGCTGGTCTCCGGTCGGATAAAGCCGATCACCACATCCACACCGCTTTGGTACTGAACCTTGGCATCGTCCAGCATGGCATAGGTCTTTCCGACGCCTGCGGCATAACCGAAGAATATCTTTAGGTGTCCCCGCGTTAGCTTATTATTCTCATCCTCATAAGACTTCATAGGTTAGTTTAACTCCTTCTTTCAACACCGGTGCGATTTAATACTTCAGATACTTAACTGCAATCTGTGTCCGGTGTTCCAGTCCTGTCTTCTCTAAGATAGTACTGATATGATTGCGTACCGTGCCATTGGTCAGATATAATCTCTCACCGATTTCCTTATTAGACAGCCCTTCAGAAATCAACTGTACAATCTCAAGCTCCCTTGGAGATAACAGGGCCTCAAAATAGCGGCTTCCTGACTGTCTGCTGGATACTCTGCTCCTAATGAAGTCCAGAATATCTGCCTGAAATACCGTTCCTCCGGAATGAATGACACGGATGGCTGAGAGAATACGTTCCGCAGGACTGTTTTTCAGAATATATCCGTTGATTCCAGACTTTAATGCTCGGAGAATCAACTCCTGTTCATCGAAGGTAGTCAGAAGCAACGGTATCGACAGCTTATCTTCCAGGATCTGTCCGGCTGCCGCAATTCCATCCATATCCGGCATCCTGATGTCCAGCATGACCACGTCAGGCTTCTTCTCCCGGCATAGTTCCACAGCCTGTCTCCCATTCACAGCTGCTCCGACGAACTCCAAGTCTGCCTGAGTCTCTATAATCATCTTCAAGCCTTCTCTGATAATTGCATCATCATCCGCAATTAATACCTTGATCATTTCTATCGCTCCTTACCATTCTGAACCTAACCCTTATTGTACCTTTTTATCTTAAAAAATCAATCTAATCTTATCCTTATTACACAAATCCTTTACAGGCAGTCATCAGCTCTGTAACATAAAAATATTGCTGACAACAAATCCGTACTCTCCCTTATTGAAGAAGCACTTTCCCTTTGCCTTAACGGTCCGTTCCTCAATAGTCTCCAGTCCCAATCCTCTCTCAAAGCCCTCCTCCGAGTAACCATTGTCCCTATATTCCACCTTGATTACCTTCTTGAATACATCAATACTCAAGGTAAATTCTGTGGCATTGGAATGTTTTAGCAGATTCGTCAGACATTCCCTCAGATTATCATGGATACAGGCCCAATGTTCAAGGCTGATTGTATCCAGGTTACCGGAGGTCTTTAAATTAATTTCTTTATTATAGCTTACTTTAAACTCCTCTAGTATAGATTTTATATCTGTAATTCCGACTAAAGCCGGATCAACCCGCTCATCCCGCAAGGAAGTTCTGATCTCATCCACACCCTCGCGAAGATTCGTGATTGCCCTACGAATATTCTCCTCCGCTTTCTCAGGGTGATCCTTTAAGATTAAAAGAGCAGCTTCCAGCATAAGGATACTTCCTGAAATCCCGTGACCTACCTGGTCATGAATTCTTGCAGCAATCCTATTCCGTTCCTCCACAGAAGCATTGTATTTTAATGTTTTTGCCAGGCTCTTAATATCAATCAGCTTCTTATTCAGCCCGATTAACTTCTCCTTCTGCTCTTCTGTAATTGTTATATAATAAGTAAGCTTCGCTGTCAAAATCCTTCCGAACAGCACCATTACAGTAAGAATCAGGGTAATCATACCCGGTAAAAGGTCGGGCATAAAGATAAAATAAATTAATAATAAAAGGACTGACAGTATGTAATAGAACATTCTTTTATCAACCAGGCTGTCTAAAAGCTGGATTAAGAGGAGAACAAATAACGGGAGTAGCTGTTCTACCCCAAGTAAGAAGCAGGCTACCATACACAGACTGATTATCAATCGGAGAATGGTATTCTTCCGCCCTGCAAGCAACAGTTCCAATACGAAAATACAAGCAAAGCTAAGCGTCGATATTACAGTAACCGTAATATCGAGCTTAGCTGACAAAAGCAATATGACTGAGGCAATCAAAGCAGCAAGCTTTGCCAGAAAGTAAAGAAATGCTCTCTCCATTCATATACCGCCTAATTAGTTTTATAGTTCCGTGAAAATAGTACTGCTCCGATTAATAAAGACAACAGGACATACAATAATAAAATAATAACATTCGGTACAATATTCGTGGAAGTGTTCTCCTGTAATCTGCGAAATGCATCCATGAACCAATACTGTGGAAGTATTCTGGCCATATTCTGCATGGTCTTCGGTGCCATATCCAACGGGAAATACGCCCCTCCGAGGATGCAGCCGATCGTGGAAGCACCGATGATGATGGCAGTAATGGCATTCTTTGATTTGTTTGCCAACGCTACCAGCATGGAAAAGCAAACTGTAAACAGGGAGTATAGCACCATCAGCAGTACGATGATCCCAACAGGAACTCCAGTTTTAATATCCTTCAGATAGATAAAGCCAGAAAAGATACCCACCTCGATAATACATAACAGCATGCCGAAGAGACCTGTACCAATCACATATTGTATCGGCTTGACCGGAGTGATCTGAATACGGTTGAATACTCCATTCATTTGATCATCCGCAACCAGAAAAGCCACCAGGATACTTATAGTGAAGATAAACATCAGGAAGAAACCGATTGAGTTAATAAACCCGCTTTTGCCTTTCATCATCTCCAGATCGATTTTCGCTGCCGAGGTTCTAGTCAAACTGATTTCTTCCTTATGAGCATTCTTAAGCAGTTCACCAAAGGCAGCAGCATCGTTCCCAGACCCTGCAGCCAATATGCGGATACTGTTCATATAACTGTTGATATAAGCTTTGACAAAAGCAGAGTTCTCATAGTCATCGAGTGAGGTTACCGTGATTTCAGAACTATCCCCGTTTAGTGTCTGAGCAAAAAACTTCTCCGGTATCTCAATTATAATCGATATATTGCGATCAATCAACAGCATGGATAACTCATCGTAGTTAAATTCTTCCACCAGGTTATACTTCAAATCTTTTGTTAAATACTGTTTAAAATCATCTGATAAGATGCTTTTATCATAATCCAACAAACCTACGGATACCGATGCGGTGGTCAGATTAGTTATGAGTGCTCCCATAGAGTAAAGAATTGCACACAGAGCAATAGCACCGATCAGAGAGAGGAGGAGTCCGATGATATTACGCTTAATATTAGCCAATGTGATAATTAATATATTTTTCATCTTTCTTCCTCCTTCTTATAAAATATAAATGCACCGAACGTCAAGGAAACCATTGTGATTACCGAGCAGATGAGTATGACCTGAGTTGCCTTAGCATAATGCCCAAAGACTGACAACTCATAAGCAGCTTGTTGAAAGATATAATTAGGCATGAGTTCGGTAATTCCCTTGATATAAAGATCTTTGGAATAAGTGCCGCCAAAGAACATCATAAGCCAAATCACAGGCATAGTTAATACAAAAGGAGATACATTCTTGAATAGTAATCCCAGGATTACTCCTAAGGATATCATACAGAAGGTAATGGCACAGAACATCAGGAACAGATATACCACCTCTTTGACACCCGCCCCATAATGTGCGTCAAAAACCACTATACTAATTCCCATAATGACTGTCACCTGCAGGATCGTCTGTGGAAGCATCCCCAGTACCTTCTGAAGGAATATGGAAATCCTGTTCTGCGGTGCAATAATCATCCTGTTAATCGTCTTATTCCGGCGTTCGCTCATAAAGGCATTGGTGCCAACGATTACACTCATGAAGGCTATCATCATAACCATACTGATTGCATAATAATCTATCATACTTCTGCTATAACCAAGATCCTTCTCTACAGTATAATCCTCTTCCGATTTATTAAGGGTAGTCAACACCTGCGGAGCTGTCCTCATCACTGCCATGACCGTCTTATCCGTCTGGATGAAGCCGTTCATTACCGCCTCCACGGTTCGGTTTCTGATCCTGTCTGTTCCCTCATAAATCTGGATTCCCAGTGGATCACCTTTAAAAATTACAGCTGCTGTGATCTCATCATCACCAACGAGTAACTTTGCTTTTTCGATATCCTCCGTCTCGGAAAAGCTTAGATTGTCACTTTCTCCTACCATACTTACAAAGTTTTTTATGATCTCCCTTTGGTATGGGTTCTCTGTATCGATCAGATACATAATTTTTATTTTTCCGATTGCCTTCTCTGCGATATCCGTAGATTGCAGCAGATTGCCCAGCAAGAATACCAGGACAACCGGAAACAGCAGGAAGAAGAACAAATAGGCTTTTTCTCGAAAAAATTCCTTTGTCTCTTTAATTACAATATTAAACATCTGCTTCTCCTTCCCGCCTATCGCAAATCATGACCGGTCAATGTCAGAAACATGGTGTCGAGATTAGGAACCTCGGTTCTGATATTAAAGATCGGTATGCCAAAGGAAAGGAACTGCTCCAATATTCTTGAGATACTGTGTTGGCTGATCAGAATATCAATCCTGATGGTATTCTCCTGGGCTGCTACCGCCCTTACATCCGGCATCGTCTTCAGCTTCTTTCTGAGATCTGCTTCATCTAAAGCAGCCGGAAGCTTCGTGTCAATATAGACTGACTGGACATCTGTCACCAGGGAAACCAGTTCCTCCTGCGTTCCGCAGGCGATCATCTGCCCTTTGTCTATGATTGCTATCCGGTCACAGATTTCCTCCACCTCATTCATATAGTGGGAGGTATAGATTACTGTCGCTCCTCTGTCCCGTAAGGTTTTAATGGAATTTAAGATATGTTCTCTTGACTGAGCATCCACGCCGACCGTCGGCTCATCCATGACGATCAATTCGGGGGCATGCGCAATTCCGCAGGCAATATTTAATCTTCTTCTCATTCCTCCGGACATTTGCTTCGGCTTCATGGAAAGGCGGTCGGACAGTCCTACAAACTCCAGAGCCTCCTTTGCCATCTCGGACAGTCTTTTTCCCCTGATCCCGTATAAAGAGGCGAAAAACTTTACATTTTCCAGTGCGGACAGATGTTCATAAACCGCGATATCCTGCGGAACCAGACCGATGCACTTCTTAATCTTCATCTTATCCTTCCTGATATCATAGCCACGAATACTGATTTCACCTTTATTCAAGTCAGACAACGTGGTCAGCACACTTAAGGTTGTGGATTTCCCGGCACCGTTCGGTCCAAGAAGTCCGAAGATCTCATTTTTCTCAACCTCAAAGCTGAGATTATCAACAGCGCATAGCTCGCCGTATTTCTTAGTCAGATTGCTAACTGTTACAAATTGTGACATAATGATCCCCCTTAATTATATTTCGAATTATGTATATCTTGATCCGATACATATTTCCCTATCTTTTCCTTATGCTGTTATCATACATGAATGCTGAGGCTTACGGAAGTGACTTCAGTGACAACTATGCTATGACATTTGTCATATGGGTGACCGTGAAATATGCATAGGATTGTCCACGTTTTTCATTGAAAAATAAAAAGCAATCATTTATAATGTCTTTAGTTAACGATTAATAAGGAGGAATACCGATGTCGACCAATGTTTATGACATATTAATGGAACGTGGGTTTATCGAGCAATGTACCCATGAAGAAGAAGTTCGTGAATTATTAGGAAAGGAATCTGTTACCTTTTATATAGGCTTTGATGCAACTGCCGACAGCTTGACCGCAGGTCATTTTTTAACCGTTATGGCTATGATGCACATGCAGCGTGCAGGCCATAAGCCGATTGCTCTCTTAGGTGGTGGTACCACCATGATTGGTGATCCCACCGGCAAATCCGATATGCGTACCCTGATGACGATAGAAACCATTCAGCACAATGCGGATTGCTTCCAGAAGCAGCTCTCCAAGTTCATCAATTTTGAGAATGGTCAAGCAATCATCGCCAACAATGCTGACTGGCTGCTGGATTTGAATTATGTAGAATTTCTAAGAGAAATCGGTATCCATTTCTCTGTCAACAAGATGCTGACTGCAGATTGCTATAAGCAGCGCATGGAGAAGGGTCTGACTTTCTTCGAATTCAACTATATGCTGATGCAGTCCTATGACTTCTGGAAGCTGAATAAATTATACGGCTGTACTCTTCAGCTCGGTGGCAATGACCAGTGGTCCAACATCCTTGGAGGTGTGGATCTGATCCGCCGCAAGGAACAGAAGCCTGCCTTCGGCCTGACCTTCAAGCTTCTGACCACCAGTGAGGGCATCAAGATGGGTAAGACCATGAAGGGTGCCGTATGGTTGGATCCGAATAAGACTTCTCCTTATGAATTCTATCAGTATTGGAGAAATATCGAGGATGTCAAGGTTGAAGAATGTCTCGGATTACTTACCTTCCTTCCGATGGAGGAAGTAAGAAGACTGGGTGCCCTTAAGGATGCAGAAATCAACCATGCAAAGGAAGTCCTTGCTTTTGAGATCACTAAAATCGTGCATGGTGAGGAAGAAGCTACCAAGGCTCAGGAAGCTGCCAGAGCATTGTTCGGCGGTGGCATGAAGTCTGAGGATATTCCCACCACCACTTACTCAGCCAATCAGTTTGCTGAGGGTGTCGATCTGATCACGATGATGTGCGATGCCAAGCTTGCTACCTCCCGTTCTGATGCCAGACGTAATATCGAACAGGGTGGGGTTACGGTCAATGACATAAAGGTTACCGATTTTGCCAAGGTATTTACCAGCAATGATTTTGATTCCGACGGAGCACTTCTCGTTCGTAAGGGTAAAAAGGCATATCATAGATTTATGGCTCAGTAATTACTTGAAATGTAAATATTAATATCGACCTGCTACAGTTTGTTATTGGTTCCTGTATTATGTTCCCGCTTTCGTTGTGTAATTACCAATATGTACGGAATTGCTGCAGCTTTATGCACTCTTCTGCAGCGAATAATAATAAGAATGGAGTTGAAGTTATGCCTTGGTGTCCAAAATGCAATGCAGAATATCAGGAGGGTTTTACCGTTTGCTCCGACTGCGGAGTCGAGCTGGTGGAAAATCTTGAGGAAGAAGAAATTCTCGTGCCTTTCTTTCAGGCAGAAGACAAAAGGATTGCAGACAAGCTGGCAAGTTTCTATCAATATTCCAACATGCCTGCAAGTGTAACCTTTGATGAAGAGAATGAGCTTTATATCGTTAATATTCCGCCTAAAGCGGAAAAAGAGGCACGAAAGCTTTATCAGGCCTTCTACTTTGTGGAGCGTGATAATATCGCCAACGGATTGTACAATGATGATAACACTGAGGGTGAGTACAGTACCGAAGAAACTGACACATTGGGTGATACTTCTTCAGATCAAGCTACTGGAGATGCTGCTGATCAGACAGCGGAGGCTTCCGAAGAGGGCCCGGAAATCGAGTTATTCGACGAGGAACTCAATGAGGACGAGCTGAATGAGGAGGAAGCAGAGGTATATACTCCGAAAGCAAAACCCGGAAAGATCAAGATCGCTGATGAAGCAGATACGGATATTGAGCCTGAGGAGGATACCAGAACCTATGTAATGAAGGCTGATAAATATAAGGATCTTGCCGGAACCGTATGGATATTCCTTATCTTCGGCATCGCCGGCTTGATATTCGTGCTGTTGAATGTCTTCGGTATCCTGACTGTCTTTAATGGTTGGCTCCCGAATACTATCATGGGTATCCTGTTCCTATTCTTCCTGTATGTAGGCATCAGTACAAATCAGAAGGCAAAGAAGCTTCGCTCTGAAATTGCAGCAGAGAATGAGATGACCGAGAAAATAAATGCCTGGTTCAAGGAACATTTTACAGAGGAGTTTATCGCTACCTTATATAACAATACTATTTCCGAGGAGCTGAATTATATTAAGCTGACAGATGCCGTCAAGGAGCTATTATTAAAGGAATTCGGTCCTCAGAACCTTGCCTACCTTGATCATCTGATAGAGGATTATTATAATAGCAACTTTGATCGGGCAGTGATTTAACAATAAATAAGCACGTTTACGATAAGACATAATAATTATGTCAGTGAGATATAAAATAGTTAACCCGCAGTCACCTAACATTTATCGTTCTTGACTGCGGGTATTTTATATTGTGTCCAGTATGACGAAATCTGATTAACTCCATCCTTATTATTCTTCAATTAATTCAAAATGTATCCCCCATGATTGCAATGCTTCCTCATAAGCTTTCATTTTGCCCTTGGGAATATATACCCTCATTGTCTGTACCTCAAATGGAATTTCCCCCACTAACTCAGGAGGATCACCCTTGAATTCAACATTACTGGTGTTACTTGCATTTCGATGGTACTTTTTCAGACTTTTGGGCAAATCAACGCTATAAGGTATCCCATCTCCACCCAAATCAATATCTAAGGAACCGTCCGCGACATATTCCACGCCTTCAGGTACGATTACTTCTTCAAAACTATTCTTCGCATATAATAATGTTTTTCCATCCTTCGTATATAGCCAACCATTTTCATCATTTTTATAATATTGGTTTGCTTCCTCTACTATAACATCACACAATGCCGGTGAAAAATCTATGCTAATCGGATGTTCGCCTATTTTCTCTACTGAAGCGGGGATCTTGATCGTCTTCGTAGGCTGTACAAGACAGATACAATAATACCCGATTTCTTCAAGCCCTTTTGGCAGCTCCAAATATCCTCCTGATAATTCCGCTCCATTCTCCACAATATATGACCAATAATTGAGTGCATAATCTCCCAACTTCTTTACTGTAGATGGCAGATTGCAGGTGATACCCTCCAGAGCATAATCTCCAATTACCTCAAGACCTTCGTTCAGCTTCAACGTGATTGAAGCACAGCCATACCAGCCATGATCAAATGAACTCTCACCGATTGATTTTATGGTAGAGGGTAAAATAATTTCAATGATATTGGGTTCCCCGTTCATATAAAATCCACATCCTTGAAATGCCCTCTTCTCTATCATTGATCGTCCTTCTTCAAATGTAATACACATCGGTCCAATTTTTGAAAAAGAATTTTCATCAAGCTTTACATCCTTAGGAATCCAAAGTGTTACCTTCTTCATAAGATCAATATCAGCTTCCTCATCAATTGAAAATGCATACGCTCCGATTTCAGTGACCCTTTCCGGTATTTTTATCGTCCTTTCTATATCATAACCACCGATATACCTAAGAAGCTTGCTTCCTTCTATGATATAATCCTCACTAATACTTAACCCGGATTTTTTATCCTCGTTATCAGAAATTAGCCGTTCTAGCCCAATATTTTTGTCATACCCATCTCCATCGGATTTCGGTGATAGAGTCTCCTCCGTCCCAACCTCTAAAACACTGTCTTCTTTCGTTTCATTCCAACCTATATGTAAAAAAGACAATAATAAAGCACCTGCCAATAATGCAATTACATGTCTAAGTTTCATCATTTACTCCCTCTTCCCAAACCAACATCTATATTCTGGTATATATCATTTTAAAATAACATCCATATATTACCACAGGTATACTGTGAATACTACTACTTTATAATTTTGCATAGAATAGTAAGTAAGGGGCTGTTGCAAAACACTCTGATAGTCAGAGTAAGGATACAGGAATCTCGTCATGCACTGTTTGCCGGACAGCTTGTCGATATTGTTTGAACAGAAGCGAACATTTATGTTCGATTATGACAAGCAATATCGGCAGGATGTCCGGGAACCAGTGTGTTAGGGATGCCTGTA
>JAEZGK010000073.1 GCA_023437365.1 Bacillota bacterium
TACAGGCATCCCTAACACACTGGTTCCCGGACATCCTGCCGATATTGCTTGTCATAATCGAACATAAATGTTCGCTTCTGTTCAAACAATATCGACAAGCTGTCCGGCAAACAGTGCATGACGAGATGCCTGTATCCTTACTCTGGCTATCAGAGTGTTTTGCAACAGCCCCCTTAATTCTGTTCTACAGACGGTTTTATATAGAGGAATAGCTTTGTTTCATCAAAGCAGATACGGCTTCTTCCATGCTATACATATCTTTAACCTTATTCATAATCCATTTTGCGGCATAAATAGCCCCTTGACCGAAGGCAGCTCTGTTGAGAGATTCATGTTTTATCCGTATGGTCTGATTGGGAAGTCCAAAAATAACTTCATGTGTACCGACAACTCCACCGGCACGTATGGATTTCACATGTTCATCACTATTAATCCCCAGATCTTGCGCGATGCGTATTGCTGTTCCTGATACACTCTTCTTTTCTCTAAAGTGTTCTTCAATAATTTCAATATCAGCGTAGGGGGCAACTTCTTTAAAAAGCTTCGAAGCTTCAATTAAGAAATTAATACCCAGAGTAATATTAGGAGAATAAAGGACGGCTGTTTCACTACTCAACTCCTGTAATTGCTTGAAATTATTATCATCATAGTTTGAAATAGCAGAAACTATTCTTATACCGTGCTTGGCTGCATGCTTGTATTCGTTTACGGAACAGGTATCTGAAAAATCGATTATGACATCTACCTTGTTTAATTCATAAAAATCCTCAAATTTAATATGCTCTGCAGATAATAATTTTCCCTCATCATGTTTAAATCCCAGCAAACGGCTAGCATACTCTCCTTCATTTACCTCAGACTTTCTTATTACCCAACACAGCTTTAAGCTTTGATCCTTAATGATTTCCTGTGCAACAATTGAACCTGTTTTTCCAAAGCCAAATAAACCGATAAGAAGTTGTTCCATTTGTTTCCCTCCTTCTGATATGTCAGATGATGCGGTTACCTTCTCAAATTTTTGTTCAAAAAAAGCTACAGAAAAATATCTGCAGCACAAAAACAGAGAATACTAATAATAAGAATGTATCTTATACATTCCATATTTCCCTTCTTGCGCTTACGAGATTAGCTGTCGGATTCGGATAGAAAAGATTACCCTACACATTAAATGTGATTCACCCCTAATAATTGGTTCTCCCATTCCATTAGTGGATTCAGCGTGTATTCCAATATTCAATTGAAAAGATAAATCTTATGTACATACCGTTGGGATAAGAAAAGAGAACCTCAGAAAAAGAAGCTCTCCACCCTCAGCTTAAAACTGAAAACAGTTGTAATAACTGCCAACCGGAAAATATACGAATATTTTACCATTGATCATAAGTGCTGTCAATTATTTAAATGGTCGTAGAAAAGATCATTTGTTAATAAACCATAGGAGAGTTCCTGAAACCGGAACTCTCCTATGGTAATGAAAGAATATCTCCTAAATAGAACTTATATAAAACGAATTTCCGACGCCTATCTCAGCTTCACTGCGGTTCCGGAAGCTGTAACCATAAGCATTCCATTGTTGGTGCCGAGGACCTCATAATCCACATCCACACCAAGTACTGCATCTGCGCCCATCTGATAAGCTCGCTGGGACATTTCCTGCATTGCTTGTTCTCTCGCGCGGATCAGCTCCTCCTCATAGGTTCCGGAACGGCCACCGAAGAAGTTCGATAGACCGGCTGCAAAGTCCTTTACAAAATCCACACCGGAGATAACCTCTCCGAATACGATACCTAGATAATCTGTAATCTGTTTTCCTTCTACAGAAGGCGTTGTTGTAATTATCATATGAATTTCCTCCTTAGGCTTTATTATTCAAATTCTACAATGACATCACCGCTGCTTAAATTGGCTTTGATACTTTTGGAACCATTCTCATTAAGCTGTACATGCTCTTCATAGCTGTCCCCATCTACCGTCAATTTACCGTAGGAGGTGTCCAGATCAAGAGCGTAGTCCGAAGCCGGACCAGGAAGCTTTAGCGTTACGTCCCCATAGCTGTTTTCTGCTTCAATACTTTGGATATTGCTTTGCTTCATCAGTAAATCACCGCTGCTTAGGTTGAATTCTGCAGTATCCGCCCGGAAGTTGTCGCAGGACACATCACCGTAGGAATTACGGATATCAACCATCGAGGAATACATTCCGTCGATATCTACACTTCCGCTGGACATATTGATGTTGCACTCCTCATACTCGGCACCACCCGGAAGGCTGAAATTTGCAGTATTGATGTTTGTGAACCTCGCGTCACCATACGAATTGGTATAGTCCAGCATTCCTACATTAAAATCGGAGATTTTGCTGCTTCCCGAAGATAAGGTAATATCTGCGACAGAAGCGGCTGCCTCTTTCATAGCCAGTTCTCCGTAAGATACTGTTACATCCAATTCCTCTGAGACAAAGCCTGTAATATCTACATCTCCGGATGCATCGTCTATGGAGACATACTCCAAGGCACTGTCCTTCGGCAGATAGACCTTAACTGTGTTATGCAGGTTGAAATTGATGGAATAAGAATTCGGAAAGGAATCACTGTCGTCAAAATAGAGTTTCCCATCCTTCATCTCATAATCCGGCTCCCTATCCCAATAGAGATAATTGATCTCCACCGCAAAGCTGTCTGCCTGAAGAAACTCCACGTCTGCAATGCGTGTATGAATTTCTACAGCTGTGATCGACGGAACCTCTGTCTTATCTAAGTTGAATTCCTTAGCATCTGCCCGATCAAGCTGGTTGGCAGAGTTTATGACATAGGAGAATCCGCAGCCACACAAAAAGGTGCAGGCAGTCAGTAGCAGGACGGCCGGAGCAAATCTTTGCCATATGAATTGTTTCATTTATTGCCCCTCCTAAATGCGCTATTTACATTCTCTACCATACTATAATCTTTGCTGTAGCTACTGTCAAGGGACATAGGAAGGCTATAATACAGTTTTAACCTGGTTCTAATCATTTGGTCTTCGTTTAGAATGTTGATACAGACGTATACTAAAACAGAAGGGCAGCCTTTACGAAAACGCGAAATTGGGGTATGCTTTAATGAGACTGATGCTTAGAACATTCGAAAAGCACAGTATGCTATGGAAATAGCTTGTCTTAAGAAAGGAGAGTAATCTTTATGAATAATTTTACATTCTACAGCCCTACTTATTTTGTTTTTGGCAAGGATACCGAGAAGGAAGCCGGCCATTATGTAAGACGCTTTGGCGGAACCAAGGTCCTAATCCATTATGGCGGCGGTTCTGTGGTTCGATCCGGACTATTGGACAGAGTAAAGACAGCTCTGGAGCAGGAAAATATAAAGTATGTGGAACTCGGTGGGGTTCAGCCCAATCCCAGAAGCGGGCTCGTATATCAGGGTATTGAACTTTGCCGCAGAGAAGGTGTGGACTTCATCCTTGCGGTAGGCGGAGGAAGTGCCATTGACTCGGCAAAGGCAATCGCAGCCGGAGCACTTTATGAAGGAGATTTCTGGGATTTCTATGAAGGGAAACCGATTGAGGCGGCCTTAAAGGTAGCTACAGTACTTACCATTGCTGCAGCCGGAAGTGAGGGATCGGGAGATAGTGTCATTACCAAGGAAGAGGGAATGTTGAAGAGGGGTGCGGGAAGCGAGCATCTCAGACCCGTGTTTTCAATCCTGAATCCGGAGCTGACACAGACACTGCCTGCATTCCAGACAGCGGCAGGTGCTACGGATATTATGGCACATGTATTTGAGCGCTATTTCACCAATACGCCGGAGGTTGAGATAACCGACCGACTTTGTGAGGCAGTGTTGCTTACGATGATCAAAGAGGTTCCCAGAGTGATCGCGGACCCGAATAATTATGAGGCAAGAGCTAATATCATGTGGGCAGGTATGGTGGCTCATAATAATCTGGTGGGAGTAGGGCGCGAGCAGGATTGGGCAAGTCATCAGATTGAGCATGAATTGTCTGCTTTGTATGATGTAGCTCATGGAGCCGGACTGGCCGTCGTATTTCCTGCTTGGATGACCTATGTTTATCGTCAGGATGTGATGCGTTTTGCACAGCTCGCAGTGAGACTTTGGGGCTGTAATATGAATTACGCAAACCCGGAAATCACTGCTTTGGAAGGAATTGAACGCCTGAAGAAGTTCCTTACCTCCATCGGAATGCCGATCAGTTTTAGAGAGCTTGGGGCTAAGGAAGAGGATATCCCCTATATGGTTAAGACCCTTGGTCTGGGTGAGCAGGATACCATCGGTGGTTTTGTCAAGCTAAGGAATAATGATGTGGAGCAGATTTATCGCCTGGCACTCTAAATCAGCTTGCTCCGGGAGCAGCTGTAGGACTTCAAACTGAGCAGCGGAGCAGACGGAAACCCTTCTCGGCTGTTAACCGAGTAATTGTGTGAACCGATAAAAGGAACGATTACCCAGCATACGATAGATGAGCTGGATGAAGCTGCCATTGGTATCATCCCGGTAAAGAACTTCTCTTGCAAGGGATGGATGATCAGTAATGATACAATCCACACCGATGGACTTCATCCGCTCAAGCTCTCCGGGGGTATTTACTGTCCAGACATGAATCTCTTTTCCTGCCTCATGGATACTATTGACAACCTTTAGGTTGACGAAATTGGACCGGATGCTGAAGAAATCAATGTAGGCTTTATCATAGAAATTACCGTATACAGCCGATAAGATATATCCGGTACGAATATCCTTATTCAGAAGCTTGATTTTCTTTAATGTAAGATAATTAGTAGAGGAGACGACACACTGATATTCATATTCATAATTTTTGATCAGATCGACTAATGCTTCCTCGGGAGCAATATCTGTCGGACTGGTCTTAATCTCAATATTCAGCTTGATCCTATCCTTACAGTAAATGAGGGCCTCCTCCAGTGTAGGGACTCTGGTGTTCTGATAGTCCAAGGAGTACCAGGTGCCTACATCCAAGGCGTTAATCTCTACGTCGGATAGATCCCAGATAAAATCATTCACACCTGCGGTACGCTTAAGACTCCTGTCATGCATCAGGACTAGCGTACCGTCTTTTGTCTGACGGACATCAATCTCAGCATAATCAGAATTGGCGACGATCGCACTTTCAAGAGCCGGAAGTGTATTTTCGGGTGCCACAGAGGAGTTTCCCCTATGGGAGGAAATCTGTAAGCCTGCAAATGCTTCATTGAAATAGGAGGAATCATGATATAGGTTCCGATAGAGATTCAATGTCCCAAGCAAGAGGAGGCAAATCAGAATACCGTTGATACTGAATTTATGTATACGGCTTCTATAGTAAAAATCATAGTCAAAACCCGGATCGGAGGGAAATTGTAAACGCACCGCCTCGCCTCTATAGGTAAAAAACAGTGAGGTGGTAAGGTTGATGTTTAATACAAAAGCTAACATGCCGTAAAAGAGAGTAACATACATTCTGATACGCGGATAAACCGACAGAAAGACAGTGACGGCAAGATTTCTCGCAGCGAACAGATAGCATCCGAGTGAGGTCAGCAGCAATAAGATATAATAAGACAGAATAAACCCAAAGGTAAGGAGTAAAGTATAGACCAGGTATATCAGGAGGGTCCTTTTGAAACGGCCGGCCAGCAGCTCTTTGGAATAGTTCAGGGCCTGTCTGAACCCTATATTCTCCTGCACACAGTACTGATAAGCAAATACTCCCCTGAGAGACAGCAGACTGATACCAAGTAATAGGATAATAATCAGTGCTTTGATCAAAAGCTCCGGAGGACCCTTCGTTACCTCGAGATCGGAATAGAGAATAATTCCGATCAGTATGGGAAGATTAGAAAAGATATAATACGGTATCGTAAAGAGCAGCAAGCGAAGCTGCTTTGCGTTTATTATCTGAAAAGGCCGATTGATACCGAAGCTTAAGATATCCTTCAGCAAGGGGTAATCCGGCATGCCCTCAAGCATGCAGTAACGGATCAGGGAGGATAGCTTTGCCATCCCATACAGGAGCAGCAGGAAGCCCAGAAACAAGAATATGGGTATAGAATAGGGCTTGGTAAATAAGGATAAGATATTCTCCTCGGTGATATAACTAACCCCGGAAAGCTCCATAATCAGCTCGAGTGAGTGGCTTGCAAAGGGAACAAGCAGCGTCAAAAATAATATCAGATAAAACATATTCACCAAAAACAGGGTTCGGGTATGAAAGCGTAAATTCTTCTTGTGCCAGCGTTTATTGTTCATAGATCCTCTCCCTTTCGCATAGTTATTATCCTACAATTATTATGCATGATAAATGCCTGTCATACAAGAGTAAGAATAAATTAGAAGCTGAGTACTGAAAAACCAAGAAGAATGTCTGAATATGAACAGAATGTCTGAATATGAATAGAATGTCTAAATATGAACTTGACATTTGTTTCACATATGATACAATAATTATATTCCTACATTTTCCATGGACAGCAGAATACCATGGAACAGATGTGGGGATATTTTTATCTTATGGAAAGAGCTTCGTATGAGATATAAGGGCTCAGTAGGGAAGTATAGCTTGCGTTAAGATTATTGGAAAAGGGGTTTTTGTGAGTGACTGATTTACTGGTACGAATATTTGTAAAGGATAATAAAAATATAGAGAATGCAAGAGTGAGGACTTCCTATGGCATTCTATCAAGTCTTGTAGGAATTGCATGCAATGTGCTTCTGTTTGCTACAAAGCTGCTAATCGGTATTATCATTAACAGTATCTCTGTTATGGCAGATGCGGTTAATAACTTATCGGATGCCGCCTCCTCTATCATCAGCCTCGTTGGTGTAAAGCTGGCAGGGAGACCTGCAGATAAGGAGCATCCCTTCGGGCATGGAAGATTTGAGTATCTGTCAGCCCTTGCCGTAGCGGGATTAATCCTCGTTGTCGGCTTCAATTTGCTGCAAACCTCCTTTCAGAAGGTTCTGCACCCGGAGGAGCTTTCCTTCAATCCGATTCTGGTCGGGATACTTGTATTATCTGTACTGATAAAGGTATGGATGTCATTCTTTAACCGAAAGCTTGGTCGAAGGATCAATTCTACGGTTATGCTGGCAACCTCCGCGGATTCCAGAAACGATGTTGTGGTCACTTCTGCTACGATTGTTTCAACCTTGATCGCAGGCTTGACGGGCTTCAATATTGATGGTTATATCGGTGTCCTCGTGTCATTATTTGTTATGTTATCCGGCTTTAAGATAGCAAGGGATACGATCGAGCCTCTGCTTGGTCAGGCCATAGAGAAGGAAGTATATATAAAAATTACGGAAATGGTACAGAGCTATGAAGGCATCTACGGTACCCATGATCTGATTATTCACAATTACGGACCTACCCATCGCATGGCAACGATTCATGCTGAGGTACCGAGCGACCTTGGCTTTGAACGAGCGCATGAGACTATAGACCAGATTGAACGTGATGTTCTGAAGAAGCTGGATATCTTTCTGGTCATCCATATGGACCCCATCGAGGTAAATGATGAAAAGGTATTAGAAAAGAAGGAAATGGTGCTCGGGATTATCAAAGCTTTGGAGTCTAAGGCTACCATCCATGATTTTCGGATCGTAAATGGTGAGCATCAGATCAATCTGATCTTTGATCTGGTCCTCCCTTATTCCTATAGTAAAGAGGAGGAACAGAAGCTTCTCACCAGTATTGTTGAAGCAATTCGGCAGCAGGATGCAAGATACCAGTGTATCATAACTATGGAGAATAGCTTTGTAGCTGAAGAATAATTAAGCGATAGCCGCAGCAGTTTACTGCAGGCGGCTATTGTTGTCTCTTTGATGAATTATTGTTTGGATTTGATTTCCTGATTTTGATATGTTATAACATAGAAATAACAACAATGTAATTTGTGAGTGTAAGCAGAGAGAATTTTCTTTGGAATTGTGGATGAGAAAAATCATATTGATCTATGGATGAATTGAGAAGAATTACATTGATCTGTGGATGAATTGAGAAGAATTACATAGATCCGTGGATGAATTGAGAAGAATTACATTGATCTATGGATGACAGGGGGGATGGGCAATGATTATAGATTTTCATACGCATGTATTTCCTGAGCAGATGGCGGAAAAGACAATCAGGAAGATGGAAAAAGAGGGCAATGTCAAAGCATCTACAAATGGTACACTGCAGTCGCTTGAGCTCTCCATGAAGGAGCATAATGTAGATATTTCAGTTCTGCTTCCGGTCGCTACCAGACCAGCTCAATTTGAAACCATAAACCGATATGCGGCAGAGGCGATGAGCAGAAAGGGTATCATTTCATTTGGAGGGATACATCCTGATACAGAACATTATCAAGAACAGCTGAAAGAGATTAAAAGACTCGGATTGCCTGGAATCAAGCTGCACCCGGATTATCAGGCGACCTATATCGATGACCCTAAGATGGTACGTATCATTCGGCAGGCAGCAGAGCTGGAATTAATCGTCAGTATACATGCCGGACTTGATATCGGGCTCCCCGATCCGATCCATTGTCCGCCGGAGCGTGCGGCGAATATGCTGCGTCAGATTGATAATATTAAGGCGAGGATTATACTTGCTCATATGGGAGGCTTCAATCAATGGGATGCAGTAGAGGAATATCTCGTTGGCAAGAATGTTTGGTTTGATACGGCCTATACCTTTGGATATATTCAGCCGGAGCAATTTCAACGTATTGTCAGAAATCATGGTGCGGACCGTATCCTCTTCGGGACCGATTCTCCTTGGAGTGGACAAAAAGAGAGCATTAAGCTTTTGTCTGAGATGGAACTCACCACAATGGAACTAGAATGTATCTTTTGGAGAAACGGGGCCGGACTTCTTGGGATCCGTCCGGAATGAATGAATAAGGTGAGAAGTATCTAGGAAGAATAGTATCGGAAGGTCAAAAACCCCAAGGAGAGCAGGAATACGGGAAGGACGGAATAACCCTGAAGGCAGGATATAAAAGTTTCTAAATTTTTTGAAAAAAATAAAAAAATTAGGTCTTGAAAATCGAAACGGTATGAGTTATAATATCATTCGTGGCAGCTGACAAGCCATTGTAACTAGTAAAATTGGGGTATCGCCAAACGGTAAGGCACTGGACTCTGACTCCAGCATCTCAAGGTTCGAATCCTTGTACCCCAGTCCAAATAAAAAATGAAGTCGTAAGACTTCATTTTTTTATTGTCCTGGACTGGGGTTCCCCAGCTTCAAAATGAAGTCGTAAGACTTCATTTTTTATTGTCCCGGACTGGGGTTCATTCGTTTTCTCTTAGGTAACTAATTAGCATCAGCTCATTGTTGGCGCCTCTGAATATAATTACCTTGTGAATTGATATACATTATACACATTGATTAGGATAATCACGAGCATCAGACCAATGAATAATTTATCAACTGTTTTCGTGTCAATGTGCTTATTTACTATCCTGCCAACGATGGCACCTGATATACCACCAAAAATCATGATGACTAATAGAACCGGTTCAAACGTTGGAACACTGCCTGTGACGAAGGTCTTAATCAAGCTGGTAATCTGAGAAAACATAATGATATACAGAGAGTTTTGTGCGGCTTCCTTCGTATCCATGGAAAAGAAATAATAAAGAACTACAAGATTAATGGGACCTCCGCCAATACCTAAAAATGAAGACAAAATACCAAGTCCGAAACCGATTAATATACAGAGAAGAGCATTTGTTATTTTCTTTGTTGGGATCTTATCTTTTTTTATAGTGTATATTAAGGTTCCAATGGTGATGATAAGTAAGCATAATGCCTGTACCGCACCGACCTTATCTTTATCTGTAAAGAACGAGGAGATCAATTCAAAGCCCGATTTTCCAAGGATTCCTCCGACGGCGGCTCCGATAGCAAGAGGAGTTCCTAACTTCCTATCAACAGAAAGCTCTCCTGAAAGCTTCGCTTTTCCGATAGAATAACAGGTCATGGAGAGTACGGTGATGCCGGATAAAAAGCTTATGGTAGCAACGCTTAAGATATGAAATGCATCCAACGCAGGCTTAATTATTACCCCGCCTCCGATGCCGCAGATCGCTCCAATCAGTGAGGCTCCAAAGCTAATGAGAATAAATAGTAAAGTCATAGCCTCTCTTTCTTCCTTCAGGGTGTTTTATGATGTTCCTATAGCCTTGCAGCTTTCCCGGTTCGCTAGATAGAAGGGTAATTCAATCTTTAGCGGGAGTGACTTACCATTTTCAATTCGGTCAATCAAAATCTTGGCAGCCGTTTTGCCTAACTCCTCCAGGGGAACATGAATCGTAGTTAACATAGGAGATACATATTGAGCAGTATCAATGTCATCGATACTGATAATCGAGATATCTTCGGGAATTTTATGACCCATTTCTTTGATGGCCTTCATGGCACCGATTGCGGTCAAATCATTCGCACAAAATAATGCGGTAACAGTATTTTGCTTCTTAAAATATTCCTTCAACGCTTTGTAGCCGCCCTCACTGGAGAGTTGTGTAACAATAATATGCTCACGCTTCAAGGGGAGATTTAAGGCTGTCATAGCATCATAATAGCCTTGATAGCGTGCTTCTTTATTTTTTTCCCCGACATAGCCGATTTGTCTGTGCCCCAGTTTATAAAGATGATTTACAGCGGACATAGAGGCTTGATAGCCATCACAGATAATTTGATCGAAATCCTGATCTATCTTATTGAGCCCGGTATATACAACATGCTTATAATGACTTTTGACGAATTTCAGTAAGCTCTGGTCAAAGCGTCCAAGTATGGCAATACCTCCAACTTGATTATCGGTGATCAGATGGTAGATATTGGCGTCATTGATATCAAAGGCTGTAAAGGAATATTTCATGAGATAACCTTGTCTAAAGGCTTCCTGCTCAACGGCTCTTGCGATCTGTGAGAAAAAAGGATCATTCATATCAGTCGTAGAGCGTGCATAGATACATCCAATGGTTTTGGCGGGTAATTTCGTACCACTGGTAGTATTCCCAAGCTTTAAATTTCTAGCAGCCGCATTGGGAACATAATTGGATTCTCTTACGATCTTCCATATCTTATCCTGCACTTCTTTACTTGCTACCTTCGTGTTTTTGTGATTAATTACACGAGATACGGTAGAAACAGATACACCTGCCAAATCGGCGAGTTCTTTCAATGTCATACTCTTTCTCACTTTCCGCTAGTCCATAGCTCTAGTATATATAGTTTATTATTACATTCCTAAGGGTTTTTAGACAAACGTTTGCTTTGCAGCGTTGACTCCCGATCCTATTGTTGCAAATCCTGACGCTATTGTATGCAGACAGATGGCTTTGTCTCATAGGTTCTGCTTTAGAATAAAGGTATGAAAAATGTTCATACTTATCAGGATAATGTACCTATGGTAAAGTGAGTTCATGAAGAAAGCAAATGTACTGTATTAGAAAGGGCTGCTTAATATGAAGAAAAAAACATCATCACCCATAAGAAAAAATGCAAAAAACAGCACCTGGGTAAGCAGAATACCCAAATGGGCATGGCTGCTGATTTCCCTTGCAGCTGCGATGGTATTATGGTTTCTGTTATCCATCAATCCAAAGACCTCCCGTAGCTTTCCCAATGTGATAGTTGTATTACAATCTGTTCATACTATGATAACAAGAGGAGTATTGTTTCATGATATCTCAAGCAGTATGATCTCAGTCTTTGCGGGCTTTGGTATCGGTTTTGCGATTGCTTTACCCGTAGCCATACTAATGGCCTGGTACAGACCAGTGAGAAATATCCTTGAACCCTGGATCCAGTTTGTGAGAAATATTCCTCCGTTGGCTTATGTTCCCTTAGTCGTTATATCCGCCGGTGTTGGACGCAAACCTCAAATTATTGTCATTACCATTGCAACCTTCTTAACCATGGCAATTACCATCTATCAAGGTGTAATAAATATTGATACGACATTGATTAAAGCGGCAAGAGTATTAGGAGCGAAGGATATCGATATTTTCCTGCGAGTCATTGCACCTGCATCCCTCCCCTTTATTATCACAGCGATCAGATTAGGTACTTCCGTTGCGCTGACAACATTAATTGCAGCAGAATCAACCGGTGCGGTCGCGGGACTTGGTATGAGAATTAGGGCTTTGAATAACTCCTTTGAAGCACCTCCGATGCTCTTATATATTATCATTATCGGAATCATTGGTATGGCCATTGAGAAACTGGTCAAATTACTGGAAAGGAAGCTTACAGGATGGCAAGAGAAGAGAGAAGCGTAAAAGTTAAAATCGAAAATGTGGTCAGAACCTTTGATACCCGTAAAGGTGAAATGGTTGCATTAAACGGTGTCAACCTTGACATAATGGAAAATGAGTTTATTACTGTGGTTGGACCTTCCGGTTGCGGTAAATCCACCTTGCTAAATATCATTGCCGGTCTGCTTGAACCTACTTCAGGTAAGGTTTACTGTGATGGACATGAAGTGGTAGGAACAGGAACGGAACGTGGTGTGGTATTTCAGCAGTACGCATTGTTTCCCTGGTTGACTGTGAAAAAAAACGTAGAGTTTGGCTTAAAGATCCAAGGTATGAGCAAGGAAGATGCATCAGCAACTGCTATGAAGTATATCAAAATGGTAGATCTTGAGGATTTTGCAAATCATTATCCGAAGGAACTATCCGGTGGTATGAAGCAGCGTGTCGCAATTGCACGAGCTTATGCGGTGAATCCCTCTGTTCTTCTGATGGACGAGCCCTTTGGTGCTTTGGATGCGCAAACAAGAACCCAGCTGCAGGAGGAGCTTCTTCAGACCTGGCAGAAAGAGAAAAAGACCTGTTTCTTTATTACACATGATGTGGATGAAGCAATTATATTGGGTCAAAAGGTAGTTATCATGAGTGCCAGACCGGGTCGAATTAAGGAAATTGTTGATGTTAACATTCCCTATCCGAGAAATCAAGAGACAAAGCTAACCTCTGAATTCATGGATGTTAAGAACTATATATGGAAGCAGGTATATCAGGAGTATCTTGAGGTTAGAAAGTAAGGGTTTATAATAATAATTTTATTTAAAATAACATCCAAAATACAAGGAGGAAGAGGCAATGAAAAAGGTATTAAGTATTCTTATGGTTTTAGCACTAATTAGTTCATTGGCTGTGGCTTGTGCAAAAAAGACACCGGCTCCGCAAAATGATACAAAAACAGAGGACACAACAGATAATTCTGCAACAGCAGCACCTACAGAGGCAGCAAAGACAGAACCTACTACAGCACCGGCTGCAAAGCCTGTAGAAATCAATGTGGCATATATGCCTAACTTTGCAAGCTTAAACACTGTAGTAACAGGAATAAAAATGGGATATTTTGAAGAACAGGGTATTAAAGTGAACTTAGTAGAGTTCGCAGATGGTCCTACCATCATTGCAGCGATGGAATCCGGCAGCATTGATATCGGTTACATTGGACCCGGTGCTCATAAGCTTTGTATTGAAGGAAGAGCAACTATCTTTGCAACCTCTCATTTTGGTAATGCCGATGAGGTAATCGGTAGTGCAAGTAAAGGTATTACTAAGATTGAAGACTTAAAAGGCAAGAAAATTGCAATGGCTTCCGGTACCTCCAGTGAGACAATCTTGGATTTAACTCTGAAAAAAGCAGGTCTTACCAAAGCTGATGTAACCATTCTTGATATGGATGCATCAGCAATCGTAACAGCTATGATTTCCGGCAGCGTGGATGCATGCGCTACCTGGTCTCCGAATACCTTCGCAATTAAAGATGCAATGGGGAATGACGCTGTAGCTCTTTCTAACAATGTAATGTTCATAGATGAATCACCTTCAATAGCATCTTGGATCGTAAATCCTAACTATGCCACGGATAATGCAGAGCTTATTTTAAGATATACAAAAGCTCTTTATAAGGCAATGGATTACAGAGCTGACGAAGCGAACCTTGATCAGGTGGTACAATGGGTAGCTGAGCAGGTAGCTCTTGATGTAGAATCCGTGAGCAACCAAAGAGGAGACGGTGACTGGATGACTGCAAAAGAACTAGTTGAAATGATTAGTTCCGGTGAATTGGAAAAAGCTTATAAGGTACAGCAGGACAATTTCTTGGCAGCAGGCAATATAACAAAAGAGGCTCCGGTTGGCAATTATGTAATGTTCGCAAATATGCTTGAGGCTGCTAAATAGCAAGAGAATAATTTATTAATATAGGGTCGGCTACAGAACATCGGCCTAAGAGCTAAAATAATAAAGAAATAGGGCTGTCGTCTCGATGATAGCCCTATTTATTAAAATTATAAGCTGATTGCTTTGAAGGGATAATAGCTATGCTAATAATATTAGTGGTAATTCTTGTTATTGTATCGATATTGGCTTGTATATCAAAGCGGATTAAAGAGTCTTTTTACTTATCGGGTATGTGTTTAAGCTTAGCTGTTATGCTGACCGGGATTCTGATTTACATTGCCAAAAAGGGTGGGATTTCGAGAGAGCTTAATAATTTCTTTTTTCTATCCTATGAGATCAAGACAAAGATTCAATACCTATTAATACTTTTAGATCAGCTTGGATACATCATAGCAATCGGCAGATACTTGTTTCCGCTCTTTCTTATGCTATTGTCATTGCATTATTGCATGATACCCTGGATCAGAGATAGGCAAAAGTTATTGGGATTTGTATATGTGCTTCCGCTTGGAACACTTCTGGTATACTATCCCAAGGTATGGCGTATTTTAACGCTGGATAATAATCAATTACAGACCTTTATTGTCGGAAGCACGAATTTGTGGATTGTTTTGTATATCATAATCGCAATCGTATTATTGCTATATGAAGCCTATTCCATTCAAATGAGATTTTTTCGTCGGCAGTTTGTTTTGACTTTGATCTTTATTCTCTCTTTGTCCTGCCTTTATCTTCTTTACTTTGGGCAGGACCCGGCGCAGGTATATCAATTCTATCTTGATAATTATGTTTGGAAGCAGGGCATTTATTATATGAATGCAACCCTTTCCATCCCGGCTTACATTATTATTTTAATGATGAATCTATTCTGCGCTATTGTAGGTATTTATAGCTTGGCGAAGTATGCTCAGGTCAATTTCACCCTCAACCGGGAAGAGATTACGAGACAGAGAAAATTCAATGTGATTAGTACCGGGGCATCTGTTTTTGTTCACAGTGTCAAAAATCAACTATTAGCAAACCGGGTAATCTATAAGCGGTTAGGTATTTTGTTTCAGGAGAAAGCTCCGGATTTAAAAAAAATAATGGAGTATACGGACATGCTATCCTCCAATAATGAAGCAATGCTGGCAAGACTCAATGAATTATACCGCTCTGTCAAATCCAATGCCGTACATTTAGTACCGGTTACGCTAGAGGACTTAGTGAAGGGAGCAGTTGATTTATTTCATAAAAAGTACCCGGAGATCAATCCTATCGTAACCTTATCCAAGGGAACGGTGGTTTTGGCGGATAAGGAGCATTTGTGCGAAGCAGTCTATAATTTATTGGTGAATGCGCAGGATGCAATCAACGATGCAGATCGGGGCGAGGACGGTAAGTTAGAATTAAAATGCTATAATATACGGTTATATACTGTGATTGAAGTCATTGATAATGGTACCGGTATGGATAAAAATACCCTGAAGCAGATATTTGATCCTTTCTACTCCAGTAAAAATTCTAATTATAATTGGGGAATGGGACTGCATTATGTGAGGGAAATCGTGAAGGAGCATTTTGGCAACCTGCGCTATGAGAGTAAAATCGGAGCAGGAAGTCACTTTTATATACTTCTACCGAAGTTCAAGGAATAAAGGATGCGAATTATTTTTTGAGTGTAAGCCATCAAGAAGCTATAAGGAGGTACCATGGCAGAGCTTATAAAGATTATGATTGCTGAAGATTTTCAGATACTATTAGAGGACATGAGTGAAATAATCAACAAGCAGCCGGATATGGAGGTTGTGGGCTTAGCTCAATCCGGTATTGAAATCGTAGAGCTGGCCAGGAATACAGCCTATGATTTAATCTTAATGGATATCGAAATGGAAAATTTGACATCGGGCATTACTGCTACGGAAATAATCCGAGATGAAAATCCGAATGCTCAGGTGATTTTTATGACAGCACATGAAACAAAAGAGATGATTTTATCTGCCATGGGCACCGGTGCTATTGATTATATTGTAAAAGGCTGCCCCGAGGAGGAAGTGCTTTTCCACATACGAAGTGCTTACCGCGGCAATCCTCTTATGAATGGCAAGGTGCAAGAAATTGTTTTACAGGAATACAAGAGATTACAGAAATCAGAAAAGAGCTTATTCTTCTTTATCAATAATATCTCCAACCTTACTAATACAGAGAGAGTATTAATCCGTATGCTTTTGGAGGGTAAAAAGGTCAAAGAAATTGCAGACGAAAGAAAGGTTGAGGTAGTCACGGTGAAAACACAAATGAATGGATTGCTGAAGAAATTCGGTTGCACTCGAAGTAAGGAGATTGTAAAGCTGATAAAGGATCTGAATCTTTCACATCTTTTTTAATTATAGAAAGGAAATGCATATGAAACAAAATTACTATACCTTTGATAGAGCACAATTATTAAATTCTCCAAAGATATCAATTACAGTTCTGGAGGATAACCAGATAGTATTTCAAGCCATTGCTTCAGAGATGGTTGAAGAAATCCAAAATAATAACAGGCAGAATAAGAAGACAGTCTTCATCGTACCTGTTGGACCGGTGGGACAATATCCCTATTTTGTATCCATGGTGAATGAAATGGGAATAGACTTAAAAAATGTATGGTTTATTAACATGGATGAGTATCTGGATGACAATAAAATGTGGATTAACACGGAGGATAAATTAAGCTTCCGTGGATTTATGGAGCGTGAAGTTTATTCGAAGATAGATCAAAAGCTTGTCATGCCTCAGGAACAGAGAATTTTCCCGGACCCGCTGAGTATAGATTATATCCCTGGATTGATTGAGGAGCTGGGTGGAGTGGATATCGCTTTTGGCGGTATTGGAATTAATGGTCATGTTGCTTTCAATGAACCTCAGGAGGAGTTGTCTGCGGAGGAGTTTTTGCAATTAAAAACCAGAGTCAGAGAAATAGCGACGGAGACCAGAGCGGTCAACAGCGTGGGTGATTTAAACGGTGCGCTGGATGAAATGCCTCATTACTGCGTAACCATTGGTATGTATGAGATCAGCCGGGCAAAAAAAATCAGGCTGGGATGCTTTCGTGATTGGCATCGGGCGGTTGTAAGACATGCTGCGTTTGGTGAGAAATCAGTAAGCTTTCCGGTTACCTTATTGCAGGATCATCCTGATATTAATATCAGAATCACGGAGTTTGTTGCAAAGCTTCCCTAACAGAAAGACAATCCGGAGAAGAGCTCCGGTTTAGTAAAAGTTCGGGTAAGTACATTCCTCGTGGATTAATTGGAAGGAAAGGGGAAGATGGAATGCAGGAGTTTTATATTATAAATGGTAAAGTATTGACAGAAGGTGGATTAATCGAGAGCAGCCTGTTGATAAGGGATGAGAAAATTGCTGAGTTTGTGGATCACAATGAAATCCCGAAAGGAGTCAAATACTACGATGCAGAGGGTAAATACATTGTTCCGGGGTTCATTGATGTTCATACCCATGGGGCTGTCAATGTTGACGTAAATGCGGCAACTGCTGAGGATTTAGAGAAGATCAGCCATTTTTTTGCAACCCAGGGTACTACGGCTTGGCTGGGTTCTATTCTTACAGATTCTAAGGAACAGACTCTTTGGTGTATTAGTGAGTATTTAAAACATAAAGCTATGAAAAGTAACGGTGCACAACTCCTGGGAATACATCTGGAGGGTCCATTTTTGGCAGCGGAATATAAGGGTGCTATGCCGGAACATCTGTTAAGAGAAGCGGATATTGAGCTTCTTCGGGAATATCAGGAGGCGGCCGGCGGAGACATTCGCTATCTTACCGTATCCCCTGAGGTGGCCGGCGTCGTCGACAATATTCAGAAGATGGTGGAGCTGGGAATGGTTGTATCCATTGGACATTCCGGTGCAGACTATGATAAGACGATGAAATGTATATATCATGGAGCTACCGCCGCCACCCATACCTTTAACGCTATGAAGCTGATGCACCAGCATTTCCCGGCGGTTTCGGGAGCGGTTCTTGAAAGCGATGTATACTGTGAAGCAATTTGTGATGGAAGACACCTCCATCCGGCTATGGTAAGGTTATTAATTAAGATAAAGGGCTTGGACAAAGTAGTTGCTGTCAGCGATTCCATCATGGCTACCGGGTTACCCGACGGTAATTATAAATTAGGGGTCAATGATATTACTGTGGTTGATGGTGATGCGAGACTTACCGAGGGAGGAACCCGTGCCGGAAGTACGCTGACAACAGGAAAAGCCTTAAAGAATCTGTTGGAATTTACAGGAAGACCCTTGGTTGAAATCATAGACCTTCTGACTAAGAACCCGGCCAGGATGCTTGGGATTTACGAAGAACGTGGTTCCCTGGAATTGAATAAATTAGCTGATCTGGTCATCATGGATGAAGATTATGAAATTGTTGATACCTTTGTGAGAGGCCAGTTGATAGAAAAATAAGAAAGATGAAAGAGGATAATAATTATGTCGTTAATACCTTTAAGACCTCTGTTAGAGGCAACCGATCGTTATAATTTTGCGCAAGGTGCATTTAATGTAAATGCTGTAGCTCAAGTCAAAGCAGCCATAGAGGTGCATGAAATGTTCCGCAGTCCTGCAATATTGCAGGGTGCTGATTTGGCAAACGGGTTTATGGGAGGAAGAACAGATTTCTTAAACTCTACGATTGAAGATAAACGGATTGGAGCAAAGAATTTGGGAGATGCTGTCCGCAAATACGGTGCGTATTCTCCCATCCCCATTGTACTTCACTTGGATCACGGTAAGGATTTTGATTCAGTAAAGGCTGCGATTGACGGCGGCTATACCTCTGTTATGATTGACGGCTCCGCTCTTCCCTATGATGAAAACGTGGAGCTGACGCGAGAAGTCGTAAAATATGCACATGCAAGAGGAGTATCCGTGGAGGGTGAGCTTGGCGTGCTTGCAGGAGTTGAGGACCATGTATTCTCTGATGCCTCTACCTACACCAATCCCATGAAGGCAGTAGATTTCTTTAAGAAAACAGGAGTAGATTGCCTGGCGATTTCTTATGGAACCATGCATGGTGCAGTAAAAGGAAAGAATGTAAAGCTAAGAAGTGAAATTGTAATAGCGATAAAGGAATGCTTAAAGCATGAGAAAATCTTCGGAGTACTGGTATCTCATGGTTCCTCCACGGTACCTCAGTATATTGTTGATGAAATCAATCAGCTGGGTGGAGATATCAAGAATGCAGCTGGTATCTCAATTCATGAGATCAAAAAGGCCATTGCCTGTGGTATCGGTAAAATTAACGTGGATACAGATATCCGCCTGGCAGTAACCAGAAACCTAAGAGAGTTCTTCGTTAAGAACCCTTATAAGAAGAACAGCGTCAGCATTGGCCCTATCTATGAGCTATTAGAGGAAAAGAAATCTGCATTTGATCCCAGAGTATTTGTAACTCCCATTATGGATACCATCATGAAGGGCGCTCAGGTGAATGAGGATGTTTGTGCAATCGTTGCTTGCATGGAACAAGGCGTGAAGGAAGTAGTTGGGACCCTGATCGTGGATTTTGGGTCTGTTGGAAAAGCGCCTCTGGTTGAGCCGGTTACCTTGGAAGAAATGATGGAACGTTATAAAAATAATCAGTAAGAAGTACCCTGGAAGTAGTTCATGTATTACTGAAAGAAAAAGAAGGTGTCAGAGATCAGTATAAAAATAGAATACAGTGATTCTTCTATGCATGTAACCGAGGAGGAATTCCGATTGTCTATGAAGCAGAATGAGAATATCCTGAAGAATATTCTTGGGTCATGTGACACATCGGATACGGAGGACTTATCCCTTAGCTATCAGGATAGCTTAGGATGGTTGGATTGTGAGGAATGGGCGGGGGAGGAAGCGGTCCTAAATTTGCAGGAGAAAGCCCGGGAGCTTCGTAAAAGCATTGATGTGTTCGTGCTCATAGGAGTCGGAGGCTCCAATCAGGCAGCAAGAGCTGTCATAAGTGCACTTCAGACGGACCGAAGGATAAAAATACTCTATGCCGGAAATAACATATCCGCTCATTATACCAATGAATTAATAAAAGAGCTGGAAGGAAAATCAGTTCATATTAATGTAATTGCCAAGAATTTTGAGACTCTCGAGCCGGGAATAGGCTTCCGTGTTCTGCGAAATTACTTGGAGAAACGATACGGTGAGGCTGCAAGGTCCAGAATTACAGTGACAGGCACAAAAGGCAGTACACTTCATCAGCTGGCACAGAGTCAGGGCTATGAGTTTCTGGTTTTCCCGGATAATATCGGAGGAAGATATAGTGTACTCTCCGATGTCGGCTTGTTTCCTATGGCAGTAGCAGGGATTGATATCCTGTCCTTGGTTCAGGGTGCGAAGGAGATGAGGAAACTGCTTTGGGAGAGCAAGCCTTGTGAACATATTGCCTTAAAATATGCGACTTATCGTAACCTTTTACTGAAGAAGGGTTATAATATAGAACTGCTTGCCATGTTTGAACCACAGCTATCCTATTTTTCAAGGTGGTGGATACAGCTTTTTGCCGAAAGTGAAGGTAAACAAGAAAAAGGGATTTTTCCTGTTGCAGTTAATTATTCTGAGGACCTCCATTCCGTAGGGCAGTATGTACAGGAAGGACAGCGGATATTATTTGAGACCTTCTTGGAAATTCAGGAGCAAAATAGCAGCCTAATACTGGAGTATCACTATGAGGATGACTATTTTGCCTATCTTGACGGCAAGGATTTTTCGGAGATTAATCAGACGGCCTTTGAGGCGACCCTTGGTACTCACAGCAGTAGCGGGATACCCTGCCTTCGTATTTCCATACCAAGATTAGATGAGTATTATTTTGGTCAGCTGTTTTATTTTTTTGAATTTTCCTGTTATTTATCGGGGATAATTCTAGGAGTAAATCCTTTCGATCAGCCCGGGGTTGAACATTATAAGCAGGATATGTTCTCAAAGCTCGGTAAGTTTTAGAGTAGACATAACTCAGGAAAAGAGAAGTATTGATATATAATCGAAATGAGCATGAAATCAACTTTGTCATAAGACTTAAGAAGACAAGTGCTCTTTTCTTTTGCCTAAGGATAGCAAACGTTTGCGTAAATAGGACGCTTGTAATGATAGGAAGGGTATTATTCCTGTGATAATATTTGGTGGTCGGTAAATGATAAGGAATGTAACAGATTAGCAGATAAAAGTTAGTTATTTAGTTGACGTTAACAATGCAAGAAAGGTTGGTGCGACATTGATGAAACATAATCTATTGATTGTGCACGGCGGTGGACCGACTGCTGTTTTGAATGCGTCATTATTTGGTGTGATTCAGGAAGCAAGGAATAGTGACAGGATTGATCAAGTTCTCGCAGCGATAGGAGGCTCTGAAGGAATCATAAAGGAAACCTTCAAAGACTTAAGTGTGATTACGGATAAGGATTTGGAATTACTGCTTCATACACCGGGGACAGCCATTGGTTCCTCCAGATATGCATTGACACAGGAGGATTATGATCGCATGCCTGACATTTTTCAAAAGCATAAGATTAAGTATGTACTGTTTAATGGCGGAAATGGAACCATGGATACTTGCGGCAGAGTACAGGAAGCATGTAAAGGGAAAGATATTAATGTTGTCGGAATTCCTAAGACCATGGATAATGACATCTCTGTTATTGATCATGCACCGGGCTTTGCCAGTGCTGCTAAATACATTGCTACTACAACCGCAGAAATAGGAGCGGATGTGAAATCTCTTCCGATTCATGTATGTGTAATTGAAGCAATGGGAAGAAATGCAGGATGGATTACAGCTGCATCAGCTTTAGCCAGAAGGAAGAAAGAGGATGCACCTCATCTGATTTATCTTCCGGAGAGAGCATTTGAGGAAGAAGAATTCCTGGAGGATGTAAAGAAACTCTACGAGGAACTGGGTGGAGTAGTGGTCGTAGTAAGTGAAGGACTGAAGAATAAGCAGGGAGAGTCCATTGTTCCCCCGATCTTTAAATCAGACCGAGCCACATATTTTGGAGATGTCAGTTCTTATTTGGCGGGACTGATTATACAGAAGCTGGGTATCAAAGCCAGAAGTGAGAAACCGGGGTTATGCGGCAGAGCCTCAATGGCACATCAATCGAGAATAGACCGCGGGGAAGCTGTCCTCGTAGGCAGGGAAGCAGTCAAGGCTGCACTGGCGGGACATACAGCGGTTATGGTTGGTATTTCCCGTGTTCCCGGAGCAGAATATAAGATTGAGACACCCCTCATTCCAATCAAAGAGGTCATGTTGGAGGAAAAGGTTCTTCCGGAGCGTTACATCAATGCAAGAGGAAATGATGTAACAGAGGATTATGTGAACTGGTGTAAACCACTCATGGGAGAAGAATTTCCTGCCTTCATTCACTTTCATAACTAATATCGAAAGGCAGGGTTCAAAATGAAAAGGATACATCTTAATTTAAAAAGGTTTGATATTCCCAAGGAGCTGGGCGGAGTGAACAGCATTGCCAATCCGCTGGATTGGGGAAAATTCATAGTAAATTACATTCAGGAGAAGTTATACCAATATAAGAAGGCTGAGGTAGAATTTATCATCTATATGCCCGAAGCTCATCTGATTGGTGCCATCGAGGAATTGAGCGTGCCTTCTATTCTTCAGATAGGCTGTCAGAGTGTCTTTCGTGATGATACTGCCCTGGGTGGCAACTTTGGTGCATTCACGACTCAAAGGACAGCCAATGCGATGAAGGCGATTGGCTGCACCGGCACCATCATTGGCCACTGTGAGGAACGCAGAGATAAAGCAGGTATTTTAGCAGAGGCTGGAAGGTCCGATACGGATGCAGTGAACAGAATTCTCAATCAAGAGATTAAGGCTGCCTTAAGCGCCGGCTTAAGTGTATTGTATTGCATTGGTGAAAGCTCCGAGGAACAGGAGCACTGGGAAGAGGTACTAGAGAAGCAGCTTTCCATAGGCTTGGCTGGGGTAGATACCTCAAGTGTGACAATCGCTTATGAGCCTATTTGGGCCATTGGACCCGGTAAAACTCCTCCGGATAGAGCTTATATACAAAAGATTGCCGGCTTTGTTAAAAAGGTTACAGGAGGAATTCCGGTGATCTATGGTGGCGGCCTTAAGGTGGACAATGCGAAAATGCTTGCTTCCATACCGGAAATTGATGGTGGTTTAATCGCATTAACAAGATTTCAGGGAGAAGTCGGATTTTATCCGGAAGAATATCTGGACATTGTTCGTACCTATCTGGATAAATAAATACCGTATAGGGAATCGTAGCTTTATCAGATTGCCGAAAGACGATTCAATTTGATGGCTTTAGAAACAGAAGAAAGAAATTAGTAGAGTAACTATGATTAGAAACAAGAAATCAACAAAACAATAAAAGGAAATGAATAATTAAGAAATAATTACTAAGAAATAAATAATAAGAAAGTAAATCACAAGGAGTAAATAATAAAGAAGTAAATAACTGGTGAATTAATATATGAAAGAGAGGAATAACATATGAAATTATCCTTTGAGTATGGGCATGGTACAGTAACAGCAGAGCTTCCTGATGCTACGAATGTATTTATACCCGGTGAGACTATCCCTGATCCCCCATATATTCCGGAAAGTCAGATAGAAGCTAAGACCTTGGAATCTATTCGCAATCCCATCGGAATGGAGCCGTTGACAAAGCTGGCCAAAAAGGGCTCTAAGGTTACCATCATTTTCCCTGACCGTGTTAAGGGCGGGGAGCAGGAAACCTCACACCGTAAAGTATCCATTAAGCTAATTTTACAGGAGCTATACAGTGCCGGAGTTGAGAAAAAGGATATTCTTCTGATCTGCTCCAATGGTCTGCACCGCAAGAACACAAAGCAGGAAATCTTTAATATATTAGGAAAAGAATTATTCCATGAATTTTGGTTCTCCAACCAGATTATTAATCATGACAGTGAAGATTATGAGCATCTGGTGGATTTGGGGAAAACAGGACGCGGTGACCCGGTCATTATGAATAAGTACGTGTATGACAGTGATGTGGCAATTTTGATCGGCCATACACAGGGCAACCCGTATGGCGGATATTCCGGAGGTTATAAGCATTGCGCCACCGGCATTACTCATTGGAGATCCATTGCTTCCCATCATGTTCCCGATGTAATGCATCGGAAGGACTTTGTTCCCGTCAGCGGTAAATCCCTGATGAGATCCAAGTTTGATGAAATCGGTGAACACATGGAAGAATGCATGGGTAAGAAATTCTTCTGCTGTGATGCAGTTCTAGATACCTATTCAAGACAGATTGAAATTAATAGCGGTTATGCAAAGGAAATGCAGCCAATTTCCTGGAAGATGGCAGATCAAAGAACTTATGTACCTTATGCAGAGAAGAAATTCGATGTTATGGTATTCGGTATGCCTCAATTCTTCCATTATGGAGATGGCATGGGTACAAATCCGATTATGCTGATGCAGGCATTATCAGCACAGGTGATCCGTCACAAAAGAGTAATGAGTGACAATTGTGTTATTATCTGTGCTTCCACCTGTAATGGATATTTTCATGATGAATTGTGGCCTTATACCAGAGAAATGTACGAAATGTTCCAAAAGGATTCTATGAATACCTTACCCGATATGAATCGTCTGGGTGAATATTTTGCTACGAATGAGGAATATATTCGCAAATATCGCTATACGAATGCATTCCATCCGTTCCATGGATTTTCCATGATATCCTGCGGTCATTTGGCGGAGAAGAATACAGCAGCAATCTATATCGTAGGTGCGGAGCAGCCTGGCTATGCCAGAGGAATGGGACTCAAGACAAGAGCAACCATTGAGGAAGCATTAGAAGATGCAAAGAAAAAGTATGTAGGCGAAAATCCCAATATATTGGCGTTACCAAAAACCTTTAAACTATCCGCGGTCCATCTGATGATGAAGGATGAGGTTTATACTGGAGATAACGAGTTCCATTGTTGTCACTAAGAAACCAAGGGGCTGTTGCAAAACACTCTGATAGCCAGAGTAAGGATACAGGCATCCCATCATGCACTGTTTGCCGGACAGCTTGTCGATATTGTTTGATCAGAAGCGAACTGTTAAGTTCGAATATGAAAAACCATATCGGCAGGATGTCCGGCAAACAGTGTGTTAGGGATGGCTGTATCCTTACTCGTTACTATTAAGGAGTTTTACAACTACTCCTTCTTAGCAGCCTTAGTTCCTATTTGTTTCTGCTGGAACCGGATGCGTCATTTCTGCTGGAGCCGGCATCATTTCTGGAAGAACCGGTATTGTTCTTGCTGGAACCGGAATTGCTGTTTCTGCTGGTATTAGCATCGTTTCTGCTGGAATTAGATGTATTATTTCTGTTATCCATTTTATTTCCTCCTGATATTGGTTGTTTAAAACAATAATATTATTATCGATTGGATTAACTAATATACATGTGAAACAAGAAATTTAGAAAAATTTACATTTTATTTTGCTAAGAACTTATTTTACAGGGTTTTTTTGCAAGGAGACGCATTTCCGATGAACGGCTTGGGAACACTAAAGCTTGAAAGCTGGTATTTGCCCTGTTGCTTGTTGAGAAAGTGAGGGAGCTTATGTTTAAGACGCGATTATTTGGGATTGTGGCAGCAGTTGCAGTCACAGTCATTGGAGTAAATCCGGTTACTGCCTTTGCAGCTGAGACGGATACAGGGACGATGACATTGTCGGAAAAGGATACGAATCATAAAGGCAACAGAGCACTTTTTGAAGAAAAGGTAAACAAGGCCATCCAGAAATGGAGCACCTTAACGACAGATCAGAAGAACGATGTATATGCCCTGCTTGAAGAGGAGAGAAAAGCACAGGACAAGGTTCTGGATAAGTTGGCAGAGCTTGGTGTAATGGATAAAAAGGATACCGAAGGAATGAAGGCCAGGCGAGCAGACTATATGAAAAAACTGAAGGAGAGCGGGGATTTTCCGTTACTCAGACAGAGAGGTAGAAAATGCAAATAAGTTTGCGTTAGGGTTAAGTAGCGATTGAAATAACAACGGACGCTGCCGGCTTTCACTTTAATAATAGGAATACAAAGAGGCTGTTATTGATGACAGCTAAGGTATGAATAATAGGCATCCCTCACACACTGGTTCCCGGACACCATGCAGATATAGTAGCACATAATCGAACATAAATGTTCGCTTCTGTCACACAATATCTGCAAGCTGTCCGTCAAACAGTGCATGACGGGATGCCTATTGTTCTTACCTTAGCCGGCTTTACTTTTAATAACAGCCTCTTCTGATTTCTATTATAGGTATGTATTCGTTATTTGCTCAACAGCGTTCTGATACCATAGAAGAAGCGTCCGTTGGCGAGAGCAACGATAGCATCGATTTTTTTATTGCTGATTCCGCCTGCCATCTTCATCGAACGAAGCGGCATCTCCATAACTGATTTTTCCATCATTAATACCATGGTCGGGTCGGGAGCGGAATCGCTGCCTAGCATCTTACTCATCGATTTTTTGACAACGGATAAGAGTATTTTACCGATCAGCGTATCCTTGATATCAGCCAGGGTAGCATTTCTGTCATAGGGCTTACCGAAATGATCCTTTTGAGGGGTATAGCCTAACAATGAGATAAACTGCTCATCGCTGATACGGAGCGGATAAGTAGGATGAGTATACTCAGTAAGCGATTTGTAGTGCTGTATCAGCAGGATTTCCTTACCATCGCCTGAGAGGGTAACTGAAGTCTTCAAGCGAATATCCGCACAGGAGGCACCAATCAGTAAATCATAGGCTCCGCGCTCAATGCACCAGTCCTTAACCTCTGAATTATAATAAGCAAAGCTGCGCTGATCGAGCGTCATAGTCACCCTACCGGTTTCTCCGGGGGCCAGTGAAATCTTACAGAAGCCCTTCAGCTCCTTCTCTGCACGGAAGAGCTTGGAAGCCGCACAGTGCACATACAATTGAACAATCTCAGCACCTGGTTCCTTCCCTGTATTTGTTACATCTATGCTGACCTTATAGTTTTGAGGAGCAAGCTCCTCCACTTCTAGGTTGCTGTATTCAAAGCTTGTATAGGACAAGCCGTATCCAAAGGGGAACATTACATTTTGCTTCACGGTATCATAATAACGATAGCCTACATAGATACTTTCCCGGTATTGAACAGATTTAGAGGTGCCGGGGAAGTAAGAATAGCTGGAATTATCCTGTAAGGAAGCGGGGAAGGTCTCAGCCAGCTTTCCGCTGGGATTAACCTTTCCTAATAACAAATCAGCGGTAGCAGCACCACCTGCCTGGCCGGCAAGATACATAAGAAGGATGCCCTTCACGCTATCCTTCCAGGGCATCAGCACAGGTGCCCCAAGCTGCAGGATCACTATGATATTGGAATTGACCTTTGCCACTGCCTCGATTAGCTTATTATGACTTTCCGGCATATCCAATGAGGTACGATCAAAACCTTCGCTTTCATATTCATCGGGGAGACCTGCAAAGAGAAGAACGATGTCACTGTTTTTCGCCAGCTCACAGGCTTCCTTGATCAAAGCTTCGTCTACGGTCTTACTTCCGAGTGTATAACCATCGGCATAGGAAGCTTTGACACCGGCTTCTTGTAAGGCATCATAAGCATTATCAAGGAAGGCAGGGTTGATACGGCTGCTGCCTGCTCCCTGGTATCTTGCTTTTTTAGCCATCTGGCCTATGACAGCGATCTTTGACGTAGGACAGATTGGCAGGATTTGTTCGGCATTCTTAAGGAGTACAGCTGATTTTCCTGCGATCTCGCGAGCGAGGGCATGATGCTCCTTATCCTTGTTAACTGACTTGGATTTTTGTTCCTGACCCTTCAGGATAAGCTCAGTGACTCTCTGTGCACAGAGGTCGAGGTCTTCCGAGGACAAGGAACCGTCCTTTACTGCAGCGACAAGCTCTGCGTCTGTATCATAATTTACGGCAGGCATCTCAAGATCCATACCGGCTCTGATACCCTGCACCCGGTCATTGGTCGCACCCCAGTCGCTGACAACAACACCGTCGAAGCCCCATTCCTCCCTGAGGATGTCGGTGAGCAGATATTGATTATCGCAGCCATAGATACCGTTGATTTTGTTATAGCTTGCCATAACAGTCCAGGGCTTTGATTTCTTTACAGCAGTCTCAAATGCGGTCAGATAAATTTCTCGAAGAGCACGTTCATCAACGATGGAATCTACGGTCATACGGCAGGATTCCTGATTGTTTACGGCATAATGCTTCAGAGAGGAGCCTACATTTTTGCTCTGGATTCCCTTGATCAGAGCGGCAGCCATCTCTCCTGCGAGATAGGGGTCTTCGCTGAAATATTCAAAATTACGTCCACAGAGAGGACTTCTCTTAATATTAGTACCTGGTCCGAGAATCACAGCTACATCCTCATTGACACATTTTTCACCGAGAGCCTCACCCATTCTTTCCAGAAGCTCAGGATCGAAGCTACAGGCTGTTGCACTAGCGGTTGGAAAGCTGGTGGCGGGAACACTGTCATTCAAGCCCAGGTGATCGGAGGCTCCGGCCTGTTTACGAAGTCCGTGGGGGCCGTCCGTAACCATAATAGAAGTAAGCCCTAATCGTTCAATGCTTTTCAAATTCCAGAAATTCTTACCGCTGCAGAGACTGGCCTTCTCCTCCAGAGTCATCTGCTTTACAAGCTCCTTTGCTTTTGCTTTATAATCCATTCGTATCATACCTCCCATAATGAATTGTTACCCAGTATTAAGATACATACTCATTTTTATAGTATCAGATACTGGATAAAAAACTATCTTATTTTTAAGAAATTTATCCTGATTTTAATATAAATCTATGATACAATATAGTTAAGCTATCATATATCTCCGGAGGTGATATGGATGAAGGTAAAATTTGATGTCAAGAACTTGAAAGATATCCCAATCGGCGAACCACCGCAGGATGTCATGAAGGCCTACGGTAAGGCGATGTTTGAGCAGAGAGAAACACTGGAAGGTAACATGGTGTATCGGTTGGAAAAGGAGCTGTTTGACTCTGTCAGGAGCGGTAATACGGAGGCTCTGAATCACATTCTTGTCAATATCTCCATCAAGGAACAATATGTAGGTTACCTCTCCAAGGATCCGCTTCGTCAGGTACAGTATATCTTTGTATCCGGCATTGCCCTTGCGACCAGAAGTGCCATTGAAGGAGGAATGCCGGAAATTGAAGCCTATAATCTGAGTGATGTATATATACAGAAGGTGGATGTCTGTAACAATATTGATGAGGTAAACCGGCTCTTTGTTGTGGCAATCTTTGACTTTACCAAACGTGTCAGGAAGCTTAGGAAGAGAAGAGCTTACTCCTATCCGGTAGAACAATGTGTTGCATATATTCTGGATCATTTGCACTATCAGATTACCTTGACGGAAGTTGCAAAGCACTGCAGATTGACCCCACAGTATCTGTCCACCCTGTTCCATAAGGAGACAGGAGTTACCATACGAGATTATATTATGAATGAGAGACTGGAAGCTGCCAAGCAGATGTTGACCTTTTCGGAAGTGGGTTTGCAGGAAATCTCAGGATATCTGGCATTTTCTACGCACTCCAATTTTACGATGCATTTTAAGAAAAAGTTCGGCATAACCCCGAGAGAATACCGGGCTAATGCAAAGGTCACATATATTGGCTGAAATGACAACAGCTTCCTGGGGGCTGGACAAACAGAGCAGTTTGTGATTAATTAGTTTGAAGGAAGCATAGAAATATGTTATATATAGATAAGGCACATACAAGAGCAGTATATTTTATGGCTAAGAAAACAGAAAGAAAAGGGAAATACTATGTACGAACAGAAAAACCTAGCTAAAGGGAATGTGGCGAAGCAGCTTATTTTTTTCGCAATTCCATTCATCATCTCTAATTTGATCCAGACGCTTTACAGCGTCGCAGATATGGTTATCGTAGGACAGTTTAACGGGACTTACAGCATGTCCGGTGTCAATATCGGAGGACAGGTTACGATGCTGTTGTTAAATGTTGCAATCGGCATCAGCACCGGCGGCACGATCATGATAGCCCAATCCGTAGGAGCTGAGAAGACAAAACAGCTTCAGAAAATTATCGGAACCCTTCTGACCTCCCTGATGGTAGCGGCACTGATTATGACCCTCCTGATGCTGGTATTAAAGGACCCGATACTGAAGTTAATACATACCCCGGAGGAATCGTTCGCGGAGGCCAGTACTTATCTAGTGGTAACAGCACTCGGTACAGTATTCATTTTCGGATATAATGCGCTAAGTGCCATCATGCGCGGTATGGGTGACAGTAAAAGCCCCTTGATCTTCGTAACGATTGCCTGCTTTACAAATATCGTTCTAGATCTGCTGCTGGTAGGAGGATTGCACATGGGAGCGTTTGGAGCTGCTATAGCAACGGTGTTTTCCCAGGCACTCAGTATGCTTCTATGCATCCTTTACTTAAGAAAGAGAAAATTCGTTTTTGATTTTAATATGCGTTCCTTTCGGGTTGACAAGGTACAATTGAAGGGTATCCTAAAGCTTGGAATCCCTTTGACGATACAAAATTTGATCACAAACCTGTCCTTTTTGTTTATGACAACCTTGGTGAATTACATCGGTGTGACCGCTTCCGCTGCCGTCGGTGCTGTGGGTAAATATAATGGCTTTGCTATTCTTCCCGCACTTGCTATGAATGCTGCGATCTCTGCTATGGTAGCACAAAATATCGGAGCCGAGCGGAAGGATAGGGCAATCAAAACCATGCTGACGGGTATGGGGATTGCATATCTGATTTCTGTGACTATTTTTATTCTGACGAGATTATTCCCGGAGGAGATATTGACGATGTTTTCCGCAGATCCGGAGTTGATTCGGGTTGGTGTTCCCTACCTGTTTGCGTTTTCCTTCGACTACCTGCTGGTTCCGGCAGCATTTTGCCTGGTCGGTTTCTTTATCGGTACGGGACATACGACTTTTTCCTTAATCAATAATATCTTGTCTTCTATCGTAATCCGGATTCCGGTAGCATACCTGTTAAGCAATGTTTTTGGACTTGGGCTACTGGGTGTCGGACTGGCAGTTCCCTTTGCCACAGCTTGTACAATTATCCTAAGTTTATGGTTTTTCTTTTCTGGAAAATGGAAGAAGAAAACTGTCCGTATCGAGGATTAGTCGGATTAGAACCGCAGAATTATATATGGTTATTATACATGGCGTATTTCTTTGGAGATACGCCTACTGTTTTAGTAAATGCCTTAAGGAAGGTGCTGTAATCCATGAAGCCGCATTGCTCACAGACATCGTTGACACTGACACCTTCCGACAGAAGGGCCTTGGCGATGCTGATTCTGCGGCCGGTCAGATACTTATTCACCGTTGTACCGGTGGATTGCTTGAAGATGCGGCAGATAAAGGATTTGCTGAGAAAGAAGGAATCTGCAAGCTGCTGTAGGGTGATTGGGGCATTAATATTGGCATTGATGTATTCCATCAGTGCATTGACCTGTTTGTCATACTGGAAGTTCGGATCTTCCGAAAAGTTCTCTTTTTGCTGACTGGATAGAAATTCCTTATTCAAAAACACCATCAGCTCCGTGAAGGAGAGCTTTTCCAGGACATCCTCGGCATAACCTGATAAGCTGGTCAGCTTATGGATATAGTATAGAAAACGCTGCTGGCTGCTTTTATCGAGGGATACCCGGTGGGAAAAGCCTGACTCCCGGTAAGAGAAGCAATAATCCAGCTCCGTTTTATCCGTGGACAGAGATCTTAGAAACTCGGGATAGACGGATAGCACAATGCGCTCATGCTCTGTCTGATCAATCTGTGACAGATAATGGCTCTCATACTGGTTGATGAAAAAGAGGTCTCCCGGCTGAATGATATAGGTCCTGTTGTCAATCAGAAACTGTTTGCCGCCGGATATGGAATAGTAGACTTCATAACAGTCATGAATGTGCAGATCGAGCGTCTTTTCTTCAAAATAAAGGTGAGCAACAGAAAAATATTTGTTGTTGATACAGGTTTCAATTGCTGCCTTGTTGGAATTCAATGCCTTCATCTTTTCCCTTTCTAGGCGTAGGTCTGCCTCAGTAGCAGACTGCCAGCTTTTTGTGTGGTATATTAGTATTTATTGTAACATCTCTATTCAATAATTTCAATATTTTTAATAAATCAAGACAAGAAAGTGAAAATGTGATTGGAAAGGGAAGGTTTTTAAGATTACCTATACCATTCCTTTGTATTTGTATTATAATGGTAATAACCTTGCGATTCATATATTTCTTAGTTCGAATTGAAGGAGAACAAATTGGGAAATGAGGATAGATATGATTACTATAAGGATGAAGCTGATTGAAGTAGATTATGAGAAGCTGGCAGAGAGATTTATTCCGGAGGTATTTATTCACGATACGGAAGAAACCGGTCTGACGAAAAGACTGGTCGGGAAACTTTTTGTAAAGGATGGTGAAGCCAGCTCCTTTACCAAAGGGCTTTTGAAGCTAATACCGGATCAGGTGACGAATTCTGCGGCACATCATCTGGTACTATGTAATCAGGAACGTTTTCAGCTGCTGATGAATCAGGCGCTCGAAAAATCCCTGCAGGGAGTAAAAATAGATAATTTAAGGTTTTCGGATACGGAAAGGATGGTGCATGATATGCTAAAATTAGAAATACAGCTGAAAGAGGTGGATTATACTTCGGTAATATCCCAGCTGCTTCCTAAGCTGCTTGAGGGACTATCCTCCCAGCCCGGAAAGACAGGCAGGCTGGGACAATTGTTGCTGACGCTTGGAGAGAAGCCTGATAGGATGCTGGCAGCTGCCTGTGATATCCTGACCCAGGAGGAGAAGGACACCATCCTTGAGCAGATATTCGAGATCTACCAGGAGGATATTACAGAAGGCTTAAATCGTGCGGCAGAGCAGCAGAAAATTGCCGCCGTAGTAGCAGAAGTAAAGCTATCTCATAATAGCTAGTAAGGCTCTTTACAGCTCCTGCACCATACAGTAATTATTGTCCTTTTTGTCACCTCGTCTGTTGTATAATAAATGTACGAAAATAGAATAGAAACGAAAAAGGGACTGTTGCAAAACTCCTTACTCTGGCTATCAGAGTGTTTTGCAACAGCTCTTTTTCGTATAGGGGTAACCGGTTGGAGCTTCGACCGGTTATGACATATTTCACGGGAGGGTGAACAATTCCTATCAGATTTGTATGATATGTATAGAAGTAAGATATATCAGGAGGGAAATAGTAACCATATTGACTATTTTTTTAAAATATGTTTTCAAAACGGCAACAACGTGGTATACTAATGGAGATAAATGTAACTTTTCCTTGAAAAAGGTACTATGAAGCTATGGATTTGATTGTCATAAAGTTAACAAATTATTTACGAAAATTTTCGTAAATAATACTTTTATTCAATACCTTTTTGAATGATTATATGTGAGAAAAACAGTAAGGAGCAGACATGGAGAAGAGAATTGTTATTGTTGGGGCAGGTTATGCCGGAATACTTACGGCAAAGAAATTAGCAAAGAAATTCAAGAAGCATAAGGATGTCAGTATTACTATCATCGATAAGAATCCATTTCACACTATGCTGACAGAGCTTCACGAAGTAGCGGCAAACCGTGTGGATGAAGACAGTATTAAGATCAGTCTGAAAAAGGTATTTGCCGGCCGACGGGTAAATGTCAAGCTGGATACAGTTACTTCCATTGACTTTGAGAAGTACACTGTCATTGGAGAGAATGAGATATATCCTTATGATTATCTGGTTCTGTCTGCAGGATCAAAGCCTTCCTTCTACGGAGTTCCCGGAGCGGAAGAATTTGCCTTCAAACTGTGGTCCTATGATGATGCCGTCCTATTACGTGAACATATTCATGAAATGTTTCGAAAGGCATCCCGTGAGACAAATCAAGAGGAAAGAAGAAGATTACTTACCTTCTATGTGGTAGGTGCCGGATTTACCGGTGTCGAGATGATCGGTGAATTAGCGGAATATGTTCCGATACTATGTGAAAAATTTGATATAGAACGTGATGATATTACTTTAGTCGATGTGGACGGTTTGAGCCGGCCGATTCCAAACCTGACGGAGAAGCTTTCTGCTAAGGTGGCACGACGCCTTGAGAAAATGGGTGTCAAGCTTATCATGAATGCTCTCGTAACTAAGATAGAAAGCGATGCCATCGAGTTAAAGCTGAATGATAAGATAGAGAAGAATAAGGCAGGAACCATCATTTGGGCAGCCGGAATTCAGAGCAATGATATTATTCAGAAAACAGGAGATACTTTAGAAGTAACCCGCGGAGGACGTGTTCAGGTGGATGCTCAGCTTCGTTCCACCAAAGCGGAAAATGTCTATGTCATCGGTGACAATATGTATTTTGTACCTGAGGGCGAGGAGCGTCCCGTACCTCAAATGGTTGAGAACTGTGAACATAGTTCTGAGGTTGCAGCTCATAATATTGCTTGTGCAGTACTCGGTGAAGGAAAGCAGAAGGAATATAAACCGAAATTTCACGGTGTTATGGTATGCATCGGCGGTCGCTATGGTGTATGTCATGTTGGCCTGCCGAATCATTTCTTCAGTATGCCTTCCTTCCTTGCAATGTTTGCAAAGCATTTTATCAATATCATCTATTTCATTCAGGTTCTTGGTTGGAATAAGACATTCCATTATATGAAGCATGAATTCTTCACGATCAGGAATTGTCGAAGCTTTGTTGGAGGACATTTCTCTAACCGTACTCCGAGCTTTCTGCTGGTACCACTGCGAGTATGGCTTGGAGCTGTATGGGTATTTGAAGGCGTGATGAAAATCGTGGAAGGCTGGTTTAAGGGCCCGAAGCTGGAAGGCTTCTTTGGCGGTGCAAATGCTTGGTATAACAGTATCCTGTATCCCGCGGCACAGAACAATGCGAATCCCGATGCGGTATCCTCGGCAACAACCGCGGCAGCTGATACGTTGAACAAGGTTGTAACAGTAGTTGCGACCCATGTGGCAAAAGCGATTCCTGTCGTAGCGGATGCGGCTTCTTCCGCAACTCCGTCTGAAGTTACAGGTGAGGTAGCAGGTACTGCGGCACAGTCCATAGGCCATGTAATTTTTAATTTTGATATCCTGGGATTAATCAGATTTATTTTTGTCAGTGGTAAGGAGCTTTCTCATTCGGCGCTCAGTGATTACGCTTTCAAATTGGATATCCCGGCGATGAATTGGTTCGTTAATCATCTGATTTTACCGAATGACGGGGTTCAGATGTTCATGCAGATATTTATTGTTGTAGCGGAAATATTAATCGGATTGGCACTGATGGGAGGATTATTTACAGCTCCTGCAGCAGCTGTTTCGCTGGTACTGCAGTTTATGTTCGTATGTACGACAGGCTTGTACCTCGGAACCTTCTGGATGATTTTTGCCGGAATAGCTGTTTTGATTGGCGCAGGCAGATCCTTAGGACTTGACTATTACGCATATCCCGGTCTGAAGAAGCTGTGGAAGAAGCTCCCGTTCGTCAGAAAGTGGTATATTTATAATGACTAATGAGACAAATAAGGAATTAAATATTGAGCCGATTCCTGCGGAGGAGGCTTTGGAGCTGGTGAAACAGGAGGTTGACAGAACACTCTTAAAATCTCCGCTCATCATCCGAGATTTCACCAGACACCTGATTTCCTCCAGAGGGAAATACATTCGGGCACTCTCGGTGGTCAATTGCGCTGAGGATGCGAACGGCATGGTACATCCGAATGCCATCAAGATTGCTGCGGCGATTGAGATTCTGCATCTGGCCACACTGGTACACGATGATATTATTGATAATGCCGAGCTGCGGCGCGGGGATGTGACACTGCAGAAGAAATACGGAAAACGTACCGCAGTCATCTGCGGAGACTATCTGCTGACGGTTGCGCTCCGCATGGCAGGCTCCGTCGAAAATAAGAAGGAGTATATTGAGCTTAATCTCCCCGATTATATCGGCAGATTATGCCTTGGCGAATTGAACCAGCATGTGAATAACGGGAACATCAATCTTTCCATCTACAGATATTTAAAAATTATCTCAGGGAAGACGGCAGCCTTATTTGAAGCCTCTTATTTTGCCGGTGCCATACTTTCGGGCTGCAGTGAGAAGGAGGCAAACAGGTATCGTCAGCTGGGTTATTATGTCGGAATGATTTTCCAGCTGTCAGATGACTGTATCGACTTTGAGGATACTGTCGAGGATGCCCACAAACCAGTTCAGTCGGACTACGAGCAGGGTGTGATCACACTTCCTCTAATTCATGCTTTTTCTAAGCTTGCAGAGCTCAAAGAGAAGGCGGCGGCACATAAGATTACAAGAAATGAAATTAATACTGCAGTAGAAAAGACCGGTGGATTGGATTTTACCAGAAGCATGTCAGGAAAGTATTATAATAAGGCCAAACGAGTTATTGATGAGCTTCCTGCTGCAAATAATAAGAAGGAGAAGCTGCTTTTTATTCTTGATAAAGCAGCACGTAAGAGGTGAATCTATGGTGAAGCGATTTTTAAGCTTCGTTGAAATCATGACGAAGATAACCAGTACCTTTACATTTATCTATACGATTGCCTTTCTTCTATACAAAGGGCAACCAATCCACTGGGGATTGACCTTGTTGTTTTTCGGATCGATGTTCCTGTTCGATCTGACAACTACTGCAATCAATAACTATATCGATACAAAGAACAATCACCAGACGCTGCAGTTTCCTCGCCGTACTGCACTGGTTATTATCTATGTTTTATTTACGATCAGTACTGTGCTTGGATTATTACTGGCCTGGCAAACCGATCTGGTGGTGTTTCTGATTGGAGGACTTTGCTTCCTGTGCGGAGTGTTTTATACCTACGGTCCGCTACCGATTTCAAGAATGCCTTTGGGCGAAGTAATGTCTGGTGTTTTTTATGGACTTTTGATACCCTTCCTGCTGCTCTATATCAATCAGCCCGAGGGTACTTATTTGACCTTAAATGTTAATTTCTCGACAATATTCCTGAAGCTGCAGGTTATGCCAATATTATCCCTGCTGCTGTTCTCTGTTGCACCCTTTGCCGCCACCGCAAATATCATGTTGGCCAATAATATCTGTGACTTAGAGAAGGATATCGCCGTAAAAAGGCATACCCTGCCATATTATATTGGCAGGAAAGCTCTTTACCTCTTTGCCGGACTTTACTACATGACTTATCTGGCAACGATACTCATGGTAGTCCTTGGAATACTTTCTCCATTCTGTCTGCTGTCCCTGATAACCATTCTTCCGGTACAGAAGAACATCAATACCTTCTTCGGCAAGCAGGAGAAAGCCACCACCTTCCTGATGGCTATCAAAAACTTTATGATCATTATGGGTGCGAATGCTGTAGTAATCTTAATCAGCGCCCTGATCGCTTAAGTATATTATTCCTGTATTACCGGGAATTAATATAAATGTATCAAATAAACTATAATATAATTTACATGGAGGAAACACTATGAAGAAATTTTTAGCTATGTTACTTAGCGTAGCAATGGTGATGTCATTATTAGTTGCCTGTAGTTCAGGCGGTGCGCCTTTAAAGACCGGTCTTGCTGTTGTATCATCTTTAGCAAAGTCAGCAAATGCATCTGCTGAGGCTGAAGGTGTAGCTCAGACCGATTCCCTGATTGCTGCTGTATTGGTTGACAAAGACGGCAAGATTGTGGATTGTAAAATCGATGCTGCCCAGACAAAGATTAAATTCTCTACAGAAGGTAAGCTTACCACAGATGTAGCTTCCACCTTTAAAACGAAGAATGAACTCGGCACAGAGTATGGTATGACTTCCGCTTCCGGCATCGGTAAGGAATGGAATGAGCAGGCTGCGGCATTTGCAAAATACTGCGTAGGCAAGACTGTTGCTGAAGTAAAAGGCATTGCTGTAAATGAAGAAGGCAAAGCCGGTGATGCAGACTTAGCAGCATCCGTTACAGTACATATTGGTGACTTTATAGAAGCTGTAGCTCAGGCAGCAAATACGGCTACGGACAAAGGCGCTAAAAAAGGTGATAAGCTCGGACTTGCAATCACTACTGATATCTCGAAATCTAGTGATGCTACCGCTGATGCAGAAGGCTTAGCTCAGTCCTACTCCAATATTGCTGTAGTATCCTTAGGCAAGGACAGCAAGATTACAAGCTGTATTATCGATGCGATCCAGGGAAATGTTAATTTCTCCGCTACCGGTGAGATCTCTACCGATCTTACTGTTGCTCCTCAGACTAAGCAGGTTCTGAAGGATGCATACGGTATGAAGAAGGCTTCTGCGATCGGCAAGGAATGGTATGAGCAGGCAGATGCATTTGCAGCTTACTGTGTAGGCAAGAGTGCAGCCGATGTAAAGGGTATTGCTTTAACTGATCAGGGATTGGCAGCAGATGCAGACCTGGCTGCTTCCGTAACTGTACATGTCGGACCCTTCATAGCTAATGTAGATAAGGCAGCTGCAAACGCAGCAAAGTAATTCGGATTGAATTAAAATGACACAGGGCTGCTGCAAAATATAAGAGTTTACATATATCGTGGTTACGTGATACGATATAATGTATCAGCTTATATTTGCAGCAGTCTTTTTCATAAATCAGATGAGGTGAACCTTTGAAAAGAGTTATTACAGTATTACTGCTTACAATTATGATTTTTAATATGACAGCCTGCAGCCTTCAGAAGGAGCCGGAACGCTATCAGGCTCAGTTTTTGGAACTGTTCGATACGGTTACCACAATTCTCGGTTATGCCCAAAGTGAAAAAGAATTTTCTGAATTCGCACAATCTGTTCATGATCATCTGCAGGATTATCATGAGCTTTATAATATATATAACGATTATGAGGGAATCAATAATATAAAGACCATCAATGACAATGCGGGGATTGCGCCGGTGAAGGTGGATCAGAGGATTATCGACCTGCTTAAGTTCGGCCTAGAAACCTATACCTTATCTGAAGAGAGGGTGAACATTGCTTATGGTGCGGTGCTTTCTGTATGGCATACTTATCGTGAGGAAGGTATCAACGATCCGGATAAAGCAGCGCTGCCGCCGATGGATTTACTTCGGGAGAAGGAAAAGCATACGGATATCAATCAGGTCATCATAGATGAACAGGCATCTACTGTCTACCTGGCAGATTCGGAAATGAGACTGGATGTGGGAGCAATAGCCAAGGGTTATGCAACGGAGCGAGTCGCCGGAGAGATAGAAGCGGAAGGCTACCATAACGCGCTGCTCAGTGTCGGCGGAAATGTCCGTGCCATCGGAAGCAGAGGGCCTGGGTTTAGGGAGAAAGCGGATTCACCGGCTGATACGGGAGAAGACTGGGCTGTAGGTATCCAGAATCCTGATCTGGAAAGTGATGAGCCTTATCTGGATATTCTGGAGCTGTCGGGACTCTCTCTGGTATCGAGCGGTGACTACGAAAGATATTATATGGTAGACGGAAAACGATATCATCATATTATCGATCCGGTTACCTTGATGCCTGCGACCTATTTTCGTGCCGTATCCGTCGTTACAAAGGATTCCGGACTGGCAGATGCTCTTTCGACTACAATATTCAATCTGCCGCAGGAGGAAGGTCTGAAGCTAATCGAGAGCCTGCCTGGCACGGAAGCATTATGGGTATATGCGGACGGGACCATGAGGTATAGCAGTGGGTTCGAAGCACTTCTGAAAAAGGATGGCAAATAGGTTGTAGTACCACTTGAAAATAGCAACATCTGGGTATAGAATTAGATCAATCGAGCTTTACCTGATTAGCGCAGGTCGGTTTTCATCATACGAAAAGATGGAGGTTTCTAATGGATCATATAGATAAACAACTATTAATCATGCTTCAGGAGAATGCAAGGGTACCCCTAAAGCTTCTTGCGGAGAAGGTATATCTGTCCTCACCCGCTGTCGCAGCAAGAATAGCGCGCTTGGAGAAGCAGGGTATCATTAAGGGATACCACACTGACATCGACTGGCTGAAGCTCGGGCATCATATTACTGCCTTCATAAACCTGGAGGTAGCCCCTGCTCAGAAACCGGAGTTTTACCCATTTATTAAGGAATGTCCGAATGTTATGGAATGTAATTGTGTAACCGGTAATTACTCCATGCTGATTAAGGTATGTTTTCAGAGCACGATGGATCTGGATGCCTTTATTGGTGAGGTTCAGAAGTTCGGCAAAACCAGTACCCAGATTGTATTCTCTACAGCTGTGGAGCATCGGGGAATTCAGATTTTTGGCGAAGAGTGAAATATTTCATATCATTATATTACATTCGACTGATGGGGGAAGCATGATGCAGACGATTAAAATGAATCTGGACGATACAGAGCAATTGGCAGCGATATCAAAGGCACTGGCATCGGAAACCAGAATAGAGATATTGCGGCAGCTGCGTTACAAGGAGCTGAATGTGAACGAGATTGCTGAGCTGCTGAATATTCCGGCCTCCTCCTCGGCGGCACATGTAAAGGTATTGGAGGAAGCAGGCATTATCAAGACCTCTCTTCAGCCGGGAATCCGAGGCTCCATGAAGCTTTGCCGTGTTGTGCTGGATCATGTCTATGTAGAGATGAATACCTCCAAAAATCTGGAACAGGACGAAGAAATCATTAGGATGCCCATTGGAGGCTTTGTCGATTATAGAATTGAACCTACCTGTGGAATGGCAAGTGCCAAAGGACCCATTGGAACGGAGGATGATCCTCGCTGCTTTTATCTGCCGGAGAGAATGGAGGCACAGCTGATCTGGATAGGGAATGGCTATATTGACTACCGTTTTCCGTCGAATGCTCTCTCCGGGAAGAAGTTGAAGCGACTGGAAATTTCCATGGAGCTATGCTCAGAGGACCATGAATTTAATATGGACTACCCCTCGGATATCACACTATGGATCAACGAACAGGAGGTCGGAACCTGGAGCTGTCAGAGCGATTTTGGAGGCAGAAGGGGAAAGCTTAATCCTGACTGGTGGCCGGATAAGAATACACAATACGGGATACTAAAGACCTGGTCTGTCACAGAGCAAGGCTGCTATCTGGACGAGGAGATGACTAAGGATAAGGGCTTGCAGGAATTTCATCTGAAGGACAAGGACTACATCTCGGTCAGAATCGGTATCAGAGAGGATTCGCTTCATCAGGGAGGCCTCAATCTGTTTGGGGAGGGGTTCGGAGATTATCCACAGGGCATCATCATGAAACTGATTTTTTCATAGGAAGCTAGAAGATAGAAATGTTAAAATTCATGTAAAAACATTTGAAATTAATGCTGCGTGTAGCGTCTGATAGCATGATATCATTTCAATATAAAATCTCCCTTTACAAACAATCTATCAGAGAGTATGATATATCTAAACAAACAAAAAAGCTGTTTTATAACAAAATAATTAAAATGAATGAAAGGAGAAGAACATGAGACAGGAATTACTTCAAAGATTTGAGACGGTTTTCGGCATGGGCGGTGACTGCTTTGTATACTTTGCTCCAGGCAGGGTCAATCTGATCGGAGAACATACGGATTATAACGGAGGACATGTGTTTCCGTGTGCATTAACGATAGGAACCTATGCGGTTGCACGAAGGCGAACAGATCAAAAGCTGCGCTTTTATTCTATGAATTTTGAGCAGTTGGGTGTGCTCGAGGCTTCACTGGAACATTTGGAATATAAGAAAGAAGACCAATGGACCAATTATCCGAAGGGTGTACTCTGGGCTATGAAGAAAAAGGGCTTCTCCATTGAACAGGGGCTTGATATCCTGTATTACGGCAATATTCCCAATGGTTCCGGACTGTCCTCCTCTGCTTCGTTGGAGGTATTGACTGGCTTCCTGCTGAAGGATTTGTTCAAGCTTGAAGTAACGAATACTGAGCTCGCCTTAATCGGACAATATTCCGAAAATAATTATAATGGAGTGAACTGCGGTATCATGGATCAATTTGCGGTAGCTATGGGTAAGAAAAATCATGCCATCTTTCTGGATACCTCAGACCTTTCCTATGAGTATGCGCCGCTGGAACTTGGAGATGCTAAGATTGTCATCATGAATACGAACAAGGTTCGTGGATTGGGTGATTCTAAGTACAATGAACGAAGAAGTGAATGTGAGGCGGCTCTGGAAGCCCTGCAGAAGGTGATTTCGGTAAAGACGCTGGGAGAATTGACAGAGGAACAGTTCGAAGCACAGAAGGAGCTCATCGAGAGTCCGATTCAAAGAAGACGTGCCAAGCATGCGGTATATGAAAACCAGAGAACCATCAAGGCGGTACAGGCACTGAAGAATAATGATTTGGAGTACTTCGGTAAATTAATGGTAGCCTCCCATGAATCACTGCAGAAGGACTATGAGGTAACCGGGGTAGAGCTGGATACCATGGTAGAGGCAGCATTAAAGCAAGAAGGGGTATACGGAGCGCGAATGACCGGTGCGGGCTTCGGCGGATGTGCGGTCAGTATTGTAAAGGAAGCTTATATTGATGCATTTACCAGGAATGTCGGTCAGGAGTACGAAGAGAAGATCGGCTATCCGGCCGCCTTCTATGTAGTTGAGGTTGGAGACGGTCCAAAAATCGTATTAGGAAGAAAGGAAGAATAGTATGGCAATATTAGTATTGGGAGGAGCCGGCTATATCGGTTCCCATACAGTATATGAACTCATTGACAGGGGTGAGGATGTAGTCATCATCGATAATCTGGAAACAGGATACGCGGAGGCTGTGCATCCGAAGGCGCGGTTTTATCAAGGGGATATTCGGGACAGAGGTTTTCTTGACAGTGTATTTGAGAAAGAGAAGCTTGAGGCCGTAATCCATTTCGCGGCCAACTCCCTGGTAGGGGAAAGCATGACCAATCCGCTGAAGTATTATGATAATAACCTTTGCGGTACCAAGGTTCTGCTGGAGGCGATGGTAGCACATGGCCTGGATAAGATCGTCTTTTCCTCGACAGCAGCAACCTACGGGGAGCCGGACAGAGTTCCGATCCTTGAGACGGATCGTACCATGCCCACCAACGCATATGGGGAGACAAAGCTTTCCATGGAGAAAATGTTCCACTGGATAGGACTTGCCCACGGGCTCCGCTATGTATCCCTCCGCTACTTCAATGCCTGCGGAGCTCACAAAAATGGCAGGATCGGGGAAGCCCACAGTCCGGAAACGCATCTAATTCCTTTGATACTGCAGGTTCCCAATGGTCAGAGAGAGGCCATCAGTATCTTCGGTGAAGATTACGACACCAAGGACGGTACCTGTGTCAGAGATTATATCCATGTGACAGACTTAGCTCAGGCTCATATCCTTGCCGTGGATTATTTAAGACGGGGCGGGGAGAGTGATATCTTTAATCTCGGCAACGGGGTAGGCTTTACGGTGAAGGAAGTTATCGAGGCAGCAAGAAGGGTGACAGCTCAACCAATCAAGGCAGTTACTGTTCCGAGACGTGCAGGAGATCCTGCAAAGCTGATAGCCTCCAGCGGGAAAGCGCAGAGCATCTTAGGCTGGAAGCCTGAACATGCAGAGCTGGAAGAAATCATCGCTTCTGCCTGGAACTGGCATAAGAATCACCCGAAGGGATACCGTAGCTAAAACAGGAAACACAGTAGTACAGGTAACACAGTAGTACAGGAACTACAGTAGTAAAGGAAACACAGTCGTACAGAAAACACGGTAGTACAGGAACTACAGCAGTACAGGAATTACAGTGAGTGAGTTTACTGTTTCATCTTCTTTTATTTCATGCTATACTTTCATTAAGCATCATACAAGAAGGGATAGAACTGAATGGGTAATATTATACTAATCGGAATGCCGGGTGCAGGAAAAAGTACGGTCGGAGTCATTTTAGCCAAGGTAATGGGCTATAAATTTATAGATTCAGATCTTCTGATACAGGAACAGGAGCAATGCCTGCTAAAGGATATCATTGAACGGGATGGGCTGGAAGGGCTAATTGCGATCGAAGAGCAAGTCAATAAGAACATAAAGGCGGAGCATTCTGTCATAGCAACCGGCGGAAGTGTCATCTACGGAACCGCGGCTATGGAGCATCTTAAATCTATAGGTACTGTGGTATATATTCGCTTAAGCTATGAGACAATTAATAAACGCCTCGGCAACATTAAGCAGCGAGGCGTGGTATTTCGGGAAGGGCAGACACTGAAGTCTTTATACGAGGAGCGGTGCCCTTACTATGAAAAATATGCGCATCTTATCATTGATGCCGAAGGCATGGATACAGAAGAGGTTATGGAAGCGATCAAAGCAGTCAGTCAATAGCTACAAGGCCCAGTTGCAGCCTTTTGTAAGTTCTGCGGCGAAGGCTTCAAGACCTGCCAGGTCTTCTTCGTCAAAGCGGCCGATGATCGGACTGTCAATATCCAAAACTCCTTTGATCACCCCTTCCGAGTAGAGGGGAAGGACGATCTCGGAACGGGAGGCACTGTCACAGGCGATATGCCCCGGGAATTCGTGGACATCCCGTACCAGTTGGGCTGTAGCCAATGCGACCGCAGTTCCACAGACTCCCTTACCGATCGGAATATGGATACAGGCAGGCTTGCCTTGGAAGGGTCCCAGAAGCAGCTCTTCCTCCTTCATCAGATAAAAACCAACCCAGTTAATATCCTTTAACGCCAACTTCAGTAAAGCAGAGGCATTGCTGAGATTAGGAAGCAAATGTGGCTCTCCATCCAGCATTGCCTTTAATTGTTCTATCAGTAAATGATACATTTCACCCTTTTCTTCGGGATATAGATAATCAATTGTCTCCATGGCGGTTTCCTTTCTTATGTAGTAGAAAAAGTCTTATGATTCTTTTTCGAAGATACGATTCATCTTATCACGAATCCGTTTTTCTTTCACGGTTTTTTCTTCCCGGTCAGGCTGAAACATTCCGTCTGCATCCTGCATCAGACAGTCACCTTCCTTGCTGCCCAGAGGAAGTTTATACTTTGGGACTGAGACAATGGACTGATCCTCCAGCTCACATATGGCATAATTGCCCTCAAAACGGTCAATGGTATATCTCATCACTTAAGACCTCCAATTATTCTAAATCCTTTTTCGTTATCTTATAGCTATCTTTATTAACGGAAATCGTATTTCCGTCGGTATGAAATACTATGGTTCCCTGCTTATCGGTTCGGTAGAGTTTAATATTCTGCCGACTGATCGTTCGGAGCGTCCCGGTGTGAGGATGCCCATAATCATTGTCACCTGCAACACTTACTACTGCGTAGTCGGGATTTACTGCTTCTATGAATTCCTTACTGGAGCTGTAGGCAGAGCCATGGTGGCCGAGCTTGATTACGTCCGCTGACAGATCCGTTCCACTGTTCAGCATCTCTTCCTCAGACAGGCTTTCCGCATCTCCGGTGAAGAGAAAGACAGAATCGCCATAACAAAGGCGGATCACGATACTGTAATTATTCACATCCTCATAGTTCTTTGAATTTGGTGCAAGAATAGTAAAACTTGCGGAGCCGAGATAATATAGACTGCCAACCTGGGCCTTGGTAACAGAAAGATTTCGATCCTCTATGGTGTCCAGTAGGTTTTCATAGGTTTTTGTGGTATGTACGACATCGGGAAGAATGAGCTTCTCCACCTCATAGGTATGTAATACCGTATCAAGACCACCGATATGGTCACTGTGCGGGTGTGTTGCAATGACATAATCAAGCTTTGTGATATTCCGGGAGTTAAGATAATCGGTAATGACGGAGCGCTTATTACTGTCACCGGCATCAATCAACAGAGCAGAATTGTCTGCTTCAACCAGTATGGCATCTCCCTGTCCTACATCGATGAAATGAACCTCCATGCTTCCGGCCTGGTTGACGGTATCGGTACGAGCCTCCTGTATGGAGATATAATAAACAATAACGAAGAGCAATGCCAGAAGGATTACACCGGCGATACGGTTTTGCATCAGTCTGGTTTTTCTTTTCATAGGATGAGTTCCTTTCCATAGAGTTACGGTCACATCAAGCTGTATCGGTTCTGTATCTGAAAGAAAGCTATCTTATAGGTTTATTATATAGGTCAACGTACGATTTTACAATGTATATATATTACTATATACAAAAGAAAAGTACTACGGCATGCTTTTCATTGGAGAAACTATGGAATATAATCAAAGAAGAGGTGATCTTTATGAGGCTGTTTACAGCTATATTATTTGATGAGAAAAGTAAAGCTTCTTTATATGATACAGTGCTTCGCCTGAGAACCAATGCCAGTGGCGGCAGCTTTACTGCCAAGGAAAATCTGCATCTTACTGTAAATTTTATCGGAGAGACCAAGCGTCTGGAGGAGGTAAAGCATGCAATGCAACGTGCTGTGGAGAAAGCGGGAGCAGAAAGCTTTGACTTAACTCTTCAGGGCTTCGACAGGTTCGCCCGAAGGGAAGGAGATATCTACTGGGTCGGTGTCCTACGGGAGGAGGTCCTGTGGAGAATTCAACGGGAGCTCGTCAGGGAGCTGAAGGAGGAGGGCTTTTTCGATATGGATGACAGGGAATATAAACCGCATCTGACCTTGGGCAGGCGTGTCAGAGTAAATCCCGGTTTCGACAGCAGGCAGTTTGAAACCACAATCCAACCTCTTAAAATAGCAGTGACAGGACTCAGTCTGATGAAATCAGAAAGGGTAGAAGGGAAGCTGACCTACACGGAAGTTTACCGTATCAAGCTTGATTGATAGAAGAAAGGATACTTCCGGTAGGAGTCAGTATAGATATTTCGGGAAGGTGAAGAAAAGCATATGAAGATATTAGTAGACGCGGATGCGTGTCCTGTGAAGGAAATCATCGAAAGAATAGCACAAGAGCATCAGCTTCCGGTCCTGATGTTTATTGATACGAGCCATATCCTGTATTCGGATTACAGTGAAATCCTACTTGTCAGTAAGGCACCGGATGCAGTGGATTTTGCATTGATGAACCGTACCGAGAAGGGGGATATCGTGATATCCCAGGACTATGGCGTGGCAGCGATGGCACTGGGTAAAGGAGCATATGCAATCCATCCGAACGGGAAGCTGTATAGTGACAGCAATATTGATATTCTGCTCATGGAACGTGATATCGCAAAGCATTACCGGAATGCGGGGACACGCCGGGGAGGCAAAAGCCACCTAAGGGGCCATGCTCACTTAGGAGGGCATATAAAAAAGCGAACCTCCGCTGAGGATGACAAATTCGCACAGGCCTTCGGAGAGTTATGTGATTGGGTTTGCCGGAAGGGTGACAGCACCGAAAAATAGAACAAACATTCGAAAATGTATTGATTTTACATTCCTGCTATGCTATAATAACCTTCGTCACAGAACATGGCAGTATTTTTTGTAGGCTGACACTTTGTTCTTATTGTATTAAAAAAAGTAGCCAGGAGGTGTGCTTGTATGGAGTTTAAGTTATCATCGGAGTATGCGCCGACCGGCGATCAACCGGAGGCAATTAAGGCACTTGTGGAAGGATTTCGAAGCGGTAACCAATGTGAGACATTGCTCGGTGTTACCGGTTCCGGTAAGACCTTTACGATGGCGAATGTTATTCAGCAGTTACAGAAGCCGACCCTCATTATTGCCCATAACAAGACCCTGGCAGCCCAGCTGTACGGTGAATTCAAGGAGTTCTTTCCGGAGAACGCAGTGGAATACTTCGTCAGCTACTATGATTATTATCAGCCGGAGGCATATGTACCGTCGACGGATACTTATATAGAGAAGGATTCCTCCATCAATGATGAGATTGATAAGCTGAGACATTCGGCAACCGCTGCCTTATCCGAGCGGAAGGATGTCATTATCGTTGCCAGTGTATCCTGCATCTACGGTTTAGGAAGCCCCATTGATTACCAGAACATGGTGATTTCTCTCAGACCGGGCATGGTCAGGGAGCGGGATGAGATATTGAAGAAACTGATCGAGATACAATATGATCGGAACGACATGGATTTCAAACGCGGCACCTTTCGGGTACGCGGTGATGTGGTTGAAATCTTTCCGGCTTACTCCGGAGAGATTGCGGTCCGCATTGAGTTCTTCGGTGATGAGGTGGAGCGTATTCTGGAAATTGATACCCTGACAGGAGAGATCAAGGGCAGTCTGGAGCATATCGCAATCTTCCCTGCATCTCATTATGTTGTTGCTCGCGATAAGATGGAGAAAGCAATCTATAATATCGAAGAGGAAATGATTGAACGTGTGAAATACTTCAAGAGCGAGGACAAGCTTCTGGAGGCTCAGAGGATTTCGGAACGAACGAACTTCGATATTGAGATGATGAGGGAGACGGGCTTCTGCTCCGGCATCGAGAACTATTCCAGACACCTGACCGGACTGGAGCCGGGATGTCCGCCTCATACCTTGATGGATTACTTCCCGGAGGATTTTCTGATTATTGTAGATGAATCCCATATTACCCTGCCGCAGGTCAGAGGGATGTATGCGGGTGACCGATCCCGAAAGACTACCTTGGTGGACTTTGGCTTCCGACTGCCCTCAGCTCTGGATAACAGACCGTTAAATTTTGAAGAATTTGAGAGTAAGATCAGCCAGATCATGTTTGTATCAGCAACACCCTCTGTATATGAGAGTGAGCACGAGCTGCTTCGGGCGGAGCAGGTGATTCGTCCGACCGGACTTTTAGATCCCGAAGTGGATGTTCGACCTGTAACCGGTCAGATTGATGATCTGCTGGGTGAGATCAGAAAAGAGATTGCTAAAAAGAATAAGGTATTGGTTACTACGTTGACCAAGAAGATGGCAGAGGATCTTACCACCTTCCTCAGGGAAGTCGGTATCCGTGTCAAGTATCTTCATTCCGATATCGAGACCTTGGAGCGTGCCGAGATAATCCGTGATATGCGTATGGATTTGTTTGACGTGCTTGTGGGTATCAATCTGCTCAGAGAGGGTCTGGATATTCCGGAGATTGGATTGGTAGCGATTCTGGACGCAGATAAGGAAGGCTTCCTGCGTTCCGAAACCTCATTGATACAGACCATCGGACGTGCAGCCCGTAATGCAGAAGGACATGTCATCATGTATGCAGACCATATGACAGATTCGATGCGTAAGGCAATTACAGAAACCAACCGAAGAAGGAAGATACAGCAGGAGTATAACGAGGCCAACGGTATCACACCGACCACCATCAAAAAGAAGGTCCGTGATTTGATCAGTATATCGAAGAAGGCTGAGAAGAACCTGAGCGATATGGAGAAGGATATGGAATCCATGTCACGTCAGGAGCTGGAGGAGCTGGTCAGAACTGTCACCAAACAGATGCATACAGCCGCTGCAGAGCTGAACTTCGAGCTGGCGGCGCAGCTGCGTGATAGGATGGTGGAACTTAAGAAGCAGCTACTCGAGCTGGCTAAGTAAGTACAAGTATGAGGTGGGACAGGGTTAATAGGAGTAAGTACAGGGGCCTCTTTACAGAGACCCCTTATCATAAAATAATAAGGGTTATATATAGGAGAAGCTATGTCTGAGAAGAAGAATTATATTAGAATCAGAGGTGCGAAGGAGAATAATCTGAAGGATATTAATGTTGATATTCCCAGAGATCAATTTGTTGTATTGACCGGGCTCAGTGGTTCCGGCAAGTCCTCCCTTGCTTTTGATACCATTTATGCTGAGGGACAGAGGAGGTATATGGAGTCACTTTCCTCCTATGCAAGACAGTTCCTGGGTCAGATGGAGAAGCCGAATGTTGAGAGTATTGAAGGCTTGCCGCCGGCTATTTCCATAGACCAAAAATCTACCAACCGCAATCCCCGTTCCACAGTAGGTACAGTTACTGAGATTTATGATTACTTCCGATTGCTTTATGCCAGAATAGGCATACCTCATTGTCCGGAGTGCGGCAAAGAGATTAAGAAGCAGACTGTGGACCAGATGGTGGACGAGATTATGAGCCTCTCCCAGGGAACCAGGATACAGCTTCTGGCTCCGGTAGTACGGGGACGGAAGGGTGAGCATGTGAAGTTGTTTGAACAGGCGAAGAGAAGCGGTTATGCCAGAGTCAGGGTTGATGGCAGCCTGTATGAACTGACGGAAGAGATCAAGCTGGAGAAGAATAACAAGCATAACATAGAAATTATTGTAGATCGTCTCGTTGTAAAGGAAGGCATTGAAAAGAGACTGACCGATTCTATAGAAAATGTTCTGAAGCTGGCAGAGGGACTATTGTATGTCGATATTGTCGACGGCGAGCAGTTGACCTATAGTCAGAATTTTGCCTGCCCTGACTGCGGTATCAGTATTGATGAGATTGAACCGAGAATCTTCTCCTTTAATAATCCCTTTGGTGCCTGCCCGGAATGTCATGGTATCGGTGTCAAGATGGAATTCTCGGAGGAGCTTCTGATTGCTGATCCAAGCAAGAGTATTATTGACGGTGCGGTTGCTGCACCGGGATGGCAGTCAGTAACGGATCAGGGTAGTTACTCCAGATGCATCATGGAGGCACTTGCGAAGGAATATCATTTTGATCTGGATACTCCCTTTAGACAATTGTCTGAGGAAGTTCGCCATATGTTCATTCATGGTACAGGCGGAAAATCTGTGAAGGTACACTATCGAGGACAGCGTGGAGTCGGAGTCTATGATGTGGTGTTCGAAGGTTTAATTCGTAATGTAGAGCGACGCTATCGGGAGACCGGTTCCGAGTCTGCGAAGCAGGAATATGAGAGCTTTATGTTGACCACGCCCTGTAGTGAGTGTAAAGGGAAGAGACTGAAGAAGGAGGCGTTGGCCGTGACGGTGGGAGATCGGAATATCTCAGAGGTTACGGAGTATTCCATCCGCGAGTTGGCAGGCTTTATGCGTGACCTTCAGCTCACCAGCATGCAGCAGAAGATCGGTGAAATGGTTCTGAAGGAAATCAGAGCCCGAATCAATTTTCTGATTGATGTCGGTCTGGAATATCTGACCCTGGCTCGGGCAACAGGGAGTTTATCCGGAGGCGAATCACAACGTATCCGACTGGCAACCCAGATTGGTTCCGGTCTTGTGGGAGTTGCCTATATCCTGGACGAACCCAGCATCGGACTTCATCAGAGAGATAATGACAAGCTGTTAAAGACACTTAAGAATCTGAAGGATTTAGGAAATACCTTAATTGTGGTTGAGCATGATGAGGATACTATGTTTGCTGCGGATTATATTGTTGATATTGGTCCCGAAGCAGGTGAGCATGGTGGAAGAGTGATTGCAGAGGGTACAGCCGAGGATATCATGAAGGTGGAGGAATCCATCACGGGTGCTTATCTGAGCGGTAGACTCATCATTCCTGTTCCGAAGAAGCGACGCAAGCCTAACGGATATCTTTCCATTATAGGAGCCAGTGAGAATAATCTTAAGAATATCAATGTGGACATACCGTTGGGAATCATGACCTGTGTTACCGGTGTATCCGGTTCGGGTAAGAGCTCACTGATTACCGAGATACTATATAAGAGACTGGCAAGGGATTTGAATCGTGCACGTACGATTCCCGGAAAGCATCAGAAGATGCTGGGAATCGAGCAGCTGGATAAGGTAATAGATATAGACCAGTCCCCGATCGGAAGGACCCCCAGATCTAATCCGGCTACCTATACCGGGGTATTTGACCAGATTAGAGATCTCTTTGCTTCAACCCAGGATGCTAAGATGAGAGGCTATTCCAAGGGCCGCTTCAGCTTCAATGTGAAGGGCGGACGCTGTGAGGCATGTAACGGAGACGGAATTCTCAAGATTGAGATGAACTTCTTGCCGGATATCTATGTACCCTGTGAGGTCTGCGGAGGGAAGCGGTATAACCGTGAGACATTGGAGGTTCGCTACAAGGGTAAAAATATCTATGAGGTTCTCGATATGACCATCGAAGAAGCAGTCCATTTCTTCGAAAATGTTCCCTCCATCAGAAGAAAGATTGAGACGCTGAATGATGTCGGACTATCCTACCTAAGGCTGGGTCATCCCTCCACCTCCATGTCAGGCGGGGAAGCACAGAGAATTAAGCTGGCAACAGAGCTCAGCAAGCGCAGTACCGGCAAGACAATCTATATTCTGGATGAGCCGACGACAGGACTCCATTTTGCGGATGTTCATAAATTAATTGAGATACTCCGAAGATTCTCTGATTCGGGCAATACGGTGGTAGTGATAGAGCACAATCTGGATGTGATTAAAACTGCGGACTATATCATTGATATCGGTCCGGAGGGCGGAGATAAGGGAGGCACGGTGATTGCCAAGGGAACGCCGGAGGAGATTGCCAAGAATCCGAACTCCTATACAGGCCAATATGTTAAAAAATATCTGGATCAAGGTAAGAAAGAAAAGTAATAATGGTAATATAGTTTTGTTAAGTGGCAAAAGCTCCGCAGGTGCTTTACTGATATGGTGTACCGATAGACAAGCTCGCTTTGATATTGGTACACCATATCAGGAAAAGAAGTGCGCAGCACCTTTTGCCACTTAACCAAATTTAATACAGTCATTAATTTTGGATAACAGCTTTCGGTATATGAAACAGCCGAGGCATATGGGAGGATATTAGATGGAGAACAGCTTCTATGCTATGATTTCCAGGATGAAATATATTGAACGCTGGGCATTGATGAGAAACTCAATTTCCGAAAATATCAGTGAGCATTCATTGGAGGTAAGTATTCTTGCTCATGCTCTGGCGATTATCAACAATGAGCGTCTGGGAGGAAGCATAAACGCAGAGAGAACAGCTCTGATTGGAATTTATCATGATGCGACGGAGATTATTACCGGTGATATGCCGACACCAATCAAGTACTTCGATGAGAATATGCAGGGAGCCTTCAAAGCGGTTGAGCATGCAGCTGCCAAGCGTCTGCTTCTGATGCTTCCCGAGGATATCAGGAGAAGCTATGAAGCGATATTCTTTCCTGAGGAAGGGGAAGAATACCTGTGGAAGCTGGTGAAGGCTGCGGATAAGCTCTCCGCGTTGATCAAATGTATAGAGGAGCGAAAGGCGGGCAATTCCGAATTCATCAGCGCAGAGAAGTCACTCCGTGAGATATTGATATCTATGAGACTTCAGGAAGTGGACATCTTTATGAAGGAGTTCCTGCCGGCATACGATAAGACATTGGATGAACTTAATTCTTAAGCAGGCAGAAGCAGATTTAAGAAGGGAGAAGGCAGGCGAGAGTCTGCCGTAGTGATTTGCTATGAAGTATATTACACCGGAGCATTCGAACTGCAAGGTATCTAATATGATCATGGGCTGTATGAGAATCAACAGCCTGTCTGAGAAGGAATTGAATGTTCTGTTTCATACAGCCTTAGAGGAGGGCATAAACTTTTTTGATCATGCGGATATCTATGGCGGCGGAGAATGCGAACGCCATTTTGCCAAAGCTATCGGGATGAATTCCACACTTCGCGAGAAGCTGGTACTTCAGAGCAAATGTGGAATCCGTAAAGGCTTTTTTGATTTCTCGAAGGAGCATATCTTAAACAGTGTAGATGGAATTCTGGAACGGCTTCAGACAGACTATCTGGATTTTTTGCTGCTGCACAGACCGGATACCCTGATGGACCCGGAGGAAGTGGCAGAGGCATTTCATATCCTACTGAATCAGGGGAAGGTTAGGCAGTTTGGTGTATCGAATTTTAATCCGATGCAGATAGCACTGCTTCAAAAGCATTTCTCCGAGCATCTGGTATTCAATCAGCTGCAGTTTAGTTTGGCACATACTCCGATGATTGATAGCGGCTTGACGGTCAATATGCACACACCCCAAAGTGTGAATTATGAAGGCAATGTCTTGGAGTATTGCCGTCTGAAGGGCATCACGATCCAAGCCTGGTCTCCATTCCAGAAGGGCTTTTTCGAAGGACCCTTCCTGGGCGATACCTCCCAATATGCCAAGTTAAATGAAGTAATCCGGCATATCGCTTTAAAATACGGTGTAACAGACACAGCTGTTGCGGTTGCCTGGATCACCAGGCATCCTGCTAATATTTTAGTTATCCTTGGAACCACGAATGTGATACGACTGAAAGAAGCCTGCAAGGGCTCCAATCTGCCATTGACAAGAGAAGAATGGTATGAATTATACATAGCAGCCGGTAATATCCTGCCATAAGAAAAATGCAACCTGTAGTTGACAAAATGTGCCTTAAGCTTGATAGAATATTTGCTAAACCTAAGGTATCCTTATCTTAGAAAAGGGATTTCCTATGGATATATGAAGGAATTCCTGTCAAAGGAGAGGAGAAATATGGCTATGAAGTTCGAAGAAAAGATAGTACAAATCCGAAAGGAAAAAGGCTTATCACAGGAGGAATTGGCAGAGTCTCTGGGCGTATCCAGACAGGCAGTAGCAAAATGGGAGTCCGGTGCCAGTTATCCTGAAGTGGATAAGCTGATTTCAATCAGCAAGCTTTTTCAAATCAGCATCGACAGTCTGCTGAGAGTGGAGGAAAAGCAATGCAGCTCGTACCGACCGAGAGATCAGAAGGGAATATCAGAACCCATGATAGCTTTCTTGTGTAAGGCCAAGAAGGAATGCTATGCCGGTGAGGGTAATAAGGCCAGCTCCTCCAGACCTGAATCCTTAGATTATAGATTTAGCGAAGGCGAATACTCTTATCTGGATTCCTATTTCGGTGGGGAGAAGTTCATCGGAGAAGAGGTGCTCTATGTAAAGGGAGCCCCTGTCTGGTCAATGAATTACTGCGGGCGAAATCTGGGAGAGGATTTCTCCGGTAATTTTTTGAAGGAGGCCTTGCTCCATGTGCCGGAGGAGCATCCTTACCGTGGACCGCTTGTATATAAGAACGGGGATTATTCCTATCACTGCATCGTGGACGGAGATGTGGAATGGTATCAGGGGTATGAGGAGATGTTTCTACTGGACAAGAAGGTTTATGATTGTTATTTCCATGGCGGACTGATACAATAGTACAAAACGCAGGAGGAAGCAGCAAATGATTACAATTGATGGTAAATGGATACCGGAGGGACTGGATCCGAACGATCCGCAAAGGATTAAAACAAGCGATGAATTATCTGAATTGATTGATGAGATTGGCTTCCTTCCCTTATTCAAGAATAGTGTTCCGGGCTTCTCAGTCGAAGAGCGGGCCGGAAACGGCAGCTGGTGGAGCGGCAATCCAGACGATCCCTGGGAATGGCGTGAGGTAATTGCCGGGGAAGGACAGATCGCCTATGGTAAGCTGTTCGGTAACCGTGCAGGCTTTATCTCTAGAGAATGGTATCCAATCTTTGCTTCCTACCGGAGAGATGGATATGACTTCGAGAGCAGGTATGAAGACGGATTAGCTAGCTATCGTGCCAAGAAGATCATGGATGTCATAAATTTGTGTGAAGTAATACCATCAAACGAACTGAAAGCGGCAGCGGGTTTTGTCAAGGGTGGAGAGAAGGGATTCGAAGGTGTCCTGACCCAACTGCAGATGCAGACCTATCTTACGGTAAGAAGCTTCCGCCGAAGGAGCAATAAAAGGAATGAAGAATATGGCTGGCCGGTTGCGAACTATTGCATCAGTGAGAGATTGTTTGGTGAGGATTATGTTCGTTCTGCTTATCATATCAGTTCTTCAGAAGCGAAGCAAAGGATTCTTCAGAGAGTGAAGGAATGTCTACCTGAGGCAGATTTATCAGAAGCAGAGAAGGTTATCAGATAAAGCGATATTCTATTTACATTAGGATTGTAAGTTCTTACGATTACCTTAATATTCGTATAATTAACTGTTAAAGCTTGCGGGATATGACGATAAATACTATAATATAATTAATTCAGGTATTCAAGGCAACTTTTGATACCTTAGTAAAAAATATTATAGTGCTAATTTGATGAATACAGTTTGAAGTAAGGAAGGGGTAATCAAGGATGGCAAAGGAGCAGAATAGGAACGAAGATAGAAGGCTGATATATTTACTGAGATATACTGCTATTATATTTGCACTGGCCGTGACTTTTACACTGGTAAAAGCACCGGTAACTGCAAGGGCATCAACTGTGAATTATACAATCAATTATGAGACACAGCTCTTGGATGCATCCTTAAACTCAGGAAGAGTATATCTGAGCTTAGATAATCAGAAGACTTGGGAAAGCCTCGAGGATTCCGGCTCCATAGTTGACCTTTCTTCAATTTTACAGACGAAGGAAACCTATGTCTATTTGAAAACCAATAATAGCACTGTAGCAACGAAGGTTACTTTGATGGCAGAGCCTACGAAGGATATCTCAGTTACTTTATCAGGCGGTAGTATTACATATTCAAATACCTTAGGGATACCAATTGAGTATCAGAAGGGAAAGAGCGGCCCATGGATAACCTTAGGTGTCAGTGGCACAATGAATACAAAACCGATGGAAATCAAAGGTGCTACAATTAACTTTCGGACAAAAGCCATCGCTACCAGAAGAGCAGGTAAAATAGTAACAGTCAAGGTTTCCAAAAGACCTACAGCTCCTTCGGTTAAGATGGACGGCAGTAAGCTGAGTATCACAGGACTGAAGGCCGGAATGCAGTACAGAACACCTTCGAGTAGTTGGCTTCCTGTTATCCTTCCGGATAAAACGAACAGCCTCAGCATATATTATTTTGGGGGAATTACCTCGTACACAAATGCAACCTATGCATCACCCTTTGCAGCAACGACACTGGAATTTCGTGTTATGGCAACAGAGAAAAAGGCGGCATCCTCCAGCAGAGTTGTTGTTATTCCGGCACAGCCAAGCTTCTCAGGGACAGTCAACCTGACCAATTCAACGCTTAAGGTATTGGATAGTACCGGAAAGACCTACGAGTATACAGTACTGGAACCGAATACAACGCTGGATTTAAACAGAGCGAGATGGTCATCTCTTTCTCCCAACAAGGATGTAATCCTTAAGAATGTCTCAGTAAATCAGGTGCTTGTTGTTCGTGTTAAGAGCTATGTAGATAAAGCTACGAAACAGACGGTACCCGCATCCACAGTATATATACAGACAATCACAGGTATTACTATTAAATATAAATAAAATACTTATTCAGACATAGACTCATAATAAATTATCAAACCTGAATAAATGCCCTGCTATCTTGTGAATGAGAAATCTTCACTATAAAGCAGGGCATTGATTTATTTCGTATTACTAATTTCATAATGGAATTACTCTGTCGGTTGATTATTCTTTCTTCGGGAGCTTTTGATTAATAAAATGAATACTCTTTACACCGATGATATCATCTTCTCCCGGAAAGTGGCAGGTATGCGCGACATAATAATCTTTAAGGTCAATACTCTCAAAATTATAGACATATCGCTTTATGTTATCGGTTTTGTTATTATTACGTTCCTCAACGAGAATATAATAGGTTTTTGGATCTACTACATATTCTTCGGGACTGTCCGGATAATACTCGGTGATTTTAATCAGCTCATCCCTATTGTTCATTTCCTTAATGATAATTTGCCTGGCTGCATCCAACATTGCTATACTCACTTTGAAGGAGGTACTCTCTTTCCTGGTGGAGCGGCTACTGCCGCTGGAGGTGGTTGCATTAGAGAAGGTCTGCGATAAAACCATACCCGAAGCATTGCCGCTGCTTGAATAACCCATGCTTTGCCCCAATATGGTATAGATGCTTCCATCTTGCCTTTGATAGACAGGATTCATATGAATAATTTTTTCTGCATTTCTATTGATGGCAAGGGTTCCCTCAAAGCTGATCTCAGTCCCGTCCTCCTTATCATTAAAGGCGCTTTTTACATCATAAAAACCGGGATCTGCATAACTCGAAGAATATTTCTCACCTTTGCTGTCAGTCACTTCTTCTAAACCCATATAATATCCCTGATACTCTCCAAATGTCACATGACCGTCTCCGGTCATCGTACCTTCAATCTCCATAGTGGAAGGGCTCATGGGTTGGATTTCTAAATCTCCCTGGCTGTTAATCTTGAATGATGTATTCTTAAGCTGTTCCATATAAAGTTTTGAGGTATCGAGTCCAATCGTTATGAAAATACCACACATTTTTTCTGCTTCGTGAGCTGTCAAACTGTCTTTCTGCGCCAGCTGACATCCGCTCAGAAGACAGGTCGACAGCAGTAATAGGATGGATAGTGCTATTCTCTTCTTGTAATTATTCTTCATCTTCGTCCTCCTCTAAGTTCCCGTCACAGGATAGGATATCTCCGACATCGCATCCCAGATAATAACATATCTTATTCAGGGTTGAAAATCGAACGCCCTTAGCTTTACCGCTTCGAAGAACGGACAGGTTAGCCTCTGTAATATTGACCAGCCTGCACAACTCCTTTGAGGTCATACGACGTTCCTTTAATTTCTCCTCCAGATGTATCTGTATAGCCATAAACACCACCCCTATATGATCATTTCATTGTCTTCATGCAGCTCCTTGGTTTCTTTAAAATATCCGGCAAGGATCATGGCACCAAAGGCAATGATCAACGGAGACAAGGTGATACTTAGGCTAAAGTTGGTATCACTCAGCTGATTGGATAAAAGAAACTGGGTCACATTCAAAGCTAGATTACTGAAGACGGTTACATAGACAGCCTTCTTCCCGGCATTACTCAGCCTTGCGGCAGCCTGATATTCTTCGGCCTTCATATGGTGCAATGCCATCTCTTTGATCAGTAGGACTCCTGCGACCAGGATATTAATTGTCAGGACCACCGGCAGACATCGAAGCAAATAACTAAAAATGGTGACAAACTGATTGAGGAAGGAGTTCCCATGAGCTGGAAAGGCTGCTGCAAATACGGACTCGGTACCTGTTTTGACTGAATATTTAGTTAAGTCAGCAAAAAGCTCAAAGGTAGAGAAGTAACCGATCAGGAAGGTATACAGTGCTGAGAGTATTTCAAGAATCAGCTGCAATCCTTTCGTAAGAAATTGCGGATGCTCTTCATGCTCAATGGGGGTCAGTATTCCCAGCATACGCAGCATGAAGTAGGTAAGGCAGAGGGAATAGAAGATGATGACAAAAGCTAATTTGATCATCCCGAGGAAGGATGGATCGGTCAGCTGCTGAGGAATCCATTGAAGCATGAGGCCCGGATTGATAAAGTGATAGAGCATATAAAAGCAAAAGAGGCTGATGACCGGTAGCAGTAAATCTATCTTTACAAGTCCGCTTCTTTTTTTCTTGAAAAGAAGATACAGAACCGGAGAGAGGCAAAGCATGCCATAGAAAAACAGAGCAAGCATGTTCCCTATGGACGAGGATAGGGAAAGCCTACGTAAACCTATTCCAAGCCAATCAAAGGGTAGGTATAATATTTCCATAGAGCTAGTGAGTAAGGCAACATAGTACATGAGATAAGCCAATCCAATGGAAAGGATACCTTCCAGTATCAGAAATCTTCCCAGCTTTTTCATAGTAAATATCCTCCAAAATTATTGTTTTACGATAATTATATGAGAGAAATTATCGTTTGTCAATAATTATGTTATAATATACAAGAGATGCCAAAGTATGCCAGGGGAGTAGGTGCCAGAGTATGCAAGGGACTGTTGGCTATCGATTCCTACCAATATTTACAAGATGACAATTGTAAACCTGAGCATAGTGGGCTATAATTTACACTGAAGCCTATATGGGATATAGGTACTAAGGATAAGAATAGTGGGAGATTAACTATGAGAAATGCGATTATAAGAGGCTTAGGCTGTGTTTTGGTAGCCATAATTTTTAGTGGATGCAGTGCAAATTTATCTGTTCGGTCTTCGGAGGAGATGTTGAGGCATAATTCGACGGAAGAAATTACAGACCAACCCATCAAAGGTACGGAAAATGCTTCGACGGAGGATAAGGCACCGGAGACGGAAGCAACAAAGCCATACTTCTCGCAGGGTGATATACCGAGAATCTATATCACTACGGCAAATATTCAAAATAAATCGAATTCACAGAATCTTGCTCTGGATAAAAAGGTTATGACTGATTGCTGTGAAGCAGACAGTTTTAGAGCATCTTATCTGACGGACGGAAATATGGATACAAGGTGGTCTTCTACCTATGAGAATAATGCGAGTTTTCAGATCGATCTCGGAAAATCTGAGACCTTTGGCTATATCCGTATTGATTGGGAAAATGCATACGGTATAGAGTATTGTGTCTCTGTCTCTGAGGATAATACGAATTGGACAATGATTATAGATGAAAAGAATGGAGCACCCGGCAGCAAAGACTATTCATTTCAGGAAGTGACAGCAAGATATATCCAATGGCAGGGGATCAAACGTGGAACGGAATATGGATATAGCATGTTTGAATTTGCCGTGTATAAAAATAGTAACGCTACACAGGAGAAGGCAGTAGTCGATGTTCTGGAGACCCCTTATCTTAAAGTGTTTACAGAAGAGTATCAGCCGGTGTCGCTTACCATTCTGGACAGTACAGGCGGAGAGTATGAAACCATCTCAGATACGGAAGCTACCATCTGTATCAGGGGTAATTCAACAGCAAATACAGATAAAAAGCCCTATAATATTAAGCTTTCATCAAAGAAAGATGTTCTAGGTATGGGCGAGGGTAAAAAGTGGTGCCTTTTAGCAAATCACTTTGATAAGACGATGCTGAGAAATAAGCTTGCGTATGATTTTGCCGATTGTTTGGGTCTACCGACTACGCTGGAAGCCTCCTTTATCGAGCTTTATATTGACGGAGTATATGAAGGGGTTTATCTGTTATCGGAACCTGTCTCTGACGGAAAAAACCGGGTTGATATCGATATTAGCCAGGATGAATTCCTGTTTGAGAGATGTGCCTATGTAGAGGAGCTATCCCAGGGAATGTTTGTATCTCCGGTCTATCAGCTTAATTTTGAGTTTAAGTCACCGGATGCGGATGAAGTGACGGAGGAACAGAGGGCTGCTCTGATTAATTTCCTGAACACAGCGGAAAAGGCTATGAAATCAGGGAAACAATCAGAAATGGAACAGGTCATAGATTTAGAATCCTTTGCAGCCATGTATGTGTTCGAAGAATTATTCAAGAATATAGACTATTCCTTTGACTCCAATTACTTTTATGTCAAAGGCGGCAAGCTGTATGCAGGACCTGTCTGGGACATGGATCTCTCAATGGGCAATATATCAACGGTATATGAGCATGAACCGTATTATATATATAACAATGCAATAATCGACGGTGTTACCTATGGCAATGGCTCAGGAGACAGTACGCAAGGTTTTTGGGCTATGGACGGGTGGTATCAGGTTCTGATGAAACAGGATTTCTTTCAACAGCTGATTGCAGATAAGTTTACTGCAGTGGAATCAGAATTTGAACGGCTGTATGCTGAAAACGGAGTGATTGATCAGCTGACTACTCAGTATTTGGCCGCCTTTGAAAGAAACTATAGCGATACCTATTGGGAAATGACAAAAGTATATAGTAAGTATGAACGCGAGATACCCGACAGTACTTACCTGGCAAATGTAGAATATCTGAAAACCTGGCTTGAGAAAAGAAAAGAATGGATTTACAATCATAGAGATTAATCGCAATAGCTCCAGGACACCGGATATCAATATAACGGTGAGCTATTTTACACTCTCTGAATAGTATATTAGTAAAACCAGGTAAGAGGTTTGGAATGTGAAAACGCTTAACCCGCAAAAGGTATTTGTACAATATCGGGATACAATGTCTCCATATGAGCCTGTGAGGAACAGAAAATATACGATTACGCATTCGGATATCACGGCGGAGCTTTTTGTATTTGTGGCAGCACGTTATGCTGAGGATCAAATTACAACTATGCATGATGAAGTTAAGATTGCTTGGGAACAATATAAAAATGGACTCATCTTACTAGGAGAAGTGCTGGTGGATAGTAAGGATGTAGCAGGAAATGCTTCTATCAGAAATAAAATTTTCTATAAAGAAATGCCTACGGCACTTCAAGCCTTGCGCCAAGCAGACAGATTTTTATTCGAAAATGCCCCATATCTGGATGATACGCCGGTAATAATTCATTTTATCTCAAGTAATCCGATCTATGACAAAACATATGATTTTGGAGCGATTGGGAAGTATAATAAGTAGTATCAATCTCCAAGCCATAGCTGCCAGCCGCTACGCAGCTGTCAGCACACGGGCTGGCGCCCTCTAAAACAGAGAAAAGACTCCCCTCGAGAGCAATGCTCTCGGTGAAGTCATATCTCTGTATTTCAATCACCAAGCCATAGCTGCCAGCCGCTACGCAGCTGTCAGCACGCGGGCTGGCGCCCTCTAAAACAGAGAAAAGACTCCCCTCGAGAGCAAGCTCTCGGTGAAGTCATATCTCTGTATTTCAATCACCAAGCCATAACTGCCAGCCGCTATGCAGCTGTCAGCACGCGGGCTGGCGCCCTCTAAAACAGAGAAAAGACTCCCCTCGAGAGCAAGCTCTCGGCGAAGTCTTTCCTCTGTTTTTTATGGCTTGGAGCTTTACGCGATCGTTCCTAAAGTTAAAGTTCCTCAAGGATTCGGTCAAGGGTAGCTTGAATTTCAGCCTTATCTGTTTCATCTCCGAATACACGAAGAGTGTAAAACACATTATCTTTCACCCAGTAGGCGGTAGGATCAAAATAGTCTCCGTTGTAGTATTCGGTGTTATTTGTTTCGTTAGTGGTTACGATCAAAGCCGGAATGCCAGATCCTGTAGTCACGGTATTTTGCTCGTAAGTGGCATATCCATTGCAGACGCTACCGGTAGTTAACGTTCCTGCATTTGCAGAAAATGTTGCTGTTAACGTGACTCGAACGCTATCATTATTGTATCCCGCGGTAATATTTATTTCGCTTATAGTCCTATCGGTAGTTTGTGTAGCGTAAGCAGTTGCTATCACATGCGTTGCCGGAGTACCGGGATCGGTGCTCTCCATTCCAAAATACCCGGTCTTGTTGAGCCAGTCAAGTGATTCAAGAGGATTATATACATTAAAGCCGATTGTTTCTTCACATTCATTCCATGTATCAGTTTGAATACCGACAGTCCCCCAGAGCTTATTTGACGCAAGCTGCTGTTCTTTGGTCATGCTATCAAAGGTGTTCCATTCTTGCGCAATTTTGTCTGTCAGAATCTGACCCATAGAGGAAAAATCAGTTCCGGCTAAAGCAACACCTACCCGATAGGAAGATTCCTGCGTATCCGATATTGTTTCCAGGACCTGTACAGTGCTATAAGTCGCTTGGGGACCATCAGCACCGCCGACGTTTGAAATGCTGTAGTTGCCGGTTTCAATCAATACATCAATCGCTTTTTGCGGAATATCCTTTTCTGAGCCGGAGCCAATCTTTATAATGAGGTATGCTCTTGTTTGTTCGGGATAGCTCTCAGCAAAAGCGGATTGATGAACAATCAGTAGTTTGTCACCGGTTTTGTAATCAGTGCTCTCGTTATAACTCAAAAGCACCGGTCTGTCATCGAACACCATATATAGACTACCGTTTTCTGTTACGACACAACGGGCAATCGAAATTTGATTACCACTGAAAACTACGACAGCAAAAAAGATCAGCACAAGAGCAACTACTGCACCAATAACAGAAAGTGTAATAGTATGACCTTTCTTTTTCATCATATCACCCCTCTTTAGAGAATATCCGACAGCCATTCAGCAAAGCAAATATCAGTGCTGTTATACAACCCGATGCCACGATGATTAATAAATCTACAGGCGCAAGAACGATTCCGGGGATGCTGCTGAATAAGAATCCGGTACCAAAGCTATACAAATATCCGTTGAGTAGGATCATTTCGCCTATATACATAAGGAGCGTCATCACAGAAGCAGCGATCGACGGGATCCAAATCGAAACGAACTTCCGTTTTTCCAAAAGGAACGAGCCCACAAATACGCCAACGGTTACACCCAAAAGCACAAAGAACACGGACATCAAGGTTGCTGATAACGGAGACACTTGAATACTTCCGTCTCTCCAAAACGCCGTAAAGCAGGCGAGGATACAAAGGCTGAGGAACACAAAAGAACAAACCGACTGTAGAATCAAAGATTTGAGACGCTTTTTATCACCGTTCTTTACCATTTGTCCGAAGCCATACAAGCAGTTAAGGATTGTAATAATCAATACAACAGAAATAATGTAAAAGTGCAGCTTGAACGCGGGATTATAATCTCCCATCAAAATATCAACCGCTGTTTGTGTCTTGTATGTACTTACGGTTTCGCCCCATCCCTCCGGAGGGATATAACACATAAACATCTGCCAATCTTCAAGTTTTGTAACGGTTTCTGCTGTTGATACGACAACTTTCTGCTCAAATAGTAATTCGATTGCAAAGAACACAGCTGTTGCTATGGAAGCACCGCCGGCAAGAGCAAATTTCTTAAATAGTTTGATACACAAAGGCATCAAAAGAACACCAATAATGATTGCAATACACATTGGAGTGTACGGAATGATATATTTGGGATAGTTTTCATTCAGCACAGTCCCATGAACAATCATATCGGTAATTACTCGAACACCCATTGACAAAGGATAATACGAGGCGATCAAAACACCGATGCAAGAAAGCAGATAATATCTGTTAAACAGTTTGTTTTTCATATTTATTCTCCTTTCATCCTGCATTTGTCAGTAATACATAGAAAATGGCACCGATCAATGCTACAAATACCGTGAGCGAAAGCCAAGTCAACTTCTGAAAAGACAGTATGTTTTCGATTCGTGTGCGTATTTTTGCACCACCAAAAGCGGAAGCCACTACGGTTGCTCCTTGTCTGCTTTCTAACAATGATAATGCATATTCCTTTGCACGATTAGCACCCAGCTTTATAAGAACACGCTCGTCGCAAGACAATTCAAGGTCTGTGAGGAATCCTTTTAAGAACAGCCAGCAAAGTGGATTGAACCAATGTACTGCGACAATTACCAACGCTATAATTCGCCACAGATTATCGAAACTGTGTATATGTGTTTTTTCGTGTAGTATAACAAGATCGATATCTCTATCTTTATAAGATGCAGGCAAAATAATCTTAGGTTTTACAATGCCATATACCGCAGGAGATATGATCTTCTCCGAAAGATAAATATTGTCTCTCAGATGCGTTGAATCTTTGATTTCATTAATCGTTGTAAAGTATGTAACCACCAACATCAGAAGAATAGCCAAAGAAACAATTATCCATATAACAGAAGCCACGCTAAATATATTTTCAAGAATATTTACTTTATAAGTTATCGGGAAATACGTATCTGCTGCCATAACACTATTCATCATTGAAAAAGCCACTTCATCAGTCGGCTGATACATAACGATAGTTTTTGTGGTGATTTTGGATAATAATGACATCAGACTATAAGGACTGTTCAATCCAAATGGAAACGTCATTCGCAGAAAAGGGATTACCCAAAGAAACACCGTAAGTCTTCTCGGAATCTTTTTTACCAGTCTGACGAGCATAATAAGCACACCGGTCATAGCTGCTGTTATGCTCATATTGAATATCCAATAGAATACTTCCTGTACCATAACCGTCACCTATTATCAATCAGCTTACGCAACTCATTGATTTCTTCTTCAGATAAAGGCTCATCCTCAAGCAAAGCGGAAAACAAAGCCTTGCGAGATCCCCCAAACACTTTCTTTACAAGAGAAGCAGCTTCTACCTTTTGTATTTGATTTTGTGATACAAGAGGAGTGCAAATAAAGCCCGGATCTTCACGCTGAATAAATCCTTTTGTCTCCAGCTTTTTAATTACTGTATAGGTGGTGTTTTTGTTCCATCCAATCGTTTCGGCGGCAATCAAACTAATTTCTTTTGCCGAAATCGGACTTTTCTCCCATATAATATCCATCACCTTAGCTTCACTTTCAAAAAGCTTTTCTTTCACAAGAACCCCTCCTTGGACTATTGATATAGTCTATACTATCTCAATAGTCTGTGTTTGTCAATAGATTTTCGGTGCAATCAACTCAAGATCATCACGTTAAGCTGTCACAGTTATATTGATATTACGATCCAAATTTGGGGAGATGTTTTTTATCGCTAACGGCAAATAGCCCGTCAAATGGTTGACAAAAAAGCTCTAACACTTTGATTTCTGTCAAAAGCCTTTAGAGCATTCCGTTTTCTCCTTGTTACTTTCTATAAAACTAATACATATTATCATCTGGCATTGATATGAACCAATAATACCAGTTATCTCCTAGGTATTTTATGTATGTATAACCAAGCAACTTATTCTTATCATAAGTATATGAAAGCCCATATTGAAAATTATTATCATAAAATCCATACTCTATATATCCATCCCACTTGTCAATATACTCTATATTGGAGATTTTAAATATTTTCTTAATATTATCTACAATTTCTTCGTCTGACAATAATTCGTTTATATTTATGGGTTTCCCATCATCATATGCCAGTATCTCATTGGAATCCATATAAATAGTTAGGTTTTGGATGTCTAATAACATAAGATTTTGTGCTGTTTTATCAAGTTCAATTTTATTTTCAAATAAGAATTTCTTAAAGTCTACTATTTCTTCAGCTTTTGTTCTTTTATATACATATACAAAAATAATTGCTATTACAATAGAAAAAGTTAGAAAAAAAATATATATAACTGGTTTTAATTTTTTTACTTTAACCATCTATTGTACCTCCTATATACATAAAAAAATTATAGTTTTTAACAATAATGAAATTAATAAGTTTCATTGTATTTGTATAGTACATAAAATAATTTACCAAATAAGAACTTAGTTCTATTTTAAAAGAATTATGTGTAAGTCCTGATATTTTCATTAATCTATGGGGTTTACGCATATTTTTTGCACTACTATTCAATTAAGCCACATAGAGTAGTCTTATTATTGATTAATTGTCAAATGTCGTATTATCATAGATTGATTTACCTAAAATCTTAACTTCAATTCCTGTATCATATCCACCATCTGAAGATATAGAATGATAATTAGTGACACTATATAAAATTGCACGATATTCGACTGTACCTCCGTCTTTATAATAGTATTTAATTGGTATAAATTAAACAGCTATCAAAACAACTAAGATTCCTATTAATAGTTTCCGCTTCATATTTTCTTCCTCCCCATAAATATCCAACTATCATTTTCATTATAACATTCGTGCTTGTAAAAGTGTACTTCGACTTCTGTAAATATATATAATGCAAAAATGACAGCTAGTCTGATAGACTAGCTGTCACTATATATACTACATATTATCTTTTTTACTACTCCCACTCGATGGTTGCCGGGGGCTTACCGGTGATGTCGTAGCAGATACGATTGACGTGTTTTACTTCATTGACAATTCTATTAGAAATCTTGCCTAACACATCCCAGGGGATTTCAGCAAATTCTGCGGTCATGAAATCTGTGGTAGTTACTGCTCGTAAGGCAACAGTGTAGTCATAGGTTCGTTCATCGCCCATAACGCCTACACTTCGAAGATTGGTTAATACTGCGAAGTACTGTCCGATAGAACGATCTAAGCCCGCCTTTGCTATCTCTTCACGATAGATATAATCTGCGTCCTGAAGAATAGAGACCTTATCGGGAGTCACATCACCGATGATACGGATGGCAAGACCGGGGCCAGGGAAGGGCTGTCTGTAGACCAGCTTCTCGGGGATACCAAGCTCCAGACCGGACTTTCTTACCTCATCCTTGAAGAGGTTTCGTAAGGGTTCGATAATTTCCTTGAAATCCACATAATCGGGAAGACCGCCTACATTGTGGTGGCTCTTGATAACAGCGGATTTGCCGAGACCGCTTTCGATGACATCGGGATATATGGTTCCCTGTACCAGGTAGTCCACGGTTCCGATCTTCTTAGCCTCTTCTTCGAAGACGCGGATGAATTCCTCACCGATAATCTTTCTCTTCTGTTCCGGCTCGGATACTCCCGCCAGTTTATCATAAAAACGCTGCTGTGCGTTGACACGGACGAAGTTCACATCGAACTGTGTTGTAAAAACCTGCTCCACCTCATCACCCTCGTTCTTGCGAAGCAGACCATGATCAACAAAGATACAAGTCAGCTGTTTGCCGACTGCCTTACTGATCATAACCGCTGCGACAGAGGAATCTACACCGCCGGATAATGCACAAAGCACCTTCTTGTCTCCGATTTTTTCTTTCAGAGTTTTTACCATCTCTTCGGTAAAGGAGGACATTACCCAGTCACCGGAGCAGCCGCATACCTGGTATAAGAAGTTATGAAGCATTTGTGTACCTTCCGGTGTATGAACTACCTCCGGATGGAATTGGACACCATAAAGATTTTTCTGGGGGTTTTCAATGGCAGCAATAGGGCAGGAATCGGATCTGGCGATGATTTCAAAGCCGTCTGCAGGCTGCTCGATATAATCGGTATGGCTCATCCAGCAGATTGTATTTTCGGATACCGATTGAAATAATTTTGAGGTAGTGGTTACGTTCAACTCGGTTCTTCCATATTCACGTAGCGGAGCTTTGGATACCTTTCCGCCCAGTAGCTGGGTCATCAACTGGCAGCCGTAGCAGATTCCGAGAATCGGGATTCCCATAGAGAAGATAGAGGGGTCACAGGAGGGAGCTTCCGGATCATATACACTGTTCGGTCCACCCGTAAAAATAATTCCCTTAGGTGACAATTCCTTAATCCGCATAGGGTTTGTTGTATGCGGCAGAACTTCGCAATATACATTGCATTCTCTGACTCTGCGGGCAATTAACTGATTGTATTGACCTCCAAAGTCAAGCACAATAACGATTTCTTTTTCCACGTTATACCTCCTAGATATCCTATTGATCTGTCTGTCACGCTATAATGGCTTATTCTACAAGAGAAAAGCTTGCTTCACAAAGCTTAAAAGTCTGCAAAGCTAATCTCAAAGACTTGCTCTGCAAGCTTCTTAAAAAAATGTAGCTTCATGATACAACATTTTTTATAATTATGCTAGTGCTAATATTACTTTTCTCCGATATATATAGCAGGTTATGAGAATTATGTCGAATATTCAACATAATGCTCATGGAAGGGAAGAATTGCACCTGAAAGACATGTTTTGTGGACAAAAGTATGAATACTAGGTAAAAAAGCCTATATTTAACAAATAAATTATGTTTACAATTACACCATATCGTGGTATTATTTAGCTAGCTTACAATATATGGTATTTAATAGGTGTTATATCTTAGTACAGGGGGATAGTACATGGGAGGAAGAGTAACACAGGAGATGTTTGACTGTGTTCCTGAGATTGATTTTGACGCAGGAATTCGTTATTTTCTTGGGAACATTCAAAATTACACGCAAGCACTCTTGTCTATTTTAAAGAGTATTAAATCTAAGCTGCCCATTCTTCAATCAATGGTGATGGCGCAGGAATATGAAGGGCTTCGATCTATAACACAGACACTTCAGAAGATGTTTGGCAATATCGGTGCCGGTGGGTTGGCGGAAACCTCCTATCAGCTGGAGAAAGCACTTTTGAATAACGAGCTCAGCACAAACCCGTATTTGTTGACTGATTATGCATGTAGTCTGATTACTTTTGCAGAGCATCTGGAGTTGCTTCTTAAGAACATAAACTTCAAGTATAGAACCGATAAGGAAGAGGAGGCTTCCGGCTTCATGAATTACGATTTCACGAAGACCAGGGAAAGCATCAGAAAGTCTTCTGACTTATTGGAACGTAAAATAATATAATATGAATATGCAGAATAATTTTTATATAGATTTTATATGAATTGTTTTGTATACCCCCACTAAGCCCTGTTTCGCTGACAAAACAGGGCTTTTTCTATGTGAAAGACCTTTGAGTCGATTTATAGAAAAGCTCCACATAGCGAATAACTGCTTTGGGATCGCGGACTCTTTATTCTATAGAATTTGTAGGGAAGTGTAAACAAAGCTGACACTTTCTGAAAAATATTAATAAGAACCATAAAAATGGCACAATATATAACTGTGTAATTTTTATGGTTCTTCTTCATGAAAAACCTTATAAAAGGAGGAACAAAGCATTGCTTATCTTTTCAAATGGAGCGTTTAACATAAATAATCTGATTCAGATCATAGTTCTGATGCTGTTGTTGGTTTTGATCGGATTCATTCTTTTGCTGCTTTATTACAGATTCAGTCATTTTGGTAAAAGAGTGGATTTCCATGAAGCTTTGGGGAAAGAGGAGGAGAATCTATGCCCGAAGGATTGGCAAAATCAGATGCTTAAGCTGGCAGAATGCCATGATCAGGTTAAGCTGATTAGATACAGCTTTGTCCTGGATGACTATAACCAGATTGCCTATAAGAAGCTGAATAAAATCAGGGACAGTATCTCTGAGATTTCGAGTGATATTCTTTCCCTCATACCTGCTGCCAGGTGGCTGTTTGATAACTTCCAGATGATGTACCGGGAGATTAAGAAGGTACGTACCTCCGGAACCAGCTATGCCGTCCTGCCCATCCTGATGACCAAGCAATACCGAGGATTTCCAAGGATTTATATAGTTGCAAAGAAGATGGTAGCTCTCTGCAACGGACATATCAGTGAAGAGAACATCTCTGTTATGCTGAAGGCCTACCAGGAGAAGATTGCACTGACTGACAAGGAGATATGGGTCCTTCCGGAGATGCTCGGTTTTTGCCTGCTGGAGGAAATTATTAAAATCTCGGGTGAAATCCTAAGACTCATTCAGATAAAATCAGATGCGGACCGTTTTCTGAAGGAAAAGCTGGAATCCGGACAGGAAGTAGCTGATATTTCGGCGTTGCTTAGCGATATCAGTCAGTATACAGGTAAAAAGTATAAAACGAATAAAAAGAATTGTATCTGCTTTCTAAAACCCGATCAGGAAATATCATCCTTTCATGCGCATGTTCTCTATCTTCTAAAGAATATGTCCTTTGATATGGTATCGATACAGCGATATCTGGATTATCATTTTGCGGCAGCAGGAAAGAAGCTTCATGCCAATGATATCTATCAGGAGGAGGGGAGGATTGAATCCTGTCTGGAGACTCATATACGTGCTTTGATCGTCAGTCTGAGGGACATCAATGAACTGGATGAAGAAAAATTCTTTGAAGAATATTCCTATCTGGAGCGTATCCTGGGGAAGGACCCCGAGGGAATCTATCAGAGGATGGATTCGGAAGCAAAGGGTATGTATCGGGGTGTAATTGTAAAGCTGTCTCTCAGATATAAGATCTATGAAGAAAAGATAGCGGATACGTGTCTGGCACTTGCCGAAGAAGGCCGAACCGATCTTCACTGCCCCAAGCATGTGGGTTCCTATCTGCTGGGTAAGGGTTATCCGATCCTGAAGGCAAGAATACTAGGTCGGTCTGAACCTAGGATATTAAAACGAAAAATAAACATGAAAGGGTATCTTTACTTTTCCTCACTGTTTCTGATCTTTCTTCTTATGTTTGGACTGCTTTGCTATGCTGTATCAGTTCTTGGCAAGGTAAGGAATGCAGGTTCTTATGTAGTGATTTTTTTGGCTTCCATGCCAGTGCTACTCGGAATAGCATTGGAATTGAATAATTTCATCTTTACTAGAAACATCATGGTAAAAAAGATACCTTCCCTAAACTATCTTTCAGAGATACCGGAGGAGGCAAGAACCTTTGTCGTCATGCCGGTGATTGTATCGTCCGTGGAGCAGGGGCTCGAGCATTTGAACAGGCTACAAAAGCATTATCTGGCAAATCGTCAGTCCAATCTGTATTTTGCCCTTCTGGTGGATTATGAGGATTCGAAGGAGGAATTCCTACCCAAGGATGAAGAGATTGAAGCCGCTATGGTTCTTCGTATTAAGGGACTGAATGAGCAGTATCCATCTGAGCATCAAAGGTTTTCCCTCTTTATCAGAAGACGCCTGTGGAATCCCTCCGAGAATTGTTATATGGGATGGGAGAGAAAGAGAGGAAAACTGGAGGAGTTCAATCATTTACTATGCGGTGGTGCCCTGGAGGAAACCAGTTATTCCTTCCTTCTCTGCGATGAGGACAGCTTAAGAAGCTTCCGATATGTCATAACCCTGGATGCTGATACGAATCTGCTTCGTGATAATGCAGCCAAACTGGTCGGACTCATCGACCATCCGCTAAACAAACCACTACTAGATGAAGCAAATCAGAAGGTGAGAGAAGGCTATGTCATCATCCAGCCTTCGGTTAGAAATCATATCGTTGACAGAAAAGGAAGCTCCTTTGCCAAGATATTCGGAGGTGAATCCGGTCTGGCTCATTATGGTGCCGTGGTTTCGGATATCTATCAGGATATTTTTAATGAAGGAATCTATATCGGAAAGGGCATCTATGATGTGAAAGCCTTTCATAAGCTTCTGCATAAGAAGGTTCCGGAAAATAGGATTCTAAGTCATGATCTATTTGAAAGCTGTTATGCAAGGACGGCTTTTTCCAGTAATGCCAAGGTGATGGACAGCTTCCCCACCAGCGTGGTCGCCTTTGCAAAGAGGGAGCATCGTTGGATCAGAGGCGACTGGCAGCTGCTGCCCTGGCTCTTCTTCAAAAAAACTGCAGACGGAAAGACGCTCTGTGCTCTAGCGAAATGGAAGGTAATTGACAATCTAAGGCGAAGTATGGTGCCACTTAGTAAGACGCTATTACTGCTGCTCAGCTATATAATATACCCCCAGGCCTGGTATCTTTGGATTGTACCCGTGTTCTTTACGGATATCTTCGGGCTGGTTGTTCTGATTGTTGCGACATCGGCCCAGAAGCTGTTTCGACCGAAGCTGGCGCTGGTCTACAAGGGCTTTCTAAAGGCATTATCAATCATGATCAAGAGAGCTTTATTGGAATTTGCATTTACACCCTATCGAGCCTATATTGCAACAGATGCAATGCTTAGAACCTTGTATCGGCTTTATATCAGCAGGAGGAATTTACTGCGATGGAATACTTCAGAAGCAGTGGATTCCTCCATCATCAACACAAAAAGAGGTTACTTTCTTACGATGATCAGCTCCATCGTTCCGGCAATCCTGCTTTTCCTGCTTGTTTTGACGATTCCGGGCAGTGTGGTAGGAAAGCTTCTGGCAGCAGTCATCTGTCTGATCTGGACCTTTGCCTATCTGATTGCTTATGAGATCAGTCAGCCCGGTGTCAGCAGAAAGGAGCAGCCGAAGGACACCGAGCTGTTGCTTGAGACTGCAAGGAGGACCTGGCGTTTCTTCAAGGCCTTCTCGACCAAAGAGAATCACTTCCTATGTCCGGATAATTGTCAGATGTTTCAAGCGGAGAAAATCAGTGATAAGACATCACCGACCAATATCGGACTACAGTTTCTTGCAATTCTCTCTGCGTGGGATTTCGGCTTTGAGACAGCGAGCTCAACGATACAGTCAGTGGAGCAGTTGATGGATACCGTCAAGAAATTGATGAAATGGAAGGGACATCTCTTTAACTGGTATCATATTACTACACTTGAGGTACTGAATCCGGCTTATATTTCTACGGTAGACAGCGGCAATTTCCTCGGTCATCTGCTTACGTTGAAGAATGGACTTCAGAAGCTTTTGGAACAGCCTCTGTATTCTCCGGCCTTAATCAGCGAGTTAAAATATCTCCTTTGGCAAAGCTGTATGGAGCTTACACAGGAGAAGGGGTATCATAAAGTACATGAATTAAAAGAGAATTATCGCACCATTGGTGATTTTATTGCAGATATTACTGAGATTTGGGGTAGCATGACAGAAGAGCTAAGCCGGAAGGAAAGCTTCCCGCACAAGTCTGTCGATGCGGAGGGATGCAGGAGGACGAAGGAGTTCTTAAATACTGTCGATCAGCTGGTAAATGAAGTCTGTACTCTAAAGCTGAAGGAGGAGAGCCTCAAAGATTGTCCCAGTCTAAAAATGATTGCAGAAAAGGAAAAGCATGGCGCTGCTTTACAGAACAGAGTTAGAAGCTTATGTCATACAATAGATACAATACTGACAAATGCCGATTTTGGAGCTTTGTTCAACCATCAACGGATGCTGTTCCATATTGGATATCATATGGATACGAATCAACTGGATGCCGGGTGTTATGACCTGATGGCCTCGGAATCGGCACTGACTAGCCTATTAGCGATTGCTACGGCACAGATACCGCTTAAGCATTGGTATAAGCTTGGAAGGCCGCTGACGATTGTCAAGGGAATTCCATGCTTTGTATCCTGGAGCGGTACCATGTTCGAATATCTGATGCCGAATCTGGTCTTCAAGGAATACGAAGACTCTGTCTTTGCTCAGACTTCAGAGGCAGCTGTATTTCAGCATATACACTATGCTAAGGAAGTAGGAATCCCCTGGGGGATTTCGGAGTCTCAATATTACCGTTTTGACTTAAACTCTAATTATCAATATAAAGCTTTTGGCGTACCGAAGATTAGATTGCAGCCCGTTCGTAAAAACTCCATGGTAACAGCACCTTACGCTACAATGCTGGCGCTGGATATCGTAGATCAGGAATGTCTGGCTAATTTAAAGGAGCTGCAGAAGCTGGGGGCTTTTGGTGATTATGGTTTCTATGAAGCGATAGATTTTAATTTGCCAAATTCTGTGGAAATGACGCCCTATTGCATCGTCAGATCTTATATGGCGCATCACCAGGGAATGATAATGGCAGCCATCAATAATTACCTGCATCAGGGAATACTGCGGGAACGGTTTCATGCTGAGCCCATAATAAAGGCCGTGGAGGTACTTTTGGAGGAAAAGAGACAGTCACATCTGATTTCACTTGCCAAAAGGGGATATACTATTAAAATTGGAAAGCCGCTCTTTCAGGAGGATGGGTACAGCGCCCGTTATATCAATGGGGTAGCACCTGCGGTTCCGACTGTGAATTATCTCACGAACGGACGTTATGCTTTGATGATTACCTCGGATGGGGACGGCTTTAGCAAATATGAGGACCGAATGCTTTATCGTTTTAGAGCAGATATTTATGCCAACACAGGAAGCTATATCTATATAAAGGATAAGACTAACGGAAAACTGTGGAGCATCGCTTATCATCCCACTCTGGCGGAGCCTGAGGAATACGAGACAATCTTTACACCATACCAAGCTGAGTTCAAGCGTAAGGACGGAGACATCTCTACCCATACACTGATCAGTCTAGACGCTGATCTTGACATCGAGATTAGGAAGCTGAGCATCACCAATCATAGCAAGGAGGAAAAACGCCTCGATATTACCAGCTATCTGGAGATGGTAGATGATACTCATCTGGATGAATTAAGTCATCCTGCCTTTAATAAGCTCTTTCTTGAGAGTGAATTTCTGGAGGAGGAGAAGATATTTCTGACAAAAAGGCGGGGTAAGAACACCGGCGAGAAGCCATACGTGCTGCATATGTTACGTACGAGTAAAAAGCTGTGCAGAAAGCTTGAGTATGAAAATGACAGAAAACGATTCATCGGAAGAAACAATACCCTTGCTAACCCGGATTCAGTGGTAAACAGCATACCCCTCTCCAATCGCTCCGGCTTCTGCAACGATCCGATTATGAGCCTTCGAGCAGAATTCTGCCTCGATGCGGGAGAGACGGTTACACTTGCATTTATTACAGGGGTATGCGCTTCAAAGGAAGATGCAAAACTGATCGGTGAGGAACTCAGCGTAGCTTATCGCTTGGACGATATTTTTGAAAAATACCGGCTACAGAAGGATATCGAGTTAAAGTATCTGGAAATCAGTAAGCTTCAGTTAAATGCTTTTCAGGAATTAATCAGTCCTATTTTTTATCCGTCGAGCCTGCACCGGGGGCCGAGAGAATATATCCTACGGAATGAGAAAAACCAAAGTAATTTATGGCGATTTGGTATATCAGGAGATCAACCCATCCTGTTACTGCAGGTTTCAGATATCAGTGAGGAGCGGATGATACGAGATGTATTGAAGGCATATGAATATCTCAGAATTAATAAGATTCCGGTGGATCTGGTCATACTGACAGATGCAACTCACGGATATATTCAGGAAGTAGATTATTTGATTAATGAGCTTACCAGTTCGCTTCGGATTTATGATAGTGATGGAGATAAGCCAAGCTTTTTCATACTTCATACCTATGATCTATCCCAATCGGAGGTTGACCTGTTGTATACCGTAGCCAGGGTGGTATTCTCCTATGAAACCGGTATTTATTTTAAGAATGCCAGGGACAATCTGCTCGAAACACTGGAAGAATATGAGGCTTAAGGAGGAAAATCCTCCTATTCTACTGATCAATCAATGTATACACCAAAGGAGGATATGGAAGTGGAACTTGCGACTATGCCGGTAAATGGTGCTCCGAAAGAGGAGGAGAAAGAATTCTTTAACGGCTTCGGAGGATTTACAGAGGATGGGAAAGAGTATGAGATCCTTCTGGAGGGAAGCAATCGACCTCCGGCTCCGTGGATCAATGTGATTGCGAATAAAAGCTTTGGGTTTCAGATATCGGAGACCGGTGCCGGCTTTACCTGGAGTATAAACAGCAGGGAAAACAAGCTGACCTCCTGGTCCAATGATCCGGTAACGGATAGGGCCTCTGAGGCAATCTATATATTGGATGAGGTCTCAGGAGTGGTTATGACCCCCACCTCCCTGGGGAGAGCAGATCGTGGAACCTATATCGTTAGACATGGCTTTGGCTATTCTCGATTTCTTCATGAGGAGGAGGGAGTAGGGCAGGAAATGACAGTTTTTACACCGCTACAGGATTCGCTGAAGCTATGGATGGTAAAGCTTACAAATCACTCTGATCGGCTGCGGTATCTGAGACTGACCTGTTATGTGGAGTGGGTTCTTGGAACACAGAGAGAGCATACGAATCCTTATATTCGGACCTCCTTTGATGAGGTTCAGCAGTGTCTTTATGCCAATAACATCTATAAGATGAGCTTTGAAGAAAGAACAGCCTTTCTCTTCTCGAGTGAAGCTATCATAGGATTTACCGGTGACAGAGCTGAATTTCTTGGGCAGAAGGACAACCTTACAGAGCCTCAGGGGGTACAGATGCGTCTTTCCAAGAACATCGGAGTCTGCCTTGATCCCTGCGGTGCTATACAGATTTCGGTCATCATTCCGCCCGGAGAAAGCAAGACAGTAAATTTCGGACTCGGTGAGTGCGGAGACAGAGAGGAGCTTCTGCGCCTTCGGAGTCAATACTCCAGTGTAGCTTTGGCTGAGCAGGAGTTGGAGAAGGTAAAGGCTTATTGGGACAGGATGCTGGGAACAGTACAGGTGAAGACAAAGGACACGGCAGTGGATTACCTGCTTAACGGCTGGTTGCTGTATCAGACCGTAGCCTGTCGTATCAATGCCCGGGCAGCTTTCTATCAATGCGGCGGGGCATACGGATACCGGGATCAGCTTCAGGATGCTCTGGCACTTGTCCTTACGGAGCCACAGGCGCTTCGAAATCAGATTTTAACAGCCTGCAGCAGACAGTTTGAAGAAGGAGATGTACAGCACTGGTGGCATCCGCCCATGGGGATAGGAGTCAGGACGAAAATATCTGATGACCTTCTATGGCTGCCCTATTGCGTTACAGCTTATATAAAAAGCACAGGGGACAGGAGTATCCTCCGGGAAGAGGTGCCCTATATCAGGGGGCCGGTATTGGAGGAGGGGCAGCATAGTCTGATGTTTGTTCCGGAGGTATCTGAGCTTTCTGAAAATGTATATGAACATTGTAAGAAGGCGATAGACAGAACGAACCTCGGAATTCACGGTCTTCCGCTGATGGGAGGCGGAGACTGGAATGACGGCATGGATAAGGTAGGGATCGGCGGAAAAGGAGAAAGTGTCTGGCTTGCATGGTTTTACTATACCCTGCTCGGCGAGTTTATTCCTGTGTGCCGTGAAATGCAGGAGCACACCTATGCCGACGAATTACAGATGAAGCAGAATGCCCTGATTGGCTCCATCGAGGAGCATGCCTGGGATGGGGAATGGTATCTAAGAGCATATTATGATGACGGTACGAAGCTCGGAACGAAGGACAGCGATGAATGCAGGATAGATTCCATCAGCCAGTCCTGGAGTGTGATCTCAGGAGGAGCCGATCCTGCAAGAGCCAAGAAGGCTATGCATTCGGCCTGGAGCTACCTTGTGAGAGAGGAGGAGTCACTTTCGCTGTTGCTTTATCCACCCTTTGATAAGACGGATAAGAATCCCGGTTATATCAAGAACTATATCCCGGGTATTCGTGAAAACGGTGGACAGTATACTCATGCGGCAGTCTGGCTTGCCATAGCGACAGCGATGCTTAAGGACTGCAGTATGGCACATACGCTGTTTGCCATTCTCAATCCCATCCATATCACCCATAATAAAAAGGATGCAATGCGTTATGAGAAGGAACCTTATGTGATGATCGCTGACATCTCCTTAAGTCCGCCATATACAGGAAGAGGCGGCTGGAGCTGGTATACCGGCTCTGCCGGCTGGATGTATCAAGGGCTGTTGTTCTGGTTTTTAGGGCTACGGAAAGAGAAAGAGGAGCTGATTATCGACCCGGCAACACCGGCGAACTTCGGTGACTATGTCATCCAATACCGCTATGGCTCCTCCGAATATGAGATCCGGGTAGAAAGCCGTAGTAAAGGAAAGCTTGTTACGGAAGCTTTGTCAATAGACGGTGTGAATAGCCCCGGCAATCGGGTAAAGCTGATCGACGACGGGAAGAAGCACATCGTAATCATATAAATAGCTAAGTGAAAATAAATGTTTATTCTAGGAACGGCTGCTGACAAGAAAAACGGGCATCCCAACCCCGTTCTTCCTGTCAGCAGCCTGTCTTTGTTATCCCTGACTATCCTTAATCAATTCAAAAAGAAATAAGTGAATATCAAGGCACCCTCGCTTCCTCTCATCAATATCTTGTTCAATGTCCTTTTGTCAGATTATTCGGGGAAAAGGTTAACTTAATTACTCATATATCTTGATACTGTAATCTTAGCTAAAGGGGGGCTGCCGCACGTAATTGTACGGCGCCCTAAAGCAGATCGAACGTTTCTCCGTTGGGGTAATCATTTACACGCTATTCTTGTTACCTAAACAGTGATAAACAACCCAAACACAAAAAAAGGGCGCCGTACAATTTCGTACGGCAGCCCTATTAAATTATATTTTGCCGAGAAGCTACAGCGTCGCCTTCTGTCCCTTGTCCCCGCGCTTTCGCATGCGGACCTTCTTGGCGCTTAAGGCTTTATCGTTGAACTGGAAGCTATCCACATTCGGATTCAGTGCGGTAGCGAAGGCCACCGAATCATTTTTATCCAGGGTGATTGCTTTTACACCACGGCTGGTCTTCTTCAGCTCACTTACCTCGGAAAGAGGGAAGCCAAGGGATAAGCCCTTCTCTGTGAGGAGGATTACCTTTAGGTTGCCTGCCAGGACTTCATGCGCAGACAGCAGATTGATGGACACGATCTCATCCTTTTCCTCCAGCTTGGTGGAGACGATCTGGGAACGGTTTGTCTCAAATTCCACACCGGATACCTGTTTAATAAAACCGGCCTTGGTGGTAAAGAGCAGCTGTGATTCATACAGCTGTTCGAAGGAGGTGTAAAGAACCACATTTTCCTTGCCCAGCTTGCACAGGTTATGGATCAGAATACCCTTATCCTTGAATTTACATCTTGGTATCGCCTCTGCTTTGACCTGATACATATTTCCTTCTGCCGTAAACACGCATAAGCGGTCGTTATTCTTCATCAGAAGGATATAGACGAATTCCTTCAGATTCTCCTCGGAGGCTCTGGAATAGCTGACGGCGTCGATGGATTTGGTATAGCCAAAACGGTCAATCAGGACATAGATATCTTCAATCTTGACCTCTTCCACATAATCGGAAATCGTTGCATTGGCAAGGACAGTACTTCTGTCCTTGTGGAAGACCTTTTTATATTCTCTGAGACGTCCCTTGATTACCTTATACAGTTCCTTGGTGTCTCCCAGGATTTTCTGATATTCCTCGATGGAACTCTTCAGGGAATCATTTTCCTCATGAAGCTTTAGGATTTCGAGACCAATCAATTTGCTCAATTGCATAGCAAGGATGGCATCTGCCTGACGTTCTGTGAAATCCAGCTGGGAAGCATCCTTTTTGGATTGCTCTGATTTGAAACGGATCTCCTCGGTATTGCCCTCCATCAGACAAGCCTTCGCCTGCTTTACAGAGGAGCTGCCACGAAGGATTTCGATAATCAGGTCGATGACATCGGTGGCCTTGATGAGACCGCCCACGATCTCCAGACGTCGGATGGCTTTATCCAGCAGGTATTCGTATTCCTTGGTATAAAGCTCCACCTGGAAATTGACGAATTCACTCAGGACGCTTTTTAAATTGAATACGATTGGCTGCTGATCCTTGACGGCCAGAAGGTTGGCGGTATAGGTATCCTCCATGCAGGTCTTTTTATAGAGACCGTTCAGCAGATTGTCCAGATCGCGGTCCTTCTTAACCTCAATTACGATTCGGATACCCTCCTTGGAGGATTCATCACGCACATCGTAAATCTCATCAAATACCTTATCCTTAATTAATGCTGCAAGATTCTCGACCAGCTTTGTCTTGTTACCGGCAATGGTGTAGGGTATTTCTGTGATCACGATATTCTTTCGGCCGGAATCTCCGTTTTCTATCTCAACCTTGGAGCGGATTCTGATCTTACCTTCTCCGGTCTCGTACAGGGCCGGCAGATCATCCTGGTTGGTGATAATGCCTCCGGTCGGGAAATCGGGAGCCGGTATGTAGTCCATCAACTTTCTTACTGTAATATTAGGATTATCCATATAGGCAATGACGCCGTCAATGACCTCATCCGGATTATGAGGCGGGATATTGGTGGCCATACCAACCGCGATACCGGTGGTTCCGTTAATCAGAAGATTAGGAATCATTGCGGGCAGTACCACCGGCTCCTTCTCACTGTCGTCGAAGTTCGGGACAAAGTCAATCAAGCCTTTCTCCAAATGATCTAAGAGGGCCATGGAGCCCGGAGAGAGTCTTGCCTCGGTATAACGCATCGCAGCGGCACTGTCACCGTCAATGGAACCGAAGTTACCGTGTCCGTCAACCAGAGGGACCATCAGGGAGAAATCCTCAGTCATGCGCACCAATGCTTCATAGATGGAGCTGTCACCATGGGGATGGTACTTACCCATGGTATCACCGACGATACGTGCACTCTTTCTGTGAGGCTTTGCCGGGTCCAGTCCCAGCTCTATCATAGAATACAGAATTCTTCTTTGTACCGGCTTCAAACCGTCTCGAACGTCAGGTAAAGCACGGGCGATAATAACACTCAGGGCATAATCCCGATAACTGGTTTTCATTTCCTCGGAAAAGTCCATCTGAATGATCTGATCAGTAATTTTTTTCATTGTTACCTCCGTGTAAATACTTGATATATTTTACATCAGAAGCTCGTACCGTCGCAGGTACGAACTTAAGTATAATTCTGGTTTATCAGAATTACTTTTATATATCTACCTTCGCATATCTTGCCTCTTCCATAATAAAGCTTCTTCGCGGAGGAACATTGCTGCTCATCAGCATAGTTGTGATTTCATCCGCCTCAACGGTATCACTGATGGAGATCTGAGCCAGAATACGGGTTTCGGGATCCAGTGTGGTTTCCCATAGCTGGTGGGCATCCATTTCTCCAAGACCTTTGTAACGCTGAAGACTCAGGATTTTGTTGCCCTCCTTCTTACGGAATTTCTCGAGCTCAAAATCGTTGAAGAGATACTCGGACTGCTTTGTCTTCTTGCCCTTGACAGAGGTTTCATAATCTACCTTATAAAGAGGGGGTAGCCCACGGTATACCTTTCCTTCGAGAATCAATTCCGGCATAAACCGGTAGAAGAAGGTCAGAAGCAAAGTACTGATATGAGCACCATCGACATCGGCATCGGTCAATATAATGATTTTGTCATAGCGAAGCTTTGAGATATCGAATTCATCCCCGATACCGCAGCCAAAGGTTGCGATCATCTGTTTAATTTCGTTATTGACGAGTATTTTCTCTAAGGTTGCCTTCTCCACGTTCAGAATCTTGCCGCGCAGGGGAAGCACCGCTTGCGTTCTTCTGTTTCTCGCTGTTTTTACGGTGCCGCCCGCAGAATCACCCTCTACGATATATAACTCACATTCTTCCGGCTTTCTAGAGGAGCAGGAAGCCAGCTTGCTTCTGGTATCCACATCGTTCAGCTGCTTCATAACTGCCACCCTTGCTTTATCGCTGGCGCGTCTGGCGTTAAAGGATTTCATGGAGTTATCCAGAATGGTCTTTAAAACCTCCACGTGCTTATCAAACCAACGGACAGACTCGGAGGTAAATACATCCTCCACGGCTGTTTTAGCATCGGTGTTACCAAGCTTCGTCTTTGTCTGGCCTTCGAACTGCGGATCGGGATGCTTGATGGAGATGATGGCCATCAGTCCGTTACGGATATCCTTACCGTCAAAATTCTCATCCTTTTCCTTTAGGATATTCAGTTCTCTTGCATATTGGTTCATGACGCGGGTCAGACCGGATTTGAAGCCGGTGACCAGAGTACCGCCGTCTACGACATTGATACGATTACAGTAAGCATTGATCTGCTCGGTGTAGCTGTCGGTATATTGAAAAGCGATTTCCACCTCGATATCACCGCTTTTTCCCTCCAGGTAGATCGGTTCTTCATGAAGCGGTGCCAGTTCGCGGGTCAGATAGGAGACAAAGCTCTTAATGCCGAACTCCTCCTGATAGGTTTTCTCGAGTCCTGTGATCTGATCGGTGAAATGAATTAATAGATTCTTATTTAAAAATGCAATTTCCTTCAGCTTTTTTGTGATAATTTCCGCTTTAAATTCCACGGTTTCAAAGATGGAATCATCGGGATAGAAGGTTACCTTCGTACCTGTATCGGACTTATTGCATTTGCCGACCACAGGAAGGAGCCCGTCCTCCAGCTTGACGATGGGATGGCCGCCGTCAACATATTCGTCGCGATATACCTTACCGTCTCTTCTTACCTCGACAAGCATACGCTTGCTGAGCGCATTCACTACAGAGGCACCGACACCGTGCAGACCGCCGGATACCTTGTATACGGAGTTGCCGAATTTGCCGCCGGCATGTAGGATCGTATAGACTACTCGAACCGAAGGAATTTTCTTGGTCGGATGAATATCGACCGGAACTCCTCGACCATTGTCACTAATTTCTATACCGCCGTCCTTTAATAATGTGATGTCGATCCTTGTACAAAATCCTGCCAGATGTTCGTCGATACCGTTATCGATGATCTCCCAAATCAGATGATGAAGACCTCTCGGACCCGTGCTTCCGATATACATACCGGGACGCTTCCGGACTGCCTCCAAGCCCTCTAGTACGACGATCTGGCTGCCGCTATATTGTTCCATGGTATAAACCCCTTCTATAAATGTTTTATCCTGTGAAGAAAGTACCAAAAGCTGCAGTACAAAGCTCTATACACAATATACTGATAGAATGACTGCCTCACAACAGCTATATATTGTGGTGATACTTTAATCATCCTGGTAATTATATCACATAGATTGAAAGATTTCCAGAAATATTGCAATCATACGTTCGTACCATAGATATGGCAATATTTAAGGACATATTTATGATTCGCAGAAAAAATAAAAAAGTGATTGAAAAAACCGTAGAATGATGTATAATAGGAACAATTATTGAAGATGAAATCATAACCCCCTCGAAGCTGAGCGACAGGGGGAATTCTTTCGGCCCTTGGGTAAAGGAAGAATTATGTGAAAATTTGACAGACAGAATCGAATAGAATATTTATGCAATTTCGATTATATTTATAGCCGGATCCCTTAGGAAACCGGAATGAAAGGCGACGAAGTAATATGGGCCTGTATTTATATGAGACGCATCTGCATACCACGGCAGCCAGTGCCTGTGCCCTGTTCACCGGGGAACAGCATGCCAGATACTATAAGGCAGCGGGGTATACCGGAATTATCGTGACGGATCATTTTTTTAACGGCAATTGTTGTGTCCCGCGTAATCTTCCCTGGGAAGAACGCGTCGACTTATTCTGTAAGGGTTATGAAGAGGCCAAAGCAGAAGGGGATAGGATCGGTTTATCCGTATTCTTTGGATGGGAAGCTAATTTTAATGCAACAGAATTCCTGATCTATGGTCTGGATAAGGAATGGCTGAAGAAACATCCTGAAATTCTTGATTGGTCCATCCGGGAGCAATATGAACATGTCCATGCGGATGGAGGCTATATCGTACATGCTCATCCCTTTCGGATCAGGTCCTATATTCCGGAAATTCGTCTGTTTCCTGAATATGTGGATGCGGTGGAGGCGATCAATGTGGGTAACCGCAATGAGACTTTTGACAGGGAGGCTTATCTTTATGCCAAAAAGCATAAGCTGAGAATGACAGCAGGCACCGACGCTCACGGTATGGAGAATCTCCACAGCGGAGTGGCTTTGAAAAGACCTGCGGAGAATATACAGGATTGGATTGATATCATCAAGTCGGGCAAATATGAGCTGGTGAAGCCGCGAACAGAAGGAACAGACAGAACAAGCTGTCTTTCATAACAGAAGCTATATGCTGCAGCTACGTTGCAGCTCGTGTGAATTCACTCTTTTCCATTCACACTATATATTACAATATGATATAGGAGGTTTCTTAATGAAAAAACCGTTTGTAACATTGGAACAGCTGCAGGAAATTACTAAGAATTACCCCACTCCCTTCCACATCTATGATGAAAAGGGGATACGTGAAAATGCCAGAAAGTTATACAAAGCATTCTCCTGGAATAAGGGCTTTAAGGAATATTTTGCAGTAAAAGCCACACCAAACCCCTATATTCTCAATATACTGAAAGAAGAGGGCTGCGGTGTAGACTGCTCCTCGATGACAGAATTGATGCTTTCGGAAGCCTTGGGTTGTTCGGGAAATGATATCATGTTTTCCTCCAACGCCACTCCTCCGGAGGAATTTATCAAGGCAACCGAGTTGAAAGCCATCATTAACCTGGATGATTATACACATATTGATTTCCTTGAGAAGGTGGCAGGAATTCCTGAGACCATCTGCTGCCGCTATAATCCCGGCGGAGTCTTTAAGACCGCCAACGGAATTATGGACAATCCGGGAGATGCCAAATACGGTTTTACGAAGGAACAGCTGATCGACGGGTTTCAGAAGCTGAAAGCGAAGGGAGCAAGAAACTTCGGAATTCATTCCTTCCTGGCGAGCAATACTGCCACGAACGAGTATTATCCTGAGCTGGCTAAGATTTTATTTCAATTGGCTGTTGAGCTGCGGGATAAGACAGGTGCGGATATTAAGTTCATCAATCTCTCGGGCGGTGTGGGCATCCCCTACAAGCCTCATGCCAAGGCAAATGACATCCTGGAGATCGGCGAAGGGGTAAGGAAAGCCTTTGAAGAGATTTTGGTGCCGGCGGGTATGGGTGATATCGCAATTTTTACAGAGCTGGGACGCTATATGCTGGCTCCTTACGGACACCTGGTAGCAAAAGCAATCCATGAGAAGCATATTTACAAGGAATATATCGGCCTGGATGCCTGTGCGGTGAATCTGATGAGGCCGGCAATGTATGGTGCATACCATCATATCACAGTCCTGGGAAAGGAAAATGCCCCCTGTGACCATAAATACGATATTACCGGTTCCCTCTGTGAGAATAATGATAAGTTTGCAATTGACCGTATGCTGCCGAAGATTGATATCGGAGATTATATTGTTATCCATGATACAGGTGCACACGGCTTCGCGATGGGCTATAACTATAACGGCAAGCTAAAGTCAGCCGAGCTGCTTTTGAAGGAAGACAAAACTGTGCAGCTGATCAGACGTGCGGAGACGCCGAAGGATTATTTTGCGACTTTTGATTTTGATGATATCTTGAAGGGTATTGAATTATAAAAAATATGCCGATAAATAGGATTAAGACAGCGAAGTGTAAAATTACAGTACTTAGTATTATTCATAAAACCATAGAATATTTTAGCTGCATTGAAGATAAGATATAATGTAACTTTTAAGCCGGCGGACTTATTACCGCAAGATAATGTGATGTTGACAAGAAACTATTGATACGATATAATACTTTGAATGTATTGTATATTGTATAAAAAGCAATATGGAGGAAGGGTGTTTTATGGTAGAAAAGAAGAACATATTGACTTATGCGGGTTTACGACAACTGGAAGAAGAGCTTCATGATCTGAAAGTAAATCAGAGAAAAATCGTTGCGCAGAAGATAAAGGAAGCAAGAGAACAAGGGGATCTTTCTGAGAACGCGGAGTATGATGCAGCTAAGGATGAGCAAAGAGATATCGAAGCAAGAATTGAAGAGATCGATAAGATCCTAAAGAATGCTGAAGTTGTTGTTGAAGATGAAGTAGATGTTAATGTAATCAATATTGGCTGTAAGGTCAAGATTTTAGATATTGAATTTAACGAGGAGCTTGAATATAAGTTAGTCGGTTCTACAGAGGCTAACAGCTTAAGAGGCAAGATCTCCAACGAGTCACCGCTCGGCCAGGCCCTGATTGGAGCTAAGGTGGGTGACGTTGTCAGTGTGGATGCGCATGCAGGCACGATGCAGTATAAGATTTTGGGAATTCATAGATCAAATTAATATTGAGATGGAGTAAGTTGGCTTACCAAGGATTAGACTTGACGAGAGGCAGTTTACTGCAATAAGAGGTGAAATTCATGGCTGAGGAAAGAATTCAAACAGAGCAGGATATCAATGAGTTACTGAAGGTGAAGAGAGCGAAGCTTGCAGAACTTCAGGAAAGCGGGAAAGACCCTTTCCAGATTATGAAGTATCAGGTGACCAATCATTCCAGCGATATCATACAGGATTTTGAGAGCTTTGAAGGGAAATGCGTTTCCATAGCAGGACGTGTTATGTCAAAGCGTATTATGGGAAAGGCTTCCTTCTGTAATATCAGAGACTTGGGTGGTGACATTCAGGCCTATGTCAAGAGAGACGAAGTCGGCGAAGAGCCCTATGCAGAGTTTAAGAAGTATGATATTGGAGATATTGTCGGTATCGAGGGAGAGGTATTTAAGACGCATACCGGTGAAGTGTCTGTCAAAGCAACCAAGGTCGTTCTGTTAACCAAGAGCCTCCAGATTCTGCCAGAGAAATTCCATGGCCTGAAGGATACCGATACCAGATACAGACAAAGATATATTGATTTGATTGTAAATCCCGAGGTTCGTGATACCTTCGTGAAGCGTTCCAAGATCATCAGAGAAATACGTAATTATCTTGATAATAAAGAATTTATTGAGGTGGAGACACCGGTGCTTGTGCCGAATGCCGGCGGTGCTGCGGCGAAGCCTTTCAATACACATCATAATGCCTTGGATCAGGATATTCATCTTAGAATATCTCTGGAGCTTTACTTAAAGCGTCTGATCGTGGGCGGTCTGGAGCGTGTATACGAAATCGGACGTGTATTCCGCAATGAGGGTTTATCTGTCAGACATAACCCGGAATTCACTCTTTTAGAGTTATATCAGGCTTATACCGACTACTACGGTATGATGGATCTTGTGGAAGATCTGTTCCGTACAGTAGCTCAGAAGGTGCTTGGTACAACAACCATCAGCTATGACGGTGTGGAGATTGATCTATCTAAGCCCTTTGATCGACTCACCATGGTAGAAGCAATTAAGAAATATGCCAATATAGACTTTACTCAGATTCCTGACGAGGCTGCTGCTAAAGCACTCGCGAAGGAGCATCATATCGAGTTTGAGGCAAGACATAAGAGAGGCGACATCATCAACCTGTTCTTCGAGGAGTTCGTAGAAGAGAATCTGGTACAGCCGACCTTCATCATGGATCATCCGGTGGAGATTTCACCGCTTGCTTCCAGAAAGCCGAACGATCCTGATTATACAGAGCGTTTTGAGCTCTTTATCACCCGCAGAGAGATGGCAAATGCTTTCTCCGAGCTGAACGATCCCTTGGATCAGAGAGGCCGTTTCGAAGCACAGGAAGCGCTAAGAGCAGCCGGAGATGAGGAAGCAAATCAGCTGGATGAGGATTTCTTAACAGCACTGGAATACGGTATGCCTCCGACAGGCGGTATCGGTATCGGAATTGACAGACTGGTGATGCTGTTGACAGATTCTATGGCGATCAGGGATGTGCTGTTGTTCCCGACGATGAAATTACAAAATTAGATGGATCTCTACGACGCTCTACGACACTCAGTGGACTTCGGTGGACTTATACGGATTGACCTCTTTTCCTGAAAATCAGCATGGAAGATATCGGGTCAGGATGTAAAAGCAAAAAAAGCTCCCGGAGCATGTTGGAGAGTAAGAAAAACCTAAAAAAATAAAGATAATCTTGAGGAATAGCTTAAGATTTGAAGTGATAGACACTTCGTTACTGGTAGAAATACCGGAGCGAGGTGTCTTTTTTGTTTCAGAAAATGTGTTCAACTTGTAGTCAGATCGTTATTTCATGTATCAGAAAATGTGTCAAAAAGGTTTTTGAGACAATTAAAAAGTGATCTATGGATCGAGGTGAGAAATTGAAGAGCAAAAAGAAAAAGGAGGGTCCGGATCTAAGCAGGTATTTAGGTGATAACGCGAAGCGCTACGTTACTTACGGTCAGGCATCGATCATCTATTCCGTTCCCTATTATGCCTTTGTAAAGATGGCAAAGGAGGCAAATGCCTGTTGGAAGATCAGGAAGACAGTAATCGTAGACTTGGATAAGTTTGAAGCATATCTAGAAACAAAGAAAATTAAGTAAGAGTAGGTGAAGAAAATGGGAAAAGAACGTAAGGTACCTGAGAATATGGACAAGTTGTTAAAGGATGGGCGTAAAAAGTTTGTTCGTTACGAGGAGGGAGCAGCCTTGTATTCTATGAGATTGCACAGCTTTCAAGATCTGGCAAAGGATGCCGGTGCAGTATATCGCGTCAAAAGGATGGTGCTTGTAAACACACAGCTAATTAATGAATATCTTGAAAGATTTCGAGATGAATACTAATTTGAAGGAGGATAACTATGTGTAAGGTAATTGCTATCGCAAATCAGAAAGGCGGAGTGGGTAAGACCACAACCGCAGTGAATGTGGGAATTGGTATGGCACGAAAGGGGAAGCGGATTCTACTGATCGATGCGGATCCACAGGGAAGTCTGACAGCCAGTCTTGGTTATGTTCAACCGGATGAGCTCGGGGTGACTCTGGCGAATATCATGCTGAAGGTGATGAATGAGGATGTCCTGATTACCGGTGAGGGGATTCTGCACCATGCGGAAGGTGTGGATCTGCTTCCCGCCAACATTGAATTGTCTGCTTTGGAGATTGCTTTAATTAATGTCATGAGCAGAGAGAGCATTATGAAGGAATATATAGAATCGGTCAGACCTCTATACGATTATGTGTTAATTGATTGTATGCCGTCTCTTGGAATGATGACGATCAATGCTCTGGCTGCAGCTGATTCTGTGCTAATACCGGTCCAGACAGCTTATCTTCCTGTAAAGGGATTGGAGCAGCTGATCTCTACTATATCAAAGGTGAAGCGTCAGTTGAACAGAGAGCTTCAAATCGAAGGAATTCTGATGACAATGGTAGACATGAGAACCACCTATGCAAAGGTGATTTATGAAAAGGTCCAGGGAACCTATGGAAGTAGCGCAGGAACCTTTGCAACCTACATACCTTCCTCAGTAAAGGCGGCTGAGACGAGCGCAGAAGGAATCAGTATCTATGAGCATTGTAAAAATGCCAAGGTAGCTATGGCATATGAATCGCTGACAAAGGAGATTATGGATCATGAAAAGTAGACTGGGAGAAAAGATAAAATTAATGAGTGTAGATGAGCTGTTAAAGGTTCCGGAGGGAGAACCAATCATAGAGATTGAGGTAGATCGCATCAATCCCTTTGAAAATCATCCCTTTAGGGTTCTTGATGATGACAAAATGAGAGAGCTGGAGGAAAGTATTTTAAATAGTGGAGTGCTAAATCCGGTCATTGTCAGACCGGATGATGATGACGGATATGAGATGATCTCCGGTCATAGAAGACTCTTTGCAGCGAAGGCGGTGGGACTTAATACGATACCGGCATTTGTCAGACCGATGACGGATGATGAAGCGACAATCGTGATGGTGGATAGTAATATTCAAAGGGAAGAACTGTTACCGAGCGAGAAGGCGTTTGCTTATAAAATGAGATATGAGGCAATGAAACATCAGGGGAGCAGGTCTGATTTGGCATCGTCTCAAAATGAGACAAAGTCAAGTGTAAAATCAACTTCGTACCAAAATGGTACGAAGTTAAGAACGGACGAAGAACTGGCTAAACAGTTGGGTGAAAGTAAGAATCAAGTGTATAGATATATACGTCTTACGGAACTCATTCCGGAGCTTTTGGAGATGACAGATCAGGGAAGAGTTCCACTCCTGACAGCAGTTGATATCTCCTATTTAGATGAGAAGCTTCAGAAATGGGTATACGAGTACATAAAAGAGAATGGCATAATAAAGTCTTATCAGATCGCTGCAGTTCGGCAGTTCCTTGATACCTACCACGAGGAACTGAAAAAGAACCAATTAATTCAAATCCTTAATGAGAACCAGCCCAGCAGGCAGCCTGCCATGAAGCTGTCCTTTACATCGAACCAGTTGAGGAAGTATTTCCCGGCATATTACACATCTGAGGAAGCGAAATCAGTTATCGAGAAGCTTTTGAAACAATGGAAGAAAGAACAGGAGGGTAAGTGATATGGGACATGATTATTTCTATGGAGAGCAGGCGGATCAGTTTAGCTCCATCAGGATACCAAAGGCGCTTATGACAGAGGAGATCTTTGCTCCTCTGTCAATGCAGGCGAAAATCTTATATGGCTTGATGCTGGATAAAATGGGATTGTCAATAAAGAATGACTGGATGGATGAAGAGAATCGACCGTATATCATATACACGATCCAGGAGATTCAAGAGGACATGAACATTTCTAAGAAAAAGGCATGTGACATATTGAGTGAACTGGTAGAGATAGGATTAGTAGAAAAGAAGCGTCAGGGATTAGGCTTACCGAGCATGATATATGTAAAGAAATTTCAAGTAGGGAATACATAGAGGTGTAATATATAGACTTCAAGAGGTGTAAAAAATGAACTTCAAGAGGTGCATAAAATGAACTTCTGGAGGAGCGAAAGGAGGACTAAGATGAATATAGACGGAGCATTTCAATATTTCTATGGTGATGAAGCCGATATGTTTACCTTTTATAAAATACCGAAGATTTTAGTTAAGGATGACCGATTTAAAAGCCTGTCCAGTGATGCAAAAATCCTGTATGGATTAGCTCTGGATCGTATGTCCTTATCCATTAAAAATGGCTGGTTTGACGAGGAAAAACGGGCATTTATCTACTTCTCAATAGAGGATATCGTGGACCTGTTAAATTGCGGAAAGAACAAAGCTGTCAGCTCTATGAAGGAGCTGGAAAATATCGGTCTGATTGAGAAAAAACGTCAGGGAATGGGCAAGGCAAATGTGCTATATGTAAAGAACTTTGTGGTGATTGAGTCTGGATTAGAATCCCGAAAAGTAAACTTCTTGAATCCCGAAAATAGGGATTCTAGAATCCCACAAAACAAACTTCAAGAATCCCTGTTTTCGGGATCTAATAATAATAAAGAGAATAATACTGAAATGAGTAATAATGAATCTAATCGAATCATACCCCTTTCAGATCGGATGGGAGGGGATGAAGTATTTGCTTATGCAGCTTTGATTAAAGAGAATATTTCTTATGAGAGCTTACTGGAACGCTTTCCATATGATCCTGAGCTGGTGGAAGGAATCTATGAATTGATTCTTGAGACAGTGATCTGTAAAAGGGAAAGCATAGTAATTGCCAGAAACGAATATCTGATGGAGCTTGTAAGGAGCAAATTCTTGAAGCTGAATTCCCTGCACATAGAATATGTGATTGGATGTATGCAGAGTAACACCACCAAGGTGAAAAACATAAAGAAATATCTGTTGGCTGCATTATTCAATGCACCTACAACAATGAGTGGCTATTACCAGGCGGAGGTTAATCACGACATGGCACAGTATGCCAGGGTAAAATAGGAGGATGAAGCTATGATGATCTTAAAAATAATTGGGAAGATAGTACTTATGCCGATACTTCTGCTCATAGGGATAACTAGACTTGTACTAAATACGGCAGCGAAGATTTATTGCTTTGTCGCAGTATGGTTCTGGTTGTTCCTGGCAGTATGCGCTGTGGTAACAGTGGTAAATCAGAGGTGGGATCAAACATTCCTTCTGGTAATTGTGGGGGCGGTTACATTTGGAGCGTTATTTGGCGGTTTGATGATGGAGACTTTTTTTAAAGAGCTTGGAGATTATTTGAAACAAATTTAATATATCAGGCTATTTAGACTGAATCAGCTTTGATGTTAATCAAAAAAGCGTTGAAATTTGTGTAAATGTTATAAGTTTAATTTGTAACGAAAAATAGGTTACAAATTAAAAAGGTGGTTTTATGAAAGAGTATTTAGATCATTATCTTAGAAGAAAAATAGAGATAAACGAATGTGAGGAGAACAAGTACATGCCATTTATATTTGTAGGTTTATATTATTTGTACTCCTTAGAGATTGATGGAATTCAGTGGCTAATGGATGAACCTAAAAAAAGTAGGATGGCATTTATGAGGAAAATTCAGAGGCAGCTTGAGAAATTGACTGAGGAAAAACAGAACATAAAATAAAAACGTAAAATGAGTTGATAAATTAATTAACAGGAGGTAAGAAATTGGAAGAAATCAAAGACACAAAACCAGTCGATCAGGCTCTAGTTATCTCAATGAAGAATGGAAATACCACATTCCTGATTGGACTGCATTTCAACAAATCTGATAAGGAAACCATGGATGACAAGTGAAGAAGCTGATCAGGTAGAACATTAAGGCGGGAAGCTCTTAAAATTTTTTAACTCATCCTCAAGCGGCATTGGAATGGAATAATTACTAAATGATGAGTTAAAAGGGTTAAAATATTTCCAAAGTATTTTGGATGTTGCTCGTTCTAACTCGAGAAATAGAAGTACCTGATCTTCTCGAGAGAGATTGTAAAAATCGGATTCTGGGATATTATTTTCTACAAGCAAGTCCATTATGTATTGTAGCGGTCGTAGTTGCCGTTTCTCTTGGAGAAGATATGGGAAATTTTCAACATGAAATTGAGACATAATGTTTTGCGCCTCCTGCTCATTATTCGCATACTCATGAGCCGTAATGTCATATTTGCCACTCAAAAAAAGGGGATCAACATTCAGTCTTTTACCAAGACGATCAAGAATATCAGGATTAATAAGTCCTTCCTTCTTAGCACGGCGTATGGTTCGTTCAGAGGCAGCAAGAATAGGGTCCGTATCTAAACAACGCAGACTCACCTTCCTGTAACCTAGTGCTTCCTGTAAACAAGTACTGCTAAATGGAACTTTTTCTATATATGGTCTTCCTCTTTTTACCATGGAACTCTCCTCCTTTTGTGCGGACAATAAATCAAAAATTTACAGTTCAATATAAGCTCTTGTCGGTAGACAAATATGCATGAAAATATTATAATTCAAGCATAAATAAAGTTCAATGCACAAATTCATGTGCGGCATTAAATGGCAGGAGGATTTCTAAAATGAGCGATTTGAATACAATGACTACAGCAACAAGAGGATTTTCATGGACCGATATTTTGAATAGTAAGCATGGTGGATTTATCGGCTTCGGTTTATTAATGTTGGCAGCCTACGCCATACACGAATACTTTGGGGCTGTAGATAAAGGAATGGAGTATGGATACGACATGAACTTAAATGCTAACCAATATGGCAATGTTGGTTTCATACAGAGAACAGCGCCAGAAAAGCCGATAGAGGCAGGACGCACGGCAGAACCTGTCAAGCAGGAAGAACCTGATACTGCAGAGGAGGGTCTTGCGGAAGAAACAGATAACAAGTAAATAATCTATTTAAAGTGCCAGATCACCGATATAGGTGACTGGCTTTTTTCGAAAAGAGCTTCACTTACATTTCTTGACAAATACCTTCCGAAAGGAAACCTGATCAATGAATGTAGTAATGCTTTAGGTGTTCGGAATGTGCTAAAATGATCAAGTCCGAACCGGAGCTTGGATGCGTGACTTATCAAGTGCAAAAGGGGAGGCTCTCAATTAGGCTTATACCGCTATATTCTAAAGAACGGAAAATGAGGGCGAGAGAATCAGGTAAAAATCTTGTAGAACAAAACTAAATAATATGAAAGAACGAGTGTTCTATATTTTTTGCTGCTAATCTCAATTTTAAATTGCTGAAATGGTAGCGATATACTATAATATACATATTGTTAATGAGGTAGAACAAATTGATGTATAAAAAGTGGCTGTAAGTTATTCGTGAGGCAACGGGAGTAAGCACAAATGCTTCAGCGAAGATGGGAAAAAATGAACGCGTAACAACAGATGTGTTGGACAAGGTTTGTGTTGCCTTAAATTGCGATGTAGGGGATATCATGGGAATTATTATTGAGGAAGATCCCTCAAATTGTGAATTAGGAGATGAGAATAATGAGTAAATCAACTCTAACGAAGAGTATTAAAGACAGCAGATGGTCAGAGGAAGATTTTCGAGCAATTAAGAAAAGCCTGACGGAAGAGGTACAAGGGAAATTAACGGAATTCAAGCCTTTGTGTAAAAAAGAGTATGAAGATAATCCTATTCAATTGCTTGATTTTTTTTGTGGAGCTGGAGGAACTTCTTTAGGGTTTGTAGCAATCAATAGGATTATCCCAGCATTCAAAATGTTGGGAGGATGTGACATTAATAGGGTATCAGCAGAAACATATAGCCACAACTACGATACACCTCTTATAAATATGGATATACGAGCTTTAGCTTATGAGGAAGGTAAGCTAGAGAATCTGCTTATTGAAATTGGATACCAAAGAGATTTGCCGTTGGTGTTAATAGGGTGTGCTCCGTGCCAAGGATTCACATCTCACAGAAAAAAACATTGGAGTGAGGGCGAGGATGAAAGGAATGACTTAATATTGGCATTTGCAGAGATAGTAAAGAAGATTCAGCCGGACGCAATAGTAATGGAGAATGTTCCGGAGTTTTTGTCCAAGAAATATTGGCATTATTTTTCTGAGGCTAAAACTAAATTTGAAAAAGAAGGATATATGGTAAAGCAACAGATTTATAATGCTGCTTCTTTTGGAGTCCCACAAGAGCGGTTTAGATCAATTGTTATAGCAATGAAGAAAAATTTTCTTCTTCCGGTTGGTTTGTATACTAGTGAGCACTACAGAACCGTGCGTGACGCCATTGGACAGTTACCAAGAGTAGATGCAGGAGTGCAGGATCCGAATGACAAGATGCATAAAAGTGCTTCTCATAAGCAGAACACAATAGACGTTATACGACAGGTTCCTCATGATGGTGGGAACCGTCCGGCAGGAGTTGGTCCGCAATGTCTAGACAAAACAAATGGATTTTCCGATACATATGGAAGACTTTACTGGGATCGTCCTGCTATAACAATAACACATTATGCGCGTAACCCCGCGAGTGGAAGATACACACATCCTGAGCAGGATAGAGGTTTGACAGCGAGGGAGGCTGCATTACTTCAGAGTTTTCCAATGGGGTTTGAATTTACGGGGAAGTCCGATGATATATATAGGCAGATTGGAGAAGCTGTACCACCAATACTTGCTGCAGGAGTTGCAACGAATGTATTGATCGAATTAGTATCGCAAATGCCATCTACTGAACAAATACTAGGTTCTCCAGTCCCTGTGGAAGAGCCAGTAAGTAGTTCGTATTCAAGTGTTATTGCAGGAATAAAAACTAGAGAAAAGGTTGATAAATAATGGAGTATACATGCATTGATAGTTTTTGCGGAGCTGGGGGCTTAGGTCTTGGCTTGAAAAATGCTGGATTAAAGATTTTGTATAGTTTTGATATAGATGACAAATGTATAAAAGCTATAAACAAAAATAGTCAGTATTTTGGTCATAAAGCAGAGGCTGCGGACATTTCAGATATGCTTGGTGGAAATCTCTTAAAAAAATGTAACTTGAAAAGAGGAGAATTGTTTCTTTTGGCAGGTGGTCCACCATGCCAAGGATTCTCTGTCCAGCGTCGCGGTAGCGATACAGATGAAAGAAATAAACTAGTTTTAAAATATGGACAACTGATCAATGAACTTTATCCATATTATTTTGTGATGGAAAATGTGTCAGGAATCGCAGGGAAACGGGGTAAAACAATACTTGAGCAACTTATTGCTGATATTGAAGCTATAGGTTACACAGTACATGTTAAATTACTAGATGCGCAAGATTATGGTGTTCCTCAAAGAAGAAAGAGATATATCTTAATTGGAGAAAGAATTGACTTGGGAAAGAAATATAAATATCCTGAGCCGACAGGAGAACATCATACAGTACGCGAAACAATAGGTTTTTTACCCATTCCACCGTCAGATGGTTCGGACCATCCTGATTTTCCATTGCATCGAAGGGACAAACTATCCAAGAAAAACCTTGAACGTATCAATTCAATAAAAGAGGGACAAGGAAGAGATAATTTGCCCGAGGAATTGCTCGCGGACTGTCATAAGATAGATAGTTCTGTAATTGGATATAGGAACGTATATGGACGAATGTCATGGGATGAGGTTGCACCGACAATTACAGCACGATTTGATAGTTTTACGCGTGGAAAATTTGGACATCCAGATCAACCGAGAAGTATATCACTTAGAGAGGGTGCCTTACTTCAAACCTTTCCTTTGGATTTTGAATTTGAAGGGAATAAAGTGGATATTGCGAGGCAAATAGGAAATGCGGTTCCACCAGTTTTAGGAGAGCAATTTGGGAAAAGCATTATAGAATGTTATGAGAAGGGGAGATCATAGATGGGATATGAGGCAATAATAAAAAAATACCTTAAGGCATTGCAGACTGATTATAAGTCGGCAAAAAGTAGTGGTCAGTATACAGCAGAGCTATCGTTCAGAGTGCCTATTGATGGATTGCTGAATGATCTGTCCAAAGAATTTCAGCCAGGTTCACATTTAGATATTATTTTGGAACCGACAAACCAAGGACGTGCAGGACGACCGGATTGGCGTATACACGATAAAGACACTTTAGGAATCTATGGATACGTCGAAGCAAAAGGATTAACTGAAAACAAATTTGACATTGATCCATACAAGAAGCAGATCAAGAAATATATGGAATTAAAGCATAAGCTTATCATTACAGATGGTATTGATTTTGTTTTTTGCTCTGATGGATCATCACCGGAATATATATCGCTGATTGAAAAAACTCAAACGAATAGATCTGATTGGTCGAGGCTTACAATTAATGCCCAATTTGAAATTCGAATGAGAGATTTTTTTAATAATCCAGCACCACAGCAATGTTCGGAAGCAAAGTTGGTAGAACTTATTGCAATTCGAACAAGAATTTTGGCAGATGATATTATGGAATATGCAGATATTCCGTATGAAGAGGCATTAGATGAAGATGAGCGTAAAATAATTAGTCTTTTATCGAGAATAAAAGAACTGGTATATAACCATAATGATCCTTCACTAAGAACAAGTGCTGTCTTTGCAGATTTCACAGCGCAAGTAATCATGTTCTGTTTATTGTATGCACATAGAGTACTTTGCCTAAGTGATGATACACCGGAAGAAAAAGAAAAGAAAATTAAAGAATATATATGTGAAGAATTGTCAGAGTCAGAACCGCTTTTGCCATACAAAAATTTGATGCGTTTTATAGTAGACAATGCTTCTGATGGAATGTTTATTTCGCAGTGGGTCGATGAATGCATTAAGTTTTTATCGTTTGTCCATATGACAGATCAGCAATTGCTTAATCCTGATTATCATCATTTGTTTGAACAATTTTTGGCAAGATACGATGCTAGATCAAGGTTTGATTATGGTGCATACTATACTCCGAAATCTTTAGCGGATTATATAGTAAAAGTTACCAATTATGTTGTAGGGCAAAATTTTGGTGGAGCAAGTATATATGATGATGGGAATACAATTATAGATCCGTGCTGCGGAACGGGGTCATTTTTAGAGAGAGTTATAGATCATGATCCTGGAGATGGGAAATATAATCTTTATGGTTTTGAAATTCTGCCGGCTCCATATATGTTGGCGAACTACAGAATGTCTATTTTGAAAAGGTATAGAGGTGATAAACGCCATACAACCAATATCTTGATGGCAAATACACTTAGTAATTGTGTATTTGGTGAAGAAGCAAATGAGGAAACAATCGAAGGAAAAGAATTGAAGAGGGCTAATGAAATTGCCGCGAAGCCAATAAAGCTAATTATTGGAAATCCACCTTGCTCTGATGTAAGCAGAGTAAATGTATCTGAAGATTTTTCGATAATTAATGGTTTAATGGAAGATTTTCGAATTCCACAAAGCGAGAGACATTCAAGACAAAATTTGATGAAGCAAGTAAACAATCCATTTATGCAATTTATCAGATGGGGTTGTAAGATTTTGTTGGATTCAGAAAATCATTCTGTGTTGTCTTTTGTGGTACCGGCATCTTTCTTAGAAGCTGAATCTTTTAAGTATGCAAGAAAGTATTTGTGTGAGAATTTTTCTGATGCATGGATTATTACAATTGATCCGGATGCAAGAACGGGAGTCCGTAGCGATAGTTTATTTTATACATTGCAGGGAAGGGCTGCGATTGTATTAACAAGACGATTTAATGAAAATAATACATTTAGCCAATTCCATTATTGCGACATTTCTCAAATGAACAGAAGAGAAAAGGAAGAAGCTCTTTCAGAAGCAATTGAAAGTATAATTAGCCGCTACACGATATTTAGTGTTAACGAAAATACATATTCTTTTTCTCCAGCACAGACATTTGATGAGGTATTATATGATAAATTCTGGGCTGTAAGTGGAGAGGAAAATCAAAAGGCGATATTTAAAAAGCATTGCTCTGGTATAAAATTGGCTCCTACAGCAGTATTCACACATGTGAAAGCGCCCATTTTAAAACGAAGAAGTAAAGACATTGCAAGAGGTGGGTATGAGGCGTCGAAGGAATGGTTTGAACGGCAAGATCGTTCTCCAAAAGAAGATAAGATTATTGCATTCCAAAACGCACTCAATGCATGTGGGACTACTGCAAACATAGATGCTTTATTAACAGATAATATTAAGCCATATGCGTTTAGACCATATTTGACATCAAATGTCTTGCTATGGGAAGAGTTATTACGAAAGTATGCAAGAGTAGGAGGTGGTGGAACAAGACTAAGACCAGAAATTATAAAAGCTTATAGTTTTGAAGATACGATAGGTTTTGCTATGGCGCATGCACCTAAGGATTTGAATCCTACTCTGAGCCAGTTTGTGTCGTTCTGCTGGTATTATCCTGATAATGATATGTGTACTCGAGGAAATTCTCATGTGTACATGAATCAGTATCCGATTCAGGATGATGGCCCAGCTATTAATATAAATGATGAACTAATAAATGAGTTGTGTGATTTGTTGAGATGTGAACAGGCTGAGGCTGCAGAGAAAATAGTATTTTATTCATATGCGATTTTGTGTTCACAAATTTATCTGGATGAGTTTGAAGGAGCATTATTTACCGTAAATCAATCTAATATGAGAGCAAGGGTTCCGATTGTTCATAATGCAGATATTTTTAATAATTTAGTTGATTTAGGTATTGAACTTGCAAACTTAGAAAAGAGAGATTATGTTCCTGAGAATTTGTTAGGATATGATTATGAGGATATGAAGTCTAAGATACCATCAGGATTTCACTTGGCCAATTTGGTTCATCCATTTGACGAAGAAAACGAATTACTAATTTTGACTGATGGAGCAGAGAAAATAGAAGTAGATTGTCCTATTGAACTTCAACATTTAAACATATCTGGATATGATGTAATAAAAGCGGTGTGGCTCAAGTTTAACTCATATGATTTTACGCATTGTGAGTTCACTAAGGATGATATGGAGAGGCTTTTAAACTTCTTAAATACTTTGACTAAGCATACGGAGATTGTTGCAAGGATTGATGATGTTGTATATGAGATTATACATGAACAATTTGAATTAATTCTTCCTGCTGTTGAGGAAGAATAAGAATAGAGCCGGGAACGGATCACTTCGTAGAGAAGAGATAAGCTTCCGGCTTTTCTTTTACCAAAATCCAGCTGCTCTTTTCAAGGTAATTAACGGTACGGTTTACAAGGTGTGAGTGTATTGCAAGGAAGATGCAAAGGAAACATGAAGGACAAGATCAAGAAGCTTATGGTCCAAGAAATGGCACATATAGGTATGGTAATATTATACATTGTATATTTGTTTAATATCAATATCTTTGTCTATAGAGCTAATAAATAGAATCTAAGCAGAGTTGGAAATTGCAGAAGAAGTCGTTTGATTTCGGGGAGATGATAAAGATTATGTCCTCTTTTGTACCGCAAATGTCCGCTAACTCAACGGTATTGTACCATTTGCATAATATTGATATGTTCCTACATGCGGATGAATCTCAGGAGAAGGAACAGAAAAATAAGAAGGATAAAATTACACAGAGATAGTCTTTGGGCAATCATCAGATTTACAGTTTGGTGGTTGCCCGCTTTTTTGCTTTCATAGTAGTTGAAGCTTCTCATAGCGCTCACATTCGTGAGTGCGTAGCCAGACATCTGTGATGGATGTTCTGAGGGGATTGGGGACACTTCACAACAAGTAAAGGCACAAGGACTAGTCCTGTGCACTACTTGCCAGTTAGTTAGTAAATTTGGTCAAAAAAACGACCAACTTGAAATAATATGAGCAAAAATATTGTATAATTTTAGAAAATGAAATATAATAAAAATCGGGTTATTATGCCAAAAAGGAGGTTAGAGCTATGGATTACTTAACAGCAAAAGAAGTCAGAGAAATGTGTGGAATCACAAGTTGAATGGTTACTGTGTATTGCTCGAAAGGAAGAATATTTGGTGCTGTGAAAAACGGTAATCTATGGTTGATTCCTCAAGCGGCTAAAAAGCCCGTTGACTTAAGAAAACAGTAAAGGATGGACTTATTATTATATGTTTATAGATATAGAATTACAGAATAATAAAGCACCTAATTTCATTGATTTGTTTGCAGGTGCGGGTGGCCTTTCAGAAGGATTTATTCAGGCTGGTTTTAACCCAATTGCACATGTTGAGATGAATCCTATGGCATCAGCAACTTTGGAAACGCGATCAGCTTATCATTATCTAAAAAAAGAAGGAGATTCATTACGCTATTATTACCAATATGAACGTGGCGAAATTTCAAGAGAAGAACTTTTTACACATATTCCAGAAGAAGTAACTTCGACAGTTATAAACGAAGAGATGACAGATAAAACAATTAAAGATATATTCAATCGGATCGATGCAATTATGAAGCATGATAGGATAAATTATGTTGATGTAATAATAGGTGGTCCACCATGTCAAGCATATTCTCTTGTAGGAAGAGCTCAGAGCAGTCATATGATTGTTCCCATGGAGGAAGATCCTAGAAATGAGCTGTATAAGATGTATACTCGTTTTCTAAAAAAGTATACTCCTAAGATTTTTGTTTTTGAAAATGTTGCAGGAATCAAGTCAGCCAGAGGCGGGAAAGCATACAAAAACCTACAAGCCCAACTCAGAAGAGTGGGATATGAAATCGAGTGCAGAGAGCAAAATGCGCAAGACTTTGGTGTTCTCCAGAAAAGGAAAAGGGTCATCATTATTGGATGGCGAAAGGGAACTGAACATTTTTATCCGGAGTTCGGGTTGAACAGAAGCAATGCAATTGTCAATGATCTTCTTAACGACCTTGCTCCAGTGGATAGAGGTAGAGAGAATAATTTATATAGATGCCGATATGAAGATTGTAGTGATTACTTAAAAGAAAGCGGAATTCGAACTCCAGAGGACGTTGTGACACTTCATATTGCCAGAACTAATATTCTAAGGGATATACAAATATATCAAAGAGCAATTGAAGCATGGAATAATGGACATCAAAGAATTGACTATAGCCAACTACCGGAAGAATTAAAAACTCATAAGAATCAGATTTCGTTTAAGGACAGGTTCAAAGTGGTCGAGGGAGATGAGCATTCTTGCCATACTGTTTTGGCTCATCTGGCAAAGGATGGACATTATTTCATTCATCCAGATATAGAACAATGCAGATCTATTACTGTAAGAGAAGCTGCAAGATTGCAGACATTTCCAGATAGTTATTTTTTTGAAGGAAATAGAACAAGCAAATTTATCCAAATTGGGAATGCAGTTCCGCCAATTATGGCAAAAGTAATTGCTGAGGGAATAAAGGAACAGCTCAAATGGATATGAAAGGGAGAGTAATAGTGGGCGTTATCGATGTAGGTGGGAATACAGAATGATACCGGGAGACAAGATTACCATTGGAAGTAATTTCAAATATGTGGCGGGTATGGCTGTAAAGATAAATGTAGAAGAATAATAATTAGGAGGCCAGAATGTCTAAGGAGAAGGATTTTAGAGAGGCTAAAGTAAGGCAGCTTATTTTGAATGCTGTGAAAGAAGATCTAATAGGACCATCAAGCATAGAAGAAGAGCTGAGCGAAATACCAACAAGTACATACATAACAGGTATGCTTTTCCCGGCAGACGCGATAATCACAGAAGATGAAAACTATAGAGATGTAGAATTTTCTGATAGATTTTCAGATTCGGAACAGGATGCAGATCACAATATAGAAGGCACTGTATTTGAGGATGATGAAGCTGATGATCATGGCAAGAGCTTGTTTCAAAAGCCATCTTCTGCAGGTTTATCCTTTTATGTGAAGAAAGATGTTGATAGATTATTCGCTTACATTTCATGGGGACATTATTATGCGGATGAAGTACAAGATGAAATCATAGATGGAAAACTTGAGGAAGATGCAGAAAATAAGAAAAAGAAAGCGCACAAGGTGTACCGGCGTGAGCAGATGAATGAAACTGTTGAGATAGATCTTTCATTGATTGGAAGATCTGGAGTGATACCGCTGGATGAAAATCCAATGATTTCGTTGTATATCATTCAGATGGAATTGAAGAATGATTATAAGATGATTTCAATTTACTTGCATAACAATGACAAGGCTGGGAATGGGGACAAAGAATATGAAAAGGTAATGTTCCAGGTAAAAATGTCGATTTCAGATAGACAGCATAGCCCTATCTTTTTGCAGGAATATCAGTGCCGAGACACTGATTTAGAGGATGAGTATTACTACAAAAGTAGACCAGTATTTGCCAGAGGAAGAGGCTGCTCCGCAATGTGGGATTACATTTCTGAGGATGAGAACGCGCACACGGTCAGCATAGCTTTTGTCCCGGATTATGAAATTCATGGAGTAAGTGCGGTGATTGAGGAATTGCCAAAACACCTATTGTCAGTTTTAGCAATGTCAAAAGCTAATTCTCGAGCAGATACTGTAAACAATCTTCGACAACTCTTAGCAGTATATAAAGATTGGGTAGACAAAACATTAATTGCTGATGAAAGCATGAATGATCCAAAGTTCAAGGAAAAAGGGCAGAAAATCATTGATAAGTGCATTCATTCCTTCAAACGAATTAGTGAGGGAATAGAAATAATTGAGTCTGATGATGTGGCATATCAGGCATTTGTATTTATGAACAAGACAATGTTTATGCAAAAAGCATTGTCTGACTATGCAGCAAAGAATGGGTCTGGAATTCCATGCAAGTTAAGGGAATTTATGGATGAGAGTAGTAAGCCAGATGATAAGAGATTTGATTGGAGACCATTCCAGATAGCATTTGTCTTGCTAAATATTAAGGGAATTATTTATGGATCTGATCCAGAGAGAGAATTAGTTGATCTACTATATTTCCCAACTGGTGGTGGTAAGACAGAAGCTTATTTAGGCCTTATTGCTTTCACAATAGGTTATCGTAGGTTAACGATAGGGACTGAAAATGAGTATAACAAGGATGGCGGAGTAACTGTATTTTTGAGGTATACGTTACGATTACTAACAACCCAGCAAAGAGATCGATTGCTTAGATTAGTTGTTGCAATGGAAATGACCAGAGACCAGGAAGAAAGAGAAACTATTAAGAAAGAATTACCGATAGCTCCTTTTGGCCATGAAAGAATTTCAATAGGGTTTTGGGTTGGAGGAACAGTAACTCCAAATAAGTTTGATGAAATGGGTCCTGAACCATGGAAGGAGAAGGACTTTAGAAGAAAGATAACAAAACAAATCATTAAATGCCCTTGCTGTGGGAAAGAGATGACAAATGACAGCTTTAAGATAATACCTGAGATGAAATCTGTAGAAATACATTGTCCTAACAGGGGATGCTATTTTTCAGAGGCGGGTGTTACTATGCCAGTATACTTAGTAGATGAAGAAATTTATGCAAAATGTCCTACAATAATTATTTCAACAGTGGATAAATTTGCAAGACTACCATGGTCAGAACAAGTAGGTCTCATGTTTGGAAAGACGGATAGATACTGTACTAGATGTGGACATATTGCCGTTGGAGAGAAGCATACAAAACATAGAGCTGCCGCTGGTGTTCAGGCATGTTCTGAAACAGATTGCAAGCTGTTCTATCCGCCTGAACTTATTATCCAAGATGAGCTTCATTTGATCACTGGTCCTCTCGGTACAATTTATGGCGGGTATGAAACTGTTGTTGAAGAAATGTGCACTTTTGAGCGTGACGGTAAAAAGATCAAGCCCAAATATATTGTCTCTACTGCCACAATCAGAAATGCAGAAGAGCAGGTAAGAAGTTTATATGCACGTGAGGAATGCGTTCAGTTTCCACCAAGCGGGTTTGATATTAGTGATTCCTTCTTTATACGCGAGGTGCCACTTCCAAGTTATGATGTACTTGAGGCAGATAATGATAAAGTTAATAAAATGATTGGAATAGGTGAAAAGCCATTCAGACAGTATATTGGAGTATGTGCGGCAGGACAATCTGTCAAGACGACACTTGTGAGACTATATTCGGCTATTTTTCAGAAAACATTTGAACTAGCATCAATGGTTGAGTATTCAGATTTTGTGGATCCATACTATACATTGATTGGTTACTTTAACTCAATACGTGAACTTGGTGGTGCAGTTCGACTTCTGGATGACGATATTGTCAGTCGTATTCATGTGCTTATGAAAAAGCATAAGAGAGATAGACAGCGGTTTTTAAATCGTACTAAAGAAATTACATCGCGAGTTCCTTCATGGCAGATTGCACAGGTCCTTGAAGAATTGATGCAATCATATGACAAGGAAAAGGGTAACAAACAAGACTGTTATGATGTGGTAATAGCCACAAACATGATTGCTGTTGGTATGGACGTTAGCCGATTGGGACTTATGACTGTTGTGGGTCAGCCTAAGCAGAACTCTGAATACATTCAAGCAACTAGCCGCGTTGGACGAGAACATCCCGGTATTATTTTTACTGTATACAACCCTTATAGACCAAGAGATTTATCAAATTATGAGAACTTTGTAGGATTTCACTCACAAATGTATAGATATGTGGAGGGAACGACAGCTACACCATTTGCAGCACGTGCACGAGACAGAGATCTTCATGCGTTAGTAGTATCGCTATTAAGACTTAATTTCGAAAATATGGCCGATAATGCTGGTGCAAGAAATATATTGGACCTTTCTGATGAGGAGATCAATTCTGTTAAAAAGACAATACTCGATAGAGTAGCAATTGTTGCAAACAGTGCATATGGAGCATCAGATCAAGAGATGGATAATTTCATAAGTACATGGAAGGATTTGGCGAGAGAAGAGCTTGTATATTGGACTTATAATACCAAGGCAAAAAGGCGCCTACTATCTTATTATGGGCAGTACTGTGCACCAACAGAAATGGCGACTTTAAATTCTATGAGAGATGTCGAAACCACTTCGACGTTGTACCATATTTAGGAGGCAGTTATGTTTGAAAAGAAAATCGGTGAGGTAAGACCTAACCAGTTAATAACTACATATGGTCCAGGTTCTATTATTGATGCAGTAAATGATTCCTTAACAGTATTAGATCTATCTTTTTGGACTGACAAGGGTGTAGAGATTAGTGATGTTAGACTCTCGAATTATCTTAAGGTGCAAAAGTTATATACTCCAAAAGCTGGTGGAAAAGAAGATATACCAGTTACTTCATTCCCATATTATCACGTGTGTACAAATGCTAGTTGTAGAGCATTGTTTGATGTACGTGAAACATTCGACGGGGAATTATATAAACAGACTCAAGGTCAAGTTAAGTGCCCTTATTGTAGCTGGGATGCTTTTCCGGCAAGGTTTATTACTATTTGTGAGAATGGTCATATGGATGATTTCCCATGGAGATGGTGGGTACATCGTGGCGACACCCATTGTAATAAGACCATGCGGCTTAAATCTACAGGAAAAACATCATCTTTGGCGGAGTTGGTGGTTGAATGTGATTGTGGAGTACCGGCTAGAACGATGTTGGGGGCGATGTCTAAGGAAAACTTCGAAAGTCTGAGTTGTACCGGAAACCACCCGCATCGTCCAGGATACAAGCATGAAAAATGTAATAAAAAGGCGATTCCAAGTCAGAGAGGTGCATCAAATGTGTATTTCTCCGTACCTAAAAATGCAATTTCTATTCCACCTTGGACAAATCCAATTAATGAAATAATGAGTACAAGTAGGCCAACAATAGATGCCCTTGCAACGATGGGGCAGGCAGGGATTGATCAGGCATACAATCTTTTCTTTTCAGGATACTCAAGAGAAGAATTTGATGAGGCGTATAAAAGGCTTTTCGAGGATATTAAGGAGTTTACAGATCTGAAGGAAATGGAGTATGCAGCAATAACTCATCATGATGATGTGAAGTATCAGCATGATGTAAAGTATTTCAAGGCAGAAGAAGTAATGCTGATGCCAAGCCTTACTCAGTATATTAGCAGAGTGATAAAGATACATAGACTAAGAGAGGTTCGTGTTCTTACAGGATTCACCAGATTGGAATCCGCTGAGCCAGATGTTGAGGATGGACCACGTATTTGTAAGCTGAAAGCCGGTCAAGGAGAGAAATGGCTTCCCGCAGTGGCAATCAATGGTGAAGGCATCTTTATAGAACTTAACAGACAAGCTATATCACGGTGGATGAGTGATGCGAGAGTCTCTGACAGATCCCAAAAATATATGAAATGTTATAGTAGTTACTGTGAAAGTAAGGGGTGGGAGCATTTCAAGACTAGAAATTCAGAATATGTTTTACTACATACCCTATCGCATATGTTAATCAAGGAAATGGCATTGATTTCTGGATATTCATCGGCTTCATTGAGTGAAAGAATATATAGTAGTGATGATATGTGTGGACTGCTTATATATACTGGAGCGGCTGATAAAGAAGGATCATTAGGAGGCTTGGTTGAGCTCGGTAGTATGAAAAAATTTGTGCCGTTGTTAAAGCAGGCGCTGGAGAATGGACTTACTTGTACAACTGATCCAGAATGTTTTATGAAGAATCCAACATCAGAAAGATTGAATGGAGCAGCTTGCCATTCATGCACAATGATTTCTGAAACTGCTTGCGAGTGTGGTAATCGACTGCTTGATAGAGCCTTTGTGATACCTATTCCAGAGCATGAACAAATGGCATATTTTAGGGGGCTCGTTAACGACTTATGTGGGATACAGATTTAAGAAGCGAATATCTTTCAAATCAGGTAGTGCAGGCTATTGATAGCTATTTGAATCGAAATGACATAAAGGTATTCGTAGAGGTACATAAGGAATTGAAGAGGTTATATCCAGAGCTTAATGAGGGGCAGATTTGGAATCTGATAGGGCTTTTTGTAAGCGTCTATACATCAAAGTCGGTGGTAAAGACTGAGCTTGCAATTACGGTTCCTGCGTCATTCAGACTAAAATCCAGAAAGATTTATGAAGTAGTAGAGTCCATGTTGGATGGCGCAGAGCGTAGTATCACATTAACCGGATATGCCGTTTCTGATTATTTCACGGAAATGATAAATCTAATTATTGAGAAGAGTACAAAGGGTGTTTATACAAGGCTTTATGTCAATGATTATGATAAACAAAAGAATCAGTTAAAGAAACTAATGGATTACAGAAGTAAGTTTCTCCGAATTTTTAATTATCAAAAGAACGCAGAAGATTCAATGGCAGCGTTACATGCTAAGGCAATTGTTGTAGACGAGAAACAGTTACTTGTTTCATCTGCTAATTTATCATATCACGGAATGCAGGGAAACATTGAAATGGGTATTCGAATTGAATCCCAAGAAAAAGCCAAACAAGTTGAAGATTTATTTAAGGAGCTTGTAAGGATGAAGACATTTACTGAACTTAGAAAAGATTGAGGATAGAGGTGTTTTATGGTGGACTTTGTACAAGGCCAGATGGTCGTTCTTAAATCAAATAGAGCAGTTGAAGGAGCTGTAATTGCCCTATTAGAGGGCGCGTCTGAGACAAGATACCAGGTTTATACTAATTCACTTGGTATACAGACATACTATGAGTCTCAGCTTGAAGCAAAGGATATGAATGAAAAGCTAGAAGCTGTTAATAGCAAACGCTTTCATGCCGGACTTAGTGCGTCATTAATAAGAAATCCGTCATTATCTTCTTTATACTCGCTAAACTCCGCTAGGATCGACCTAATACCACATCAGTTCAGACCTGTAATGAAATTTATCAGATCAGACCGACCGCGTCTCTTAATTGCTGATGGTGTTGGTGTTGGTAAAACAATTGAGGCGGGATTAATTTTAAAGGAACTTGAGGCAAGAAGAAACATTAATACGGTTCTTATCATTTGCCCGCGCCCTCTTGTAACAGAGCGCAAGTGGGAGAGGGAAATGAAGCGTTTTGATGAGGAGTTCGTGGCCCTTGAAGGAGAAAAATTCCGTTATTGTATAAACGAGTTATATATGGAAGGTGATTGGCCTGCCAATAGCAGTAAGGCTATTATTCCCTACTCTCTTTTTGACCGGAATAATATATATGGAGTTGAAGAGGGAAGACGTGATCAGAAGGGATTGATGAATGTTGATCCACCGAAGTTTGATTTAGTTATTGTAGATGAGGCTCATCATATAAGAAATACAGAAACATTAGCATATAAGGCTGTTAGCAGATTTGTGGATAACGCAGAGGCTGTGTTATTTCTTACAGCTACACCTGTTCAGCTAGAATATGATGATTTGTTTGTCCTTTTGAATCTTTTAAGGCCGGATTATGTCATTGATAGAAATACCTTTCATGAAATGGCAGAACCAAATCCTTATATTAATAAGGCGTCAATGCTTATTCGTGGGCGTGGTGATGGTTGGAAGAAAGATGCGCTAGAAGAGATAATTAATGCGTGTAGCACATCTTGGGGACACAGGGTTTTTGCAGATAATCCAGAAGTAAGACAGATCAAAGAAAAGCTGGAGAATCCTAATGTCTCTCTTGAAGAGACAGTTCAATTAATTTCTGATGTAGAGAATATGCATACCTTCTCTAATATTATCAGCAGAACAAGAAGGCGAGATATTGGAGAGTTTACAGTTAGAAATCCACATACAATAACAGTGGAGTTTACTGAAACACAGAGAAACCTTCATGACACAATACTACAGGTAACTCATGAAATGCTTTCACAGATACACTCGACGGAGAACACAAAATTTATGATGACAACGATTCGGAGACAGACGGCAAGTTGCTTGTTTGGATTAGTTCCGTTGCTTAAGGATATTTTGTTTAAACATGTGTATGAACTGATGGAGGAAGAGGATTTTCTCGATTCACTGTTTAGCACCAGTCAAGATGATAGCTTGGTTCTGCGTGATAGGATTAATGAAATCATTGATATGGCTGAGAAGCTTCCGAAGGATGATCCTAAATTCGATGCAATGATGCAAGTTGTTCAAGAAAAGAATGCTGCTGAAAATAACAAAATAATGATTTTCAGTAGCTTTAGACATACTCTTAGTTATTTGTATAAGAGACTTGAAAGTGAAGGGTATCGAGTGGGTCTTATTCATGGTGGAGTATCGGATAATGATAGAGTTTTACTTCGTGAGCGATTTGATTCAGCGATAACTGATCCTGCTGAGAAGACAGCAATAGATATTATGCTTTTTTCAGAAGTTGGGACAGAAGGTCTGGATTATCAGTTCTGCGATTGCATGATTAACTATGATTTACCATGGAATCCTATGCGTGTTGAACAGAGAATTGGTCGTATTGATAGAACAGGCCAGAAGAGTCCTAAGGTAAATATATATAATCTCGTTACGCCAGGGACAGTTGACGCAGATATTTATGAACGTTGTCTCTGGAGAGTTGGTGTATTCCAGACATCAGTTGGTGACTGTGAGGAAATCCTTGGAGAAGTAACAAGTGAGATTAGAAACATTGCCAATGACTTTGAGATGAGTGATGAAGATCGCCGTAAGAAATTGCAGCAGATGACGGATAATAAAATTCGCTTTATTAAAGAACAAGAGGAACTGGAGGAAAAGCAAAGAGATCTTTTTGGAATTAGAGTCTCCAAAGATGCGTTTGATAAAGAATTGGAGGATGCGACAAACTATTGGCTTTCAGCTGAAATGTTACATAATCTGATTGTACAGTTTTTGTCGGAGATATTGGATAAAGAAAGTGAGTATATTTTAGGTGAGAAAGATATAAAGAAATTACGACTATCCCAAGAAGCTAGGAACGTTCTATTGGATGATTTGAAGAAGAGAAAATCTAAAAAGAATGAGATACAACGTAATTTTGAAAAGTTTCTAAGGGGAACAGAACAATTTTGGGACATAACTTTTGATATTGAATGCAGTAAGGAGAATCCCAAGGCTCAACTTATCACGCTAACACATCCACTTGTACGTCAAGCATCAGACTATCTGCAGAGTAAGGGTAAACATGTGACATATCTTTCAATAAAGACAGATAGATTTATTGCTGGAAATTATCCGTTTGCAATATATCAGTGGAAAATGGTAGGGGACAAAGAAGATTTAGAGCTTAAGATAATATCTGAAAATGAAGAACTGAATGACATACTCTTTGATTTAATAAAAAAGAGTGTACAGGATGATTCAATTGGAGAATTTGATGCAAATGTGTGGGAGCGGGTAGAAACGATTCATCATGAGCTGTGGCAAAAAGAACTTTCAGTGCATCGTATCAAGACAATGGAAAGAATTAAATACAAGGAAGCAAGCCTTTTTACAAGTCATCAAGCGAGAATTGGTGCACTTCAAGATCAGCTGAAAAAAGCAAAAAATGCTGATTATATCAAGTTAACAGAAGGCAAATTAAATGTTGCAGTAGTAGATTTTGAGAAGCATATGCATGAATTGCAGGAAGCAAAAGAGCAGGCTGACATATTATTTGAACTCTTAGCCTATGGAATAATTAAAATAGTAAACTAAGGAGAAGGATTATGAAGCAGGAAAGGATTTCATATGAAGATATAAGGACAAAGAAACTTGTAGAATATGGTACTGAATTTAAGGACTGGATTTGGATTCTTGTAAAGCAATACAAGGATAGGACACATTTCCTTTTTGAACTTCTGCAGAATGCAGAGGATGAAAAAGCAACCAATGTACGACTGTTTCTTTATAAAGATATGTTCGTTATAGAGCATGATGGAACTCCTTTCTCGAAAGCTGATGTTGTAAGTATTACTAGGGTTGCTAAGAGTACTAAAAATGGACCAGACAGCGGAACTATTGGTAAATTTGGTATCGGCTTTAAGTCTGTTTATGCATATACTGCAGTTCCAAGGATTTTCTCCGGTGAATATGCCTTTGAGATAAGGGATTTTATCTATCCGTATGAGATCTCTAATAAGCCTGTAAAGGATAATTATACAAGAATTGAGATTCCGTTTGATAATGGAGAGGTAGATTCCACCAAAGCATTCTTAGAGATAGCGCGTGCTCTGAATGAACAGATTTCTACTTCTACATTATTGTTTTTGAGTAATATTGATACATTGCAGATTAATGTTGAAAATCACTCTAGTAGAATAGTAATAAGTAAAGAAGACAGAGAACTTGATAAAAGTGGTAATTTTATAGGAACGAACCTTTTATATAATAAAATTGAAAAAAAATCGAATGAAATAACGGACGAAAAATCAGAAGATTATCTTGTTATTACAGACTGCGAAGAGGAAGCTGTAAAGCTCGCTTTCAGAATTGAAGGTAAAGAACTTGTTCCTGTCCGCAACACAAACATTTTTACATTTTTCCCGACAGACAAAGAATCACATCAAGCATTTTACATTCATGCTCCTTTTGACACGACTCCTGCACGAGACAATATTGTTGAAGACAGCGAAAGAAATTCAAAATTCATAAGCAATATTTGCATGATGCTCCATGGTGGGTATTGTTGGATGCGGGACAATGGATATTTATCTATTGCTGGTTTAAATGCAACATATCCAATATATGAATATCCAGTAAATACGATTTTTCGTGCTATATACGAAGAGGCTATAAGGATAATAGATTCAGATGAAATTATTCTTCCAACGAATAAGCCAAAGGTATTTAAAAAGAAATCTGAAATTGTGATGCCTGATAATAAGAGGCTTGTTGATATTTTCCCTGATGAGGATATTCAATCGCTTTTTGATAATCGAAAAATATTCTGGATAGCAAAGGATATATCGACAGATGCTTATCAGCCGCTTAGAACATTTTTGAAGTCAAATTTTAATTTCAAAACATACTCTTGGCCGGAAGTTATCCGAAGACTTACAAGTAGATACCTTGAACTTAAGGAAAGATCCTGGTTTGTGGAGTTGTTTAGTGCAATAAGCGGTCAAGCTATAAGCAATGAGGTTAATTTTCTGAAAATCCCATTTGTAAGACTTTCAAATGGAAGGAATATTTGCCCATATGAAGAAAGTACTCCGATGGTTTATCTTAATAATCCAGATGGTTGTGAAAACAGGATTGACAGATTCTTTCTTGAAGATAGTACGATTCATAGTTTCTATGCGCATAACTTGCGTATACCAAATTATGATATTGCACGTATTGTGGTTGATGAGATTCTGCCTAAGTATATAGACAAAAACAGTATAAAGTTTAAAACAGATAATCATATTCACGAGAATATTCAAGATCTTAAAACAATAAAAACTGCTATGATTACTGAACCTAGCATAATAAAAAAACTCGCAGATTCTTATATTCTTACTGATGGGAAAAACTGGTATAGATCTACTGATATTCATGTATCAAATAGCATAGGTGGAAGCAAGCCAGAATATATTTTGGTTCAAGATATTTGTAATCTAAAGTTTTTGGCAACCGAATATTCCGAAGATCCAAAGATAAACGATGTGAGGTTTTTTATAGCGCTGGGCTGTCCAAATTCTCTTGCCAAACAGGTTATTACTAAACAGACTTATCTAAGCTTAGTAAAGAAATTTATAGGATCCAAAGAAGTAGATGAGATAAACCAGAGAATTTTATCAAAAGAATACCAACAGGGTCTTGAATGGAATGTGGTATTCGAGGGTTTCCCTCAGATACTTGAGAAAGTCGATCAGAAAAAGTCTGTTTTGATAGCACGATTTTTAAATAAGCATAGAGCTAATTTTGCAATAACAGGAGAAATATTTGCAGCAAATGATAAATCGTTTAGCGGAAGGCAGGCTGATTCGTTATCAATTTATACTGCTATTGGACTGATGATATCGTTTATTCCTTGGATATATTCAAAAGACGGACGAAAGGTTGCAGTAACAGAAGTTCACCAGCATGATATAGATGAAGTATACGAAAAAGAAGTGCCACTTCTTTTAAAAACACTTCCTTTCAAAGCAGAAGACGAAGCTATCGAGGAAATTTTATCTCGTGTGGATGATGTGCAACAAAAGGAAGTACTGAAAAGTCTTCTTACTGATCCTGAAAAGCTGGCGGAATATACAAAGGCAGTTCATAAACAACAGATTAAGCAGCTAAAAAAGGAAGAGCAACAGGGAAAATCACCAAATGAAATACTTGAAGAAATTATGGGTAAATATGGTAGCTATAATGTAACAGGAGATATACCAGATGCTGAGCCTATAGGGGATGTAGAAAAGCGAACAAAGATTTTGGAACAGGAATTTGCAGTGTCGTTGGAACATTATTATACGCTTCCTCTAAGCACCCTTAAATATACATTTCAGGATAAGGTGACACCAGGAGAGAAATCATTCCTCGATGCTCAGTATAATGGCTATTGTCAAATCTGCAACGAACATATTGTTAAATACGATAGAACGAACCATTATCAAGCAATTAATATGCTAAAGACGGCAGGAATGGCAGATGAATTCAAGGAGGCGCTTGATCTTGGATGGAACTCATTGTGCTTATGTCCGAACTGTGCTGCTAAATACAGATATGGTATGAAGGATATGTCTAAATTTGGTCAACAGGTAAATTCACACGAAGTTGAGAGCGGAGATAACGAATACATTTACATAACAATTGGGTTACAAGATGAAGATGTGAAAATTAGATATTCACCAAAGCATTTTTTGGCACTTCAAACAGCATTAAGAATATTTAAGGAAAGGTAACCATGGCATTTTATTATTATACGTCTGATAAAATTCAAGAGATTGATCCAGAAGCTATACCAGATAGTTTCATAGATTATTATCAAGATCTTTCTGATGATATGAGGCTTGAAATTGCGAAATATCATCCGGATCTTTATGCTAAAATTGAAAAAAAATCGAAAGATCCAGAAGAAACTGATTTTGATTTATTTGATGATTCAAATTTGTCCCTAGAGGAACAACGCATCATAGATAAATGGGAGAGCATAAGTATTAGGGCTTGGCATCAGGATGCTGTCACAGTAGAAGTACTTGTTTGTAAGATACTTCCTGATAGCATTCATAGGTGTAAGATTCACAAGAGGGACTTGATAAAAAAACAGATTAGGTATGTTGATATGAGGGGTAGTGTATACGGACATTATGGATATCTTTGTCCAGACTGCATGGATTTATATGTAGAAGAATCGAAAATAGGAGGAATAATAGATAACCTTGATAAACGAGGCATTAAAATGTGGATTCAACCACTGGAAGATACTCTTCAGGAGTGGGAGGAGTATGTAGATCCAATAGAAATCACTGATGAAACCGTTATCTATATTCCAGAAAAATGGGCTGATGTTGATATGGTATGCCCTTCTGATGGAGGCAAGCTTACTGAGGATGCATACAAAAAGGTTTATAAGGATCGCGAAGTACGATTTGATGCATGTCAGTGTGAAAAGTGTAAAAAGCTTATGATGCGTAATTCCTTGGCGCAGCAGCTGGATTTGAACTGTGGCAAGATCGGAGTCCCTGAAATTGAATTTTCCAAGATAAAACCTGAGGTAAAGAAGAATATAGTATATAGGGCAGCTTATAAACCAGACTATTTTATTCAGAATGGTATAAAGACAGAATATGATTATGATGAAAGAGGGTGGGAAGAACTTCCTGAGTCTGTAATATTTGTTGTTTCATATTCGCGTGTGTGTACCTTCGAAGATCATGATACTGATGATGCCCTTGTTCTTGTCAATGTTCAGGAGAAAAAAGGTGGAAGCAAGAAATATCTTGTGCTTGTTGGGTATTGCAAAGATTGTGGAAAGTACTATATCGCCCAAGAAGATTATGCTATTATTTACGGCGCAGGGCGGCCGGCAGTGACAGTATATGATGATACAAACTCCAATTATTATATACAATCAGGAAGTGTGTTTGATGATGAGAAGATGCATCTTAATGAATTGGAATGTAAATTTGATGCAAGAATTAATGAGATTAAAGCCGACTCAAGATACGTTAGTCAATATGCTGTTACTTCAGGATATTATGATGATGGTGGGCTAACATATAAGAAGGAAAAAAGCAGGGAATTACAAGAAGAAATTGATGAGATCACAGAGTTCATACCTAAACCTTACGGGTATAGAGTCGACTTGACATTTGCATCAGAGACGAAGAATTATTATTTAGGTGCCGTGGATATTGAAATTGATGGAGAAAGAGTGTTCTCATTCAACAGTCCTGAAGGTCGCGGGATGGTAAATTATAGAACCATTGAACTTATGGTGGATGGCGCAAAGCACAGTGTAAAACGGCGTAGACAATTTGATATTGATAATGCAACATTATTTGGATATATGGAGCAGTCAGATGAGGATGCAATATTTAGAGAGGGATTGACGGATCCTTATCTTGTTAAGGTGCTTAATATTCGAAAGCAACAGCATCAGTTAGTAGATATTATGTTTACAATCCAAGAAAACCAGAACTCGATTGTGGATATGCCTTTGTCTGAAGAAATAATAGTGCAAGGATGTGCTGGTTCAGGAAAAACAGTTGTACTTTTACAGAGATTATCTGCTCTGAAATACGGTAATGAATCATTCGACTTCGATAGAGTTATGATATTAACGCCAAATGATAATTTTAATGTACACATTAAGGGCTTAGCTTCAAGTTTGCAGTTGAGATATGTAGACAGGTTTTCTGTAGAGGATTATTACATTTCCTTATTGCTTAAATATGATGCTTCATTTAAGCTGAAGTATGCAATTTCAGATGAAATGAATGTGAACCAGACATATGTAGACTATATGTATTCTGATGAATTTTTGGAGGTGTTTCAAGAGACTTTTGATAGTACGCTTTATTCACTCAAGAAGTTGTATGAGGAAGTATTATCTTATATTCCTATTGTACTAAAAGAGACGGAACAGAATCCAGATTGGGATAACTATATTATCGATATGATAGATAAGATTGCTGTTTACAATACTGTTTTTGAAAGACATATTTATAAATCATCTGATAAAAAAACATTGGAGGGTGGCAATGAAAAATATGATGTCTTGTTATCGGATGATCTGACTAATGAAGATAGGGAGATTATAAGAGTATTTCTTAAAAAAATTGACGGATATACAGTGAAAAGTATATATAATGCAGTTTATGAAAGTGCTTCGAATAAAGCGGACGATATTTTATATAGAAGGACCGGAAAGCACTATTTAGGAAGTGCAAGAGGAACACATCGGTATGATCTTTATTTACAGCTACATTTCGCAGTGGAATTATATAGAAAAACTGTGGGAAATAACAATCTAATATGTATAGATGAGGGACAAGATCTATCAGTAAATGAATATAGGCTAATCAAGAAAATAAATGGTGAAAAGCTTATCTTTAATATTTACGGAGATACGAATCAGCTTCTTAAACCAGGGCGGGGAATCCATGATTGGGATGTATTAAAGACGGTGATTGAGAATCCACATCATTTTTCTTTAAATGAGAACTTTAGAAATACCAATCAGATAACCCAGTTTTGCAACGATACTTTTAAAATGAATATTTTGCAGACAGGAGTAGATGGCCACAAGGTAAATGAAATCATTAGAAATAAACTTGAGAGTATGTTGGCTGAACTTAGTATAGAAGATGATCGGGTTGTAATATTGTTGCCGCGTCAAGTAAAGAAGAAAGAGTATATTGATCTAGAACGACTTCCAATGGCATTGAGGGAGAAAATAGGCGATCAGATTGGCAATGGTCGCATCTGTGTTTCATATGTTGATGAAATCAAAGGAATTGAATTTGACAAGGTCTATGTAGTTCCAAATGGAATGACAACAAACGAAAAATACATTGCATATACGAGAGCCTTATCTGAACTAACTATAGTCTTTGATGAAGAACTAGAAGAGAAAATAAGAGAACATGAAGAAGAAAAACAGAAGGCAGCGGAAAAGGTAGTAAAGAAGGCTTTAGAGCCAGAAGACTTAAAAAGAGATATGGCCAAAAAGACTAATGTTAAATTTGGAAAGGTAAAGACCAGCAAAGGAAAAGCATTAGAGTATGTTGATAGTGAAATTGTCTATTCCTGTAGTTGTAAAAGATGCGGAAAGAAAATTGAATTAACAATCAAGGAAGTCAGAAAGTTAGAAGAGAAGAATTATGATCTTCCAAAGACTTGTAAGGAATGCAAAAGTGCTCTTGCAGAGGAAATTACCGTAGGACAGTGTGGTGGTTGCGGGAAGAAATTTGTTATGACTCGTAGCAAATTTGAACACTTAAAAGCACAAAATTCATTGCCAAAATATTGTGTGGACTGCACTCAAAAAATATATGTGAAAAAAGCTGAAAAGTCTCACAAAATATTTAAAACCTGTAAATGTATTGTCTGTGGGAAAAAATTTGACATTACATATGGTGAGAAAGAGCATATTGAAGAAAATGGATGGAAACTGCCAACTCGTTGTTCGAAGTGCAGAAAGAAGAAGAGAGATTTATTTAACTGATCAGAAATTGAGCTCGATCGAGATAGAATTTGGAGAGTGAATAAATCTAATTGAAGAGAGGTAATCATATGCCTGAAGAGAAAAGCAAAAAAGGAAGGTTGTTAGCATTACAGCAGTACCTATATCATTATACAGATGAAAATCATCCGGTATCCACACAGGAGTTGATTGAAGCGATGGAGGACATGGGATATAGCGCGAACCGTAAGACTATCAAAGATGATATTGATACTCTGACAAAATTTAACAATGATGTTATCACCAATGTGTCTAGGGGAAACTCCTTTTTCATGGGTAGTCGTCATTTTGAAATTCCAGAGCTCAAGTTGCTTGTTGATGCCGTATCCTCGTCACGATTTATTAGTGCCGGAAAAAGCGAGAATCTAATTGAGAAGCTGACTTCGTTGGCCAGCGTTTATCAGAAGGAGCAAATCACTCCGAGAATATTTACAGCTGACCGTATTAAGACAGATAATCCGCAGCTCTATTATGTTGTGGACAAGTTGATTGAAGCAGTTCTGTCGGGCAAGAAGGTACGATTTCAGTATCAAGAATATGATGCTGAAAAGCAAAAGGTACTTCGCAATAACGGTGAGATTTATATAAATAGTCCATATGGATGTTTATGGAACGACGACAATTACTATCTGATTGGTTATTCAGACAAATGGAGAAAAGTGGTAACCTTCCGTATAGATAGGATCATTGATCTTGAGCTACTGAATGAAGTCGCAGTTTCGGAACCAGAGGGATTTACTATCGCTGATTATGTGAAGACAACCATTGAGATGTACGATGGCGAAGAGCAGGAAGTCGAGCTGATTTGTGATAATGAACTTATGAAGGTGGTTATTGATAAATTCGGTGCTGGTATCAAAACAGAAAGAATTTCGGGGACACAGTTTAAGGCTAAAGTGAATGTGGCAGCAAGTAGTACTTTTTATGCTTGGGCATTCCATTTCGCTGGACAAATGAGAATTGCAGGCCCAGAGAGTGTAAAACAGGAGTATATGGAGATGGCCAAGAAGGTGTTGGAGGTTGAATAGACAAATGAAGACGCATGAATTATCATCATCAGATGATAATATTATTGAAACACTACAGAAAGATCCAATACAAAGAAATAAGGATCTGTTTAGGTTTCTTGAAATACTCAATAGTATAGATTTCAGCTGTTCAATAGCATTGGATGGCGATTGGGGATCGGGGAAAACATTCTTTGTTAAGCAGGCAAAAGCTATTTTTGAGGTTAATAATCCTATGTATACTGGTAAAGATACACGGAGCTTGAAAACTTTATGGGAAACATTTGCAGCTAAGAGAGGTGTTGAGTTGGAAAGTTCTGTAGCAATTTATTATGATGCATGGATGAACGATAACGATGTCGATCCAATACTATCCATTATATATGAAATAATCAAGCAAACCGGAACAGATTACATAATAAAGCCTGGTATAAATACAAAAGAGATAATTGGCAGCATAGCATCAGGAATTGTTGATCATTTTACAGGTGTCGGAATTAAACAGTACTTTGATGCCTGCAAACGAGAAGATTATTTTAAGGACATAAAAGATGATAAAGAATTACATCAGCAGATATTATCCTTTTTCGAGGTGGTCTTAGCTGAAAGAGGAAATCGACTAGTATTGTTTATTGATGAATTAGATCGATGTAAACCAGATTATGCAGTACGACTCTTAGAAAGAATAAAGCATTACTTTAATAATAATAGAGTAACTTATGTGTTTGCCATAAATTCCAGTGAACTACAGCACACAATAAAGAGATATTACGGAGAAGGATTTGATGCAACAAGATATTTAGATCGCTTTTTCGACCTAAGAATTTCTATGCCAAAACCGGATTTGCGGAAATATTTCGATTTAATTGGATTTCCGGATACCGGTTATGTTGTTGATAATATGTGTGAAAATGTTATTGAAAAATATGGATTTAGCTTAAGAGAGACGGAACGTTTTCTCAGAATTGTTAAAATGGCTGTTTACAATGCAATTCATAATGGCAAATTATCTGGTGCAGGCTTTTCTGAAGAAAAGGGAAGGGCGTTTATAGCAACATATTTCGCTCCAATTTTGCTAGGAGCTAAAGTGGCGGATATTGATGCATTCAAAAGATTTATTTCGGGGAAAGACAGCTCCCTAGTTATGAAAATTAAAGGAGAAGATGAGGGGAATAAGTATGATATCTACATGCTGCGAAATGATGAAACATTTGATGTGAATATAGAAAATAAAAAATGTGTTAAGTTTAAGGACAAGTTACAAGAAGTATATGACGCAATCTTTGTAGAGAAATATACTAGTGGCATCTATGAAAAACATGTAGGTAATATGAGTTTTTCAAAAGAAAGCAAAGGTTATTTGCTTGACATAATTAATCTGTTTTCGAATCTTACAGTATTAGATGGAGATTAATAACAAGTTACTGAGAATAAGAGATATGGTATAGAGAATTTCTGATGAACAGTAAAAGAAAATAGAGCTGGTCGATAAATTGACCAGCTCTATTTTGTTAACCAAACCAATATTGCAATTAATTTAGAAAGTGATATACTGATTTGTAGGAAGCAGCCTGCTTCCTTTAGAAAGGAGCGGCGTATGAGATACAAATCATTAGATTTGATGAACTCCATTCAGGAATTTGTGGAGAAATATTATATGCAAAATCGCCACTCACCGTCCACTACGGAAATAGCGGAAGAGGTTGGAATTGCCCGGGGAACTGCCCATAAGTACCTGGTTGCCATGAAAGAAAATGGCATGATCCAGTACGATGGTGAGAGTATTAGCACGGACAAGACTGAAAAGATAGATGTAGAGCTGACAAGTGTTACGATTCTCGGATCGGTGTCCTGTGGCATCCCACAGCTGGAGGAAGAGTATGCGGAGGGATTTGTATCACTGCCGGTTTCTATGTTTGGAAAAGGAGAGTTCTTTTTCCTGCGAGCAAACGGAGATTCTATGATTGATGCCGGCATCGATGATGGAGATCTGGTTCTGATCCGTAAGCAGTCTGAAGCCAAGGAAGGTCAGATTGTGGTTGCTTTGGTTGAGAACGAAAATACCTTGAAGCGTTTCTATATGGACAAAGATAATCATTGCATCAGGCTTCATCCTGAGAATAAAAAGATGATGGACATTATTGTATCGACCTGTAAGATTCAGGGAGTGGCAGTAAAGGTGATCAAATCCCTAGAATAGTGAGTCTGATGCCCATAAGCTTGTTTCGGCAGCCAGCATGATTTATCCATGCAATAGAACATGGCTGCCGAAATCCCATCAACGGTTTTACTTTCCCTGAATCCGAATGAGAGTTACTTGAAAATGTTATTATTTGGAGAAATGCATTGGTGAGCGAACCAAAAAAAGAAAAGAAGTATTGCGCGTGCTGTCCATGCTGTGGCAATCTTTTACAAAAAAGCGTAGTGGCAAATTCTGAGCTGAAATGCGGAAAATGTAGTTCAGAGCTGGTAGTACTTGTAGAGAATGGAATTGTAACAGTATTTGAAACTAGTAGAGACACAGAACAGGCAAGGGAGAAGTTCAAAAAGAGATCTAGCTTATAATAAGGAAATCGCTTTATTGCGTAAGCCGGATATAGCTACAGCTGATATGAACCCTAAATTAATCATTGAAACTTAAAATTGAATATATTGAGACATTGGAGGAATCGACATATTGGGCAGAGGCTCCTGAACAGATCGGGAACACTGTGAACCCTCAGAGTCGGCACCGATGGTCAAAAGTATTGTAAAGAGCTGAATTTAACAGAGGCTATGCGTGAAAATGAGATGACATAGCACGGAATTATTAGGAGCCTACAAAACGGAAAACAACCTTTCTAATCGATAGAAAAATCTATTTATAGTAGGTGTTTATGTGTACGTTTTGTGGGCTCCTTTTTGCTCTTTCAAAAAACTATATCTCAAAATGGGATATAGTATTGACGAAAAAAGAATATCGTGCTAAAATGACATTATCTCAAAATGAGGTATTGATTTTATAATGTAAAATAAACAAAACAGAAAGTGAGGTTGCTATATGAGACAGATAACGAGTAAATTTTTTGACAGTAGCACGATTGAGCAGAATACAGATACTATTGCAGTAATGGATTTTATTGCTAGCCCTGAAAGTGTGAACAAGATGATTAATGCTTCAAATGCACATTATCCTGCATTATCTGGCATTGTAGTTGAATTAGAAGAAAAATTTGGGGATTGTGAAGGTTTTCCACTTAATCATAATGCCGCAGATAAAAACGCAAAAAATAGAAGGAACGTGGGTTGGATGATTCGTTTTGTAATGCGCGAATTTGGGTATTATCCAATCGAATACAGCGATCGAACAAGAATTGGAAGCAATTCGGGATCAAAATATTTTGGAAATGCTTCCTTATATGAGAAAACCACGGATGATTCAACCTATCTCCTTTGCAATTCAACGATGATAATGAGTAGGGATTGGACTTCGTCAAATGTTAAACTCGAAAAAAATGATATGGATTATCTGACGATAAAAAATAATATGAAGAATATAAAGGCTAGAATCACAAAGCTGTCAATTAACATTGATTCTTTTGCAAGTTATTTACGAAGAACTGGTTTTAACAATTGTATAAGTAATTTTGATGTAAAGCGCTTTATAAATGGGCAGCTTGTGCCATGCTTAGAATTGTATGAAGCTATGAATCGAGCGCTCACATTATTTGAAACATTTGATGCATTCAGTGAAAAGATAAAGTAATAAGGGGGTGTTCAAATAAATTATAATAATAAATCGGAGAGGAAAAAATATTATGTGTGCTGCCCTTGCTGTGGAAATCTTCTGCAAAAAAGTGCATATGCAGAAACAGAAACTAAATGCAATAGATGTTCTGCAGATATAGAAATTATCGTAAAAGACAGTGCAGTCACAGTTTTTGAAAAGTAAAAATCGATAAACATATAATTTAATACAATGAGACATTGGAGGAATCGACATATTGGGCAGAAGCTCCCGAACAGATCGGGAACGCTGTGAACCCTCAGAGTCGGCACCGATGATCAAAAGTATTGTAAAGAGCTGAATTTAACAGAGGCTATGTGTGAAAATGAGATGACATAGCACGGAATTATCAGGAGCCTACAAAACGGAAATCAACTTAGCTATAGACAGAGTAGATCTGTCAGTAGTGAGTATTGTTGGCATACGTTATGTAGGCTCCCTTTTTGCGCGTTCCTACAAGCGTAGTAGATTCTGGGAATGTAATATGTGGGTGCTTTCAAACAAAGCATTACATTCCCAGAATCTATTGCGCGACAGCGCGACATGAGCAAGGATTGTTTGCAATCCTGCGAATGCAGCTTGTAGGAACATCAATGGTTGTATTTCCGGTTTGTGCTCCGGAATGGAGAGGGAATATGACTAAGAATATTGATACAGCAACAATTGGAGGGAGAATTAAATACTGTAGAATTAAACAAGAACTTAGCCAGGAGGAACTGGCAGAGATGCTTTTTACAACAAAGCAGATGATTTCGGCTTATGAAAATGAAAAGGTAGAGCTAAAGTGCAACATGCTCCTTGATTTTGCAAAGAGCTTAAATGTGTCAGCTTCTTATCTGTTAGAAGGTAGGGTCGATCAGGCACCAGAGAATAAGCAGCTTTCTGAGCTAATGCGCACATTCCTGGAATTGGGAGATGCAAAGCTACAAGCTGTTGCATTAGCACAGATCATGGCATTAGCACAGCTATAATATATAAGTCAAAGATTATTTGACAAAACAGGGGAAAGTCAAAGAATTGGATATCGAACATATCCGTCATTCCCCGTAAAATAACATATGTAAGCAACAAAGCAAAACCGGTTCAGCTTTAGTTGACATTTTCGAGTTTGGAGGAAACGAGATGGTATCTAAAGCAAGTATAGTAACAAATTATAAATGCTCTGGTCCGGATGAAAGGTTGGACATAATTTTTACCAACTTTCCTAATTTTATTGGCATCGTGGATGGATATACGGAAGGCCTAGTGCACTTGATTGCCAGTGAACGAAGCTACAACAGAAGGAATAGGAACGGGAATCCAGGGATCAGAATTCAAAGTTCAAGCAATAGTGATATCACCAGTGATACCGCTTGTGAAAATGTCATGATTCGAGACAGCTTGAAGGCTTGTAATCTCACTGAGGATATCTTAGCAGATACGGATTTGGAGGATAGTATCCGATTTGAAAAGGATATGCTAACATTGCAAATGATGCGCCGGGAATACGATGTAGTAAAGGCACAGATGAATGCCCTGAATAAGGATGAGCGCTTTGTGCTACGGGAGTATTTTAGTGAAGGAAAAGACATAACTGCGATAGCAGATGAGGTTGGAATTGCTTATGAATCAGCAAGGCAGAGGATTCGCAGGGCGAAGCGAAAGCTGAAATCATATGTAATCCCATTTATGAGAGAACAAATATAGAAAATCTGGAGGAAGAGAAGATGGCATACGCAAGAAAAGAAGTAGAGAATTTAGATGGATTATTAAAGAATGGCAAGAAGAAATTTGTACGCTATGAGGAGGGAGCAGCGATGTTTTCCCTTGGAATTCACACCTTTGAGCAGCTGGCAAAGGAAGCCAAGGCAATCTATAAAATCAGGAAGATTGTGCTGGTGAATACGGAAATTATCGAGGAATATCTGGAGAACTTTCACGAAGAATAGGATGAAAAGGACACTGACAGGAGCGGACAATTATCTCTATGGAGTTCTATGGATAACAATGTGAGGGATAGCTAAAATTTTTGTTTCATAGCTGAAACTAAAGGTTGCAGAGGGACTTTGCCCTAAGCTATAATTACCTTGAACACAGAACTTAAGCTGTTCCTCGCAATAAGAAAGTGAGGAATTATAATGGCATCAAGAAAAGATACTAGAGGATATGCTCTTCGTACCGGAGAGAGCCAAAGAGCAGATGGCAGGTATTCATTTTCCTATGTGGACAAGCTAGGAAAACGTCATGCAATCTATGCAAAGACACTGGTTGCGTTAAGAGATAGGGAAAAGAAAATTCAACGTGACATTGAGGATGGATTGGATCAGGCAAAAGCTGCACAGATGACCGTGAACGATTTATATGACATTTACATTGGTCAAAAGTATGATCTGAAGCCTAGTACGAAGAACAATTATATCTATTGCTATGATCATTTTGTACGGGATACCTTCGGAAATCGCAGAATTGTTACGGTAAAATATTCTCACGTGAAGGAGTTCTATTATCATCTGATTCGGGAGGGCGGCCTGCAGCCCAATACCCTGGATAATATCCATACCCAGCTGCACCCAGCGTTCCAGATGGCAGTCAGAGATGAGCTGCTCCGAAGGAATCCTTCCGATGGAGTCATGGGTGAGATTAAGAAGAGTCATATCTGGGTAAAGAAGAAGCGACATGCCCTTACGATTCCACAGCAGCGTGCCTTCATGAACTTCCTCGAATCGCAATATGAGTATCGTGGGTGGCACCCTGTCATTACGGTTCTCCTCGGGACCGGAATGCGAATTGGAGAGTGCCTGGCACTTACCTGGGATGATCTTGATTTTGATAACAGAACCGTTGGTGTAAATCGTACCTTAACCTACAGACCGGAGCCTGAAAATGGATGTGTAGTCCATATTTCCACGCCCAAAACGGAAGCAGGCAGGAGAACAGTGCCTATGATCGATGAGGTATATGAAGCATTCCTGGAGGAGTATCAGATTCAGAGCTGTATGGGCTTTAATAAGAATGAAATTGATGGTTTTTCAGGGTTTATCTTTTCGACTGGGGAAGGAAACGTGTATACCCCGGAATCAATTAATCGTGCGATCCACAGAATCACAGAGGCTTATAATAAGCAGGAGACGGCAAAGGCTGCGGAAGAGAAGAGAGCACCTTTGATTCTTCCCGGCTTCTCAGCTCACAATCTAAGGCACACCTTCTGCACGAGACTTTGTGAGAATGAGTCGAATCTGAAGGTAATCCAGTCGGTTATGGGGCACGCAGATATCTTGACTACGATGGATATCTATGCGGAGGCAACGGCAGAGAAGAAGCAGGAGGTATTTGCTGGGTTGAAGAATAAGATTATTATTAAGTAGAGTAAAGTTATTTGCCTGCGGGAGTAATTCCGCAGGTTTTCTTATAGGTTTTAGTAACTGAGAATGAAGCGGGTTTCTCAACAAAGAAATGAGTCATGTGAAATAGAAAACAATGCGGTTGGATATCACTTTTTTATATAAAAATCAACGTTCAGTTATAAAAATGGTGTCCAAGGTGCGAATATAACGTAAGGAAAGAGTGTAATAATAGACAGCATTATAATTGACCATAAATGAAAAACGTTATTTGGAAAGAAGATTTTAGAAGAGCGCTAGATAAATTAAATCGTAAACAATGAGTACGATGAGAAGATTGGTTATTTACAGACTAGAGGAGAATAAGTTCATAGAAGGATATTCTGACGGGAAAGATCAGTTATTCAAACAATAACATAAATGCACTTTTACTTATATATTTTGGTACTAGAATTTATGGCATTTGGTCGAAAAAACGACCAACTTAAGAATTATAGTAAAAATTGGCAAATAATTGATTGATACTATTCGTGATTAAGACTATAATATTCTTGTCGTATTTTGCTTTTTTACAAAGGACTTTGGATGTGTGAATATGGAGTATTATCAATACGTCAAACTGCTGAAAAGAGGGAAATTCTAAAGAAGATACAGTACTAATTATTATTATTTTTAATTGCGAATTTGCACGTCCATGATAAAGCGTATCAAACAGATTTTCCGCTGAGGTACATTATAAAGTGGGAGATTATTATTTCTTTGGAGGAATTTAATGATGGAAACGAAGCAAGAAAAATATGAACTGATTATTACAGCGGATAATGTTACATCAACTGATAGTCGCTTTACGATGAAGAATATCGGAATTGGAGATAACTATAAACCATTGGATTCCTATTTTAAAAAATCTGGTGGCGAGATAATTCGTCGTAAATACAATAAAGGTGAAAGAAAAAATTCAAATCAGACGATGCCAAGGCTGGCATGTCAAGTGTTCGAGCAGAATATCGCTAGGTTATCGTTGGAAGAAAAAGAAACATTTCCTGTATGTCAATACACACCAAACACGGATGTTATTAGTGGTATTTTCTCGAGTATCGAGAATTTTCGGAAGTACAAAAATACGATTGAATATTTAACATACGATTATGATGAAGGTAGACAATTTGTTATTTACTGTTGGAATATTTTCTCGACAATTCTATTCATTAAGGAATGCTTGAAACGTTTTGGGAAGGCTGGCGACGAATTTGTTCTAATTTATCGTGAAAAGGATAAGAAAGAGGAAGTTCAGCCAGTGAACGCAGATAATGAAGACATGATACAAGACAAGGGAATTGATGGTTTTCTAAATCCATATTCTAGAGAATTGATTATTTCAAAGAACATTATTTTTCGCGGGGCACCGGGAACCGGAAAATCTTATCTGGCGAAAGAGATTGCTGCGGATATTATTAGTAATGGATATTTTGATGATTACACGTTGCTAAATAATGAGCAAAAAAAGCAGATTGAGTTTGTTCAATTCCATCCAAGTTATGATTATACCGATTTTGTAGAGGGACTGCGACCAAGAATAAATGATGATGGATCAATGGGATTTGAACTTCTAGACGGAGTATTTAAAAAGTTCGTTGCAAGAGCTAAAAAGAACTTTGATGATTCACAAAAACCGCAGGAGGTAATTGAAAAGGAAGCCACAGTTCAAGAAATTATGACGGAATATTTTTCGAGTATTGAAATGGGAGTAGATGCTTTAGAAAGTGTGCGTGGAACCAAGTTTTACATAACCAATGTAGATGATAAGCACATTGATATTTCAATACCGGAAAATAAGATTATAAATAAACTTAGGTGGAATATCAATGAGATTAAGGAAATGCTAGAATCGGATCAGGATTTTACTCAGGTCAAAGATGTAACACAATTCTTTGGGAAGATAAATGCTAATCAGAATTATTCTTATGATTTAGCTATCTTCAAAGCAATTAAGGCAAAGAAGAGATTAATATCTAAGTCCACAGCTAAGCAAGAAAAGTTGAAACCTTATATCTTTATCATAGATGAAATTAACCGTGGAGAGATCTCTAAGATCTTTGGAGAACTATTCTTTTCAATTGATCCTGGGTATCGGGGACAAGCAGGTGAGGTATCGACTCAATATATTGGCTTACATGACAATCCGGATGAAAAATTCTTTATACCGGAAAATGTTTATATTATCGGTACAATGAATGATATTGATCGCTCGGTAGATAGCTTTGATTTTGCAATGCGTCGACGTTTTAGGTTCATCGAGATAAAAGCAGACGAACGATTGGAAATGCTTGACATACTTGGTGATAGGAAAGAAGAGGCTATTCGTCGAATGTCGGCATTAAACAACGAGATTTCAAGAGTTGAAGAACTTAATGAGAATTATCATATTGGTGCGTCGTATTTCTTAAAGCTAAGATCTTTGGATTTTAATCAATTATGGACGGATTACCTTTCTCCACTTTTGCATGATTATGTCCGTGGTATGTATGATGAAGCAAATATTATGAAAAAATTTGCTAAGGCTTATGGTTATAATGAATCAAAAGTAGGTGATGTAGATGACGGAACTCAAGATTAAGGATAACACAACTATCAGCAAAGACGAATTTGATGACATAAAAATACTAACGCTAAAAATAGTAGATAAAACACTTGAGCAACTAGAAAAAGAATGTGTTTTTGTATTTCCGGAATTGGTCAAAGATACCGAGGATATTACAACGAATCAGATGATACTTCAAAGTATCAATGATAGTTATCGCACAAGTAATGTTATGGGATTTCTTGGCTATGGAAATGAGCGACTAGTCATTGAATCGCGCTTTTCAACGGGAAGTCACGACTACTTCTTTCAATATTTGCTCGAACGGGTTCTGGATGTTCCTAATATACTGGAACTTAATACAGATGCCAATCAAGATACACAGGTGTTTAACTTGATGCTATTTCTATTTCCTAAATATCTGCAAGTAGCTATGCGTAAAGGAATATTCAAAACTTATATTCAAAACCAATACAATGATAGCAATGTAAAAGGAGCTATTGATATAGCACGCCATATTAGAAAAAATACGCCGTTTACTGGTAATATAGCATATAATCAGCGTGAATTTTCATATGACAATTATTTGATGGAACTTATCCGTCATACAATTGAATTCATCAAAACAAAGCCATATGGAAATGGTTTATTAAGAAAAGTAAAAGAAGAAGTAGCATCGGTTATCGAAGCCACTCTTGATTATGAGCTTTATGATAGGAAGAAGATTATCGACGAAAATAAAAAGTGCCCATTTCGTCACGCTTATTATCATGAGTATCGAGCTTTACAGTACTTATGTTTAATGATACTTCAACACGAAAAACATCAAATTGGTTCTGGTGACAGACAAATATACGGGATACTATTTGATGGTGCATGGCTTTGGGAAGAATATGTAAACTGCTTGATTGGTGATCTGTTTTATCATCCCATGAATAAAGGTGGTAAGGGGGCACAACGCCTATTTGCTGGAAATATGGGACTCATTTATCCTGACTTTATTGGTCGAGATGAGAGATATCGTGTGATTGCTGATGCCAAGTATAAACCTATCGATAATATCGGAAACAAGGACTATCTTCAGGTTCTTGCATACATGTTTAGATTTGATGCCAAAAGAGGTCTTTATCTGTACCCGGAAAAAGGTGATCAGGAGTATCGAAGATTGTACATGAATAGTGGCACAACCTACGAAAACAATGTGAATGCTCGTGATGATGTATCGGTTATAAAGTGTGGTCTTCGGATCCCAAGTAATGCTGCCGACTATGATGATTTTCTTTGTAAAATGAAAATTAGTGAGACGGAGTTTATAGATCAGTTTAATACTAATTAAAGTTTAATTGTATGAGAAAGATCTTCTGCACTCCCAATTATATTAAGAATAATTTAGCACATAGGCAAATTTAAATCTTTATAAGAGCAGCTAGGAGATGAGTATATGTTAGGAGCTATTTTAGGAGATATTATCGGTAGCCCATATGAGTTTGATTTAAATAAGCTGAACTAACATAATACACGAAATAATTACTAGGTTACTGTTATTTAGAGCAATGAAATGGTAGAAAAAGGGAAAAGACAAATGATAAAGAACAAAATGAACTTATGGTTACATAAACAACTTTCTAGTTGAAGATGAGGTTTACTATGTGTACAAGTTGGTAAATTAAATATAATACATAAAATATGTCGGATCATTAATAATTGATTTTATGGTAATTTTAATACCTGATTGGAAGGAACGATAGATGGTATCGGGGAAGAGATTATAGAAAGGAATTACTATGTCAGTAAGCTCAATAGAAACAAAGATTCGCTCACTTCAATCAGAAGTTGAGCGTTTATCCAGAGAATTAGAACGTGAAGGTAATAAGGAAATAGGATATCTTAAAGATATTCAAAGAATAGAGAAATCTGTAAATAAAAACTCCTCTATAACTCAAATGAAATCAAAACAACGATTGATTGACTCTGATAATGAGAAAATTCTGAAAAGCAGAAAGGACCAAACAAATATTAATGCAAAAATCAACAAAAAGAGAATGGAAATATCTAAAGCTCAGAGTGAATTGCAGAAAGAACAAGCTAAACTTTACGATGTTTCTCTAAAAAAACAAAACTCTATTATTGAAGAACAGCGGCAGTTGATAAATGAGATAAAGGTCTCTCCACCTACAACAACAAATGCTAATCTTTTAGAAAAAAAGGAATATGATTTTTTTATATCGCATGCGTCAGAGGATAAAGAAGCAATTGCGGAACCGTTAGCTACTTCGCTTATAGATAAAGGCGCGAAAGTATGGTATGACAAATTCACGTTAAGAATTGGAGATAGCCTTAGAAAGTCAATAGATGATGGACTTGCAAATTCCCGATATGGAATTGTAATTTTATCTGAACCATACTTTAAAAAGTTCTGGACTGGAGAAGAATTAAATGGATTATTTGCTAAACAGGAAGATGGGAGAAAAGTGATATTACCATTATGGCATAATATTTCAAAAGATGTTGTAAAGAAAAATAGTCCTATGCTTGCGGATATGCTAGCTTTAAAAACGGCAGACTTCACAGCAGAAGAATTGGCAGAAGAGTTCATAAAATTATTGATGTAATTTAGGAGAAAACAAATGATGCAAAACTTATTTGATACAATTCCAAGTGGGTTCTTTAATTGCCTTGCAAATAGTAGTAATAACGTTTTGTATGCAGGTTGTTTACAAGTGATTTATGAGCAATATGATAGAGAGGTTTGCTATCAAATTAAAAGAAATATTATTAGAGATACTATTGCTTTATATTTGGTTGAAAATCATTTCGATTTGAGTGAGGATGAATCACAGCGAAGTCCATCTGATCGTGCAAGTGATATTTTACGAAGATTTTGTGAGAAAGAAATTGGATGGCTAGAAGAAGAGCTAGACGAATCGACATATGAAAAGAATATTGTTATGACAGAGCAGGGAATAAGGTTGGCAGAATTTCTATTAACACTAAAAAAGCCAGAGAAAGAAGAATATTCCAGCTATATCTATAATATCTATAACACAATGACGAATCCTAATCAATGGCAAGATGATCCATATGTTTGGGCATTGAAAAATGTATATAAAAATGCAAAATCATTGGCTAATGCACTGAAAAAGTTATCTACATTTATAAAGAAAATAATTGAAAAAATGATTAAAGAAGAGAGTTTGGAAACTCTGACAGAAAATCTTTTATCATATCTTGAAGGAGATTTCATAAAAGAGTACTCAAGATTAGTAAAACAGCAAAATATACACTTATATAGACGTGCCATAAGAGAAAAATTAAATCAACTTCAAACAGATACCGAAACATATGAATTGTTAATTATAGGATGCGCATGTGAAGAAGAAATTGATGAGTCTGATGCCGAAGAACTGGTGATTAATATGATCCAGGCGACAAAAAGATTTTTGACGGATGATTATGATAGAATACTTCAAGATATAAAACACAAAATTAATATATACCTTCAAGTAGCAGTAGGAAGAGCAAGATTTATAAAAAATCATGAGGTAGATGACCGGGGTAATATAGAACAAACTATAAAATATATTTCTGATGAATTGGTCATGCTTACATTAAAAGACGACCTACCAGAAAACATGAGAAATCTATTTCATATACAAGGTAACGAATATCTCGATATTAATTCTTTGAGGTATCCAAGAAATCAGCAATCAATAAAAAAGGAAGTTATAAGTAAGATTGAAAGAATGACGGAAGAGGATATTGAAAGAACAAAAAGAATTCACGAGAGAGAAGCGAATAATCCATATTCCAAGGCTAAAGCCAAGCAGTTTGTTAGTCAGTTTATTGGAAAGAGCAGAAGTATTAGTGTTGAAGATATTCCTGTAAAAAGTAAGAGAGATTTATTGATGACTATGTCAGCAGTTGCTTATGGAGAAGAGAATGGATATAAAATTGAATTGCTAGACGGATATGTTGAATATGAAAATATGACAGTAAAGAGATTTCGCTTTATTGAGGAGGAGTAAAATGGAGTTTGAGGGGGCATGGTCTGATTTTTCAACAAATGAACGTGATATGTTTCAAAAAGTTTGTCGAAAGCTTTTAAAACAAACATTTATTGTTAGAGAAAAGGAAGAAGAAAAAAAGCTATATTATTTTGTTTCCAAAAATAATAATGCATTTTCGATGTATTTAAATTTTATCGGGTTTGATGTTGTTATTGACAGAGATAATGGGGTTGCAATGTTATCAAATTGTAACTCAGCTGGAGAACATGGAAAAATACAGTCAAATCATTTAAAACTAAAATTGGCAGATAGTATAGTATTATGTTGTTTATGGACATTATATGCTGATCGGATTAATGCAGGTTCTCTTTCAAAAACAATTGTAATCAGTATGACTGACCTATTATTTGAATTAGAGAAATATGGATACAGAGAAAAAATAGATAAAACCTTTATGGAGCGGATACTGAAGATGTTTTCTGAGTATAGCTTGATTGAAGTAAATGGAAAAATTGGAGAAGGAGAATGTCTTATTAGGCTTTATTCTTCATTACAATTCGCTTTAGATACGGAAGAATTTAAAATATTCGTTGAAAATGTTGTAGCTAAAATGCATGAAAAAAGCTTATCAGAGACAGAGGGGGAGGATGTAGATGATACAGAAGAGTAACCAAAATCGTAAAACAGCAACAAAATTACTTCTAGTACAGTGGTCTAGATTCTCAAATGTCTGTATTAAGTTAGAGGGATCTACTTTGTTTACTGGTACAAATGGAAGCGGCAAATCAACCATTTTAGATGCAATGACATATATGTTGACGGGTAATACACAGTTTAATAAAGCAGCTCAAGATAGAGATAGGACAGTGTTGACTTATGTAAGGGGCGATACAAAAAGTGAAGGTTCGGCAAGGTTTCTTAGATCAGGAGAAGTAATCAGCTATGTTGTAATGGAGTTTTATTCGCCGATTGAAGATATAAATTTTGTTGTGGGAGTATGCATTGAATCACCGAATGAGAATAAGTCTGTAAGTAAATGGTTTGTCATAAAAGATGCAAAAATAGAGAATGTAAATTTTTTTCGTGCATCTGGAGATAATCTATATGTTACGCCTAAAAATGAATTGAAGAATAGCGGAAATAAGCTGCAGTCATCTATTTTTATGTCACGTGATAAGGGAACGGAACAATTATTAAGAGCGCTAGGACTACGATGTGGTGCAGACAGGTATAGAGCGAAATTGGTAAAGATGATGTCGTTTAACCCAGAGAATAATATTGATAAATTTATTCAAGAATGTGTTTTGGATGATCATCCAATTAATTCATTAACTGAGTTAAAAGAACATAAGAAACGGTTTGAATCACTTAAAGAAATGTACTTAAATCTTAATATGGAAAGAGCGAAATTAAGGGACTTGGAGGAGAAAACTCAAGATTATGAATTAAAGTTACGTGAATATCAAATTAGGGAATTACTTCTGCTATATCAGGAATGGCAAGTGAAATTGAGTGAAAAAGAAGAAAACGAAAGAAAAGTAGAGGGAATAGAGATAAAACTTAGTGAACTCAACAAAAGCTTAGAATCTTCTAGTAAGGAATATGATTCAGCATTAGAGAGATATAGAATTGCGGCTAATAACGATATTCTAAGAGGTATGAGTGACACAAAGAAAGAATTACAAATGCAATATAAACAGCTTATAGATCAAGAGAAAACTAATTTGGAACATATAAAGAAACTGGAGTCCTTGCAAGTGGATTTAAAAACACTGCTATATTGGTATGATCATGAAGACTCCGAGTATTCAAATTTATTACATATTCTGGAATCAAGAGTGGCTATAAAAGAAAAAATAGATTGTTTTATTAGATTAAAAAAGAACTTAGAAAAATCTAAAATATCACTTAATTCTGACTCGGTTCATATTGATGATGAAATAAAAGAAGCAAATAATCAAATTGAAGAAATAGAATCAAAAATAAAAAAATTGAGTTCAAATATTATATCTTTTCCTAAATATATAGAGGATGCTAGAAATTTAATTCAATCAGAGTTGCAGAGCAAGGGCATTAACACAGAGGTAAGACTTTTTGCTGAATTGGTCAAGTCAATAAAGCATGAAGAATGGCGTTTGGCAATTGAAACATTTTTAGGAAAGAAAAGATATTTCTTAATTGTTGATGGGGATTATTGTTTAGAAACAATGAAAATAGCACACAAGCATGGATTGCGAAATATTAATGTAGTAATTACAGACAAACTTCCAAATTCAGAGGTACAATTAGGTTCAGCAGCATCTGAATTGGATATTCCAAATGCTTATGCCAGAAGATTTGCCAATTACTTACTAAATGGCATTCACTTGTGCAATTCGTTGGAAGAACTACATGACAATCCCAAGGGTGGCTTAATGACGGATGGAACATTGGCAAAAAGCTATTCTATGTCATGTATGGATGTTTCAAAAACAGAAGTGTGCTTAGGAATGGATGCAATTACGCTTCAGTTAAAAAGAGCTCAAGTAGAAAAGAAAAAAATAGAAGATGGAATTCCGCAGAAAACTAACCTTTTGAATACAGTGAATGCGAAAATAGCTGATATTGAGCGTGTTAACTTTGATGCTGACAATTATAATTTTAGTGCACCAGAATTGCTATGTGAGATTAGAGAAAAACAAAATAAGATTCAAGAAGACGTTCACGAGATAGATAATAATCCTGATATGATAACAGTTTTAAACGAAGAAAAAAGAGCAACCGAGAACCTTAATTTGGCAAAAAATAAGCATTCAGCTATTGTAAGCCAAATAGATATGATGACGCAGGATAGAGAACGAATAGAAGAACGGAATAAGAATCTGTCTGGAGAAATATACAGTGTCAAAAACAGATATGAGGAAAATGTTTATAAACAGCTTGAAATAAAACGACCAATGCTTGAATTGTATGAAAAGTTAAAGCAACAAAAAGGAAGTCCTGATGTAATGGCAACAAAAACGGTATCAAACTGGAAGGGAGATGTAGATATAAGCCTTAGACAGATGGAGAGTTTGCAGTTGGAATATTGCAAGTTAGATGGTCAAGATTTGAATAAAAGAGGACCCGCCTTCATAGCTTATTATCGTCAAGCTTACAAAGATGTGGCAAATGTTAAAATTGAGGAAACGCATGAGCAGTTAGAGTTGCAAGCAAAAAAGCTTGAAAGTGCATTTATGAACGATTTTGTCGCGGAATTGAACGAGGCAATCCTTGAGGCTAAGGAAGAGATTGATTTAATAAATAATGAATTAGCACTGATTCCTTTTGGAAATGATACATACAAATTCAAAATGATAGAACGAAACGATAGAAAATCATTTTTCTCTATCAGTGAAAAACTCAAAGAATTTATGAATCAGCCAGAAATCTACTTAAATTCGAACCGTGATAATGAAGAAATGGAGCAGGATATCAAAGAATTTCTTGATTTGATTCTTGAAGAGGAAGATGAAAATGAATACACAGATTATCGAAAGTATTTTGTATATGACATGGAAATTCGTAGTCGTCAGGGAAATGAACATGTAGTAGCTTCATTGTCTAGAAAGCAAGGATCTGCAAGTAATGGAGAAAAGCAGACGCCATATTTTATTATTTTAGCTGCTAGCTTGTTACAATGTTATCCAAGAAATAATTGTTGTGCCAGGTTAGCATTTATAGATGAAGCTTTTTCGGCATTATCACGAGAACGAATTGAGCAAATGGTAAATTTTTTAGAAGATAATAATTTTCAGGTCATATATGCAGCTCCTCCCGAGAAAATTGGAAGTATTGGTGCATATATTAATTCTACAGTAAGTATGGTGACTACCGGAAGGTATACAAATGCAGTCGAAGGTTTGGTGAATATGGATGGATTTGAAACTAAATAGTATGCAGAAGCAAATCATTAATTGTTTACTTGATAAGTATGAGAGTAGCAAAAGTTATACAGGGCAGAATCTAGTTGAGCAAAATTATTATTTAGATCCAACAAATATTTATATGGATTATGAATCAGATTTTGCAGACATTGATATTGTTCAAAAATTTGAAGATTCTGTATTTGAATTACAGCAAAAAGATCTTATTAGTGTTGAAATAAAGAATGATGTAATCAAGAAAATCACAGCCGTTAAGAATTTGATTTCACGATATTATGACCTTGTGAATAGGAAAGAAATTAGAGATATTCAAAAGGAACAAATTAACTATTATGAAAGTTGTATTGGAACAAACAGCGTAATTGATAAGTTTTGTTCATATGAAATCAAAAGGCTTTCAATAGGGAAAAAAGCAACATATGAGTTGGAAGTAGCTACTAATATCATCAGTATTGTCAATTTCATTCTAAAAAATGATATAAATATTTTGGAACGTGAGTTGTCAATAGCATTACTAAATGATAGTAAATTATTCAAAACAAAATATCGTGGTCGTGTTTGTAAAGTTTTAAGACAATACGGAATGTATGAAGAATTACTAGAAGATGTCGATGAAAAACAATTTGAAAATGTACTCTTAGAAGAACATAAAATATTTTCAAATCCATCTTATGTATATTTTAAGGGGGATGCTTGTATAAAATATAAAGATGGAACAGAAATAAAAGTGTTATTAGAGAGGCCAATCGCTTTGTCTTCCGAGTCGCTAGATAGTATTAGAGAAATTGCTATTTATAATCCAGCGATCATGACTGTAGAAAATCTGACGTCGTATAATCGTCTAAATTCAAGGGAGATATTTTATATTTTTTTAAGCGGATATCATAATTCATTAAAGCAAAAATTTCTACTTAAATTGGGAAACAATAATCAAAGTAAACAATGGTATCATTTTGGAGATTTAGATCCAGATGGTTTCTATATTTTGCTTAACTTAAGAGAAAAAACAAGAATTAATTTTTTACCTGCTTATATGTCATTGGAATATTTAATTAAATATCAAAAGTACAGTAAACCACTGGAAAATAATGATATTACGAAGGCACAAACATTATTAAAGGCAGGTGAGTTTGCTGACATAATGCAATATATGTTAGATCAAAATTGTAAATTGGAGCAAGAAATAATCAGTTGGATGGAACAGGAGAAATAGAACCTTTTTAAAATGATATGTTTCCATGATATTTCTATGATGCCCAAAGGTTATTATTATCTGATATGGGAAAACGGTCTGCAGCCTAATACCTTGGATAATATCCACACCCAACTACACTCGGCATTCCAGATGGCTGTCAGAGATGAGCTGCTTCGAAGGAATCCTTCTGATGGAGTCATGGGAGAGATTAAGAAAAGCCATATCTGGGTAAAGAAGAAGCGTCATGCCCTTACGCTTCCACAACAGAGAGCTTTCATGAACTTCCTCGAGTCACAATATGAGTATCGTGGATGGCACCCCTGTTATTACGGTTCTCCTCGGGATCGGAAAGCGTATAGGAGAGTGTCTGGCGCTTACCTGGGACAATCTTGATTTTGACAACAAAACGGTCGGGGTTAATCGTACCTTTACCTACAGACCTGAGCCTGAAAATTGATGTGTGGTCCATATTCCCTCACCGAAGACGGAAGCCGGCAGGAGAACAGTTCCTATGATTGATGAGGTCTATGAAGCGTTCCTGGAAGAGTATAAGATCCAGAGCTGTCTAGGCTTTAATAACAATGAGATTAATGGCTTTTCAGGGTTTATTTTTTCAAAGGGAGAAAGAAATGTATATACCCCGGAATCAATTAATCGTGCCCTTCACAGAAATTCAGAGGCCTATAATAAGCAGGAAACGATAAAGGCTACGGAGGGGAAGAGAGTGAGCTCTGCGGATTCTTCCCAGCTTCTCAGCACACAACCTAAGGCACACCTTCTGTACGAGACTATGTGAGAATGAGTCAAATCTGAAGATCATCTAATCAGTTATGGGACATGCAGATATCTCGACCACGATGAATATCTACGTAGTTAGAGATTATTGATGAGCGAATGAAGGAAATAATTTCTTTTTGAAGAAGTGATAAATACTGTTTGGTTATTGACAAATAGTAATAACTGCTATAAAATGTTATAAAATAATATAAACTACAATCAAGGAGGTTACATGGAAACAAAAGATTTGCCTAATTTACGACGTGTGGCTCGATCAGGAGCTGTTACATATACAGGACACGCGTTGGATCAAATGTTGGATCGTGGTATTAAGACAGATGATGTTGAAGAAATCTTGGGAAGTTCAACTAATCAATTGATTGAAGTGCAGTCGCCATCTGTAACGTCTGGGAAATGTCACAAAGATGAAAGAATTTTGATATATGATCCGGAGCATGATCCGGATGCTATTGCTGTGATTACACTTCAATTTAATCCCGGTGTCGAGTTACTAGTGATTACAGCTGAGATGCCAAAAACTGATATCTGGGATAAGATTATAGGTAGAAATCCTACTTTAATTAGAAAATAAGAGGATATAAGTGAAATTGGTATGATTATGGATATAAATATTAGGAGATAGCGGAGGCAAAAATGGAAGGAGCAACGATGCATAAAATATGTATGGAATGCGGTGGAAAAATGCATTTAACTACAATAGAACGTACATTTAATGTTAAAGGAAAACAAATCACAATTAGTGGAATAGAAGCATACGTTTGTGACCATTGCAATGAGGAGGTATTTACCTCAACTGAAGCAAAGATGATCGAAAGAGTGATAAGCGCAATTAGAGAAAGCACTCAAGCTGATATACCGGTTTTAAATCTATACGAAACGGCCGAATTCTTAAGAGTTAGCAACCAGACAATCTATAACATGATTAGAGATGGACGGATAAAGGCATATAAAGTAGGAAGGGAATGGAGATTCCTTCAATCTGATATCTTAGCATATATGAATTCTAAGGTTAATGATGATCTTTTAGCAGCAAAAGGCGGTGAAGTAAGCGAAAACGATATTGAGATAATTCTTAGTGAGATAGAAAAGAGAAAAAAGCAGGATGAGTAAAGATAAAGTAATTGAAGATAACGTTTCATTTGTTCGAGAACTATGCAAAGAAAATACAAATATTGATTTGCTAGCGTTATGCAATATTTTGGGCATTTCAATTATTGATACGCAGTCATTAGACAAGGAGGGGTACCTTATTTGTTCTGATGGACTAAAACTTATTTTTATAGATTTTAAAATACAAAACAAACATAAGAAAAGATTTATTATTGCACACGAAATAGGTCATTTCCTCATGCATAGAGCGAAAATGTATTGTTGTAGCGATATTGGTGAGAATAGAAGTACCAGAACAAATACACCATTTCAAGAAAAACAGGCAAATGATTTTGCTTCTGAACTACTATTACCCCAAAAAGATGTTGAGAATGCGTTACCAATTGGCCGGTTACATTTTTCTTCAATTTCAGACATAGCAAATCGTTACGATGTTTCTATGACTATGACTGCAATAAAAGCTATTGCATGTTCTAAAACAGAAGAAGAAATACTTCTTTGTTATGAAAACGATAAGCTGAGATGGTATGCCTCAAGTAATAAATATATTGGCATCTCTCAGATTCCCTCAACATGTCCTATGATAATTGATATGGAAAGCAACTATTCGAAGGTATATCAATATTGGGATGACATTTATGATGGAGCAGTAATGCAAGAAGTATTTCATCCATTTCCAAGTCAAGTCCTGATTTTACTGGCTGGTGACCGGTGGAAGTATATTCGTTATTCTTATTAAACTGACATCTGGATCTTTTAGGTAACTGAATTCTCCATGTATGTAATGGCACTTTTAAAAGCGAGGATTGTTTATGAGTGGATTTGTACTGTATGCAACATGTTTATATGTATTTACGCTTATTCTTATTAGCGTTGGTACTATTTTTATTAATGCTTGTTTCATATTTCGAATGGTTACATTGCATGAGATGGGACATGCAGATGAGGCAATCAGATGTGGCTGCCGTGCCACTGTTGTTCTTAATGGATATTTCAAAAAGAGAATAATAAAGGATGTTCGAAAGAGATCATATACTATATATAGAGTTTCGAGAAGAACACTAAAAGAATTACTTGGCCTGTCAGTTATTACGTCATTTAATACTAGTGGCGTTTCAATGAGAGATGATGTTTCTGATGAGAAGGCTTTTCGGAAAATTGTAATTGCCGGGCCGAAGGGAGGAAATAAAGCAACTGTTTTAAGTAGCATATTATCTGTTCCTATGTATCTCATAGGCTGTACATTAACAAGAAAACTTATAGGAGAAAATTTTATAGCTTTTGACGAGTCCTTTTACTGGATAATCAATGCATGTATATACATTTTTGCGTTAGGTGTGTGTATATATTATCCATTTCACTATAGTAGACACGAATTGAAGAAGTTCAATGATTTCGTGGAAAGAAGAATAGCTATAAAACAAATGGATCAAGAGAATGATAACGATACAGAGTATCCGATGATAAGTGACGGTACAAAACACAAATATTCAAAGGAATTCCTTCAGATATGTAAGAAGGCAAAAGAAAATGGTATTTCTTTATCACCTAAATCATATCAAGAAAAGTTAGACTTTTTGGAAAGTAAATACCAAGAACAGAATTCAGTTAAAAACATCGGGAACTTTGATTAATTATTTCTTGTCACTAAAAGTAAAATCAGGAGTATAGGCTATTTGCACATACTAGTTATAAATTTTCTGTGGATACATATGCATTAGATGCAAGTATTTTTATTAAAGTAATTGCAATTCACCAATGAAGAACTTATAATGAAATAGTAACGATCTGTCTACATTTTTTAGGACGGCTCGTAGAATCCATGAAGGTGTATCGAACTACACCAGATTTACCGAGTGATACAAAGGGAACCAAACGGACCCGGCGCCTGACGGATATAGACGGTAAGGCAAAAATTGTAAATCTTAGTGATTTCTAATCACCACGAAGCCGGACGGAGGAAAACCGAGGATTCCTGCGTACATTTCCCGACGATGAAGAGCTTGGAGAAAAAAGAAGAGAAATAAAGGGTTGTGAACACTTTTGTAGGTTGGCTTACGACCACTTTATTTAGAAACTTAGCAAAAATCTTTATAAGTCTACACCGAAATGACAGGTAATCAGAGCAATCTGGTTGCCTGTTTTATATTATGAAGTAGACTGTAAGAACTCAGCACCCTCTTAAAATATTAGAAGGTAAGGTTGACACGTAAAAACATAAAGGGTATGATAAATCATATAAGAAGACGAAAGGAAAGTACATATGGAGGAACCACAAGTCAATCAATATCAGAAGATTATTCAATTATATCAGGAAACTGCTTCTGTCAAAGAAACAGCAAAAAAGTTAGGCACATATCCCATCAAAGTACGACGTGTTCTTATTACTGAGGGATTGTGGCATAGTAATACAAGTGATCTGATAGGTTCTCTATATGCAAGTGGATTATCTGTTTCCGAGATTGCAAAACAACTTTTAATATCTGAAAAGAATGTTCAGTCATATATTCCGTATAGCAGAGGACAGTATAGCAAAGACCAGCGAAGTAATGAAGCTGTAAGAAGTGAAGGATACCGTGAACGAATGCAGGTTGCTGAAAATTCACAGGTAAAAAAGAAAAATCAAATTAGTAGTCAATATATGAATTCAGATAAAGAAGCGGAGAATAATCATATGAGTAAATTAAATGTAATAAAAGAACGGGACAGACAGTTGGAAAATGACCGACCAATCCCCTATGCGATTCGACTTCATTTAGTGTTAGATATGGATGATAAATACTTAGGAGATAATGAAATTGGTATACTTACCAAATATGGAAAAATGGTAAGCAATATTTCTAGAGATATTATTGTACCGGGAGACATTACTCTGCATGCACTTCATTATGCAATCAACAGAGCCTTTGGATGGCAAAATAGTCATTTACACAGTTATCATCCGTATGAAGAAGACTATAATAAGATGATAAAATCAGGTAAACTTACAGAATGGGCAAAATTAGCAGGCATGTATTTCCGCTTCCCTTGTGAAGACTATGAAGATATTTATTGGGATGATGATTATAAAGCTGGTATTAGTGTGAAAAATTGGTTAAGGGAGAAATATACGGGACCTTATTATTACGGAGGAACGAGAGAATATTTCTATCGGTGTCAGCAGGATGTAAATGAGTTATATGAGCGGTGGCCGACATTAGAGGTTAGAAAATCATTTAAAGAGTGGATGGATGAGTGTAGAGACCAAGAAAAGAAAACAGGAAATAAGGATTCAGAGGTCGATATGATAAAACGAATTGCGCCAATTACCGATGTGACAGTGAAAGAACTTACAGACAGTATATCTTTTGAAGGGAGATTCGACGAATTAATAGAACGACTTCCGCTTTATGATATATTACTAATGCCAGGCATGATACAGAACTTTGATTCGTGGGATTTTTCGAATCGACGAATACGAAAGTATTTTGAAAAGGAAGACATGTGTCTTGCACCAGTCACAACACCTATTCTTAAGTCGATTCGTTATTGGTACGATTATGGTGATGACTGGAATGTGAAGATTACAGCAACAGCATGCTATGATACGAAGAAAGAGTATGAAGCATCTGGAAACCCGGTAGAACCGATTGAAGAACATCGACCGGTATGCGTGGATGCAGATGCACTACCGGTATGTGATGATGTTGGGGGAACCCATGGATATTGTAATATGCTTGAAGTTCTTCATGGGGAAGATTTATCAGAAAAAGAATCGATGAAAGAATGGGCTAGATCGATGGGGTGGACAGGTAGAAAGATAAATCCTAAAAATATATTATAAGAGAAATATAATCCGTTAGCAAAATGTCTGCTAAATCACCGGTATTGTAACATTTGTGTGGCTTTTCAAGAAATACTAAAATTCATCAATGATAAAAAACAGACACTTTTGTTTAGTAAAAGTACTAAGCAAAGGTGTCTTTTTCGTTAACTAAGACTAAATGAAAGGTGTAAAATAAGCTTATTTCAGTTGGCCTTTATTATTTTTATGTAATTATATTTATACAAGGATGAAGAAAACGTATAAGGAGATTTTTATAAAAAAGTAATTGACAAAATAAAAACATATTATATAATGTACAGTGTACATTAAATGTACTGCGTACATTACAGACTGTCGAATTGAAATTAAATATCAAACGATACTCAGAAAAGAACGAGGAAGAAAACTATCATTAGATTAATGACCTGGTAGGAAGGAAGGTAAAATGAAAAAAATATATACCATATTAACCTCGATCATTATTTTTATTCTGATCATTCATATGATTTATATGGCATTGAGTGTAATGAATGTAATTACACCGAATGAAGAATTTGCACGAAGCCTGGGCTATACTCTGATGTATGTAGCTATTCTGCATGGAATTTATGGATTAGTTAAATGGGCGCGAACTTGGTTACATCAAAGAAAACTTAATGGAATGATAAAAGTAAAACATGAGAAACGTGTAACAATGTGTCAGGCAGCCAGAAGAACAATGCTTCAAAGGATTCTTGGATTGTTTAGTTTATTCATCATTATTCCACATGAATCAATCAAAGTTATGTCAGCTCAAGCGGTTTGGCTCATAGCAGATATTTGTTTTATGGTAGCACTTATAGTACATGCTGGGATTGGACTTCCTAAGTGGATTGTTTCATTGGGACTAAAATCAGCAAATAAAATACAAAAATAGAAATATTAGAAGGGAGGAGAATGAAACGGAAGTAATTATAATTGGCAGCGGACTAGCAGGACTAAGTGCAGCAATCCGTTGTGCAGAGAAAAAAATGAAATCAGTGATTGTATCAGCTCAGCCGTCACATTGTTCGCAGTCAGTTCTTGCTGCGGGGGGAATAAATGCTGTGCTGGAAGGAAATAAGGAGGATGATTCCATATGTCAACATGCAAATGATACATGGAATGCCGGTTGTCAGCTTGCTGATCGCAAAGCAGTAGAACGTCTTACAGATCATGCCCCGAAAATCATAGATTATTTGCAAAAATGTGGAGTAATATTTTCTCGTGATGATAAAAATCAAATAGAACAACGCTATTTCGGAGGTCAACAAAAGAAAAGGACATGCTATTCTCATTCGGGAATAGGAAAACAGATGATAAACGGTTTGGAACAAAAAATTCGTTATTACTGTAGTCAAGGACTGATTCGAATTCTTGATCATTCACTTTTTCTAGCACCTATCATCGGTTCGGAGCAGGTTCAGGGTGCGGTTATTGTTGATGCTTTTACTGGAAAGCTGTCATACCTGATAGGACCGGTAATCGCAGCTTCTGGTGGAATTAATCAGGTCATGGGAAACACTACAGGTTCCATCCATTCAGATGGTAGTTTGACAGCGGCTTTTTATACTGTTGGTGTCAGGATGGCTAATCTTGAAATGATACAGTATCACCCAACGACGATTAGAACGAAAAGCAAAAATATACTCGTATCGGAAGCAGCGCGAGGAGAAGGGGGAAGGCTCTTTTCCTACAGAAATGGACAGAAATGGTATTTCTGTGAGGAGTGGTATGGTGAAAAAGGTAATCTGATGCCAAGAGATGTGGTTTCCAGGGCAATCAATCGGGTTTTAATTGAAGATCTCTCCGATGATACAGAGAATGTTTGGCTTGATATGACACATTTAGGAGAGAAAACGATCAATGAAAAACTTACAGAAGTCAGATCATTGTGCCTGGATTATCTGAACCTTGATCCGGTTATGGATCCAATACCTGTTGTCCCCGGGGTTCATTACTTTATGGGCGGAATCTGGGTGGACTGTAATCATAGAACTTCTCAAAAAGGACTATATGCTGCGGGAGAATGCTGTTATCAATATCACGGAGCAAATCGTCTTGGAGGAAATTCTACGTTAGGAGCAATCTATGGTGGAATGTGTGTCGCAGATAGTGTATACAGTGATATTAATAATCATGTTGTTATTGTTGATGATACTATTGACCAAGTTGCAGAGTGTGAGCTAGGTATTCAGAAAAATAAATTATATAGTTATCAGTGCCTTTCAAAAGCTTCTCACTACCGTCGTCGTTCGATGCAGAATATCATGCAGCATTGTATGGGGATTTCGCGAAATAAGCGGAATTTATGCGATGGATTAAGAATGTTATCAAAGTGGCTTTTAGAAAATACCCCAGACTGTGAACATGTAATAACATCAAAAGAGCAAGATGAACAAGATAAATTTGTCGACTTGGAGTGCGTTTATCAATATCAGACATATTTACTTGCGATGCTTGGAATAGGAATGATTCAAAGTGCACTGAAACGGAAAGAATCAAGAGGAGCGCACTTTCGTACCGATTATCCTCAAATGAATCCGGAATACGAAACACCAACGATAATGCAATATTTGGCAGAAGATACTATGCAGTTTATGGAGAATTAATTCCGGACGAGAAGAGAGGAGTGATTTATGAGTGCAATATGAAATAGTGATAAAAAGAGGAACCAGGGATCATGACGGCGGATATGAACATTTTGAAATTGATGCAGATGAGAGTGCTACGGTTCTGTGGGTCTTGGAACAACTGGATTTAAAAACACCACTTTATACTATCAATGGGAAGGAGACTGAAAAAATAGGGTGGGAGTGTAGCTGCAAGCAGTCTATTTGTGGTGCCTGTGCCATGTTTGTTAATGGCAAGCCGATGCTTGCTTGTAAAGCATTCTTAAGTAATTTGAAAAATCCCATTAAACTGGAACCGTTTCATAAGTTTCCGTTAGTGAAAGATTTGATTGTTGATAAATCAATTCTGAGAGAACATAGGATGGATATGAAGCTCTGGATTTCAAATGAAGGGAATCAGTCAGCAGATGCTATACGGACTGATGTAAAGACCAATGAATCACTTTATCGTTCTGCTTCCTGCATACAGTGTGGCTGTTGTCTTGAAGCTTGTCCGAATTATTCGGGGGTGGATGGTTTCTATGGTGCCATGATGATGAATAATGTATATCTGATTGCAAATCAGGAGACAGAACGTAGTGAGAAGAAAAAGGATTTGAGAGAGTCAAAAAAGCATTTCACGAATGGATGCTCAAATTCTTTTGCCTGTGAAGAAGTATGTCCTGCACAAGTACCACTTACTTATCATATTTCTAGATTGAATTCCATGGCATGGAGGATTAACTAGGGCGTATATTTTAGGCGGTGTAGGAAGGATGAAACATGAACTATCAGGATATTCATTCAAAAACAATAGACAGTTGGATTAACAGTGAAGAAGGTTGAACGTTACCGGAGAGGAAAACAGATGAATGAAAAGAAAGTAGTTATTATTGGGAGCGGATGTGTTGGTTCTTCAATTGCATTTGCGCTTTCATTTATTGAAGACATAAAAGAAATTATATTGCTGGATGTTAATGAGCAATTGGTAGAGGGTGAGGTTATGGATATCCGCTCTGGAATTGGTAATACAAGCGATGCAAAAATAAAATCGGGATCCTATCATGATTGTATAGATTGTGATGTAATCATAATTTCTGCAGGAAAAAGTCGTGAAGTGGGACAAAAGAGAGAAGATTTATGGAGTGAAAACAGTAAAATTATGAAATCAATCATAGATAAAATACGCCCCGTGTATCATAATTCTTTTGTGATAATTGTAAGTAATCCTGTGGATGAGTTAACTCAATATGCAGCTGACCAAGGTGTTTTTCCCCAAGAAAAACTTTGTGGAACCGGTTGTATGCTGGATACATTTAGATTGATTATTGCGTTATCAGATTATTTTAAAGTGAAAAGTTCACGAATATTTGCATATTCTGTCGGAACACACGGAGATAGGCAAAAGGTGCTATGGGATGAGATTAAAATAGATGAAAAGCCAATAGCTGAATATTGTAATATAAAGAATATTGAGTGGAACGATGAAATAAAAGGGAAAATCCATAAAGAAGTAACAAATCTTGGCATGGAAATCATTAGCAAAAAGGGGAAAACGCAATACGGCATAGCTAAAGTTGTAGCTTATCTGATTGAAAAACTATTCAACAAATCAAAAACAATCGTTTCAGTAGATACTAATTTGGGGACACTGAATAATGGAGTTACAAGTAAATTGGTTTATATTGGTCACGAGCAACTAAATCTGATTAAAATATAGAAATTCGCTGCATATGCAGTTAATGGGATTGACATACTATTTTATTGCTTTACAATATACAGTGTACATTGTGAGTTATAGATGGAGAGAAAATAAATGTCAAAAGAAGAGATGAAAAACAGAAAAGCGGAAGTATTTCGTAAGATTATAGATACCGCATGGGATATGGCAATAAAAGATGGACTTGAGTCTTTATCCATTCGGAAATTGGCCAGAGAACTTAATTTTGCTCCGAACAATCTTTATAATTATTTTAAAAATAAGGATGAGCTTCTATATCTATTAAAGAAGGATTCTTATGAATGGACATTGTCTGTTGGATTGAAAGATATTCCAGTTTGTGATACTGTGAGAGAACAGTTTGAAAAAATAACGCGCAGACTGATGAACATTGCACTTGAACAGCCGGAAAGATATATTATTATGACATCGGATTTGATTATGGATTCAGAAGAACCACTAGACATGCAAATCAATGAGATTGTGGCAGAGTTGATTAGGGCAGGAATTGATAAAGGCGAATTTAGAACAACCAATCCACAGATGACAGCAACAAATATCCGCTTAACAGTAATCGCTTTCATCAGATGGATTTCCGCGCAGAAGAACTTAACTTCACAGCAAGCTGAGATATATCTTGATAATCTTTTGGGTCTGATATGTGATGGAGTAATGGCATAGTAATATGCAAATTTGCTCTAGAGAAGGAAAATAATTATAGATTAACTTTGGGTATTACTTCAAAACACAAAAAAAGAAGCAGTAAACAGATACAGATTATGGGTTACGACCAACTTACGACAGATTTACGACCATTTATAATGAAATGTAAATAATAATAAATTGGAAGAAAAACAGAACATGCAAGAAATAAGGAAATGAAGACATATAAAAGAATTTTCAATATCAAGAATGATTTCCCGACGATGAAGATTAAGGAATAAAAAGCCGTGGATTACGCTGTTTATGCGGGTTTGAGGAAATAATGGGCAAGATTTACGACCAAATAATAAAGTGTTTTCAAATAGAATCTCTTGGAAAACAGGGGATTCTTTTTTTGTAAATGATTTAGAATATGATTTATTTATGATATGTCAAAGGATTATAATAGAATACCACCGTGAAGGTATAACAATGAAATATAAGGATGCAACATCAATTGGCCTTAGCAACAAAGCCTATTCTGGAATTTAGGAATACTAGAATTTGGTGACACTGGAATGTAGTTGATAAAACTTTACTGACTAACGTTGACATTGTAAATAGATGAGGTATAATCTATTATATCGTCGAAACCAATTGTGTTATTGACTGATAAATACTTATAATTAGACTAAGGAGATCGTCATGGGACATAATTCTTACAATCCTTTTGAAACAGCGCAAATTCAATTTGACAATGTAGCAGACAAGCTGGATTTAGATCAGGCTACTCGTCAACTGCTTCGTCAGCCAAGTCGTGAATATCATTTTACGATTCCGGTAAAAATGGATGATGGAACAACGAAGGTCTTTAATGGTTACCGTATTCAGCATAATGATGCCAGAGGACCGGCAAAAGGCGGAATTCGCTTCCATCCACAAGAAACCATTGATACCATCAGAGCACTTTCTATGTGGATGACATGGAAATGTGCAGTAGTAGATATTCCTCTGGGAGGGGGCAAAGGTGGTGTAATCTGTGACCCGCATAACCTTTCTTTAGGTGAGCAGGAGAGATTATGTCGCGGTTTTATAAGACAAGTTGCCAAAAACATCGGTCCTATAGCTGATGTACCTGCACCGGATGTAATGACGAATGGGCAGCATATGCTATGGATGATGGATGAATATGAAGCAATTCATGGCGGACATTATCCCGGAGTAATCACCGGCAAACCGGTGGGAATGGGTGGTTCCCTGGGTAGAACGGAAGCTACCGGTTATGGCGTAGTTTATACACTTAGAGAGGCACTAAAGAAACTGAACATTGACATTACAACCAGTACTGCGAGCATTCAGGGGTTTGGTAATGTTGCAGAATATGCGGCACGTCTTTACAGCAGTTTAGGCGGTAAGGTAGTGGCGATTTCATGTTGGGATAATAAGGATAAAAATTCTTATACGTTCCGTAATCTTCAGGGACTTGATATCGACAAGATGGTTGGCATTAAGGATTCCTTTGGTACGATTGACAAAGTTAAAGCTGTTGAGCTTGGGTGTGAGGTTCTTCCCGGTGAGGATTGGATTTCTCAGGATGTAGATATTCTTCTTCCCTGCGCATTAGAGAATCAGATTACACCTACTGCCTTTGCAAAGATCAGCAATCAGGTAAAAGTAATCTGTGAGGGAGCGAACGGTCCTACAACACCAGATTGTGATGAACTGATTAAGGCAAAGAATATCTATCTTATTCCGGACTTCTTATGTAATGCCGGTGGCGTAACCTGCAGTTACTTTGAACAAATACAATGTAATATGAATTATTTCTGGTCAAAGGAAGAAGTTCTTGAGAAATTGGATTACAAAATGACCAGTGCATTCGAGGCAGTACATAATCTTGCGAAAGAAAAAGGCTTATATATGAGAGATGCAGCTTATGTAATTGCAATTAATCGTGTTGCAGAAGCAGTTAAGCTTCGTGGCTGGATATAATAATTACTTTTTAGACTATATGCTTTATGATATAGTCTAAAATTTTACTAGGATTGTATTATGTCTTTGTTATTAAAAAATATCAGGGGATGTTGAATATGGATCGATTTAGAAATCAAGACAAGAATGTCTTGGTAGAAAGAGCGAAAGAATTGGAATGCTTTTATCTGGTGGATGAGGCCCTCACTATCCCTTCTCTTCAGGATAGTCTGTTAAAGGTCACAGAAGTAACGCCGGTGGGTTTCCACGATTATAAAGACTGCTCGGTTTGCATCGTATTGGATGGGCAGGTCTATGCTACGAAGCCAATCATAACAGAAGGTTATATATTGCATTCCGAGATTATGCTGAATGGAGTCTCCCGTGGATATATAAATGCGATGTATCCTCAGAAAATTTCATTCGATGCAGATTTCATCTTTCTTCCGGAAGAGCAGAGACTACTTGATTCTGTTGCCAACCGTATTGCGGAACGACTTTATAAAAATTTCCAGCTGAGCAATCGATTTCGAGGAGACTGGGAAGCAATAATCACATTACTACAGCATACTGATCAGGATATGCTCCTTTATGTATGTGAAAAAATGATTGCCCTTCTTGCCAGAACTAACCCTAATCTACTGAATGATATTTTTGATACAATGGAATGGAAAAGATATAGAATTCAAGGTGAAATTAATTTTCCGTTAGAAACCTTACCGGCTTTTGATGTTACTCGCCTAAGTCAGATTTTATTCTCCCATGCCAGCGCCTGTCTGGAAGATGATTGCATATATAATTACATCAATCTATGGATTTATCAGGGGAAAACCTATGAGCTTATTAAAAAAATCGATAAGAAGGATATTGATGTAAAAGATATTACCCATGCATTGTCTCAATATATGAATGCAGTCAGGGGTAATGATATGGTAAGTGAGGCTACGAAAAGATGGCTTACAGTGGAGCTTATACAGAGATTCTTGACTGATAAACCGTCAATGATAACAAATGCCCAAAAGTATATATCCATCGAAGCACTTTGTAACCTTCTCGATAATGTGATTTGTTCTCCGAAAAGTATTGGGAAAATAGGGGGGAAGGGGACCGGCTTCTTTATTGCAAATCAGATTATAGCCTCCCATGTGCAGGAGAATCCGGAGTTTTCCAAAATCAAAATTCCCCGGACCTGGTATATTTCCTCCGATGAATTGTCTAATCTGATTAAACGTAATGGTTTGGATGAATTAAACGAGCATAAATACCGGGACATGATAGAGATAAGGACCAGCTATCCAAGAATCATACAAATGTTGAAGAATTCTAAGTTTTCTTCCTACATATTAAATGAGCTTGGACAAATATTAGAGAGCTGTGAAAACAAGCCCTTGATTATCCGATCCTCAAGCTTATTGGAAGATCAAGTGGATACGTCTTTTTCCGGAAAATATAAAAGCCTATTCATAACCAATGTAGGGACAAAAGCAGAGCGACAGCAACAGTTGGTAGAGGGTATTCTAGAAGTGTATGCTTCATTGTATAATCCGGATTCGATCCAATATCGAAAAGAGCGAAATTTAATCGATTGTTCGGAGCAAATGGGTATTATGATTCAAGAAGTGGTAGGGACGAGGGTTGGACCATTCTTCTTCCCGCTCTATTCCGGAGTTGCTTTTAGTAATAATGAGCTCAGGTGGTCCCCCAGAATTAAGCGGGAGGACGGTTTGCTACGAATGGTAATGGGATTAGGTACCAGAGCGGTGGACCGGATCGGGGATGATTATCCGATTCTGATATCACCAGGACAGCCTAACCTTATGGTTAATCGGACAGCCGTCGATTTATTAAAGTATTCACCACAGAAGATGGATGTGCTGGATGTAGAAAATAATCGATTTTTAACGCTTCCGATCTCTCAAGTGATCAAAGAATATGGAAGTCAAATTCCTTATATTAATCATGTTGCTTCTGTATTAAAAGAAGATATACAGGTAGGGGTGAATTCGCTGGTGACGGACTTTAAGTCAGAGGAGTTTGTCATTACCTTTGATCATCTGATTAGAAATACTTCCATGATAAAACAAATACAGTCTATGCTAGTCCTGTTAAAAGAAAAATTAGGGTACCCTGTTGATGTTGAATTTGCCAGTGACGGGGAATACCTTTACTTGCTGCAATGCCGTCCACAAAGCAGAAATTACGATGATAAGCCGGTAGCAATTCCGCCGGACATTCCTCGTCAAAAGACAATTTTTACAGCAGACAAATATATCTCCAATGGCAAGGTTACCGGGATTAAAACAGTAGTCTATGTGGACCCTGTGGAGTATAAAGCATTAGAGAAGTATCAGGATATAGCAAATGTTGCATCTACAATTAGCTACATTAACAGTATCCTTCCTCGTAAAAGCTTTATATTAATGGGCCCGGGACGATGGGGAAGTCGTGGTGATGTTAAGCTTGGTGTTCCGGTTGCTTATTCAGATATTAATAATACAGCCATGCTTATTGAAATAGCCGAGAAAGAGTCAAAGTTTCAGCCGGAGCTTTCGTTTGGAACTCATTTTTTTCAGGATCTGGTAGAAGAAAACATTAAATACCTTCCCCTCTATCCAGAAGACAGTCAGGTTATATTTAATAAACCATTTTTCTACAACAATAAAAATTCCTTGGCAGATATGGTCCAGTCCTATGCATATTTAAGTAATGTGGTTAAAGTAATACAAGTGGAAGACACCTGCTCCAATAAAGAATTGGTGATCTTGATGAGCGCTGATTTAGAAAAAGCGATAGCCTACCTTGAGTCTCCATCAAAACTTATTGATACGACCAATCTGGAGCAGAAAGAAACAGAGAGTATAGAGGGAAATCAGGAGGATTATGGCTGGAAATGGCGACATTATATGGCGGAGCAAATAGCAGCGGAAATGGACATGTATGCTTTTGGGGTGAAGGGAATCTATCTCTTCGGAAGTACAAATAACTGTTCCGCAAGGTGTAACAGTGATATTGATCTGATCCTTCACATTGATAGTACCGAAGAGCAAAAAGAGCGGCTGTCTCACTGGCTCCAGGGCTGGAGCATGGCTTTGTCACAAATGAATTATCTGAAAAGTGGATATCAGTCCAAAGGTCTTTTAGACATTCATTATGTTACGGATCAGGATATTTTAGAGGAAACCTCTTATGCCATCAAAATAAACTCTGCTTATGATCCTGTGTTTCCCCTTCGTATCAGAGAATAGATTTTTCAATTGGCGAATTTGTGCTGCGGCGCAAATTCGCAGTACTTTGGCAGCATGAACGATTAGTGTAAGTTTGGTTCAAATTTGATGAAGTAAAGGAATTATCAAAGGAATTTGATGATAGCAAGAACCTTCCGACAATTAAGGAAATGAAGCAAAGCTCTCAGAAAAGTTTGCATCAGAGAATTATTCTGGTCCGGTTGATGGTCATTACTTGAATACGCTGTTTGATGCGGGTTTGAGAAAAATAAGGTCAAGATTTACAACCAACCTACGACAAAATAATAAAGTAAATTTGAAAGGATCTCTTGGAAACAGGGGATTCTTTTTTGTCAGAAAAAGAAATAATAGTGAGCATCGTCCTGTAATGCAGAGATACAGGAATTTGTGAAATGAAGCATAATATTGGTATGCTTGTGAAAGCAGAGCCGTATACGAGACCCGTACGTACGGTTCGTTGAGAAGGAAATAATTCTTAGCAATTATTTAATCTACTCAATTCATAATCATATTTATAAGTGTGAAGATAAGGCATCTTCACACTATGGAAGAACTGCGAATGCTCGCAACGTGAATTTATAATGCATAAACTCACGCTTATGGTGCTCGTTTCTTGTTCTTCTCAGATTATTTGAAATGCCGCTTTGCGGCATCATGCCTTGAAGTGTGATATATCATAATCAGTATTATGTTATCTATGTAATAATAGGGCATTTATTCTTTAAGTAGTTGTACACTATGAATTTTATAATGGAGCCGTAAATCTGGTTCAAACAAGTATAACATCGACCCCCATCTCCCTAAGCTGATTAATTGTTTCTGGACGTGCTTCTTTTCCGGTAATTATTGTATTAACCTCATTAATATTACATGTATTAATAAATGCAATCGTCTCAAATTTTGTATGGTCACAAAGGACGATTACTTTTTTTGCTGATCTCATCAAGGATTTCTTAACGGATATTTCCTCGATATTATAGTTCATGCAGCCGTGTGCAATATCTATTGCATCGACGCTCAGGAATAGGGTGTCGGCATGAATTTGATTAATCACCACTTCAGAAAAATAACCGATAAGGGTATTAAACCTTTTTCGCTGGACACCGCCTATGACCAAAAGAGTAATATTTTGCATATTACTCAGCTCGTTTGCTATAAACAGGTCATAGGTTGCCACCATAAGGGATTCAAAACCATTAAATAATCGGGCAAGTTCAATGGTGGTAGTACCGGAATCTAAAAGTACCGTATCTCGCTCATTAACATATTGAAGCGCGGCCTTTGCAATGCGTTGCTTTTCCTCTAGTTGAGAGTCACGACGTAATTCAAGCGGTGGTTCGTGAGAAATGCTTTTATTAAGGGATACGGCACCTCCCCGTATTCTTAGAATCTGATGCATCTTCTCAAGTTCACATAGATCGCGATGTACTGTTGAACGAGATATTCCTAATTTGCTTACTATATCATCAACTCCCATAAAACCATTTTGATTAATAGCATTGGTAATTCGCTCATAACGTTCCATCTGCAGCATTGTGTAATAACCTCCTATATTGTGGGCAGTTCATTACTTCATAATGCTATACCCTTACTTATAACTGTTACCTTAATATGAATTAATATGTACGTATATGATATACTCATTGACCTCATAATACGTCTTATGTTATTCATATAATTATAATATGGTTGTTTGAATAAGTCAATCAATAATGATACATTATGACATAATAAAAAATATAAGTACTCATACATTGAGTAAATATTTCATGAAAACAACATGATTAATAAAAGGATGGAATCGGCACAATTACTGATACTCTGGTGTCAATAATGATAAGAACATGGCTTTTATGATGCATTGTGAATTGATTGAAAATGAGACAAAAAGAGAATATAATAAAATTAAATGAAACATATTAAAAAATACATAGACGAAGCACAATAGCCTGACCTTTGCTGCTATAAGAGTAAAAGAACCCGTCAACCCTAAGAAATAAAAGGGGATGGCGGGTTTTTGGTTTGTTACAGCCTTTCTTCGTGTGTTGCATAGATATTCCGTTCTCATGATTGGATTAGTTTGGATCTTTAAAGACTCGTGAGCTATAACTAAAAATGGTAGATAATGGCATAAATGGAAAATGACACAAGATGATACATAATATAACATGATGAAATTAAATGAAACATATTGACAAATTATATAGTCGGAGTACAATAGAAAATAGATAAAAACACGATATGAATTGACGGCCAAACAGTTCAATATCGGGAAAATGCGCATTATGAATACATTTAAATCAAATTTATTGTGCAAAATTACTAATGATAGGATGTATATTCAATGCGTCAAATAGGCTCAAAACAACCCAATAATAGCAAAAACTAGTAGGGATTGTCTCAAATTCTTTATTTCAGAGGAGGAATGTAATGTCTAGGAACGAGATTTTAAGCTATCTGGATGATAAACAGAATGAGATTATTGATTTTTTAAAGAAATTGATCAGTATTAATTCTGTTAACGGGTCGGAGGATACAGAAAGCGGAAAGGAACTGGAGATACAGAATTTTCTAGCCGACTATTTGACAAAAGAAGGTTTCACGGTTGACATGTTCACAGCTGATGATAAAGGTGTCCGTCCAAATATCTGTGCTACGCTCCCTGGTAAAATTAGGGATGCAAAAAAGAGTTTGATTTTCTCCGCACACGTGGATACTGTACCGGTGACAGAGTTGGAGAAATGGCATGTTGATCCCTTTAATGAAGGCGAAGTTGATGGAAAAATATATGGTCGCGGAGCTAATGATATGAAAGGGGGAGTTGCAGCAGCAATTTGGGCGGCTAAGGCTATCAAGGATTGTGCAGTTGATCTGAACGGAGACGTAATACTTATGCTCTCCTGCGGTGAAGAGTCTGCGGAAGGAGATACTATTGGTACACGAGCTTGCGTTAAGCGCGGTTATCACGCACCGTTTGCAGTCGTATGCGAACCGACGAGCGTGGAAATCCATACATCCACAGCTAGTCTGATGTGCTTTGAGCTAATAATTCCGGGAAAAGCAATTCACACATGCTGCCGAAATCAGGTCATTTTCCCGCAAAGCATCTATCAGGACAGCGGTAGTACGGTTGGCGTGGACGCAGTTGAAAAAGCACTTCCATTCCTTGAATTCTTCTATCGACTTGAAAAAGAGTGGAATCATAGGTGGAAAGGAACATCGGTAGGAACCGGAGGAAAGCCCGGTCACGATACGCAAGGAATAGGCGCCTTCAACATCAACCCGTCGTTTGTGGAAGCGGGTACTTATATCGCGTCTGTTGCGGGCAGTTTAAAGGTTACTTATGCGGTTTGGCATCCGGCGGAGGTGACGGCAGAGGATATCCTTAAGGAAATCCGAGAAAGGGTAGCAGCATTGGCACAGACAGATGATTGGCTCAGAGAGAATCCACCGATAGTGAATGGTCCTGTTTCACAGCTTTGGCCTGGATTTATAACTGATGAAAACAGCGAGCAAGTGATAACTCTTAAAAAATCATATCAGGAAGCACTTGGCAAAGAGGCTGTTATATCTGGCTTCCGTGCTGTCTGCGATGGCACATTCTTGGCTGATGAAGGGATTACATCTGTAGTATGTGGACCGGGAGCGATTAATGATGGTGGACATGGTTATAACGAATTTGTTCGTCGCAGTGAAGTAATCAATGCAGCAAAAGTATATACAAGCTTTATATATGATTGGTGCAAGTAATGATTTATTTTAATCGGGATACATATGTTTCAATGCAATATTTAGATTAAATTCCAAAAGTGGAGAGGTGATCCAATGCCAGAATACTCAATTAAAGTTCGTAATCTAGAGAAAGTATACCACCAACAGACCGGCGACTTCCGTTTGAAGGACATCAATATTGACGTAGAAAATCATCAGTTTATTACAATTCTAGGACCGAGTGGTTGCGGTAAGAGCGTGTTACTGAATCTATTGTGTGGTATAGAAAAACCGACATCCGGTACTATTGAATTTAACGGCAAAATCTTCGATACCGGAGTTCCTGCATCATTCAGAAAGAATTTCGGTTTTGCGTTTCAAGAGGATAATTTGCTTGACTGGCGGACCGTAGAAAACAATCTAATGTTTTCCATGGAATGCTTCCGGCTTAAGAAGAAGTTGGATTGTGCAGCGAGAGTCGACGAGGTTCTACACCTGGTCGGATTGGAAAAGTTTAAGACGGCTTATCCGCATGAACTCTCTGGAGGCATGAAGCAGCGTGTCGTTTTTGCTCGTGCGCTGATGCACGACCCCGATATTCTCCTACTGGATCAGCCCTTTGGTGCGCTGGATGCGATCACAAGAAAAATCCTGAATTATGAATTGCATAATATCTGGAAAACAACAAAAAAGACAGTAATTATGGTTACTAACAGTGTGGAAGAAGCACTTTTACTTTCATCTAAAGCTATATTTTTATGCAAGAATCCGGATGCAACCATTAAAACTCAGGTTGAGATTGACATTCCTGTGGAGGAAAGAGGAGCAAATATAACGGAATACTCTGGATATGCAAAGCTGAAAGAGAAAATGGATTGTTTGGTGCATAACCTGAATATTTCTACTGGAAATAGTCAGGGAAGTGTAGAAGTTTAACACTAAATGGTATTTGAGAGGTGATTATATTGATTAAAAAGCAAACGAAATGGTTTCGCGGTTCTTCGAATTATGCACCAATTGTCGCATTAATACTGATTATTGCGTTTTGGGAGGGCTCCATCCGTATCTTTAATATACCACAAAGCGTACTGCCATCACTGTTTTTAATCTTTAAAACATTGATAACCAAATTTACCACTGTTTTTGGAATACATCTGTGGTACACATTTCGGACAGTTTTAATTGGAATGCTGGTTGGAGTACCTATAGGAATTATTATTGGTGCTATCGTATCGCAGATTAGTTGGGTCGCGAGAATAACATATCCATACATAATCGCTCTTGTCACGATCCCGATGGTTGCGATATTACCGATACTGATGTTTTGGGTAGGCTTCGGCATGACTGCCCGTGTAATTGTAGTTATCTGCCAAGTGGTACCTATCGTTACGCTGCAGTCGCTAACCGGATTTAATACTATCGAAAGAAATAAAGTGAATTTAGGTCTCTCAGTTGGAGCATCGACTTTTACAAGATTTATCAAGATAGTCTTTCCGAATGCATTGCCGTACGTCTTTACAGGGATGCGCCTTGGAAGTATCTTCGCAACAACGGCGACGATTTCGGCAGAACTGGTTAGTTCCTCTGAGGGTCTAGGTAACCGTGTTACATATTTTTCGAAAATTGTGGCAACAGATTATACATTTGCTTGTATTTTCCTTATTGCAGCCATTGGCGTGTCTGTATACACGATAATTTCTGTTATGGAGAAGAAAATAACTGTGTGGAAGAGTTGATGTGACTGCACACTTTGATCTATCGGAGGTGTAATTTTGATAAACAATATAGTTGAGACAAATAACTTAACTAAGATATTTAATACAAAATCAGGTTCATTCCTGGCGCTAAAAGATGTCAGCTTTAAATTAGAAGAACACTGCTTTACTTCACTTGTGGGACCCAGTGGATGCGGAAAATCTACTGTGATTCGATTGCTGAACGGAATTACACCCATCACCAGCGGTACGGTGACAATCCACGGACAAACATTTGACAATAATAATATTGTAAAAGGTGAGATTCATAAAAAGATGGGATTTGTTTTCCAATGTCCTAATCTCTTACCTTGGTTGACAGTGAGACAGAACCTCGAATTGCCGCTGAAGATATATAATCTGCATAAAGATAAAGAATATGCTAAGAACATTGACGAATGTCTACGCATTATTAACATGCAAGAATACGCATCCATGTATCCGGGTGAATTGTCCGGAGGTATGCGTCAGCGAGTCGGTGTAATGCGCGCAATGGTTCATAATCCCGACATACTGTTGATGGACGAGCCGTTTAGCTCTCTTGATGACGAGACCCGTGAGATATTGGATCTTGAGACTCAGGACATATGGCAGAAAATGAATAAGTCTATAGTGTTTATTACTCATAACATTACAGAAGCAGTTCTGGTTTCCAATAAAGTAATTATTATGGGAACTAACCCGGGGCGAATTCTCGAAGAAATCGAGATTGACCTACCCCGCCCGAGAACGTGTGAAATGAAGGAACTGCCAAAGTTTAACGAGTATGTGGAACGAATACGCAACAGTATAGGCAAGATTGATTTAAGTACTATTAAGTAAGGTGGAGGAAATATGAAAAAGAGAAAAATAATTGATGCTCTTTGTTCGATTGGTGTAATGTTGGCTTTACTGGCAATATGGCAAGGTGTGGTGGTTGCTTTTGATATACCTGCATATACGCTTCCATCACCGATTAGAGTGATGAGCGCCTTCATTACCAAATTCAGCAGCACGCTTCTGCCCAATATTTTGATGACTGTTAAAGTCATTCTCATTGGTTTTGCCATCGGTGCACCTATCGGAATTATCCTTGCTACGCTAATGTCGCAAATTAGTGTTTTAAACAAAGCATTGTCACCGTATATCATCGTTATTGTCTGCACTCCGCTTATTTCATTAGTCCCGCTTATGATGCTTTCGCTTGGATATGGGAGCAATGTCCGTGTGATAGCAGTTGTGCTGCAGGTGTTCCCTATAGTCATGATGAACACATTCACCGGCATGAATAATGTGGAAACAATTAAGCTTGAACTTATGAAATCTATGGGTGCTTCAAAACTATCAACAATTTTTAATGTAATTATATTTGATTCGTTGCCTCAGATTTTTAATGGTCTGCGTCTGGGTACAATTCTTGCTACCATCACCGCTATTTCCACTGAGGTTGTCTCCGGTAACGAGGGACTTGGAAATGCATTGATGGTTGCCAAAGGATTATTAAAAATGGATTTGGTCTTAGCCACTGTGCTATGCTGCGCAATGATTGGAATCATATTCTATTCTCTGATTATGATGATCGAGCGCAAAGTAATCAAGTGGAAGATTTAATTCTGACAAAGCTATCTTTCCCGATATATCTTCTGGTAAATCCAGAGTTATATAACAATAATATTAAGGAGGAATATCTATGAAAACAACAATGTCTAAAGCTCTAAGTTTGGTACTAGTAGTCATCCTTTTAGGAACAATGATGGTTGGCTGTAGTGGTAGTGGAACAAAAGAAAATTCTAATGACGCAAACAGCGCTGTCCCTACTGAAAAACCAGCTGACAGCTCAACAACAACAGCCCCCGAACAATCTTCAAAAGAATTGGATAAAGTCACCCTTGTTTTTCCACGTTCTTATGAATGTCTTGATGATGCTCATATCCATGCAGCAATCGAGATGGGTTATTTTGAAGAAAACGGTATAGAAGTAGTATTTGAGCAGGCATATGGTACCGATGACCTCTCTATGATCGTCGCAGGACAGGCGGATGTTGGCTATCCTTCAAGCTTCGTACAGATAGCGGGTCATGAATCAGAACTTCCTTTCAAGTCCATCTATCAGGTAGATAACTGTAACATTTTTGGTTTCAGTGTCAAAGAGGACAGCGGAATTAACAGCATTGCAGACCTTAAGGGCAAGACCATTGCTCTCGGCGATCCTGCGTGGAACACCATCAGTGACCCCATACTTATTGCAGCAGGTATTTCTCCTGACGAGGTTACCTACATAACTGCCGGTGAAAGCCGTGCTCAGATGGTCGATGCCGGACAGGCAGATGCAGTTTTAACCTGGTATAAAGAATTCGAGCTTTGGAATGGACAGGGTATCACACTTAAGTATCTGGCCGGCGAAGATGTTCTTAAGATTACAGGAGGCTGCCTGACATTTGCGAATGAATTCATCGAAGATCCCGCAAACAAAGATCTTCTTGAACGTTTTGTAAAGGCATATGCAATGGGCTCATATTTCACTTATTTGAATCCTGTGGCTGCAACAGAAATCACTATGAACAAGTTCCCGTCTCTCAATGTTGACTTCCAGTGGGCTCTTCTCTCTATTGAGCACCTGATCTATATCGATAACGGCGAAGATGTTGAGAAAAATGGCTACGGCTGGCACAATGAAGAAAAATGGAATGCACAGATGGAAGCCTGCCGTAATGGCGGTACTTTGACCCGTACAGATCTGACAGTTGACGAGATTTACACGAATGATTTTGTAGCGGCAGCTAACGATTTCGATCATGCCCGCGTTGAGCAAGATGCAAAAGACTATAAGGTTTCTGATGAACACCAGTCTTTCGTTTACTTTAACGAGCCAAGATAATTGGTATGGGACTCGTGTACCCAATACACAAGCACAGCTTTAATATACTTTTGTTACAATTTTACAGGTTAAGTGAAGGGCGGTAATACATTTTGCCGCCCCTCTCATTAAGACCCTGATTGTTTAATTATACAGGAGGCGATTATATGAATATTGGTTCAACTCATGCACTGAAAGGCAAGTTCGAATGTGAAGCTATGTCTGTTGTATGTTGTCAGTTTGCTCCGATCAGTTGCAATAATTATGATGAAGTCAGCAAGAATGTAGATACTATACTGGAGTTTATGGACAGGGCAGCTATGGGCTTTCCCGGCTTTGATCTTTTTATCTCTGCCGAATGCGGACTACAAGGCGCAGGACCTGATTGGCCGAAGGTCTTGGTTTCGCTTGACGGTCCGGAGATTGCGCGTTTGAAGAAAAAATGCGCTGAGTTAGATGTTTGGGGTATCTTTAATCCCTGGATAGACGAGTATAACGGCCATAAAGCTGTCAATATGGCTATTATGATTAACAATAAAGGTGAAATAGTTCATCGTTATATCAAGAATAATCCGTGGACTCCCGGAGAGATAACTTATCCGGGCTCAGAAATTCCTGTTACAGAGGGGCCCTGCGGTTCACGTATTGGAATTATTATCTGTGCTGATGGTGATTATCCTGAGTCTTGGAGACAGTGCGCAGCAAACGGAGCAAATGTTATAGTCCGTATCTCGCACTATATGGCTCCGTGGGATCGCGCATGGGAAATCACAAATAAGGCTGGAGCATACTCAAACCAGGTATATGTCTGTACTGCGAACTCCGTTGGTGTTGACGAGTATTACACCTATTTCGGGCGCAGCATGATTCTCAATCCCGATGGAACGATTCTTACAGAAGCGCCTATGGGAGTACCGTGGCTCATAAAGGCTGACATTTATCCGGCTATCATAGATAATCTCCACAAGAAAGCGGGTTCCCACAGTTTGCTCTATCAGTATAACCATCGCGGATCAAGCCATTGTGACACAAAAGGACTGGGCTTGGATCTGAGCGATTACAATACGTACAAAAAACTCTGATTGAGCGATATGCAACTATTTAAATAAGGAGGGTATCTAAATGAGCTACTATTCTGCATTTGTTCATAATCTGGTTAAGGCTTTTGGTGATATCGATTATCCCATTACGAAGGCAGAGTTGATTGCCAAGGTTGGTGATAAAGGCGTACAGAATGATTTTAATAGCACTATTTCATTAAAAAAGCTTATCGAGGAATTACCGGTTGACAGATTCACTTGCGCATGTGAGTTGTACTGCAACATCGATTGTGTAGTACTAAAATTTGATTAAAGACCAGGAGGTTGAATACTATATGAAAACTACAGTTATTAAGAAAAGTGATGCACATTTGTTCTTAGAGGGTGTAGAGGTTTGCCGTCAGTACTTTGAAACAGAAAAAATCACGTTTGGCACATCTACTCTTCTGCCTGGACAACGCGGCGACATAGACCATGGTCATGCTAATTCGCACGAAGTTTTCTTCGTTGTCAAAGGTCATGTCCTGATGCTGGTTGAGACAACCGGTGAAACTTTTGAACTGTTTGAGCAAGATGCTGTTATTATGCCTGAAACTGTTCCTCACACGCTTGTCAACATTGGCTCCGAGGAAGCAGTCATCAGCTGGAGTAAGGCTCCCAGTGAGCTTTAAAGCATATAGACAGTCGGAATTAAGCTGAATTAATGATTAGAGACAGGAGGTCCATTATGAAATTTACAGGGAAGAATGTCGTCGTTACCGGGGGGGCTTCAGGATTAGGAAAAGCTTCAGCCATGACATTTTTAAAAGAAGGCGCAAAGAATGTTTTCATATTTGATATAGATGACATCGGAGGAGAAGCAGCTCTAAAAGAGCTTAGGCAGTATGGTGAAGCTCACTTTGTAAAATGTGATGTCAGTAATGAAGACTCAGTAAAAGCAGCTTATGAAACAGTTATATCTGCTTGCGGCAGCGTGGATATTTTGCATGCTAATGCTGGCATCATAGCAAAACCTAAGTTCATAGATGAGATGACTTTTGCTGAATGGAATAGAATGATTTCAATCAACTTAAACGGAATGTTCCTGGTATCAAAATATGCTATTACGCAGATGCTGAAGCAGGATGGCGGGGTGATCGTATTTACTGGATCCAACTGGGCATATGTTTGCGATCCCGGTTTCACCAGTTATGCAGCAAGCAAGGGAGGAGTGGTATCCTTCGCCAGAGCACTTGCACTGGATCATGCAAAAGACAATATACGAATCAATGTAGTATGCCCTGGAAATATTCACTCACCGCTGCTTGATAAGCAGCTCAGTGAAGAACCCGATCCAGAAGCTGCATTAGCTGCAATGGGACAGGTTTCTACACCACAGGAAATTGCAAATCTGGTTATCTTCCTTGCAAGCGATGAAGCATCAGCTATGAAAGGCTCAGCTGTTATTATTGACCAGGGAGAGACGCTCGGTTACGGAAAAGGTCTACGTTCTAAGAAATAGTGTTGTTCTATTCCACAAATTAGTTTCTGCAATTTAAATATGGAGGTACAAGATTAATGGAATCTTTGATTTTAAGTGTAGATTTAGGAACAACTTCGATAAAGCAGGCAGTTATTGATACACATGGCCATATTGTAGCTGATGTTATGCGTGAATACACCCTTGAAACACCGTTTGCTTCTTATACAGAATGCAGTGAGGAAACCTATTGGAATGCTTTTACCGACGGGCTTAGTGAACTGTTGAGCAAAATCGGAGAAAGAAAGAATGCGATTAAGGCACTGGGCATATCTGCACAGGGAGAAACTATGTTTTTCCTTGATAAGGACGGGAAACCGCTTCGTAAAGCTATTGTATGGATGGATAATCGTGCTGAAAAAGAAGCAAATGACTTGCGCAATAAGTTTACTGATGAGAAGTGTTACGAGATTACAGGTCAGGTTAGTTTTGATCCATGTTGGCCTGCCTCCAAAATCCTATGGGTAAAGCGCAATGAGCCGGAGGTTTTTGAGAAAACGGCCATGTTTGCACTTATCGAGGACTGGCTCATCTATCGTTTGACCGGCCAGCTGGTATCGGAAGGTTCACTTTTGTGCTCGACTGTTTATTGGAATATTCGGACCAAAACTTGGTGGCCTGAAATGCTTGAATATTTGGGCATCGACGAAGGTCGTCTGCCAAAAATTATGGAGCCCGGTCAGTATGTGTCGAAAATTCTTCCACAGGCTGCGCAATCTCTTGGCTTGCCTTCGGATATGGCTGTATGCACCGGTCTCTTAGATCAAGCTGCCGGAGCTATCGGAGTTGGGAATATTCACGAGGGTATGTTCTCCGAAAATATCGGCGCTGCACTGGCAATTTGCGCTCCAATGGATACGCTTCGCTTTGATCCTAACCGTAAGATGCCAGTACACTACTTCGGTATTCCTGATATGTATATGCTGCACACCTTCACAACAGGTGGTATGGCTCTAAAATGGTATCGTGATACCTTCTGCGGTTTGGAGCAGCTTGAAGCTGAAAAGACTAAAAAGAGCACCTATTACATCATGGACGAAGAAGCCGAAGCAGTACCACCCGGATGTAACGGTCTTGTAGCATTGCCGCATCTGGGAGGATCCATGGCGCCTGATGTGAATGCAAAGGCTAAGGGAGTTTTCTATGGCTTTACGCTTAAACACACCAGAGCGCATTTTGTCAGAGCCATCATGGAATCAATCGGTTACATCATTCGCAGGAATATTGAAGCAATTGAGAATGCCGGCTTGAAGGTTTCTGAACTTCATTCATCCGGTGGTGGAAGCAAGAGTCCGCTCTGGAATCAGATTAAGGCGGATATTATCCATAAGCCGCTTATTACTATAAAATGTGCAGAAGCTGCATGCCTCGGGGCAGCAATAACTGCGGGAACAGCTGTCGGAATCTTTGAAAGCATAGAGGCGGCATGCGAAAGCATGGCAGAGGAAAATGAGCGTTTTGTCCCTAATAAGGCCAATGAGGAAGCGTACAATGTTGGGTTCGAGGATTACAAGGCGTTGTTTTCTGATTTAGGTGATCTGTTTGAAGCAACCTACAGATCCTGAAGATTAAGATAGAGATAATATGCAAAGGAGTGTTTAATATGTTACCAAGTTTAATTGTTATGCTTACAAATAATGATCAGACAGTTAAGGATGCAATCGAGGTCTTTGATTCTTCAAAAGAGCTTGATGTTCAGGATTGGGGCTTTAAGAACATCGGTTTAGAGTTGAGCAAAATGAAACAGCTCGTCAAAAACATGAAGGATGCAGGAAAGACCACTTACCTTGAAGTCGTTACCTATACAGAAGAAGACTGCCTGTCTTCTGCGAAGCTCGCAATCGAGTGCGGGTTTGACTGCCTTTGCGGAACTCTATACTATCCTTCCGTTGGCGAACTGGTAAAGGGCAAAATCAAGTATTTCCCATTCTGCGGTCATGTCTGGGACAACCCTTCCATACTCGGAGATGATATCGATGGAATTATTGCCGACGCAAAACGCCTGAAAGCGCTTGGTTGCGATGGTACTGATCTTCTCGCATATCGTTTCGTTGGTGATCCGGTCGAACTGATAAATCGTTTTGTCAAGGAAGTTGATGATTTCCCGACAGTAATCGCAGGCAGTATTGATTCTTTTGAGCGTATCGATTATATGAAGGATATCAATCCCTCTGGATTTACAATGGGTAGCGCTTTGTTTAAAAAGAAGTTCAAGGCAGACGGTACATTCGCGGAAAATCTTAAAATAGTTGCGGATTACCTGAAAAAATAATAGATACGGTGTACTATAATTATTTTGGTCGCAGGACGAAAAAAGGTGTTTTTGGATAAAGAGGGCTATATTAATGTATCATGCGATTATTATAGGCGCTGGCGTTACTGGCTCCTGTGTTGCACGGGAACTATCCCGCTATAAACTAAAAATTGCAGTACTTGAAAAGGATAGTGATGTCTGCGGAGGAGCCAGTAAAAGCAATTCAGCTACAATCCACTCCGGGCACGATGCTAAATACGGTACAAATAAAGCATATTACAATATTTTGGGTAATCGCATGTATGACAGATTGTGCGCTGAATTGCAGGTGCCGTTTGTTCGTAACGGGACGATCGTTTTTGCCGCAAATCAGCAGGAGTGGGATGTAGTTGAAAAACTGAAGAATAACGCCGAAAAAAACGGTGTACCTAATGTTCGTGTTTTGGATAGGGCAGGATTGGAACAAATCGAAGCCGGATTCGGTAATGAGGTTATTGGGGGACTATACGCCCCTACCGGGGGCGTAGTCTGCCCATATTCATTGGTGATAGCACTGTGCGAAAACGCTGCCATGAACGGTGTGGAGTTTAGACTGAATGAGGGTGTCGAAAAGGTAGAACGTTTCTCAGATCATTACGTTGTCCAAACTAAGTGCAACAGTTATGATACAAAATTCATTTTTAACTGCGCAGGCGTTAATGCAGATTTGTTCAACAATATGGTCAGTAGAAGGAAATTGGCTATGATCCCACGCAAGGGAGAACATATCATCCTGGATAAGAAATTCTCGCCATATGTGAAAAGCACTGTCTCTCAGACACCTGTGTTATTGCAAAGCGGCGGACACACAAAAGGCATGGGAATAATACCTTCAGTTGATGGAACTGTTCTTCTCGGATGTACAGCTTACGACGTTTCCGATCGTAATGACAGTGCTTGTACTCGTAAGGGATTAGATGAGATCGTTGCCTACTTTAGATCTAACTGGCGTCATTTGCCCATCAGCAAGGCTTATCCCGAATTTCCGTCAGATGGAGTTATCGGTGCGTTTTCAGGCCTGAGGCCGCATCTTGATACTGACGATTTTGTAGTAGGTGAATGTCAGGACTCACCCGGATTTTTTAATGCGGCTGGGATCGAGTCACCAGGACTTACTTCTGCGCCGGCAATTGCACATGAACTTGCTGCGACTGCAGCTGCGCGATATGGTTTCGAACTAAATCCCGATTTTAATCCTATACGAGAGCGAAAAAAGCTGTTTCGGGAAATGACTGCTAAGGAACGTGAACAGGCCATCAGAGAAAATCCCGGATACGAACGGATTGTTTGCAGATGCGAACTAGTAACGGAAGCTGATATTTGTGCGGTTATTCGAGGATATATCGGCGCGACGAATGTGAATGCTGTAAAAATGCGAACCAGAGCAAGTATGGGAAGATGTCAGGGTGGTTTCTGCGGACCGGAAATCATAAGAATCCTCTCGGAAGAATTACATACCACTCCTCTTGATATTACACTGAGAGGGGAGGAATCATGGATTTTGCTTGGCAGAGCTTGCGAATAATTGTCAGAAAGAAGTTATTCTATGAAAACAGTAGATATGGTCGTGATAGGCGGAGGTAGCGCAGGCATGGCGAGTGCTCTGTCCGCAAAAGAACATGGCGTTAATGATATATTAATTATTGAGCGCAATGCTGTACTTGGGGGTGTTCTTAGTCAGTGTATTCATAACGGCTTTGGCATTGAACGCTTTCATAAAGACATGACGGGGACAGAATATGCTCGGGCGTATATTGAAAAAGTTGAACAAGCGGGTATTCGCTATCTCGTAAGCACAACAGTACTGAATATCTCTCCGAATTTAGTTATAACAGCAGTTGGACAAGAATCCGGATTTATTGAGCTTCAAGCCAAAACCATCATTTTGGCCATGGGTTGCAGGGAACGTTCCGGCGGATCATTATTGATTTCAGGCGAGAGACCGGCCGGAATATATAGCGCCGGAACTGCTCAAAGATATTTGAATCTGGAAGGCTATCTTGTTGGACGAAATATCGTTATACTTGGTTCCGGGGATATAGGGCTTATCATGGCTAGGCAATTTGTGCTCGAAGGGGCTAAGGTGATAGCTGTCGTGGAGCGCCTGCCATATGCCGGCGGTTCTGAACGAAATATTAAGCAGTGCCTGGACGATTTCAAGATACCGATCTACTACAACACGACTGTCATAAGTATAGAAGGCAAAAAAAGAGTAAGTGGAGTCATACTTACACATTTGAATGAACAAGGAGCCGCTGTACCGGGTACGGAGCAGTATATTCCATGCGACACTCTAATTGTGTCTGCTGGTTTGATACCTGAAAACGAGCTGTCTTCATCTGCCGGGGTAGAAATATCCCCTGATACAGGTGGAGCGATTGTAGACGATAAGTTTCACACCAGCGTGGACGGTATATTTTCCTGCGGCAATGTCCTCTATGTGCACAGCTTGGTAGATCAGGTAAGCGCAGAGGGAGAACAGGTGGGAAAAAATTCTGCGGACTATCTTATGATGGGAATGACACGTGCAAAAAAAACCGTTTCAGTGAACTGTGGCAATGGAATACGATTTGTAGTGCCTCAGAAGATATGCCTGACAGAAAATGATGACGATATTGAACTGCAGTTCCGCGCTTCGGGTAAATATCTGGATCGATATGTAGAAGTTATTTCAGGGGGATGTCTTGTGAAACGACAGAAATTTCGCAGTATATCGCCCAAAGAGGTTAGCAGATTGCATATCCCCAGACACAGCATTTATGATGATTTGACTATCAGCATGAATGATGATAAGATCAAATAAAGGAAGATCATTATGCAAGAGAATTTGATTTGTATAAGATGCCCTGTTGGATGTGAACTGGACGTGTTGGTAGAGAATGAGTGCGTCGCTGAGGTTGTCGGAAATCAATGCCCTATGGGAAAAGATTATGCCGAGCAGGAAATTGCTTCGCCTGTACGGATGTTCACAGCCATTATGAAGTGCAGAGGAAAGGATAAGCCCTTCCCGGTGAAATCCACCCGTCCAATCCCTAAAGACATGGTGTTAAACTGCGCGATGGAATTGAAAAAACACCATCCATTGCCGCCGGTAAAACGTGGCGAGATTGTCGTAAAAGATATTTGCGGGACGGGGTGCGATATTATTGCTGTTGAGGATGCATAAAAGACAGCCTAAGTATCAGACAATAAATAAAATGTAAAAGAGGTGGAAACGTGAATAAAATTACGATATCACAAGCACAGAAATTAACATCACCCAATCCGTTTGCGCTGGTTGGAACATGTGATAATAATGGACGACCAAATTTGATGGCGTTATCATGGTGGACATATGTCTCAAATAAACCAGCAACGATTGCTGTCTGTTTAAGTCAAAAGGGCTTCTCCGGTTCTCTTATGAAACAAAACATGGAATTTACTCTGAATATTGTTGGAGAAAATCTAAAAAAAGAGGCATTTTCCTGTGGATGTGCTTCGGGACGTGACATCGACAAGGTTCAGCAATTATCTGTTAAGCTTCTTCAATCTGAGCATATCACGCCGATGCGTGTTGAGCAGTCAAGAGTGAGCTTTGAATGCAAGGTCATGCAGCATATCCCTGTACACGATCATGATATATTTATCGCTGAAGTTCTGGAGATATATGGGGATGATTCGATTAAGCAGTTATATTCATTGAAAGGTTATTCAGTGCTTGATACCGTTGATTATTAAAGACATATGCTAAAAACTAATTATTATTTGTATAAACACCATACAGGATTGTACAGAAAGGATTGACGATGAACACTCAGGTATATAGCAAACGCTATGAGATAGTTATCACTTTCCTGTTTTTTTTTACCTGGGGGGCCATATTTTTAGATCGGTTGACGGTGAGTTATGCTTCAACAGCTTTGTATAATGATTTTAACCTGACAAATACGCAGTATTCGTCACTTAGTACGATAAACGCATTTACATTTGCATTTGCTTCCATAGTGGGAGGTATGCTTTCCGATCGTTTGGGCATATATAAAAATCTCCTTGCTCCGCTGACGATCATCTCTGGAATAACGTCTTTATGCTGCGCGTTGTTTGCAACCGAATATTACCACATTGTTTTAGCACGTGGAATAGTTGGCCTAGCGACAGGTGCAAATATGACGCTGATGTTTACGATCCTCGGGAACTATAACCCGAAAACTCTTGGACGAAACAGTGGCATAGTAAACACAGGACCGCCTGTTGTTGCTTACATCTGTGGACCGATTATAATGACCAGGATTGTTTCATCACTCACATGGAATTACTGTTATGCGTTAACTGGCATACTTCTGGTCTTGGCAGGTCTAGCGATTTTATTCTTTGTTAGGGAAATAGAATCTACACCCAAGGAGAAAAAGCAAAAAACATTTAAATTTCTCGACATGTTTCGAAATAAAAACTATGTTCTTTGTATAGTTTATGGCATCTGCATTATGTGTGTATATTGGACGGTCAATCTGTACGCAACGACATTTATGACAAAAGTCATCGGTATAGACGCTATCAGGATGGGGTACATTGCAACCACTATGGGTGTATTTGCCTGCGTATACGGCTTATTGGTTCCTGTGGCTTCTGATAAGCTGGGACGCAAGAAGATACTGATCATTGCAGGATTTTTGTGCTGCCTTGCTCCTCTATCGATGAGCGTTTTCTCAAATCATACACTCGCATTAGGACCGTACATTCTGTTCGGCGGCATCAGTGGAGCTTTAACACCGATATGGTCGTCAATCATACCGATGGAGTGCCTTCCTTCAGGGCTTAAAGCAACTGGCAGCGGAGTTGCTTACGGCATTACGGAAATCATAAGCGGCTCTCTGTGGCCAATAGCAGCTGGGACGATTTCCGATACGAAAAGTATTTCGTCAGTTTTAATTGTGGGAGGGCTTCTTGCTCTTGTGGGATGCGCTATCAGCTTATTTATGAAAGAGTACCGTTCAAGGTAAGTGGAGGTAACCATTAGACAGGCAAATCAATGTTCAGATGGCTTTGTTTCCAAAAGGATGGTAATCAAAGAGTCTCAATGCTTAATACTTTTAACGATTACATCTTCGAAATGTAACAGTTTATTGATACAATTAGAGTGCACTTATAATACTACCTTCTTTCTTTCAATCGCGTTGGTCGCAGGGCGGAAAGAATAGGCGGGCTGGTTATAAGTGCATTTTTAATGCAAAAAATATCGGGGTAAAGTATCACCCCAATATTTATTATAGAACCTTTTGAAACAAAAGTAGGATTTAAGATATCATCAAGGCTCATGTTAAAGCCTATCATTGTTAAGATTTCAAGAATTTATACCGATATATACAATGAAATAATAAGCAAATGGATTTGCACATATAGACATCACGGAAGATGTCATATTCAAAAATATCTGCTCTACAGATATTTTGTGAATCGGGTATTCAAAAATATCTGCTTTGCAGACATTTTGTGAATCAGGTATTCAAAAATATCTGCTCTACAGACATTTTGTGAATCAGGTATACAAAGATATAGCTCTCACGATATCTGATTTTTGTCATGTATTCAAATGGCATCATCCGCCACATCTCCCATGCAAATCCAAAACTAAATATGCTTAAACTGTATGTACAGTAAATGGATTTATTGTATCAGTTGGAAAGGAGTCCGGCATGAAGATAGCAAACAGTTCTATTGCCATGGCATCAACACATCACGAGACATCTTATACCTATAAGGAGTCTGTCACTATGGAGGCAGCTGCTTCAGAGGATCTGCCAGGTGCAATCCTTATTTTGTCCGCAGAAGCAGGAGGTAGCAGCTATACGAAAATTATGACTGAATATGAAAAGCGGCAGCAAGAGGAAGCTGAAAAGAAACGCAAGGAGAATGAAGCACGCAGCTTAAAACAGATGGTAGATCATATGAGAACCGGAGAGCAGAAGCAATTTGCACTACCGGAGGAAGCAGACTTAAAGATAAGAATGTTAAGGCGGATGCTTGCTGCTCTTCGAGGAGAAAAAGTACCGGAAGAAGATATCATCCAACCATCGGAGGATAACGGTATTTTAGACTTAAGGTCTGCATCGTACAAGGGCCAAATTGATTTAAGCTTCAGTCTGAATGCTTCTGCGAAGCTGGTAGTAGGAACAACCGGATCCGGAACTACCTGGCAGAGGGTTACAGCCACATCAGGCTTCACAAGTGAATCGGAAAGCACCACTTTTGCATCACAGGGGATTGTACAGACGCAGGATGGCAGAAGTATCGATTTTAATATAGAAGTGTCCATGTCCAGAGCATTTATGGCGGAATTCAATATATTAGAGTCACAGAGTTATATCAAGACAGATCCTCTGATGATCAACCTGGATACCAATATTGGTAGTGTATCAGATCAAAAATTCTATTTCGATTTAGATACGGACGGCCAGAAAGAGCAGATATCCTTTGCTGGTCAGGGAAGCGGTTTTTTAGCACTTGATAAAAACGAGGATGGGATCATAAATGACGGGTCTGAGTTATTTGGTACAAAAAGTGGTGATGGTTTCAAAGATCTGACAGGCTATGATTCTGATGGCAACGGATGGATCGATGAAAATGATAGTGTCTTCTCGAGATTAAAGATCTGGACAAAGGATGCAGAGGGCAACGATTATCTCGTGGATCTAAAAAAAGCAGATGTCGGTGCAATCTATCTTGGAAATGTAGATACGCAATTCAGCTTAAAAAATGACGAAAACAAGCTGAATGCAGAGATTAAGAAAACCGGAATCTATCTACGTGAGAGCAGTGGCGAAGTAGGTACGTTAAATCATGTAGATTTGGTCATTTGAATTCTCTCATAGAAAGTCTGTCCTAAGTATTGTATAATAAAGATAAGCTTTATTAACGATTACAGTAGGGGGCAAAGTTATTTATGGAGAAAAAAGCAACAGGTAAGAGAAAACTGGTAAAATGTCAGGTATGTGGAGAAATTTTTGATGCAGAGTTGGAATATTGTCCTGTTTGCGGTGTAGGAAGTGAGTTCTTTATTCCATACGAGGAGCAGGTAACCACATTTCGTAAGAATACCAATGAGGTAATGGTGATCCTTGGAAACGGAGCAGCAGGTATTAATGCGGCACAGGCAATCAGGGAACGAAATGAGACCTGCTCCATCTATATGATTTCCAAGGAAGGGGAGTACAGCTATAATCGACCCATGCTGACGAAGTCTCTCAGTACCTTACTAAATGCAGATGAGATAGCTATTCACGAAAAATCCTGGTATAGTGATAACAATATTACTAATATTCTGGATACTGAGGCTACTGCCTTGGACGTGGACCGGCAAATGGTAACCCTCTCAGATGGTACTCAATTACAATATGATAAATGTATCTATGCCTTAGGAGCGGAATGTTTCATCCCACCTTTCTCCGGTGGAAACAAACCTCAGGTAATTGCCATCCGTCATTTCTCAGATGTGAAAAAGCTTAGGGAGCTTATCCCACAGGTAAAGAACACAGTAGTCATTGGAGGGGGTGTCCTGGGACTGGAAGCAGCTTGGGAAATGAGTAAATCCTCCGGAGTGGCTGTCATTGAGGTGGCTGATAAGCTGATGGGAAGGCAGCTGGATGATGAAGCAGGCCAATTGATGGGGGAGATTATGGGGAGCCATGGAATTGAATTTCGCATCAATGCAAAGATAACTGAAATCACAGGAGAGGATAAGGTGACCGGGGTACAACTGGAGAATGGGGAATTCTTCATGGCAGACTTAGTAATCGTATCCTGTGGTATAAGAGCCAATACTTCTTTAGCCAAAGCGGCAGGTATTGCTATAGACAGAGGAGTGATCGTCAATGAAAGAATGGAGACAAATAGAAAAAATGTTTATGCCTGTGGTGATTGTGCAGAATATCAAGGAATGAATTATGCTATTTGGCCCGAAGCATTAGAAATGGGTAAGATTGCCGGAGCTAATGCGGCAGGGGAAGCCATTGCTTATGAACAGGTACCTGCAGCCTTGACTTTTGAGGGAATGAACACAGCTCTCTTTGCAGCCGGAGATAATGGAAAGAACCCCAATAAAGATTATGAGACCATTAAGAATATGGATGAAGAGAAAAAGAGATATGAGAAGTATTATTTTCATCAGAATAGCCTCGTAGGTGTAATCTTAATTGGAGATATTTCTAAAATGGTTTCTTTAACTGAGGATTTGAATAATGGGTTGGGGTATAGTGAATTTAAAAGGAAGTATTAGCATATAAGATATTGTATAAGGCTTTCCAACTGCCGTTCAGAAGGAAAAATTAGTAGGAGATGGAAGGAAGAAGTAGAGAGAGACTATAAAGAAAGAAAATGAAAAGAAAATCCATCTCAATTATGTACGAATTATTTATTTGGTATAGTAAAATATAAAGATAGTTTCAGATAATAAGAGGAGGGCTGAATCCTGCATTGTACAGGATTCGGTCCTTACTAATTATTATTGCCGCTGGTGACATTGCAGAATATACTCTAAGTGTGAGAGAATGATGGTGGAATAAATAGAATATAACAAGAAAAATAAAAAATTAAGTGAAAAATTTCAAAAAAACAGTTATAATGTAATCAATAGGAGGAATTATCATGAGTAAACAGTATGATAAGAAATTAAGGAGAATACAACTAAGTATTACTTTAAGAAACTCTCTATATGGAATTTCAGATATGGAAGATGAACTTGAAGACGTAGGCAACACCGACTGAATGTTAATGGAGGGCTTGAATAAGTGAATGGTTAAAATCCATGTACTGCGATGTTATAATATATAAATATAGAATAAATATTACTGAGGTAAAGGAGGCATGGAAGAGATGAAGATAATAACGGATACATCAGCTTTGTACTCTCTACAAGAAGGAAAAGAATTAGGGATAGAAGTTATTCCGGCATGTGTTCTTGTAGATGGTATAGTTTATAAAGATTATGAGGATATTAGTGGTGAAGAGCTTCTGAAACTTATTGAACAGGGGAAGGTCCCCACATCTT
>JAEZGK010000049.1 GCA_023437365.1 Bacillota bacterium
TTAGCCAGAGTAAGGATACAGGCATCCCGTCATGCACTGTTTGCCGGACAGCTTGTCGATATTGTTTGATCAGAAGCGAACATTTATGTTCGATTATGACAAACAATATCGATAGGATGTCAGGGAACCAGTGTGTTAGGGATGCCTGTATCCTTACTCATTACTATTCAAGAAGTTTTGCAACAGCCCCTTTTACTGCTCCAAAACAGCGGCAATATCAGATCAGCTGGCTACCATCGACTTCAAATAACACGAAGTTGGCGCACATAATTTTACTCTACTGGAAGGAATAGATGGGTGTGGATTTTTGTACCTGAAATAATGGCAGGGCAAGCCATTCGTTCTATTATTTACATGGGTTTTGGACGAGTTTTGACATTTATCAAACACATTTATTATGTTATAATATAAGTGTCAAATGATACGGTTTATGTGGTCGTAGTCAAACTAGGAAGAAGGGTGGCGTTGCATGGTAGAACATATGCTGGAATCCAACACGAAAACAATTCTGACAGAAGATATTAATGTGGTCTATAATCTTATTTTTAAAAATGCGCTCTACAGCATTGAATGCTATAAGCAAGACGGTGAAAATCAGAATTTCATCAGTTATAGCTTTGTAGAGGACCTTACGGATGATGAAGGAGAAGCGGAAGCGTTCTTAAGTTTAATGGCAAGGGGCAAGGTATTACCGGTACATATCTATGATATGGCAAAAGACTATTTTGCTAACTGATACATAAACGGGGATCAGTCCGTTACCAAGGAAATCCGGCATAATCCGGATATAGAGTACGTGATAAAACTTAACCTATCCTGTAGACAAAATCATATCATTGTTTTGTTGCTCCTGTTATGGATGAGTTAGGGTAACATGAAGCCTTCAATAAGGCTGTAGAATGGAAATTCAACTATGAAGTCTTCATGCACAATATCATGGACGTAAGATTATATGACTGCATAACAATGACTAAAAAAGGCTGGCTAAAGTGCCGGTCTTTTTGATTCCCAGGAAAATGCTGTCTGACATGAATAAAAGTAGCAGTACAGTGTTACATTAACCTTGTTAAGAAAGCAGGTAAAGAGAGGGAATTCCTATGGAACAGATCATTCAATCACAAGTTATCAAGGAGATATTTGCAAAAAGCAGTGATATCCTTGTTCGTCCGATCAAGATTAACCAGATTGGACTTACGATATCAATCTTTTGTGTAGATGGATTAATTAATTCGGGACTGGTTGATGAAGGGATTTTTCATACAATGCACAACGACCCCTATATCAAGGAATGTAAATCAGAAAGAGAAGTAATGGACTATCTCCTGACCGGTGGTACCTATCATGTGTTTACGAAGGAAGAGGCGGATTTTGCTCTTCTAATCAAATATGTACTTAGCGGTATGGTTGCTTTTATCTTTGACGGTGAGCAAAAGGCAATTGTTTATGATATTAGGATGTTTGATAAACGTTCTATCTCCGAGCCTACAGAAGAGGGCGTTATCAAAGGTGCAAAGGATGCCTTTATTGAAGTCATGAGAACCAATACTGCTTTGATCCGAAGAAGGGTGCGTTCAGAATATCTGGTGGTTGAGTCCTTAACCTGCGGACGGTTATCAAAGACAGATATGTCCTTGATCTATATCAGTACGATTGCCAATATGGATACGGTGAATAAGGTGCGCAGTATCATTAAAGAAATCGATATTGACAATATCTCAACACCTGCATTTATTGAGGAATATCTGATGGAAAATAAGAAAAGTGTCTTTCCTCAGATTATGTATACCCAAAGACCCGACCGAATCTCGGCTAATCTGACAGATGGCAGAATCGCTTTGGTGGTGGATGGTGTCCCGTTCGTCTATTTGCTTCCGTGTCAGCTGGCAATGCTGATGCAGTCACCGGAGGACTATGCTAACCACTTCTTTGTCGGCTCTGCCCTCAGAATGCTGCGTTATCTTGCACTTGTCCTGACTGTGCTGCTTCCGGCCTTCTATATAGCAGCAACGACCTATCAGAATCAGATGCTTCCGGTGAAGCTTGCCCTGTCAACTCAGGCAGCTAAGCAGAATGTTCCGTTTTCCTCTGCATCAGAGGTACTGGGACTATTACTATCCTTTGAGATCTTAATTGAGGCGGGGCTTCGGCTTCCCAAGACTGTCGGAACTGCGATGTCCATCCTGGGAGGTGTAGTAGTAGGTCAGGCTGCAGTAACGGCTAACATTGTTTCGCCACTGGTGGTCGTCGTGGTTTCCCTGGCAGGCATTGCTGGCTTCATCGTACCGAATCAGGACCTGAGCAGCGGTATCAGGGTCATCCGCTTTCTCTTTGCTTTGATGGCTGCAATCGGCGGTTTTTTCGGCCTTGCGGTTGCCTTGATCCTGCTGCTGACCCATCTTTGCAGTCTGGACAACTATGGAGTGGCTTATCTGTCACCCTTTGTCGATGTGGATGAAAGCAATCATAAGGATACGCTGTTCCGTTTTCCGATTAAATATTTCACCAAACGTCCGCAGAATATCGCGGCAAGTAACAGAATAAAGCAAGCGGGCGGGGAGAATAAAAAATGAAGAAGGTATTATTGCTGATATTATTCTGTCTTCCACTCTGTGGCTGTACGCATGATATGAATAAAGAAGAAATAGACTCAATCGATATGGCTCTTGTCCTCGGCATTGATTATAAAGACGGGGAGTTCCAGATCTGCGCTCTGTACAGCAGCGGAGGAGGAGAAAGTACCGGAGCCGGAACCGGTTCAGGGAAAGAGGAAATGGTGAAGGGAAAAGGGAAAACTGCTTATGAAGCTTTGGAGGATCTGAAGCTGAACGATAAGAAGAACCTTACCTTAGCACAAGCCGGTATGTTTCTCATCGGAGAGAGTGCCGCTAAACGAGGGATAGAACAAAGCATTGACTTCCTGAAAAGGGATGAGACCATTAAGATGGAGGCTTTGGTTTTTATCATTAAGGGAGAAGAGGCTCAGAAATTTATAAAAAAAGAAATGGATAATAAACAGATTATTCATGAGAATCTGGATGCCATGAAACAGAAACAGCTGAAATTTGTTACCAGAAATGAGAATACGTTAGTCAATATCCTTAACGATATGGAGCAAAAGTATTCCAGTCTTTTGATACCTTATCTGGTGACGAAGCAGGGAGGCTTCCAGATCGAGGGCTATGCGGTATTTGATCAACTGAAGCTTTATGATTATCTGGATCATGACACCTCTGACGGAGTGAACTTTCTGCGCAACATTATTAGGACATTTCCTGTTTATTTAAAGGAAGGCGTCGATTTATCAGTTACCTATACAAAAACCAAGATGAAGGCAGAGATTACGGGGCAGCTGGTCACTGTAACCATTCAAGTGGATTTTGAGTCAGCCATTAAGGAGATTATTACCAATACAGATGTCTTTCAGATGCCTGAGCTGAACAGACTTACAGCATTGCAGGAGGATTATGTCCGAACGATTATACAAAAGCCGGTGGATTATTCCGTAAAAAACGGTCTGGATATCCTAAAGCTGGCAAGGCTTGTGGAGAACCAGAATGTGAGTCAATGGAGTGAAATTAAGGATAATTGGAGTACCATGATCCCGGAGCTCCGATATGAATATCGAATTAGGTCGAAGATTACGAAGTCCTTCATTTTAGGCTAGTGTTGATATTTGCTTCAAGGCCTGTTGGCTAATAGAAGTTTGAAACAGAAAGGTAGGAGACGATATGATTTATGTATTTGGCTTGACCATTATTATTACCTTTATCAGACAGAAGGATAAACTGCTGAAGTCCAAAAAGAATATGGCAATCTATCTGATGCTTTCGTTCATAGGGCTGGGGATGGGAGTGATCTATATGATCAATCCTTATCTGCCGAGTATTTCCATGGTGATGGAAAAATACGTGAAATGAGGTGAAAGTTTGAATCGAGAGATAACACTTCGTCAGATAACCTTTCTTTACCTGTTTATCTCTGTATCAACCATATTGCGCCAGGTTCCGCAGAATTTGGCCAGGGAGGCAGGGAGAAGCGGATATCTGTCGCCTGTATGGTCAATTGCAGCAACTGCTTTATTGACAGGAATTATTCTGCTTTTGATCAGCTTTTTTCCGGGATTGAATATCTATGAAATCATGGTTCAACTAGTCGGAACCTTTTTGGCAAAGCTGCTGATATTCGCTTATTTGCTTTGGATTCTGGTTGGAGCAGCGGCAAAGGTGATTTCCTACAGTTTAACACTGGAATTCACTTTGATGCCACGTACCAAATCGGATTTTTTTATGACTGTTATGATGATTCTGGTGTTTTATGCTCTGTTTAGAGGTATCAAAACCATCTTTCGCTTCTCTGAACTGACTTTGGGGACTATATTAATCCTATTCGTAATCCTATTCGTCTGTGCCGCCTCGAGACTTAGAAGGGATTATCTGCTCCCGGTGTCCTTAGTTCATTTAAAGAGTACGATCTATGCTGCAAGGCATGTTGCAGCAGTGGGTGGAAATATTATTATAATCATGTTCTTTTCAGATAAATTAGGCATCTCGGTAACTAAAAAGCAGCTGAATAAGCTGTGGTTCGGTATGGCTGTGTTTACCCTGCTTGCTTTCATTATAACATTGTTCACCTTTGGTATATCCGGAACTGCATTGACAGCAAGTCTGCCATTTCCGTTTTATATTACTGTGAAAAGCATCTCGTTCTTTCAGATATTTGAACGGTTTGAAGTGTTGGTAACCCTGATCTGTATTTTGTCAGACTTTGCTGCCATCAGTATCTTTGTCATATTGCTGTTTCGATGCCTGACCTGGCTGTTTCGTTTGGAGAGGGGAGAAGCACTCTATATACCGCTGGCAGTGATCATATTTTACCTGACCTATTTCATCAGCAGTACGCAGTTCGAGTTCGATTATTTCTATCAGATATTTCTGGTGAACATAAATTTGATATTTGAATATGTGGTTCCATTATTACTGGCACTGGTCTGCCTGATCCGGAGAAAGAAGATTAAGAAACAGTTCTAAAAGGGAGATCATATCACAGACAGAGCTTGACAATGCTACACCTCTATCCTCAACACAGCTATCTCATTCTTATTGATAAATTCGAATCCTGATATCCTGATCGTCATATTTATAAATACTGTGATTAAGGTAGTATTGCGCAATCGGATCTACCATCTGATATACCCGACTGTATTCTTTCGTTTCGGGGTTTTTTACAGTCTCACAGCGGTTTCGGTACAGAAACTGAATGATGTCGTAGCAGTCTATCCAGATTTCATTGTTGCTTTCCTTCTGAGATTCATCGAATATTAACTGTATTCCGAAGTGAAGATGCGAGGTCCTGATGTTATTGGCATTTTCTGAGCTGGAATAACCGGTTCGGCCAAGGTATCCGATGACGTCACCGGCCTGCACGATACTTCCGGCCTTAAGTTCTTTTTGGTACGGAAAGTTCTTTCGAAGATGAGCGTAATAATAGTAGCGCTTATTATCAAAACTGCGTATCCCGATACGCCAACCCCCGTATTGATTCCAGCCAAGCGCTTCCACATAGCCGGATTCTACTGCAATAACCGGTGTACCGGTCTGTCCCATCATATCATGTCCAAGATGCTTCCTTTTAAAACCATAGCTTCTGGATACTCCGAAATCATCAAAATGACTATAGGGATAATATTTTGCCAAGGGTAGGAAGGCTTTCAGTCCGTATTTATCTTCCCAGCGTTTTCCTCCGGGAGCAGTTTCATCCGCAACTTCTATTTTATATGAGCCTACCATTCCACCCAGAACTGCCTCGTATGCATCATGATAATAATTATAATACTTCAGATTCTGGGAAAGGCTTTCCACAGTAGCCTCTTTATTTTTTAATTTTTCTACGAGAGCTGTCATATCCTTCTCACTGTATCTTGAAAAATCTCCGCCATATTTATTCCCAAGCAGGGCAAGAAGCTCAATCCAGTTGATTTTAACCTCCCAGTCTCTGGACTCAACATCATATTTATAAGCACGTTCCAAAGCTTTGCTCGAAATATCAAAATTAACCCATTTGATAAAATCCTTTTTATCCGTAGTAGAGGATACACGGCGTACCATAGGGCTAGAAGGGAAAGTCATTATTCCGAATAGGAGCAGAGCCAGTAAAATGAAAGATTCGCCTAGCAGAATATATTTTGAAGTGCGTTTATGAATCATAATTGATAGACTTCCTGTACCATATGCTCGTAACATTTTATGAACAGGTATCCATATCTATTCCTATTCAAATATATCACGCAGCATTTTGCGATTTGATTTCTGATAAATATTCAAGGTACTGTCTGAAAAGTCATAGGTTGCCAGAATAATATCCTTTAAATTCTTCACACCCTTGTTTTCCAGCTGCTTATTCAGCCACTTATCGTCCTTGCCAGTATTCTGCAGATTGTCAAACATAATTTTACCGTCAATGATTACATTTGCCAGCGGCATGGACTGTGAAGGAGTAAGATTCATATCCTTAGGTGTGGCAGGTCGGTTTGCTACTTTCGGTAAAACGCTGATCATACCGCTTGGCTCTAGAAAAATGGTATGGATTTCCTCAAGATCAAAATATCCTTCCAGACGACAGGCTGCAAGAAATTCATCGATATCCAGTTTGGCCTTCAGTAGATTCTTCTCAAAAATCTGACCATTTTGATAAAGCAGGATGGACTGCCCTTCAAAAAATCTTCGAAGCGCTATGGATTTGCAGGTAGAATAGGAAATCAGGACAGAGAAAAGACTGAATACAGTCATGGCAACTAAAGGCTTAAAAAAGCTATCTGTTGACATTACCGCCATCTCTCCTGCGATGGAGCCAATCGTTATGCTGCTTACATAATCAAACATGGAAAGCTGGGACATCTCCCGGTTACCCATCAGTTTTGTAAAAACAAAGACCGCAATCATGGTGCCGAAGGCCGCAAAAGCTATTTTCAAATAATCCATGAGAAATCCTCCTAAATACAAAGAAACAATATAGATAAAGACATATAAAAAAGCAATAAGGTTTATTATAGGATTAACCTATTTGCCTAAAATTATTTCTTGTTAAGAAAAGCTTCTACGAAAAATAAGGATATAACACTCGAGCTTGTGTGTCATGGACAAACAAAAATTACAACTATGTATGTCCCGGAGGAAAAGGAAACATTAATCTTCCTGTTCTCAGCCTTAGTGAATTTCGTAATGTACTTTACACTGAAGATAATCAATATGGTTGATGCCCTAAAAAATGTAGAGTAAAATAAGAATGAATCAAAATAACATTGCATATCAAAAGAAATGGGGGAGATTAATGATGGAAATCAAGTTTCGCAATTCGATTGCATTAGTTAAGAATGTCGAAGCGTCAAAGAAATTCTATGAGGAGGTTATTGGACTGAAGGCAGTAAAGGTATATGATACCTTTGTGATGTTTGAAGGTAACTTTGCTATTCATACGGCTGATATATTCTATGAATATATCAGTAGGAGCTATCATGGTGAACAGTTGGGGAATTGTGGTGTGGATTTTTATTTTACAACCTCCGACCTTCCGGCGATGGAGCATAAGCTGAAGGAAGCGAATGTGGAATTCATCCATAGTATCAAACAGCATGACTGGGGTGAGAAGGTCATCCGCGTCCTGGACCCTGACGGCCACCTGCTAGAAATCGGCGATGCTCACGAATAATTTTAGCAGTATCAATCACTAGGCGGCCTTATAAGAAAATTAACAAAAATAATTACGAAGCTTTCTAAACTAGATTAAACCTTGGGGGGCTATTGTCTTCCCGCTCACACCGAAGCCAGGACAGCTCTTCCGATTGTATGACACGCTCGTACAAGTATGTTCGCTCGCGTCATACAATCGAAAGAGCTGTTCTTTTAACGGTGCAAGATGGGAATACAATAGCCCCCCCCAAGGTTTTACACAGTGTCAAAGCAGCCTTTCTGTGTATCATAATTATCATTTCAAGGCAGATTGGTAAAATAATTGATCAAACTTTACTTTGCAAGTACGTCGGCACATTCGGGATGCTCTTCAAACCATTTTACCGCATAACTGCAGGTGGGCTTCGCTTTTATGTTAGCGGAACGAAAATAAGCCACAGCAGCCTCCATCAGCTTTCCGGCGATGCCCTGTCCTCGAAGTGAGGAATCGACAAAGGTGTGATCGATATTGACAACACCTTCACTGTGTTTGGGAAACGTTACGACTGCAAGCATATGCTTTTGTTCATCATTTAGATAGATCCTGTGTTCTTCTTTGATAAAATCCATACAAACCCCCTCCTTCCTTTATGGCTTTATTATTCCTTCAAGTCGATTACGCTGACAGGACACCCGTCCCGTGCTTCCTCAGCTCTTTCCAGGCAATTTGCCGGTATTTCTCCTTCAATCGCCTGTGATACATCATTTTCATTATAACTGAATACCTCCGGGCATACATCTACACATAAACCGCAGCTGATGCAGCCGTCCTGATCAACAGATGCTTTCATGAAATATTCTCCTTTCCTAATCAATACAGGGTTAGTATGATATATCCTCGAACATATTATACCAAAGGCTTCCTTAGAATGATTTGACCGAAATCACATTTTCAGGAAGGGAACCGGATGCATTGACAGTGCAGAATAAAATCGCTATGATGTATGTGATTAGAAAGGAGGCAGCCAAATGGAGAAGGAGTTATGGAAACCTGGAAATATGCTTTATCCTATTCCGGCAGTTATGGTAAGCTGTGCCACCATGGAAAAACCGAATATCATTACCATTGCCTGGGCAGGCACCGTATGTTCGAGTCCGGCTATGGTTTCAATCTCAATAAGAAAGGAACGCTATTCTTATAATATAATAAAGGAAAGCGGGGAATTTGTCATCAATTTGGTAACAAAGGACCTGGTTAGGCAGGCGGATTACTGCGGAGTAAAGTCCGGCAGAGAGGTGAATAAATTCAAGGAAATGAAGCTAACTCCCGTCCCTTCCAATACGATCAATGCACCGGCAATCTCAGAGAGCCCGGTAAATATAGAATGTAAAGTAACCAGGATCATACCTTTAGGCTCACATGATATGTTTTTGGCTGAAGTGACAGGAGTTACCGTGGATAAAAGCCTGATGGATCAAAGCGGAAGATTACATCTGAACCAGTCCGGACTGATTGTATATTCCCACGGAGAGTATTTTGCTTTGGGAGAATTTCTTGGTAAATTCGGTTATTCCGTAAAAAAGAAACGATAATTATGCCATTCCTGACAGACTATTAAAATAATCTGTCAGTCTGACGGGAGGCTCCAGCACTTCCCGACCGACAAAAAGTGTGCGGTCCGGCCTGGTCATAACAGCCCATTTTACTAAGGATATAGTTCCGTTACGAATCTCAATGGCAGTGATACATCGTGGATGAACGCAGCTGCCGTCATTAAAATACAAAGGCTCTCCAACACGAGGAAACACAGGCCGATGGGTATGACCGCAGATAATCATCTGGCGGTTTTCAGTTGAAAATGCTGTTAGATTTCTTTCTACAGAATTCATCTTTCGATAGTTTTTGGAGGTACTGGTCGGATCTTTGATTCCGACCAGCTCTAACGGCCTCCAAATATATCTTACCAGAAAACGCGCGACTCTCCAAATGGTGTCATTTAAGAAGTCACCCTGGTGTCCGTGGGTTAGCAATATCTGATTATTGGTATTCTTGTACCGGAGGATCAGACCTTCGGTAATCTCAATTCCTGGAAACAATGCGATATAAGAATTCATGCTGTCACAGTAGAAGGAATGGCATCGGGTCTGCGAATATCTGGGATCCCTCTTTACGATATCATGGTTCCCGTAAAGCATATAAAAACGACCTTCTTTGTAAAAGAGTGACATCAGCCAGAAGGAATCACTGTGTGCGATGATGACATCTTCAATCATCCTGTTTTCCCAAAGCTCATCCCCATCACCCAATTCAATATAGGTATAGCCATTATCGTAATAATAGTACAATGCTGCAAAGAATAAATTCTGGTTTCCCGAAAAATTGTCTCCCCAGCTGCCATTGCCCCGATGAACATCACTCATGATGACAATTCGGGAGCTTTCATCAAAGGGAAGTACCTTGGAGGTCAGAAGAACTTTAGATAAGCGTTTTGTTACTGACATATGATATCACTTCCTAATATAGGCTCTGTTATCTTCTTAAGTATCCCTTGAGGCTGTTATAGGACTCAAATACAGCCTTCGGCTTGCCGAGATTGAGTATCTGACTGTACATGGAAGGAGATTCCTTGCGTACGATTTCTAGCTTATCCAAGGTATCTGTGTATGCTTCAGTAAGCGAATTGTAAGAGTTGCAGAAGGCTTCGTTGTTGCGTGTCATAATGAACTCTGTCAGACCGCTGCGTGTCAGAGGCTGTTTGGTGTGCGGCTTATCAAAGCGGACAATTACCCTTCGGCCCTGCTGGAGAAATTCCTCATCGTTATATCCGGTCTTTTTTAAGGCGTCCACAAAGGCGTTTGCCATCCTGCGATCATATAAATCAAGAGTGATATCCATACTAAGCTCCGAAGGCTTACTGAATTCACCAAGTTTGAAGCCCGTAAGCCACCAGTGAAAACCGCTGCGTGTGAATAAAATATTTCCTTTTTTCTTGAAGATAAAGGACATGTTAATTAAATCCTCATTTCGAAGGCAATAATAGAAAGTACCGTTAAATAGCCCCGGGATATTCAGATCCGGCCACTCCGTATAATAGATACCAACTTCACCTCCTGTTGTCATTCCGTATTGACCTTTCCAGAATTCAATCAACCACCTCCGTCCTGCATATTCAAAACGGATTGGTTCACAGTCTATAATCATGCTCATAGCTGCACTGGCCTCATCGTAAAGTCTGCAATAGCCCAATTCTCTCTGCCAAGGATTCAGCAAAGAATAGAATATATCCTGATATGGCTCATAGGCAAAGCCAAAAGGCAAAAGCTCACGGTTTAGTTCCGCAAGTCTTTCTGCGGTAGAGCCAATGATTTCAGTGACCGGATGAATGACTTCATGTTTTTTTCTTCTGTGCTTTTTCCTTCGGATTCGGAATATGAAGGATAACAGCAGAAGAAGGACACCACCAAGGACAGTAATTAATATCACATTCTGTGACATAAAGGTTAATAATCCTGCCGCTGCCAGGACAGGACTTTTTATCAATAGAATCTGCATAATACCAGCTCCTTTCGTAAGGGTATATAACATAATATTCAAAGGAGCCTGCGGTTGTTCAGCGAAATAAGGATTGACAACTACCTTTAAAGGGGTATAATAACAGACGAGTTTGCAGGGTCTATATGCCTGTAGAAGAAGTAAGAATAAAAATCGAACGAAAGGATGAAATAGAATGAGTGACTGCAACAGCAATTGTGAAAGCTGCGCTTCAAAATGCAGCGATCAAAAACCGAAGAATCAATTTGAGGTACAACCGAATGAGCTCAGTAATGTAAGAAAGGTCATCGGAGTAGTCAGCGGTAAGGGTGGTGTAGGTAAGTCCCTGGTTACCTCCCTGATGTCTGTTAATATGAATAGAAAGGGGTTTAAGACTGCAATCCTTGACGCGGATATCACGGGACCTTCCATACCGAAGGCTTTTGGTATCAAAAAAAAGGTGGTCAGCAATGAGCTCGGAATTATCCCTGCAAAATCTAACTCAGGGATTGAAGTAATGTCCATCAACCTTCTGCTTGCCGACGAGACAGATCCCGTGGTATGGAGAGGACCGATCATTGCTGGGACTGTAAAGCAGTTCTGGTCCGATGTCATCTGGAACGATGTGGATTATATGTTTGTGGATATGCCTCCGGGAACAGGAGATGTTCCGCTTACGGTATTTCAATCCCTGCCGATTGACGGAATTATTATCGTAACCTCTCCTCAGGAGCTTGTATCCATGATCGTGGGAAAGGCTGTGAAGATGGCTCAGATGATGAATGTTCCTATTTTGGGTCTTGTAGAAAACATGTCCTACTTTGTATGTCCGGACTGCAACAAGAAATATCAGATTTTCGGTGAGAGTCATATAGAGGAAATAGCGGATAAGTATCAGATACCTATATTTGCTAAGCTACCGATCAATCCGAAGCTTTCCGCAGCCTGTGACAGAGGCATGATAGAATTATATGAGGGAGACTGGCTGGATCAGTTGTCCGACAGTCTGGAGAACCTGTAAAAACAAGAAATTAACCTGACAATTTCAGGAATATAAAAGAACCGAAATCCCATGAGTTTCTCATGTGTATTTCGGTTCTTGGCAACTTCAAAGCCGATTGAACAAGATGGCTTCGGATAAACCTGTCCGTAATCTTTTTTGGCAATCCGGGATTACCTGGTTGTAGGAATCGCTTCAAAAAATCCCTTGGTATAATGTGCCTTTCCATCCTCTGTAAGGAACACCGCATAGGTGTCAGTAAGACCTTCAATCAGCTTTGTTCCCTCCTCCAGCCCCAAAGAAAAACAGGTGGTACTGAGCCCATCCCCATCTACCGATTTCTTAGATAGTATTGTGACGGCGAGCAATCCGCTTCTGCGGGGATAACCGGTGGTTGGATCAAGAATATGATGATACAGCTTCCCGTTCAGTTGAAAGAACCGTTCATAGACTCCGGAGGTTACAACAGAAAGGTCCTTGATATCCATGACAGCTATGGTTTCATTCCTTTCGGCCTGGGGTTTCTGGATACCGATCCGAAAAGGAGTTCCGTCAGGCTTTGACCCGATGCAGAGAATATTCCCTCCCAGATTGATGATTGCACTCCGGACCCCGTTGTTCAATAGATACTCCTTCACTCTATCTGCAATATAGCCTTTAGCGATTGCCCCAAGGTCAATTCTTACCCCTTGCCTGGCAAAAGCGATACGATCCCCTGACAGTATAATATTCTTATAATCTACGAGACGAAGCGCCTCTTGAAGTGGATCCTTATCCGGAAGCTTCGGGGGTTCCGTCTGGAAGCTCCATTGCTCTGTGACAGGAGCGATGGAAATATCGAATACTCCGTGGGATAATCGGCTGTAAAGCAAACCCTTGCGGATGAGATCGGCCAATTCTGTTGAGATTACATAGGTGCTTCTTTGGGGATTTTTCTCAAGAAAGCTTTTATTATTTAACACTGCCAGCTCTGCCAAGGGATTCGTGCGAGAGCAGATTAGCTCGTAACGTCGAATGAGATCAAAGCACCCGTCCAAAATCGACTGCTCCTTTCTATCATACAGTGAAACAGTAACAATGGTATTCAACAGGAATTCAGATTGGGAAAGATAATTTTTTTCCTGAACTTTCCCTTGGGAGTACGCTTTCCTTGCACAACCGGAAGCTAGGCCAGGCAGAATACATAATAGCATCATCATTAACAGCAGCTTCTTTCTTAAATTCATAATTATCTGACCTTTCTTTTATAGTTATTGATTTTAGCTTTCCCTAAGAAAAAAAGTATGATAAGATAAAAAAATGAATAGTTCGACAATAGCATGAGCAAAATTAGGAGTCATTATGATTAAAAAAAATGATATTATTTTAATCGGAGTAATCGTTGTCCTGGCGCTGGCAGTAATCCTGTTCCTGAGTCTGAGTAAAAAGGAAGGCAGCCGGGTCGTGGTCACAGTAGATAAAAAGCCCTATCAGACCTTTGATTTGAACAAGGATACTACCTTCACAGTAGAGGACGGACAGGGTGGATACAATACCTTTATGATAGAGAACAATACCGTGGATATGCTGGAAGCAAGCTGTCCCGATAAGATCTGTGTCAATCATAAACCGATCCGCTATAATCATGAGTCTATTGTCTGTCTTCCGAATAAGGTCGTACTTACGATTGAGAGTGAAGAGAATAGCGAAGTGGACGCTGTAGCAAACTAGTAAGGAGTCGACATGAAAGCAAAAAAAGTAGCAACCTACGGATTGTTAGTAGCATTAGCCTTTATCCTGAGTTATATAGAAAGTCTGTTTCCACTATCCTTGGCGATTCCGGGAATAAAGCTTGGATTGGCCAATCTGGTGGTCGTCATTGCTCTTTATTCCATGGGAGCGGTAGATGCATTATTGCTGTCTCTGCTCCGTATCCTGCTAGTAGGCTTTACCTTCGGAAATCTTTCCATGATGCTATACAGCCTAGCGGGAGGAATGCTCAGCTGGCTGCTGATGACGATTTTTCGAAAAACAAAGCTTTTTAGTATGACAGGTGTAAGTATTATCGGTGGAATTGCACATAATACAGGTCAGATAGGTGTAGCGATTCTGGTGGTTGAAACCTTTGACATTGCTTATTATCTGCCGTTTCTTTTGATAGCCGGAGTGATTACAGGAGCGGTCATCGGAATCCTGGGCGCCATGATAAACAAAAGAATTAAAATCCATTAATCTTTCTATGTACAAAATCACCGAATTCGGACATGTGTCTCTTGAATAATTTATCTTAGTATGGTATCATTTTCTAGGAGTTATTATTCGGAAATTTTCGCTGTATAGAAAGCTTTCGAATGGAACAACTTATACTAACAATACAGGGAGGACTTATTTTATGAAAAAAGTATTATCATTATTAATGGTAATGGTAATGGCATTCGCTTTGGTCGGATGTGGTTCGAAGACTTATGAAATCGCTATGATTACAGACAAGGGTAACATTGATGACAAATCCTTCAACCAGGGTACCTGGGAGGGCGTAAAGAAGTATGCTGAAGAGAAGAAGATTTCTCATCAGTACATTAAGCCGGAAGAAGCATCTGATGCTGGTTATCTTGCAGCAATCGACAATGCTGTTTCCAGCGGTGCTAAGGTTGTCGTAACACCTGGTTATCTTTTTGAAGTTCCGATTTATGAGGCACAGACAAAGTATCCAGATATAAAGTTCATCTTAATTGACGGTGCACCTCATACTGCTGACTATGCTACTTATGAGACAAAGAGTAATGTTGCAAGTGTTACGTACGCAGAGGAGCAGTCCGGTTATCTTGCTGGCTATGCTGCTGTAAAAGATGGCATGACAAAGCTTGGATTCATGGGTGGTATGGCTGTTCCCGCAGTTCAGGCTTACGGCTACGGCTTCCTTCAGGGTGCTGAGAAGGCTGCCGCTGATTTGGGTCTTGCTGATGGTGCTGTCACTGTAACCTATCATTATACCGGTGACTTTGCTGAGACAGATACCAATAAGGCTACTGCAAAGACAATGTATCAGGAGGGTACACAGGTTATCTTCGGTTGCGGCGGTTCTGTAGGTAAGAGCGTTATGGCAGCTGCATCAGAAGCAGGCACTAAGGTAATCGGCGTTGACGTTGATCAGAGATATGATAGTGATACGGTTATCACTTCCGCTACCAAGGGGCTTGGCGCATCTGTTTATTCAGTACTTGGTTCCATCTATGATAATACCTGGGATACCTATGCTGCTAAGACAACAGTATTCAATGCATCCAATGACGGTGTAAGTCTTCCTACCACAGTTATCGGAGATGCCAAGGCTGATGCTTTTGATAGATTTACCAGCTTCACAAAGGCTGATTACGATGCAGTATATGCAACTCTAGTAGATGGTTCCGCTGCACCGGTTAGAGCCTTCACAGTCGCTGATCCGAATGGTTATGCTACAGCAGATGAGCTGAAGACAAACCTCAGTCTTGTTAAAGTTGCAGTTACTACAAGACAGTAATGAAACTTAATCACATGAAGCTATTCGGCATATCGGCCTGAGCCTTATGTAGGTAAGTGATTTTGGGGGAAAAGGCAAAAACCTTTTCCCCTTGTTATTTTTACAGGTGCAGCAAAAACAACAATAATAATTGAACGGTGAGGTTAACGTGGATAATTATATTATTGAAATGAATCATATCACAAAAGAGTTCCCGGGTATTATCGCGAATGATGATATCACCCTTCAATTGAAGAAGGGCGAAATTCATGCCTTGCTCGGGGAAAACGGAGCAGGGAAATCTACCTTAATGAGCGTTCTCTTTGGTCTTTATCAGGCGGAGAAGGGTGAAATCAGAAAAGACGGTGAGGTTGTCCATATTAATAATCCCAACGATGCCAATAGGCTTGGTATCGGCATGGTACATCAGCATTTTAAGCTGGTAGAGATTTTCACAGTGCTAGAAAATATTATCCTTGGTGTTGAGCCGAATAAGATAGGATTTCTTCAAAAGAAGGAAGCTAAGGAAAGAGTTATGGCTCTCAGTAAGCAATACGGACTTCAGGTGGATCCTGACGCCCTAATTGAAAAGATATCGGTAGGAATGCAGCAACGTGTAGAGATTTTAAAAATGTTATATCGTAATAATGATATTCTAATATTTGATGAGCCGACTGCAGTCTTAACACCTCAGGAAATCGATGAATTGATGGAAATTATGCGTGGTTTTGCAAAGGAAGGAAAATCTATCCTCTTTATTACGCATAAATTAAACGAGATCATGTCGGTTGCCGATCGCTGTACGGTTCTACGTAAGGGCAAATGTATCGGTACTGTTGATATAAAGGATACATCCAAGGAAGAGCTGTCTAGGATGATGGTAGGCAGGGATGTCAGCTTTACCGTTGAGAAGGATGAGAAGACTGTCGGTAAGGTAGTTCTCTCAGTGAAGGAGGTTACTGTACCTTCCAAACGAAGCAAGAACAATGCAGTAAAGGAAGTATCCTTTGAGGTCAAGGCAGGAGAAATCGTCTGTCTTGCAGGAATTGAAGGAAATGGTCAGACAGAGCTGATCGCGGCCTTGACAGGTTTGGAGAAGATGAGTAAGGGCTCCATCCAGTTGATGGGACAGGATATCACAAAAGCTAATATACGTAAACGTTCTAAGAGCGGAATGAGTCATATCCCCGAGGATCGTCATAAATATGGTCTGGTATTGGATTATTCCCTGGAGGACAATATTGTACTTCAGCGTTATTGGCAGCACGATTTCCAAAAGCGTGGCATTATAAAGAAACCGGCTGTACGTGCTTATGCAGAAAAACTAATCGCTGAATACGATGTCAGAAGCGGTCAGGGACCGATTACGGCAGTCAGGAGTATGTCAGGTGGTAATCAACAGAAGGCAATCATTGCCAGAGAGATCGACAAGGAGCACGAGCTTCTCGTGGCAGTTCAACCCACCCGTGGTCTTGATGTCGGTGCGATTGAATTCATTCACAAACAGCTTGTAAAGAATAGAGATGAAGGAAAAGGCGTTTTACTTGTATCCCTCGAGTTGGACGAGGTTATGAATGTCAGTGACCGTATTCTGGTGATGTATGAGGGTGAGATTGTCGGTGAGCTTGATCCAAAGAAGACGACGGTTCAGGAGCTTGGCTTATATATGTCAGGTGCAAAACGCAGTACAGGAAAGGAGAAGGGAAATGCAGAATAATAAAATTTCTTCGAACCGTGTGAAGAATATTACGAAAAGCAAAGGTTTTTCTTCCTTCACCGCAGCGTTATTGGCAATCGCCTTAGGCTTGATCTTTGGTTTTGTCATTATGATTGTCGCTTTACCGGCGAACTCTTTGCCGGGCTTTGGCAGAGTATTATTCGGAGGCTTTACAAGACTCGGTGATGTATTTTATTTTGCGACACCGATTCTGATGACGGGTCTTTCTGTTGGTTTTGCATTTAAGATGGGCTTATTTAATATCGGTGCTTCCGGACAGTATACCATGGGTATGTTCTTCGCACTCTATGTTGGCTTTATGTGGGAGATGCCTCCGTCAATTCATTGGATTGCCTGTGTGCTTGCCGGTATGATCGGCGGTATGCTATGGGGCTTCATTCCCGGTATATTAAAGGCACTCTGCAATGTAAACGAGGTGATTACCTCAATTATGTTCAACTATATCGGTATGTATCTTGTTGATATGCTGGTTCAAAGCAATGCGACGATGTATGTATCTACGAAGACAAGAACAGCTTATCTTCCGCAGTCTGCACAGATACCGTCTTTGGGTGTTCCGAATTCCAATGTTAATTTTTCAATCATGATAGCAGTTCTGATCGCAGTTATACTTTTTATCGTATTAAATAAGACAGTCTTCGGATATGAACTGAAGGCAACCGGTTTTAATAAATTTGCCAGCAAATATGCGGGTATGAATGATAAGAGAAATACTATTCTTACGATGGTAATTGCAGGTGCATTGGCGGGTCTTGGCGGTGCTTTTGCTATCCTTGCACCGTCTACCATTGCCGGAAGCAGTATGACCTATGAGCCAATCAGCGTAATCGCAGCCAATGGTTTCAACGGTATCGCTGTTGCTCTGCTGGGCTTTGCCAATCCCATCGGCACTATCTTCTCGGCTATATTTATTTCTCATATTCAGAGAGGCGGAACCCTTGCCAGCTTACTGGGCTACAAGCCGGAAATTATTGATGTTGTTATTGCCGTAATTATTTATTTCTCCTCCTTTGCATTGATTATGAATGCTACGATTGCCAAGTACATGAAGGGCAGAAGAGAGAAGAAACAAAATAATCTGCCGGATCAGAAATCTGTTAAGAGTAAGGAGGCGTAGCAATGGATACTTTATATTATTTAATTCAAAATATGCTTCCCGTAGCAATTCCCTTATTATTGGTTGCACTCGGCGGTATGTTCAGCGAACGAAGCGGTGTCATTAATCTCGCATTGGAAGGTATTATGCTGTTTGGTGCATTCTTTGGGTGCCTTACGGTTTACTTTGTTCAGGGAACCGGTATAAATCCCCAGATTATCCTGCTGATCGCTATGGTTGTTGCGGCAATATCAGGTATTGCTTATTCTATGCTCCTGGCATTTGCAGCAATCAACATGAAAGCGGATCAGACTATCTCCGGTACAGCACTGAATATGCTTATCCCGGCGGTGGTATTACTCTTTTCTAAAATGAAATTCCAGAGCGATGGTATCACGACAGGTGTAAATTTTTATATTAAGTCGGTTCCGGGACTCAGTAATATTCCTGTTCTTGGTGACTTATTCTTTAAAAATACCTATATTACTATTTACATCGGCTTCCTGATTATGTTCCTCTCGGTCATTGTCTTCTACACGACAAAGTTCGGCTTAAGACTGCGGTCTTGCGGTGAGCATCCTCATGCTGCAGATTCCGTAGGTATCAATGTACATCATATGAGATATTACGGGGTAGGCATTTCCGGCTTCCTCGGAGGTGTCGGCGGTTTCTTCTATTCCGTCGGAGTTATGGATGGAAATGTCAACGGACACACCGGTGTGGCAGGCTTCGGTTTCCTGGCATTGGCGGTCATGATCTTCGGTCAGTGGAAGCCCTGGAGAATTATGTTTGCGGCATTATTCTTTGCGTTCCTGCGTACCTTGGCATATTCGGTTGCATTGATTCCCTTCTTGAATAATCTGGAATTAAATCAGGCATATTATAAGATGCTTCCGTATGTGGCAACTATGATCGTTCTCGTATTTACCTCGAGAAAATCAAGAGCTCCCAAGGCAGAAGGTATCCCTTACGATAAGAGTACCAGATAATAGTGTGAGGATTATTCTAAAAGACCAGAATAACCATGAAATTTGGAGCTACCAAATTTCTTTTCAAATTAACTCACGACGTCGGCTGACATATTACGAAGTGTGAAGAAACTTACCTCAGAAAAGGAATCAGAATATGGCAAAATTATATTTTAAGTACGGGGTCATGGGAAGCTCCAAGACAGCCCAGGCATTGATTACAAAGTTCAATTATGAAGAACGGGGGATGCGTGTCTGGTTGATTAAACCACAGACCGACATCAGGGATGGAAATGGTCTGGTGAAGTCCCGTGCAGGTCTGGAGGCACCGGCATATGTACTTCCTTACACGGAGGATGTCTATCAAAGCTATCAGAAGCTGACGGAACAGATTGATGTCATCATCGTAGATGAAAGCCAGTTTCTTTCAGAGGCTCAGGTAGACCAGCTGTCGATGATCGTCATAGATTACAACATACCCGTACTGTGCTTCGGCCTACGGGCGGACTTTAGAACAAAAATGTTTCCGGGAAGCAAAAGGCTGATGGAGATAGCGGATTCCATAACTGAAATCAAGACTATCTGTTCCTGCGGACGTAAAGCAACTGTCAATGTGAGGTTGGATGAGCATGGAAGGATTATTACCGAAGGTGAACAGATACTGATCGGAGGAAATGACAGATACACAGCTATGTGCTACCAATGCTTTATTGAGAAACAGAAGAAGCAAAAAGAATAAAACTATCTCAATTAATTATAAAAGTCACTGTAACAGTGTCCGCCTTGCCGGGGATGCCGTGCAGTGACTTTTTATGTATTAGAAATCCTATTACATAAAAGCACTCTGCATAGCGAACAAGTTCGCTTTGGGATGTGCACCTAAGCGAATAAACGCTTATTGTATAAGCGTTCGAAAGTTATTGCTTTGCAATCCGCTCGGGCGCGAAAGTATCAGCGGGCTGACACTTTGTTCTTGATAGAATAGAGTACAAAGGGATATTTTTGAATTAGTTGGATGGGAATATATGTTTTTAATCTGATCTTAATTTACCCGGAGAGAATAAATGCTACAATAAACTCAATATAGATAAAGAAGTCTCATTAGCTTTCAAAGGAGGGTAAACCCTCCTGATATAGATATCATATAATAATAAATTTCATAGGAGGGTTTGTTTTAATGTGGAAAAAGAGGATCGTAAAACTTCTGAAAAAGCTTCTGGCCATATTGACGGTCAGCCTTATGTTCCTTGGGATTGAAATAGGGGTCGCATTTCTTATCTCAGGCCGTACGGATACTCCGTTACAGGATATCATGACAATGATAGGTATCGTAGTGGGTGCAGTAGGAATTCTTGCTTCTATGAAAGGTGCTTCCTCCGGAGCAAGTATTAGTGGGATGGGATCTAAGAACAGCGATATGGCTGCTTTTAGTAATCTTCAACATGTTCGCCTGGAGAGAGAGGGTGACAGCTACCAGAAGAATTTCTTCCAAAATGCGGTCGTGGAATACGGCCTGATCCGTTTCTCAATCTTAACTTCCGGCATTATGATGGTTCTTTGTAGTTGGATTTTCTTTTAAAATAGCAAAATGTGTAGCTGTGGCTACACATTTTGTGTGCTCGCTCCTATATAATGAATTCAAGGATAGAAATTAGGATGATCCTGTCTGAATACAACAGGAAAATTAAAATGTCTTGAAATATAGGAGGATATCACATGATACGTAAAATTATCAAAATTAATGAAGAACTCTGCAATGGCTGCGGTTTATGCGTAAATGCCTGTCATGAATCGGCAATCGGACTGGTGGATGGCAAGGCGAAGCTGCTTCGTGACGATTATTGTGACGGGCTCGGGAATTGTCTTCCGGTTTGTCCAACCGGAGCAATCAAATTTGAAGAAAGAGAAGCCTTGGAATATAACGAGGAGGAAGTCAAACGTAATATGGAATTAAAGGAACAACAAGCGAAAGCAGCTACACCCAATGCAGTTCAGAATCAGGACGGACATCAGCAGGGTGCACATCACGGAATGGGAGGAGGATGTCCCGGTTCCAGAATGATGAGCCTGAACAGGCAGGAGAGCACTCCGGCAGCTGCTTCTGAAAGAGAAGCTTCCCATAGAACTTCAGTCTCCGAGCTTAGACAATGGCCGGTACAGATACAGTTAGTTCCCCCGAATGCACCTTACTTTGCAAATGCCAATCTGCTGATTGCGGCAGACTGTACCGCGTATGCATACGGAGATTTCCACAGCTTAATGAAGAATAAGATTACCTTGATTGGTTGTCCGAAGCTGGATGAAGTAGATTATTCCGAAAAGCTGACACATATTTTGCGAATGAATGATGTAAAGAGCATAACCGTAATTCGTATGGAAGTGCCCTGCTGCGGCGGTATCGTGCATGCAGTAAAAACAGCACTGGCAAACAGTGGAAAGCTGATACCCTGGAGAGTGGTAACAATCGGAACCGATGGCACCATCCTGGAGGATTAATCAAGAATAACAGAAAAACACTGCCTGGATATCAGCGAATATAAGTTGGTGTCCAGGCAGTTCTTTATCTGATTATAGTAATGTATTGAATTGAATTTTGATATATCGTTTTGTAATTACCGTCTCGTATATGACCATTAACAGCAGAGATCCAAGGAAAAGGTTAAAGCAAGGAGGTTACCTGAGGTTAAGGCATCGGCATGAAAATAAAGGCTGACAAAAACAAATAGAAGTAAGAAGCCATAAAGCAGCCAGCCAACAGAATGATTATATGCTTTGATATAGGAGGAAACAGGAAAGATTAATATTGGCAAGTAGCAGAAACGTTTTTTTGACATATCATTGTAATATCAGGAGTTATCACGAGAGAAGGAGCTATTTCCTATGCCGTTAATCGGAGATCATGCGCCCGCTTTTCATGCGGTTACAACTCAGGGAGAAATCAACTTTCCGGAGGATTTTAAAGGATGCTGGGTGATTTTTTTCAGCCATCCCGCAGACTTTACTCCGGTGTGTACGACAGAATTCATGACCTTTGCATCTATGATGGATGAATTTAAGGCTTTGAATACAGAACTGGTCGGTCTGTCGATAGATTCGGTATACTCACATATTGCTTGGCTCAGAAAAATCAAGGAGTTGGTCTGGAAAGATATCAAGCATATGGAGGTTACCTTTCCTCTGATTGCCGATATTAAGATGGAAATTGCAAAGGAATACGGTATGCTGCATCCCGAGTATTCAACTACCCAGACGGTACGGTCCGTATTTATCATTGATCCCGATGGAATAATCAGAGCGATACTGTATTATCCTGCGTCTACAGGACGCAATATGCAGGAGATCAAACGTATGATTATCGCTTTACAGAAGGCTGACGCTGAGAAAGTCGCAACGCCTGCGGATTGGATGCCCTGTGATGATGTCATATTACCACCGCCCGGAACCTGCACAGGAGCCAAAGAAAGATTACAGCAGGTGGGAGAAGGACAATATTGTCTGGATTGGTTCTTATGCTTTCTTCAGTCCAACTGTACTGCTGACAGCTATGGCTATGAGCCTGAAATTCTGCCATATCCATCCATGTACCCGAGCCGTGGCAGACTGAACTATAGAAGACCTTAACAGCTGTAAGCCAATAATACCAGAACCGGCATGGATGCTTAGTTTTGGTATTTACATAGAAAAAATGTTGTGCCTTTCTTAATAGTGTGCTAGAATGTGCAGATAATCAATTTTATATCACATAGCATCGACACAAAATTGACCATGCAGAGAAAGAAGGATGATATCATTGGACAAGCGTATGGTAGGGGCAAAAATTGCTTTGTTTGTGGCTACTCTGATCTGGGGCAGCTCTTTTATTGTTGTAAAGAATTCTATGGATGTAATGCAGCCGCATATGCTGCTGGCATTCCGCTTCACCATTGCAGGCATATTACTATGTATCATATTTAGAAAAAAACTCTGTAAGCTGAATAAGGATTATCTTATTAAGGGCGGCATTCTTGGCACCTTTTTATTCCTTGCCTATAGTCTGCAAACCATAGGAATTACTGATACAACCCCCGGAAAAAATGCATTTCTAACTGCCATATACTGTGTTCTAGTTCCGTTTCTGTTTTGGGCAGTAGATAAGAAAAAGCCGGATAAATATAACCTTATCGCGGCCTTTGTTACAATTGTCGGTATTGGGTTGGTATCCTTAGACGGAGCGCTTAATATTAGTATGGGAGATGCCTTTACACTTGCGGGTGGTATCGTATATGCAGCACATATCGTAGCTGTTGCGAAATTTTCGGGTGATAGAGATCCGATCTTACTGACAATAGTACAATTTGGATATGCTGCGGTTTATTCCTGGATCGTTGGACTCGTTTTTGAAGATATTCCTACAGTATGGTCAGCGGGCTCGGTATCCGCTTTGCTTTATCTTGCGGTCTTTGCAACAGCGATTGCACTTCTGTGCCAGATCGTAGGACAGAAGTATACGCATCCGGCACCGGCTGCGATTATCATGAGTCTGGAATCTGTATTTGGTGTATTGTTCTCGGTGCTATTTTATCACGAGATTATTACAATAAAATTATTTTCGGGATTTTCCTTAATTTTTATTGCAGTTCTTTTATCGGAGACAAAGTTTAATTTTTTATGGAAATCGAAATCATCAGAAATTATACAAGAAGATATTCTTGAATGACATCATCCTCACCATCATTGGCTGATACGTCATAGGAGAGGGAGTGGGTGTATTCCAGAGAATATAGACCGGAGTAGCTGGCGGTCAGAGAATGCCTGGTGACATTTGACATTTCCTGTCTGAATTGCTCCAATCTCATCGTATCCTCACAGACAAGACAGAAACGAACAGGCGGTTCTTCAAGGCCGAGATCATCTCTGCCCATGTCAACCAGACGGCAATTATACCCTTTGTTTTTAAAATTAGAAAATTGGGAATCACTATAATTGAAATAAGCGAGATTCTTAGTCAACACGTGACAGGAGATATCCAGCTCATAGGCTTTTATAAAAAGCAGATAGGTCAGATCAAAACGAATTGGCATGTTCAAATCATAATTCATCGTATTATTCCTCCAACAATATGAGATTATAAATCATAATATGAGATTTTTCCATAGTAAAATTAACGAAATATTAACAGAATATGAACAGACTTTTGCCAAATGTATAAAAGTGACCAATTGTATTCCAATGAAACCTATGATAATATTATGTTAATCTTGGATAGATATACCATCCGAATGAAATGTATGCAAAATTGATCCAATCAGGATTTGAAGGAGGATTTCATGAAAATATCAACAAAAGGAAGATATGCCTTGCGGCTTATGCTGGATTTGGCCTTGAATAATACTGGTGAGTATATCACAATTAAAAGTATTGCTGCCAGGCAGAATATATCGGATAAATACCTGGAACAGATCATCGCGCTACTGAACAAAGCCGGCTATGTTAAGAGCGTACGCGGCTCACAAGGAGGATACCGCCTGGTGAAGGAACCATCCGAATATACGGTGGGAATGATACTTAGGCTTACAGAGGGCAGCCTTACTCCAATCGACTGTCTGGAGGACGGAGATTGTGACAGATATTTAGATTGTGTGACAAGAGAGGTGTGGAAGGAGCTATATGATGCCATCTGTAATGTAGTAGATCATAGAACGCTTCAGGATCTTGTGGACAGACAGCAAAAGCTGATGCAAAATGATTATTCCATATGAACTTTATGGCGGCTATATAAAATAAAAAACAGTGAAATCAAATTCTGACAAAAAATGCACTTGAATCTATAGTTAAAGAGCAGATGGCTCTCAAATAAGTCTCCATCCGCTCTATTAATTATCATAGAATTCCCTATTTGCGGAAAAATATTATCAGGCGGTAAAAGGTTAAGTATATTCATCGCATTTATTAATATAAAACAGCGTGTGGGATAAGCATCCACACGCTTTCTTTTTGTAATTGAAGTGATAAATATATTTACTTTTTCAAGGTGCTATGAATTACATATGCTAGTCTTGATATACCGTCCTACAGCTAGGTATATCGGATGAGACAGTCCAGTAGCTTCATATATTGATTTTGTGTTGCTTGATCCTGTCTTTCAATTAATTCGGACTTAGTCCTTTCGAGATATGACGCAGTAACTGGCAGCCGCCTTTCAATCTGATGTATATATTCCTCAGAGAAAAACTCCTTGCTGCCTATTACGGAGGAATAAATCAGAAGATAACTGCTCTGCTTGACAAATTCCTTAAAGCTGTTGTTTTCGGCCGAATACGCTTCCATGATACCATGAAGAAAGTTCAGGAGCTTGTTAACAGTTTTTTCCTCGTAGGATTGCTCTAAAACCAATGTAAAAATCGTCTGATACCCGTTATGGCTATCTTCACCAATGTCCTGAAGGTCATCCGCCAGCTGTAGGAAAAAGCCAAAGCCAAGATAAAACAGATAATCCTCCTCAGTAAGCGGTTTATTGATGAGATATCGATCAACAAGTACGGAGACACCGCCCTTGAACAAGGAGATGTCCAAGCGCTGCTCCGGAGTGAGGATGTTTTTTTTACTTTGCTGACCGAGACTTTCTTCCTGTGCCTCCAGCATCATTAATAAAAGCGTATATATCCCAGTATCCTTATCCCTGGGGTATCCTTCCTCAATCGCCTTAAGCAGAAGATGGGTCTTTTTATAATAATTATCTTTGAATTGAACTTGCTTCCCTTCTAGGGTATCGCGAATCAACCGATTATACTCTAGCTTGTCAGACGTGGAGTTTACTATGTTATCAATATAATTATCGGTAAACGGATAAAGCATACTGTAGCCGAAGCCTGGGTTACTGTAACCGGAATTGCTACCGCAATCGGTAGGATTTCGATTTATAACCTTGAACATGGCAAATACAATATAATTTCGTATGGCCTGACCAAGTTCTCCGAAGGACAGTTCAGGAGCAAAGTGTCTGGCATGTCTGGCAAACTCCATAAGTTCCTGATAAAATGCAGTCAATTCCTGAGGCTTCATAGCATTATGTATACCAATGATCTGTTCCTTGCTTAACAGCTTCATAAGAAAGGCCTCTGTTTGTTTGCTCCATTTTTTTCGTCCAAAAGGAAGCCTTGGAATACTGTTCATCTGTTTGTGAAAATCCTTGGAGACCTGTTCAGCATATGCCTCATTACTGATTTGCTGCTCTGATGCTATTTCTGTCAGATTGACAGGAAACCGATCACTTGCCTCCAACCAAATTCTCTTGATTATTTCTAAACTTCGTTGTGTATCATCTCTAATCTGCAATATTTTTCCCTCACCCTTGATTAACTTTCTTAATTATAACATATCTTGTAGATATTACTATCAAAAGAAAGTAAAAACTGATCTAAACCAAATTAAAAAGATGATCAGGTGAGGATATTACAAGAGAGTACTGATAGAGAATATCGTGTTATCATGATATGACGCATCTGAGATATTATGGTAAATAGTAGGAAGGTGCAGCATTATGGGCAGCGGCCTTTTTGGCACGAAGACCTGAAAATAAAGGGAAAACAATTGTTATATTATTACCCGATACAGGGGAAAGGTATCTTTCTACTGCCATGTTTGCAAAATAAAGATAGTAGAACTAAGTAAGCCCGCCATCGGTATCACCGAAGACGGGCTTATTCTTATTATCTTTATGCATGCAACTGCAGATGACGGTTAGAGGTCAGGTAAATGGCTCTCTCATAATCTCTATGGTGTACATACAGAGAATACTGTACTGCATTTTTGGGATCAACACCGCTTGGCAGATAAGTTCTACGTGGGTTTGGTCTCAGTCCGACATTGCTCCGGTCGATCATCCTATAATCATATGTAATTCCATCCACCGCCAAGGCATTTTTGAGTTCGGAAAATTCTCTCAGCGAATAACCTTCATATATTTCTACTCGGTTCCAGAAAAACATCGTCTATCACCCCATTCACATTTTGTTTGTTTTAATTAAGTTGCTTTTATTACGTGTCAAAAGATGCTGCGCGCGTTTTACAGATAAAATATGTTGCTACCTAACGTGAGGTTATCTTTTATTAAAGCGTCAAAAGATGCTGCGCACATTTAACAGATAAAATATGTTGCTATTGTAAGCGAGGTTACATAGCATCATATTTTATCTGTAAAGCACCTGCGGTGCTTTTGACACTTTAATATCTGTAAAGCACCTGCGGTGCTTAAAACGTTAATTATAATTAAGTGTCTAACCATGCTTCACATAACACAATAACTATATAAAACTATTTGCAGGAAATCTTGCTTAGCAATATAATCTGTAAATCACTAACAGAGTATTTGATGTTAATATCAGTAAAGCACCTGCGGTGCTTTTAACACTTATCTATTCATCCTTGTAGATTTATTATACGCCGGTGACCTTTGTTTTTCAAATTAAGGTTTCATTAGAAACACCTATGGTTGGATTTCATATGATAATAAGTGGAAAGCTTTGAGCATCGGGGTGGACTATGGCTAAGATTATTCTGGATCCAGGTCACGGAGGAAGAGACAATGGAGATTATTATGAGAGTAGAAGCGAGAAAAACGATAATCTTTTGCTCATCTTAAGAGTTGGGCGGTTCTTGGAGGCACAGGGAATAGAAGTTGTATATACCAGAAAAACAGATGCTTATCTGGCTAACAAGGAACGTATAGCGCTGATCAATGAATCCGGAGCTGATCTGATGATATCGCTGCATCATCTGAGCGGAGGAAGCTATGGATATAGTTTGGAGTTCTTTATCAAGGAAAATGACTTAATTGCACGAGGTACGGCTGTTGCTATAGAGAAAGAACTATATCCTGTAGGTTATACAACCTACAAAATTACCGCCAATACAGATCTACCTTTACTAAATGAGGTGTCTATACCTGCCTTAATGATTGGTATCCGCTATCTTGGGGCAGATCGAGAAAATGTGTTTTATGATCTGAACTTTCTGCCAATTGCAGAAGCAATCGCCAGAGGAATTCTGGAATACCTTACACTGAATACAGACAATAAAAGTGATTTGATTCTGAAGCCGATGTCGGCATGCTACTGTTATCGTGTAATGGTAGGCAGATATCGATTCTATGATGAGGCTGCATGGGAACAGATGATTTTGAGGAATCTCGATATTTCGGCAGAGATGGAATATCGAAGAAGGAGATATGACCTATACGTAGGACTGACTAATCAGCTTGACGAGGCTGTTTTATTGGAGGGGAAGCTTCGCAGACTGGGCTACAGTACGGTAATTTCTATTGTTTGATTTGTATGTTTTGTTTTATCAATTCTGCACGACGTCTTGACTTGTCATTTTATTTCATTTATAATTAGTTGGATATAATAATACTGATATGATGGCAATTTCGTCAAAATCACAAAACATGAAAGAGTGTGGGCTATGTTAAAAAGTATGACAGGCTTCGGGCGTTGTGAAATTGCCCATGTAGATCGGAAAATTACAGTTGAGATGAAGGCAGTAAACCACAGATACTGTGATATCTCAATCAAGATGCCTAAAAAGCTGAGTTTTTTTGAAGCGGGCATCCGAAATGTACTAAAGCAGTACATCGGCAGAGGAAAAATTGACATCTATATTACTTACGAAGACTATACTGAGAATAATGTATGTGTCAAGTATAATGCGGATCTGGCCAGAGAGTATTATGTCAATCTGGAGAAAATAAGTAAGGAATTCGGAATTGAGAACGATATTCGTGTATCAGCCTTATCCAGATATCCTGATGTTTTTACTCTTGAGGAACAGACTATTGATGAGAAGGAGCTCTGGGAACTGGTAGAAGAAGCAGTCAAGACGGCGGCAAGCCGTTTCGTAGAGACCAGAATTTCAGAGGGTGAGCATCTGAAACAGGACATCGTAGCTAAATTGGACTCTATGCTTTCCCTGGTAGATTTCATTGAGACTAGGTCACCAGAGGTAGTGAACGAATATCGTAATAAGTTGATGGCAAAGGTAACAGAACTGCTGGGTGATACGAAGGTAGAAGAGAGTATTCTCGTAACTGAGATTACCGTATTTGCTGATAAGATATGTGTTGACGAGGAGACAGTTCGTCTGAAGAGCCACATCATGAATATGAAGGAAGCTCTCAATGAAAGCGAAAATGTCGGTAGAAAGCTGGACTTCATAGCTCAGGAGATGAACAGAGAAGCCAACACCATATTATCAAAGGCCAATGATCTTGAGGTTACCAATAAAGCAATCGATCTTAAAACAGAGATTGAAAAGGTTCGTGAACAGATTCAAAATATTGAATAATAGTCTTGGAAATGAGGAATAACTTTGAATAAGCTAGTAAATGTCGGCTTTGGAAATGTTGTGAATGTTAATAAGATTATCAGTATCATCAGTCCTGAAGCTGCACCGATCAAACGCATGGTGCAAACCGCGAAGGATCAGGGGATGGCGATTGACGCTACCTGCGGCAGAAGAACGAAGGCAGTAATTGTTACGGATAGCGGACATCTGGTATTATCCTCCCTGCTTCCGGATACAATTGCGGGTAGAGTAAACCAAAAAGAAACTGCAGAATACATCGAAGTTGTGCACAATGAATAGATGTTAAAAAATATGTAATCTCAGGAAGGAGATAATAATATGTTACATCCATCATATACGGATTTAATGAAAGTAGTAAACAGTGAGGTAGAGCCAGGAGAACAGCCGGTAGTTAACAGCCGGTATTCCATTGTCATTGCAACCGCCAGACGTGCAAGACAGATTATCGACGGGTCCGTACCGCTGGTTGATGTTACCTATCCCAAGCCTTTATCCATTGCTGTAGAGGAACTGTATCGTTCCAAGGTTAAGATCGTTGGTGACGATGAAGAAAAAACAGAGGATATTAAGCAGCAATAGGCTCATTTGAATATGGAACTATTCATAGTAGACAGGAAAGGAAGATTACCATGTCTTATGAGCTAGGAAAATAGTCAGGACAGAGGTTTTCAGGAAAGAGATATGGAATCTACTGAGAATAAAGACTATCGTACTGATGTTAATAATTTAAATAGTGATTACTTTGACAGCAATGAAATAGATGACAAGTCAGAACCGGAGAAACCGAGTAAAGCCACTGTATCGGAGAAAAAAGCATCGAACGGTGTGAAAGGACTCATTTATGATCTGATATTCTATGCCGTGCTGATTTTTGTTTGTATTTATGTACTTCCGAATTTTGTGATACAGCGTACCATCGTGGACGGCTCCTCCATGGCAGATACCTTAATGGATGGAGAACATCTATATGTTGAAAAACTGTCTTATCGGTTTGATGCACTTGATCGTTTTGACATTATCGTATTTTATCCCTATGGAAGAGAAAATGAAGAATATTATGTTAAGAGAATCATCGGTCTTCCCGGGGAGACAGTTCAGATTATAGGGTCAGATATCTATATCAACGGTGAAATTCTAAAGGAAAATTATGGGACTCAGAAGCTTGAGGAGCCAGGACGTGCCGCAGAACCAATTACGTTAGGGGAGGACGAATACTTCGTGATGGGAGATAACCGTAATATCAGTAAGGACAGTCGATCCGAAGTGGTTGGTAATGTGAAAAAAGAGAATATTGGTGGCAGAGTGGTGTTCAGGATTAAGCCGCTCAGCCGGCTTGGAACAGTAGATTGATTTTATTTCCTGCTTGCAATTTACATAGGGATTCGATAGAATATATCATGTTCTGTCCGATAGGAGCTTAATTATGAAGGTGATCAAGGAACATATCAGAACAGGCGGCTTCAAGAAGTTCTACCTTCTCTATGGAACTGAGGATTATTTGAAGAAGCTGTATCGGGATAAATTAAAAACTGCAATCCTTAAGGATGACAGTGACATGAATTATTCCTATTTTGAGGGTAAAGATGTTGAACCCAGAAAGGTTTATGAGGCCGCACAGACCTTACCCTTTTTTAGTGACAGAAGATTGCTTCTTATTGAAAACAGCGGATTATTTAAAACCTCGAGTGAGCTTCCCGAGTTACTGGAGGGTACACCGGACAGTACAATCATTCTTTTTGTAGAGAATGAGATTGATAAAAGAAATAAGCTTTTCAAGCTGATTAAGGATCAGGGTACCGTTTCCGAGATGAACGGTCTGGATGAGCAGAACTTAAAGCTCTTCGTGGCCTCCCAACTGGAACAGGAGGGAAAGAAGATTACCGAGTCCTCCATCCTGTATTTACTAGATAAGACCGGTTCTGATATGATCAATATCTGTAATGAGTTGGAGAAGCTTGTCGGATATACCTATGGTCGGGAAATTATCCGAGCTGAGGATATTGATGCTGTGACCACCACACAGATTTCGGGAAAGATTTTCCTTATGATTGATGCAATCGGATCAAAGCAGCAGAGTAAAGCTCTCGATTTATATTATGATTTACTTTCTGTCCGAGAGAAACCCTTGTCCATCCTATATCTGATTACAAGACATTTCAACATCCTGCTTCAAGCGAAGAACCTGCAAGCTTTGGGGTTTAATGCTTCCTCCATCAGTGAGAAGGTTGGAGTACCGCCTTTCGCAGTAAATAAATATCTTGGGCAGGCGAAAAATTTCTCTGTGAAAAAGCTGAAGGAAGCGCTGGAGTTTTCGGCAGAAATTGAAGAGCAGGTAAAGACAGGACGAATGCTGGAGAAGATCGGTGTGGAGCTTTTTATCATCACCTTTAGCAAAAGATAAGATGCAAAGCTTATTCAAAAGCTTATTCAAAAGCGTATATCAGCTAAAATACTGGTGTAAATATTATGTCAATTACGGATTTGGTCCTACGACCGGTCGTAATCATAGATTAGGAAGCGTATCGAAGTGGTCATAACGGCCCGCACTCGAAATGCGGTAGTCCTCACGGGCTCGTGGGTTCGAATCCCACCGCTTCCGCTCAAAATGAAGGATGTGTTTCAAAACTAACATTTCAGTTAGTGATTGAAACACATCCTTTTTTGGGTAAAAAATTGGACGCACTGTGATGTGTTCCTTTGGAATATGGAATTCCAGGGTTTTACTTTATATTTCCAAAAAGTATTTGACATTAATGGAAAGTAATGGTATATTATGAATGAACTAAAAAATATTCATTCAGCAGGAGGATAAATACCAGATGGAGGATAAAAAGACTACATTATACATTTGCGCGAAGAAGCTGTTTGCGGAAAACGGCTTTAAGGATACAGGTATCGCTGATATTACGAAGGAGGCAGGGTTCTCCGTCGGAACCTTTTATAATTACTTTCCCTCCAAGGAAAAGCTGTTTATAGAAATTCTAAGTGAAGAATCGGCCACCCTGATGAAAAATATAATGCAGTCCATCAATCCTGAGGATGACCCTGCTAAACTGATCAAAGAGCTCTTGGCCTTGAATATGAAGGGGATGCTTTCTAATCCAATCCTTTCTCAATGGTATCATCCGGAGGTATATAATAAGATAGAAAAGCTCTTTCGCGAAGAGGAAGGGCTTGAAAAGATGGATTTTTTATATAGAGAATTTTTGGATATGGTGAAGAAATGGCAGTCGGAAGGAAAGATGAGACCTGATATCAGCAGTGATGTGATTATGGCTATTTTCGAAGCAATTATACGAATCGGTTATCATAAGGAAGAAATCGGTTTGAAGTATTTTCCCGAAGTACAGGATTATCTTACAGATTTTGCCTTGAAGGGACTAACCGACTGTTCGAAATAAGCAATATTATTGCAAGCGAGTTAGTCTTCAAATCAATAGGGGGATGACCAATGAGTGACTGCACTATGGAAGAAGTAAAGCATACCGGAATGGGTACGATGATGATACATAAAGCATATGGAAGTAATGCGAAAGAGGCATGCAATGCTGTAAAGGCCGAGGCAGAGAGATTGGAAGCTACGTATAGTCGTTTCCGTCAGGAAAGTATCATCAGCCGAATTAACCGTTCTGCAGGAATCAAGAATGAGGTCATCCATCCTGAGGTTAGTGAACTTATTTCTCATGCATTGGAAGTATCGGCACTTTCGCAGGGCTCATTCGATGTGACAATCGGCCCGCTGGTGGATTTATGGGATTATAAAAATGCAGAAGAACCGCCGGAGGAGGATAAAATACAAGCGATACTTCCGTTAATTAATTATAGGGACCTGGAGTTGGATGCTACTAATAATATAATGGGACTTAAGAAACCCGGTCAATCAATCGACCTGGGAGGGATTGCAAAAGGCTTATCCAGTGACTGTTTTATGAAACTATTTGAGAATTATGGAGTGAAATCAGCCTTTTCCAATATCGGAGGTAATGTTTCTACTTTGGGCAGTAAACCGGACGGCACAGACTGGAAGGTTGGCATCAGGCATCCCAGACAAAGCGGCTTACTTGGAGCGGTTGCGGTGAAGGGAAAAGCAGTCGTTACCTCAGGGGATTATGAGAGATTCTTTATCGGTAAGGACGGAAGACGATATCACCATATTCTGAATCCAAAGACAGGGTATCCTGCCGAGGCGGGACTCATCAGTGTTACTATTGTCACGGAGAGAGCAATGCTTGCTGATGCATTTTCTACTGCTATATTTACTATAGGACTTGAAATGGGTCTGGACTTGTTGAAAGCTCAACCCCAGCTTCAAGCTGTGATCATGGATGATAAACTGACAGTATATGTAACACACGGATTAAAGGAGTGCTTCCAAGCCGCCGATGAAATTAATCTGAAATATATATAAAATTAACCGGACCTTTCGTCCGGCTAATCATAAAGGAAAGAGGGTAGTATTTGTGGCGACAAGCAAAATAAGAAGGAGGAAACATAAAGTGTGGATAGTGGTACTTGTGATTATTGGTGTGATTGTAGCCGGATTAGGAATAACTATGCTGGCTACGGAACCGGGGCGTAAGGAGGCAATGAATCTTACGATTGGCAATGTGGATTTCAAGCATCTTCGTGACGGTGTATATACAGGTGAGTATAAAGGAAAAAAAGACAATATGAGAAATACTAAGGTGGAAGTAACCGTAGCATCCGGTATTGTAAAAGAGATCAAGGTGATCGGTGGAGCCCTGGCTAATGAAAAACAGACATCAGAGGTTAGAAATGGTCAATCTATCAATGATCTGCTAAATAGAGTCATTCAAAATAAGACTTTAGATGTGGATGTTATTAGTGGTGCAACCATATCCTCAAAGGTTCATCTTAAGGCTGTGGAAAACGCACTGGAGCAGGCAGAGACCAAATAATATGAGATGCTTAAACGCATTTTAAAAACTATAATATGAGAAGCGCTGTATGTATTTGATAGATATAATGCATATTCAGTGCTTCTCTTTTTTGATATCTATCATTCCCAAAAACAAAAAGATAATAAAAATATTTAACTTTTCCGAGAAATAGTGTAATATCATACAAGAATTATCTTCCCTATCATGCTACAATGATGAGAATTAAAACAGGGTAAAGGAGTTAGCTATGCTGCAGGAACAGGAACAACGTCATATATATTATGATCGTGATTTACAGATAGAAGCCTATAATTTAAGCGGAGTAGTTCAGAAATTTCCAAATCATTTTCATGAGTATTATGTAATAGCGTATATTGAAGGAGGAAAACGCCATCTGCATTGTAAAGGTAAGGAATATAAGCTTTCTGCAGGTGACTTGATTTTGTTCAATCCCAGAGATAATCATTACTGCTCACCGATAGATGGAACAATCCTGGATTATCGTGCTGTTAACATAAGCCCGGAGAGTATGATAAGAGCTGCCAAAGAAGTAACAGGTAAGGACTACATCCCGCATTTTACACAAAATGTAGCTTATCAAAGTGAAATCACGAAATCCATCTGCGATTTATATGATTTAATCGCCCATAACGTGCCTAAGCTGGAAAAAGAGGAGGCATTCTTCTTTCTGCTGCAACAGGTCTTTCAGGAGTATTCTGCTCCATTTACGGAAGCAGATATTCTTGAGCCTGACCCACAGCTAAAAATTCTATGCACTTATATGGAGAAGCATTTTGAGGATAATATAACCCTGGAGGAGCTGCGGGCAATGACAAATTACAGCAAATCCTATCTACTGCGTTCCTTTACAAAGCAGATTGGTGTATCTCCTTACCGGTATCTGCAAAATGTTCGGTTGAGCAAAGCAAAGGTTTTTTTAGAGCAGGGGATTGCTCCGGTTGATGCCGCCAGTATGGCAGGCTTTTCGGATCAAAGTCATTTTACTAATTTTTTTAAAGAGTTTATTGGACTGACACCAAAGCAATATCAGAGAATTTTTTCGGTCGCAGAAGAGACGGAAATGATAGATAAGGAGGAGCAGGAGGGTGGAAAATAAATTATGGAAGGGTCATATTGCGGCCATTTTTTGCATATTTGTATGGGGAACCACATTTATCTCTACGAAGGTATTATTGCTTTCTTTTTCTCCGGTTGAAATATTATTCATCCGCTTTACCATAGGATACACAGCATTATGGCTGGCTTTTCCGCGTAGGCTTTGCCTTTTGGAAAGAAAGCACGAGCTATATTTTGCCGCGGCAGGCTTATGCGGTGTCACACTTTATTTCCTTTTTGAGAATATTGCACTTACCTTTACACGGGTCTCCAATGTCGGAGTAATCGTATCCCTGGCTCCTTTCTTTGCAGCCTTCCTTGCCAGTATCTTTTTACGTGGAGAACGCCCAGGAAAACGCTTTTTCCTCGGGTTTGTTATTGCTATGACGGGAATATATCTAATCAGCTTTCAAAATTCTACAGAAGTAAATATTAATCCGTTGGGAGATTTCCTTGCTGCTGCAGCTGCAATCATATGGGCTGTATATTCCACGATAACAAAGAAAATCAGTTCCTTTGGTTATCATACGATATTAGTTACACGCAGAATCTTCTTTTATGGATTACTATTCATGCTGCCGGTACTTTATACTCTTGGATTTCAGGTGGATGTACAGGAATTGACTGCTCCGATTAATATATTTAATATCTTGTTTTTAGGCTTGGGAGCTTCTGCCTTATGCTTTGCAACCTGGAATTATGCTGTAAAACTGTTGGGATCCGTGAAAACAACGGTATATATCTATCTGGTTCCTGTCATTACCGCAGTTACATCTGTCCTTGTTTTACACGAGGTAATCACGTCTACAGCTGTTATTGGTATTATATTAACCATTCTTGGTCTGCTTCTGTCAGAAAGCAAGAGCTTTTTCAAAGCCTGGAAGAAGAATAGAATAAATTTTGGACAAAAAAATGAAACTATGGAATATCCTTCTTCGTCTAATGATTGAAAGCAAATAAAAGCTTAGTATGGAAGGAGTGCTTATATGAAAAAATTATTTGTTTTGCTGCTCAGTGGCCTTATGGTAGTATCCTCATTGCCGCTTGATGTATTTGCGGCAACAGCATTGAAGGAGAAAGCCACAGCAACAGCAGGTATTGCTGCAGAGGACCCTGCAAAAGGTTCCAAAGAGCCCACTCAGACAGGATTAACTTCAGCTATTAATATAGTGAAGTCAATCATCACAATACCGGGTGAATATTCTGTATTTAATTACTATTATAATGATGCCGGAACATATTCCGATGCTTTCTGGAATCTAAATTGGAGTACGAAAGACGGTAAATCCAGTATTCAGGTGAATTGCGATGAGGATTATCATATAACTTATTTCAGCGTTTATAATTATGATCAGACAGGTACCGGTGTGGCAAAATACTTAAGATCCGAGCTGCAGAGCACGGCTGAGGGCTTTATCCGAAAGGTGGCTCCGGAAACAAACGGAAAGCTCGAATATATGAATTCGGATTTTGAAGGTATCTACAGTAATAATTATGTTTATTATTTTCAGAGAATTGAAAATGGTATCAGTATGCCGGATAATTCGGTTCGCGTAACAGTCAATTGTATTACGGGTGAGGTTACGTCTTTATCTGTAAACTGGCTATATGATGCAAGAATATCTGCAGAGAAAGGCAAGCTGACGAAAGAGGAGGCTGCCAAGCTGATTAAGAAGCAGATGAAGATGAAGCTGGTATATCGTACGGACTATATTGGAATCTACGACTCTGTGAAGGGCACAGAACAAAAAAAGGCTTTCCTGGTGTATGAGCCTACGCTACCCTACATTTCCATTGATGCAAAAACGGGGAAGGTCTATCTGACAAAATCAGAATGGGTAAATACCGGTTACGGTGCGAATACGAAGAAGGAAGCAACTGCTGATGCCAATGGGTATATCATAGGCGGAAAAAGTGATCTGACTCCGCAGGAGCAGGAGAAGGTAGAAGAACTGAAAAACCTTATATCGAAGGAGAAAGCCATCTCTATCGTAACAGGGAATAATGCTTTATATATAGATAAAAATCTAATTCAATACAATGCTGACTTAAGTAAAATGGATTCTTCCTATGTGTGGAACATCTCGTTGAATGATCCTAGAGAGGTAAACTATGAGAAGGATAAAGATACCTACAGGGGTTATGCATATGCAACCGTGGATGCGGTAAGCGGGAAAATCCTAAGCTTCTATGCAAGTATGAAGGACTATTATGATGAGAAGAACCAAAAGTGGAATACCGTTAAGATCAAATATGATAAATCAGCCTCCAAGAAAACCCTTGAGAAGTTCATAAAGACTCAGCTTGCTGACCGCTTTAAAAATACTGTCTTAAGCGAGGAGACAGAGGATTATGTAGTTTATTATAAAAATGATAAGCCGGTTTATGGCGGCTATCGTTATCAGTATAATCGTGTGAACGAAGGTATTGAATATCCTTATAACAGCATCTATGGTTCTGTAGATGGTGTGACCGGAAAAATTTATTCCTTTGGTTCTAATTGGGATGAGAACGTGGTCTTCGAAGCACCGACTGGAATTATTTCTGCTGATAAAGCAATGGATTATTATCTCGCGAAGGAGGGTTATGGCCTGAAGTATGAGATAAATCAGATCAATAAGGTCAACCAGAGTAAGACAAAGGAGGGCTATTATTCCAATCTGACCATGGCAGAGTATGAAGTAAGATTGGTCTATCGTCCTGATGTAACCCCCTCCTATATCTCACCCTTCACCGGAGAGCAGTTGGATAACAGCGGCAAAAGCTATAAGAAGACAGCTGTCTATGCATATGAGGACGTGACCGATCAGGCTAAGTTTAAAAATGTTTTATTGCTTGCAGATATGAATATAGGTTTTGAGGGTGGGAAGTTCCTTCCCGAGCAGTCCATCACTGTCGGCGAATTAAACAGCCTACTTAATAAGATTGGTTATGCTGTCTATGATGCTTCTGCAGAGAAAGCAGCAGCTGATTCTGCGCTGATTACCAGAGAAGAGATTACACAGCTCTTCATCGATAAGCTTGGATTGACTAAGATGGCGGCTATCTCAAACATCTATAAGACCGGTTTTGAAGATGAGAGTTCGATCAATGCGAAGTATTTCGGTGCCGTAGCTTTGGCAAAGGGTCTCGGAATTGTTAAGGGAGATGCAACAAATAAGTTCAATCCGACCTTTAAGGTAACAAGAGCAGAGGCCGTTGATATGATCCTGGAGTATATCAAGGTACAGAAGAGTGGAGTTTTATAAAGAATAGGTATTAGGTTATTAGGTTACTAGGTATAAGGTATAAGCTATAATGTATTCGGTATTAGGCTATTTGGTATAGGGTATATGGCTAATTTGTGATAATGAATAGCTATAATTTTTGAGGTATTCATTAAGCTTTCATGTTCGTGTGAAGGATTGGATTAATGCATGAACATTGACATATCGAAGTGTTGCGCAGTGTGCTGTCAGTGTCAGGGATAGATTTTAATCTATCCCTGACTATGTTCAAAGAACACAAAAACAGGACCCATGAGCCAGAGACATCTGATCTGATGTTCAATGCTTCCATCATGGGTTCTGTCTTTGCGTTATCTGAAAACAGTTCAGGTGGGATTACATCCCACCTGACTGCTGACGCGAACACGATATACACAGTGATAAAAGGTGAATAACAATAAAGTACTTTAAAATAATCATTACACGGGGGCATCCTATTAGGCATGATACATGGCATGATAAGTAGATTTACTGCTATTATTACTTTAGACAATTACCTCGTATGTTAAATTAATATTAGTTCCTTACTCTTTTCTTGAGTAAGTGTATACTGTTTATAGGCACTGTGGATTAGTCGAAATTTCCTAACGCATAGACGTTTTGTTATAGGCTATAACCACAGTCGCCTGCTTAAATGTTGATCAGTTAGATAACGCATGACGTTTTAATTAGCACGAGGCTACATAGCAGGCAGTTCTGTGGAATAAGCAACAGTGTCAATCTACCAAAAGGAGCTATTATTATGATTTACGTAGGCATTGATGTTGCAAAGGATAAGCACGATTGTCTTATCTCTAATTCGGATGGCGAAATTCTTTTCCCCGTCTTCACCATTTCTAATGATCTTATCGGATTTTCTCTTTTACTTCAGCGTATTCAATCCTGTACCAACAACCCCGAAGCTATAAAAATAGGGCTAGAAGCAACCGGTCATTATAGCAACAATATCGCTGATTTCCTCGCTAATAAAAACTACCACATTTTTATTATCAATCCGCTTCACACTAGTCTATACAAAAAAAGTCTAAGCTTTAGAAAGACTAAAACGGACAAGGCTGACGCCCAATCAATCGTATCAATGCTGATGACACAGAAGCTAACGCCCTATGCACCTGCATCATACCATGAAAAAGAACTAAAGTCACTAACAAGATATCGTTTTACCCTTGTAAAAGATTGTTCCAGGCTTAAAGTATCGTTTGCCAGGCTGATGAATATAATTTTCCCCGAATTAGAGAAAATAGTTTATGAGCTACAGGTTAATTCTGTTTATCACCTTATGAGTGAATATACAGATACCAACGCCATTTCAAAGGCTCATCTGACTCATTTGACTAACCTTTTGTCAAAGTATTCGAAAGGTCATTACGGCCGCGAAAAGGCAATTGAAATTAGAGAAGCCGCTAAACAATCCATCGGCACCTGCGATGGCATACAGGACATTGAACTACAGCAAACCTTAGCTCGTATTTTTCTGTTGCAGGAACAAACTGAAGTAATTGAGAAAAGAATAAAAGAGATTGTAAAAAATATAGATTCTCCTTTTATTACTATTCCCGGTATTTCTTATATAACTGCAGCTGCAATTTATGCTGAAATAGGTGACTTTTCTAATTTTTCTAAAGCCGAAAAGATACTTGCTTTTGCTGGAATGGAGCCATCCATCTATCAATCGGGGCAGTACACATCAACTCATGCCAAAATGGTTAAGCGAGGCTCAAAATACCTACGTTTCGCACTCTTTACAGCAGCTAAAAATGTTGGTAACTGGGATACTAATTTCAGTTTGTTTTTACAGAAAAAACAGGCAGAAGGAAAGCCCTATAATGTAGCTGTCTCCCATGTAGCAAAAAAACTGGTCAGAGTACTTTACAGTATGGAAATGAAACATGAGGCTTACATAAAATAATTTCTGCTTCTAATATCACTTTTTCAAGGCAGCTTTAAAGGTGCTTTATTTGTCATGCGATTTTCAATGTACAGTTTCTAAACAGTTACAACCAATATAAATTAACTACTTG
>JAEZGK010000051.1 GCA_023437365.1 Bacillota bacterium
TATGCTTATGCTCAGAATGGTGTATATAAAAAGATAAAGGTTACCGTAAAGTAGATAACGCAGGGAACAAATATTAATTAATCCCTGATAGACAAGATGCATTGATGAAGCAATTCACTTGTCATGAATAAAAGATAAATGCAAAGATACCACATTAAGACAAAATAGTCTTCCTGTGGTATCTTTATATTTCTAAGTATCATAAATTCATTTCAAGTAGTGTCAAATCACTTGTAGAAAGACTATACTGGGTCCAGTGAAATAGAGTCCTTCAAGGGTAGGACGATTCTTGATGTAAATACTCCGTTTTCTGCATTATAGGAGTAGTAGCCGTTGTATTTATTAATAATCATCACCATGCTTTTTACACCAAAACCGTGTCCCGGCTGTTCACTTTTTGGCAGTCCGTGCTCTTCTGCTACCTTGCCGGTAAAACTGTTTTCTATAAGTATTAAAAGCTTCTCCTTATGCAATCTGCAATTAATATAGATGGTCCTTGCCTGATCAGTAGAAAGCTTCAGACAGGCATTCACTGCATTTTCCAGTCCATTGGAAAGCAATGCACAAAGATCGGTTTCTGCTAAGGGAATACTCTGTGGCAATTGAGCATCCACAGAAAAAGCTATCTTATAATGAGCCGCCCTATATACATAATGTGAAAAAATAAGATTCACAGTATTGTTTTCACAATAGCGGACAGGAGTAATTTCCTTTATGTCAGACTGGACGGTGTTAATGTACTCCATTGATTTTGCGGAATCACCCTCAGCGAGATAACCGGCAATCAGGGTAAGATGATGGTGCATATCATGACGATAGATTGCTGCCTGCTCCAGTGACTCCAGGAATACTTTCAAATCCTTCTCCGCTTGGTTGATCTGAACGGACAACAGCAAATTTTCATTTTCGGTGGCACTCCGGCGTTCTATCTCATTATAATGAATGATCATAAATATAAAGAAAACCATGGGTACAACCGAGGGCATAAATAGTACGATTGTTTTTCCTCCCTGAAATAACAGATCCGTATAAATCGTTGTGCCATAGTCGAAGAGATAGTAAAATAACGGCACGGTACCAAACAGCAGCAGAGATTTTTGAGATATGCTTATCAATTGGTATACAGAGGAACCCACGTATCGCTTCAAAAGATAGAATACCGGAAAAAAAACCAATGAATTGACAATAAAATAAGCAGTTTGGCTGTCAAACAGATAAAGTGCCACTGTGGCTAACCACTGTGGTGTCTGACAACACAGATAAGCGAGGAGCACAGAGACGATGGCAATCGCTTTACGTCGTTTGAAATACCTTGAGATAAACATCATCAACGGAATATGTATGATAAATGGATATATTTTCACAGTAATTTCATAACCAAGAAGGAGCCAGCTGATTAATTCTGCAAGCAACAGAAGTAAAATAACGAAAAGAATTGCTCTGAGGTTCTTTTTGGAGATTTCGATGCCGGCAAATAGTATGGATATTAATACACCGAATATGAGCAGCAGACCATAGTGTATTAAGCTTGATACACTAATCATTACAACACCCCTTTTTCAATGAATAGATTCTGCATGTAACTTTCCCGAACCTGTGCGTATAGTAGCCTTGATATCGGGATATCATGGTCAGAGACGGTGATGATCTTACCCGGTAGCAATTCCTTAATCCATCCCATATTCACAATATAGGAGCGATGAACCTTGATAAACTCCTCCTGATTTAGTAATAATGTTTCATAATCGGACAGGGAGCCTGGCACTTCTCTGATACTATGATCCGTCAGATGAAAATGAAGCTTTTTATTAATTACTTCTAAAAACTCAATACTGTCATAGGTGATACGTGTGATTCCGGTAACAGACTTAAGTGAAAGTGTCTTACTTACTTTCTGTTCATCCAGATACAGCTTGTCCAGGATTGGGAAAAGCTTTGCTTCCGAAATCGGCTTCAACAGATAGTAATATGCGCCGACCTCATAGCTGCTCACTGCAAACTCCGGGGAAGAGGTTAAGAATATAATTTTTATATTTTCGTCAAAGCTTCGAATTTCTTGGGCAGTCTGTATCCCATTGAAGCCCGGCATGAGTACGTCAAGCAGCAGAATATCATATACATTTCCTCTCATAGTTTCAAGCAGCTCTATAGCACTCGTAAAAGTATCAAACCGAAAGACAGCACTTCTCTGCAGCTGATATTCCTTCAATAATCCAGTAATACGGGAAAGCTCCTGTGTTTCATCATCACAAACAGCAATTTTTAACATCCCAAATCCTCCGACCCTTTATTCATTAGTGATATTATAACAATGCTTGGAATAAAATTCAAGTTAACTGAGCATGCAAACCATTTTTCGACGGGGCATCTCCAACCAACCGGCAGCGGAATGTATCAAATGCGGTCAATGCGAGACCTTATGTACTCAGCACCTGCCGATCATGGACAGACTGGGAGAAATTGCGGCATTGTCTTGAAGCATCTCATAACAGAGGAAAAGCCAACTCGTTGGAGTTGGCTCTTTGGGGAGGGAGGAGATTTATGAAAAAATTCTATGTTAAGTAGGTTTTAACAATTTGGGTATTTCTATAATATTATTATAGTATCGAATTATGGAGAAGGTATTAACGTAATGTGAATTATTTGAAAACAAATCACCTGCTGGTGTGTTCATAATTATGATGATGTATTAGTAATTAATCCATATTTTCTCTTGCAAAATCAAGAATATACGATACAATAGAAATTGCGATGAAAGATAATAGGAAGTATCCAGGAGGTTATACATGATACAGGCAAGTAATGTTACATTAAGAATAGGAAAGCGTGCGTTGTTCGAGGATGTGAATATCAAGTTCACCGAAGGCAACTGCTATGGTTTGATCGGTGCCAACGGTGCCGGAAAGTCCACCTTTCTCAAAATATTAAATGGGCAGTTGGAGCCCAGTAAGGGTGAGGTTATCATCACCCCCGGACAGAGATTGTCCTTCCTTCAGCAGGACCATTTCAAATACGATGCTTATCAGGTTCTGGATACTGTCATCATGGGAAATAAGCGCCTGTATGAGATCATGAAGGAAAAGGATGTCATCTATGCAAAAGAGGATTTCACCGAAGAGGATGGTATTCGTGCCAGCGAGCTGGAAGGTGAATTTGCAGCAATGGATGGCTGGGAGGCTGAGGCCAATGCCGCTACTCTGCTGAACGGTCTCGGTATTGACACTGAGCTTCATTACCTAACGATGCATGAATTAAACGGCGGTCAGAAGGTTAAGGTCCTGTTGGCTCAGGCTTTGTTTGGTAATCCCGACATCCTGCTTCTCGATGAGCCTACGAACCACTTGGATTTAGAAGCAATCCGTTGGTTGGAGGAATTCCTGATTAATTTCGAGAACACAGTCATCGTGGTATCCCATGACCGTTATTTCTTAAATAAAGTTTGTACCCATATTGCAGATATCGATTATGCCAAAATCCAGTTATACTCCGGTAACTATGATTTTTGGTATGAATCAAGCCAGTTGATGGTAAAGCAGATGAAGGAGGCCAACAAGAAGAAGGAAGATAAGATCAAGGAGCTACAGGAATTTATCCAGCGCTTCTCTGCCAATGCTTCCAAATCCAAGCAGGCTACCTCAAGAAAGAAAGCCCTCGAGAAGATCGAATTGGATGACATCCGCCCTTCCAGCAGAAAATATCCTTATATCGACTTCAGACCGAGCCGTGAGATCGGCAATGAAGTTCTTACCGTAGAGAACCTCTCCAAGTCCATAGACGGTGTGAAGGTGCTTGATAAGATTTCCTTCATCGTAGGCAAGGAAGATAAGATAGCCTTCGTCGGACCGAATACCCGTGCCACTACTCTGCTGTTCCAGATTCTCGCGGGAGAGGTTGAGCCGGATGAAGGCTCTTACAAGTGGGGTATTACCACAAATATGTCCTATTTCCCGAAGGATAACACCAAGCTCTTTGCCGGTGATGAGACCATTACTGATTTCCTGATGCCCTTCTCTCCCGAGAAGGATGTCACTTATGTCCGCGGCTTCATGGGAAGAATGTTATTCGCCGGAGAAGAAGGCTCAAAGAAAGTAAATGTCCTGTCCGGTGGGGAAAGAGTCCGTGTCATGTTATCTAAGATGATGATCGCCGGAGCCAATGTTCTCATTCTTGACGAGCCGACCAACCATCTGGATATGGAATCCATTACCGCTCTGAACAACGGTTTGATTAAATTCCCGGGTGTCGCGTTATTCACCTCCCCCGACCATCAGTTTATTCAGACAACGGCAAACCGTATCATGGAGATCTATAACGGACATCTTATTGATAAGATTACCTCCTATGACGAATATCTTGACAGTGACGAGATGGCCAGAAAGAGACAGATCAGTGAATTCGAAGCTGAGGAAGAAAGCGGAGACGCTGAAGAATAGAAGCCTAGGGGCCATCATAAATCCAGGAGCTTATTCAAAATAATATTCCTATAGAAAGCGAAAGTACTTACTTCCCGCGAGTGTGAAAGGGAAGCTAGTTCTTTCGCTTTCTTTACATTATTGCATTTTTGCAATAGCTCCTTTCATTTCATGCTCAAGGAAATCGTTTTTCCTCCCTGTCCTTTCCTATTTCCCGTCAACATAAACAAGCGAACTCGAATAAAATAATGTTAAGAAGCAATGTTAGGAGGCGGCGTAATGCCCTTCAGAAACAATATCGTAGTTCAGTTATCCGCCCCGGACTATATTCCCGTCTTGAAGGATACCCAGATTTCGTACGGAGGAAGCCAGATGTGGTTTCCTGAAACGAAATGGTATAACAAGGATACGATTTTCCACCGCTATGGTTGTGGAACCATCGCCGCTGCTGATCTGTTCCTCTATCTGTCCCGAAGGAAAAAGCGCCTGCACACACCGGTAACCGAACTGGCTTTCACTATGGATTATCAGATCGCATATCCGAATTATCTATCTTATGTAAAGCTTATTCATAATCAATATACTAAGACACTTCCATTCCTTGCAGTCCTGGGACCTTCAGCCGCATCAGCTATCAATGCTTATTCTGATGATTACGGACTTGGCCTGCAGGCATCCTGGAAATGGAACCTGAATTATTATGATATGTATGATCTGATTGAAGAAATGCTGGAAAAGGATATTCCTGTCATCCTCTCCATCGGGCCGAACACACCGAACCTGTGGGGGAAGAAAGGAATATCCTTCTATGAGCTGAGAGAGATAGATTTTCAGCCCTCCTCTTCGCCGACCATTACCGAAAATACCGCAGAAGTACCGAAGCCATATTATTATAAAGCGGTTAAATACGATATCAACGGCCATTATGTTACTGTAACCGGGCTGATTAAGGATGAGCTGACAGGAAGAATCATGCTGCGTATCTCCTCCTGGGGAAGCCAGTACTATATTAATTACGAGGAATACCGGGACTATGTGGAGAATATAGGCGGTACCTTTACTTCGAGCCTGATTTATGTGAAACAGAATGGATATTAATACTATTGCTTTGCAGGTCTTCGGTTCAGATCCTTAGGCTTTAAGCCATTCGCTTTCGCCATCTCCTGTAGGGCTAAAGAAAGCTTCTTTTCTATGATGATGCTTTACATGCTTCTGAATTTCTGATATCTCCTGCTGAGTAGATCCTCAGTAGATAACTGCCCTAATTCTGCCAGCTCTGTCTCAAGGATTGACTTCACGCTCGATGCCATCAGGTTATAGTCCTGATGCGCACCACCCGGAGGCTCCGGAATGATGCCGTCAATTACTTGAAAATGGAACAGATCCTGAGCTGTCAGCTTCATATCCCCGGCTGCCTGCTCTGCCTTACCGGCATCCTTATACAAAATACTGGCAAAGCCCTCCGGTGACAGAATGGAATAAATGGCATGCTCCAGCATATATACCTTATCCGCTACGCCAAGCGCCAAGGCGCCACCGCTGCCGCCCTCAGAAATAACGATGGACACGATGGGTGTCTTCAGGAGCATCATTTGTGCCAGGTTCTCGGCAATTGCTTCTCCCTGGCCGCGTTCCTCCGCACCGAGTCCGCAAAAAGCGCCCGGTGTATCAATAAAACAGATCACCGGCCGGTGAAACTTCTCCGCCTGCTTCATCAGGCGCAAGGCTTTGCGATAGCCTTCCGGATGAGGCATGGAGAAATTACGTGCGATATTTTCTTTGGTGTTGCGCCCCTTCTGCTGAGCAATCACAGTGACCGGAATATCCTTAAGATATGCGATTCCACCCACAATGGCACGATCCTCGCTGTAATAACGGTCTCCGTGCAATTCCAGGAAATCAGAAAAAATCCTGTCTATATAATCCTGTCCGGTCGGTCTCACCGGCATTCTAGCCAGCTTAACCTTCTCCCATGGCGTAATACTCATAGTAACCTCCCTTTCTGCACAAGGCATGTTCTATCTTATCCGGAGTGCATTTTCAGAAGATTGGAAAGCGTTTGCTTCTGTACTTCTCTCGGTACGATTTTATCCACAAAACCGTGTTCCAATAAGAACTCCGCCCTTTGGAAGCCCTCGGGCAGCTTCTGTCCGATTGTCTGCTCAATAACTCTGGGACCGGCAAAACCGATCAGTGCCCCTGGCTCTGCCAATATAATATCTCCAAGCATTGCAAAGCTTGCAGTCACACCTCCGGTCGTCGGATCAGTCAATACTGTGATATAGAGTAGTCCCGCCTCACTGTGCTTGGCTACGGCGCCGCTCACCTTGGCCATCTGCATCAGAGAGAATATTCCCTCCTGCATCCTGGCTCCTCCCGAGGCAGTAAATACGATGACCGGAAGAGCTTCCTTCGTTGCCTGTTCGAAAAGCCGTGCCAGCTTCTCACCGATTGTCGTACCCATACTTCCCATAAAGAAGGCGGGGTCCATGAAGCCAAGCATGGCGGACTGCCCCTGAAGCTTTCCTCTACCTGTCACAATGCCATCTGAAAGTCGGGTTTGGACACGGGTCTTTTGCAGCTTTTCGAGGTATCCGGGGAAGCTTAAGGGGTCCCTGCTTATCAGCTCTGCATCAAACTCCTCAAATTCTCCTTCGTCCACCAGCATTGCAAGACGTTCCTCGGCTGACAGCTTGAAATGGTAGCCGCACTCATCACAGCATTTATAGTTTCTGGCTAAAAGCTTTGTATAGATGACCTTCCCGCAGTGAGGACATTTGGTCATGATCCCTTCGGGCACATTCGGCTTTTCTTCTTCCGCACGGACAATATCCTGCGGTTTAGCTCGGTATATGTTGGTTGTTGCATACTGCTTAGGTTTAAATGGATTTCTATTCATACTACTTAACCTCGATTAAGCCGGTGTGATAATGGCCGGAAATAACTTCTTCTCTTTCCAACAGTCCGTACTGGTATTCCGTATTGGTCTGTATCCCGTCAATGATCAGCTCTGAAAGAGCACGTCTCATCCTCAGGATGGCTTCTTCCCGATCCTGTCCGTATGCAATGACCTTCGCCAGCATAGAATCATAACAGGAAGGCACCACATAGCCGGGATATAAGGCACTGTCGACTCGAACGCCAAAGCCGCCCGGGAAGAGTACGTTCTCTACACGTCCGGGACAGGGCATAAAATTCTTTGACGGGTCTTCCGCATTAATTCTGCACTCAATCGCATGCCCTCTGAATTCTATATTCTCCTGGCGGTAAGGCATCTCCTCACCTGCAGCAATCCTGATCTGGGCTTTTATCATATCTATTCCTGTGACCATCTCCGTAACCGGGTGTTCCACCTGAATTCTTGTGTTCATCTCCATAAAATAGTAATGCTTGTCTTTATCCAACAGAAATTCAATCGTCCCCGCATTGATATAGCCGGTTGCTTTTGCTGCCTGAACAGCGGCAGTTCCCATGGCTGATCTTAACTCCTTTGTCATGATGGCAGATGGAGATTCCTCGATCATCTTCTGGTTACGTCGCTGCACGGAGCAGTCACGTTCTCCCAAATGTACCACATTGCCGTGATTATCTGCAAGTATCTGGAACTCAATATGTTTGGGATGTACAATCAGTTTTTCGATATACATCTGATCATCCGCAAAAGCCGCTTTTGCTTCTGCTTTGGCAGAATTGAAAGCCTTTTCAAGGTCCTCTGCATTATATACGGCACGCATTCCTTTGCCGCCACCACCGGCAGACGCCTTGATCATGACAGGATAACCGATTTCTTCGGCGAGGAGAAGGGCATCCTTCACTGTCTCAACCTCTCCTTCAGAACCGGGTACAACCGGAACACCTGCCCTTTGCATGGTTTCTCTCGCCTTCGACTTGTTCCCCAGCAGATCAATCGTATCAGCCTTTGGTCCGATGAAGGTAATATTACAATCCTCACACATTCTGGCAAAGGAGCTATTCTCCGAAAGGAAACCAAATCCGGGATGGATCGCAGTGGCTCCGGTCAATACAGTCGCACTTATGATATTCTGCATATTTAAGTAGCTATCCTTGGATCTTGCAGGTCCGATGCATACTGCTTCGTCTGCAAGCATGACATGCAGAGCTTCCTTATCAGCTTCAGAATATACCGCAACTGTCTCAATATCCATCTCCTTACAGGCACGGATTATTCTGACCGCAATCTCACCACGGTTTGCAATTAATATTTTTTTAAACATTGCTGTTCTCTCCTTACTCAATTCCGTTCAATTTGACATCCCTGATATTCATGCCGATGTCCTTTATTCACGGTCTCCCAGCGCAAAAGTCAGAACTGCCTCGCAAGCAACCTGCCCGTCAACATAAGCTACTGCCGTTCCAACACCAAAGCTACCCTTACTCCTCGTTATTTCTACCTCCAAAGTAAGGACATCACCCGGTATCACCTGGCGCTTAAATTTCACCTTATCGATACCACCAAAGAATACAAGCTTACCCTCGTTTCCCGGCACTGTCAGCATACAGATAGCTCCCATTTGCGCCAAGGCTTCCAGAATAAGCACCCCCGGCATAACTGCCTTTCCGGGAAAATGTCCTACAAAAAAAGGTTCATTCATGGACACGCATTTTTTTCCTGTTGCACCCTTGCCCGGTTCCAGTTTTTCTACTCTGTCTACAAGAAGAAATGGCGGACGATGCGGTAAAATTTTCTGTATTTCATCGATATTCAGCATAGAAATCTCCATTCCACCACTATACGGTGGCTCAAATAATCTGAGAAGAACAAGAAGCGAGCACCCTATATGTGATATTTTATATTCACGTTGAGAAATTCGCTGTCCTTCCCTTGTGTGATGATGCTTTTGAGAATTATCTTAATTCTATTTAATTAAGAATAAAGGCTGGCCGAACTCTACCATATCTTCGTTCTTTGTGAGAATCTTAACGATCTCTCCGTCATGTTCGCTTTCAATCTCATTCATCAGCTTCATGGCTTCGATGATGCAGATTGTCTGTCCCTTCTTTACCCTATCGCCTACCTTCACAAACGGGGGCTTATCGGGGGAAGGCTGTGCATAAAAGGTTCCTACCATGGGGGATACCTGCTTTTTATGGTTTTGGTCATCACCTGCTGCATCCAGATTTACTTTCACCTCTGCCTGTAGGGTACTTCCTGAGGTCCCGGTTATAGCAGCTCCCTGAACTGCTGCAGTCTGCATAGTTCCTGGGAATACAGGTGCTGTGGGCATCATCTGCCCCGGAGCATACATTCCCTGATAAAACTGCGGCATTGCAGGCATTGCATTCTGACTCCAATTCATCTGAGGAAGCTTTCCCTGCTCTCCCTCTTCCTTTTTACCCTTCTCGATGCAGATACGAAAGCCCTCTTCTTCTATCTCAAGCTTTGTTAATTCGGTATGACTCATTTCCTTCATCAAATTAACTATTGTCTTATAATCCATCCTTTACCTCCAACTAATCATCCTGATTACTATTAACCGCAGTGGTTCCTTAATTCCAGGCTTTAAACAGCAGAGTGGCATTATGACCTCCAAAGCCAAGGGAGTTGGACATCACAAACTTAAGCTCTGCTTTTCTTCCGATTAAGGGTACATAATCAAGATCACATTCTTTGTCCTGATTAGTAAGACCTATGGTCGCTGGGATGAACCCTTCCTCCAGAGCCTTGATACAGATCACTGCTTCCACGGCTCCTGCCGCACCAAGGAGATGACCGATCATCGATTTGGTGGAGCTGATCGGAATATGATAAGCTTTCTCACCCATCGCCAGCTTCACCGCAAGGGTCTCGGTCCTATCGTTGGTCGGTGTACTTGTTCCATGCGCATTAATGTAAGAAACCTCCCCGGGAGTTATCCCGGCTTCCTCCATCGCGAGTTTCATCGCTCTCGCTCCGCCTTCACCATCGGATGAGGGAGCTGTGATATGATAAGCATCACAGGAAGCACCGTAGCCTACAACCTCAGCGTAAATTTTCGCACCTCGTGCTTTAGCGTGCTCATATTCCTCAAGAAGAAGAATACCTGCTCCTTCTCCCATGACAAAACCATCTCTGTCCTGATCGAAGGGAATGGAAGCCCTTAGCGGATCCTGGCTTGTGGAAAGTGCTGTCAATGCCGAAAAGCCTGCTACCCCCAGCGGAGTAATCGAGCTCTCTGTGCCTCCGGCTAAAATCAAATCGGAATATCCATGCTTGATGCTGCGGAAAGCTTCCCCTATACTGTTGTTACCGGTGGCGCATGCGGTCACTACATTGGTACAGATGCCCTTTGCACCAAATTGAATTGCAACATTTCCTGCTGCCATATTGGTGATCGTCATAGGGATGAACAGAGGATTAACCCTTCTGGGTCCTTTCTCTGTCATCGTTCTCGTCTCCTTCTCAATCAAGCCGAGACCTCCGATTCCCGACCCCACAATCACACCAAACCGTTCATGGTTCACCTGATCCAGATCGATACCGGAATCCTCCAATGCTTCCTTTGCAGCTGCCACAGCATACTGTGAGAAAAGGTCCATTCTTTTGGCTTCCTTAAAATCCATATAATTCTTTGGATCAAAGTCCTTCACCTGAGCAGCAAGCTTAACCTGAAAGGCTTCTGTATCAAAGTCCACGATTTTGTCTATTCCGCACTGTCCTGCTTTTACGTTATGAAAAAAGTCCCTCACATTATTACCAATCGGGGTTATGGCACCCAGCCCCGTTACTACTACTCTATGGTCCATAATTATCCTCCTACATTACCATTCCGCCATCTACCTGCAGCACCTGCCCGGTGATGTAATCGGCTGCGTCGGAAGCCAGAAAGCTGACTGCTGCCCCCACCTCTTCCGGTGTCCCATACCGTTTCATAGGAATATTGGTTATATTGGCCTCCTTCAGACGGTCATCCAGCTTCTCCGTCATATCTGTTGCGATGAAACCCGGGGCAACCGCATTTACCGTAATACCTCGTGAAGCAAGCTCCCTTGCTGCGGCCTTTGTCATGCCGATGATGCCTGCCTTGGAAGCCGCATAATTGGTCTGTCCGATATTGCCGATGAGCCCTACAACGGAGGAAATATTGATCATCCTGCCACTCCTCTGCTTCAGCATCTGCTTTGAAGCATACTTCATGCAGAAGAATGCTCCCTTCAGATTAATGTCAATGACATTGTCAAATTCCTCTTCTGACATTTTCACAATAAGGTTATCCTTCGTGATCCCTGCATTATTTACCAGAACATCCACTCTGCCGTACATTTCGACTGCTGCATTGATCAGCTGTTTTGCTTCCTCTTCCCGGCTTACGTCCGCACAAACCGCCGCAGCCTCTCCGCCGTTTTGGTGTATGATTTCAAGCAATTCCTCTACCTGTGCTACACTGCTGCGATAATTAATCACAACCTGATAGCCCTCCTTTGATAATCGGAGCGTAATTGCCCTTCCTATCCCCTTACCGGCTCCGGTAACTACTGCAACCCTTCCATTTGGCATAATTCTATCCTTTCCGAACACAATGTATTGTGTACACACTGCAGTGCCTTCACTCTGCAGTGTCTTCACTCTGCAGTGCCTTCACTCTGCAGTGCCTTCACTTGTAATGTCTTCACTCTGCAGTGCCTTCACTCTGCAGTGCCTTCACTCTGCAGTGTCTTCACTCTGCAGTGCCTTCACTCTGCAGTGCCTTCACTCTGCAGTGCCTTCACTGTTGACTCGAGAGAAGCTATATCTTCTACATTAAATACCTTTAATCCACGGTCAATCTTTCGTATAAATCCGGATAAGGTCTTTCCGGGACCGATTTCAATAAAATGTTCCACACCTTCCGCGATCATCCTGCGTACAGACTGTTCCCATAATACACTACTCATCACCTGACGATAAAGCAGCTCCTTGACCTGATCGGAGGACGTATGATCGGCCTCTACATTATTAATCAGAGGTAGCTGTAAAGCAGATAGCTCCATTGGTTCGAGTACTTCCTTCAGACGTTCTGCAGCTGGCTTCAGCATCGAAGTATGGAACGGAGCGCTGACCGGAAGGTCTATGGTCTTCATGGCTCCCATCGCCTTTGCCAGTCGTGCCGCTTCCTCTACCGCAGCGATTTCCCCGCCAATGACGATCTGTCCTGGGCAGTTAAAATTTGCCGGCTCGACGATACCATGCTTCTTTGCCTCATGGCAAGCCTCCCTGATCTTCTCCTCTGATGAGCCGAGTACCGCACACATCTTACCGATCCCCTCAGGAACTGCTTCCTGCATAAAGCGACCACGCTTACGTACCAACGGAACCACCTGGGACAGCGTAAATACTCCTCCTGCTGTCAGCGCGGAATACTCCCCTAAGCTTAACCCTGCCACGATATCCGGTTCTACCCCATACTGCTGAATTGCCCGAAGTGCTGCCATGGACATGGTCACTACCGCAGGCTGAGTATTCTCGGTAAGATTAAGCTCCTCCGGTGTTCCCTGAAAGATTAATTCCTTCAGGTTCATCGACAAGCTTTCTCCTGCTTCCTCAAAGGTCTGTCTGCAGACAGGAAAGGTATCATAGAGCTCCTTGCCCATGCCGACATACTGTGCTCCCTGACCTGCAAATATAAAAGCCTTCTTTCCCATGGCTACCTCCAGTCCTTTGAAAGCAGCTGCTGTGCCTCACGGAGCATTTCTTCGATGATTTCCTTACAGGATTGCTCCTTACTAATCATAGCGGCAACCTGACCGGCCATCACGCTTCCGAATTCCATATCTCCTTCCACTACTGCCCTTGCCAGAGCGCCGACACCAAGCTGTTCAAGCTCAGGGACGGATGCACCCGCAGCTTCCAACTCCAGGAATTGACGACTGAGTTTATTCTTCAAGATTCTAACCGGGTGGCCGGTGCAACGTCCTGTCACAACAGTATCAATATCCTTTGCATGCAAAACCTTTTGTTTATAATTAGAATGTACATTACATTCGTAAGCAGCCAAAAATCTTGTTCCGACCTGCACCGCTTCTGCTCCAAGCATAAAAGCGGCTGCTACCCCGCGGCCATCTGCAATCCCGCCTGCGGCAATGACCGGAACTTCGACTGCATCCACCACCTGCGGCACCAGTGCCATCGTAGTTAATTCTCCTACATGCCCACCGGACTCAGTACCTTCAGCTATGACTGCGTCTGCTCCGCTTCTTACCATACGCTTTGCAATTGCTACAGAGGGAACAACCGGAATCACCTTAATACCGTGTGCTTTCCATTGCTCCATATATTTACCGGGAGCCCCGGCTCCGGTCGTCACAACCTTGACACCCTCCTCACAGACCATTTGAGCCATATCATCAGCGAATTCGCTGAGCAGCATAATATTTACGCCAAAAGGCTTTTGGGTCAAATCCTTCGCTTTTCTGACTTCAGCCCTGATATACTCCACCGGAGCTGTTCCTCCGGCGATGATACCGAGACCGCCGGCCTCAGACACTGCTGATGCTAAGGAAGCATCGGATATCCTTGCCATCGCTCCTTGAAATATCGGGTATTCTATATCCAGTAAATCGCATACTCTAGATTTCATCGTCCTACACTCTCCATCTTCGTCAGAGTCGACCCCTGTTGCTTATTCTTGTTTTATGCTGTTTAAGTAATTTTCGATGTCACCGATCGTAGCGATGCTTTCTGTATCCTCAGTAGGGATTTCAATACCGAATTCTTCCTCCAAAGACATAATAATCTGGAATAAATCCAGCGAATCCGCATTTAAATCCTCCTTTAAGGAAGTCTCCTGTGTAAGCTCCGCGATATCAACACCCAACTGATCTGCCACTAATTCTTTAATTCTGTTTAAATCCATTTTCTTTATCATCTTCCCTCGACAGGAAGATATCCTCCTTTTTATATTTGATTTTTTATTTGATTTTTTTATTTGTATCTTTTCCTTTTCCGGCTAAGCTTCCATATATCCGGTAATTTATATCTCATTGATATATCCAAATAATATATTTTCTATTCTGATTTTTCCTGAAATCTCCTCACCTCCTTAAAATATTTGAATTATTACTTCAAAAAAAAGTAAGTACTTATTTATTCCATTCAATTAATACTGCACCGCTGGTCATACCGCCCCCAAAACCAATCAATATAATTTTATCTCCGTAGCTTAACATTCCTTTCTGCTTCATCTCCTCCAGGGCAATTCCTATCGTAGCTGCGGATGTATTACCGTACCGATCCAGATTCATATAGAACTTCTCAGATTCGATGCCGCAGGTCTTGGCAGCCTGCTCTAGAATACGGCAATTTGCCTGATGAGCAACAATGTAGCGGATATCTTCTTTTTGTATAGAAGCTTTCAAAAGAACCGACTTAATATTCTCCGCTATGCTCCTTACAGCAAACTTGAATACCTCCTGCCCTTTCATCGTGATAACAGGCTGGTTTGCATCCGGCGGTGAAAAGAAAGGATTACTCAGGGGTAAGCCCGGCAGACAGAGATAATCCTGTTTGCTGCCATCACTCAGCAGGTTCAACGCCAGTATTCCTTTCTGATCAGAAGCCTGTAATACAGCCGCTCCTGCACCGTCCCCAAAAAGTACGCAGGTGGAACGGTCCGACCAATCCAAGGCTTTGGATAAGGTCTCTGCTCCTATGACCAGTATGCTCTGATACATTCCACTTTCTATAAATGCTGTAGCTACCGAAATACCATATACAAATCCGCTGCAGGCAGCAGCGAGATCAAAGGCTGCTGCTTTAACAGCGCCAAGCTTATCCTGTACGATACAGGCAACCGACGGCATAAAGGAATCCGGCGAAATCGTGGCGCAGATGATCAGATCCAATTCCGTAGGCTCTAAATTTGCGTCTGCGATTGCTCTTTTTCCTGCTTCATAAGCAAGCTCTGAGGTGGTCTCTCCTGTTGAAATCCGCCGTTCCCTTATTCCGGTCCTAGAAGTAATCCATTCATCACTGGTCTCTACCAGCTTTGCCATATCGTCATTGGTCATACGATTCTCTGGCAGATAGCTTCCCAGACCTATTATCGCCGCATGTCTCATCCTGGAGTCCTCCTTGAATTACAATTTATGAATATATATCCTTCAGATGTTGATTTAACTTTCTGAGTGCCGTCAATAATATTTCCTCTTCCTGTGATGTAAAATCCATCATAATTGCCCGAACCATATCCATATGGAACTTTTCATGGATCCTGTAGGCCAGCTTTCCTCTTTTGGTCAGCGTAATATAGACAATCCGGCGATCCGTATCACTTCTGCTTCTTTCCAGGTACCCTTTCCGAATTAATTTATCCACTGCAATTGTCAGGGTTCCGAGAGTAATCCCAAGCTCTGCAGCAATTTCAGACATCGTCCTCGGGTGATACAGTCCGACTGCTTCGATTGTATGTATCTCCGTAATCGATAAGTCACTGAAGGCACCCTTTTTGATGGAATACTCTTCGATATGGTTTACGTCGTCATATACCTCGACCAGCATTCTATTGATCTCGATTAGTTTCTCATTCATATGCTTCTCTCCCGGGAACTGCTTATAAACATATCCAGATGTATTTGTCACTTGTAATGTTTCATAAGTCATTCTTAAATATGCTTTGTAATACAAATAGTTTGATATTCAAAATATATAGCATGTTATTCTGTTTGTCAAGATAATTTTTAACCGGAACAGTCCCTGGAACAGCACCCAATTGAAACAGGCGGGTGAGATTATGTCCACCCGCCTGTCCTATTTTAGACGCTATCATTTCATGTTTCTTCTATCCTGAAGTTACAGGAATAATTATTATGTCGATATCTCCATATTCAGGTTCATTCAAAGTAATCTTTAATTCTAAAACAATCATTCATCGTTACATTTGATGTAGAATAGAGTCTAAAGGAGTTGTTCATAATGAGAAGCTTTTACTGTTTTTCCAAGAACAATGCTGACAAGTAATGCAGTTTCCCTTCTTTATTTCTTCCCGAAAGCGCTCTGATTTTGTATTTTCAAAGATTCTTAGAAGGCTTTCCTCTTTTACATTCCCGGCAGAAAAATCTGTGAAATCGGTGCAAAAAGTCACATTTCCATTCCATGTAATATGTGCATGACGAAACGGGGAAAGACAATAAGGATTTGCTGCCTCTATTCCATGGGGATGATAGGTTACCTCAAACGGATAGTTAAGTTCTGAAAGCTGAGTAATACACTCTCTTTTCTGTCGGGGAGGGTCATAGTCAATCTCACCTTCCCAACCTTCAATTTCTATAGCTTCCTGTCCAAAGCTTTGTTTCAGCCATACTTTATAGCCTTCCACCTCTTCTTTGGTCAATCCTATCATTTCCTGCAGAATCACTCGGTCCGGCTGCAGTGCAACATAGGAATCCAAATGCATTTTGAGTCGGTTTCGTATCTGAGGAGTAAGTACCGCCATATTAATCAGTTCCGGACCGCCTTTCAACTTGTGCATATTTTCCTTAACTTTCCGGTACGCACCCTTTCCACGGATCTGATCATGGATTTCCTCCGGGCCATCAACTGAAATATATATTTTATCAAAGGCTTCCTTACAGAGATCAATCTGTTTATCCAACAGGGTTCCATTGGTGACCATTCCAAGAGGAAATCCTTCCGAATGAAGAAGCGATACCAGCTTCACAAAATGTTCTGACAGTAGTGGTTCACCGCCCCAAAGCATGATGCCGGGGGTCATATTGCTGCTTTTTCTGTAGGATACCAGCGAATCAACCACACTTTTCCAATCCTCCCATTGCAATTCGGATTGCAGCGTCTGGCTTCTCATATACTTACGCTGACCACAGAACCAACAGTTCATATTACATCTTTTGGTTAACTGCAAATGTACCATTTCAAGAGCAACCTCTGGATTCATAAAACCCTCCCCGGCTTAACAAATTCTCCCGTTCAAGATAAAACCTTTATCTTAATGCAAATTTCCTACACTGAGTGATTATATCATATGTATACTTGCATCTCAAATACCAATATATCGTTTGCGAGAGTGCTTTTTACTATGATTCACCGAAGTACTGCATTCCCATTAATTTTCCTTCTACAAGACGTATCTGGGATAGCATCAGTTCAGGTGAATAAATTGATTTACTGTCGCCCAGTCCGCTACGAAGCATACTTCGTTTCATAGCATCATTCGCTGTATATAAATCTGCAATCGCTTCCTTCACATTAAATCTTCCCGGTGAAGTAGGAGACGGAGGCCATCTTGAATCAGATACCCATGCGCTTGCTAAGGCCTTCATCGCCAGATCCAGCTCCGGATCCAAATCATCCATCGACCGCCCCTGATATTTCGTAAGCTCTTGAATGCCCTGATAAAGAGAATTACATACCGGGTCCAGCAAAAGAGCATATTCCGTATTCATCCAGGCTTTCGCTGTCCCCCCATGCCAGGCTGCTCCGTTCTCAATTTGCATAATACTTGGATTAGTCATCATATTCTGACTGGAAGCAATCACCTCTGAAGGGGTCGTCATCTCATATCCGGCCTCCAGTGCCAGTTCAATCGTTCTCTGGAAACGTTGAATACTTTCCGGCTCCGGCTCAAAGAAACGTGCTTCATTAAATTGTTTTACATAGAAATAAGCTGAGCTTCCGATATATTCTGCATCTTCAGCATACGGCATAATAAAACTGCCCGTATCGGCGATCCGCTTCTTCCAAGCCTGATACATGTCCTGTATTTCCTTCTCGCTAATCTTATCTTCCCGCATTCCCTCGGTCGCATCCATCAGAAACCATAGCAGTAGATTCGCCATACAGTCTGATCGAAAAATCAGCTGTAATCCATTCGGTGCCTTCGAAGGATTTGTTAGATATTTGAGAAATTCCGGCTTATTTTTGATATACTCTTCTATTTTAAACAGAGCATTTTTATTGCTGTGACCCTGGACATCATACTTTAACCCAGTCTCATTCCGGATTTCCTCAAAGGAAAGCAAAAAGGAATCGGCATCCATAACAAGTGTCTCAAAGCCTGCTTTTTTATAAACCTCAGGAATATAGGAAGCCCAGCCGCACTCGGGATTCCAACCTACCACCGGCCTTACCCCAACATATTTTTCCCAGATATCCAAGCTATGCTTTAAAGAATGCAGGCACACCTGCTCCGGAATATTGCTCAACATAAAATGGATATATGGAGAAGCTACTGGCTCTATTTTTTGTTCCTTCACCAAAGCTTTCAATTTATCTAAAACCTCTGGTGCCATGTCTGCCATATCTTCAATTGTCTTTCCGCTTGCTTCGAATGCAATTTTATACGGATTATTTGATACCATATCAAATAATTTCTCATAGCAGTTCTTAATAACCCAAGGTCGTCTCTCTGTACTTAATTGTGAATACTGAATATTCGCATGAGGCATAAATATTATCTTAGGTTTCATTCTCTATCGCTCCAATCAAAAAGTATTTTAAATACATCTTCTCCTTTTTCTGCTTTGTAAGCAAATGCCTCACCGCATTTATGAACAGGCCAGATTTCTACAGGCAGCCCCTTTACATCAAGCTTTCCTTCACTGATCCACTGCAGTATCTGCTCCTTGCAGCCCGGAGCGAGAGCGCAAGTCATAGTGATGGTGCAGTTTGTCACAAACCAGCGATGATAGGAATCCATAATAATTTTCTCCGGATAATCTCCCTGAAGATGTATATGCGCCGGTTCATCATTCATACTCCAGCCTCCGGATTTGACATATTTATATAGTGTGCCTACTACCTCCGCATTTCCGGAGCACTCTATCAGCTTATCTGCCATTCTGCCGCCGGTGATTTTCTTTATCTCTAATTCTGCATCCTCAACATCCAGCACATAATCCGCATATTTTTCTGCGATGGTTCTGCGGAATGCATTTTTCTCAATCGAAATAACCGTAAGGGATGGGCAGAGAATCTTCAGGATCTGGATTGCGCTGATTCCTACCATTCCTGCTCCGATTACAACAACGGTTTCACCTTCTTTCAGTGCCAGACGACGTATTCCCTTCAAAGCAACACAAGGAAGATATGCCAAAGAAGCCTCCATATCTGAGACATTATCCGGAATCTTTACCATATAATCAAAGGTATCATTCGTGGTATCGGAATCCTTAATCGTATATTCCGAGCCACCACCCCAAGCAGAGCATACATTTCCATATTTACGGCACTCATTAATCATAACACGATCTCCCGGCTTAAGCCTGCCGTCACTTTCCGGTCCTGCCGCAACAATGACACCGGCAGTTTCGTACCCCGGAACCAAAGGATAATAGCACTGCTCCGGATGCTGAAGTCCTTTGTAGGTCTTCATATCCGTTCCACTGGAAATACTGCTGAACGTAGTTCTTGCCACATATGCATCAGCCTTTGGTTCTGTCAATTCTATCTCTCGAAAATTCGCTACGTAAGGACGCTCAATCACGATTGCTTTACATACTTTATAATCATAAATATTGTTTGATTCCATATATTACTCCATTCCTGCGCATATATCATAATCCCTAAATGGTTCCTGCGCATATATCATAATCCTTTTATAGTTCCTGCGAATATTGATACTTGCAGGAGATTTTCCTCCTATTCTTTATGTAACATAAGAGCTTCTCCTATCCTATATAATGTTCTGCTTCCGAATCAGCCGATCTCTTTTAAGTATTGAAGACTGCGTGCCGTACCGGCCTCCACATCCCAACAATTTTCATATTCCACAAGAATCGGTTCCGAACTGTCCGACATTATTCTCATCATAGTTTTCCAGTCAAAGTCACTTTCTCCGCAGGCCGCCGGTACAGAATGACCGTTTTGACTTTTTATGAAGTCCTTCATATGGAAATAAGCAATCCGACCCTTTAATATTTGATAGATTTCTTGCGGAGGCGCTTGTTCAACGGCATAAAGATTAGCAGGATCAAAAACAAATTGCACATCCTCGGGCATTTCACAGAGCATTCTCCTCAGACTCTCTTTCGCTGTAGAAACAGAAGTAAAATGTACTACACCGTCAGGATGGGGTATTACTCCTCCATGAGTTTCAATTGCCAGAATAATCTTCTTCCTTCTAGCGTACTCCGCAGCCCCCGTGATAGAACTTATCATATTATCCCAACGCTTTCCCGTTATTTCCTCTGCCGGAGAGAAACCCGCAAAAATCCGCAAATATCCAGCATTAATTTCTGCGCAGATATCTATTACTTTTTTCACTTTTTCTACCTGCATTTTCAATTCATTTTGGTCAGACAGAGTGAAATCGTTACCGGTTGATGCTAAAGCACAGGATATACCGTATTTAAGATATAGCTTCTTTACATTCTCAAGCTCCTCTGAGTTTGCATTTAAAGGGATATCTGTCGACGCATTTGCAATGCCTGCCTCTAAGTATTTTACTCCAAGCCTTTTACATATGATCAATCTTTCTTCCAGCGGCAGTTCCCGAAATCCCCAGGAAGCAGCTCCATACCGCGATAAGTTCTCCATACACACTCCTCCGTTATCCTTTGATTGCACCATCTACAAGACCCTGTATCAGATATTTCTGGAAGCATAAATACACCAATATGATCGGTATACTGACAATTGCCGCTCCGGCAAAAGCCAGTACATAATTCGTTTGCAGCTGCCCGTTGATTACAGAATATAGGCCTACAATAATGGTTCTCTTCTGAGTAGTACTGATTACGGTAAATGCCAACGTAAATTCATTCCATACCCACATAAATTGATACAATAGAACGGTTGCCAAGGATGGTTTTGCCAGCGGTATTGCGATATTATAAAAGACGGACAGTTCACTGGCACCATCAATTTCAGCCGCCTCATATACTTCATTTGGTATTCCTCCAAAAAAGCCCTGCATAACAAAGGTCGCAAAGGGCAAACCTCCCGCAATATAGGTCAAAATTAAACCTGTATGGCTGTCGCCAAGTCCAATTTTTTTTAGAATAATCACAATTGGAAATATAATCATCGCTGTTGAAATCGTCTGTCCGATCAAAAGATATACCAAAGTAATCTGGCTCAGCCGGATCTTATATCTGGAAATAGCAAAGGCTACCATAGCAGCTAATGTCACCATAAACAGGAGAGATAAGGATGTAATTACAACACTATTCTTCATTAGGATATAGAAATTTCCCTTTTTCCAAGCCATAGCATAATTTGACCACATAAATTTTGAAGGCAGATTCCAGGGTTTTGTCAGCATCTCATTCTGTGTCTTTAAGGAGGATATCAAAACCCAGAGAATCGGTGCAAGAGTTAAGATAAGAAGTACTGCTAAAAATATATATAAAATAATTTTCTTTGCTGCTCTATTCATTCTCATCTCTCCTAGTCATTCTCTTTGTTCTGCAGACGCAGCTGCAATGCTGTACAGATAAACATAAAGACAATCAGTGATGTAGTGATTGCCATTCCATATCCTGCATTTGCATTTGTAAAGGTGGTTTTATATGCATAGGTCAATATCATTTCTGTATTATAATAGCCCGGACCACCGTTCGTCATCGCATAAACAAGCTCAAACACTCGGAATATGTCTATGAAAACAAGTACCATAACGATTGTGATAATTCTTTTTATACTCGGTAAAATAACATTTTTTATCGTAGCGAATCTACCAGCACCATCCAATACTGCAGCCTCAATCAAATCCTTAGATACTGATTGAAGTCCAGCCAGAAATAGGACAAAATACACCGGAACCGTCTTCCAGACTGAAGTAAAGCTGACAGCATATAATGCAGAAGAAGCATTCGTTAACCATCCCCTTTCCAGCTGATCAAGACCGACCAGATCCAGAAACTTATTCAACAATCCATATTGGGGATTATAGATCCATTTCCATAGCATTACCGTAACTATCGTGGGTATGATGGCCGGCAGATAGGTAACCGTCCGAAAGAACATTTTCTTCGATACAAAGGTTTCTATGATATAGGCCAGAAAGAAAGAGGCTATTGGTACGATCAATAAAATCAGAATACCATAAATCAGATTGTTCTTGACACAAATCCTTAAAATAGAATCATTAAATAGACTGATATAATTCTTAATATTTACAAACTCTGCCTGGGAAAGCTTCGTCATCCCTGTCCAGTTGGTAAAGCTGATACCAATAGTCATTATAATCGGTGCAATCCAGAATACAGTATATATAATGATTGCCGGCAGGGAAAAGAGTAGAAACCATTTCAATGCCTTTTTTCTTTTCAATAGCTGTTGTCTGTTTTTCATAATTCCCTGTTCCTTTTCTAAAGCTAAGTGATTTTTACAGGATGCTTCCCATCTATAACTAAGCTTTGGGGCTGGGCTTACAATACCCAGCCCCTGAAGCATATCTCTTAACTATATGTGTCTAATTATTTCTGTGATAATTCCTCTTCCCATATTGCCTGAACATTGTCTAATACCTTCTGTGGTTCTGTATTTCCTTGAATCATTTCCTGAATACCTTTATTCATATTATCCAACACCTTAGAAGAAACCATATCCAGTAGGTAGAAGGAATCCGCTGTCCCTGCGCCAGTAAGCTGTTTTGATGCAGTTAATAATGCAGGATGAGTTAATCCGCCATTCCATTCCTCCACATTAACAATCTTGCCCAGAACTTCAACATCATTCTTGGCTACCGTTTCTCCCCATAAGAAGGAAAGAGCCTGTAGAGCCGCATCCTTATTTGCCACATTGGAGGGAATGCACCACATGCTGCCCCAGGTTACAGCAACACTGGTTTTGGGATTATCCACAAAGTTCATTTTCTCGATAACATTATAACTGAAATCATCACCCTTTACGGAATCGATTGCGGCTGCCATGCCGGTATGAGCTGTATACATTGCGGCATTGCCCATAACAAATTCTGCAATTGCATCGTCGTCGGTATAATCTGCAGAGGATTTATCTATTACACCGCTCTTAACTAGATCATTTATTATCTCGAGTGCCTGTACCATGGAGGGATCATTATATTTTGCTTGGTTATTATAAGCTTTGACTAAAAGATCTGTACCAACCAACTGTGACTGAACCTTAGATAGTAAGTCAGATGCGCACCAGTTTGTTGCACCGGTTACAACAGCCTTATATCCATTATCATTAAGTACCTTGGAAACTTCCTTTAAGCTTTTCAGATCAGTAGGTACTGATAAATTAAGCTCCTCAAATATCTTGGTGTTATAAAAAATACAACTGGTATTCGCAAAATCAGGTATACCGTAAACACCGCCGTTTTCATTATTAAGCGGTCCTGCCCATGCAAGAGCACCTGCATTGTAATTCCAGCCCTGCTCTTTCATAAAGGAAGATAATTCTACCAACTGTCCGTCAGCCGAATAATCATTAAAGGTTGTCTTCATCAACTGAACAATTTCAGGAGGGTTATCGCTCATCAATTCTGCTTTTACTTTATCGTCATATCCCTCTGATCCGTAAAACTGAAGTTCAATTGTAATTGGATTGGATGCATCTGCATTATAGGCATCTACCATCTCCGTCCAGTTTGATAATTGTGATTCTGCCCATTTAATAAGAACACGTACATTCGGTCTCTCTTTTGCTGCGGTATCTGCCCCAGTGGCAGGTTCCTCTGTCGCATTAGTATTTGCACTGTCGGTATTCCCTTTCGTATCTGTTGAAGTTGAACCGTTGGAGCCACTGCAGGCTACAAGACTAAAAATCAAAGTAACAGCAAGAATAATTGATAATAGTTTTCTTTTCATAAAATATCTTCCCTTCTAATGTGTAATTTTAGTACATCTCCGGATCATTAGTTATGCAACATTTCACATCATGTAAACTATCGCCAATTAATTACCAGAATTTTGGAGTTTTTTATAAAATATGTGACTTTTGCATAGTTTGACCAATCACATGTTTTATAGTATGTATTACTATTTTTGCCTAGAAACAATTGCTTCTTTATACACATTATACTATAATATACTTATGTCTTAATCAAGCATTTTTGTTGCTAATAATATGTGATTTGTTGTTTATTAGGAATTAAACTAAATGAATCTTAAAGATGGGAGAGCATTATGGGAAGAAACATGATTGAGTTTTTCCGAGATAAGAAATTTGATAGTTCCTCAGCGCTTTTACTTTGCTATGCCGGAAGAGAGCAATGCAAGCCGAAGCATCATTTTGGTCCTGCCAAACGTGCACATTATCTGCTGCACTTTATTCTTAGCGGAAAGGGTTGCTATCATGCTCATGGGAAGATATATCATCTGGAGAAAGACAAAATGTTTCTTATCAAACCCGGAGAATCAACATTCTATATAGCAGATGAAGAAGATCCCTGGGAATATATCTGGATTGCATTTAATGGCACCTCTGTTGACACCATTTTACAAGACTGCGGTCTCTTAAGTGATAATCCTACCTCTTATTACCGACCAGATAAGATCTTGATAGATTCTCTTACAGATATCATTCAGCAGCTAAGCAGTAAGACAGAAAATGAGTATGCGCTACTGGGTGATCTATATTCCATTTTTGGAAGTCTGTCCCTAAATCATTATAGTCAAGAGAACCATTCGAACAACCTCTTAATCAAGCAGTCCTTACGCTTTATACAAAACAATTACAGTATTGATATCAAAGTACAGGATATTGCAGATTACGTCCAGGTTGACCGAACATACCTTTACCGATTGTTTATGGAGGAATTTCAGTTATCTCCTAAGCAATATATCATGCAGTATCGGATTAAGAGAGCTGCTGAACTATTAAGCAACACTAGCTTAACAGTGATGGAGGTGGCCTATAATTGCGGTTTTCGAGATCCTTCTGCCTTCTGTAAATATTTTCGTAACCAGCTGGGCTTTACTCCGAAAGAATTCCGAAAAATCGACGGTAATGGAACACTTTCCTATGTCAGCGGAAGGGATGGAACTTCTGGTTAAAAGAAAAGAGCTGTCCCCCTCCGATAAAAATCGAATGGGGGACAGCTCTAATTTATGAAAATATATTCTACGCTCCTGATAAAGCGTACTTTATCTTATACCTCAAATAAAAGATCGCCGTAGGTAGGTACCGGCCATAAATCCTTAGCAACCAATACTTCCAAAGCATCGATCGGTGCTCTTAACTCAGCCATAGCAGGAACTACCTTCTCGCGGTATGCCTTTGCCATATCGCATACCTCAGTAATTGCTGCTGCTTCGCAGGTTATACTCTCAAGCTTCCGAACGCCTGCCTGAGCCTTTGCAAGCAGGCTTGAAATCTCTGTCAACAATCCGCTTTGTACACTAATATCAGCCTCAGCCACAGCTGCCTTAACTGCATTGATGGAATCAGCCAGACTCTTGGCATAGCTAATCACAGCAGGAATGTATTTTGCCTTAGCCATAGAAATCATTGTCTTAGCTTCAATATTGATAGCCTTTGCATATGACTCATACATAATCTCCGCACGAGAATGGAGCTCTACTGAGGAGAATACATGATGCTTGCTAAATATAGAAACTGCCTTATCAGTCGTCAGTGCAGGGATAGCTTCTACCATGGATCTGATATTCGGAAGTCCTCTTCTTTCAGCCTCCGCTACCCATGCATCTGCATAACCGTTACCGTTGAAGATAATTCTATTATGCTCAGTAAACATTTTCTTGATCAGATCATGAACAGCAACATTGAAATCCTCTGCCTTCTCCAGGGTATCAGCTACCTCACAGAGAACATCAGCTACGATTGTATTAAGAACGGTATTGGCTGTTCCGATGGACATGGAGGAACCAACCATACGGAATTCAAATTTATTTCCAGTAAATGCGAAAGGTGACGTACGATTTCTGTCTGTAGCATCCTTCTTGAATTCAGGAATTGTGTGTACACCTACATTCATCTTTCCGCCGTCTTTGCTGCTCTTAGCTTCACCTGTCTCAATCAGCTGTGTGATGACATCCTCCAGCTGTTCGCCAAGGAATACGGAAATGATTGCGGGAGGTGCCTCATTAGCACCAAGTCTGTGATCATTACCGGGATTGGAAGCAGATACCCGAAGCAGATCCGCATGTGTGTCGACAGCCTTTAAAACAACTGCCAGCATTAACAGGAACTGTACATTCTCGTGAGGAGTCTTGCCGGGATCAAGTAAATTCTTACCGGCATCGGTAACCATGGACCAGTTGTCGTGCTTTCCGGATCCATTGACACCTGCGAAGGGCTTTTCATGAAGGAGACAGGCAAGATTGTGTCGATTAGCCACCTTCTTCATACACTCCATAACCAACTGGTTGTGGTCGGTAGCAATGTTAGCAGAAGCATAAATCGGTGCTAACTCGTGCTGAGCCGGAGCAACCTCGTTATGCTGTGTCTTAGCGGTAACGCCCATCTTCCAAAGCTCGATATTCAATTCCTTCATAAAGGAAGCAACTCTTTCCTTGATGCTACCGAAGTAGTGATCGTCTAACTCCTGACCCTTCGGAGGCATAGCACCGAATAAGGTCCTGCCCGAAAAGATCAGATCATCTCTCTTTAAGTATTTTGCTTTATCAACCAAAAAGTATTCCTGCTCAGGACCAACAGAAGCTGTAACTCTCTTCACATTGTCATGACCGAATAATTTAAGAATTCTGACTGCCTGATTGCTGAGTGCTTCCATGGAACGAAGCAGAGGGGTCTTCATATCCAGAGCCTCACCTGTATAGGAACAGAAAGCAGTAGGGATGCAGAGTGTTACTCCTGCTGCGTCTTCTCTTAAGAAAGCAGGTGAAGTACAATCCCATGCTGTGTAACCTCTTGCTTCGAAGGTTGCTCTTAAGCCACCTGAAGGGAAGGAGGAAGCATCGGGCTCGCCCTTAATTAACTCTTTTCCTGAGAATTCCATGATAATCTTGCCGTCCGGTGTGGGGCTGATAAAGGAGTCATGTTTTTCAGCTGTAATTCCTGTTAAAGGCTGGAACCAATGAGTATAGTGGGTTGCACCTCTCTCTATTGCCCAATCCTTCATAGCATTTGCTACTACCTCAGCTACATTCGGATCCAGATCCTCGCCATTCTCAATGGTCTTTTTTAAAGCCGCATAAGTTTTCTTCGGTAGACGCTCTACCATGGTTGCTTCGTTAAATACGTCGGTTCCAAAAAGCTCAGTTAATTTTTCAGACATACCATATCTCCCTTCGTGGTTATACACGGCGATTATTGCTCCCTTATTCGCCGATTATTATACTCATGGAACACTTACATGATATTATGAAAAAAGTGTCCTCAAAAATTTGAGAACACCTTTGCTCCATGAGTTAAAATATTATAATATAAGTATATATCATGTTTTCACAAAAAAGGGAAGCATTATTTTGAACTTTTTTATTTTTTATGAAAAATGACTGAAAGTATTCTCAAATATTAAATTAGATATACGAAATGAATAAGACCATAAAGTAATCTATATTTTATTCGAGATACCATTCGTCCTTGCCCGAATTCTCCTCTTCCAACTCTGCCTTTGGCATATATTTCTTAAATATCCTTTCCATCAGCAAGGAGTTCATAATAACAACTGAACCAGGTATAATAAAGAATAGTATTGGTATAATGTATACTGCCAGTATACCTGCCGCAGTTATAATCAGCATCGCAACCGTAGAGGGAAGATGTCTCATTGCCATAAAGAGGGAGGCTTTCACCAGCTGTTTGATGGTCATTTCAAATCTTGACAGAATAGGAAATACATAAAGGGAGAAACCTACCACCAGGAAGGAAATCGCCACAAATATTCCAAAAATTACGGATGCCATGGTTCCTCCGTTCTTCAGGTTACTCCATGCCCAAATCAGGTCAAAGCCCAGAGCAATATAGGACACTGTAAGCAACAGACCAACGATAAAAGCCTTCTTGAAATTCAATTTAAAGGACTTAAAGAACTCCCGGAACAGATACCCACGCTCTCTTCTGATTACCTTCACCGCCGCATAATACATTGCCGTATTGTTCGGTCCGATTGTAACAATCGGAATACAAAGTACACACCAGAGCAGACTTAATATAATAACATCGCAGGCTTTACCCAAAAATGAAAAAATCGGGTTGTCCATACTAAACAGATTACCCATATTAACACCTATTCCTTTCACTATTTATATATGCTGCCATAAAGCGGCATCTAATACCAAATGCACAGGTTTTCTCAACAGCTTCCTATATTCTATCACACAAGCATATATTAAAAAAGTGAAATAATTATTAAATTAGAAGAAATTTCAGAAGCTTGAGTATAATAAGTACTTTCCTGGATATCACATCTGGTTATTGTAAGCAAACATAGCAATATATGTATCCGGGAAACACCAAAGGTGCTTCTGCTACTCTAGCCAAGTTTCGATAAGAACGCGCAGTCTCGCTTAACCGAGACTGCGCGTTCTTATTATTACTGTAGATTGATCACATGATCAAACAACTCTTTATTTCCTTCGATATCGCTCGGAGTACCTACAACAACGTAATTCATATTGTTATTCAGGCTCTGCATATAGCCGGCATAGGTATCAATATCTGCCAACGTAGTATCCTTGATTTGGTTCAGGTTATCAATCACATCCTGTTTGGTAAAACCATTGATCTGATTTGACAGGGTGGAGATCGCATCCACCAATTCATTGGTTACCGGACTTGAGGCAGCAAAGGCTGACAGCTTATAGCTTTCCAATGTATCCTCCGTCATATAAGGCTTCATTGCCTTTAGGAACTCATCCGTTCCACCTATGGTGGTCAGGGATTTCACATAATTACTGTCTCTGTAGGTATATACGACATAATTATCATTATCCGTAATTGCGTTTACACCATAGGCGCCGCCCTTCAATCTGATTTCCGGTGTCAGCATCAGGTTATTCAGAATCGTGTTGATTACAGTCATCTTACCACTCTGTGGAATATTGCTGGCTGCCAGGGAGGCATTTGCACAAAGATACTGAACTGTGGTATTCGTGGTTAATGCTTCTCTCTTGGCAGGTACCGGCAGGTTCACTCTCACTTTGTCATAGGTTTTATCCGGCAGCTGAGCTGTAAAACCTGTCAGGTTATCCTTAAAGCTCTGTATTGCACTGTTATTGCCGGCAAATAAAACTGTAAGATTATTCTTATTAAACGCCTTTGCACGTATCTCTCCGATTTTTTTGGTGATTGCCTCAGGGTCCTTGGCAAGCTGCTTTTCTACAGAGAGAATAAAGTCATAATAATCCAGTCCATATAAATAGTTGTAGTATCTATAGGCCTGACTTGTATATGCCAGAGAACGGAATAACGCAAGATTCAAAGGCTCTGCAAACTGATACTGATACTGTGCCTTGATATTGGCTATGGTTCTTGTTCCGTAATTCTGGATATCCTTCAAGTCTGATTTCAGCAGTATGTCGGAAGCCAGGTCAGAAGCAGCTTTATAATCCTCTTCAAAGGCATAATAGCTCATTACATAGATAGGGTATGCACTCTCATCCTTCTTATCCTTTAAGTTGAAGCTGACAGCCCCACCGAGCGAGTAAGCCTTTTGTGCACTTTCATTCAACACCTGGCTCTCGGTTCTGGTTTCTGTTGCCATACCATTACCAATCATCTCGCTGTAGAACTTCAGATATAGCAGCTCCTCCCCGGAAAGATGGCTCAGATCAAAGTAATAACGGGCTGCTCCGATCGAGGATACATCTGCAGTAGTTGTAATTAAGGCCGCCTTATCAACCGTAGTGGTATCTGAGCTACGGTTCTTGACATCCACCTTAAGATCCTTTAAGGAAACTGCTCTCAGTGACTTCAATACCTCATCCGAGGTTTTTTGATTATTCCAGGAGTTAAACTCAGCCGTTTTCTGCACAAGAGCAGTCAACTCCTTCTTAGACATGGAAGCTTTCTTCGCTGCAAGTGCCTGATCGGTCTTTTTCTGCTTCTCTTCAAGAAGTCCTGCCTTAGGAACCGTTACCGTAAGAGCAGCAAAGGTATTCTTTACGATCTGTTTCTCTATTTCCTGTTCAAGCACTTTCTTATCCAGCTTCAGTACCATGCTTTTATAATAACCGTTATAGTCAAAAAGAACATCGTTAAACAGATTATCAAATAAGCTGACTGTAGACATCATATTAACCGCGCTGCTGTCCGTATTACCGATTGCCTTCGTGAATTCCAGAGAACGAAGTGAAGATTTTACCAGCTCTGTATCCAGACCATTCTTTACAATCAGCTTCAGCTCCTTCATAACCAACTGATAAAAATCCTTTTTCTTTGCCGGATCTGCGTTTGTCGCAGTAAAATGAATGACCGGCTGGAAGGTCGTGCTGTCTAAGTAAATACTGTAGGAGCTTGCTATTCCGCTGGCCATCATTGCCTGCTTTATCGGCGAGTTCTCAAGATTAAGCAGGGATACCGCTGTCGACAATTCGATGTAATTCTGTTCCCCAAGAGTCTTTAGGTCTTCCGTAGCGAATACTAATTCGATGACTGCTTTGTTCTTAGTATCGCTTCCCTTTGCCACAGGGAAATCGTAAGTCTTTTCTACGAGCTTCTTAAAGGGCTTCTGGGTATCCCTGTCGATCACGTAGTTTTTCTTACTATAAGCTGACAGATACTCTTTATCTATCATTTTACAGAAGGCTTTATAGTCTACATCACCATAAAGAACCATCAGGCTGTTGGAAGGATGATAATTCTTTTTATAAGTAGCAACAAACTCCTTAAAGGTCAACTTTGGAATATCCTCCGGATCACCGCCGGAGACATTGCCCTGGTTGCTGTCCGGAAAGATTGCCTTGGAAGCATTGGCCGAGGCCGCCTGCTCAATACTTCCCATGTTGCCCTGCATTTCGTTATAGACAATTCCGTTGCGGGTTAAAGCCGAAGCTTCACTATTCAGTTCGTAACGCCAGCCTTCTCTTTCAAAAATTCTGCGATCAGTAAGCAATAACGGATTGAATACCGTGTCAAGGTAGATATCCGCTGACTTCATCATCTGCTCCTCACTCTTCGAACAGATCGGGTACATCGTCATATTCTGATAGGTGAATGCGTTGACAAAGGAGGTGTATGTAGTATTGCTGACATCAAAAATAACATTATTACTGGGATATTTCTTACTTCCTCCCAGAACGGAATGCTCGATAATATGATTGATCCCCTTATCATTCTCTGCCGGGGTATCAAATTTGATGGAAAAGCCTCTGTTCGTATCATTATTACTGATTACCAGTAATCTTGCCCCTGTTTTATCATGCTCCATCAGTATGTTCATTGAATTGGTATCAGAGTCATATCTCAGCTTCTCAACGGTAAACCCGGAAAATTGATCTCCTACGGAAGGTCCCTCTGAGGTAGAAGCAGTAGCGGTCTTCGGTATGCTTAATAAAGTAACCGAAAACAGTAACGCCATGGCTGCTAATAAAAATCTTCTTTTCATTTCTTCCCTGCTTTCTTTTTCATATTTATATCCGGACATTCCTGATTATATCTTCTGAAGCAGCAGGCTTCCATCCTTTATGATGTGAAGAACTTACAATGGTTTATGTGCAGAAAACCTGTCTTCTTCTAGTTCTGGAATAATTCGGATATTTGTGAGTATTTTAACAAAAGAAGCCAGAAAAAACAATCCTTTCACATTATTTTTAATCTATTTCTTAAGAAGCCAAGAATATCTTGAACAAAGTGTCAGCCCGCTGACACTTTCACGCCCGAGCAGATTGCGAAGCTTACAGTATGGAAATGAAATATGATGCTTACATAAAATAATTTCTGCTTCTAATATCACTTTTTCAAGGCAGCTTTAAAGGTGCTTTATTTGTCATGCGATTTTCAATGTACAGTTTCTAAACAGTTACAACCAATATAAATTAACTACTTG
>JAEZGK010000079.1 GCA_023437365.1 Bacillota bacterium
ATCACCGCTGTCACCAACCACAACGGCGGCGTGCTGGGCGGCATCACCAACGGCAGTCCGCTCGTGTTTGAAGCGGTCGTCAAACCCACGGCGTCCATATTCCAGCCGCAGCAGACGGTGAACCTGCAAACGATGGAGGAAGAAACGCTGTCGCTCAAGGGTCGGCACGACGCCTGCATCGTTCCGCGGGCGGCAGTGGCCATCGAAGCGGCGGCTTATGTCGCCGTGCTGGATCTGATGATGGAAAGGGGTTGGTGACATTGGGGTACGAAGAGGAAATCAGCGTCCTGCGGGATCGCATCAACGAAATAGACGCGCAGCTGGTGCCGCTGTTCGAGGCGCGTATGCGGGCGGCTGACGATGTCGCTGAGGTCAAGCAGCGCTATAACAGACCGGTATACGACGCCTCGCGCGAGGATGTGGTTATCCGGCGTGCGCTGGAGAAGCTGGGCGACGGTGCTTATGCCGACCTGCTCCGCCGCTTTTACCAATCGCTGATGGGCATCAGCCGGCAGCGCCAGCGCACACAGATCAGCTATCCCGCGTCAGCACACCTCGCAGACGGCGCGGTGGGCTATCTTGGACTGCCCGGCTCATTCTCCTACATTGCCGCACAGCAAGCTTTTCCGGACGCGGAGCTGAAAAGCCTGCCGTCGTTCCAAGCCATATTCGAGGCGTTGAAAACCGGCAGCATCACACTGGCCATGCTGCCGGTGGAAAACACGGAGACTGGCAGCATCACCGCCGTGATTGATCTGCTGGCGCGCTACGGATACTTCATCGTGGCAGAGCGGCTGATCAAGGTAACTCAGAGCCTGCTCGCACCCGTCGGCGCAACGCTGGACAGCATCGTCAAGCTATATTCGCACCCGGAGCCCATCGCTCAATGCAGCGTGTTCCTCGATAACCACCCGCAGATGGCGGCGTTCCCGTCCCTCAGCACCGCACAGGCGGCGCACGACGTGGCGCAGATGAACGACGTCACGGTGGGCTGCATCGCATCTCCTGAGGCGGCGGCGATATATGGACTTGTCGAGCTGGAGTCCGGCATACAGAACAGCGACGGCAACAGCACGCGCTTTGCCGTGGTATCGGCACAGCCGCATGTAAACGCCTCGTGCGATAAAACGAGCATCGTGTTCATGGTGGATCACAGCCCCGGCTCGCTGCACGATGTCATTCAGCTGTTCTCGGAGGGCGGCGTCAACATCATGAAGCTGGAATCGCGCCCGCTCAAGGACAGACCGTTTGAGTATCTGTTCCATCTGGATTTCGAAGGCAGCGTGGGTGATCCGCATGTCGCCGCTGTGCTGGACAGTGTGCGCGAAAAATCCGCCGAGCTGACATGGCTGGGCTCGTATCCGCGCATGGCGCCGTGAAGGAGGCTGCATGATCAAGGCCGGACTCATCGGCGAAAAGCTGAGCCACAGCCTCTCGCCGCAAATACATCATAAGTACGGACGCTTAATAGGTACAGAAATCGTCTACCGATTGCACGAAACACCGCCGGAGGGTTTGCCCGCGCTGCTGGACGCGCTGGAAGCGCAAGGCTATGCGGGCGCGAACGTGACGATCCCCTATAAGAAGGCTGTGATGCCGTACCTCTCCGCGCTCTCTCCGCAGGCGCAGACCATCGGCGCAGTCAACACAATCTGCTTTGAAAAGGGGCGGCATATCGGACACAACACCGACTACTTTGGCCTGAAATCGCTGCTGGAGCGCAATGGCATTGCGCTGCAAGGCCAGCGCGTGGCTGTGCTGGGCAGCGGCGGCGCAGCACGGTGTGCATACTTTCTGGCAAAGGATGAAGACGCAGCACAGATCTTCACCGTCAGTCGTCGCCCTGAAAGCGCGGATGCTGACCTGAGTACGATCAGCTATGACGCATTGGCGCAAATGGACGGCATCGACGTGCTCATCAACGCCACGCCCGTCGGCATGCACCCCCACACAGCCGCCTGTTCCGTATCCGATGCTATCATCGACAAGTGCGGTGCGGTGGTGGACACGATCTACAATCCACCCGAAACGGCGCTGCTGGCAAAGGCCCGCGAACGCGGCATCCCTCATGCCAACGGCTTATGGATGCTGGTCGCCCAGGCCTTGGCAGCGCAGCAGATTTGGACAGGTCGAGCGTTCACGATGGACGAATGTGCCGCCGTGCACGATTTTGTCCGCCGCTCCAACATCGTGCTGATCGGCATGCCAGGCAGCGGCAAATCCACCGTCGGGCGGCTGCTGGCACAAAGGCTTGGCATGGGCTTCCTCGATACGGATGCCATGGTGGAAGCCGCGCACGGTTCTATCCCCGAAATTTTTTCGTCCGCCGGCGAACCCGTATTCCGGCAGTACGAACTGACCGCAGCGCATGAGGCTGCGAACACCATGAACACCGTGATATCCACCGGTGGCGGCATGGTGCAGACGGAAGCCGCCATGAGGGCATTACTTGATTCGGGTGTCGCCGTTTATGTGGACAGACCGCTGGAGGTTTTGCTGCGCGAAACGGAAACAAAAGACCGCCCGCTGCTGGCGTCCGGGCGCGGCGCATTGGTGGCGCTGTACGAGAAGCGCCATCCGCTGTATAATGGATCCGCAGACATAGTGGCAGAAAACACGGCGGACGCACAAAGCTGCGTCGATACCATAGTGAAAAAGCTGGAGGAATACCGCAAATGAAGATACTTGTGATCAACGGTCCCAACATCAACATGCTGGGACAGCGCGAGCCGGACGTGTACGGCAGGCAGGATTACGCGGCAC
>JAEZGK010000093.1 GCA_023437365.1 Bacillota bacterium
TTTGAACAGAAGCGAACATTTATGTTCGATTATGACAAACAATATCGGCAGGATGTCAGGGAACCAGTGTGTTAGGGATGCCTGTATCCTTACTCGTTACTATTCAAGGAGTTTTGCAACAGCCCCTCCTTACATATCCCAATATAGCAGCGATATATAAATTGAAAAATTGCTATCCAACTATTTGGTCCTCTACTTATGATAAGGTTCTTTCTTACTAATGCGGTAAGCCCGGTAAATCTGCTCCAATAAAATCATCCTCATCACTTGATGAGGAAAGGTCATTTTAGAAAAGCTGAGCTTATAATCTGCACGCTTGAGTACCTCCTCGGATAACCCCAGAGAACCGCCGATAATGAAGCTGATATGGCTGATCCCCGAAACTCCGAGCGTATCAATCTTTGCGGACAATTCCTCCGACGAAAGCATACTCCCCTCTATCGCAAGTGCGATACAGTAAGAGTCCTCTTTTAGTGCCTTCAGAATTCTATCCCCTTCTTTTTGCTTAATCATGCCTTCCAGGGTATCGGAAGCATGATCCGGTGTCTTCTCATCCGCTAATTCTATGATTTCAAGATTGCAATATCTACTCAGACGTTTAGCATATTCCTCTACTCCCTGAGTCAGATATTTCTCCTTTAATTTACCCACACAAATCAGCGTTACCTTCATCTTCTAGCACATCCTTCTGCTCTTCTTCTCTGATATATTCATAGAGCACGCCATTCTTAACCAGTTTCAGTTTCTCTCCCTTAAAACCTCGCTTTCGAAGCTCTTTCTGGAAATTATACAGCATGAATCCGTGAAATACGATCAAAACATTATCCTTCGACCAGTCAATCTGATCCAGAAAGGCATTGATTCGTTTTCTGGTACCGATAATCGATTCCGGCTGGCTCTTTGATTTAAAATACCACGCAAGCCTGCCGAATATATGCCAGAGCTCAAAGGGCAGACGGATACGTTCCGTATGTACGAAAGGTGCATTATCAACTTCCCGCAAGAGCTTATCTATCATTAAGTGACCGCTGTAGACTTCCTTTGCCGTAGTGATTGCACGCGGCAAATCACTGGCATAGCAGATATCCCATTCAATTCCGTACATCTCAACCTTTTTCTTTATCACCTTTGAAACCTCATACTTCTGAGACCATTCACGAAATTCTTTCGAGGTCATCATCTTCTTGTGAGGGCAGTTTACTTTAAAGTGCCTTAATAATCCAATTCGCATATCCTTCTCCTGATGATGTGTCTTCTGCATGTACCTATTTTACATACTAATCATAGATTTTTCAAGCTAAAGCTAGCACCCGCCCCAAAGAATTCTCTCAAGTAAATAATTCCAAATAAGCCCTCTTTAAAAAATATAACCCGGTATTAGCGGGCTTTCAACATGTAGAAGTAGGCCAAGAGGGGGCTGTTGCAATAATAAAATAAATTGAGGTAAGAATAACAGGCATCCCATAATACACTGTCCGGGAACCAGTGTGTGAGGGACGCCTGTTGTTCTTACCTCATTCGATAGCATGTTTTTTGCAACAGCCCCAAATTTCAAGCCTGCTGAGTTATTCCTTTACACCGCCGACCATCATACCGTTGATAAAATACTTCTGCAGGGAAGGATACAGACATACGATTGGAGCTGCTGTAAAGATTGCAGTAGCTGCACGTATGGTAATTGGTGTAATCTGACTCTGAGCATTTTTCATGGTAGCCGCACTACCCGTCTGCTGGGATACTGAGCTGAGCAGCTTCATCAATTCGTATTGCATCGTTGTCAGGTCCGGTCTGTTCTGGTTATAAAGCATTGCATCAAACCAGGAATTCCACTGAAATACTGCAATGAACAGTGCTACCGTTGCCATAACAGGTTTACAGAGCGGCAGGATAATCTTAAAGAATATCCTCAAATGTCCGGCTCCATCCACCTGTGCAGATTCAACAAAGCTGTCCGGCAAACCGTTCATAAAGGTTCTGATTACAATCATATTAAATGCACTGATCATGCCGGGAATAATATATACCCAGAAATTATTGGTCAAGCCCAGTCCCTTAAACAGTAACAGGGTCGGTACCAGACCACCGCTTACATACATAGTGAGTACATAAAACAGGGAAACCTGCTTCTGGAACAGGAACTCTTTTCTGGACAGTACATAAGCTAACAACGCTGTGGCAAACATCTGTATAACAGTAGCGATAACAGTTCGCAATATAGAGGTCCGAATTGCGGCTATCATATTATCCTGGGTAACTACGGAATAGAAATTCTGAAGTGTGAACTTTCTTGGTATCAGATAGATCCCGCCTTTGATCGCATCCATACCATCATTCAGTGAAATTGCCAGTGTATTCAGGATGGGATACAATGTCACAATACAGAAAGTGGTTAATATGAGTGTATTAACTATAATAAATACGATATCTGATTTACTCTTTTTCCTTCTTTTATTCTTCATTTTATAATCCCTCCTCCTAGAATAACCGCTCTTCACCGGCAACCTTTGCTACCTGGTTTGCTACGAATATTAATAGGATACTTACGACACTCTTAAAGATACCTGCTGCGGTACCAATGGAGAAATCGACTCCTGCGCCAAAGCAATTATTGAGGACGAATACATCAATGACATAAGAAGTTGCTTTCGTCAAATCCCTACCCAGGAGGTACTGAGCTTCAAAACCGGAGTTCATAATCATACCGAGATTGATGATCAACAATACAAAAATCGTAGATTTGATGCCGGGAAGAGTGATGTGACGCATCTTCTTAAATCTTCCTGCGCCGTCAATGGAAGCAGCTTCATATAAGTCCGGATTGATGGAGGTCATGGCCGCCAGATAGATAATACTGTTCCATCCGGTTTCCTTCCATACTACTGCAAAAGCAATGATCCACCAGAAATACTTCGGTGTTGAAAAGAAGTTGATGGATTGTGAAATGAGGTTGGTACTGGTCAACACATCGTTTATGATACCTGTCTCCATGGCTAAAACATCGCTTACGATACCAGCTACAATGATCCAGGATAAGAAGTGAGGCAGGTAAGAAATGGTCTGAACCACTTTTTTCCCTTTCATGCTTTTGACCTCATTCAGCAGTAATGCAAAGCCTATCGCAAATACTAAGCTGAACACCAGGTTTATAAAACTCATGGCAACCGTGTTACGAAATACCATGACAAATTCTTTACTGGAAAACAGGAATTTAAACTTATCCCAAGCAATCCACATCTGATTCTCGGCAGCCGGCTTAAATCTCTGGAAGGCCATGGTCCATCCTGCAAGCGGATAGTAATAGAAGATAAAACCATAAATCACGAAAGGAATCGACATGAAAATCAGTTGCTTCTGTCTAACAACCATTCTCCAGGTAACATAGCCTTCCGCCTGCTGATGGTAGGAAGCAACAGTGGCAACCAGCCACACCAGCATCTGAGTGATAATCAGTACAAAGAATCCGGGTCCCCAATTCTTCGTTAAGAATTTCTCTACCTGTAATGCTCCGATACTGATGGAGTTTGAGTTGATTAATCCAAGTAAAGAAAGCAATATTGTAGCAATTGATATTCTCCTTACTAACTTATAGTGCTTATCCCCCTTTGTAATCAGCATATAAATACCTGATAGCAGTGGTAGAAGGATTGTCAGCAGCATGCATATAATAATTACGACAGAGTCGATGATATCCTGATCCAAATGGGTTATGATATTAGTACAGAGAGCGATCATTCCAAAATAGCTGAATTCTCTCTCGTTAAAAACCGCAACATCTTTAATCTCAGCTTTCTTATCATTCAGTTTTGCGGTAATCTCATCCACTATGTAATATTGATCTTCTGTCAGGTCTTCTGTAATTTTCTCGAAATCCTTACCTCTGATTATATTCTTCGCCACATCATAAACATCCGACTTATTCAAGCCTTCTTGTTTGGCAGTCTTATCTACAATGTGACTTCTAAGTGCAGCCTGGCCGATATCCAGTACGGTACCGTCTTCGGTCGGTTTTCGCTCAGGAAGCTTCAGATAGGGAAGAAATATATTAATCACAGCAGCAAAGCATAAGACAGCTATGATAATATAATAGGGTTTGCGCTTATTCATACAAGTGCCTCCAGTCTTACTTGTTTCTTTTAGGTTGGATTAGCAGAATACTATGGAGGGTAGTCCATTGCATCTTCTGAACAACTGATATATTTGAATTATAGTAAGCATATTTAGCGCCGTATTGTAGCATTGCTATGTTTACAATAAACTTATCTTCGTCTTAATAATGGGGTGCCTTAAACGGCTAGCGGAAGTACTCTTCAGTCACCATCCTTTAAGACACCCCTTTGTCAGATAGCTAAGCTATCATCATACCTGTTGTCACTTGAAACTCTTATTGCTCACCTTTTGCTACAGCATCTCTTCTCTGCGCTTCTGCTGTTAAAGCATCCAGATAAGCATCTACATCTACTTCATCCTTATAAGTAGCCTGATACTCATTCCAAATCTTATCAAAATCTGCTTCAGAAGCCATCATAGCCTTAGGAAGCCATTCATGTTTCAGATCGGTAATCTTCTGTTTAGCCTGACCGTTCGGAGAATCACTGGTCCAGGTGTTGGAGTAGGACCACATCGGATACCAAGGATAGTTCTCAGTCTTAGTCTCGCCTAAGAAGTCAAGGAATGTCTTATATCCGTAACCATCCAAAAGCTGTTTCTCTACATCATATAATGTGTTGTAGAACTCATTCGGCTGATTCTTAGGATCCTGAGCGTTCAGACCGTCAGCAAGCATACCTTCGAAATGAGGGAAGTATGCGTATGCCTGGTTAACAAGGTTATCAGTTACATAATCATTATTGTCATAGTTAGTTCTCATCTCGTCAGTCTTATAGAATACACCGTCATCACCCTTTAAGTAGTCGACGCCTTCCTGACCCCAATATCTTAATGTCATCATCTCAGGTGAAAGAAGGTCATTTACAAACTGTAATGCGCCGGGAATATCCTTACAGCTGGTAGTGATAGATAAACCGTTGGATACGTCAAGTGCGGAAGGACTATGCCACTGCTGTACGCCATCACCCTTAAAGGAAATCGGCAACGGAACATAGGTTTTTCCAACCTTACCGTCGGTAATTAATGCCTGCTGAGCAGTGTTGAAGTTCCACATCTGATCCAGTGTACCTAACACTCTACCGGTTGACAGTAAAGCCATGTATTGGTCATAGGTCATAGTAAAGGTCTCAGGATGAACCAAACCATCATTGAAAGCCTTATTAATTCTCTGATAGTAAACCTTTGCTTCAGGTAATGTATTATAGTCGATTGCTGTTACAGTTGCAGGATCGATGATACATGCGCCATCGTTAGGATATCCCATTAAGAAGTAAGGAGGATTCTCAATACCGAAGTATCTCCAGTCTTCTGTACTCATAGAGAAACCAACTGTCTCCTGTCCGTCCTCTGTGGTAGGATGTGCATCCTTATACTGCTTGATAACATCGAAGTACTGATCCATAGTTGTAATCTTAGGGAAGTTAGCCCAGATCAGAACATCCTTCTGAATCCAGAATGCTTCATCCCAATGATATGTAGACATATCTGCGCCCTGAATAATACCGAACTGAGGAATCAGATAAACGTGTCCGTCATCAGATTTAACCTTATTCCAGTCAGCCTCTGATAAATAGTTCTTGATATTCGGATAATCATCCCAATATTCATCAATCGGAACTAATGCACCAGCTTCGATTAAGGCAGGTGTACCGGTAGCACCGGTAATAAAATCAGGATAGTCACCACCGGCAATCATAACACCGACTCTTTCATCAGCGGTCTGGCCTGTTAACCAGGTAACCTTTGCCCAAGCACCGGTAATGTCAGCGATTGCTCTTAAACATCTGTTGTCATCAGGAACTTCTGTACCTGATACAGCATTGAACATTGTGAACATTTTTTCTTCTTTTGGCTCAGTTGTTGCTGTATCTTTGCTGTCATCTGCAGGTGCCTGAGTTACTGTTGCGTTTGTGTTCTGTGCGTCCGTGTTGTCTTCGGATTTCTTACAACCGATAAACAATGTGCCGAACATTGTGATTACCATAAGAATGGCAACCAAGGATTTGATTTTTTTCATGTTATTCCTCCCTACATTTTTTACTGTACTAAGCTTTACACTCACAAAACAAAGCCTACAAAATGCTGTAATACAGCTATAATTATCATAGCATTCTAAATCATATGCATCAACTTACAAAGTATAGTCAAAATACTAATAATTATATTTTCGCATATTTCCATGTTTTATTATGTATTTTTGTCATATATGCACAAATTTCTTCGTGCTGAATAATGAATCAGCTATTGTCACGTTTGATGCCTGCTTCATTGGCATTATCTGACTACGCATCCCAAAGCGAGCTTTGTTCGCTATACGGAGATGCTTTTCTGTGATATAGGTAAGTTCGAAGAGCTTTTCTATATCACAAAAAGCAGAAAGCCTTAAGGCCTTCTGCTTTTCATAAACTGCTTCCGATATTGTAACGGGGTGATTCCTTTTATCTGTACGAATTTACTGATGAAGTAGTCCGTATTATTAAAGCCTACCGCACTTGCAATCAGATAAACCTTTTCATCAGACCGAAGTAATAGTTCCGCAGCACGGTCTATCCGGTAATTATTCAGATAATCCTTAAAAGGACAGCCGTATTGACGTTTAAAAATCTGCCCGAGGTAAGCCGAGTTGATATAGTATTTCTCACTCAGGGACTTCAGGCTGAGATTATCCATATAATGCTCGGTAATCTCCTTCTCTATTTCTGTCAGTACACCCCCGAAGGCATGCTGCCTCATTTGCATCAGATAGTCAGCAAATTCCTGCGCGAACTCTTTAAAATGCTTCACACTTCCTCTGACGGCAATCTTTTCATAACCGCCCTGACTGATCATCTTGTAGATTTCCCCCTGATCAAATGCAGGGTCCATATCCTTGGCAAGACTAATCAGATTAAACAGTAAATAATCCAGGTTAAGCTTGACGATATCAGGATCCGTTGCCAGCTGTTTAAAATGCTCATAAACACAGTCAATCTTTTCATTGATTGTCTCTTGGTTGTTCTCCTCAATCGCCTTGATTAAAGCATCCATGCCTTCCTTATCCACGGGATATTTTCCGGTTTTGGGTTTATCTTCGATCTCATCATAGTAAGCAATATCCTTTTGCGTAGAAAACAATTGAAAGGTTCTTGCTATCGCAGATGATTTGTAGGATTCTGATATCCTGCTGATGTCCTCGACTCTCTGCCCGATATACAGAATAATTTTATAAGCTACCAGATCCCTCAGCTTCTGATACAGCTTTTGGATATAATCCTTTTCACTTAAGCCGTTCTGCTCTTCCAGCCTCCTTACAAAGATAAATCCAACACCGTAGGCGTTCTTATTCGGATTGGTTTCTATATATGAGTGGTACCATTGCTCACCAAGATAGATTTTCAAAGAACCATAAAGTACATTTTTAGCCTTAATCTTTTCCTCCGTGGATAGGTCTCGAAAGCTTTCGTCCGAGGAATCATATTCAATGCTGATAAATCTGATATTTGATATATCCACAAGAAATCTCTTCACATAATCCAGATCTTCCGCATCATAGTTATCTGCAATCAGATTCGTCAGATGTCGGTCAAACAAAATCTTATTCGAATCCACGAGCATCTTCTGCTCAGCAATCTTCCTGAAATGCTGATCCTTATAGTTTTCCAATGCCCGGATCAACTCTTCTTTTTGGACAGGCTTCAGTACATAGTCATTGACACTATATTTGATTGCCTTTCTGGCATATTCAAATTCATAAAAACCGCTTAGGATAATAAAGCCTATCCTTCTTGAGACATGCTCCCAGGTTTGTTCGATCAGCTCCAGACCACTCATATCCGGCATCTTAATGTCGGTGATGACCAGATCATAATCCGATGTTTCCAATAAATCAAGGGCTTCCCTACCATTTCCTGCTTCCCCACAGATAGTAAAGCCATACTGTTCCCAATTAATCAAAATCTTCAATCCCTGTCTGATAAAGGGTTCATCGTCCACAATCATAACTCTAATCATCTGAAGCCCCCTCCTTTATAGCATAATAATCTATGATAGAATCTCCGCGTACCACTTCAAGAGGTATCTGAATGGTAATATCGGTTCCCTCCTCCGGCCTGCTGTCTATATCAAATACTATTTGCCCTTCACAATACATCTTTAACCGCAAAAACGCATTCAGCATACCGGTACTCTTGGATTCATTCAGCATCTTGGTATCCGCATGAGCAATCATCCATCTGGTTTTATTAAGACGCTGCTCATCAAACCCCTTACCGTTATCTGATATTTCAACAAATAGAAATTTCTCATTTTTTGTTATTGTCAATGATATGACACCCTCGTTCACGGTAGTCTCAATTCCATGTACACAGGCATTCTCAACAAAAGTACCGATGGACAGCTTGGGAATCAATAGTCTTTCACAGCCCTCCATCACATAGTGATAGAACTTGATTTTGTCCCCATAACGGTATTTCTGGATATTGATATATTTTTCTATAAAATTCATTTCCTCTTCAATTGTGATGCAGTCGGAGCCCCAAGTCATGCTCTTACGGAAAAGGATAGCAAGCTCTCCGATAATATTGGCTGTCTCATCCTCGCCCTTGATTAAGCTTCGCATTCGGATGGTCTCTAAGGTGTTAAACAAGAAATGAGGATTCACCTGACTCTGGATTGCCTTTAACTCAGCCTGCTTCTTGGAAAGCTCTAAGGCTTGCTTTTCCGCATTTTCTTTAAAAACAACCTCAATCAAATCCTTGATCCGGGTTACCATCATGTTATAGCTGCGAATCAGCTTACCGACCTCATCCTCCCCTTCTGTGGTATGAATCAAGTCAAACTGCTCCCTTTCAACCCTTCCCATATAGGTTGCTACAATGGATAATCTATGACTAATGGATTTTCCTACAAAGTAAATCAGGATTGTAGGTAGGAACAGATCCAGCATGACAATATAAAGCAGCCATTTATTCTGGAACAGGATGCTCCAGAAGGGAATCCTTTCGGCATAAACTACAATCTCCCATTGTTCACTGCCGACGGCGAATCTTCTGCTCATCACCGGCGTTGTTCCATCCAAAGTACTGGCTTCCGGATAATCTTTCGCACTGCTGGTATTTGGCAGATTGGAGAATAAAATATCCTCCTTATTGCGGACATAGATTGTACCGTTGATCTTTTCATTTAATACATCCATCAGCATCACGTTGTAATCAAGGTCGATCTTCAAGAGCTGCTCGACTCCATTATTCCCAAAATTATCCAGCTTGCGTATAATGCTGATGGTCCTCGCAGAGCCACTGCCCGGCACGAACTTCTTGGCTACATCATAATAGGGATAAACAACAATATCGTTCTCGCTTTTCTTAAATTCTTTGAACCAGGTCTCGTTCACTGAAGATGACAATCTTGAGATCTTTCCTCCACCGATGATAGTATCATTATCAGCAAACAGTTCTATTTTTGATAAAAGTCCTGCGTTATATGTATAACTCAACTTATTACTGGTCAGCATTTGCATATAAGCATCATAGTAGCTCGGAAAATCGGCATATTGTTTGTTCAGAAATTTATTCAAATCTCTGTCATAATACATATTATTGGTAAACATAATACAATTATTGATATTCGAGTATAGATTATACTCTACACGATCCATTGCATGGGACAGACTCACCAGCTGACTTTCCTTATCGCTTTTATTCATATTATATAAAATGATGGAATCCGTAAGAATAATCGGTAATAATACGCAGAAGGCATAGATCAGGAGCATCTTGGTCCTGATTTTCAGATTATTAAAATAGAGTTTTCTCATAAGCCTTCTCATCCCCCATTCCTAATTCAGTAAAATTAATGCAAAGAAATGCACAATGTTGCATCTTTTACTAATAATACACAATACCTAAGATAATTTCAAGCAAATCCTCCCAATTGTTTTTGTCAATTCTTATGCTATAATGAAAGCGTAGTGAGCATGATGCAAGCTTGCTTGTAATCTTGCGAGCGGAGCTAAAGATCATGAACACGCTTTATGTTCATGATATAATGAGTTTTATTTACCATATATACGTATAGAAGAAAGGGAGTATGATAATGGCGCGTAAAGTACTTGTTCTGCTGGCAAAAGGATTTGAAACAATGGAGTTTAGCCCCTTTATAGATATTCTGGGATGGGCACGGAACGATTTCGGCAGTGATATTGCCACCGAGACCTGCGGCTTCACAAAGGAAGTGATCAGTACCTTCGGTATTCCAGTACGGGTCGATAAGCTGCTGCACGAGGTAAATGTTGATGATTATGCTGCTCTTGCTATTCCCGGCGGCTTTGAAGAATTCGGTTTTTATGAGGAGGCTTATAACGAAGACTTTCTGCAGCTGATTCGAAGCTTTCATGCAAAGGATAAATTGATTGCCTCCATCTGCGTTGGAGCTCTTCCCGTAGGAAAAAGCGGAGTCTTGAAGGGGCGTAGGGCTACCACTTATCACTTAAGGCAGGGCTATCGTATGAAGCAACTGGAAGCTTTCGGTGTCACGGTAATTAAGGAGCCAATCGTACTGGATCGGAACATTATTACCTCCTACTGTCCGCAGACAGCTCCCGGGGTTGCCTTTCTATTGCTTGAATTGCTGACCTCAAGGGATTTTGCCACAATAGTAAAAACCGCCATGGGCTATGAGTAAGGGCCAGATTTGATTGTATATTTTTGAAGTGGTCGTAAATTAACCTGTTTTGCCACATTTGTGTACCAATTTGTTAACAAAACGTCTTTATTCTATCCATACTTTAAACATATCTGGCTTTTATACTAAATTATAGAAAGTGAATGAGTTTATTTAATTTTTCACTCTCCTCCTCCCTATATTATAAATAAAGAACAGGGTGTCAATGAAGTAGCATTTGACACCCTCTTTCTTATGTAATAGAAAATTGCGTCCCATTACATAAAAACGCTCCGCTGAGGATGCGCACCTCGCGGCAAGGAAGTTATTGCTTCGCAATCCGCTCGGGCGCGAAAGTGTCAGCGAGCTGACACTTTGTTCTTTTTGGCTTGATCAAAACTTTTTGATTTTATGCAAATTTTATAAAATCGTCACAATATGTACACATTTTGTACTTATAATATGAAACATAGACAGTGATAAAACACTTTCTACTCCCACCCTATTATACGCTATGGTTATACAGCTCCCCTGCTGTATAGCAGAAGAGAACCCCTCGTGGGTTCTCTTTTTCGTTGATCCGAATGTATTGAGTGTCAGTTAGGTAATAGGATGTATTTCCTATACACGAAAAAGGGCTGCTGCAAGACACTCTATGCAGCAGTCCATTATTTAAAATATGTATCTAAAGAAAAACTGATGATTAATGCACGATCAATCTTCTTCAATACATCTCGATCCAAATGACATACTTTCTCTTTCAATCTGGATTTATCAATCGTTCTGACCTGCTCCAGCAAAATCACGGAATCTTTTACTATTCCATATTTCTCAGCATCTAATTCTACATGAGTCGGGAGCTTCGCTTTATTCATTTTTGATGTAATTGCCGCGCAGATTACAGTCGGACTATGCTTGTTGCCCGTATCATTCTGGATAATCAGGACTGGTCTGACACCGCCCTGTTCCGAGCCGATCACCGGTCTTAAATCCGCATAAAAGATATCTCCTCTTTTTATTACCACTTTATTCACACTCCAATATTCGGCTAACCTTATTATTGCCATTTTCTTCGTGTGTATTCCATAAAGTGTAACGGTTTACCAAAAATTATAAAGATTCAGAATATACCCTAGGAATTCTCTTGCCGACGGTACATACAAGCTCATATGCAAATGAGTGCGACCATTTGGCCAATTCCTCTGCAGATATGTAAGCATCTCCATCCCGTCCGAGCAGAGTAACCGTATCGCCCTGTTTCACATCCTCGATATTGGATACATCCACCATAAACTGGTCCATACAGACCTTACCGATGATGGGGGCAAATTTACCGTGGATAATGACCTTGCCGGAATTAGACAGATTCCTCGAATAACCATCTGCATATCCTACCGGTATGGTTGCTATCCTGGTCTTTCGATTGGTGACATAAGTAGCACCATAGCTTACTCCGACCCCGGCGTCTACATCCTTCACAAAGACAACATGGGTCTTCAGCTCCATGGCGGGAATCAGCTTAAACTCCTTCTGATTAACCTCGGAGGAAGGATAGATACCATAGGTCGCAATACCGCAGCGTACCATATTGAAATACGCTTCGGGAAACTCTATAATTCCGGCACTGTTGGCGAGATGCTTTATTGGAATATGGATCTGCTCTTTTTCCAGCATATCAGTAAAAGCCATATATCTCTTTAGCTGAAGCTCGGCACTTACTCTGTCTTTTTCATCCGCCCGTGCAAAATGTGAGAATAAGCCTTCGATTTCAATGTTCTCAAGAGCTGCAATCCTCTTAATTTCTTCTATGCTTTCCTGTGTATCGGTGAAACCCAATCTGGTCATACCGGTATCAACCTTGATATGGATTTTGGCTGTCTTATTCTGCTTCTTTGCTTCCTGTGAAAGATTTATAGCCATATCATATTGATAAATAGTCTGTGTAATATCATATGCAACTACCAGATCATACTGCTCCTTTGAAGTATATCCAAATACAAGAATAGGCTTATCGATTCCTGCTTCCCGAAGCTCTACTGCCTCTTCAATAATAGCTACACCATAATAATCAATCATGAGGTCGCTTTTTCTGATTGCCTTCGCAAGTGCAACAGAGCCATGACCGTAAGCGTCCGCCTTAATCACAGCCATTAGCTTTGTATCAGACTTAAGCTTCTTCCGCATTTCACGAAGATTATGTTTGATAGCCTCAAGATTCACATTCGCCTGAACTCTGTAGTATTTCTTATTGTCCCTTATCATTAATTCCTCATTCATATCTGAAAGTCACTCCTATACTTTTCTATACTCATTAGCACCTTCTCGACTGAATCGACAATATCCCCTGCCATCATGGAATAGGTCCCCTTCTCCTTTGCAGCTTCATCCCCTGAAAGCCCATGTACATAGACGCCAAGGCAAGCCGCCCCGTAGGGCTCCATTCCCTGTGCGGTAAAGGCGGCAATCATACCGGTCAGCACATCTCCGCTTCCTCCGGTAGCCATCCCAGGATTACCGGATACATTAATATACCTGCCCTCTCTGCCTGCGACAATTGTACGTGCATCCTTGATAACATATATCAAATTATTATTATAAGAACATTGAAGGGCAGTGTCAATGAGATTATGTGTGATATCCACAACAGGAATTCCAATTAATCGTGATAGCTCCAATAGATGCGGTGTCAGTATCGTCCTCTGCGGCAGCAGCTCGGCAAGTCCGTGAAGCCGTTCCTGAACGCCCGTGCTCTTCCCCTCCAAGGTCTGTTGGTCCAGCTTCTTTGCGAGCAGATTGATCGCGTCCGCATCCAGCAGAAGCGGAACCTTTGCCTTGCGAAGCACAGTCTCCAGAAGCTCTGCAGCAGTAGTTCCCATGCCCAAGCCCGGTCCGACGGCAATCACAGTAGCCCAGTCCAGATCTCCCATAAGCTTCTGCAGCTTTTCATCAACATTAAGGCCCTCCTCATCATAGGAGGAGAACAACGCTTCGGGTACCTGAGACTGAAGAATAATCCTGTTATGCTCAGAGGATAGGATTTTCACCAGACCGGCTCCACTGCGATAGGCCGCCCTTGCACTTAAGATTGCGGCCCCAGCCGCTCCCTTACTACCCGCTATAATCAGAACTCTGCCATAGGTTCCTTTATTGCTGTAATTCCTTCTTGCGGGTAATCTTCTTAAATCTGTTTCCTCATAATAAAACACATCCGGCCTTGCCTGTATTGTCGCCTCCTCCGGAAAGCCAATATCTGCTACGGTAACTCTTCCGGCATATTCCGTCCCCGGATACAGAAGAAGCCCATGTTTGCAATGCCCAAAGGTAATCGTCTCGTCTGCTCGGACAGCTACATTCATAATTTTGCCGTTATCTGCATTGATACCGGAGGGAATATCAACAGCAAAAACAAGATGATTGCCTTCATTGATCAACCGGATGGCAGCTTCGAAGGAACCGGTAACCTCCCTGGTAAGTCCGACCCCAAAGATAGCATCAATAATAATATTATATTCAGGAAGCTTGTTGCAGTTTTCAAAAGGAATGTTCAATTCCTCCGCCTTTATAAGCTGTGCCTTCATCTGTGCAGAACACTGAGCCTCTTCCCCCAGAAGCGTTATGGCAACGACATACCCCTTCAGATGTAAAAGCCTGGCTGCCGCCACACCATCACCGCCGTTATTGCCGGGACCGCAGACAACCAGGATACGGTCTGACCTCTCAATTCTATGAAGCAGCCTATCTACCAAAGCAGAAGCAGCACGCTCCATCAGCTCCATAGCAGGAATTCCAAGCTTATACACAGAATAATCGTCAATATATTTCATACCTTTCGAATCAACCGAATACTTCATGACGCATCCCTCTTTCACTTTTCGCCAACCACAAATGCATTTGCATACTCCCTGGTGTTGGAGATCGATACATGGATCATAGCTATCCCCTGTTCCCTTGCAAGCTTCTCCGCCTCTCCATGTAAGATGACATATGGCTTTCCAACAGGGTCACGCAGTACTTCAATATCCATAAGTGCAAATTTTCGAAAGCCGGTACCAAGCATCTTGGCCACCGCTTCCTTTACTGCATAATTATCTGCCGCCTTATTTATATCCGCCTCGATGAGTTTCTGCTCAAGCTCTGTAAAGCACCTTCGAAGAAAGCTATCCTTCTGACATGCCTTTTGTACCCTTCCGACTTCAATCAAATCTACCCCAATTCCGGTAATCATGGCAACTCTCCGTTCCTTCCGGTTAATCCTATAGAAATATAAATACACAAACAGGGGATTGCGAACCTATCGCTTACCCCTGTTTTATTTTACCTTTTATTCTGCTCTTTATCAACCATTTCCATGATTTCTGCCCCCAGAATATCATGCATATATGTATATATCAAGGAATTTTTCGCTTCCAGATCCTGTTTGATCAGAAGCTTCGTCTTTAATTCCTCTCTGATATTATTGATCCATTCCGTTACTTCCTCAAGCTCTTCCCGATTCTCCTCCAGCTGTTCATAGAATATCCGAATGCTTTCGGCCGTCAGCTCTTCATTTACCCGTTTGATTTGATAAGGTAGCTCCGCAAGCTCTTCCATAGCGATCTCTGTCTTGGAATTAATCTCATTTACATAATGTTTGTTGCGGTCAAGCTTTCTATCCTTAGCTTTCCTGGCAGGCTCTCTGCCTGTATCCATATTTACAACAATATCCTTCAGGAGAATACTCTTGAGCTCCTTCATATCCTTAATACCGTTCACCAATCTTCCCTGTTTCTTTAGAAGCTGATTCACCTTATGCTCCAGCTCACGGATCAGTACATTCTTTTTTTCCTCCGGAAAAAGTTCGTGCCAGCGATTATCCAAAGTCAGGATAGGCAGCTTCTTGTCCCTGATTATATGAATAAAATCCGGTCTTTTGTCCTTTCTTCCCATAAATAACGCCCCTTCAATTCCGGCAGACTGCTATTCCTTCATGTCATCTTTTCCTGATAATCTATATGACAGCTTCATAAGGCTTTCTGCAAGATGCACATTCTCAACCGTAACATCCTTTGGTAGATTAAGGTCTGTCGGTGCAAAGTTCCAGATTCCCTTGATACCCCATTTAACAAGTTCGGCTGCAATCTGAGGAGCCTTTGTCTTCGGCACTGTGATTGCGGCAATATCAACTTTATTATTCCTTATATATTCCTCAAGCTCATCGGCTGATCGTACAATATTGCCTCTGATCTGTGTCCCGATCAGCTTCGGATTGATATCAAAAATACCTTTTACAAAAAAGCCTCTGCGTTCAAAATCCACATAATTGGCAAGTGCCTGTCCAAGGTTACCTGCTCCGATGATAATGATACTATATTTCGTATCCAATCCCAATATCTTACCGATTTCAGAATGGAGATATTCTACATTATAGCCATAACCCTGCTGTCCAAAACCACCAAAGTTATTCAGATCCTGTCTGATCTGAGACGCTGTTACCTTCATCTTTTCGCTTAATTCCTTCGAGGAGATGCGTACTACATCCTTCTCCAGCAAATCTCCCAAGTAACGATAATATCTAGGTAATCTATTAATTACTGCTTTGGAAATTTCCTTCTTGTACAATGATTTTCCTCCTTCTCTGGCTAAATCTATTATTCATTATATAAGATTGTTAATAATAAGTCAATCTAATACTATTAGGATAGCTTTCTTATAAATATATGTCTTTTCTCATGTCTTTTCTCATGTCTTATCAAACACACGGTGCTGCCCTGTCATGAGCTATTACCTTATGCAACTCTTCTTTACTTGATAAATTTCCTATGTTAAAATAGAGGGCAATGAGTAGTGTAAATGAGTAAACAATTCACAAATGGAATACAAGTCATACCACAATACGCTATCCTCAATTAGTATGAAGATAATTCTGAAAAGCCAGAATTATCCTGGAGAATGGAGATTTATATGATTTTAGCATGTCAGAATATAAGTAAAGCCTTCGGTACGGATCAGATACTGCAGAACATATCCTTCCATGTCAATGATAGGGAAAAGGTTGCAATTGTCGGTATCAACGGTGCCGGAAAGTCTACCTTATTAAAAATAATTATGAAGGAAATACCTGCGGACGAGGGTGATGTTATCCTATCCAAGGGAAGTACCATTGGTTATCTTGCCCAGCATCAGAATCTTTCCTCGGAAAATACCATACTGGCAGAAATGATGACAGTAAAGCAGGATGTCATCGATCTGGATAGAAATATCCGTTCTCTGGAGCAGGATATGAAGCATGCCGAGGGTGACCGATTAAAACAAATGCTTGATAGCTATACCCGGCTGACCCATGAGTTTGAGCAGAAGAACGGTTATGCTTATCAGAGTGAGGTGATCGGGATACTTAAGGGTCTCGGGTTTGGTGAGGAGGAATTTAGCAAACAGGTCAATATGCTCTCCGGTGGTCAGAAGACCAGAATTGCACTAGGAAAGCTTCTGCTGTCAAAACCTGATATCATCCTTCTCGACGAGCCCACCAACCATCTAGACTTAATATCAATCGCGTGGTTGGAGACCTTCCTGTTAAACTATAACGGAGCAGTTATTGTCGTAGCCCATGACCGATATTTTCTGGATAAGGTAGTATCTAAGGTAGTGGAACTCGATCACACCAAAGCTACAACCTTTGAAGGAAATTATTCCGCCTATGCAGAAAAGAAATCCATGCTGGTGAATGCGATGCTGAAGCAGTATCTAAACCAGCAGCAGGAAATTAAGCACCAGGAGGAGGTCATAGCAAAGCTTCGCTCCTTCAATCGGGAGAAATCCATCAAGCGTGCAGAAAGCCGTGAAAAAATGCTGGAGAAAATCGAGCGTGTCGAGCGACCAACTGAAAATGCTCAGATTCATTTTACGCTGGAGCCAAGAATTGTCAGCGGAAATGATGTACTGACTGTCACAGGCCTAAGTAAATCCTATGATAAACTGACGCTTTTTACTGACTTAAGCTTTGATATCAAACGCGGAGAAAAGGTTGCTGTCATCGGGAATAACGGAACGGGCAAAACGACGATACTAAAAATCATCAATGGACAGGTTATGGCAGACCATGGGGAAGTAAAGATCGGAACCAAGGTCCACGTCGGATATTATGATCAGGAGCATCAGGTACTGGACCCGGAGAAAACCCTGTTTGACGAATTACAGGATGCCTATCCCCATCTGGATAATACTTCCATCCGTAATATCCTGGCTGCTTTTCTTTTTACCGAGGATGATGTCTTCAAACGGATTAAGGATATCAGTGGCGGCGAACGGGGACGAGTCTCGCTGGCTAAGCTTATGCTTTCCGAAGCCAATCTTCTAATTCTCGACGAGCCGACCAACCATTTGGATATTGCCTCTAAGGAAATCCTGGAGAATGCCATCAATCATTACAGCGGTACTGTATTGTATGTATCCCATGACCGATATTTTATCAACAAAACCGCCACCAGAATTCTTGACCTTACCGAACAGTCTCTTCTGAATTATATCGGAAACTATGATTATTATCTGGAGAAAAAGCCCGAGGTAGAAGCAGCCTATCTGAAGAGGACCTCCGATTCAGGAAAAGTGTCATCAGAGAATTCTGGCAGCCTAGGCAGCGGTTCCCGTGTCAATGCTTTTCCTGCCTCCTTCCCTTCCTATTCCTCGTCCAATAGCTCTACAGACGTAGATAGTGAAAACAAGCTGAGCTGGCAGCAACAGAAAGAAGAGCAGGCCCGTGCACGAAAGAGAAAGAACGATTTGAAGAAGACCGAGGATGAAATCCATGAATTGGAGACTCGGAACGAAGAAATTGACCGACTTTTGACAAAGGAAGAGGTATTTACAAATGTCCAGAAGCTTCTGGAGCTGAATAATGAGAAAAAGAACATAGAGGACAGACTGCTGGAGCTGCTGGAGTTATGGGAGACGCTGGCTGCTCAGGAATAACTCTCGGCAGTTAGATCCGACAAAAAGGGGCTGTTGCAAAACTCCTTGAATAGTAACGAGTAAGGATACAGGCATCCCTAACACACTGGTTCCCTGACATCCTGCCGATATTGTTTGTCATAATCGAACATAAATGTTCGCTTCTGTTCAAA
>JAEZGK010000055.1 GCA_023437365.1 Bacillota bacterium
CCCGCCGCCGCCGCGCTCCGCGGCGCGGACGCCCGCATCCGCATCCGCCGGGAGGCGCCGTTTCCCGGCCTTGCCGGGGCGGCCAACACGGCGGTGGAGATGTCGTCCGGCGCCTGGGTGGCGCTTCTCGGCGCCGCCGACACGCTGGAACCGGAAGCGCTGATCGAGGTCGCGCAGGCGATCGGCCGCCATCCCGGCGCCGATGCCCTCTATACCGACGGGACCGGCCCCGGCGGGCAGCCCATCGTCAAGCCCGGCTGGTCGCCGGAGCATCTGGAATCCTGCCCTTATGTCGGACGCCTGATGGTGGTCCGCAAAACGCTGCTCGTCGGGCTGGGGGGCTTCCGTCCCGGTTTCGGCGACGCCGCGGAGCATGATCTCGCCCTGCGGATCGCGCGCGCCACCGACCGGGTCCATCGCATCCCGCTTCCCCTCCATCGCCGGGGCGGAGGGGCGGGCCCGTCCCCCGGCGCCGATCCCGGCCTCCGCAAGGCCCTTGCCGACCACGCCGCCGCCCGCTACGGCGCCGGTGCCGAGGTGCTGCCCGGTGGCCGGCCCGGCCTGTTCCGCATTCGCCGCGGGGGCTTGGACAATCCGCCGGTCACACTGATTCTGCGCGGGCGCAGGGCCGCTGCGGTGCTGGCCCGGACCGGCCATCCCGGTCTCCGTCTGCTGACCATCGAAGACGGCAGCTTCGAAGGGGCGGTCGCGTCCTGGAACGCGGCCATCGCTCAAGCCCGCACGGAACTGCTGGTCCTGCTGGACGAGGAGGTGGAGCCCGCGTCGCCGGATTGGCTGCGCGCCCTGGTCGATCTTGCCCGGTCGCCCGACATCGGCGTGGCGGGAGCGGTGCTGCGCGCGCCCGACGGGCGACCCGTCCGGGCCGGTCTCGGCATCGGAGCGGACGGCGCCGTGGCGCCGCTGGACGGGGACATGGGCTGCGTGCGCAACTGCGCGGCGGTGCCCACCGCCGCCCTGGCGATGCGCCGAACCGTGCTGCAGGAGGTGGGAGGCTTTGATTCCCGCTTCTCGCCGGGCCATGCCGTGCCCGATCTCTGCCTGTCGGCCCTGGCCCATGGCTACCGCAACGTCTGTACGCCCTTCGCCGATCTCCGCCCCGCCTGGCCCGAATCGCCGGCCATACCACCGGGCAGCCCCGGCGGGCGGCTGGAGGAGGACGCCCTGTTGTTCCGCCGGAAATGGTCCGCCGCGCTCGGCGCGGAGCCGATGTCCGGCCTGCGCGCCCGATTTCCCGCTCCGGACGTGAGGGGCGGCTAAGGCACTCGTTGCCCGGTCCGCAAGGCCCGGTTACTCTCCCGCCGGGTCAACGCCCATTCCTTTCTTCGTCCTTTGCCGGAAAGCCCGCCGCCCGTGTCCAACGCCGCCATCTATTTCCACCCCGACGGTTACGAGACCGCAAGGCCCGACCTCAAGGGCCGCCATGTCGCAGGGGAATCCTTCCTGGTCGGCTTCTTTCGGCATTCCGGACTGGACGGCTTTTCCTGCCACGCCGATGGGATGGAGATGGCCCGCCTGTTCGTCGAGCTCGCGGCCAAGCACGCGCCGGGGCGCAAGGTGTCGCTCTACCCGACCGGGGAACCGTCGCGCCTCGCCGCCGTCGGCTGCCTGTTCGTGCCGGGGCCGGGCGTCGATCACTTCGCCTGGCGCCGCCGGAGCCGCGACCAGCGGGCCTACAGCCTGTGCGGCATCACCCATACCACGTCCGAATCCCCGCAGGTGCTGGGCGCCCTGGCGACCGCGCCGGTGCAGCCCTGGGACGCGGTGATCTGCACCTCCTGGGCGGCCCGCTCCTCGGTGGAGGCGATCCTGCACCCCTACGCGGAGTATCTGCGCGATCGGCTGGGCGCCGCCGAGGTGCCGCTGCCGAACCTGCCGGTGATCCCGCTCGGCGTGGACACCGACGCCTTCCGCTTCGATCCGTCCGTCCGCGCGGCGGAACGCGCGTCGCTCGGCATCGGCGAGGACGACGTGGCGGTGCTGTTCGTGGGCCGTCTCAGCTTCCACGCCAAGGCGCACCCCATTCCCATGTACCAGGCGCTGGAGCGGGCCGCCCGGCGGACCGGCAAGCGGATGCACCTGATCCAGGCCGGCTGGTTCGGCAACGGCGCCATCGAGGCGGCCTTCATCGAAGGGGCCCGGCGCTACTGCCCCAGCGTCAACGCCATCTTCCTGGACGGACGCAAGCCGGGGGTGCGGACCCGCGTCTGGGCCGCCGCCGACCTGTTCACGTCGCTGGTGGACAATGTGCAGGAGACCTTCGGCATCACCCCGGTGGAGGCCATGGCCGCCGGGCTGCCCTGCGTCGTCACCGACTGGAACGGCTATCGCGAGACGGTGCGCCACGGCGTCGACGGGTTCCGCGTGCCGACCGTCCTGCCGCCGCCGGGGGCCGGGCTCGACCTCGCCGACCGTTACGACGCCGGGCTGGACAGCTACGACTATTTCATCGGCCGCACCTCGCAGATCACCGCGGTGGACGTGGAAGCCGCGGCCGAGGCCTACGCCCTGCTGGCCACCGACCCCGGCCTGCGCCGCCGGATGGGGGAGGCGGGGCGCGCCCGCGCCGCCGCCACCTTCGACTGGAGGGTCATCATCCCGCAGTATCTGGAGGTCTGGCGCCAGTTGTCCGACATCCGCCGGCATGCCCAGGAACGCGCGCCGCGCCGTACCGGCGACGGCAACCCGCTGTGCCCCGATCCGCTGCGCATGTTCCAGGCCTATCCCACGCGCGCGCTGGGACCGGACATGCGGCTGGTGCGCGCCGCCGGCGTCACGCGGGCCGCGGCCGCGGAGGCCCTGGCGGTGCTCCAGGCCGAGCCGATGAACTCTCCGGCGCGCGGCGTCCTGTCCCCGTCCGGCGACCTCGTCCTGGCGCTCGACGCGCTGGACCCGCCGGGCCGCACGGTGCAGGAGCTGACGTCCCTGGTTCCGCCGGAACGCCAGATCCTGCTGGTGCGCAGCCTCGTCCACCTGATGAAATACGACCTCGTGCGCGCGGTAGAGCCGCTCGGAATACGGGGCGTGTGAACGGTCCGGCGGTCCGGGAAGGCCATTCTTCCCGCACAAAGCGCTTGAAAAGCCGTTCCGGCCCGTCATAAGAGGCTCATTCCGCCAAAGGACCCCGACTTCGCCATGCAGGTTACCCCAACGGCTCTGCCCGACGTCCAGCTGATCGTTCCGAAACGGTTCGGGGATGCCCGGGGCTATTTCGTCGAGACTTGGAGCGCCCGCACCTTCGCCGGTCACGGATTGGAGCGGAACTGGGTCCAGGACAACCAATCCTTGTCGGCCACGGCGGGCACGGTGCGCGGCCTGCATTACCAGCTCCACCCGGAGGCCCAGACCAAGCTGGTCCGCGTCCTGCGCGGTCGCATCCTTGATGTCGCGGTGGACATCCGCCGCGGCTCGCCGACCTTCGGGCGGCATGCGACGGTGGAGTTGAGCGCCGACGGACTGGAGCAGCTTCTGGTTCCGGTGGGTTTCGCGCACGGCTTCTGCACGCTGGAGCCGGACACCATCGTCGCCTACAAGGTCGATGCGTTTTATTCTCACGAGCATGAGCGGGCCATCCTGTGGAACGATCCGGCTTTGGGGATCGCCTGGCCGTCCATGGCGGGGGCGGTGCTCTCGGGCAAGGACGCGGTGGCCCCGCCCCTGGCCGCGGCTGTGGATCTGTTTTGACGCGAAGGCGCGCCGCAGGGCGCCGCAGAGGGGAAGTGGCATGCGCATACTGGTGACGGGAGGGGCCGGTTTCATCGGATCCGCCTTTATCCGCTGGGTCCTGGCGAACACGGCGGCGTCGGTCGTCAACCTGGACAAGCTCACCTACGCCGCGGACCTGGAAAGCCTCGCCCCCTTCGCCGGCAGCCCGCGCTACGCCTTCGAGCGGGTGGATGTGTGCGACGAGGCGGAGCTGCGCCGCGTCTTCGCCACGCACCGTCCGACGGCAGTCATCCATCTGGCGGCGGAAACCCACGTCGACCGCTCGATCGACGGCCCGATGGCCTTCGTGCAGACCAACGTGGTGGGGACCGTGACGCTTCTGCGCGTG
>JAEZGK010000108.1 GCA_023437365.1 Bacillota bacterium
CCTCTGAATGGCACCGTCAAGCGGATAAATGATTTTCACAATCAGAGTCTTACTTGTCATATGCCAATCAGCATCCAAACGCTGCGGGGCATAAATCGCCTGGACGTAGCCCCGATTCTCCTGATCAAGCGTTTCGTACCTGACGATCGCCGGCCGTCCAAGCAACTCATGCTTGCCGAAGCTTCCGTCATTGAGCCAGTAGCCAATGGGAACGAACTGAGCCTGATCGCCCTTGGTGAGCCACCACAATCCAGTCCCTAGCAGTATTAAGCCCGCCGCAATCCACCCCCAGACGGGCACAGTGGCCACGGTTCCTGCCAATCCGAGTCCTGCCGCAAGCGCGGCGCCGCCCGTTGTAAGTGCTGCTCCGCCTAGACCCAATCCCAGGCCTGCAACCGCGTAAGCAGTAGCAGCCTCTTGATTGCCGACCCTTCGTTGCTCGCCAGACTTAAACCAGTTCGAAATAGCATCTGCCACGGCTCCGCCGTAACCGAACAGTCGTAATGATCCGGTGCTGGCAATACGCTGCAGCACGACCGCTGAAATGGATGCGCGCAGATAAACCCGTGGCATCAGCGCTCGTGTAGCAATGAGCACGCCGTTGGTTGCGCTTCCGGCTCCCATGATTGCTGCTACTAGACTGGTCCAGCTGGATTTCCATTTCTGACCGTTCAAATCCAGGTCGAGTATTGCCGCCTTGAGGTTGAGAAAGCTAAAAAACGCCACGCCTCCTGCTACACCGCGTTCAAATACTTGCAAGAAAGGATTTGCGTAGCGGGTAAGCGGAGTCATACGCTGCCAGACGATCACCTCCATCGTATCGTCGGCACCCATTGCGATAGATCCCACCACGACGGAACCGCCCGGAAACCCTGCGGCATCCTCTAACGCCGCGATAGCTTCTTCGCGCGTCAAACGTCGAATGGTCAAACGGTCTTGGTACCGCGTTTCCAGCATACGTACCAGCCGCTCAGCATCCTCTACCGTACCCGTGTGACGTGCCCCCGGAATATCCGTACAGGTCAAAACTAGAGGTAAGGTTGCTTCTCAGCGCCCCGAGCGGGGCGAGGAGAAGCCATGAAACGGTCAAGATTTACCGAAGAGCAGATCGCCTATGCGCTGCGACTGGCAGATAGCGGCACACCGGTGGTCGATGTATGTCGGCAACTCGGTGTGTCCGAGGCGACTTTCTACACGTGGAAGAAGAAATACGCCGATTTCGGCGTGAGTGAACTGCGTAAGCTCAAGCAGCTTGAGGACGAGAATGCACGCCTGCGACGCATCGTCGCTGATCTGACGCTGGACAAGCAGATCCTGCAGGAGGTGGTGCGAAAAAAAGTCTGAAGGCCGCCAAACGGCGCGAGCTGGCGGCTTGGATGCACGAGCGCTTCCAGATCAGCGTGCAACGCGCTTGCGCACTCGCGTTGCTGCAACGGTCGACCTGGTACGCGAAGAGTCATGCGCGAGACCAAAGTGCGCTGCGCCAGCGCATCCGCGACATCGCCCTGAGTCGTCCGAGGTTCGGCTACCGACGTGTGTTGGTGATGCTGCAACGCGAAGGCTGGAACGTAGGCAAGAAGCGTGTCTATCGTCTCTATAGCCTGGAGGGCTTGCAACTGCGAATGAAGGTCAAGCGCCGCAAACGCATTGCGCTACTTCGGGGCAAGCCGCCGGTGCCGACCGGGCCGAACCAGCACTGGAGCATGGACTTCGTCCATGATCAGATGCTAGACGGGCGCAGCGTTCGCATCCTGACCGTCATTGATCAATGGAGTCGCGAGAGTGTGTGCCTAGAGGCCAACTTTCGGCAGACTGGCCGGTGCGTCGGCCAAGCGCTGGACCGGTCTGCGGTTCTGCGCGGCTGGCCCAAGGCAATCACCGTGGATAACGGAACGGAATTCACGTCTCGGGCGTTGGACGACTGGGCATACCGACGCGGCATCAAGCTCGATTACACGCGCCCCGGCAAGCCGACCGATAATGGGCTGATCGAATCGTTCAACGGCCGACTGCGTGATGAATTCCTTAACCTGCACGAATTCATCACGCTGCACGACCTGCGGCAAAAACTTCAGGCTTGGCAGGACGACTACAACCATCACCGTCCCCACGGCTCACTCGGCCATCTGACCCCGTGTGAGTACGTCCAAAAGTGGTCAGTGCAACCAACAGAGGCAGCCACCCTCCAGTTTTGAACTGTCCAATTTGCGGGGGAAGGTCAGTAAAAACCCCCGAAGGTTGGATCAATGTCCAACTCTCGGGGGTCAGTTCAGATTGCGGCGTTTGTTTTGGGGGGTCCGCTGCGGCTTACAGCCGCGAGTATGCCGCTTCCAGTTCGCGATGCAGGACGTCGGCAAAGTCCGCGCTGGCCGGATCCTGCTGCGACAGCAGGCGGGCGAGCACGACATTGTCTTCTTCGCCGTTCCAGATCTTGATGTAGGTGCCTTCCTTGTAACCGTGCTGCTGACGGAAGATGTTCAGCACGTTCTTGGACACGTACTGCGTGTAGGCGTCGTTCCACGTCATGTCGCACGCGGTCATGGTCTGCTCCAGGACCTTGAAGCTGGCGCGGCCGCATACGGCCAGGCCGCCGATCAGCTCGAGCAATTCCGGCACGTTCAAGGCGGCCAGGTCATGGGTCTTGCCGTCCAGCGTGACGGTGGCGGGCGAGGCCAGGTCAGCGACCAGCGCGCGCGCGGCGGCCTCGACGTCGCCTGCCGATTGAACGATCGTGTGCGACAGGTAAAAGTGCAGGATGTCGACCAGTTCCATCTGGACCTGCGGCAGGTCGATGGTTTGCTTCTTCCACCACTTCCAGCCGTAGTGTTCCAGG
>JAEZGK010000032.1 GCA_023437365.1 Bacillota bacterium
CCACGTTCCCTACGCCTCCTTCAACGCCGCGGCGATCCGGGCGGCGAGCGCGGCGTTATTCAGCACCAGCTGGATGTTGGAGGCGAGGCTGTCGCCGCCGGTGATCTTCTTCACTTTATCGAGCAGGAACGGCGTCAGCGATTTTCCACCGATGCCCAGATGGTTCGCCTCGGCGACCGCTCCGTCGATGGCGGCGCTGATGACCGCCGGGTCCATCGAGTATTCCTCCGGGATGGGGTTTGTCACCAGCATGCCACCCGCGAGGCCCATCGCGCGCTTCGCGTCGAACGCGGCAGCGATCTCCTCCGGCGTGTCGAGGCGGTAGTCCACCTTAAGGCCGCTTTTACGGGTGTAGAAGGCGGGCAGTTCGTCCGTCCCATAGCCGATCACCGGCACGCCGCGCGTCTCCAGGTACTCCAGCGTCAGCTTGAGGTCGAGGATAGACTTGCAGCCCGCGCAGACCACGACCACAGGGGTCATTGCCAGCTCGTCAAGGTCCGCGGAGATGTCCATGGTCACTTCCGCGCCCCGGTGCACGCCGCCCACGCCGCCAGTGGCGAACACGGGGATGCCCGCGAGGGACGCTATGATCATGGTCGCCGCCACGGTCGTCGCGCCGTCCAGCTTTTTCGAGACCAGGACCGGCAGGTCGCGGCGGCTGGCCTTGAGCGCCTTTGTCCCGAGTTTTCCGAGGTACTCGATCTGCGCCTCGGTCAGCCCGGCGCAGAGCTTGCCACCCAGGACCGCGATGGTCGCAGGCACTGCGCCCGCGTCGCGCACCGTCTTTTCCACCTTCAGCGCCGTCTCCACGTTCTCAGGGTAAGGCATGCCGTGGGAGATGATCGTGGACTCCAGCGCCACCACCGGCTTCCCTTCCGCCAGCGCCTTTTGTACTTCCTCGGAGATCAGAAGATGCTTATTCATATTTCCCTCCCGGACGACGTCCGCGCCAACTTGCGCATTGCTTGATCACTACTCTATTGTGCAGGGTCCAGGGGGAATCATTCCCCTGGCTGGGTGCGGGGCAGCGCCCCGGTGTTCCCTCGCCTTCTCCTACGCCTCCTGCGCCTGCTCGGCCGCGGCCTGCATCGCAAGTTTCGCGATCTCCCGGGCGGAGAGGTTTTGGACCAGTCCGTGGGCGATGGCGGCGGTGGCCGCGTCGCCGCAGCCGTTGTAGTTGCGCCCGCATTGAACTTCGGCGGGCGCCAAGAACATCCCCTCTGGGCCTGCGTACAGCATGCCCTCAGCGCCCAGTGACAGGTACACATGGCGAACGCCCAACTGGATAAGCGCCTCCGCCAGCGCCTCGGGCGCGCCATCCGGTGCCAGCCCCGTCAGCGCCGCCGCTTCGGCCCGGTTGGGCTTGATCGCGGTGAGATGCTTCAGGATGTCCCGCATCCTAACCGCCTTGGGCGCGGACACCGGGTCGGCCACCAATGGACGCCGGGCGTGGGCCGCGAGGGCTTCCAGCGCGGCCTTCGGAAGGTTCGCGTCCACTACGATCAGGTCGCTTGCGTTGATGAGCGGAAGCCGCTTTTCAATCGCCTCCGGCGTCAGTCGCTCCATCGCCGCCATGTCGTTGACCGCGAGGCGCAGATCCCCGTCTGGGCCGTTGACGCACAGGTAGCGGCAGCTTGCGTCCACGTCCAGCGCGGCGTCAAGGCCGATGCCCAGATGCGCACAGTCCAGCCGCGCGAACACGCCGTCCGAACCTTGCGAAACGGGCGCGATCAGCTACACCGCGTCCCCCAGCTTCCGCAGCGTCCGCGCGATGTTGCGACCCACGCCGCCCATGGAGACCCGCACGGCACCGGGGCTACTGTCGCCCGCAAGCGGCTCCTCAAAAGGCGTTCCGATGATGTCGATGTTCAGGCCGCCAACCACCACAATAGTGCCCATGAAGCCTCCTTGAGGACGGGATTACGACGGGACTCCGCCCCGCGCCCCGCCAAGGGGAATGATTCCCCTTGGAACCCTCACAGAGTGAAAATGTCCGCTGGCGCGTCCATTTTCGGGTCGATCATACGACGACAAACAAGATTGGCCGGGATTTCCATTTCCCCGGGGAGAGCTAGAGAGGGCCGAAGCCCTCTCTAGTTTCAATGCAAATCCGGCGACTCGTGCGGCGGATTTGGCTTTCCCTCAAAGGCCGAGCCTGCCCGGCCGACAGGGAAAGCATTCCCGCACCGGTTTCCGCCCGAAAATGCCGCAGCGTTTTAGGAAACCGGCCCATATCCGCAAATGAAAGATGCCTTGGCAGATTTCATTTGCCTTTTAGACGTTGATGGGTGTGGCGTGCTGAAGCAGGAAATCCTCCGCTTCCTTGGTCCACAGCCCGTCGGGGCAGAGCTGCGCGAGCTTTTCGAAGGTCGGATCGGCCATGCCCTTCTCCTTGAAGTCCTCGATGGCGGTCAGCGGCATGGAGATACCGGTGTAGATCAGCTTCTTGCCGCCGGGGATCTTGGGCAGGTTCATGGTGGTGTCGATGACCGCGTCCAGGCCGCCGATGTGGGTGATCATGCCGGAGGGGTTCAGCCTGCCGTCCGCGATCATCTGAAGCGACTCAATCATGTCCTGCGTGTTGCCGCCGGAGGTGCCCACCAGGTGGGTCGCGTTGTAGTGCACGTTGTAGAAGTTGAACTGGGCGGTGAGCTGGGTGT
>JAEZGK010000048.1 GCA_023437365.1 Bacillota bacterium
TTGCTGACCAGTATGGACGCCGACGGCACCAAGGATGGCTATGACCTCGGCATCACTAAGGCCATAGCGGATGCGGTGCGTATTCCCGTGATTGCGTCGGGCGGCGCAGGCAAAATGGAGCACTTCAGAGATGTGCTGCAGGACGCGGGTGCGGACGCGGTGCTGGTGGCGTCGCTGTTTCACTATGGCGAGATGACGGTGCGCGAAGTGAAAGAATATTTCAAACAACAAAACATACCGGTGAGGATGTAACGGAGGAATTATGGATATCAATCAGGTAAAGTTTGACGATAAAGGCCTAGTGCCGGTGGTCACGCAGGACATCAAAACGCATGCCGTACTGATGGTGGCATATATGAACGCCGAGTCTCTGCAAAAAACGCTGGAGTCGGGCGACATGTGGTATTACTCACGCAGCCGTCAGCAGCTGTGGCGCAAGGGCGAGACCTCCGGGCACACACAGAAGCTGCACGAGCTCAAAGTGGATTGCGATGGTGATACTCTGCTTGCGCTGGTGTCTCAGGAGGGCCCTGCGTGCCATACGGGGCGCTATTCGTGCTTCTTTGAGTCTTTGTATGGTGACGGGGTTTATTCGGGCGGATATGGGATCATAGACGAGCTGTTTGCCGTCATCGAAGACCGCAAGGCAAACCCCAAGGAGGGCTCGTACACCAACTACCTATTCACCAAAGGCATCGACAAAATATTGAAGAAGGTGGGGGAAGAATCCGCCGAAGTCATCATCGCTGCGAAGAATGCTGCGCCTGATGAGATACGCCTGGAATCCGCTGATTTACTCTATCACCTGCTGGTGATGCTGAGTGAACGGGGGTTAAAGCCCGCCGAGGTTTTTGCCGAGTTGGAGAAAAGAAGATAGCGATAATACCAGCTATTTGGAGAAAAAGAGATATAAAGAGAGGAATCGTTAATTAATTATCAATAATCGCGCTCTTTTGGTTTTGACAGGGACACATGTGTATTATACAATATCGCAGCGTTCTCGTTTACGCCGAGCGTTATGGGAGCATAGCTCAGCTGGGAGAGCATCTGCCTTACAAGCAGAGGGTCGTTGGTTCGAGCCCAACTGTTCCCACCATATTGGCCCGGTAGTTCAGATGGTTAGAACGCTAGCCTGTCACGCTAGAGGTCGAGGGTTCGAGTCCCTTCCGGGTCGCCAATATCGGCTTCAAACGAAGAACGCATACTCTTGCGGGAGTGACTCAGTGGTAGAGTGCGACCTTGCCAAGGTCGAAGTCGCGGGTTCGAATCCCGTCTTCCGCTCCAAAATCCCCCCGAGCTGTCATTCAGCCGGGGGGATAAAAATGAATCCTCGGGCATATAGTGAATATATGCTGAGCGAGTATGGCGCCATAGCCAAGTGGTAAGGCACGGGTCTGCAAAACCCTTATGCCCCGGTTCAAATCCGGGTGGCGCCTCCAGTTAACAAAAACGGGCTTCTGGAGACAGAGGCCCAAAATTATATCAGATTTCCCTGAAATTATAATTTTGGGGTGTGCCATGCCGAAGTGGCGGAATCGGCAGACGCACGGGACTTAAAATCCCGCGGTGGCAACACCGTACCGGTTCAAGTCCGGTCTTCGGCACCAGAATAGAGCAAAGTTTACTTTGTTCTATTTTTTTCTCGTCATCGTTTCAATCTGCATCATTCCCCAAATTGCTATAAAAAACCCTATAATATGAACTTTTCTCTCGAAACCGTCGTCATATATGCAAAAGACGTAATCTGTTTTGTACTTAAGCGTCTTTTATAAGATTGACAGTATACGTAAAGTTGAAGTATACTGTCACGGTTTTGGGGAGGATTACACTATTTAATGTTAAGAAACTTAATCAGACAGTATGGCATCGAAGGCGTATTCATCTTGGTTCTGCTGATTTCTGTGATGTTATCGGTCTATGTGACTGTTGCAATATGCTTATCAATCATCGTATATATGTTTGCCAGCAAGAAGTTTTCGGGAGTTGTTCAGGAGATGCCCAGAGCAGTGGTCTGGAATATCGCCCTTTTTTGTGTGATGGCGTTGGCAGTCGCCATTGCCTACAAGAATAAAACAGGCGTATACATTGCATTGGGTGTCAGTGTCGTTGTGTTAACCGGCATGTTTCTGCACCGCTTTATGACACGGGAGTTGTTTGAGACGGGCGTTTCAATTTGCTGCTGGCTCAGCATTGTATGCTTCGGCGTGGCGCTTTTTCAGTTTTTCGTTTACGGAGAAGATCCTGGTTACCGTATCCCTTCAACGTTTATGAACGCAAATTACTATGCGATGGTAATTGAGTTTGTCGTGACACTGTGCCTTTATAAGATACTCAGCATGCCGAAGGGGAATGCAGCACATGTTTTGCGCTATTGCCTCATCATACTAATTAACATCGTCGGTTTGTTTATCAGCGGCAGTCGTACCGGCCTTATGGTTACACTGTCAGTGTTTCTGTTGATGTTCCTTCTGTATAAGCGTTACTCACTTTTCTGGATTACATTGGGGATACTGGCTGCCTATGCGATTATAGGGTTTTACAATCCGGATATT
>JAEZGK010000001.1 GCA_023437365.1 Bacillota bacterium
CTGCCTCTGCCTCTGATACTCTGTATCAACCTGGTTTTCCTGGCATTGTCCAAATTGGTATACCGGCGTCTGATTACAAAGCTATATGGCCCGTCCTTCAACCTGGCCGCTATCCCCGAGTATGTTGCGTCCAACATGACCAATGCCGTATACGTGCATCAGATATCATCCATGGTAACAAGCAATACAGACAGCGTGGTGCTGTCGCTGTTCAACACCCTAAAAAGCGTCACGATATACGGCGCGTTCGCCACACTGATCTCTTATCCCAACGTCGTGATATATAGGATCATTGAGGGGATGCGCGCGACGCTGGCGCTTAAAATCACTCGAGAAGATGAGGACAGCTATCAGGCATTCAAGCAACTACTTGCCTTCTCGTTTTTCTGTATCAGCGTGATCATTCCTGTTTTTCTTCAGCTAGCCAACCCGTTTGTGGAATTATGGATCGGCCATGAATACCTGATTCCCACTCTCCCGCTCGTGCTGTTTGGCTTGATGCTCACGGATTACTTATTCATGCCGGTGATTTATGCCGCGCGCGATGCAAGGGGGCTGTATCCCGAGTCCAAGAAGTTCACCATCGCTCAGGCTATTGTCAATCTGGTGCTTTCCGTAGCCTTGGCTGTGCCGTTTGGCATCACAGGCGTGCTTATAGGAACCATTGCTGCCGCTTATCTGGTGCTGCAACCCGGAAACTTTCGGCTGGTCTATGGCCATGTGTTTGGCCGCCGGATAACGGTTTATGGTGAGTTGGCAATTGTGGCTGCCCTCTGTACCGTTTCTTACTTCGCCAGCGGCTTCGCTATGAACATCCTCGCACTGGAATCAGGTTGGCTCGCGCTGGCTAAAAATGCCGTTGTCTGTGCTGTCATTGCCTCGGTGGTGGCTTTTGCCGGCCTATGGCTAACGAACAAAGACTTTAGGAAGCTGGTCAGGCGGCTTATACATTAACAACCCGGTGCCACAGAAACCAGCCAGGCTATTCAGTATATTGGCTGAATAGTTGCTTGATGCCACATTAAAAATCCCCTCTCCCCGACTCGCAACCTTTTATGTTATAGAATATTGAGTATATAAAAGGCCCCTCATCTATATTGGTGAGAGGCCCTTGAGATCATGCATTAGTGTCAAGAATCAATCGATACGTACCCAGCTGTCGCCATCCATAATGTTGCCTTCCACCGTAATGTTGGAGGAACTACGCATCACCTGAATGAAGCTGTTTTTGATGGTGTTATTATACACCTTGATGTTAGTCGAGTATACCGTCAGTATGTTCCCGCTGACCACGTTATTGTAAACCTCGTAGTCGGTGCCGCTGTGGCAGCTGATCGCACCACCCGAGCAATCATAAATCACATTGTCATGTATCTTCAATTTGTCAACTACATAGTCGAGCTCTTTCTCGATATCAATGCCGTACTGCGGATCGGTACCTTTGATTCCGTAAATGGTATTTCCAGCTATCTCGCTGTCCCTCATGCCAATGACACTGATACCCTGTCTGCGGCAGTTCGAGATCTTGTTGTCCAGCAGACGCACCTTTGAGGACACTTTGCCGCCGTCAGCCAGCGCGGTGTAGGAACCTTCCACGATGATGCCGTCACCTGTCATCTTGCTGATCTTCAGGTTGCGGACGGTCACATTGGTGCTGGCGGATATCACGATGCCAAAGCCAAATTCGTGACTAGGAGAATCGGAGCTGGGCGCATATACATGGCTGTCCAGATCACCGATCAACGTACCGTTCTTTATGGTCACGTTGCTGGCATTAACGATGCCGAATACCGTATATTCCGGATAGCTGTTAGGTTCCATCTTAAACGTTGAGCCGTTAAGGTCCAGCGTAAGTCCCGATGGTACCAGTATGCCGTCGGTTGGAGCGATATAACGGTTACGCCAGTTGCACTGCACCATATACGTGCCTTTGTCGAACTTAACCGATTTATAGCCTTGCTCCTTGGCCCATTTCAGCGCTGCGTTGATGCCGTCCGTTGTGGCCCGAGCGTTGGCACCTGTGTTGTCGATTCCGAAGCGGCCGTTCTCTATCGCGTAGGTACCGGTGGCTTCCTGGCCGGGATCATCGGTGGCGATGACCGGAGCCTTTGCAATCGGGTCAGTCACCCTGTTGTTGGTACCGGGTACACCAACCGCCGCTACGGGTTCTGCGGAGATCTTGCCAGCGGAATTAGCGTTTGCTAATGAAGTGCTATCCTTTTCAGTGCCGGCGGATACAGTGCTGACCTCTTCAACCTTCACGGATTTGAATACTTCGGCTGTTGGTTTTGCCGAAGGCTGAACTGATGCCGTCATATTCGGCGTCGGGTTTTCCTTCGGTTCTTTCGTAGGATCCGGCGTTGGGTTAACTGTCGCGTTTTCCGTGGAGTTAGGCGTCGGGCTGACCGTCGGGTTTGCAGTTGGGTCCGCCATCGGACTGGCTTGGCTGGTCTGCTGAGCAGGCGTTTGGGTCGCGGCAGCTGCTGCTTCTACGATACGTGAGTTTGAAACGCCCACGGCTACCATAGCCGCGCTGATCATCAGCGAGGCCGCTAGTATGATGTATAAAAACCTGATCTTTGTCTTTCTCATTTGTTACCTCCGGACGAACGCCTGGCTTCTTCTCGACGTTCGGTTCGTTTGGGTGTCAGGTCAATGGTATTGTGATGGTCCCCTGTGGCTTTGGAATTAAAAAATGCCTTTCCACAGAGGCCATTGCCAAATGAAAAAGACATCATATGCGTATCTTCTTCGGCAACCGGCTGTCATAGTCTTTGACCTTAGACCCTTGGCTTTGCGTCACTGCTTTTCAACAGTTTTGCTATTATCGGATAGATAATTATTCTGTTTTCAAACGGGTTGTGACCGCTTACATAGACTCACTCATTTTGTATATCGGTATCAGAAAACATAAACTTTAGCGATTCTCGGTTTTTTTATAATCTAAATAGAAATATTTCTAATACTTGTTACAAAAAGATATTGCATTTTTATTCATTTTTATGTATAATTATAAATATTTCAGAGGAGGAGGCCATTTTAATGGTCAAGGCTAGCGTGATCGGCGCCACAGGATACGCCGGCGCGGAGCTGATGCGGCTGCTCACCGCTCACCAACAGGTGACTGTGACGCACGCAGTATCCAAAAGCTTCGCAGGTCAGAAGATGAGTGATTTATATCCCAGCTTCTTCTCAAACGATTATGTGTTGGAGGAGCTGAATTACGACGCTGTCGTTAAGGACAGTGACATCGTGTTCACCTGCCTGCCGCACGGGGCGTCCGCCGAGACCGCGGGGCAGCTGACCGCCAAGGGCGTGAAGGTGATCGATCTGTCGGGCGATTTCCGATACAATGACATCGCCGTTTACGAGAGTTGGTACAGCATGAAGCACGCTAAACCTGAGCTGTTGGCCGAAAGCGTGTATGGCATGCCGGAATTGTACCGTGATCGCATCAAAGTGGCGCGTCTGATCGGTAACCCAGGGTGCTACACCACCTGCTCCATACTCGCGGTTTATCCGCTGCTGAAAGCGGGCGTCGCCCTGCCAAACGACATCATCATCGATGCCAAATCGGGCGTGACGGGCGCGGGCCGCAGCGAAAAGCTGGCAAATAGCTTCTGTGAGGTGGATGAATCGCTCAAGGCCTATGGCGTGGCCACCCACAGGCATACGTCGGAGATCGAGCAAGAGCTAAGTCTCGCAGCGGGTACAAAGGTCGCGGTATCGTTTACACCCCATCTGCTGCCCATTAAGCGCGGCATACTCTCCACCATCTACTTAACGCCCAAAGCGGGCGTTAAGGAAGCTGACATCGCGGCTGCATATGCGATGTATAAAGATGAACCATTCGTGCAGGTAACAGGCAGTAAGCTGCCCGAGCTTAAACACGTGAACGGCTCCAACAACTGCGCGATCGGCTATGTCCTTGACAAGCGTGTCAACCGGCTCATTGTGGTATCCTGCCTCGACAACCTCGTGAAGGGTGCGGCGGGTCAGGCGGTACAGAACATGAACCTCGTCTGCGGGTTCAATGAAACTGAAGGACTAAACAACACAGGATGGTACTTATAAAATGGATAAATATATTGAAAAAGCCAATATACTGATTGAAGCGCTGCCGTATATCCGCAGGCTTTCCGGTAAGACAGTTGTCATTAAATACGGCGGTGCAGCCATGCTGTCTGAAGAGTTGTCCAAAAAGATCATGCAGGACATCACACTGCTCAAGTACGTCGGTGTAAACCCTATCGTTGTGCACGGCGGCGGCGGCGACATCAACGCACTTCTGAAGAAGTATGAGATTGAGCCGAAGTTCCACAACGGCCTGCGCGTAACAGACCCGGCCACGATGGAAATCGTGCAGATGGTACTGTCCGGCAAAATTAACAAGGAAATCGTCTCGCAGTTGGGCGTGGCCGGTGCGAAGGCCATCGGCCTGTGCGGCAAGGACGCCATGTTGCTGCAGGCGGAGAAGCTGCTGGGCGACGACGGCTTCGACTACGGCCGCGTGGGCAGAATCACCAACATCAACACCAAGATTTTAAATACGCTGACGCAGGATGAATATATTCCCGTCATCGCGCCCATCGGTGTGGGCGAGGACGGTGAGAGCTATAACATCAACGCAGACACCGTGGCCGGCGACATCGCCGCAGCGCTGGCCGCCGAGAAGCTGATATTCCTCACGGACATCGACGGTATTCGAAGCGTTCCAAATGATCCTGACTCGCTGATCTACGAAATCTCCATCGACGAGATCTACAAGTACAT
>JAEZGK010000033.1 GCA_023437365.1 Bacillota bacterium
AACTGGCCGATCCCGGTGACCGTCAGGCACTTCCCAAAGCCGAGCTTGTTGCCCTCGCTTTTAAGATAGACATACAGCGTCAAGGTCCTGAGCAGGATGTATGAGGCCAGAAGCGCCGCGCTCACGAGGAGCCAGCGCCCGTCCAGCCCGCTCAGCTGTTTGAGGACGATGGGCAATTGTCCCGTGTGCACCGCCCACGCCACGAGGATGATGGCTACCACGATTACATACGCGAGGCCCAGATATCTTTTGGAAAACGCCTTGATCTTTTTCACGCCTGACCTCCGCAGGTTCCCGCCGCCAGCGCGAGCGCCTGCCCTATCGCGTCTTCAATGGCAGCCGCCAGCGTCAGGCCGCCAGTTCCGGCGATCCGCACGCCACAGCGGCCGATGGGCACCAGCACCTTGACCGCGGGGCACTGTTGAACCGCCTCCGCGGCGGCGGGCGTTACCTCGCCCAGCATTGCATCCGCAAAGGCGATGCCGACGGGCCCCATCACGATGTCCGCGTCACGGCAGGCCACCTTTACCGGGTTTTCCCCGGTCGCGCCTGCGTCCGCCCCGGCGCGCAGCATCGCCGCGGTGGCCAGCGCGTTGAGGCCGACGACAATCACCTCGGCGCCCGGAAGCCTTTTTTTTAGCCCTTCCACCAGCGCCTTGCCCATGCCGCCGCCCGCGCCGTCAATCACGACCACCTTCATGCCCACACCCCGGCTTTATCATCAAATCATCGGGGCGCAACGATCTCCTGCGCGCCCGTGTCTTTCCCATTATATAGGCCCCAGCGGGGATCGTCAAATGGAATCCGGCGCGCCATCAGAATTCTACCCAAAATGCAACCCAATTACCATTGAATCGGGCGATGCGTGGCGTTATACTACCATGGTGAAATGAGGGAATTCTATGATTATTGACTTTCACACGCACGTCTTTCCGGACAACATCGCCGAGAAAGCCAGCGGCAGCATCGGCAAATTCTACGATTTGCCTATAAAGTTCGACGGGAGGCTCTCGACGCTATTACAAATCGGCGGGGCGGCGGGCGTGGACGGGTACGTCGTCCATTCCGTGGCGACAACGCCCAATCAGACAGCCGCCATCAATGGCTTCATAGCCGGGCTGTGCAGGGAGAACCCGGGTGTGTACGGCTTCGCCACCATTCATCCCGATCAGGAGGATATGGCGGGCGAGCTTGAGCGCGCGCTGGCGCTGGGTCTCAAGGGCGTCAAGATCCACTCCGACATGCAGCGGGTGGCGCTGGATGATCCGAGGCTTTTCGAACTCTACGACCTGATCCAGGGCAGGGTTCCGCTCCTGGCTCACACGGGCGACAATCGCTTTGACTACTCGAATCCGGGCCGCCTCAAGCGCGTGCTGGACGCGTTCCCCAAGCTGACGGTCGTCGGCGCGCACTTCGGCGGCTGGAGCGTATGGCAGGAGGCGCTCATTGCGTTCAAAAGCCGGGACCTCTTTGTGGACTGCTCCAGCAGCTTCTACGCGCTATCGCATGCCGAGGCGCGCGCGCTCATCCGTGGCTATGGCGCCCAGCGCGTGCTGTTTGGCAGCGACTATCCGATGTGGGACCCCGGCGAGGAACTGGAAACGCTCGGGCAGTTGGGGCTGACGGCCTGCGAGATGGACTGGATCCTGCATGAGAACGCCGAGCGGCTTCTGGGGCTTTAGCGGGGAACTGCGGGATGTCCTACGCGATTCCTGGGCGGCTCCCTGATTAAGGGTTTTCTGCCATCGGTATGCGCTGAGGTTGCGGCGCGGATAGCCGGAACCGTGGGCAGATTGTTGGTCCGGAAATCACAGGAGGAGGCGCATGTAGCGCGCGCCGGGCAGCGGGTTTTCATAGTAGGCTGGGATGTCCGTGAAGCCCAGCTTCTCGTACAGCGCCTGTGCGCCGCCCATCTCTTTGAGCGTGTCAAGCAGCATTTCGCGATGGCCCATGGCCCTTGCGTCCTCGATCAAGCGCGCGGCCAGCGCCCTGCCAAGGCCCAGCGCGCGGAAGGCGGGGCGGACGTACAGCCGCTTCATCTCACAGCGTTCTTCACCCAGGCTACGCAGCGCGATGCAGCCCGCGGGCGAACCGCCCGCCAGCGCCAGGAACAGCCTGCCGCCTGGCCTATTGTAGCGGCCCGGAAGGCCGGAAAGCTCCGCCTCAAAGTGCTGAAAGCACAGGTCCACGCTCAGGGACGCCTCGTACTCCCGGAACAGCGCCTTTACATCGTCGAGACGCCCGTACCCGTCGAGTATTTCGATCTCCATAAAGTCTTCTCCTTGTGTGTTTGGATCATGATACCACGCCCGCCCCGGATTTGCCAGAGTTCCTTTGGAATACGCGCCGCCTCGCGGCAACAGGAGGATCTACATGCAAAGCCGCCTTTCACCCACGCAGCCCAAGCCCTTTTTGATCGCCCTCGCGATGGCCTGCGTCTACCTGTTCTGGGGTGGCACGTACCTGGGCATGAAGATCGCCATCGAGACGATGCCCCCATTTTTGATGGCGGGCGTGAGGTTTTTGATCGCGGGCAGCGCGCTGTACATCGTTCGGAGGCTCATGGGCGACGCCCGGCCCGCGCTTCGGCAGTGGCGGGACGCGGGCATCGTCGGGGGGCTATTGCTCCTTGGCGGCAACGGCCTCGTCGCCTGGGCGGAGCAGACGGTGCCCTCGTCCATCGCGTCGCTGATGGTCGCGACCGCGCCGCTTTGGATGGCCGCCATCGGCGGCCTGACCGGGATGTCGAGGCCCGGCCTGGGCGGATGGATTGGGCTCGTCGTCGGGTTTTCCGGCATCGCCATCCTGGTGCTTGGTTCGAAGGGCTCACCGTCGGGCGAGCTGAACCCCATGGGCATCGTCGCGCTCCTCTGCGCGTCGGTTTTCTGGGCCTCAGGGTCCCTTTACTCCCGCCGGGCGAGCCAGCCGGGTTCGCCGCTCCTCTGGACCGGGATGCAGATGATCCTGGGCGGCGCGCTGCTGCTCACCCTGTCGCTTTCAATGGGGGACCTCAAGCGATTCGATCCCGCCCTGCTTTCGGCCCGCTCCTTCGCGGCGCTTGCGTACCTGATGATCGGCGGGTCGATCATCGGCTACACCGCCTACATCTGGCTATTGAAGA
>JAEZGK010000017.1 GCA_023437365.1 Bacillota bacterium
TGACTTTCGCAAGGGCGTTTACCAGTTCATCACCTCGTATCATGCTGGAAAGACTGGAAAGTCCCATCAAGATAGAGGAAAGGTCGGCAGTCGAAAAAACCTTTCTATCAATCTTGTATTCCTGTAAGATTTCAAAGCCGCCGCCCACTCCCGATGCCCCGCGAACAGGAATTCCCGCCATGTTGATTGTATCTATATCGCGGTAAATTGTGCGGGGTGAAACTTCAAACATATCTGCTAACTCCTGTGCTCCTATACGCTTTTTATCAAGGAGTATCATAATAATGCTAACAAGCCTGTCAACCTTCATCTGATAGCCACCTTCCAAAATTTCTTGTTATCATTATAGATTGTTGCCATACTGATGTCAACAATTGCAGGTTATAATGTAAGAGAAACATCTCAATCTACCTATCAGGAGGAAACGCTATGCAGAACAAAGCCTTAGTAATAATCGATATTCAAAATGACATAACAAAGAATTACAAGGATATTATTGGCAATATTAATAAAGCTATTGATTGGGCAGTCAATCAAAATATTCATGTTGTTTATATAAGGCATGAAAACCTATCACCCGGTACAAGGACCTTTAAATCCAATACATATGGGGCTGAATTAGCTTCAGACTTGAAATTAGTATCGGAAAACGTATTTACAAAATACAAAGGAAACGCATTGAGCTGTGAAGAATTTACAGACTTTATTAGCAAAAATGAAATACTTGAGTTCTATATAGCAGGGGCAGATGCTGTTGCTTGTGTTAAATCAACCTGTTACAACTTACGCAAAGCAAATTATGGAGTTCATGTCCTATCGGATTGTATTACCAGTTATGATAAAAGGAAAATTGACGAAATGCTATGTTATTATAAAAGTAAGGGTTGCAAAATAATTTGCTTAAATGATCTTGTACGAGACTATTGTGCTCTGTAATGGAGCTTTAAGAATAGAAGAGCGGAAGCGTAGCGAGAAGCTTAAGATATACATCAGGCTGGCAAATGATCACAAATGAAACGAGAAATCTTTGCCAACCTGACTTTGATTGAAATTATAATTGCTTGCGTGCTTTTACTTTATTTGATGATTTGCCCAATATTAAAAAACGAATTATAGGAACCCGACTGATAATTTCATAGAATAAGATCACGCAAGGCACGACTGTAATTAATAGAACGATATAATTTACCCATAAAGGCAAGGACAGATAAGTTGTTATGACATAGGCAAGTACGATCATGAGGGGATAATGAATTACATAGATTCCAAAGCTTCTTTTTGCCATATAATTAGTAAAGGCTGTCCTCTGATTAAGCCACTTTTTGCCAAAGCCTAATACTGCAAGTATCATAAACCAAGCGTATAAATTAGTAAATGCAGTATTTAGACAAGTGAAGGAGGAATAGTTATCACCGAAGTAGTAAATGGTATAGGCAACTCCACCTATGACAGCTGTAATCATAAACGGTAAATAGTATTTCTTTAACAGCTCTTGTACCGAATCATGGGAGAAGACGTAATAACCCAGTAAGAATAGGAATATATAAAAACCGTTACGATATACCAAGATAACAGGGGTATTTAAAATTTGAGCACTTCCCCATACCGGAAAGAATAATAGAAGTAGCACGAGTAAATTGGTTTTTTCACCTAATTTCAGCAGCTTACCTTTTTTATCTGCGAATCTGATCAGCATAAGCACTAAGGTTGCCAGTAGTAATTCATGAACAAACCATAAGGGCCCAATTCCAGACAGACAATAAATCAAATATTTTATAAAGCCGGGAATGGTATCGCCATAACCTCCAAACATATCGGTACTCAAGGAGGTGATATAACCACTCATCCAACCCAAAAGAAAGATCCCTGCAATGGAAGGAACCAGGAGACTTTTCACTCGCTCTCGAAGAAACAATTTACTTGCTTTGTGTTCCAATGCATACCTTGTACTTATTCCACTAATTACAAACAATAAGGCCATAAACCAGGGATAAACAAAATATAACAGAACATCGAACTGAGGAATACCCTGTACGGAGATATTCGTAATAACACCTGCACTGTTAAACACATAAATTACATGATATAGAACTACTAACAGTACAATACCATAACGCAAATTATCAAGATAATATTTTCTCATATTCATTCCTCGATTTCTTAAGTATAAGTTGATGCTTTCGCATAAATTATTCCTCTGCTTTATTGCTATTGCTGCTTTGAGATTTTAGAATTGCATTTGCAAAATTAATGGATTCCTCACTGCTTGACTGTGGATTTATTTCTGCTGCTTTACCGCTTAAAATAGCATCTGCAATATGTGCAAAAACGCTATACCGATCAATAGCTATTCCTCTCTTCGAATCGGCAAGCAGAAGGAGAGTATCTCCTGGATTTATGTCAAACATATCCCGGACTTCCTTAGGAATAACGATTTGACCTTTCGGCCCGACTTTTACAGAGCTCATATACCTATTGCTTTCATTTCCTTTTTGTTTCAATCTGGCACCTCCATGACAATATAAGGCATAACAAATCTTAAAGTTATAAATTACTATACTTGCTATGCATGTATTACTTGTAATACATGTTATACTGAAAAAGGGATTTTGTCAATGGATAATAGAAGATCAAGAATGGGAGAGCAATTGATTACGGACTTACAAATAGACTATTTCCCCAATCTAAAAAGCCATGGAAAATAGTATTCGTAAATATACAATTATACTTTCTATGTAAAAAATTAAAAATAATATGCCAAAAGAACAAAAGGATTAACCAAGTGACATTACTGGATAGAAAGGAAAGAATAGTTGTACCTGACATCGCCATTTGAAATGGAATGTGCATAAGGCTAAACATAAGTGATACTGTAATAATCGCTATGATTTCATTCTTGATTAATCCATATATACGGGTCTGAATGAATCCTCTGAATGCGATTTCCTCTACAAATGCTATTATGATGAAATAATAGAAAGTGTTATTAAGTATTTGGGTAAGCTGGTTAAGGTGATATCCGGAAGTAATACCAGGTAAAACATTATTTGTAAGAACTATTAATGTGCCGAGAATTACTCCAAAAATAACGGACTGCTTTATCTTTCTATAGTTAAAGCCTAAGGTACTTATTTTCTGATTTCTTAACCAAACTATTATAATACATAAAACTGCTAAACTGATATTGCAGATGATTCCTAAGTAAATCCTCTTTTCTGCATATACTCTTCCCATAATGAAATATGTAATCATAAAAATTATGTAATAAACTACTGCAATTATGCCATCAACTTTAGTGTATGTGGCAATATTCTCCTTGTATAAATCATCTGTTTGAAAAAATCTCTTTATTTTTTGCTTCATAATCTGCTCCTTATTCCTTTACAATAGGGCAACCATTATTTACCCTGTGAGGAAAACATCTTTACAATCCACCCCCATGTATTAGGATATTCCCTTAGAATGGCAGATTTGATTTCTTCTGCTGAAACATTATTTTTGGTTAGGAATTCCACCGTACCCTTCACTGTTGTTTTTCCTATTGCAATATGACCTGAAGCAGCGTCCCCGAATGCGATTCGAATGGCAATCGCATCTGCTCCAATTGAATAGACACCAATTGCCAGAGCACCAACAGATAGATAGCCAATAGAAATAGAACCCAATGCTAAGATACCAAGTGATATACTGCCCACTGCAATTAATCCGGCTGCTATCGCAGCCAACGCAAAGACACCAAGAGCTAACACTCCGATACTTATAATTCCACAAGATAATAACCCTATGGAAATAAGACCGGTAGAAATCATCCCGATACTGATAATGCCCTTTGCCCTATACATTCCATTTCCTATATTGATATGAACAAGTGGCAAATTTCCTACCATTCTATTACTCTTATATTCATAGTGAAATGGTTTCTTTGAATCAATAATCGTATCAATTTTTCTATTTAATTCATCATAATTAGAAGGTTCATAAGCATTTCTTTCTCTACCTAGCAATTCATCTAAGCTAATATGAAAAACATCACTAATTGACACCAACTTATCCATTTCAGGGGTCGTCTGGTTGGACTCCCATTTTGACACTGTTTGCCGAGATACACCAACTAAATTACCCAAATCCTCCTGAGATAAACCATTAACTTTTCGTAAACTCATAAGTCTATTTCCAAATTGTTCTTCCATAAATTCTTCTCCTCTTTTTTCTCTATTGTACCTTCTATATCTAAAAAATTCTACCAATCATAGCTTGAAATGTGTCAACCAAACTTAACATTACTGATTTTCAAGGTATCAGGGGCTTATTAATTTCTCATGGATTTAACACAGTAACAACCCTATAGCATGAAATTACAGATTATTGTGAAGCCAACAATTTGGATTATATCATTCTTTTTTATTCATGCCAACTGTAACGGTGATACAGCACATTTATGGTTTACTCTTTTGCTTTAAAAAATTAAGCTTGATTGACAAGATATTACATATACAGTATATTTAAAGTTGGAATAAACAAATAATGGTACACTGTTTCTCCATGTATTATATATCCAGGAAAGGAAGCTTATCTATGTTTTATTTACGAACTGCATTGCGCAATATCTGGCGCTTCAAAATAAAAAGTACATTAACCATATTGATATGCATCTTTATTATCTCTCTTCTTAATGTATATTGGAGCAACATAGAGAGTAACCGGAAGCAGCTAATCGATATGGCTGATACTTTGCCGATTTATTGCAGAATTACTAATCTTGTCGGGTCTAAGGTAGCAGGACTGGATATTCCGGAGGTAACAATTAATAATCTGCAATCATCTTCTTATGTGAAAAATCTTGTATATACTGTTCGGCTTATGGCGGGAGAGGGAGAGTTTTTGATAGATGATTGGAAAGAACATCTGAATATCTCAGTAATGGCGTTAAATTCTATACAAGGAGTGGAAGGAATCAGCAAAGAAAAGATTATTCTGAAGGAAGGGATTAACCTAGATTTCTTGAAAGCCACTGCAAATTACTGTATTGTGAGTAAGCGATGTATGGAAGAACACCAATGGGAAATCGGAGACACTGTTTCCTTGAATATATTTTATTATTTACATAAAAACGAATATGCGTTGAAAATAGAACCTTTAAACCTTGTTTCCTTTGAAATAGTCGGTTCGATGGAGGGCACTGCTTATGATGATAGTGGGTATCTTCCTCCTGAAATTTTGCTACCGGTGGAAGCGGTGAGGGAAATATACCGCTCCGTAGAAATTCCATTTTCCGCTGATTCGGCCTTTTTTTATCTGGCAGATCCATTGCAATTAAATAAATTCAAGGCAGAAATGAAGGAATTCCGCCTATTGCAACAGTCATCCGGTGCAAGAGAGAATGATAAAGGAGAAGCGTTATCTGTAAAGGATTCCGTATTTATAACCGCAGCAAATCGCCTGAAACAGGGAATGGACACTCTTTTAGATTTTCTGCCTATGGTACTGTTAATTGTAATATTTATTGGATATATTACGAGCTACCTTCTGGTCTACAGCCGGAAGAAAGACTTTTTTATTATGCGGTCACTCGGCTTCCGTTACAGAGAAGTTTTTCTGATTTTTTTTATGGAGCAGCTGATCTTGGCATTAAGTGGAGCTCTGATCCAAAGCATCATTTCAATGATTTTTCTAACGCATAGCGTATCCATGCTTTTCGTTGTGAATTTTGGATTTATTATCTGTTTTATGATGGGTGAAGTAATTGCTGTCTGGAAGCTCGGAAGAGGAAACGTAATGGAAGCTCTTTCGCAGAATGATTGAATTGTAAGGAGGATATGATTTGGAAATGATTCGGGTGGAACAGGTAAGTTATACATATAATACAAAATATCAAAAAATAGAAGCAGTGAAGCAGATTAGCTGCTCCTTTGAGAAAGGCAAACTGTATGCCATTACCGGGGAATCGGGAAGCGGGAAAAGCACCCTTCTATCCCTCTTGGCAGGTCTGGCTCTTCCGACTTCAGGCACAATTTATGTAGAAGGAAAGGATATTAAAACCATAGACCGCGATGTGTATCGGAAAGATCAAGCGTCGGTGGTATACCAGGCCTTTCATCTTTTTCCCTTGCTCACGGCACTGGAAAATGTTATGTTCCCCATGGAATTAAAGGGCATTAAAAAAACGGAAGCAAGAGAACAGGCAAAAATATACCTGAAGAAAGTGGGGCTTGCAGATAAAATATGGAGCCAGTTTCCCCAGATGATGAGTGGTGGTGAGCAACAACGGGTGGCAATTGCAAGGGCCATGGCAGCAGGAGGAAAGATACTGCTAGCAGACGAACCGACAGGAAACTTAGACAGCAAAAATGAAAAGAATATTGTGGAGATATTAAAGAACCTGGCCCATACAGAGAACTACCTGGTGATCGTAATTACTCATAATCCGTCGGTCTCTACTGAAGCTGATACTGTTATAAGGCTGAAGGATGGCGAATTGCAAAGGAGTGAGGGAAATGATTAGGAATAGTATCCGACAGCTTATGCGTACACCCCTAAAAACCATTTTGTTTTTGCTGTTAATCATGGCAGCAGGAATGTTCCTCACTCTAGGCGGCTCTCTATGGATAATGAATAACCGAAATATTGATTTTTATAAGAAAAGCTTTGTAACGATAGGCACAGCGGAGCAGAAGGCAACGTCGATTGCACAAATCGAAGCATGGGATTACTCTAATAAAGAATACATGATAATCCCCAGAGCGGTATATGGAGAATTGATTCCGCCATCTGTTCTTGACTTTGATGGTGCCGGATATATTAAGAAACCGGAGAAGCGTACGTATTATGGTTCATATAGTCCGGAATATAAATTTAATAAGGGTACATTTTCCTCTTCGGTTATTGAAATTACTCCGTTAGAGGATGGGATTCCAAATAAACCGGTTGAGGTTGAGATAACGAAGGTTCTATATGGAAAAAGTGTTAAAAAAGGTCAAACTATTGAGATATGTGATGAAACATTGGTTAATCCAAAACCGATCTATAAGGGAAAGACGTATGTTCTCAGCATAGTTAAAATTTTGCTAAGGGAGGGAGATGGCTGGGAAGAACAATATTGCCCGGTTTCTGTCATTGTCTCGAGGCAATATAATCCCGATGGAACACTTGTACCAAGTGAGTTGAAAGATGATACTCTATATTATGAAGTTACTGACGGATTTTATGAAGAAGCTATCGGAAAACGATTTATCGAGTATGCAAAAAGCCTGGAGCAATTTGAACATGCCATACCGGTTACAGGAACTAATGCAACCATACTTATGATGCCTTTCTATAATAAAGATGCTTTTATCTGTCAGGGGCGGGATATTACAGAGGAAGAGTATAAAACAGGGGAAAAAGTATGTCTGCTTCCGCGGAAATTTGCCGCCGATAATAATCTGAAAGTGGGAGATACCGTACGTTTACAATTATATTATGCGGATTATCGTTATGCAGCTAATGAATTTTTTGATATTTCTATATATGCAGAATTAAATGTAAAAGGGGAAGCGTATCCGGTGTTTGAGGACAGTTACTATACAATTAGGGGAATCTATGATACGGCTTACGGTTCTAACAATGATAATTTTGGTTTAGCAAAAAACGAGGTGATTATTCCGGCTTTATCGATAGAAAACAGTGATAGTAGTAATATTTTAGCTTTTGGTCCAATGAAGAGTAACACTACGTCCTTCCAAATACCCAACGGATCTATTGAAGAGTTTATGAAAGAGTGGGGTAAATTAGGGTATGAACAGCTGGAGATCAAATTTTATGATCGAGGTTACACTAAACTGAAAGCCGGAATGGACGATATGAAAAATATGTCGATGGCCCTGATCGCAGTGGGATTTGTCGTGGTGATATCTATACTGTTGTTTTTTAGCCACTTATTCATTACGAAGCAGGTAAAACGTACAGCAATTGAGCGTTCCCTAGGTATGAGAAAAAGAGAATGTATGGTTTCTCTTTTGACAGGAATTTTAGTTATTCTTATTCTGGGAAGTGTGATGGGAAGCATGCTAGGTGGTGCCTTGTCTCTGAAACTTTCGCGAAATAATGTAGCTAAATCTTATTATAATACTATGTACAGCAATGGCACGGCGGATACCAGTATAGATACAAATACTCGGGATCAGGGAAAAGACATACCGGCAATTATACTGATTTCTTCTCTTTCCATATGTCTGATCGTCCTCTTTGGTGTTGGAATATCGGTTTATAAGATCAATAGAAATTTAAAGTATGAACCAATGGAGCTATTGAGTCGGCAAAAAGAGTAGAAATTTTGAATACGTTTTCTGTTCTGAAAAAGAGTATTTGATTACTACAAAGTACGGGACTCTCATAACTAAGGCTTTGTAAACGGTCTATATAAGTGTCTACAGGCTGTAGATACATAAAAAATGCGGAAACCCTAGTAAATAAGGTTTCCGCAAAAATTAATAAACGCGAGATAGGATTCCATCCACTTCTGATATATGTGCACGAGACGGTGCGCGAGGTCCGGTGGACCTGGACAAAGCCAGTTTGCACTAAATCAACTGTTCTAGACATCTTATTCCGGCCAGTTCAATCTGAGATTGGCGTTTCCACTGGAACTGCTGGATGAGCCACCACTGGCCTGATAGTCCGGTGTTTTTCCTCCAACGGTCCAAGTCTGGAAAAGGAAATTATATCCAAGACCGTATTCGTCCTGGCAAAGGAAACGAATTTCAATCGTATCTCCAATATCGCATTCCATGCTCCAGAGATTATCCTCGGTATCTACCGTATAACAAATACCGTCGCTGGCGGACGCATACGGATCGACCACGGCTGACAGCGTCTGGGCCAGTTCTCCGTTTTTATAGACCTGGAACTTCGGTTCTTGAATTGGACCCGGCACTCCATCCTGCCCACTAATTGTAATATTAATCTGACTGCTCAATACACCATGGCGATAATCGGGGCCACTCCAACCACCGCTATTATTCTGGAGAGGCAACAGCATGAAAACATTCCCCCAGCCGCCTAACATTTCCTGCTTCGTAAGGGCACCGTGGGAAATCAGCGCATTCAGGGATATCTCGTAATTTTCTTCCACTGGTAGCGACAGCTGACCAGTAAACGTACCGTTTCCAACAGCAGTCATGGACAAAGGAACCGTTACCTCTCCCATCGTTGCAAATAGTGTTACCTCTGTATCATCATACCACTCCTTTAAAGTGACTGACACATCCGATAGTATTCTGCGGCTTTCTTTGTCCAACCCCGTAGGTTCCAGCTCATATTCTAAAACGACTCGTTTAGCCTCTTCCAGTTCTCTTTCTATGCGATTAGAGATACTTCGCACATCATCGTTGACAGAACTCAATGATTTGATGTTGTTCACCATCTGCTCCTGATATTCTTTCAGCCTTCTGCCCTGACCTATGGTTACAACTAGCAGAATGGCACAAAGGCATAGCGTTACAATCTGCACCCAATTCTTTTTCATGGTAAAATCCTCCTTACAAAACTGAAAGCATTCTGAACAACTATTTATGTTTAATACTTCCGCAAATTCTGAGCATCTATTAATGTTTAATACTTCCGCAAATTCTGAGCATCTATTTATGTTTAATACTTCCACAAGTTTAATTTATATGTAATTGATAAATAATTGAAGCATATTTATTTAACTCTAACTAATTTTATAATAAAAAATATGATTGAACCAAACATCAAAGTTATAAATACAGGAAGAAACCAAACTGATAATGATATTGCCTGTGAAGAATTTATTGTTAAGTACACAAAAACGGCTACCATTATTAATTTCATTGTGCTTAACATATTTTTTAGAACTCGATATACTCGTTCCTTGTTTTCCGCTGTCACTGTAACACCTGTATTCCAAATCTGAGGAAATCGTTCTAATACGGTCATTCCTAAGTACATCAGCCAGCTAATGATAGGAAGAACTAGTAATTCTTTCTTGCTTCCCATCCTATCAATTTCACCCATAGCATTATAATGACCTGGGATCCTTTCTGGTATACTGTTCCAATTTAAAACTAAGTAAATCAAAACTCCTATCAGTAAAATCAAGCATACAATTTCTACCAAAATATCATACTTACTCTTTTTTAATTTCAACTTTAGAAAACACCTCACATTCAAATTTCTTCTAATAAATTTTAAACCGAATAAATAATAGGTCTACTTGATTTTGTATTTTCCAAAGGCCTTATCAGAATCGAAATGAACATCTTTGAAGAACTCAATAAGCCAAATTATAAAAGCTATAATCGCAAAATATTGTGAAATAAAATATGAAAATAACGCTCCAACACACATAATGAGCGTCCAAATAAACATTGAATTTCTTTGGTCTTTGCTCAATTTCTCTTTGTCATATAATTCTTGCTCATGTTTGGAAAGTGAATTAAAGCCACTAATTAACATTGCACCTTTTTCTTTTAACAAAAAGAATACAAATGTCAAAATGCCAAAGATTATTGCTAGTATTAGGCAAGCATAAAATCCGAAATTCACACTACCAACCTCCTTTCATTTACACTTATACGGTTAACAAATTTATAATTCCATATTATATTCATTATCTTGATAATAAAATTAATTTTAAGCATTAACTGCTACCAAATGTATTTTTTCTGTATTCCTTGGGTGTACATCCCATTACATCCCGAAATACTTTACTAAAATAGCTGCAGGAACAAAAACCACAGTTTTCGCTGACGGTTATGACAGAATCACTGGACTTGGCCAGCATTTGTGCTGCCATGCGGATTCTATAATCATTAAGATATTCAATAGGGGACATGCCAAGATTATTCTTAAAACAGCGCAGACATTCACGTTTACTGACATTTGCAGACTTGGCAATCTCATCGAGCGCTACTTTCTGGTCATAATTATTCATAATATAATTAATCATCAGTTTAATACGTTCAATACTTATATCACTCTTATAATGACCATTATTCCTAAGTTCCTCTGTGACATTGAACAGCATGTACCAGAATGTCGAAAGATAATTGCGCACTTCGAATTCATATCCCGTCCCTGTTTTTTCATTAACTTCATAAGCATTGAGCAGACAGGTAATCATTCTGATACCGGTACTATTATCAGGACGTATCGGGAATACCTGGATATCCTGACATTTGAGTATCGGCAGAAAATATTTTATTTCAAATATACTGTTATATATACCTGATAGAAAATGCATATCAAAGAGTTGGGCATACAGTCTGCAGCCGCGCATACCATGATGTGCCCTTATCATATGCAGAGTATTTGCATTGACGAAGCAGGCATCTCCCTTTTTTAGCAGACACACTCCGTTGGACGTATGATATTCTATCTCGCCATTCTCTACATAGCAGATTTCTAAGGCCGAATGCCAGTGCCAAGGGATATATCCGCCCGCATAGCCATCAGGATATGCAATAACAGACATGTATGGAAACTCTTTGGAATTCACCGGTACAATTTCTTCCCTATCACTTTTTAATTCAATCTGTGTCATAAAGAGCATTTGCTATCACCTTCTATAGAAATTATATACAATACATAGCAAAATACGCAATATAATTATGCTCGTATGGCGTTATATTTATATTTTTAGGCCTGATAATATAAACTTTCGGAAGCTGTTTTTGCTTTCTATCATATGATTATTATCCCTACACCAAGTAATGCTTATATATTTTGTATACATGACCGCAATCTAAAGCTGGCAATAATGTAATAATACCATGCGCTATCAATATGTTTTTCAGATCAGTAGGTATGATAATATAGAAATATAGTCAAGGAAAGAACAGCTGTTGGGCAGGCATACTTCTCATTGGCTGATCTGTCGTGTAGTAGGAAACGTTTTTAAAGGAAGGTGATCATATGGAATCTCATTTTGATTTTATGCTTCCAGAGAAAATATCTTCTCTTTCTATAGGAGAAGTCAGAGAAATCATCCCTTATTGCTGGGTTACACCCATACCGGATACGGAACCTTGGATTGAGGGCGCCCTTATTCTTGAAGGCTCGCTGAAAATTGTAATAGATATGAATGTTATGTCGGGAGTTGAGCCGATTGGATACAAGGGACAATTCATAATCACAACCTTTAAGGACATGGACATTGCGCTACATATAGATAGATCCGCGTAAGGTTCTCAATAAATGTTAAGTATTTCGCTACCAATTCAGAGATAACTTGCCCATCTGCAACGGTAAACTCCTCGCCCGGCGGACGCAACGTAACCATGAAGTTTGAAACATCTTTTCTGTGAGAGTTGGCATCTGGTTTCGGATAGAATAAAAGAATGACACATCTATCGATGTGTCATTCTTTTATTAAACGCGAGACGGCGCACGAGGTCCGGTGGACCTCGGCTTTGCGCGGAGCGGAGCGGAGACATTCGAACAAATCCCATCGTACAAATACTGAAAAGAAAGGGGGTTCATCCACTTCTGCTTTATGTGCACATAATAGTATACATATTTTATGTAACGCTGAAAAATAAAAATTAGCTTAATTATTCTGGCAAATCTAACTTGGTTATTCCTTGTTTTATTAAATACTCTATTCTCGGCTCAACTATACGGTATCTTTTGCTTGTATTTCCTGTATTATCAACTTCTATAACTAATCCATAATCTTTAATTATTTGGCTCTGTTAGACAATTGTGTGATAAATAAATAACAAAAACAACTATACATATAGGAATTTCCATGGTCTAGCTGTTTTTATATAAATTATTTCGCAATATATTTATAATGTAAATAAAAAATATTAAATTTATTTATTTCTCTTTGAATACTTCATTATTACAATCCCATCTTCAACCGCATAGTAATCAAGATTTAAATCTATTTTAGGATTATTATCATAAAAAAGCTTTATTCCGTTCCCCAAAACAGTGGGTATTATTCCAATTACATATTCATCTATCACATCAGATTTAATAAAATTATTAATTAAAATTCCACCACCAAATAAGTATATATTTTTTCCCTCATTTTTTAGTTTCTCTACTTGTTTTACTATATCATTACTTATAAAATGATAATTTTCAAAATCTTCTAGTTGCTTTGAAGTTGCTATATATACATCTTTTTCAGTAAACTCTCTATGCATACCTTGTTCAAAACAGTTTTTACCCATAACTACAACATCTATGTTGTCTAAAAATTTATCATGGCTCCACTTATTTTCTGTATTTAAAGTAGAATTACCATCTCCCACTATCCAGTCATATCCTCCATCATTATCTGCTATATATCCATCTAAGCTTATTGCTAAATTTAATATTATTTTTCCGTTCATTTTTTGAATTCTCCTTTTATCTTTATTTATAAATATTTATTTACAAGCAATCATACCATATTATATAACAATTTTGAACTATATTATATAACTTGTTAAATAATACTTCAATCAATACACAGTCTTATCAAAGCTTTTTAGCTTTAAGCTAATTCAATATATCTATTTCTAATAGTGTTTATAGTTATGCAAGTTTCTTTAGTTGCTACATTAAGCAGGTATCAGATGAACGCCTGCGTCAGGTTTATCTTGATGAAGCCAAGTAGAAAATCAGATTATATGACCTTGTTGTAAGAAGCATTAAAGACTTCTTACCAGAATTAAGAGTATAAGGGAGGAGGGTAAGCTTAAGCAGATATCCGCAGTAACATTGGATGACATGATTGATAAGCTGTATCTATTTTACTATGAGAACAAGAAGAAGCTTACTCTTAACGACTTGTTCCCTGATTGGAAAACAAAGATGCTTAGCGAATTCTTCAACACAGCTATTACCGAATTTAATCTCTCTAACAGAGAATATAACAACATGAAAAGCATCATGATAGCTCTGATGCGGAAAGCAGTTGATGAAGAAATGATAGTTGAGAATCCGATGAACGGAATCTATATCAAATCTAAGTTCCGTGCAGTCAGGAAGAAGAGTGACGGTTCTAAGCTGTATTTGAACGATGAGTATGATACCTTGGATACTCATCTTGATGATGAGAATACGATAGAAGCCTTGTGTATCCAGTTTATGTTCCAACTTGGAGTTCGTATCGGAGAAAATGTTACACTTAAGTACTCTGATATTGAGTATGCTAAGATAGTAATCCAGAGGATGGAGGAAAAGGTATTTGTCTTTGATGGTGAGAAATTCAAGAGTGCCGGAGTTCAGATAGTAGAACATCTCAAGAAAGAGCTTAATCCCGATGGTGAATTTATCTTTGAAAGAGATGGTGAGAGATTAACTGCAAGAGCTGTGACCTATTGGCTTAGTAAGTATTGCAGAGATGCAGGTATTACATACAAAAGTCCTCACTGTACGAGAAGGACTACAGCAAGCCGATTAAGTAATGCGGGAATGCCGATTGACAAGATACGGGATATTCTCGGACAAGTCGATGAAAAGACCACTCTTGGTTATATCTACAATCCAAATACGGAACAAGTAAACCTTGATATAATGAATAAAGCAATGTCAAAAAACTAGTGCACATACGGTGCACATATAAGTGCAATAAAAAATCCCTTGAAAATCAAGGGATTTCATTAAGCGCGAGACGGCGCACGAGGTCCGGTGGACCTCGGCTATGCGCGGACCGGAGTGGAGCGGAGACATTCGAACCTGCGCCTCCTCGCAACGACATTGCTCCGCAGGATTGCATCCTGACTTCGCAAAGTCGTGGGAAGAATAAGAATGTCGGCGTGTGTGCCTCCATTCTCATTCTTCCTAGAGCTCGGTTTGGTTGAGTTTGAATCTGGTCTAAGACATAATAAAAGAATGACACATCTATCGATGTGTCATTCTTTTATTAAGCGCGAGACGGCGCACGAGGTCCGGGGGACCTCGGCTCTGCGCGGACCGGAGCGGAGCGGAGACATTCGAATTCTATCCCTTCGAAATAATACTGATAGAAAGGGACTTTCCGGCACATTCAATTTTTACGTACTCAATTGGGTACTCAATAATTCAAATCATAGAATTTCTTTTTTTCGTAAATATTCATCAACTTTAGAAAGAAATATTTTTGCATCTTTCAATTGTTCTTCAGCTTCTTGCCTTGATGCAATATAGAAATCCTCATAATCTGATTTTTCTCTTAAGAAAGAAGCTTTCTTTACAATTTTTGACGCTTCTTTATCAAAGTCCCCGGTCTTTATTATGTTTTGATTAAAATATGCTATAATACCTGAATGTTTTAGAAGAATCATATCCTGATAAAGCAGTGATTGCACGCATGGCATGAAATATCGCATAATAGGAACGGTTAATCGATACTTTATAGAGCGATTCTTTCAACATTACCTCTGAAGCAGTTATATCTTCCAAAGCCTTTGAAAAACGGTAAGCTGATAACTCCTTTATGCTGCCTTCCATAAAACTACACCATCCTTTTTCACATTTTTATAGAAAGGCAATACATTCTCCCATCTTAAAAATTCATCATAATCAATGTCAATTACAGAAAAAACTTTGTCATATTTCAAATCCAAGTCTAAAGTAAAATCAATTAGTCTATCTTGTATGGGGTGACTTTTTGCATCTTTTAATATTATAGCTATATCAATATCGGATTCATCAGTAGCTGTTCCTCTTGCAACAGAGCCATACAGAATTATGCTAATTAATCTATCATTAAAAATGTTTTTTAATCCTTCGATTAACTCATTTGTAATCATGTAATTCATAACTCGCCACCTCCTCATTTGACTATAGTTTAGCATAAATATAATTAACATATCAAGGTTCGTGAAAATTATGTTTATAATACACTAATGATATTATTGAGTTAAGTCCTTTAACATAATTATTCCATGGAACTTGTCTCCGTAACAATTCGGAACAAATCCGGCAGGCTGATATCCTCTGCTTATTAAGTATGCATAATGTTTTCTCCCACAGGAGGATAGGTTTATCAATTCTTCAGCATAATTACCTAATGGTTTCCCATGACAAGACATTTCTAAGGAAGTCATTGTTGTACGAATATTGCGTAAATCCGTTTCTTTGGCATATCTTTCTGCATAATCATATAAGATAGACATTTTTTCATCAGTATGAAAATTGCCATCATCATTCATACCCCAACCATTTAACTCAGCACAGCTATAAGAATCCAATCGCCTGATACACATCCATCCTATGGGTTCTTCTTGCATTTCTGCCATATACCATCCTATAACATCAGTTGCTGTTATCTGTTCTAAAGCTCCTCTAAAACTCCACCAATCAGGTTTTATTTCGTTCATTAATTTGGCTACAAGAGGCGCACTGCTTTTATTAATTTGGAATATATTCATAACTAACCTCATGATTTTTTGTTTTTCGGAACAAAAATATATTCAACTCGTAAAATAGACGTTTCAGCTACTTATCAATTATAACATTAACAATATTATATGACAACATATTCCAATAACGGTTATACGTAACAATTTGCCCCTAAATTGTCAGTATAAACGCTTGTTGGATTTTTTTATGATTTTTTTCGGATATCTCAATTCTGTTTTCATCATATTCAAATTATCAAAGATGAAAGGAGATACAAACAAAACATTAAAAGAAGTAGGGGGAAGAAGAAAATGGATGCACATTTCTCTGAAAAGAAGAACTGGGATTTAGTTGAGTTCTGTAAATCTGTCGGATTAAGACGTGCGGAGCTTTCTGCCTTATATGACAACTGTCTGAAAGGTCCGGTTGACCTCGGTTTTGCGCGGACCGGAGCGGAGCGGAGACATTCGAACTTCGAGTCCAGGATTGGACTCGAATAAAGAAAAAAGGATATCCTTCAGGATATCCTTTTTTCTTTATGACAGCGCGAGACGGGATTCGAACCC
>JAEZGK010000077.1 GCA_023437365.1 Bacillota bacterium
GAAAATGGAAGCAGGGGAAAACGCAAAGGTTATCCTAAAGGTCAATGATATCAGTGCTACTGTCAGTGAAGAAGAGAAAAAGCAGATTGCAGAAAAGCTTGAGAAGGATGCAGCAGTCCTGTATGTAGACTTGTCCTTATATAAGCAGGTCGGAACTGCTCCAGAGACCAGAGTAACCGAAACCAGCGAAAAGATTAAGATCAGCCTCGAGGTTCCCCAAGAGCTTTGGAATCTCAGTGGAGAAACAAACAGAACCTATCGGGTCATTCGAATCCATAATGGGGTTACGGATATTCTCGAAGGAACCTATGATCCTGTGACTCATCTGTTTACCTTTGAGACAGATCGCTTCTCCACCTATGCACTGACCTATCAGGATGAGAAGAAGGCTACAGCCAACGATAAACCTCAGGTATATAACGATTTTCACCATCTTCGCCTGACAGCGAAGGCAGCAGAAACCTCCCAGACACTAAGCTTTACCAAGGTGTCAGGGGCAGACGGCTATCTGATTTACGGTGCAAGCTATGGAGAAAAGAACAAGCTGAAAAAGCTTGGTGAGGTGTCAGACACCGTATTGACCTTTACCCATAAGAAGCTGAAGAAAGCCTCTTACTATAAGTATCAGGTGAAGGCTTATCAAATCGTAGATGGGAAGAAGGTAATCCTGGCAACCTCCAAGGAAATATACTCCGTAACGAAAGGTAAGACCTATGCCAATCCGACGAAGGTAACCTCAGAGGTGTCCTCTGTCAGTTTAGCTGTAGGAAAGACAACATCAGTGACCTGCAAGGCAGTGCTGCCCAAAAAAACCAAGATGAAGAAATATGCAGCAGCCATCCGCTTTGAAACCTCTAATAAGGACATCGCAACGGTCGACAAATCAGGAAAGATTACGGCACAATCGAAGGGTGTATGTTATATCTATGCTTATGCTCAGAATGGTGTATATAAAAAGATAAAGGTTACCGTAAAGTGAGCAGAGGCGGCAGTCATGATCAGAAAGCTGTTGGTTAAATCGGTAGCCAACTGATTGTACAGGATAAGGAATTTCTGTAGAAATATAAGCAAACAGCTCACCACGCCATTGTGTATGAGCAAAAGACCTGGCACGCCATTATGCCAGGTCTTTTGCTAAAAAAGGGAAGGTATGCAATTGTAGTTTCATATGAGTTCATCTTGTGATATAGAGTGCAGCGAGAGGGGACAAATAGGAATTCTATATTCATCACGTTTCGTCTTATGATATCTGATTTGCGTATACAACTACGTGGAAATAAAGTGGAGGTATTGGAAAGGTAATAAAATTAATATCATGTTCGATTGTATCAGGAGGGATTATTGAATAAAATAATTACAGGAGTAATCGAGACAGGGTGTATTAGCCTCCCGGAAGGGAGGTGGTGCTAATGAATTATGTTACATATAGTGATTTACTTACTTTTGTATTAGTAATCATTGCGCTGCTTACCTATTTAAATAATAGGAATAATAAGCATAAAAAATAACTGCCCCTTGTCTTAGCCGGACACCTAGTAGGGGCAGTAAAGCCATATTAGGAGGCTAACCACCTTGTGGTCGGTTACTCCTTTTCTTATATTTACTATAGCATGATTTCAGGATAATGTAAAGATATCCCGTATTAAATTACGATATGAAATTACGCTACGATATTAGAAAAGAGGCGGTAATGGTTGATGAAAAAGCAAACAGCCCACCACGCCATTGTGTATGAGCAAAAGACCTGGCACGCCATTGTGCCAGGTCTTTCACTAAAAAAGGGGAGGCTATGCATTTGAGAATACATGGTGCTTCATCATGTGTTATAGGGTGCTCCGGAATGAGATATATGGTGATTTCAAATCCGTCTTGTTTCACCCAGTGATTTGTAATTTGCGTATCAAGTTGCGTAAGGACAGGGAATGTACATAGGAGAGGTAATAGAATTAATAACATGTTCGATTGTATCAAAAGGAATTATATAGTAAAATATAGGTGGAAGTAATCGAGACATGGGAAGGTCAAGCTCCATGACCTAGTTAATAATAAAGTAAGATTGAGTTCCTTGATTTGAACGAGCAAGCAGAGGCAGTGAAGATGAATTGTTTATCATTGGAAGTATTGCAGAAGTATGAGATTAGCAGGACAAAACATGGATGCAAAGTCTGTATGAGGGCGCCCTATTAATCATAGGAGGAGAGAAGTATGGATTTAAGAAATCTATATATGCCGATGATTGCAGGCAATAGAAATTATACCTACATTGAGAGGGATGCCAATGCTGCACTCGCGCCATATGTACGATGCTATTGGTATTATGAAAATATTCCAGAAGAATATGATAGCCTTGTAATTCCTGATACATGTGTAGATATCATTTTTTCGATAACCAGAGAGGGCAGTGTCACCGCTACTTTCTGTGGTGTTAATGATAAGCCTGATTTTGATCATATTACAGCTTCTTATACAGAAAGAAAAGTTTTTGCGGTAAGATTTTATGTTTGGAGTTTTTCTATACTTTCAGGCGATACACTGCAAAACACCAGAAATGTATTCTTGGATGCAGATTTCTATATGAGTTATTATGTAAATGAGATAAAGAGAAATATTAGTATAGACAGCAAATTTGACGAATTCATAAATATATCGAACAAGATACTAATAAAACAGATCAAAGAGAGATTTCTAGACTCGGATTTTATGAATGCTTTGTATCATGTTCTAAAGAATAAGGGGAATATCCGGATCGATACGCTCGCTGACCAGTGCTTTATCGGAAAAAGGCAGTTGGAACGTTTGTTTCGTACCAGAATGGATTTGTCACCTAAGCAATTTACTAATCTTATTCGATACCAAAATGCGTGGAGGGGAATTCTCCTGAGCCAAGATGTTAATGAGCTGGTACTTCAATTAGGCTACAGTGATCAATCTCATTTGTTAAGGGAGTTCAAAATTTATCATGGCATAACACCGTGCGCAGCAAAGATATTTGCCTATGGAATGGAGAACACAGCGTTTCGGATAATGGACACGAAATAATTATGTCGCATTTATTCTATACACACCTCCGATATTAATGTATTTTATGTGTAATTGAAATATAAAGGAGATTAATTTATGCATGACGATATTTTTGATAGGGCAAGAAAATGGATTTATTTTAATGCCAGACATATTGATCTAGCGCGATTTCAGTATTTGTTTGAAAATGGAAGTCGGGAGGCTGTATTGTCAGCTCTTATGGAATACCAAAATGAGGATGGTGGGTTTGGACATGCTTTGGAAGCAGATTCCTTTAATCCATTGTCCTCGCCGATACAAACCTGGGCTGCTACAGAAATTCTGAATGAGGTGTGCTTAGAAGAGCATCACCCTATTATTCAGGGAATATTCAAATACTTAGAAAGCGGTAAGGATTTTAATGGAAAGTGCTGGCTTAATACAGTGCCATCCAATAATGATTATCCCCATGCCTCCTGGTGGAACTATGACATTCAATCCTATGATACGATAACATATAATCCCACTGCTGCATTAGCAGGCTTTGCTTTGAGGTTTGCTGGTAAGGATAGTGATTTATATAAAAAATGCCATGGTATTGTGAAGGAAGCGATTCTTTGTCTGAAGGAAACAGATAAGTGTGATGAGATGCATATACTTGCCTGTTACGTGAGGATGACACAGTATTGTCGTAAGGCGGGTCTGGCCGATGAGTTGTCGATCGAAGAAGTCGAGAAGCTTCTATTGCAGAAGATAAATAAGACGATCACAAGGGATAGGGATTTATGGAGAGCTTGTTATGTATGTAAACCTTCTAATTTCTTCACGGATAAGGAGACTTTTTTATATCAGAGCTTCAAAGAGTTAGCAAATGATGAATGTGATTTTATTACGAATACTCAGAAGCCGGACGGAACCTGGTCAGTTAACTGGAAGTGGGAGGATCATTTTGAGCAATGGAACATTGCAGAAAAATGGTGGAAAGCTCATCTGATCATAATGAACCTTAGGTTTTTAAAAGGGTTAAGTGAAGAAACATTTCGTAAAGATTCTATGATAAGAAAATTGTATTGTGTGAATTTGCATACCAACCAGATTGAAACAATGAAATCGTTCTATCATGATCTTCTTAATATTCCGATCATGTTTCCGGGATATAATCAGGATATTGACGGAATTAAATTAGGTCTTGGTGTAGATGCTTTTCAGATCTGCCTGTGGAGAGAAGAAAGCTGGGGTAAGGGTAATGGCCCGGTTGAGATTGCAGTTCGAGGTAGATTGGAGGATATCATAAAGCGTTTAGAGGAAAAGAAGTATCTGAATTTCAAGTTTTCACATGAAAATTATGGAGACTGCCTGATTATTCATGATCCAGATGGAAACCAATTAACTATAATGTAAATTCATATCCATGTAAAATGACAAATACTTATGTGAAAAACTCTAGGTGCCTTGAAAATAGGGTGTTCCAGTTCACAAGCAAAACCCCCATGACGCCATTGTCATGGGGGTTTCACTAAAAAAGGGGAGGATAAGTATTTAACTTCTCTTTGGTGATCATAATTGGAGGGGGAGTCCAATTATGAAAGAGCATACGCATTTACATCCCTACGATAGGACTTGGCTCGAAGAACTCTGTTCTATGGAACTTTGTTCCTTATAAGGATATCATTATTATGATACAGATTCTTCGACTTTATACATAAAATAAAAAAATTTCTTCATAGTAATTCCAAGAATACCATGATATAATCATAAATACAGAGATAAGACAGAAGGGTCTGTATATTTATAGCCACTTGTAGTATAATGCCGCTAGCGGTATTATAAATAATCAGAGAAGTACTTATCACAGGAAGCTCGGCTTAGCCGGGCTTATTCTTAGGTGTTTTGCTGAAGGCAGCAAGCACCCAACAATTTATACCAGGAAGGATGAAAACCATGAGTTTATTACAAGAGTGGAGAGATTATGCTTATGCCAATGACATGAATAGTCGCTCCGGCCAACTGTTCTGGGCGAACTATTTCAACATCGAGAAGGAAATCTATAAGGTGCTGCTTGCAAAGGCAGATAAAGTATGGGAAGGAAGCGTTGCTTCACTTGCAAAGGAATTTGATACGGAGTTAAAGTACTTCGTTGGCTTCCTGGATGGAATCAATGACAGCCTTGTGACACCGAATCCGATTGAAGAGATGGACGAAGAAACAAAGGTCAGTCTGGCTTTCGATCAGGAAAAATTATATTTTAATATGGTAGGTGCAAAAGCGGACTGGCTTTACGAGCTCGAGGAGTGGGATGCTCTTCTGACACCGGAGCGCAGAAAAGAGTTATATCGCGAACAGAAGAATTCTACTACGGTTGTAAAGGATAAGAAGGTCGGAAGAAATGATCCCTGCCCCTGTGGCAGCGGAAAGAAGTATAAGCATTGCTGCGGAGCGAACGCATAAAACTTATGTTTAATAATGGAATGTTGAAAGCTCCGCCTTACCTGAATTATTTTCGGTAAGGAGGAGCTTTTAATATAACTGCTATTATAATGATTGTTTGTAAATCAGGTATTTTGCGTAGTTCTTAAGCTCAGTAACGTTTTCCACATGCAATCTTTGATATAAATCAAATAATTCTACGATGTCTTTATCAAGTACCTCACCTCCGACCGGCAGATAAGAGTCGGTCACTCCAAGCAGATAGTCACAGGATACATCAAAATATTTTGATAAAGCAATTAATTTATCGAAAGAGGGCTCATTCCTCTCTGATTCATAGTTGGATACAGCGGTAGGCTTCAGTCCAAGAATATCAGCCAATTCTCCCTGTGTGAGCTTATTCTTCAGCCTTAATTGTTTGAGGCGTTGATTAAAATTCATATGGCTTTCCTCCTGATAAACTATACCATTTGTGTATATTTTTCTAAAAATATTATATAACTAGAAAAATAATGATGTCAATAACAAATAGGATTAATAATTAGCATATTTTAGTAGGTATAAATATAAATTGACAAATTATTAAATAAAAAATATGATATAATTGGGTTTTTATAGAAAGAAAAGTCTTTAATGAGAAAGATTATTTATGTTTTATGCTGAAATGAGGAATTCGAATGCTTATATCCCATGAAAGAGAATTCATGTACAAGATGATATCTGAGAGATCCCAGGAGATGAAGATTTTCTTTGACAAAGAGGGAAAAATCATCTTTTGTAATTCCAAGGCTCTGCAGGAACTGGGATATGGTGGGGAAATCTATGGATACACGATTAATCAGATATTTCAGAACGCATTTCAATATGTAGGAGATCGGCTTGTTATTTTACATGATGAGAGTGAAGATTTTGTAGAAACCATTGCTTATCGGAAGAATCAGACCTGTTTTCCGGTTAAGTTGAATATTTTTGTACAACAGAGAAAAAAGAAATATTATGGGCTGTGCCTGGCTACCAGCACAGAGAACATCAGAGAGGCGAATCGGATCATAGAACAGCTGCAAAACGAGCTTGACCTTCTGAACAAAAATCGGAGTGAAATTACTGCTAATATCACACATGAGTTGCGTACTCCCGTCAATGGTATTATGGGACTTAGCGATAATCTGCTTGATATGGGGTTGAATTCTGAGCAGGCCGAGGTGGTCCATCTAATTAAGCACTGTTGTAATAACATGAATGCTATGATTAATAACTTTCTGGATTATGCTAAGATCACCAATGAGAAGATGGTCTTGGAGCAGAGGGAGTTTGATCTACGTACATGTATTAACACTATATTAGAAGCAAATAAGCCAAGAATTAATGAAAAAGGACTACAGCTGCTTGTCTATATATCGGATGATATTCCGAGAAGAGTCGTCGGGGATGAGCTCAGACTAACTCAGATACTGAATAATCTTCTCTCCAATGCCGTAAAGTTTACTGTAATAGGTCAGGTGGCATTGGAGCTTGTGAAGCTTTCGGAAACAGCGAGCCACGTGGAGCTGTTTTTTATGGTTATGGATACCGGTATTGGAATTAGTCATGAAGATAAGGATAAACTATTCCAAAGCTTTTCACAGGTGGATGGATCTATTACCAGAAGATTCGGAGGGACCGGACTGGGTCTGGCTATCAGTAAGAAGCTGGTGGAAGCTATGGGTGGGAGTATCAGTATGGAGAGCGAGAAGGATAAAGGAAGCACTTTTTCCTTTACTGTACGCCTTGCTTTACCTACCGGCGATTTAGAGAATAATTGCAGGAAAGATCGGCAGATTGATGCCGGAAATGATAAGATCAATCCCGTTCCGGAAAAGGAGAATCCCGAAGCTACTGAGACCCGGAGTGAGGAGCCGAAGGATAACTGGTCCGAAGACGTATTTAAGAAGCGGCTTGCACCGATACTTGAGAAGCTGTCAATCTGTATTGAGATGGATAGCTGGGATAAAGCAGAGGAGTTGGCATATCATTTGAAGAAACAGATACCTTTGGAACAAAACGCTATGGAAAAGAAGGTATTCCGTCTGCTTCTTGCGGTAAGAAAAGAAAATCATGATATTGCTTTCTCAATCATTAATGAACTGAAAGCATATATTGATGAAAGGTGAAGCCATGGACAATATAACGTACTCTCCGCCCAATATACTGATTGTTGATGATGTTAATGCGAATCTTACTGTTCTGACGGAGATGATTCGCAAGGAAGGCTATATCGCCAGACCGGTTACCAATGTAAAACAGGCATGGAGTGCGATTGAAGCATTGGAACCAAAGCTGATATTGCTGGACATATCGATGCCTGATACCAGTGGCTTTGAATTCTGTTCTATGCTTAAGAAAAACTCTCTTACCAGGGATATACCCGTTATTTTCATCACAGCGCTTGATTCCATTCATGACAAGATAAAGGGCTTCCAGCTTGGGGCGGTGGACTATATATCCAAACCCTTTGAGGTGGAAGAGGTGACGATGCGCATCAACACGCACCTCAAAATGTATAAAATGCAGCAGGAGCTGGAAATATATAATAAGAAGCTTTACAAGATCATCAACGACCAGATACAAAAAATCTATGAGGGACAGATGCAGGTTGTGGAGGCGATGGTGAAGATTGCGACCATTAATAATCCACTACGAGCCGCTCATATGAAGAGAGTCGGAGACAATGCCCGTATTCTTGCGATTAGTCTTCAGCTATCCACAAAATTTAGAGAGCAGGTCACCAACAGCTTTATTGATGCCATAGAGTTGGCTGCACAGCTTCATGATATAGGTATTCTGGGGATCGGAATTGAGGTACCGGTGAAGGAGGAGCCAACTCAAGAGGAATTGGACCTGATCCGAAAACATCCACAGATGGGTGCAGAGGCGCTGGAAGAAGTCTACAATCTGGGCGGAGATAATGAATTCGTCAGAATGGCGATTAATATAACAAAGTATCATCATGAGAATTGGGATGGCAGCGGTTATCCGACAGGGCTTGCCGGGAATGAAATTCCCTTATGTGCCAGAATAGTATCGGTTCTTGAGTCTTATGATTCACTGGTATGCTTAAGAAATAAAGGGAATACCATTTCCCATGAGGAGGCGATGGTGATCATTAATCGGGATGCAGGGAGCGTATTTGACCCGGATATCATAAACATTTTTAATAAAATTCAGAGTCAGCTGAAGAAAAGCTAATGCTCCAAGAAAAGATGTGTTACTGTTCATTCAGAATATAAAATGGTTTATGTAACGGTACTGGTAAGCTCATTTGGAGACAACTAAAATTTACATAAAGATAACTTACAGATATAACAGCATAAGAAAAGCAGGGTATAAAATGAAAAGAAAAAAAGATATGTACATCAACTATGAACGCTCTACCAGAAACCGTGGAAGGAAAAGGGTGAATTGGCTTCTGATTACACTGGCGGTTGTATTAGCAATTGGACTTGTGAGTATCACCTTATATATTGTGAAAGATTATTTTGATGCCAATCAACAGGTTTTTTTTGCGGAAGAAAAGAAGGGCACGGCAGCTTCTCCGAGGAACCAGCCGTCACCGGAGCCTACTGCGGCACCGACTGCAACACCCAAGCCTACTCCTACACCTGCTCCCACAGCAACCCCTTCTCCGGTTCCGACTGAAGTACCTGTGAGTGCGATTACATCATCAGCAATCAAGGTAAAAGGTATCTATGTAACCGCATCTACGGCAGGGTCCGACAGGATGGATTCTCTGAGAGAGATGGTGGATGCAACAGAAATCAATGCGATGGTAATCGATGTGAAGGATGATACCGGGAAGGTTACTTATGCCATGGACAGCCTGAAGGCACAGGAGATTGATGCAGTTACTAATACCATCAGGGACATGGAGGGATTGGTTGCTTCCTTAAAAGAAGATAGGGTTTATACCATCGCACGTATCGTGGCTTTTAAAGACCCCTATCTTGCCAAGATGCAGCCGGAGCTTGCCATCAGGAATCAGGATGGAACAGTCTATAAGGATAATAACGGCGACAGCTGGGTGAATCCATATAATAAGAAGGTTTGGGAATACCTGGTCGAAGTGGCTACTAAGGCAGCAGAAATCGGCTTTGACGAAATCCAATTCGATTATATCCGCTTTTCAACCGGAGCAGGCATAGAAAAGGCTGATTTCGGGAAGGAAGCGAAGGATAAAACGAAAGAAGAGATTATCACAGAATTCACCCGATATGCCTATGAGCATCTGAAGCCTCTCGGAGTATATGTTTCAGCTGATGTTTATGGTACTATCATCAACAGCAAGATTGATGCGGCTCGGGTTGGGCAGAATTATGTTGAGATGGCAAAGCACTTGGATTATATCTGCCCGATGATTTATCCATCCCATTTCGGAGAAGGCAATTACGGCGTGAAATATCCGGATCTGGAACCCCAGGAAATTATTCGTAAAGCTTTAACGGCGTCAAAGGAAAAGCTTGAGGCAATCCCGGAGGAAGACCATAAGGCAGTCGTAAGACCCTGGCTGCAGGATTTTACGGCCTCCTGGATCAAGCATTATCAGAAATATGGAAAAAAGCAGATCAGGGAACAGATCCAGGGTGTCTATGATGCCGGTTACGAGGAATGGCTCTTGTGGAATGCAGGATGTAATTATACGGAGGAAGGACTGTTAGCGGAGCAGTAGTACTTTGTCTTACAATTTGGCATAAATTCCGGGCATGGATAATATATATTATTATCAATGCTCTGGAGGTGTCCAATGGATAAAGCAGTGCGTCAAAACACAAAATTGTTTGCGGTTCTTACAGGATTGTTTTTTTCCTATCTAATCACAGCATTTATCCTGCTGCTGCTTTCTTTCCTGATGTTGAAGCTTAATCTGCCGGGAGCAGGCATCAGTGCGGGAATTATTGCAGCTTACATAATATCTAATCTGGTAGGGGGCTTTTTAGTCGGTAGGAAAGCGGAACAACGAAAATTCATCTGGGGCTTTATCATGGGTGTATTTTACTTTGTAATATTAATGCTGATATCTCTGCTGATGAATCGGGCAGAGTCGTTACCTTTAGGCAATCTGTTTACAGCGATGATTATTTGCAGTATGAGCGGTATGGTGGGAGGAATGCTCAGCTGATCGGTTTGCCGTATATATGAATATTCTATGGGGCTATGTAAAATCTAAGCATCGTTCACGGTTCTGGCAGCACATTCCCGTGAAGGATGAATAAGATATTTTGCAGAAGCCCCTGTCTGCAGTGCAGCATATGCGTAAAAAGCATGTGCGGAAAAAGGATTGCTATTTGATATCGGATTGATTATACTATACTTGGATTTGCTGAATATGATAGAATTTAGCTAAGCTCAGATAGTGGAAGGGAAGGAAGGACAGACACGGATGAAAAGAATTATGATTACCGGGGCTTCGGGACAACTCGGGCTGGCTCTGTATCGTCTTCTGAAGGACAAGCCGGAATATGAACTGCTGCGTACGGACGCAATCACGGATGAGGATGGAGCTGTTCAGGCTCTGGATATAACGAAGGAAGAGGAAGTAAAGGCCTATGTGGAACAATGGTCTCCTGATATTATCATCAATTGTGCTGCCTTCACAGCGGTAGACCTTTGCGAAGCAGAGGAGGATAAGGCTTTCCGCATTAATGCGCTCGGACCCGGTTATCTGGCAGAGGCGGTGCAGAAGACAGGTGCGAAGCTGGTCCACGTATCTACGGATTATGTTTTTGACGGAAAGGCTTCCAGCCCCTATACAGAAGATTCCCCAACACATCCGGCCAGTGCCTATGGCAGAACAAAGCAGGCAGGGGATGAACTGGTGCAGAAGAACTGTTCCAGATATTTTATCCTTAGGACCGCCTGGGTGTACGGTGACGGTAAGAACTTTGTTAAGACCATGCTGCGGCTGGCACAGAGCGGTAATAAGCTTCGTGTCGTATCCGACCAGTTCGGCACACCGACCAGTGCACTGGAGCTGGCTAGAGCGATCATTTTCCTGATGGAGACAGAGAGCTATGGTATTTATCATGCTACCTGCGAAGGGAGCACGAATTGGTATGAATTTGCATGTACCATCTTCCGGGCAGCCGGAATGGAGGTGGCGGTGGAAGCCATCTCTTCAAGTGAATATGCGGCTCCTGCGCCCCGGCCCATGTATTCCATCCTTGACAATAAGGCACTGAGAGAACGCCATCATTATTACATGAAGGACTGGAAGGAAGCCTTTTATGAATACATGAGGGAGCATGGCCTGCTAAAATATAAAACAAATTAATTATGAAGGATACGGAGAAAACACTATGACAACATATCTGGTAACTGGTGGAGCTGGTTTTATTGGCTCTAACTTTATACTTTATCTTTTGGACAAGTATAAGAAAGAGGTCAGGATACTGAACCTGGATGCTTTGACCTACGCTGGCAATCTTGAAAACCTAAAATCAGTCGAGCAGTTTGATAATTATGAATTTCTAAAGGTAGATATCACTGATAAAGAAGCAGTTCTGAAGGTGTTTGAAACATATGACATTGACAGAGTAATACATTTTGCAGCGGAAAGCCATGTGGACCGCAGTATCCGCAACCCGGAGGTGTTTGTAAACACCAATGTCCTGGGGACATTGAATCTTCTCAATGCAGCTAAGCTTGCCTGGGAGACATCTGAGGGCTATCGGTCAGGGAAGAAATATGTCCAGGTATCCACAGATGAGGTTTATGGTTCTTTGGAAGGAGACGAGGGATACTTTTACGAGACCACTCCCCTTGATCCTCACAGTCCTTATTCCGCAAGTAAAGCTTCCGCTGATTTTTTAGTGAAGTCCTATGTGGACACCTTCCATTTCCCTGCAAATATTACCAGGTGTAGCAATAATTATGGACCTTATCAGTTCCCTGAGAAATTGATCCCGTTGATGATTAATAACGCCTTGGCTGGTAAGAAGCTGCCGGTCTATGGAACAGGGATAAACGTGAGGGACTGGTTGTATGTTGCAGATCATGCAAAGGCAATCGATTTAGTAGCAGAGAAGGGCAGATATGGTGAGGTTTATAATGTCGGAGGTCACAATGAGAAGAAGAATATCGAGATTGTAACTACGATTATTGATACGCTACTTGAGATACTTCCTGAGACCGATGCCAGAAGAAAGAATGTGAGCAGAGATTTAATTACTTATGTAGAGGACCGCAAGGGTCATGACTTCCGTTATGCAATTGCTCCGGATAAAATTAAGACTGAACTTGGCTGGGAGCCTGAGACTCCATTTGCGAAGGGCATCAAGCTTACCATCGAATGGTATTTAAGAAACCTGGACTGGATGGAGCATATCACCCGTGGTGACTATCAAAAATATTACACTGAGATGTATCATAGTTAGGATACACGGAGATACCGTATGATACGGTGAAAGGCTGGTATAGGCATGAGATATGAAGAATTTACAATAGAGGGACGTAATGCGGTAATGGAAGCGTTCCGTGCGGGTAAGACTATTGACCGTCTTTTTGTATTAGACGGTTGTCAGGACGGCCCGATTAAGTCAATCGTACGAGAGGCAAAAAAGACAGATGCCATCATTACTTATGTGAAGAAGGAGCGTCTGGATCAATTATCCTCAACGGAGAAGCATCAGGGAGTCATCGCTTATGCCGCTGCCTATGAGTATGCTGAGGTAGAGGATATCCTAAAGGCGGCCGAGGAGAAAAACGAGGCTCCTTTCATCGTCCTTCTGGACAGCATAGAAGACCCCCACAACCTTGGAGCTATTATCAGAACAGCACACCAGGCCGGAGCACATGGAGTCATCATCCCGAAGCGTCGTGCTGTAGGCTTGACTGCAACCGTTGCCAAGACCTCAGCAGGAGCAATCAATTATCTCCCGGTAGCTAAGGTAACTAATCTATCGACAACAATTGAAGAACTAAAGGAAAAGGGGCTGTGGTTCGTCTGTGCCGATATGGACGGAGAGCTGATGTACCGCGTGAACCTAAAAGGACCCATCGGTTTGGTCATCGGCAGCGAAGGAGAAGGTGTCGGTAGACTGGTGAAGGAGAAATGCGATTTCACTGCAAAGATACCGATGTTTGGCAAGGTAGATTCTCTCAATGCTTCTGTGGCGATGGGAATCCTGGCATATGAGATTGTACGCCAAAGAATGAGTTAATTTTTTAACTTAGGGAAATAGATGTATCATATGGGAAGAGGTTCATCATGAATACTGCTGTAAAGTATGACATACTGAAAGACGAAGAGATCATAGACAGAATAAAGAACGGAGACCAGCCTGCCGTCGATTATCTCATGGAGAAGTATAAGCACCTGGTAAGAAGCAAGGCGAAAGCTTTGTTTCTGATTGGTGGGGATAAGGATGATTTAATTCAGGAAGGTATGATTGGTCTATATAAAGCAATTCGGGATTATCAACCGGATAAGGAGAACTCCTTCTTCAATTTTGCAGATCTATGTGTGTCCCGGCAGATTTACAGTGCCATCAAGGCATCAAACCGTAAGAAAAATATCCCTTTAAACACCTATATTTCCCTGTATACCCCTGCATATGGAGAAAACGGGGACGCAGAAGACAAGGAAGCGTTAGTTGACATAATATACCAAAAATATGTGTCAAATCCAGAGGAATTAGTTATTGACAAAGAGAATACCAGTATGATAGAATATGAACTTGTAAGGCGTCTGAGCGACCTGGAGAAACAGGTTTTAGCCCTGTATATGCAGGATTTGAAGTATATCCAGATTGCAGAGGTACTTGGAAAAGAACCTAAGACAATCGACAATGCATTGACCAGGATTAAGACGAAATTAAATCAGGTACTCAAAGTGATTTAAGCATTATGTGATAACGCTTTACAGTTCATTCTTCCTATGCTGTTGTAGCTCAGCTGGTAGAGCACCTCATTGGTAATGAGGAGGTCAGCAGTTCAAGTCTGCCCAACAGCTTAATGAAAACCTAGATAAATCAAGGGTTTCAAGAATTTAAGAAAAGAGAAAGACACTCGGTTGAGTGTCTTTTTTGATGTTCTGGGGACTATTTGGGGACTATTTAAATTATTCTTCTACTACTTCAAATAATTCTATCGGATATAAATAACCCTGTAAATCTTCATATTCATCATATCTGAAACCGTTTTAGGGTTTACTCCATCGCGGATACCGGAGCCTAAGAAGGAGACTAATAATGTTTTCCTTGAGCAAAATAAACGGTGCATTAACAATAGTAAAATAAACAAATTACTATTATCAATACACCACATAAATTCTTCTTTAGTACTCCGGTATATATTTAGCAGAAGCTACCGCATTGTGTGAGGATTAATAGAAGTGGTAAGATGCCCCCTAGTCCGTTATCACAGCCACAACCATTGCTTCCAAATAACCCGCATGAAGAGCCGTTATTACCTCCGCATAAGAATAGTAAAAGAAGTATAGGCAACATATTTCCGATCCCGTTATTGTTACTTCCGCAGCATGATGTTGATGATACATTATCCATATTAAAGCCTCCTTAAGATTTATAGTATATCATATGTAAAGGAGGAACATATTTGCATTCGTCTATGTGACATAGTCACACAGCGAAATTCCAAAGAGGAAAATGCATAAGAATTATAAATACCATAGCGGAAACCCAAGCGGATACGATTATGTGGAATGTGAATTTGAATTATGACGATTGTACTAAGAAACTAGAAGAGTTTTTGCGGAGCTAATAGGCGATACCGTATATATGTAACGGAGCTGATAGGTGTAGACGATGTACACTCGATTGTGTATCTTTTTGATGTCCTGGGGACCCCTCAATATACTCCCCTATACAGAAAGGCGCCAAAGATTAAGACTCGGGCGCCTTTTTAATATTACAATATAATAGCGTTACTTAACAGCATCTACGTCTGCGACGCCTACGACGGTTACAAAAGCAGCATCTCATACTAATCACTCCCATGAAACTAATCTTCATAATTATTTTATGCTGATTATTATATAATGTGTCGGATTGTGTCGATAGGATAAAATGGTTTATGACTAGTATTTGGATGAAAAGGTGCGATCAAAAGGTACTCATTTGAGTACCTTTTTTGATGCTTTAGTACTAGTTTATGATTATTACTTCAACATCTCTTTACATTTTTTGGATTTGGTGATATTATACAGTTACCCCAAGCAGCCAATATATGTCAGGCTTAAGAACCCCGCGTAGTTTCTAGAATACGCGGGGATTTTTACTGTGTATTCATTAGGCAGCTTTACCAAAGCTTCATAAGCCTATTGCCAGCATTCATACACAGGAAGAACTGAGAGACTATTTGATAATCAACATAGAATTATGATGAATAAAGGTATATAATATAACAATAACACAGTCCCCATCAGGGGAGATGAGGAGGATTATTATGGGATATATTTATCTTTACGGTCAGATCATGACTACAGAGCATTTTCTGTTGGAAGGGGGTTATCCAAAGGCAGATACGAATGTGGAGATTAAGGAGAGGCATTATCTGCTGGGCGGTGAAACCGGAACAGCAGCGGCAGTTCTTACTTCTTTGGGTTGTAATGTGATTTTGGGGGGAACGCATCTTGGAGATGAGAATGTCAATGTAATTTGTGATTATTTTAAGGACAAGTCTGTTGATACCAGTAAGCTGCATTATGAGAAAGGTTTTCAGGGTGTGGTGGATTATATGATTATCGCAGGCGGTACACGTACCGGACTCGGAAGATGGGGGTATTTATACAGTCTGAAGGAGCCTTGGTATGAGCAGCCGGACGAAGAGGCGGTAAAGAACTGTACGGTCGTGGGAGCAGATCCGTACTTTGGAGAGAAGATATCGGAGTATTGCAGAAAGTATCATAAGAAATATGCAACCATCGACTGTACCTATGACAGTGACATGAATAGATATTGTGAGGTAAATGTCCTCTCCCACGAACACTTGGAGCTGACTTATCCGGGACAGGATTACAGGGAGCTATTCCGCCTTTATACCGAGAACACGGATGGTCTGATCATATTTACCTTCGGTGATAAGGAGATTATGTTCGGTCGTAAGGGACAGGAGCCAAAATTCTTCCGGCCTTATCCCATTCACGTTGTAAGTACTCTGGGAGCAGGGGACAGCTTCAAGGCGGGCACGATTTATGCCCTGGATCAGGGAATGAGTGATGAGGAATTGGTCAAATTTGCCAGTGCTACGGCAGGGGTTGCCTGTGAGAATTACCCGATACCGCTACATCCGCCTACACTTGAGAAGATTCATGAGGTACAGAGCCGGAAAAGGTAAAAGGTACAGAGCCGGAAAAGGTAAAGGTTGATTGAAATACTTCTCATCTTAGGTTATAATGACAGGCAGATGTGTATAATTTACCTATAGAAGGAGATGGACCGATGGAGAAGTTTGCGGATTACTTTGTGTATTTTGTGATCATCGTTGTTGCGCTTGCCTTAAGATACCTTTATAAAGAGAATAAGAAAGCAAAGGAGAAGGATAATCCTGAAGAGCAGCAGCCTCAGCAACAGCTTTATACCAGCCAATCAATTCATAACTATGCCAATATCATGAATAACCATACAGCTGACACCTCGGCTTCCGATACTTTGGAGGAGCCCACAGCAGATACGACTCAGGACAATAGTGCGGAGCAATCCGGAGCAGACCACAGAGATTTGAACATGAATGGAATTCCGGATTATCTGGAGAACAATTCGCAGGATTTGAACATGAATGGTATTCCGGACTATCTGGAGAACAATTCGCAGGATTTAAACAACAATGGAATCCCCGATCAATTTGAGACGGTGAACAGCGATCTGAACATGAATGGAATTCCGGATTATCCGGGGAGCAATATGCAGGATATGGATATGAATGGTATACCGGATGCCATGGAGAGTTTTGGGGCAGACAGTATGGATCTGGGTGGTTTTGACAGTGGATTTAGCTCTGATAATAATTGAGAGAATATTCTTGATAATTATGAAATCTTTTTGTTGACAAACGGTATGCTGACATAATATAATAACTTTGCTGTCCGAAAAGACAGCAAATATCGAGGCGTGGCTCAGCTTGGCTAGAGCGCTGCGTTAGGGACGCAGAGGTCGCAAGTTCAAATCTTGTCGCCTCGATTACAACATTAAGAGGTGTGCAGATTTGAACTCGTTCAAGTCCTGCCACCTCTTTTTTTACATTATAAGGAGAAGCAGAAAACAAAACAAATGTTTGCCTGGAGATCGGGAATATGATACACTTAATTTAATCAAGGATGTTGTGAGCAAGGGGTGAAGAGGTATGATTTTATCTGCATCACGCAGGACGGATATTCCCGGTTATTATTCCGAATGGCTGATGAATCGATTAAAAGAGGGCTTTGCTTATTATAGGAATCCAATGAATTCTGCCCAGCTGTGCAAGGTACTCCTAACCCCTGAGAATATCGATTGTATTGTATTCTGGACCAAGGATCCTGCGCCTATGCTGAAACATCTGGAGAAACTAGATGCGCTTGGCTATAGGTACTACTTCCAATTTACGATCACTCCCTATGGTCTGCACTACCAGGGCTCAGCTTTTGGTAAATACCTGGAACCGAATCTTAGGGAGAAAAGGGAGATTATTCAGACCTTTCAGGAATTATCGGATCGGATTGGCAAGGGAAGGGTATTATGGCGGTATGATCCGATTGTTCTAAATGATACGCTGACTGAACAGTATCACCTGGAACAGTTCACGGCTCTCTGCAAGGAGCTCTCAGGATATACCGAGCTTTGTACTATCAGCTTTGCGGATGTATATCGTAAGCTGAGTAATGTGGTGAAGGATCAGGTACTTAGAGAGATCAGCCCGGAACAGATGCATAGCCTTTCTACTGCATTTTCGGGTATTGCAGCACCGATGGGTATCTCCTTAAGAGCCTGTTGTGAGGCTGTGGATTTAACGGGGGATGGGATATTGCCTGCATCCTGTATTGACAGGGAGACGGTGGAAAAGATCTGCGGACCTGCTGTCACAGCCGGGAAAGACAAGAGCCAAAGACCTCACTGCGGCTGTATGAAGAGCATTGACATCGGGGCATACAATACCTGTAGGAACGGCTGTATCTATTGCTATGCCAATCACAGTGGAGCTTCCATAGACAGAAACTACAGCAGACACGACCCGACTTCTCCGATCATGATAGGTTACCCGGAGAAGGAAGTTCTTCCATGACTAATCGAGATTCGAGTAGGAAGCTTGTCAGGAAGCAGAGGAAAGCTTGGGATGATTTTATTATGATATCATAGATTATGAACCGAGGTGAGAAGATGAAGCTAGACCGGATGCTGGGAATTGTCATGATATTACTTCAGAAGGATAAGGTTACTGCCCCGTATCTTGCCGAGAAATTCGAGGTATCGAAGAGGACCATAAACAGGGATATCGATGCTTTATGTATGGCGGGAATACCGATTGTTACTACTCAGGGTGGTAACGGGGGTATCTCGATTGCGGATGGGTATCGGATTGATAAGAGTGTCCTGACCTATGACGAGATGCAGAAGCTAGTCACTGCGCTCAAAGGAATGGACAGTATTTCCTCCGAAGCCGGTACGGAGCTGCTGCTGAATAAATTCTTCATTAAGAAGGATCAGGTACTTTCGATTAAAGACAGTATCATTATTAATCTCGCTTCACATTATAAAAGCGACTTAGCGGAAAAGATCACCGTGATTCGAGAGGCGATAATAGATAACAGGTTAATTTCCTTCCGTTATTACAGCAGCAGGGGAGATACTGAACGAACTATAGAACCCTATTATCTTGCATTTCAATGGTCTGCCTGGTATGTGTTCGGTTATTGCAAGGAGCGGAAAGATTTCCGGTTATTTAAACTTAATCGGTTAGGAGAGCTGAAGAATACAGGAATGCACTTCGAACCAAGAGAAATCGCCGAGGATTATAAGGACTTCAATCGATATTTTACGGATGAGTATCAGATTACGGTACTTTTCGATCCGGAGGTAAAATATCGGCTGATTGATGAATATGGCATGGAAAGCTTTGAAATCAACGAGGAGGGTAAGCTTTTATTCCGTATGGGCTTTACCAATAAGAGCTATATGCTCAGTTGGATATTAAGCTTTGGTGATAAGGCGGAGGTGTTGTATCCGAAGGGCTTAAAACAGGAGATCAGAAGCATTGCCGAAAATATATTGAAGCACTAGGAAGGAACAACCTGTACCAGTCATATTCGTTTTGTATTATGAATTGCAGAGAGGAGACAAGCTGACGTATGAATTATGATCAAATAATGGAATATTGCATGGCTAAAACGGGTTCGTATCAGGATACGCCCTTTGGTCCGTTTCCAATCTGCTATAAGGTAGGCGAGCGTATCTTTCTGGAGTGGTACCCAGAGGAGAAGATTACTCTGCGGTGTGAGCCGATGCTGGCAGACTATTATCGCAGAACCTATCCGGGGCTTGTTATAGTGGGTTATCATTGCCCGGACAGACAAAAGCCATATAAGAATACTGTCTACCTAAATAAGGGCCTAGATGATATTTTGATCTTCGATATGATAGATCATTCTTATCAGGAAGCGGTCAAACGCTTGCGAAAAAAGCGGGAAGGCTAGGAAGAAGAGGCTGTAATCGATATACCTGATGGATATCAGAACAAGGATGGAGGCTGTCTCATAATTGTAATCGTAGGAGCTGTTACAACAGTCCCTCTATTATTGCAATTATGAAGCAGCCGCTTTTTATGGCTGGGTTTTCAGGCCTGTATAATATTGTCTTTGAGAAAGTTTTCTTAGGACGAAGGAAATATCTAAGCTGCATACATAATATCAAAAACAATTTAAATAATATGTATAGATGCGCCAAGCAATGCGTCCGTCAGAAAAGGACAGTATGAAATAAAGCAAAAGGTTTGGAGGAGACAGCATGACGACCGAACAGCGACTAAACAAAGCATATAAGAGAGCTAAGCTTGAGTATTTTGATAATCAATCAAAATTTATCATATTCAGTGATGTGCACAGAGGAGACGATAGTGTATCGGACGAGTTTTCTAGGAATCAGAATATCTTTTTGCATGCACTTAATTATTATTATAAAGAAGGATATGTCTATATTGAAGCAGGAGATGGGGACGAATTATGGGAATACAAGAACTTCAGAGTCATCCGGCTTGCACATACGGATGTATTTACTGTGATAAAAAAGTTCTTTGATGAGAAGCGCCTCATCATGCTATACGGTAATCATAATATATACCTGAAATCCAAAGCCTTTGTGAGAAATAATTATTATCAGTATTACGACGAGTACAATCAGACGAGAGTTGAACTGTTTAAGGGTCTGGTACCAAGGGAAGCAGTTGTTCTTAAGCATAAGGGAAGCGGACAGACGATATTGGTGCTGCATGGACATCAGGGTGATCTTATAAATGACCAGCTGTGGGTCCTTGGGATGCTGCTGCTTCGGTATTTCTGGCGCTATCTGCATATTGTCGGTTTTGATAATCCGACCAGTCCTGCCCGTAATTTATATAAGCGTCATAAGATTGAAAAGATGTATGACAAATGGATCCAAAAGAATAAGACCATGTTGATCTGTGGGCATACCCACCGGCCAAAGTTCCCGAAGTCAGATGAGCTGCCTTACTTTAACTCGGGATGCTGTATCCGTACCAGGGGTCTGACCGGACTGGAAATCGTTGACGGCAAAATATTGATGGTGGATTGGAGAATAGCTGCCGATGACAAAGGCGGCTTGTGTATCCGACGCACGGTGGTCAGGGGACCGGAGGAAATCGAAAAATACGACTGTAAGAATAATCCTTATTCAGCTCATTGTAAAAAATATGATGATGATTGAAAATTAGGTATTGACTATATCGTAAAAATACGATATAGTGATCATATCACAAACAGAGCAGCATAAACTAATGTAGCAGAGGCAAAAGCAGAAGCAAAAGCAGAGGCAAAAGCAGAGGCAAAAGCAGAGGCAAAAGCAGAAGCAGAAGTAGAAGCAAAAGCAGAAGCAAAAGCAGAGGCAAAAGCAGAAGCAAAAGCAGAGGCATAAGTAGAGGCATAAGCAGAGGCATAAGCAGAGGCATAAGCGTAGAAGAGATAAAAAGAGGCAGAGGGAGAAGTATAAAGGAAATAAATGCTACAGAAAGGAGGAGAAATATGGACGTAGATATAATATGTGCAGCTCTTGGCAATAAGACCAGATATCAATTAATTAAAGCACTAAAAGAGAAAGCAATCGGTACTTGCTGTAACCGAATCGAATTCTTTGAGAACGGAGTTAGTGTAGGTGACGTGGTAAAGTTCACTGGTCTTGCCCAGTCAACGGTGTCCCAGCATCTTGCGGTGCTTGAGAAGGCAAATTTGATCCGTAAGGAGAAGAGAGAGCTTTGGAGCTGTTATTTTGTAAATGAACCGGTGCTGGAGGAATTTATAAAGCAAATACAGCAGGATTTGCTTTAGGAAATGCAGCAAGATTTGCTTTAGGAAATGCAGCAAGATTTGCTTTAGAAAAGGCATAATTTTTTTAATATTGTATATCGTACATCTACGATATACGATATTAAAAGGCTGGTATTTAAGATATTTATCTTACAGGTTGGCTCAAGCCTTCGATGTAAGTAGGATATCGACAATACGATGTATCAGGAGGATAAAGCCTGCTTTGAAGGTTATTAAAATTAAATAATATAAGGAGGATTTTTATGAGCGAAATAGGTGATTATTTGTGGGAGCTACTGGTCAAGACAGGAAATGAGGTAGTCCTGTCCTTCCAACATAATTGGAAGATACTTTTAATCTCGATCGCAATTGCTGTTGCTTTATCCACCTATGTGAATTCGGATAAGATGACGAAGTTTCTTTTCAGAAGAAAAAATGTATCTATTTTAGCAAGTGTACTTTTTGGCACCTTTACACCACTTTGTGCTTGCGGAACGACAGCTGTCTTGATTGGCATGCTTACCACGACCTTACCCTGGGGACCGATTATGGCCTTTCTGACTTCGTCTCCGTTAATGAGTCCGGATGGTTTTGTATTCATCTCCGGAGTGATCGGCCTTCGCTTTGCGGTTGCATTAACAATAGCTTCCCTGGTAATCGGAGTAGCATCCGGATTGATAACAAATCTGATTGAGAAAAAGACTAAGTATTTGGAGGGCCAGTCCCGCTTTCTAGGAACTCAGGAAAGTACTACAGCAGCCTGTGGATGTGGAGTAAAGACAGAAGTGGCTGACTGTGCCTGCCAATCTGCAGTTGTAGCATCTGCCTGCAGCTGTGCTTCCTCAGTGGCTGTATCAGAAGCGACCGAAGACGGTAACGGCATAATCGGCATAGAGGGGAGCGGACAGCTTTGCTGTCAGCAGAATTCCGGCAGCAATTTACCGATTGCGCATTTTGTGAAAAAGCTGAAGCTGAGGGAACTGGGAACCAATATATATAAACTGGGAATCAAGCAAATACTGTTATTTTATGCGATATTTATTGCCATCGGCTCTCTGATTAATACCTTTATACCCACCTCCATCGTAGAGGTATTGTTCGGAAATTCTTCCTTCTATGCGGTACCTCTGGCATCCCTGATCGGATTGCCTTTATATATTACTACGAATTCGGGAATTCCAATCATCCAATCCCTCATCCAAAGCGGAGCAAGCGAGGGGGCAATGCTGTCATTTATAATCACCGGATCCGCAACCAGTGCCTGGGTTATCGCCGGACTTGCGACCTTCATGAAGAAGCGTGCTGTAGCACTTTATGTAGGATTTGTACTGGCCGGTGGAATCATCTCCGGTTATGTGTTGGATCTGATCATACTAATTTTATAAATTTTATAAAAAGCGTTGACAACATATCTCTCATAAGTTATACTTACCCCAATCCAATCATCTGATTACTACATCGGATTAATAGGAAATGAAGACGGAGGATAAGCAATGAGAACATTAACCTTTACTATGTGCTCTAATATGTGTGGCATGTGTATGCCGATTATGACATATTTGCAGGATAAGTGAATGTGATGTTTCATTATGCTCGGAAGTAATAGGTCTTCTTCCATATCATATGAATGACTGAACAGGATGCTTATCTAAGGCATCCTGTTTTTAATTCATTAAAGCTTGGAAAAATACAGTAAGAAATGGTAAAGCATGGCAAAACAGTAAGGAATAGTTAAAGCTTAGCAAAGCGCAGTAAGGAATAATAAAGCTTAACAAAGCACAGTAAGGAATAGTAAAGCTTGGCAAAGCACAGTAAGGAATAGCAAAGCTTAGCAAAGCACAGGGTTAAGTATCATCTTAGTAATTCTTAAATGGAGGTGTGGCTTTGATGGATCATAAACCAATCATAGACCTGGTTGGACTGGGGAAGGTATTTCAAAGTAAGAATGGTGAGGAAGTGAAGGCGCTGGAGGGTATCAACCTGACGATTTATGAGGGTGAGATATTCGGGATCATCGGATTAAGCGGGGCAGGAAAGAGCACATTGGTACGATGCATCAATTTCCTCGAGCGTCCTACGAGCGGTGCAGTAGTTTTTGATGGCTCTGATCTGGGAAGCTTAAGTAAAGGTGAGTTGAACCGGGCAAGACAATCCATGGGAATGATTTTTCAGCAGTTCAATCTTTTGATGCAAAGAACTGCATTACAGAATATCTGCTTCCCCCTGGAGATAGCCGGGGTACCCAGAAAGGAAGCCAAAGAACGGGCCAAGGAGCTGCTGGAGATTGTCGGTCTGGCTGACAAAGCAAAATCCTTTCCGGCACAGCTTTCCGGAGGGCAAAAGCAGAGAATAGCGATTGCCCGGGCATTGGCAACGAATCCGAAGGTGTTGCTTTGTGATGAAGCGACCAGTGCACTTGACCCGACCACAACCCGTTCCATCCTAAATCTACTGAAGGAAATCAATCAAAAGCTGGGCATCACAGTTGTGGTCATAACTCATGAGATGAGTGTAATAGAAGAAATCTGTCATCGCGTTGCGATCATTGATCAAAGCCGAATCGCGGAAATCGGAGAGGTAGAGGAGGTATTTGTAAGACCTCAGTCCAAAATTGCAAGACAGCTGGTATTCTCAAGTGATATTCATATTGATAGCTTCGTCGGAGAACATAAATGCCGAATCATATTTGATGGTAGAACCTCCTTTGAACCTGTCATTGCCAATATGGTCATGGAATGTAAGACACCGGTCAATATCCTGTTTGCCGACACCAAGGATATCGACGGCAAGGCCTACGGGCAGATGGTGCTGCAGCTGCCGGCAGATGAGAATGGACAGAAGAAAATAATCAATTATCTGAAAACCAATCAGATACCTTATGAGGAGGTGAAGTAGCATGTGGAGTGAAGAAGTGATAAAAATGATAGGCTTCGGTATCCTGGAAACCTTATATATGACCCTGTTTTCTTCATTTGTTGCTTATCTCCTAGGATTACCGATCGGGGTATTGCTGGTGGTAACGGATAAGGAGGGAATTGCACCTTTTGTTCCACTGAACAAACTGCTTGGTGTTATCGTTAATCTGGTTCGATCGGTACCGTTCATCATTTTGTTGATAACAGTAATCCCCTTTACCAGGCTTCTGATCGGAACTACCATCGGCCCAAATGCTGTAGTTGTACCGTTAATTATTGCCTCCGCACCCTATATCGCGCGACTGGTAGAGTCGTCCCTGAAGGAAGTGGATAAAGGAGTGATCGAGGCGGCCCAGTCCATGGGGGCAACCCCATTTCAGATCGTTTATAAAGTACTAATTCCTGAAGCAAAGCCTTCCTTAGTCATCGGAGGAGCCATCGCTGTAACCACGATCTTAAGCTACTCCGCTATGGCCGGTTTTGTCGGCGGAGGAGGTCTGGGTGACATAGCCATCCGTTACGGTTATTACCGGTACCAGACTGACATCATGCTGGTTACAGTAGCTATTTTAGTTTTAATTGTACAGATTATCCAGGAGCTTGGTTCCGCATGGATGAAACGTACGGATAAAAGATTGTAGGTAACTTCGGCAGCCTATAAAAACGTGCAAAATAAATAATAAAGGAGGAACATCCTCCTTTCAGATACATAGATCCCTTATAAAAATGATATTTTAATAGGAGGAAAATCCTCCTATTGATTACACCATCTGCAATATAGCATATAGGAGGAATAGCCTCCTGTTATATATGATTAAAAACTAATTTAAGGAGGATTTGACTATGAAGAAATTTTTATCAGTAATTTTAGTACTTACCTTGGTGACTGCGATCTTAACCGGCTGCGCTAAGAAGGAAGGGGTAGACAAGGAAATCGTTATAGGCGCAAGCGCTACTCCTCACGCAGAGATTTTGGAGCAGGCAAGAGCAGCGCTGGAGGCGGAAGGCTATACACTGAAGGTGGTTGTGTATAACGATTATGTTCAGCCCAACGTGGCACTGGCAAGCGGTGATCTGGATGCGAACTATTTCCAGCATCAGCCTTATCTGGATCAATACAATCAGGAGAATAAGACGGAGCTGGTATCTGCCGGTATCATCCACTATGAGCCGATCGGAGTATATCCGGGCAAGACAGCCTCCTTTGATGCTTTACAGGATGGAGCTAAGATAGCGGTTCCCAACGATGCAACCAACGAAGCAAGAGCACTACTGTTACTGGAAGCGAACGGACTCATCAAGGTGAAGGAGGGTGCAGGTCTGAATGCGACCAAGACCGACATCGTAGAGAATCCCAAGAACCTTGATATTGTAGAAATTGAGTCTGCTCAGCTTGCACGTTCCTTAGCAGATGTTGACCTGGCTGTCATTAACGGTAATTATGCAATCGAAGCAGGACTGAATGTGGCAGAGGATGCCATTGCCTTTGAAGAGAAGGATTCTGCAGCGGCTGAGACCTATGGCAATATCATTGCAGTTCAGAAGGGCGATGAGAGCAGAGAAGATATCAAGGCATTGGTTAAAGCTCTTCAAAGTGATACTGTGAAGAAGTATATCGAAGATACTTATCAGGGCGCTGTTGTTCCCAAATTCTAATAAGCAAGATATAGTTAAGCTTTCTATAGTTTATATCAATAAAGTGTCAAAACACCTGCGGTACTTTTTATATTAATAAAGTGTCAAAATACCTGCGGTACTTTCCGGATAAAGAGCATGTAATTGCAAGCAAGCTTGCATTACATGCTCTTTATCCGGAAATGTGCTCTGCACATTTTGACACTTTATTTTTTATTAAAGAAATAATGTTTTTAATTTCATTGATAGGTGACTGGAGACACTTGAATATTATCCCAATTTTTATATTCAAATAGCTGAATTGGTAATGATTATCTGGGCCTTAGAGTATGCAAATTGTTGCAGGAACACCGATTTCATGCTACTATAATATCATATATCAATTGTATTTATCTCTTTATACAATACATCGGTATCCGATGACAGATACGCTAGCTCACCTAGATAGACGGGGGTCCCCTTCATGAAAAAGATTTTTTCTTATAAAAGAGTTTATCTTATAGGGCTTCTGCCTGTTTCATATCTGCTTATTCTTCTTGCGAAAAACAGCAGCTTTTTTGCAGAGGAAATCTATGCCAGACACATCTACAGATGGATATCTCAATTGATTTCTGCCGTAACCGGTCTTTTCCCCTTTTCTGTTGCTGAACTGATAGTAATTACTCTGCCGTTCATAGTATTGGCCATCGTACTTCGTTTCGTTCTTGGACTGTTTTTGAATAAGGAGCATCGCGGAAGCAGGCTGGCAATGGGGTTATTGAATATTCTGTGTACCGGAAGTGTTGCCTTGTTCCTCTTTGTCCTGCTTGGTGGAATCAATTATTATAGGAATAATTTCAGCTCCTATTCCAATCTGGAAATTCAAAAATCCTCTGTCGACGAGCTTTACAACCTCACAAAAAGTCTGGCCCTGGATGCGAATGAGCTTCGGTCTCAGACAACAACGGTTGACGAAAATGGAGTTTTTCAGCTCTCTATGAGTAATACGGAATTGGCTAAAGAAGCAGATCAGGCGTTTCATTTACTTGCAGAGGAGTATCCGATACTCGGAGGTCATTATCCGGCTCCAAAGCCTATTCTGCTATCGAAGCTAATGTCCAGTACCGAGATTACGGGAATCTTCTTTCCTTATACCATGGAGGCAAATGTAAACGTAGATGTTCCCGACTACTCGATCCCGGCTACCATGCTTCACGAACTGGCACATTTACGAGGCTTTATGAGAGAGGACGAAGCTAATTTTCTGGCATATCTTGCAGGTATGATATCAGATCAGGCAGATATCCGGTACAGCAGTACCATGCTTGCACTCATTACCTCCGGTAATGCACTGTATGCCCAAAATCCTAATTTGTATTTTGAAATCAGAGAGCTTTATTCCGAAGGGGTTTTAAAGGATATTCGGGCCAACTCTGAATATTGGCAGAAGTATGAGGACACAGCGGTCAGTACAATATCGAACAAGGTCAATGATACTTACCTAAAAGCGAATGCTCAGGTGGACGGGGTACATAGCTACGGAAGAATGCTGGATCTGTTGTTAGCGAAGTATCGGAAGGAGCATTCGGAGGCAGTACTAGGCTCTGCAGAATGAAGCTGTAGCAGCTCTGATAAGAACAGAAGCAATCTTTATCTAGAATATAGAAGGTTCAACCCCATGGTTACCCCCCTATTCTGTTGCTCCCTAGCGCATCAGAAAGAGGAGATAAATATGGGGTTGATTTTTTAATTATTTGTGTTATAATTATTAAGTAATTGTTAACAGAAGTTAACGATTATCCCAAAAATGTAATATTTAAGGAGAACATCATGACGATAACCAAAAAACTTCTGATTACTATGATTACGGCGGTACTGCTTTCTTTCTGTTTCGGAACAACAGCATTTGCTTCCGGTTCAGATACAGCAGCAAAGACAGTTACTGCAGAAGTTACCGGTGATACATCTATGGTGGCGTCGGGATCTGCGATAGAAACTGATACAGAGGAAGAACTCGGTAAGAATAGGGTAAATAATCCTTTGCTTTCCGATACAGATATTGAAGCACTGCTTTTACAGGAAGGTTATTATCTGGATGCGGAAGGTGAACTTTGCTATCAAGCCCCCGAGAAAGCGGATACTGTAGCAGAAGCTAATAATAAGGATGACTCAGAGGATGAGAAGGATACAGAGGAGGTTACGGTTTCAGCGAAGGACCTGCGCCTTTTAGCCTGCCTGGTTTATTCCGAAGCAGGTAATCAGAATTATGATGGAATGTTGGCTGTTGCAAATGTAGTACTGAATAGAGCCAAGAGTGATGCTTACTGGCATGTCAATACTGTAGAGGAAGTAATCTACGATCGCAAATGGTCCGTACAGTTCGCAGTAACCATCAAGAACTCCAGAACAGGCACAAGCATGATGGATAAGGCGCTGAAGCTGTATGACAGCCGTAAATTTACCGGAGCGAATCCTGAGGCTCAGAAGAAGGCACTGAACAGAGCGATTAAGGCGGCAAAGGCTGCATTGAGCGGAAAGAATAACATCGGCCATTATCTGTGCTTCCAGAATAAGAATAGCGCAAGAAGCATTAAGAGAAAATATTCTGATTATAGAATTATCGATGATCATATCTTCTATCGTACAAAATAATAAACCGAATATAAAATCAAATGGGGCTGATCCGAAATTAATTAATCAGCCTCTTTTTTATATAATAGAAAGTGCATCCTATGACATAAACGCAACCCGTAGTCAGGTAATGCCTAAAGGCATCGAAAGTGTCAGCTTGCTGACAATTTGCTCTATGCTGTATATTTATAATTTATACTTTTAAGTTAGGTCTATTTGTGGTATTATATAACATATATTTTTACTTCATTGCATAATTATGAGCATGATAATGCAATTGTTTAATAATTCGACCTATGTCTGCACGATACAACAAGCCAATAGATTAATTACCAGGAGGTTTTTCATGGAAAATAAAGAAGTGACAGAAGGAAAAGCAATGGAAACAGCAGAAAAGGAGACAGTTTCCAAGAACTTTATCGAAATGATTATTGATAAGGACTTAGAGGAAGGTAAGGTTAAGAGTATCGTAACCAGATTTCCGCCGGAGCCGAACGGCTATCTTCATATCGGACATGCGAAGTCCATTCTTTTAAATTATGGTTTGGCTAAGAAATACGGCGGGAAATTCAACCTTCGTTTTGATGATACGAACCCCACAAAGGAGAAGACGGAATTTGTTGATTCCATCATTGAGGATGTGAAATGGGTCGGCGGTGACTTTGAAGACCGTCTATTTTTTGCTTCGGATTATTTTGAACAGATGTATGAAGGAGCTGTTAAGCTAATTAAAAAGGGAAAGGCTTTTGTGTGTGATTTGACTGCTGATGAAATCAGAGAATACAGAGGAACCCTGACGGAACCCGGCAAAAACAGCCCTTACCGCGACCGTAGTATAGAAGAGAACCTAAGACTGTTTGAAGAGATGAAGGCAGGAATATATCCCGACGGCTCCAAGGTACTGCGTGCGAAAATCGATATGACCTCTCCGAATATCAATATGAGAGACCCGGTTATCTATCGAGTAGCAAGAATAACGCATCATAATACTGGTGATCAATGGTGTATATATCCGATGTATGATTTTGCACATCCGATTGAGGATGCGATCGAAGGAGTTACACATTCAATCTGTACCTTGGAATTTGAAGATCACCGTCCTCTGTATGACTGGGTGGTGCGCGAATTGGAATATGAGTGTCCGCCGAAGCAGATTGAATTTGCTAAGATGTACCTTACCAATGTGATTACAGGAAAGAGATATATCAAGAGACTTGTTGAGGATGGGATCGTAGATGGATGGGATGATCCAAGATTGGTGTCCATCAGCGCCTTAAGACGACGTGGGTTCACACCCGAATCCCTCCAGATGTTTATGGAGCTGTGCGGCGTCTCCAAGAGCCAGAGCTCAGTGGATTACAGTATGCTGGAATACTGCATCAGAGAGGATTTAAAGCTAAAGCGCCCCAGAATTATGGCGGTGCTTGATCCGATTAAGCTGATTATCACGAATTATCCGGAGGATCAGATTGAGTACCTGGAAGCACTTAATAATCAGGAGAACGAGGAGATGGGTGTCAGACAGGTGCCTTTTGGCAGGGAGTTATATATCGAGCGTGACGATTTTATGATTGAACCGCCGAAGAAGTACTTCAGACTTTTCCCCGGCAATGAAGTACGCCTGATGAATGCTTATTTTGTGACCTGTCAGGATTATGTCACTGATGAGTACGGTAAAGTAACCGAAATTCATTGTACCTATGATCCGGAGACCAAGAGCGGTTCCGGCTTCAATGCCCGTAAGGTAAAGGGTACCATTCACTGGGTGGCAGCACAGACAGCCATCAAGGCAGAGGTTAGGCTGTATGAGAACATTGTCGATGAGGAAAAGGGCGTCTACAATGAGGACGGTAGTCTGAACTTAAACCCGAATTCTATTACAGTATTGAAGGAATGCTTTATAGAGCCCAGTATCCGGGGAGCGAAGGCACCGGATAGCTTCCAATTCTTAAGACAGGGCTTCTTCTGTCTGGATAGTAAGGATTCGACGGAGGAGATGCCTGTATTTAACCGGATTGTATCATTGAAGAGTTCCTATAAGCCGGAATAGCTTATACGACATTTTGTCCGAAGGTGTGGTTGCTAACATTCAAGAATAGATTAACTAAAGAATACAACGGAAATGAGGGATAACAGTGGCTAATTTATTTTCAGGATTAGAGGCATTCGGATTAGGTAACCTGTCCGAGATGAATGTTTATGAAGAGAAAGAGAAAGAGGCGGCTGGGAAGACGGATGATAAAGAGAAGCCGACTTTTCAAGAAGAGGATATCATATTTGATAAAACCTTTACCTGCCCTGTCTGCGACCAGGAGTTTAGAACTAAGCAGGTTAAATCGGGAAAAGTAAAGCTGCTCAGTCTGGATCCGGATTTACGTCCGGTCTATCAGTTCATGGACCCATTAAAGTATGATTCAATCGTTTGTCCCAACTGCGGCTTTGCTGCATTAAACCGTTTCTTCAAATATGTTACGGGTACACAGGCGCAGCTGATCAAGAAGAACATTTCGGTTAATTTTAAGGGAATCAAAGAAACTGCTCCTGCCTTTACCTATGATGATGCCCTTGCCAGACATAAGTTGGCCTTGGTGAATGCTATTGTTAAGAAGTCAAAGACCTCAGAACGGGCTTATACTTGTCTGAAGACCGCATGGATACTCAGAGGGAAAGCTGAGAATCTACCAAAGGATACACCGGATTATATGAAGCAGGTAGAAGCCATGGAGAAGGAAGAGTTGGATTTTATCAGCAAAGCATATGTAGGCTTTGACGAAGCCTTTAGTACCGAGACTTTTCCTTTATGCGGCATGGATGAAAGCACCATGACTCTGCTTATGGCAGAGCTGGCAAGAAGGATCGGTAAATACGACGAGGCCAGCAGATGGATTTCCAGAGTGCTGATATCCAAGGAAGCCAATGATCGAATCAAAGATAAAGCACGAGAAATTAAGGAAAAGATCAAGGAGCAAAAAACCACATAAAGGCAGGATGACATTTTGAAGGAAAAACTATATACCATTCCGGTGAATGACGCATTTGATACAGACTGCGAATGTCCGGTCTGCGCAATGGCTCAGAAGCTGGAAGCGGGAGCGATCGAATTTACAATGGGACCAAGCTATATGGAGGATGATGTCAGGGAAATGACATCGAGGCTTGGATTTTGTGAAAAACATCTCGGTATGCTGTATCAGAACCAGAACCGTCTCGGACTGGCATTGATATTGCAATCACAGATGGACAAGCTGATGAAGGATGTCGAGAAGCTGACCGCAGCGGAGGTTTTACCTGCTTCGTCGTCTATATTTCGTAAGAAGCTTGCTCCTGCAAGGCTGACAGAACATCTGCATGAGCTTGACGGAACCTGCTTTATCTGTGACAAGATTGATCGGACCCTGGAACGATATATTGCGACTATATTTCATCTTTATCATACCAGTGAAGAATTTTGCAGCAAGCTGTCTGAATGCAAGGGTTTTTGCACAAGTCATTACGCAGCTCTTTATGAGGCGGCGCCGAAGTTTTTGAACGGCGAAGAGCTTTCCCGTTTTATGAAGCTTCTGAATAAGCTATATCTGGAGAATATGAAGCGGGTCAGAGAGGATCTGGAGTGGTTCATCAATAAATTTGATTACCGTTACCAGGAGGAGCCCTGGAAGAATGCAAAGGATGCTCTCCCCAGAACAATCCAGAAGCTATGTTAGGTATATAATACCTGACTTGGAATATACTATTGATATGGACTATGCTATATTATTGCATAACCGTGGATAATGGTTTAAAAAGTTATTACCCTAAGAGTAATAACTTTTTCTTTGCTATCTCATTAGCTGAATGAAATTTGCCAGGGAAAAGTTAAAATTAAGAAAAAATGAGAAAACTTGAGAAAAGAAGAGATGGAAAGAGAGATTATTAAATTTGCTAGAGAATTTGAAAGGAAATAGGGTTGCACTTTAAAAGCAAATTTACTAATATAATAACCAGGTTAGCACTCATCAGCAAAGAGTGCTAATAATCACAAAAAGATACAATCTATTGTAAGAATGAAATTTGAAGGAGGAATTACGAAATGAAGTTAGTACCATTAGGAGATAAGGTAGTATTAAAGCAGTTGGTTGCCGAAGAAACAACAAAATCAGGTATTGTATTACCGGGTCAGGCGAAAGAGAAACCCCAGCAGGCATCTGTTGTTGCAGTCGGTCCTGGCGGAATGGTTGACGGCAAGGAAGTGGTGATGCAGGTGAAGGTAGGCGATAAGGTAATTTATTCAAAGTATGCCGGAACCGAAGTAAAGCTTGAGGATGAGGAATTCATTATCGTAAAACAAAATGATATTGTTGCAGTAGTAGAAGACTAATTAAAAGGAGAGATATTACCATGGCAAAGGAAATCAAATATGGCGCAGAAGCCAGAGCAGCCCTTGAGGTTGGTGCGAATAAATTAGCAAATACAGTAAAGGTTACCCTTGGACCTAAGGGAAGAAATGTAGTTCTTGATAAATCCTTCGGAGCTCCGCTCATCACCAATGACGGTGTTACCATTGCAAAGGAAATTGAGTTAGAAGATCCTTTTGAGAATATGGGTGCTCAGCTTGTAAAAGAAGTTGCTACAAAGACCAACGATGTTGCCGGTGACGGTACCACTACCGCAACTGTTCTTGCACAGGCAATGATCACTGAGGGTATTAAGAACCTGGCAGCAGGTGCTAACCCGATTATCTTAAGAAAAGGTATGAAGAAAGCTACCGAAGTTGCTGTAGATTCTATCTTAAAGATGAGCTCCACCTTAAAGGGCAAGGAGCAGATTGCCAGAGTAGCTGCAATCTCCGCAGGAGACGACGAAGTAGGTCAGCTGGTTGCTGATGCTATGGAGAAGGTATCCAATGACGGTGTTATCACCATCGAAGAATCAAAGACGATGAAGACTGAGCTTGACTTAGTAGAAGGTATGCAGTTTGACCGTGGTTATGTGTCCGCTTATATGTGCACCGATATGGATAAGATGGAAGCAAACCTTGAGAATCCATATATCCTGATTACCGATAAGAAGATCTCCAACATTCAGGAAATCTTACCAGTCCTGGAGCAGATTGTCCAGACAGGAGCAAGATTACTTATCATTGCTGAGGATGTAGAGGGTGAAGCTCTTACAACTTTAGTGCTCAATAAATTAAGAGGTACCTTTATCGCAGTGGCTGTAAAGGCACCCGGTTATGGCGACAGAAGAAAGGCTATGCTTCAGGATATCGCTATCTTAACCGGCGGTACAGTGATCTCCGATGAGTTAGGTCTTGATCTTAAGGAAGCCACCTTAGAGCAGTTAGGCCGTGCAAAATCCGTTAAGGTACAGAAGGAAAATACGATTATTGTTGACGGCGAAGGCAATAAGGATGAGATTGCTCAGAGAATTAGCCAGATTAAGGCTCAGATTGAAGAGACCACCTCTGAATTCGATAAAGAGAAGTTACAGGAAAGACTTGCTAAGCTTGCCGGTGGTGTAGCAGTAATCAGAGTAGGTGCAGCTACAGAGACCGAGATGAAAGAGAATAAGCTTCGTATGGAAGACGCTCTTGCAGCTACCAGAGCAGCGGTAGAGGAAGGCATTGTTGCAGGCGGCGGCTCCGCATATATTCATGCTTCCAAGGAAGTTGCTAAATTTGCAGAAACCTTACACGGTGATGAGAAGACCGGCGCTAATATCATCTTAAAGGCTCTGGAATCCCCGTTAAACTGCATTGTAAATAATGCAGGTATGGAAGGTGCTGTTGTCATCAGCAAGGTAAAGGAAAGCAAGTCCGGTGTTGGCTTTGATGTACTAGCTGAGGATTATGTGGATATGGTTCAGGCTGGTATTCTTGATCCTACCAAGGTTACAAGAAGTGCACTTCAGAACGCTACCAGTGTTGCCTCCACCTTATTAACTACAGAATCCGTAGTTGCCTCCATTAAGTCCAACGAGCCTGCTATGCCTGCAGGTGCCGGCGGAATGGGCATGATGTAATAAATAATAAAGCCTGCATCCGAGTTGTAGCCGTCTAATGAGCGGCAGTGGATGCAGGCTTATTTGTTATGACAATTTAATTCGACCAGGTTTAATTAACCTCGGAACAGATTGTGTCAAATTCGACCTGAACTGATTTCAAATGATTCCGGATATGCAGCTTCTGAGGACAAGCTTCCTCACATTGACCGCATTCAATACAGTTCTTCGCTTTCTTTCCTTCTTCAAAATTAAAGGTCCATTGCCACTTCATTTCACTCTTGTTAGCATAACGGCCATAATCATTCCATAAAGCAAAGCTTCTCGGAATATCTACACCGGCAGGGCAGGGCATACAATAACCGCAACCGGTACAACCGTTTTTCACCAAACTACGGAAAATCTCTGCAACTATCTTTACTGCCTTCTGTTCCTCGCTATTTAAAGGAAGGAAAGCTTGAAAGGTTGCAAGATTATCCGCAACCTGCTCTTCATCGGACATTCCGCTTAAGATCACCTTAACATTCGGTAGAGAACCTACCCAGCGTAAAGCCCAGGAAGCCGGGGATTTACCAGGGTTAAGTGATTCGAAATAAGGTACTGCATTGATAGGAAGCTTCGCTATGGACCCTCCCTTAATCGGTTCCATAATGATGAGCGGTACATTCAGTTCCTCTGTGAGAGCATAACCCTTCATTCCGGCCTGAGTCTCTGTATCCATATAGTTCAACTGTATCTGACAGAAATCCCAATCTCTGAATTTCAGGATATGTTCTAAGGTTTCATACTCATCATGGAAAGAGAAGCCTAGGAATCTAATCTTTCCTTCAGCCTTTAATCCCTCCAGATAATCGATGACACCAAGCTTTACCATGTTTTCAAACATTTCACGGTTAAAGGAATGCAATAGATAAAAATCGATATAATTCTTATGAAGCTTTTCTAATTGCTCGTGAAAAATTCTCTCAGCATCTGCAACAGAATGAACATCCCAGATCGGAAGCTTCGTAGCCAGGTAATAAGAGCTTCGGTCATACTTATCAAGTACTTTACCGGTAAAAATCTCGCTTTTACCTCCATGGTAGACATATGCAGTATCAAAGTAATTTACACCACTGGCATAAGCCTCATCAATCATCTTCTCGGAGCGGACTTCGTCAATGTCCCCATTCTTATCCAGGGGGAAACGCATACAGCCAAAGCCAAGCAGCGATGTTGTTATCCCCAATTTATCAATTTTACGATATTCCATACTTTCTACCTCCTAAAATCAAAAATATCGGAGCGAATCCATAGAAAGGATTGCGAACCTGATAATGTTATTATATAATTTTAATTGATACTTAAAAGTGCCAATAAAAGACATTTTTTTAGGAACCAATTAGGAATTATTACAGATCAACTGCAGTAGGCACCATCGCTATTCAACACGTCTGTTATCAGAAGTTTTCTAGCTTTGATTACTTCTGAATTCGGTATATGATCAGGAGGAGCAACTATGTTCGGTTTTAAGATTGACCGTACCTCTGTACAATCCATTGCGTTGCAGCTGGAGAATCAGATTCGGGATGCAATATTGTGGGGGGAACTGAAAGCGGGAGACAGCCTGCCTCCAACCAGAACGATGGCAAAGGATTTGCAGATCGCCCGTAATACTGTAATACAGGCTTATGAGCAGCTGATTGCGGAAGGTTATCTGATTAGCAGAGAAGGAGCAGGAACCTATGTGGCAGAAATCGGAAAGCTTCCTTTACAGAAGCTTATACCATATCATCTGAAAAAAGAAACGCCTGAGAGGCAGGACAGAATTGTCTTTGATGCCGGTAGTCCGGATATCGGTGCTTTTCCCAGAATACAATGGGCAAAGCTCTTGAAGGAAGCTTGCCTGGAGGCAGAGGACCAAGCATTCGCCTATCATTATTATTCAGGTTATCCGAAGCTGAAACAGGCGATCCGTGATTATGTTTATCGTATGAAGGGGATACGCTGTGAGGAGGAGCAGATCATCATCGTTCCGGGAGCAGCGGGAGGACTAGAGATACTGGCAAAGGTATTTGAGAGAAAAAAGAATAGAATTGTAATAGAGGACCCCTGCATCCATTTCGTTAAAAAAATTTTTACTGATCATAAATATGAGCTGTGTCCGATCAAAGTGGATGGACAGGGAATGGATATGGAAAACCTGCGAAAGCTTGATGCTGTTGACTTGATCTATGTTGTTCCCTCCCATCAGTATCCTCTTGGAGGAGTATTTCCCGCTCCCGGGCGCATCTCTTTGCTGCAGTACGCCAGCGATAAAAATACCTATATTATAGAAGATGATTATGACAGTGAATTTCGATATAAAGGAGAGGCATTGCAGGCACTTCGGAATTTAAATCAGGAACGTGTGATTTATATCGGGAGCTTCAGTAAGATCTTTACACCTGCTCTGAGAATGGGGTACATGATATTACCCGCACATTTGTGTGAGGCGGCAGTTTACGAGCTTCAGGAATCGAATCTCTGGGTAAATCCTATAGAACAGCATGCTATGGCAGAATTTATGAACCGAAGATTGATGGACAGGCATATCTATAAGATGCGTAAGCTATATGAGCATAAACGTCTTCATCTGATACGCTGCTTGGAGGAGGCCTTTGGAGATAATATCAGCGTCTCCGGAGAATATGCAGGACTTCATCTGCTGGTCAGCTTCAAGCGGGAGCTTACAGAGACGGATAGAAGGAATATGGAGGAGCAGAAAATTGATGTGGATTATGTAGAGGATCATACGCTGGTCAAGGGAAGGCATGTCAATCGGATCGTGCTTGGTTATGGAGGACTGAGTCTGGCACAGATTACCGAAGGTATACAAAGGCTCAAGAGAGCGCTGGAGTAACTCATTGGTCTATAGAAGATGCTTTTTCAAAACTTCTTAGTTATAGTATTCATCAATACCGTCGCAGATGCCCTGAACCAGCTTATCCTGATACTCTTCAGTCTGCATCAGCTTGTCTTCCTTCTTGTTGGTCATATAGCCCATCTCAATGATGGTTACCGGAAGCTTGCACCAGTTGATGCCGCTCATGTCATCTCTTGCTATGGTGCCCCGGTTCTTTGCACCTGTAGCGTCACACATCGCGTTTACGATAGCCTCTGACAAAGCCTTACTAGCCTTACTTAATTCGGATACATACGGATTATTCTTTGAGGGGTAGAGCGTACTGGTTCCATGAACCTCCGGATCTGTGGAGCCATCCGCATGGATACGGATGAAAATATCAGCACCGCTTTTATTAGCGATTTCGGCACGTTCCTTATTGCTTAAGTTAACTTTATTCTTATCGCGAATCATAGTTACATCATAGCCCCGGTTCAATAATTCTTCCCGGATCTTCTTGGCTATGATCAGAGTTAATTTATATTCCGGTACCTTTGTATAGGTACCCTGGGTTCCGGAGGATACCTTAGCCTTCATTACTTTTGCTCCGGGTCCGATCGGCTCCGTCTCATAATTACCCTTCCTTTGGTGCCCTGCATCGATGGCGACCATGATTTTCCCGGCTTCCTTCTTGCTTACGGCAGCCTTTACTGCTGACTGGGAGAAGGCGGTTAAGGGTAATGTTGTGATTATAAGCATAATAATGATGGCTGACAGCTTTTTTTTCATCAGGACCTCCTGAACAATTAAGAATAATACTCATCTATAACTTACATTTATTATAAGGAAGGATAGCGATAAAAGCAAGGTGATTTAGGAAGATCAGAGCAGCGCTTCCTGAGGGATATCAGTATCACTTGAATAATTCTTAATTTTTAATATGTTATGCTATATCATTGATAATTATTATGTTATATCATGGATAATTTATTATACTATATCATTGATAATTATTATATTATATCATTGATAATTTATTATGTTATATCATGGATAATTCTATTGACACAGCAGCAGAAATTGTATATGATAGTGCCGTAATTAATATACATACGAATAATTATTAATGCTAGGGGAGCCCTGTGCTGAGAAGCGTGCTAAAGCATGCTGACCCTCACTACTTGATCCGGATAATACCGGCGGAAGGAAGCTATCAAGTGGCCCCCTCCGATGTAATGAAAAGGAGGATTTTTTTATGCTTCAAAAGGTTTTGGATTTTTTATTTACCAAGGAGGTTTATTCAGAAATCGAGACGTACTATACGCCGACTTTGGCGGCCAATATTCTGCTATTTGTTCTGATCGCGGTTCTTCTGATCGCGATGGCAGCATTTTCCGGCTCACAAAGAAATGTGCAGGTAAAGCAGCTGACCTTTTCTGCGATGGCTGTTACACTCGGTATAGTGACTTCCTTTATCAAATTCGCTCATCTGCCCTTTGGCGGTTCGATCACCTTATTCAGCATGTTTTTCGTCTGCCTGATCGGCTATATGTATGGGACAAAAGCAGGGATAATGACAGGTATTGCCTATGGCTTGCTGCAGCTGATCGTTGACCCGATGATTATGCACCCGGTTCAGGTGCTTCTTGATTATCCGTTAGCCTTTGGTTTTCTCGGAGCCACCGGGGTTTTCTCCAAAGCAAAGAATGGCTTGTTGAAGGGCTATGTCTTCGGTGTGTTCGGCAGATATCTATGCCATGTAATCAGTGGGGTGATCTTCTTCTGGATGTATGCACCTGAGGGAATGAACACTGTGGTATATTCCTTTGGTTATAATGCAACCTACATTCTTCCGGAAACCATTGCGACTGTTGCACTGCTTCTGGTTCCGGCAATCCAAAGGGGACTTCTGGAAGTAAAAAGAATGGCTGTTCCGAATTAACAGCAGAAAGCTCAGGCACCGATTTTGTGGGTAGCCTGAGCTTATTATATAGTAGGGCTCTTTGAGTACTCTTTTCATAGCTCTGCGATACGAGAGACAGCGACATAGATAGCAGAGATACGATACCAGGTAGCAAGATCGACGATACCGGTCTGTGGCAGGTCAAAGGTCTGCTGAAACACTTTTACGGCATCTGAGGTCTGTTGATTGTACTGTCCATTGACGGCTACCTTAGGGATGGCTGTATAGGTATCTGAAATCTGGTTTAGCTGCTCCTGTATCATACGGACATTATTACCGCTGGCTCCGATATTTAGGTTCGAACCCGGCCAGGAAGCAGGAACACCGGATACCTGTGTGGCTGTATTAATATAGATGGAATTGCCGTAAAAATGTCTCAGGATCGAGAGGGCATCCTTGCCTTGATCACCCAATTCCTTTGACCCCCATTGCGTCATCCAATTGGGACATTGTACTCTGTTCCCATCACAATATTGGGTCAGGATGGGCTGCTTCACATTCGGCCGTGAAAGATAATTTGTAAAAATCTGATCAACCACTAATCCGATATTACTAAAGATATTGCGTCCGCTAATCCACTTGTGGTCAAAAGCGGTGGAGGAGGTGACGGTGAAGTTAAAGCCCTGGTTACGGTACCATTCAGTATATACTCTGTTGAGCGTAAAGGAGAGAATCGCATGAACATTTGCGATTATGGTCTGCTCCGGCCAGGTTGCATAAATTTCACTGGAGGCTACATTTTTGATATAATCACGGAAGCGAATATAGTAATTGGATGCCGAAGTATCTGTCGGAGGACCGTCATGGACAATGACGAATTCGGGAATGACGACACTGGTGAGTACGATTTCTCCCGTCTCTGAGGTGGGTTTTATTTCAGACTCGGCAATTTTCGGGGGATAATCCCCATAAAGGGTGTGGGGTGGAATGACATACAGCTCGGGCTGTGGTACCGCTGCCAGAACGGATTCCTGAAGTGCCGTGACCTGCGGCAGAATCTCGGCATTCTGTACGGTTACCGGCGAATAATTTGCTGCATTGATGGTTATGGTATATTCAGCATAGGGCTGCACGGTAGAAGGCTCCTGACTGTAATCCGGTGAAGGTGCGGGGAGTTCGACCTCCGGGGTGAGACCTGAGGCATCTGTCGAAAGCTCTTCAATTACAGTATCCGGAAGGGAAGCTGTGGTGATACGGACGGTTGCATTCGGAATCGGAGCGATATTCTGGGTGGTTGCCCGGACTCTCAATTTACCGAGGGACTGGGTTTGCATCTGTGCAGGATATATCCGATAGGGTGAATAATTATGCGTATTGATGGTGCTTCTCTGCATGCTTGTAAACCTCGATTTCATTTACTGGTATTATTTCTATTTATAAATACAGCATCATTCACCAATTCTGGTTACACCGACAAAAATATTTGAGATTCGGTACCAGGTAGGCTTATCCACCACGCCAGTTACCGGAAGATCGAAAATCTGTTGGAAGGCGCGAACCGCATTTGCTGTCTCGGGTCCAAAAGACCCGTCAACAGCGACCGTGGGTATAGCTGTATAAACCTGTGCAATCCGATTCAGCTGTGTTTGGAGGGTACGAATATTATTTCCGCTGGCACCGATTCCAAGATTATAGCCGGGCCAGGAGATAGGCACCCCGGATACTCCGATAGCAGTATTGATATAGATGGAATCCCCATAATAATATCTCAGGATTTCTATTGGCTCATAGCCTTGATCTCCCAGTGTTTTTGAGCCCCATTGGGACATCCAGCCCGGACACTTAACACGATTGCCGTCACAATACTGAGTCAGGATCGGCTGCGTTACATTCGGTCTGGACAGGTAATTAGTAAATATGGAATCTACGATAAGGCCGATATTGGAGAAAATGTTCCGTCCGTTGATCCATTTATGATCGTATGCGGTAGAAGAGGTTATTGTAAAATTGAAACCCTGGTTACGGTACCACTCCGTATAGACTCGATTTAAGGTAAAGGAGAGGATTGCGAACACATTAGCATAGATCGATTCCTCCGGCCAGGTGGCATAGATTTCGCTGGAGGCAACATTCTTAATGTAATCACGAAAGCGTACATAGTGATTGGTTGCAGAAGCGTCTGCGGGAGGACCATCATGGACGATGACAAATTCCGGCACAACTACTCTGCTGAGAACAATTTCTCCTGTTTCCGAAGTGGGTTTGATTTCATCCTCGGGAATTTTCGGCGGATATTCATAATATAGAGTATGAGGTAAGATGACAAACAGTTCTTCCGGGGTAGTAGTCTTTTGCGGGTTAAGTACGACATTTTGATTGGCTGTTACGGTTGGTAGAATCTGTATGTCTGAAAATACCGCTCCTTCAAAATTGGGGGCAGTGACTCGGAGATTATATTCTGAGTAGGGCTGTTCAACGGAAGGCTCCAGACTTAAGTTCAGAGGAGGAGCGGGTAATTCTATTACCGGCGTCAGGCCGGAGGCGTCTGTTGTAATTTGTTCAACCACAGTTTCTGGATCACTTGGTAAAGAAATAGCTACTGTTGCATTTTCAATCGGGACTTCTCCGAGCGTCCTGCATTGGATTCGAAGCTGACCGAAAGCCTGTGTCTGAGTTTGTGTGGGATACACACGAACATTGGAATTTTGTGCAGTTCTTGGATGACTGGTTTGTTCCATATATTCCGCCAGTTCTTTCTGTTTTATTACCAAGTTATGATGAGGACAAAGGGAATGTGAGAAGTATTCGGAACAATTTATTACAATATTTGAAATTATACAAAGCTTTAGTAAGAAAATCCCGGGTCATATTTTGTTAGAAAATATTTAAAAAAAAGACTTGTAATTTCAAAACAGGTATGATAAAATCATAAAAATAAGTAAAAAATTTGCATAAATATTCACTGCAAATTCATAATAATTCGCGACAGCACGATTTCTCGGAAACCTGAGATATGCTGTAGAAAAAAGAAGGAATTGGAAAATATACAAAGGGGTATATGTCCAGTATGGATTTATATTCTTTTTTTTTGCAAACTTTTATGTTTACGCAGCCGACGGCAGCAGAATGGAGGATTTGATGAAAGCGTTCTTAATTCTTGAGGATGGCAATGTTTTTACAGGAGAAAGCATTGGGGCAAAGAAGGAAATCATCAGCGAGATAGTGTTCAACACAGGTATGACAGGCTATCTTGAGGTTCTGACAGATCCCTCTTACGCAGGTCAAAGTGTGGTTATGACCTATCCTTTGATCGGTAATTACGGAATTTGTTACGAGGATATGGAATCCCATAAGCCTTGGGTGGATGCTTTTTTAGTCAGAGAGCTGTCCAGGATACCGAGTAACTTTCGGAATGAAGAAAGCATCCAGAGCTTTCTGGAGAGAAATGAAATTCCGGGCATCGCAGGCATCGATACCAGAGCACTTGTTAAGCTGCTGAGAAACAAAGGCACCATGAACGGCATGATTACGACGAATGAGAAATATAACCTGGAGGAAGTATTGAGCAAAATTCATCAGTACCAGGTAGCCAAGGTTATAGAGAAGACTACCTGTAAGGAGAAATATGTAGTTTCTGCAGCAGGAGAAGTGAGATATAAGGTAGCATTGATGGATTACGGTCTGAAGAACAATATTCCGAGATCCTTAGCGAAGAGGGGCTGCGAGGTTACGGTTTATCCCGGTTTTACCAAGGCAGTGGAGGTTCTTAAGGATAAGCCGGACGGCATCATGCTTTCCAACGGTCCGGGAGATCCGAAGGAATGCAGTGAGGTGATAGCAGAGGTTAAGAACATGTTTGACAGCAGTGTACCGATCTTTGCAATCTGCCTGGGGCATCAGCTCCTGGCCCTCGCCAACGGCGGTGACACGACGAAGATGAAATACGGTCATCGCGGCGCAAACCATCCGGTAAAGGATTTAAAGACAGGAAGAGTATATATCTCAACACAGAATCATGGATATATGGTAAAGGAAGAAAGTATTGAGCCGGGTCTTGCGGAGGTCAGCTTTATCAATGTCAATGACAGAACCGTAGAGGGATTGCATTACCTCGGTAAAAATGTATTTTCTGTACAGTTCCATCCTGAGGCCTGTGCGGGGCCGATGGACAGTGAGTTCCTGTTTGATGAGTTTATTAACATGATGGAGGTGCAGAGATAATGCCAAGAATAGAGGACATTAAAAAAGTTTTGGTAATCGGTTCAGGACCGATTATCATCGGTCAGGCAGCAGAATTTGATTATGCAGGAACACAGGCCTGTCGCTCCCTGAAGGAAGAAGGCATCTGTGTGGTATTGGTAAACTCTAATCCAGCAACCATAATGACAGACAAGGAAATTGCTGACTTTGTCTATATAGAACCGTTGACCCCCGACTTCGTGAAGAGAATTATCCTAAAGGAAAAGCCCGACAGCGTATTACCTACCCTTGGAGGGCAGGCTGCTTTAAATATTGCTATGGAGCTTGAGGAATCCGGATTTCTTCGGGAGAACGATGTCAAACTGATCGGAACCACCTCCGAGACCATCAAGAAGGCTGAGGACCGTCTGGAATTTAAGAGAACCATGGAGAAGATCGGCGAACCCTGCGCCCCCAGTGAGGTAGTGACAACTGTGGAGCAAGCGGTGGCATTTGCCGAGAGCATAGGCTATCCGGTAGTAGTGCGTCCTGCGTATACCCTGGGCGGCAGCGGCGGAGGAATTGCCGCTACAAAGGAAGAGTTAATTGATATCTGTACCAATGGCCTCAGGCTTTCCCGTGTCGGACAGTGTCTGATAGAGCGTTCGATTGCCGGCTGGAAGGAAATCGAATACGAGGTAATGCGTGATGGTGCGGGGAACTGCATCACCGTATGTAATATGGAGAATATAGACCCGGTAGGAGTACATACCGGTGACAGTATCGTAGTAGCACCTTCTCAGACCTTGGGTGATAAAGAGTATCAGATGCTAAGAAGTGCTTCTTTAAATATTATCACCGAGCTTGGCATCACCGGCGGCTGCAACGTGCAGTACGCACTTCATCCGGATACCTTTGAGTATTGTGTCATCGAGGTAAATCCACGAGTCAGCCGTTCTTCAGCCCTTGCTTCCAAGGCTACAGGCTATCCGATTGCCAAGGTTGCAGCTAAGATTGCTCTCGGCTATCATCTGGACGAAATTCAGAATGCTGTCACTAAGAAGACTTATGCAAGCTTTGAGCCGACGCTGGATTATGTGGTTGTCAAAATTCCGAAATGGCCCTTCGATAAATTTATCACTGCTAAGCGTCTTTTAACAACTCAGATGAAGGCAACCGGCGAGGTTATGGCAATCAGTACAAACTTTGAGGCGGCTTTGATGAAAGCGCTTCGTTCCCTGGAGCAGAATATTTATAGCCTGAACCATGGCAACTACGGCGCTATGACCTTGGATGAGATCATGCTTGACCTTCACAAGGTGGATGACAGAAGATTATTTGTGATCGCAGAAGCAATCAGAAGAGGAGTCTCCTATGAAGCGATCCATGATATCACAAAGATTGATTTTTGGTTTATAGATAAAATCGCGATCCTGGTTGAGATGGAGAAGCAGCTCAGAGAGAAGGAGCTGACTGCCACGCTTTTGGCAGAAGCGAAAAGACTCGGATATCCTGATCGTGTGATCTCTGAGCTTTCCGGAAAGAGCGTAACTGAGATTAAGGCGACCCGCAAGCAACACGGAATTATTGCAGCCTATAAGATGGTAGATACCTGTGCGGCGGAATTTGATGCGGAGACTCCGTATTATTACTCCTCCTTCGGCAGCTTCAATGAAGTGGAGAGGACCAGCGGAAAGAAAAAGATTATGGTTCTTGGTTCCGGCCCGATCCGTATCGGACAGGGTATTGAATTCGATTATTGCTCCGTACACAGCGTGTGGGCTTTAGCAAACAGCGGTTGCGAGACCATTATCGTCAATAACAATCCCGAGACAGTAAGTACGGATTTTGATATCGCTGATAAGCTGTACTTTGAACCGTTGACTCCTGAGGATGTGGAAAATATCGTAGACATGGAGCAGCCGGATGGTGCTGTAGTTCAGTTCGGCGGACAGACAGCCATCAAGCTGACCGAAGCACTCCTAAAGATGGGTGTTCCGATCCTCGGAACCTCCGCGGCCGATGTGGATGCTGCAGAGGATAGGGAATTATTCGATAAGATATTGGAGGATTGCGGTATCCCGAGACCGGCCGGCAAGACAGTATTTACCACGGAGGAAGCACTGGCTGCAGCTGGTGAGCTCGGTTATCCGGTGCTGGTGCGTCCTTCCTATGTACTCGGCGGTCAGGGTATGCAGATTGCGATCTGTGATGACGATATCATAGAGTTCATGAAAATCATTCATATGACGGTGCAGGAGCACCCGATCCTGGTGGATAAATACCTGATGGGCAAGGAAGTGGAGGTGGATGCGGTATGTGACGGTGAGGATATTCTGATCCCCGGTATCATGGAGCATATCGAGAGAGCCGGCATACATTCCGGTGACAGTATCTCAGTATATCCTTCCCAGAGTGTCAGCCGAAAGGTAAAGGTAGATATCGTAAATTATACGAAGAAGCTTGCTAATTCCCTGCATGTCATCGGTTTGATCAATATACAGTTTATCATCTATAACGAGAAAGTATATGTAATCGAGGTAAATCCCCGTTCCAGTCGTACGGTACCCTACATCAGCAAGGTAACCTCACTGCCGATCGTAGATATTGCTACCAAGGTTATTCTGGGAGAGAAAATTAAAAGCCTCGGATATACACCCGGTTTATGGCCCGAGTCTGAATATATTGCCATTAAAATGCCGGTATTCTCTTTTGAGAAGCTACGTGGTGCGGAAATCAGCTTGGGTCCTGAGATGAAATCAACCGGAGAATGTCTGGGTATTGCAAAAACCTTCCACGAAGCCTTGTATAAAGCTTTCCTGGGAGCCGGCATCAATCTTCCGAAGCATAAGAAGATGATTATGACCGTGAAGAAACAGGATAAGGGAGAAGCAGTGGAACTCGGCAGAAGACTGGTAGCTCTTGGGTATCAGATCTATGCTACGCAGGGCACAGCTGCTGCACTGACAGAGAACGGAGTTCCGGCAACCACCATCGGCAAGATTGAACATGAAAGTCCTAACATTCTTGACTTGATTTTAAGCCATAAGATAGATTTCGTGATCAATACACCCACCATGGGCCGAGATAAGGCCAGGGATGGCTTCCTGATCCGCCGTACCTCCATCGAGACCGGTGTCACCTGCTTCACAGCGCTGGATACCGCAGCTGCGCTGCTCACCAGCATGGAGAGCGATAACAGTGACATCACCCTGGTGGACGTAGCTCAGCTGTAAGCTGAGGAAATACTTGGCGCTACAACAAATCATGCCTTATTCCCACGCATAACAGATAGAAGCCAGGTGAAGTAACATAGGGCGTTTAATCAGAATATATATCATAAAGGAAGAGCAGGAAAATCACAACTCCAAGTTGCATATTTTCTGCTCTTCCTTTTAACTCCTCTAGTAAACGATTAGAAAAGGAGATAGCTCCGACTCTATATGATAGGGATAGAATATAATCCAAGAGAGATCGCTGTCACCACCGGATAAGATTAGGATAAATAATAATCATTTTATAAGCATCACTTTACACAGACAGGATTTTGCGGAGAGTCATCGTACCGGGAGCAGTAAAGTGCTTGAAAGAGCGCGTGCAGGACTTAGGTTCTATCGTAGCGACAAAGCCGGCTGCGCGAGGTTTCGCGCAGCGCAAATGTCTGATGAAAGAAGGGACTGACACATAGGATACTACATTAATCATCCTATATCAGTCCCTTCTTGAGGAGTTGTGCGCGGAACCGGCTGTTCCGAGCGGAGATAGAGCCTTAGCTCCTGCCAGCGTGAGATTCCGCACGTTACAGCTCCCGGTAGGATGCCCCTATGCAAAATCCGTCCCTTAGTTAATCAAATCATATAAACCTATATTCTATCTCGTGGGGATAATCTCGATCCAGTACCCATCCGGATCGCTGATGAAATACAGTCCCATAGCTGTGTTCTCATAGCAGATGCAGCCCATTTCCTTGTGCTTTTGGTAGGCAGCATCAAAATCATCAACTACAAGAGCGAGATGAAATTCGTTATCACCAAGGTTGTAAGGACGATCCCAGTCTCTCAGCCAGGTCAGCTCCAGCTGGTGGGAAGTTATGCTGTCACCTAAGAATGCGATAATGAATTCGCCGCTTGGTGGAGAAAATCTTTTTATTTCCGAAAGTCCTAAGGCCTCCTGATAAAACTTGATTGATTTATCCAAGTCAAGAACATTGAAATTATTATGAACAAACTTAAAATTCATATTAGAACCACCTTTCCTGTTATAATCATTGTTATAGAAATATTATAATACAGATTGTATAGAAAAATAAATAGATAATCTGATCCTTTCGATGCAGAATCTAAAACAACGGTTACTATTGACAGGATATGGATGGGATATTGTATAGGAACCCGTAAGAAACTAGGTGACATGGTTGGCAGCCTATTGTATAATACAGATAATTACATAAGGACGAATAGTAGAGTACAAATATAGGAGGAAAAGGAAATGGCAAGAAGAGATAAGGTGAATTATTATCTGGATTTGGCAGAGACCGTATCCCAGAGAGGAACCTGCTTCAGGAAGAGATATGGGGCTGTTCTTGTTAAGAACGACGAGGTGATTTCTACCGGATATGTGGGAGCTCCCAGGGGCAGAAGAAATTGCACGGATATGGGAGTTTGTATCCGTGAAAAGTTAAATATTCCGAGAGGCGAGCGCTATGAGCTATGCCGCAGTGTCCATGCGGAAGCAAATGCGATTATTAGTGCTTCCAGAGATCAGATGCTAGGCAGTTCTTTATATCTTGTCGGTACAGAGATCAGCACCGGGGAATATGTGAAGAATACCTCCTGTTGTTCCATGTGTAAGCGAATGGTGATTAATGCTGGAATTGATAAGGTTTACGTTCGTGACACAAAGGACGAATATCGTGTGATTTCTGTAGAAGCTTGGGTTAACAATGATGAATCCCTGGAAGGAACCTTTGGTTATTAATTTCAGTGTAAAAAAAGGACGTATCCGGCTGGATACGTCCTTATTGTGACGTCAGGTATCTGTCTTAGCTGTCTCGTGAGTAATCATATAGCTTTCTGTCATACAGTTATTTAGCCTGATTCTCGGAACTTGTTCCTGTTGTAGTTGGTGTAGTGTTTTGAGGAGTAGAGTTTTGAGGAGTAGAGTTAATTGACTGTGTCTTGGGTGCCGCAGCTTCGGCTTCTGCCTTCATCTGAGCACGGATTTCGGATAATTTGAACTTGCCATCCAGAAATTTATCCAAATCGTTGATCAGTGTCGAGGTTCCGTCTGCTGTCACTGCTGAGGCAGCACTTCCGCCGTTAAAGAAGTCATCCAGTGCCTTCATTAAATCATAACTGGGGATGCGGCTTAACTCAGCATGGTTATTAAAATATTCTTCTAATAACAGTGCATCTGAAGCGCCGGTTACAAATACGGCACACATTGTTAATCTGCGGGAACCGTCCGGATTCGGATTGATTTCTGCAAAAACATAAGTCATACCGATTTTCTTGGCGGTGATACGTCCACCGGAGCTGATGGTTGCGATATCCGGGGTGTTGCTGAAGAAGCTTACGTCCTCGGGGGAATTATCAGGTTTTTTAATAACCTTTAAGATAACCTCGCTGTTCAGTCCAAGAAAAACTCTTTCTTTTGTCCACTTTACACTGATGGCAGGAGGTCCGACAGTAACATCACAGGTCAGACTGGTCTTAACACCGCCATCCTTAATTGTAACTGTAACAACAGCTGCGCCTACATTATTAGCAGTAATCGTACCGTCGTTACTAACAGAAGCAACTTCCGCATCATTGGACTTGTAGCTCAATTTAGCCTTTTCGCCTAAATTGAAGACTTTCAAAGTATATGATTTGCCCTTGACTAATGTAACGCTTTTTACAATGGTATAGCTTTCTGTTTTCTCCTTATCCGTACCTAAGTTAGCTGCTTTTGCGGTTGCAACATCATATGAAGTAAATGGTAAAAGTACAGTAAAGAAAAGAAGTAAGCCAAATGTAATAAAGCATTTACATACTGATTTCTTGTTCATGGCTATTCCTCCGATTTCTGGAAATCCCTTTGTCACATCCTATCCTATCTAACCACATAATAGCATTTGTTTTTGTCAGAAAAGTGTCATATTGCTAAAAATTATATAATAAATACTTAATATAATCCAATTATTTTCCCTGATTAAAACAGCCGGTTTTGCTGGTAATCCCCAATCTATCGGCGTTTATGATCCTTGATCTCCGGATGAGTTTCCGATTTTGTGGCGGGGTTATTCGACATTCACGACGTGAATCATATTTATTGATAAGTTTTTCTACTTGTTTCGAAATTCTTTATACTATATAATAGTACCGAAGTGGATCATCCATGGAATTATCATTCCATTGCTTATTCCATGTCAATTAACATTCGAGAAAACGGGAAAAGAACGATGAAGGGAGAAATTGATCATGCAGCATATATTAATCGCTGACGATAATCATGACATAACAGACATTTTGTCCACTTACTCCAGAATGGAGGGCTTTGAACCTGTTGTTGCAAGCGACGGAGAAGAAGCAATCCGTTTATTTACTCAGTACAACCCGGATGTAGTCCTGCTGGATGTTATGATGCCGAAAGAGGATGGATATGAGGTTTGCAGGAAAATCAGAAGTAAATCCAATGTGCCGGTTATACTGATTACTGCCAGAGGTGAGGACTTTGACAAGATCATGGGTCTTGATATCGGTGCAGATGATTACATCGTAAAACCGTTCAGCCCGCGGGAGGTTATGGCAAGAGTCAGAGCGGTGATGAGACGTATGGCAAAGACGACGAAGGAAGCCTCGTCAGAAAATACGCTAACAGTCGGCAACCTGGAAATAAATCTTGATGAATATACATTACATATTTCAGGTAATAAGATTGCATTAACTAAAAAGGAAATTGAAACCATGTGGACCTTGGCTTCTAATCCAAACAAGGTGTTCACAAGAGATAACTTACTTGACAGCTTATGGGGTTTTGATTATTTCGGAGACAGCAGAACCGTAGATTCCCATATTAAACGTCTGCGATCCAAGCTGGATGTGGTTGAACATCCCTCCTGGACGATTAAGACTATTTGGGGTGTCGGCTATAAATTTGAGATTGAGGAGAAGTAAAGAGCCTTATGTCGAAGGAAAATAAAGTTCGTGTATACAATAGGCTGTTTGTTAAGCTGTATCTGAACTATGCTGTGATGATGCTTGTTACGGCCGTTTTAATCTGCCTTATTTTTATGAAATTGTATGGCAAATATACTACCGAAAATAATATAGCGGATCTTCAGAGACAGGCGGAGAGCATTAGTAATTTATCGACAAGATTCATTCAGGGCGGTAATCAGAATGAATATCTGGATCAAATCAATACCATTATGGATATCAATGATTGGGATATTTGGACTGTGGCAAATCCGAATGCCAAGAATAAGCTGCCCACCGGTATGGAGACAGGAGAAAGCTATGAGGAGTTCATAGCAATTCCGGAATATAGACAATATGTAGATAACCTCAATACCGCTTTGAACGGAATTGCTAACCATCAAAATCCGAGCTACGATGAAGCTTATGGAGTGGAGACCATTACCACGGCTGCTCCGATTAAAGATGCTAACCTTGAAGTAGTAGGTGCGGTACTGATTATAAGTATGGTAGATGATCAGGCTAGTGTCATTCAAAAGAGCCTTTCGTTGATTGTACTCAGCAGTGTAGTAGCTTTGGGTATCTCCTTCATCATTATTATTATCTTTGCAACGGAGTTATCCATGCCCATCTCCAGGATGCGAGTCACAGCACTGGAGCTGGCGGCCGGTAATTATCATATTAAGACAGGAATCAAGCGAGAGGACGAGCTGGGTGATCTGGCAAAAACTGTGGATATTCTCTCGGAAAAGCTGCTGGAGAATGATATTGAACGTAAGAAGCTGGATCAGATGAGGTTGGACTTTTTCGCCAATGTATCTCATGAGCTTCGTACTCCAATTACCGTAATCCGGGCATATACGGAGACCTTATCGGATGGTGTGGTGACACAGGAGGATATGGTACAGCAATACTACAACCGTATGTTATCCGAATGCAAATCCATGGAGCGTCTGGTCGGCGACCTGTTATTGCTGTCAAAAATGCAAAATCCCGATTTTGCTATTGAAAAGGAGCCGGTCAATTTACTGCAGGTATTCGAGGATATCATCAGAAGCGCGGGAGCAATCGCGCAGAAGAAGAGTATAAAGTTTGACGTTAAAAATGAGGAACCTATCGTAATGATCCTGGGTGATTATGACCGCCTCAGGCAGATGTTTATGGTAATTCTTGATAATGCCATTAAGTTTTCCGATGATAACAAAACGGTGCACATAAATATTTCAAAATCGGACAAAATAAGAGTATCCATTCAGGATGAAGGTGTCGGTATCGATCCGACAGATATCACAAATATATTTGAGAAATTTTATAAGTCAAACCTCCGTCAAAATGCAAGCGGAACAGGGCTTGGGCTTGCCATAGCCAAACAGATAGCACTCAAGCATGAAGGACAGATTGATGTCAATTCAACACCGAATGTCGGGTCAGAATTTATCTTTACATTTCCGCCCTACGAGGTGATTGAGAATGCATAAGTCCTAGCGTACAGGCATTTTACTTATACCGGACAAACCGGTAAAAGTTGGCGGGCAAAAAAAAGATAAAAACCTTGAAAAATAGTGCTTCATAGAGTATAATTAAAGCATAGAAATTCCTGAGATGTTCGACACTCTTGTTATTTTGAACCTACATGAATAAAAAGGGATTCCTATTATTCGTAAGTGGATGTCAGGCCGCCGTTTGCAGCGGAAGGCAGAAGCTTATGTGCGGTTACCCACCTAGCTTTGCTAGGAGTCAAAATACAAGAAACGGCATTTCGGGTATAACACTAATGATGAAAGCGGCCTTGAGCCGCTTTTTTAATTTCCAAAATTCTATTCGGGACTTATGTATATAAAGCTTGTCTTTTTCAGTCAAAATATCATATAATGGAAGCGTAGTGAGCAAACGTAAGCAAGCTTACATCTATGCAAGCTTGCTTGCAAGAATATATTCTTTGAGGAGGAAAATCCTCCTTCTAGTTCGACAACTTTTTGATTAAATGAAGGGGGATTAGAATGAAACACGGGTTTATAAAGGTTGCGGCAGCGACTCCGGTCATCAGGGTTGCGGACTGCAATCACAATGCAGAACAAATAATAAAACTGATAGACCTTGCACAGCAGAAGGGAATTAAGCTGATCGTGTTTCCGGAGCTTAGCGTCACCGGATATACCTGCGGTGACCTGTTTCTGCAGGATACCCTGTTACGCGGTGCAGAGGAAAATGTAAAAAGAATTGCTGATTATACCAAAGGACTCGATCTGGTGGTAGTGGTCGGATTTCCATATAGTGTGAAGGGTAAGCTTTATAACACAGCTGCTATCATTCAGGATGGTAAGGTGTTAGGACTGGTACCGAAGATGAGTATTCCGAATTATACGGAATTTTATGAAGCAAGACATTTTACCTCAGGTATTGCAGATGCCTTTCCGATTGATTTTATGGGAGAAGAGATTTACTTTGGGTCAAGGCTTTTATTCCAGTGTAAGAATATACCTGACTTTATTCTGGGAGTGGAAATCTGCGAGGACTTATGGATTCCGCAGTCTCCCAGCATTGAACATTGTATTGCGGGTGCATCTATCATAGCCAATCTGTCTGCCAGCGATGAGTTGACAGGGAAGGATGCTTATCGCAGAGATCTGGTTAAGAGCCAGTCTGCTAAGCTGGTATGTGGTTATATCTATGCTGATGCTGGGGAAGGAGAATCCACCACCGACCTGGTATTTACAGGACATAATCTGATTGCAGAGAACGGTATCCTGCTGACGGAGTCAGAACCATTTGAGAATGGCATCATTTCGACGGAGGTAGATCTGGGTAAACTGAAGAGTGAGCGTAGAAGAATGCATACTTATCTGGGGCAGAAATCTGTACCTTACCGGATGATTTCCTATTCCCTGGGCAGTCTGAGAGCAGAATTGGGGCAAGGAGAGCGGCTTCCGGAAATTCCGTTAAGCAGAGCAATTGACCCTGCACCGTTCGTACCGTCCAATCAATCGGAACGGGAGAAACGTTGTAAGGATATTATCAGCATTCAGGCAATGGGTTTAAAGACAAGACTGGCTCATATAGGCAGCAGCTGCGCGGTCGTGGGTATCTCCGGAGGACTGGACTCAACCCTTGCGCTTCTAGTAACCAACCGTGCATTTGAGATGCTACAGCTTGATAAAAAGGGAATTATCGCGGTGACGATGCCCTGTTTCGGAACGACGGACAGGACCTATCAGAACGCGGTTGAGCTGTCGAAATGCCTCGGAGTCACTTTACTTGAAATTCCAATCGGGGAAGCGGTAGAACTGCATTTTAGAGATATCGGACATGATAAGCTGCAGCACGATTTGACCTTTGAGAATAGTCAGGCCAGGGAAAGAACTCAGGTGCTGATGGATATAGCGGGAAAATATAATGGGTTTGTAGTGGGTACCGGAGATATGTCGGAACTGGCGCTCGGTTGGGCTACCTATAACGGAGACCATATGTCGATGTACGGAGTCAATTCCTCCGTACCAAAGACTCTGGTCAGATATCTGGTGGATTATTTTGCAGACACCGCCAAAGACGGAAAGCTTCGTGAGGTACTGAAGGATATCCTGGATACACCGGTAAGCCCTGAGCTGTTACCGCCGAAGAATGGAGAGATCTCTCAGAAGACAGAGGATATCGTAGGACCTTATGAGCTCCATGATTTCTTCCTGTATTATATTCTAAGGTTCGGATTTGAGCCGGGGAAGATCTACCGTCTGGCGAAGATTGCATTTTCGGGTGTCTATGAAGAGCAAACAATATTAAAATGGCTGAAGGTCTTCTACAGAAGGTTCTTTACCCAACAGTTCAAGCGCTCCTGCCTACCGGATGGACCGAAGGTCGGAAGCGTATCGGTATCACCCAGAGGTGACCTAAGGATGCCAAGTGATGCATGCGCGGCGCTTTGGATGAAGGAGCTTGACCAACTATAGCATCAATGTAAGCGTAAGATGAGGAGGATAATGTATGGCACTGAAAATAATTACTGATTCTGCATCTGACACACCAAGATGGGTTATTGACCAATTCAAACTTCATGTGATTCCGACACCTGTCGTAATTGATGAGAAGGATTATTTTGACGGGGAGACCATCCATCCGGAAGAATTTTATGATATTTTACGTAGCGGGAAAGATATTAAGACTTATCATATCAATGCCCAGATGTTTATGGACCATTTCGAGCCGTATGCAAAGAGCGGGGATGAGGTTATCTATATCTGTTTCTCAACCGGGATTGCAGGGACCTTTAATGCCGCTAATTTGGCAAAAACGGAGCTCCTGGAAAACTATCCGGACTTTGATCTGACCATCATAGATTCAAAATGCGCCTCCCTTGGATTTGGGATCGCGGCTTATTATGCTCTATTAATGCAGAAGAACGGAGCCTCAAAGCAGGAAATCATCGACGGAATTATATGGCATTGTGAGCATGCGGAGCAGGTATTCACAGTCAGCACTCTGGAATATCTCTTTAAGGGAGGAAGGCTCAGCAGGACCTCAGCCCTGGCCGGAGGACTCTTGGATATCAAACCGATTATACATGTCAACGATATTGGAGCGCTGGAATCCATCGAGAAAATCAGAGGCAGGCACAAATCCCTGAAGCGCCTGATAGAAATCGTCGGAGAAAGAGGCGACGGTCTGGAAAATCAGACGGTGGGTGTCGTACATGGAGATGAAGCGTCTACGATGGAAGAGATTAAGGAACAACTCAGAGTTACATACGGCTGCAGGAAATTCCTTGATAATTATGTGGGATGTGCTATCGGTGCACATACCGGTCCGGGAATAATCGGTATTATATTCTTGAATGAAAAATCTCCTTATGAAAAATATCTGGTAGATTGATACAAAAGACCGGATGCCGTGTTATCATAGTTACAGCATCCGGACATCAATTGATGACTTATTCAGTTACCTTTGCCTTATCCAGAGCCGACCTAATGGCATCAATCAGAAGCTGTTCGGTATATTTACTGTCCTCTTCGATTGCTATCTGATCGATGGGGACATCATCATATAACTGCTTTGTAATCGATTCCAGAGAAGGCTTTACCAGCGGAAATAATGTGGTGACGGATTCATCAATATTCTTGATGGTGACGGAATTGATGTGGTTTTTATCCACCACAACCTCCAGGTTGAGGGTGGTATCATTCAATGTAATGGAGGAGGAATATTTCCCTGCCGTATACAAATCGGCTTTGGCTGATGCCGCTTCATCATTATCATCGCGTTTGAACATAAATATGAGAAGCAGGATCAGAAGAATGCCCAATGCGGCAAAAATCACCGTATATATAATTTCTTTTAATTGGATAACGACTATTTTTGTCTTTGCCATCTCTAACCTCCGAGCATGATTTGCTTCATGTCTTAATCTTAGTATATATTATTAGACCTGTTTATGTTTTATGCAGGTCAAACTTACATTTTGTTCAACTTTTGAGTGAGGACTCCCTTGGGGAGAGTTCATTGAATATGCATAGAGTAACGAATTTACTGTAAAAACAACATCGGATGAAAATAGATTTATGGAGGAAGCATGAAGAAGAAGCTCCTACCTGCTATAATTATTTGAGATGCGCAAAAGTAGCGCAGAAATGGGGTTAATTATGTCCTTGCAGCTTTTTCTCGGAAGTGCCGGTTCAGGTAAGTCATATCAGTTATACCGTGAAGTAATTGAATTATCGAAGATTAATCCCGGTACCAATTATCTTGTTATCGTGCCGGAGCAGTTTACCTTGCAGACACAGAAGGATATTGTGACCATGCACCCGGAGCACGGAGTCATGAATGTTGATATCCTTAGCTTTTTGCGCTTTGCATACAGGATATTTGAGGAAATAGGAGCAAAGGATTATCCTGTTCTTGAGGATACAGGAAAGAGTATGGTGCTACGCAAGGTGGTAGCAGAGAAACGGAAGGAGCTTAAGCTATTCGGCTCCAATGTTAAAAAACCGGGCTTTATCGGAGAGCTGAAATCTCTTCTGTCGGAGCTTTACCAGTATAATATCCTTCCCGAGGACTTTGAAAGGATGCAGGAGATTGCGGCTAAGAAACCTGTGCTGCAGGCAAAGCTTAAGGATCTTCTGACTATTTATAACGGTTTCCGGGATTTCATGAAAGAGCATTATATCACAGCAGAGGAGCTGATGGTGGTGCTCAACCAGGCAATAGATCAATCCGAATGGATCAAGGACACCGTAATCTGTCTGGATGGCTTTACTGGTTTTACCCCCTGCCAGTATCAGGTGCTTTTAAAAATGTTGAAATATGCCAGAAAGGTCATGGTAACAGTTACAATTGACCCTTCCGAGGATATTGCCGAGAATGTGGAGGAACATCGTTTATTTGGCTTAAGTAAAAAGACAATTCAAAAACTGTACCGACTGGCAGAGGAGGCAAAGGCGAAGATTGAACCTCCGGTTTATGCGGGTCTGAGCGGAGCATTGGCTGAGACAAAGGTACCCTACCGATATCGGAATTCGCAAGCACTGGCGGCTTTAGAGCATAATATTTTTCGTTATCCTTATCAGATATATGAGGACGAACAACAGGATATCAAGGTAAATATCTCAAGAGACAGGAACGGTGAGGTGGCTTTTCTCATACGAGAGATCAAGAGACTGATCCGGGAAGAGGGGTATCGTTATCAGGATATTGCAGTAGTGACAGGTGATGTGGAAGGATATTCGCAAATAGTTAAAAGAGGGTTTAATATTGCCGAGATCCCTTGCTTTATCGACTATAAGAAGGATATACTGAATAATCCCTTTGTGGAATTGCTGCGTGCGGCGGTCACTTTAATCAGTGAGGATTTTAGTTATGAAGGGGTATTCAGGTACTTAAGAACCGGTCTGACGGATTTATTGACAGAAGAGATTGACCTGCTGGAGAACTATGTCCTTGCTCTTGGAATTCGAGGGTACAGACGTTGGTCGGAGCCCTTTACCAAAAGCTATAAAAGCAGGGAACCGCTTGATCTTGAGAAAATGAATGAGGTGAGAAGCAAATTCATCCGGGATTTAGAGCCTTTGTATCAGGTACTTAAGGACAAAGAAAAGACGCTGCGGGATTACACAATCGCGCTTTACGAGCTGGGAGTCCGACTTCGGATAGAGGAGAAATTGGAGGAATACCGAGAATTTTTTACGGCTAACAATCAGCCTTTGATAGCAAAGGAGTTCGAACAGGTATATCCGATCGTCATGGATCTTTATGATCAGATGGTTCTGCTTCTTGGGACAGAGCATTGCAGTCTGAAGGAGTTTACTGAAATACTCGATACTGGTTTTCTTGAAGTGAAGGTGGGTCTGATCCCTCCCGGAGTGGATGAAATAGTGGTTGGTGATACGGAACGAACCAGACTGAAGGATATTAAGGTTTTGTTTTTTATCGGAGTAAATGAAGGGATTATCCCCAAAGCCATCGGAAGCGGGGGAATTCTATCCGATATTGAGCGGGAGCTGTTGATAAATAATGAGATTGAGCTGGCGCCGACGAAACGTCAGCAGGCATTTACGGAACAATTTTATCTCTATCTGAATATGACGAAACCAAAGGAAAAGCTTTATCTCACTTACCATAAGGTAAATGAAGAAGGGAAGGCAGTGAATCCTTCTTTCCTGGTCGGAAAGCTGAAGGCTTTATTTCCAAAGCTGATCTGTGTCGAGGAAGAGGATAAGATTGAGGAGATGGAGTATATCTTGGGGGATGATGGGCTAGAGTATCTCGCCAGAGGTTTTCGTAATTATCACAGAAGCTCACCTTCAGATTTATGGAAAGAGCTGTACCTTTATTACAGGACCAGCGAGGAGAAGAAACCCATCCTGAACAGGCTTGTGCAAGGAGCCTTCTATATCAATCGGGAGCAGGGAATATCGAAGGAGGCAGCGAGACTGCTGTATGGTACAGAGCTTAAGGGCAGTGTCACCAGGCTGGAACGATATGCGGGCTGTGCTTTTTCACATTTTATGAATTACGGTTTATCACTGGAGGAACGAAAGGAATATAAGCTAGCAATCCCGGATATCGGAAATATCTTTCACAATGCGATCGATCGTTTTTCTAAACGCCTCGACGGCTCGGATTATAACTGGCACACCATACCGGAGGAGGTCCGGGAGCAATGGGCAAAGGAGAGTGTACAAGCATCGGTGGAGGAATATGAGAATTCATTTCTCCGCAGTACGAAGCGTAATGAATATCTGATCACAAGGATGGAACGCATTACGGTAAGAACCCTTTGGGCTTTATGTAATCAAATCAAGCAGGGTGCCTTCGAACCTACAGGCTACGAAATGCCCTTTTACCATATCCCTGATACTACGATGACCTTACGGGGAAGGATTGACCGTCTGGATTTGTACGAGGAGGAGGATAAAGTCTATGTCAGGGTAGTGGATTATAAGTCCGGGCAGACCTTCTTCGATATTGGCAGTGTCTATTACGGTCTTCAGCAACAGCTTTCGGTTTATTTGAGTGCCGCAGTGGACTATCTGTCCGACAAATATCAGGGCAAACAGATTATACCTGCCGGTATCTTCTATTACCACATTGATGATCCTATCGTTGCCAAGTCGGAACAGGCAGAGGAAGAAATCTATAAGAGCTTAAGGATGAACGGTCTTGTAAACGGAGATCCCAAAGTGATAGCATTGATGGATCAGAAGCTGGCAGGACCCGATCAAGGCTTAAGAACCTCAGCCAAATCAGAGATCCTCCCGATTGAGACCAATAAGGAGGGGACTCTGACGAAGCGTTCCTCCGCAGCCAGTGCAGGTCAGTTGAATGCGTTGGTGGAATATGTGAATGGAAAGCTTAGAGAGGACGGAAGGCAGATATTATCCGGAGATACAAGACTGAATCCATATCGGACGGAGAAGGCAACAGCCTGTGATTACTGCGAGTATAGAGCTGCCTGCGGCTTTGACTCAAAGCTCCCTGGACACGGCTATCGTAATCTTGCGAAGAAATCCGTGGAGGAGCTCAAAGCAGAAATCTGGGGGGAAGCTTAGGTTATAGTAAAGAGCAGTGAGTATAGCAGTATAGGAGGAAACTGAGTATGGCCTGGACAGAAGCCCAGCAGAAGGTAATCGATACAAGAAATAAGAATTTACTGGTTTCGGCAGCAGCAGGTTCAGGAAAGACTGCGGTATTGGTTGAACGTATTATCTGTATGATTTCCAAAGGTGAGAAGCCGCTGGACATTGATCATCTGCTGGTTGTAACCTTTACGAATGCTGCAGCGGCGGAGATGCGGGAAAGAATCGGCAAAGCCTTGGAGGCAAAGCTATTGGCGGAGCCCGAGAATTGTCATCTGCAAAAGCAGCTGTCACTGCTGCAGAGTGCTCAGATTACGACGATTCACAGCTTCTGTCTGAATATCCTTCGTAATTATTTCCACCGGATCGATTTAGATCCCTCCTTTAAGATTGCGGAGGAGTCTGAGATTACTTTGATGAAAAGCGATGTCATAGCAGATATTCTGGAACGATGGTATGAGGAGGGCAGGGAAGAGTTTCATACCTTTGTGGAAAGCTATTCCTACTCTAAATCTGACCTGCCGATTGAGGAGTTGATCCTTCAGTTATATAATTTTTCAATGAGCGATCCCTGGCCGAAAGCGTGGATTGCAAGAATGCGCGAGGTATTTGATATAGCTTCTGTGAAGAGGATGTGTGAAACCTCCTGGATGAAGGAATTGGTAGCATATATTGATACAGTTGTAGGAGATCTGTTGAGGAAGAATAAGAAAGCTTTGGATATCTGCAGAGGAGCAGGAGGACCGTCTGCTTATGAGCCGGCGCTACTGTCTGACTGTTCCCTTCTGATGGAGCTGAACAATGCTGCTTCCTATGAGGAGTATGCGAAACTTTTTCCTGCTATTACCTTCGAACGCCTCTCTTCGAAAAGGGAGGAAGGGGTAATTCCCGAAATGAAAGAAAGTGTGAAGGGACTTCGAGAGGATATCAAAAAAGGCTTGAAGGAGCTTAGTGAACAGTATTTCTTCCAGCCACCGGAGGAGATGCTTTCGGATCTGCAGGCGTCAGGTAGAATTCTGCAGGTATTGTTTGATTTGGTACTGGAATTTATGGAAGAATTTGCAGGCAAAAAGGAAGAGAAAAATCTGATTGATTTTGGTGACCTGGAGCATTTTGCGTTAAAAATTCTTATAGATGAGCAGGCAACCAGAGAGCAGGGAAGAATTGTTCCTACAGAGGCTGCAAGGGAGCTTAGTGAACAGTTCGAAGAAATTTTGATTGATGAATATCAGGATAGTAACATGGTTCAGGAGACCATTCTCAGCAGTATCAGCAGAGAGAATATAGGAAGTCCGAATCGCTTTATGGTGGGGGATGTGAAGCAAAGTATCTATAAATTCCGTCTTGCCATGCCTGAAATCTTTATGGAGAAATACAATACCTATTCCTGTGAAGCAGAGGAAAAGGACGGAGGAGTAAATTACTACCAAAGAATTGATTTGGACAGAAACTTCAGAAGCAGACAATCGGTACTTGACTATGTGAACAGCATCTTTGAGCAGCTGATGCAAAAATCTGTGGGTGGCATCCTTTATGATGAGGCAGCTGCGCTTAAGTACGGAGGTCTATATAATCTACCGGAGCCGGAGGAAGCTATTGATACCGCGAGAGTTGCCCAGGATGTGGAGCTATTATTAACCACGGAGGCTTCACACGCTGAAAAAGGGTATGAGGATCAATCCTTAGAGGCTTCTGCTGAAGCGCCTGATGAGACAGCAGAAGAGCAGGAGGAAGCCGTATATACCAAAAAGGAACTGGAAGCCAGAGCAATCGCCCTCAGGATCAAGGAGCTGACCGATCCTGCCTCGGGGATGCTTGTCTTTGATCAGAGAGAAAAGAAATATCGTCCGGCCGCTTTTCGTGATATCGTCATATTGCTTCGAAGTATGACAGGCTGGTCCGAGGTTTTCGTAAATACATTGATGCAGGAGGGAATTCCCGCATATGCGGATACCGGTACGGGTTATTTTCAGACACTGGAGATAATGGCTGTACTGAATATGTTGCGGATTATTGATAATCCCAGGCAGGATATCCCTTTGGCGGGAGTCTTGTATTCGCCAATGGTCGGGATGACAACGACAGAGTTAGCTCTGATACGGGCAGCAGATAGAAATGCCGGTTTATATACCGCTTTGCAGAGCTTTGTTGCAGCGGAGACCGGAGATGCTGCGGCAGAGAATAATAATGCAGAATACGAAATGAATAAGGATGGTCAGGATAAGAGAAGCAGAGATTACGTGACTCTCCTACAAAAGGCCGGAAGCTTTCTGGCACTGTTGAAGGAATTCAGAGCCATGGTAAATCATGTACCGATCCATGAGCTGATACAGATTGTGCTCGAACAGACCGGCTACTGCCATTATGTGAGTGCCATGCCGGGGGGAGAGAAAAGAAAAGCAAACCTCGATATGCTCCTCTCGCAAGCAGTACGATTTGAAAAAAGCAGCTACAGCGGTTTGTTCCACTTTATACGCTATATAGAAAAGCTCCATAAATACGAAGTGGACTTCGGAGAGGCATCCACCTCCGGAGAGCAGGATGATACGGTAAGGATAATGAGTATCCATAAAAGTAAGGGCTTGGAATTTCCGATTGTCTTTGTCGGAGGTATGAGTAAGCAGTTCAATACACAGGACATAAGAAGCAGTCTCGTTCTCCACAGTCAGCTTGGTGTTGGGCCTGAGTATATTAATTGTGAGCAAAGAACAAAGGTTCCTACTTTGCTGAAGAAGGTAATTCAAAAAAAGGTTCAGACAGAGAACCTGGGTGAGGAGCTACGTGTGTTATACGTGGCTATGACCAGGGCCAGGGAGAAGCTGATCTTATCGGGTTATATAAAAAGCACGGAGGAAATGCAGCAGAAGGAATTCTCCTTTTTTGAACTCCTTTCTGCGAAGAGCTATCTGGATTGGGTGCTGCCTGCGATGCTTAATCGACTCGGAGAGATACCTTCACTGAATTCAACTGCTGCCTGCGTGGCTGCACCAGGGATGAGGATCACAGTACGCAGCAAGGAGGAGCTGCTACAAGAGGAAATGACGAAACAGCTCTTTCTAAATAAGGATGAAGAAGAGCTATTAACCATCGATCCTGAGAACGTCTATAATAATAACCTAAAGGAAGAAATTAAATCAAGAATTAATTACTTGTATCCTCATCGGCATTCTTCAGGTGTTAAGGTAAAGATGACGGTATCGGAGCTGAAGAAGCTAGGACAGAATCAGGATGAGGAGCAGAGCCAGAAGCTTTATCAAGCGGAACCGAAAGAAAGTAAAGTAGCCGTTCCATCCTTCCTCATAGATTCTGAGGAGGTAACCTCCGGGACTGATCGTGGTACCCTGTATCACAGAGTGCTGGAGCTTATTGACTTAACCAGAGTTTATTCCAGAGAGGATCTGCAGGCTGAGCTTAGCCAATTGGTGAGCCGAAATAAACTGAGTGAGGATGATGTTAAAAAGTTAAAACAGGATTATATTTATAATTTTGTTTCCTCTAAAGTAGCAGCTCGTATGAGAAAAGCTCAGATTTTAGGTGTGTTGCATAAGGAACAGCAATTCGTCATGGGAATGAATGCTTCAGAGGTCATAAAGGAAACAGACAGCGATGACTTAATCCTCATTCAGGGAATAATTGATGTATATTTTGAAGAGGAAGATGGATTGGTATTGCTGGATTATAAGTCAGACCTCGTGTCAGAGGAGGAGCAATTAGTCAGAAGGTATCGTGTCCAATTGAGCTATTACAAAAGAGCTCTGGAACAGATGCTAAACAGGAGAGTGAAGGAGATGATTATCTACTCCCTGCCCCTTGCCAAAGAAATTCCTCTCACTGACACAGAATAGCACAATGCTAAGTTGGTTACACTCTTTATAAAAGTAGAAGGAATACCTTCCAGCATGAAGGAGTTAACCCAATGAGTAAGAAACCCAAAGAAATTGATTTGAATAATATCAAGCCGGAGGAACAGCAAAAGTATGAGATTGCTAAGGAGCTTGGATATTTAGACAAGGTAATGGACACAGGCTGGAAATCTCTCACAGCGAAGGAATCTGGTCGGATTGGCGGTTTGATGACGAAACGCAGAAGAGAAATTCAAAAGCAGCAAGAGAGGGAAGGATGAATAAACCAAAGATGCTTCTGTTTGATTACGGACAGACTTTAGTCGAGCTTGAAGGAGCCTTTCGAGGAATTGATGGTTATAAGGCAGTGTTAAAGTGTGCTGTGAAAAATCCATATCGGATATCCGCGAAAGAGCTTGACCGGTTTGCTCAGGGATTAAACAAGGATATAGGAAGATACCAGCCCGGGATACAGGAAGCGAACTCGATTGAGGTACATAGCCACTTATTCCATAATTATATCTTTGATTATTACGGAATAGAGTTTGATATGTCACCGGCGGAGGTTGAAAAGCTTTACTGGGATTATGCAGCAAAGGGCAGACCTACTAAAAACATTAAAATACTGTTGCAATATCTGCGCGATCATCAGATCAGGACTGCAATCGTCAGTAACATCTCCTTCAGTGGTCAGGCCTTGGAGGAGCGAATCAGAAATTATTTTCCGGAGCATGAATTTGAGTTTATTCTTGCCTCCAGCGATTATGTATTCAGAAAACCACACAGAAGAATTTTCGAGCTTGCACTTCGTAAGGCAGGGCTTCGTGCTGCGGAGGTATGGTACTGTGGAGATTACGCTTACTTTGATGTAGATGGTGCCGCAAAAGCGGAGCTCTATCCGGTATGGTACCGTGGTGCCATAGAGGCCGGTAATCAACAACAGCCGAAGTCGGAATGTCTGACGATCAAAGACTGGATGGAATTAATTGAGTATCTGGACAATAAACAGCTGTCATAACGATTACTGAGAAGAAATCGCTATGACAGCTGTCTTTTATTATGTATATTCCTGCGTTGCTACACAGGATAGTTATTATAGTAGAGTGCGCTATTATGATCTTAAGTCTATATGATTGAGCTTGAACATCTCAACACCCAAGAACCCTTTGATCGCTACACAGATGCCGCCGAGTAATATCGAGGTGTCCTGAAGTACAGAGGGTACGATACGAATATAGCTGTTCATACGACTTGTTAAAGCAGCTTCGATTTTCTCTGTGATATGAGGAAAAAATATCGTGAAGGAGCTGTTGATTACAACGATATCAGGATTATAGGCATTCAATATGTTGTTGACACCGATGGACATATATTTGATAAAGTCATTCATAATCTTTTCGGCATCAGGGTCGTTTGCTTCGAAGGCAACCCGGAACTGTTCAAAACTCATCTCATCTGCCCCCTTTAATGCTGCAAACTCATGCAACAGGGAACGCTCGGAGGCATACTGCTCGAAACAGCCCTTATTACCACAGGGACACCGTCTTCCATCAATCTCTATAATGGTATGACCAAACTCTCCGGCTCGTCCGTTATAACCCGTATAAAGCTGATGGTTTACGATTATTCCGAGGCCGATACCTGAATGTACACTGATATTAGCGATATTAGCATAGTTATATTGGAATGTTTTCTCACCGATTACCGAAAGATTTGCTTCGTTTTCTAAGTAAACAGGCGCATTGAAATGCTGCTCCAGACCTTCTGCAATATTTATTCCCGATAAATTATAATAGGGAGCAAAGGAGACCTGATTATTGGCGATCACACCATGGATACCTAAAGTGATTCCCACCAGATTATAAGGAGTATCCTCAGGCAGCTTCATAGATTCAATCAGGTCTATCAGAACATTGACGATGTTGAAGACATTCTTTGGAGTCTTGATCTGCTTTAGACTGCAGTCCTCTCCAAGCAGGTCTGAAACTAATGCAGAGATGGTGTCTACACCCATATCGATACAGATGACATAACCTGCCTTTTTATGAAGACTGAGAAGGATAGGCTTCCTGCCGAGATTCGTATCATCGCTTCCTATTTCAATGACCAGCTTTTTATTTATTAGCTCCTGAACAATTGCGGAAATGGTTGCTTTGGTTAACCCAAGGTGTTTCGCAATTGCAGCTCTTGATATTGCCGTATTATTTATAATTGTCTCCAGTACGAGATTGGTGTTGATGTCCCGTATGAGTTCCTTACTGCCTGTTACCATTACAGTCACCCTTCGTATAAAATTTAATTAATTAATTTAATGTTAACATAAATTGTTTTTTTTGGGAAGAGAAAATATCGACTTTGTTTAGTAACTGGACATATTATTATGAAGTAAAAGGATTTACCATCCAAAATGTATTTGTTAAGCAACGACAAAAGGCCATGTAATTGTTGGCTTATGTTTAAGACAACAACGACAAAAGGCTATGTTATTGTTGGCATATGTTTAAGACAATAACGACAAAAGGCCATGTCACCATGGGTGACATGGTTAAACTTGTATAGAAAAGCCTCCGGAAAGACGGCTTTCCGAGGGCTTTCCTATACAAGTGATCCGGCTGTATACAGCCGGACCTTTTGTCGGGTCTGGTTTTTAAGTTAATCCGAAGATGTTATAGGGTACTCTTTATTATAAATTATTTGTAAGTCGTTTTACATTTCGCCATGTGTTTTGCATTGTCTCTTGACAGTATAGGAACAAATTGCTATAGTAATTCTAGATATAGTTTATTCACCAAATCAATTACCATAAGACTTTATAATAAAGGAGATAATGCTATGTTATATGTAGGTGTGGATTTAGGAACCTCTTCTGTAAAGCTACTGCTGATGGATGAGACCGGTGATATTAAGAATATTGCTATGAGGGAGTATCCGCTGTATTTTCCGAAGCCCGGCTGGTCCGAGCAGAATCCCGAGGATTGGTATTCGGCAGTTGTTGATGGTTTAAAGGAACTTACGAAGGATTGTGACAAAGCACAGATTGACGGTATCAGCTTCAGTGGACAGATGCATGGATTGGTTATCTTAGATGAGAATGATAATGTAATCCGTCCGGCGATTCTCTGGAATGATGGTCGTACTCAAGCGGAATGCGATTATCTGAATTATGAGATCGGACGTGAGAAGCTTTCAAGCTATATTGCAAACATGGCATTGACCGGCTTTACAGCACCCAAGATTCTCTGGGTGAAAAAGCATGAGCCTGATAATTTTGCAAAGATCAAGAAGGTGATGCTGCCTAAGGATTACATAGCATATAAGCTTTCCGGCATTCATTGCACAGACGTATCCGATGCATCCGGTATGATATTATTGGATGTAAAGAATAAATGCTGGTCAAAGGAAATGCTTGAGATCTGCGGTCTGAAGGAAGAGCAGATGGCAAAGATTCATGAGTCCTATCAGGTGGTCGGAACTGTGACTGAGCATGCCTCAAAGGAAACAGGTCTTCCTACCAGTGTGAAGGTAATTGCCGGTGGCGGAGACCAGGCAGTCGCAGCTGTCGGTACCGGAACTGTTGGTAACGGTAGGTGTAATGTGTCTTTGGGAACCTCAGGTGTTGTGTTTATCTCTACGGATAAATTTGCTGTTGACCCTGACAATGCACTGCATGCATTTGCTCATGCTGACGGAAAATATCATTTCATGGGCGTTATGCTTTCTGCAGCGGCTTCCAGTAAGTGGTGGGTGGAAGAAATTCTTGCAACCAAGGATTACAAGACAGAGGAAGGTGCCGTAACAAAGCTTGGCGAGAATAACGTATTCTTCCTTCCTTATCTGATGGGTGAAAGAACACCTCATAACAATCCGAATGCAAGAGGAACCTTTATCGGAATGACTATGGATACCACCCGTGCCGATATGACTCAGGCAATGCTTGAGGGTGTTGCTTTTGCTCTCAGAGATTCCTTTGAGATCGTGAAGTCTCTCGGTGTCAACCTTGACCGTATCCGTATCAACGGCGGCGGAGCGAAGAGTCCACTGTGGTGTAAGATTATTGCCGATGTCCTGAATGTAAAAGTAGATAAGATCAATTCCTCGGAAGGTCCCGCATTTGGTGCTGCGATTCTTGCGGCAGTTGGCTGTGGCAAGTATGCCTCCGTAGAGGAAGCTGCGGGTACTCTGGTTAAGGTCGTGAAGACGACCGAGCAGGATCCGCAGGAAGTTGAGCTTTATAACAAGAAGTATGAGATTTTCCGACAGATTTATCCTAGCTTGAAGGAAATGTATGATAAGATGGTATAAGCGTTACAGCTGTTACCACCAGGGCATGAAAAGCGAATAAGAGTTGCTAAGTTATATAAAGTTGCATTGTTACGCTGCTGCCTAAGGAGTATGACCTTAGGCAGCAGTTTGTTTTATTGTGAGGAGCGAAACATAATAGACGCATACAGAAACTCCCGAAAATAGAGCTTGCTTTACGGTACTGCCTACACTTCCTATGAAAATGGGCAAGCTTATCCGTTCGGAAGGTCAAGAAATAACTTAGAAGAAAAACTGAATGTGGCTTTGCCAATAAGTACTTGACACAAACACTATATATTTTATATTTGATTAGCCGCATTAGGTATGTTAGAATGGATTACGGTAAAGCATAACAAATAATGATGATTATAACAGCAGTGCGGGAATAAGCAGCCTGCTGTTTTATGTATAAGAGCGCAATCGATATACTAATATGATGAAAGCGCCTAAATGCGCAGCTTTCCAGACACAATAGAAATTGATTGCAAGCTAGCTTGCAATCAATCTGTTACTTCGACACTTTAATCAACAACTTAAGAGAGAAAGGAGCTGCGTAGCATGCAGCCATATTCAGGTTTTGCATCGGTCTATGATCTTTTTATGGATAATGTCCCATACGATGAATGGGCAGATTATGTGCAGAAATTATTAATGAAAGCTAAGATAGAACAGGGGCTCCTGCTGGAGCTTGGTTGCGGTACAGGCAGTATGACCCGTCGACTTGCAGACAGAGGATATGAAATGATTGGCATCGATAATTCTGAGGAGATGCTTTCCATTGCAAGAGAGAAAAGCGCAGAGGGTTATGACATCCTATACCTATGTCAGGATATGAGGCAGTTTGAGCTCTATGGTACGGTGGCGGCAGTCGTGAGTGTCTGTGACAGTATGAACTATCTCCTGACGGAAGAGGACCTTTTACAGGTGTTTCGGCTTGTGAATAATTATCTTGATCCCGGCGGATTATTTATCTTCGATTTGGATACACAATATATGTATGAAGAGGTGCTCGGCGATCAGACCATTGCGGAGAATAGAGAGGAAGGCAGCTTCATCTGGGAAAATTCTTATTATGAGGAGGAACAGATGAATGAAGTGACGCTTACCATCTATGTACCTGAGACTGAGGAACTCTATCGCAAATACGAGGAAACTCACTATCGAAGGGCTTATTCTCTGGAAAAGGTTAAGGTGCTGCTTGAGGAAGCCGGCATGGAATTTGTGTCAGTCTATGAGATGCTGACAGAGAAGAAACCGAAAGCAGACAGCGAACGAGTATATATCATCGCTAGAGAGAAGAAGCAGGAAGGGAAGCTATATTTATAGAAGCATAAGCTAAAGGTTTGGATTCAGAGATTGATAGAAGCAAAAAGGAGAGTATCATGACAGATTATATTATCAGGGCAAGTGCTGCGGATAACCAGATCAGGGCTTTTGCGGCAACGACCAGAGAATTGGTGGAGTATGCCAGAAGCATTCATAATACAAGCCCTGTAGCGACAGCAGCGCTCGGAAGACTTTTGACAGCGGGTGTTATCATGGGCAGCATGATGAAGGGGGAGGAGGACCTTCTGACTCTTCTGGTGAAAGGAAACGGTCCCATTGAAGGCTTGACAGTGACAGCAGATTCTAAGGGAACCGTAAAGGGGTATGCCTATAACCCTGAGGTTATACTGCATGCCAATGATAAGGGAAAGCTGGATGTCGGAGGAGCAGTCGGAGAAGGGATCTTAAGTGTAATTAAGGATTTAGGCTTGAAGGAACCTTATACCGGACAGACTCATCTGGTAACCGGAGAGATCGCAGAGGATATTGCTTATTATTATGCAGCCAGTGAACAGGTCCCATCGGTCGTAGCGCTTGGTGTACTGATGAACAAGGAAAATACAGTCAGACGTGCAGGAGGTTTTATCATTCAATTGATGCCCTTTGCCGAGGATAGTGTCATAGAACGGCTGGAAAAGAAGGTGAGCGAGATCACCAGTATAACGAAGCTGTTGGATCAGGACATGACTCCGGAGATGCTTCTGGAGTATATTCTGGGTGATTTTGGCTTAGAGCTGCTAGACCGGATTCCCGCAAGCTTCGCCTGCAACTGCACAAAGAAGCGAGTAGAAAAGGCCATTATATCCATCGGCAGTAAAGAACTCAATGAGATGATCGAGGAGAATAAGTCGATTGAAGTAAATTGCCATTTCTGCAATACACATTACCGGTTCAGTGTCGAGGAATTGAAGGAACTGATGGATAGAATTGGTACAAAGACAGAAGCATAAAAATAAATTATCACAAAAACTAGATAAAGTATTCCATTGTTATATAAGATAACCCAGTTTAGAATAGTTTTGATATGCGTTTGTACAGTTAAGCTACGGACACTGGAATCGGAGGATATATGAAAGGTTCATTTTATACCGGGGAATATAGAAATCTTTTCAAAGAATTTGGTTATGACGAGAAGGAAATCGAGCAAAAGATAGAACAGGCTTATGAGACCATTTTCTACGGACCTGAGGGAGAACGCTTCTATCAGGAGGTGGGGGATGACATGGCTTATTTTGAGGATACCGGGAACTATGATGCCAGAACCGAGGGTATGTCCTATGCCATGATGATGTGCGTACAAAGGAATTGGAAGAAGGAGTTTGACAAGCTCTGGAAATTCTCAAAGACTTATATGTGGATGGATTACGGCATAAACAGTGGTTACTTTGCCTGGTCGGTCCAACCGGATGGGAAGAAGAATTCCCATGGTCCGGCACCCGATGGAGAAGAGTATTTTGCTATGGCACTTTTCTTTGCCTCTAACCGTTGGGGGGACGGGGAAGGCATTTATAATTACTCCGGGGAAGCGAGAGCAATCCTTCATGAATGTATCCATAAGGGTGAGAACGATACACCGGGATGGCCCATGTGGGAACCTGGTAATAAGCTGATTAAGTTTATTCCCAATTGCGACTTTTCGGACCCGTCCTATCATCTGCCTCATTTTTATGAATTATTTGCATTATGGGCAAATGAGGAAGACAGGGAATTTTGGAAGGAAGCAGCGAAAGCAAGCAGGGATTATTTAAAGAAGGTCTGCCATCCGGTAACCGGTCTCGCACCGGAATATGCCCATTATGACGGAAGTCCTTATAAGAAAGACCATAGAGAGCGTTATTATAGTGATGCTTACCGGGTACCTGCCAATATCGGGCTTGATTATGCCTGGTTCGCCGCGGATGAGTGGGAAGTCGAATGCGTGGATAAAATCCAGACCTTTTTCAGCGAGACAGTACAGGGACAAATTGATATGGTCTATGAAACTGACGGTACCATAATCGAAGAGAAGGCACTGCATCCTGTTGCTATCATAGCAACCAATGCACAAAGTGCGTTGGCGGGGGGCAAATACAGCAGGGAATGTGTGGAGCTTTTCTGGAACACACCGCTGCGTAAGGGAGAACGGCGGTATTATGATAATTGTCTTTATCTTTTTGCCTTGCTTGCCTTAAGCGGTAACTATAGAATATGGAAAATGTGAAGATAATTCCGAAGAGACCAGAATTATTTTCACACTATGGAAGAACCCTATAATGAATTCCATTGGAAATTCATTATGAGCTTCTTCTAAAGTCTTAGTATGATTTGGGAGTAAAGCAGGATATGTTATTCTATCGTGCTTCTGAATAATTAAGGAGGAAGGTAATATGAATTACGGTTATTTTGATGAGAAGAACAAGGAGTATGTCATTACGAGACCGGATACACCGGCACCTTGGGCAAACTACCTTGGTTCACCAGAATACGGCGCAATCATTTCTAACAATGCCGGAGGCTACAGCTTTGTAAAGAGTGGTGCGAACGGCAGAATCATCCGTTACATCTTTAATCAGGAGGATAAACCGGGAAGGTATGTTTATCTTAGAGATGATGATACAAAGGATTACTGGTCTGCTTCCTGGCAGCCGGTTGGAAAGCCCCTGGGGGAGTACCAGAGTCAATGTCATCATGGAACTGCTTACACTACAATCAAAGCTCAGTACAAGGGAATTGAATCTGAAGTACTTTACTACGTGCCTCTGGGTAAAACACATGAGGTATGGAAGGTCACTATAAAGAATACCGGTGATCGGCTGCGCAATATCTCATCTTTTGGTTTTGTTGAGTTTACCAACGAGGGTAACTATGAAAATGATCAGGTGAATCTGCAGTATACCCTGTTCATTACTAAGACCTACTTCAAGGGTAACAATAAGATTCTACAGACCATTAATGAAAATGAGAAGAAGGATGCAGAGGGCTCCAACCATAAGGAGCGTTTCTTCGGAATTGCAGGTGCCGAGGTTGCTTCCTATAACGGCGACAAATCGCATTTCATCGGTGCATACCGCAGCTTCGGTAATCCGATTGCTGTTGAAAACGGTGTATGTGATAATGAATTGAATTACAATTCCAATGCCTGCGGTGCGCTGCATACCAAGATGACTCTGCAGCCGGGGGAGAGTAAGGAATTTGTGTTCCTGCTGGGACAGAAGAATGATAAGGAATCGAAGGTAATCCTCGAGAGCTATGCTGATATAAAGACAGTTGATACAGAATTAGCCGAGCTTAAGAACTATTGGCACGGCAAGCTTACCAATTTCCAGGTTAAGACTCCGGATGAGAACTTCAATGCAATGCTGAACACCTGGAATGCATACCAGTGCTTCATCACCTTTATCTGGTCCAGAGCTGCTTCTTTCATCTATGCAGGTCTTCGTAACGGTTACGGATACCGTGATACCGTACAGGATATCCAGGGTATCATCCATCTGGATCCGGTGATGGCAAAGGACAAGATTCGTTTCATGTTGTCCGCTCAGGTAGATAACGGCGGCGGACTTCCTCTGGTGAAGTTCGATCATAATGCAGGTCATGAGGATACCCCGGAGGATGCATCCTATGTACAAGCGACCGGGCATCCGGCTTATCGTGCCGACGATGCTCTCTGGTTATTCCCTACAGTCTATAAATACATGGCAGAGACCGGAGATAAGAACTTCCTCGATGAGGTGATTCCCTATGCCAATAAAGACCAGGGAGATGTCTATGATCATTTAAAGAGAGCCATCATGTTCTCTATGGAACGACTCAGCGTACACAATATGCCGGCAGGACTGCATGCTGACTGGAACGACTGCCTGAGACTCGGTAAGAAGGGTGAATCCACCTTTGTTGCCTTCCAGCTGTATTATGCTATGAGTGTTATCCGCAATATTGCTGAGGACAGAAGCGACACAGAGTACATCAAGTATCTGGATCGGGTTCAGAAGGAGCTGGGCGATACCCTAAATACATATTGTTGGGAGGATGACCGTTTTATTCGAGGCTTTAAGGAGGACGGTCAGGTAATTGGTTCGAAGAAGGATCCTGAGGCGAGCATGTGGGTGAATCCGCAGTCCTGGGCTGTCATCAGCGGACATGCCTCCAAAGAACAGGCTGAGCTGGCATTGGAAAGCGTGCATAGGGAATTGAATACAAAATATGGTGTAAGAACCATGGCTCCATCCTATGTGGATCATGCTTTTGAAGGTGCGCTGGCTATTCTGTTCAACCCTTCCACCAAGGAGAACGGTGGTATCTTCTCTCAACCGCAGGGATGGATCATCCTGGCGGAGGCCTTGATGGGACATGGTAACCGTGCCTATGAATATTTCACTGAAACCTGCCCTGCAACCCAGAATGATTATGCTGAGATTCGTGTCATGGAACCCTATATACACGGACAATTTACAGAGGCAAATGAAAGCCCTTACCACGGACGTTCTCATACTCACTGGCTGACAGGAACAGCCTCTACTGTTATGGTTGGTTGTGTGGAGGGTATCCTCGGTATGAGACCTGATTTGAACGGTTTATTGATTGCTCCGAGTATCCCGAGTGATTGGAAGGAATTTACCATCGACAAGAGCTTCCGCGGAAAGAAGCTGAATATTAAGGTTCAGAATCCGAGCGGTGCGGAGAGCGGATATAAGGAGTTTTATTTAAACGGTGTCAGACTGGAGAATAACTACCTACCTGATAGTATGCTGAAGGATGTAAATGAGATCCTTTTAGTAATGTAAAGCTTAGTTAAAAACCGGCTTTTGCGAAGCTATGCAAAAGTCGGTTTTTGTTATGATTAAGAGTCAAATAGACTTAGCACCTTCTGATTCGTGATTTTTGTTAGAAATTCACCATAAAAGTTGAAAATTATTAAATAATGTCTTATAATTATCCATAAAAAAAGGAAATAATTTATACTTTATGACGAAAGGTTTAATCCTATGAATATTTTTACAGTGTTGACGCCTGTTATTACACTTGTAACCGTGCAGATTACGGTATTGGAACTGAGCCGGCTTAGGAAGGTTAAAAATTTATATCTAATCCTTTTACTGGTATTGAGTATCCAGACGGTCATATGCGGGACAATATTAGTTAACTACGGATTAGCGGTATATGCGAAGTGCTTCTTTTTTATTATGGATGCTCCTATGTTCCTTACCTTTTATTGGCTGTCAGCGAGACGCGACTTAAGGGACCTTTTTACGGTTCTGGTTACGATGTTTATAAGCTTTGCAGTATCTCTTCCTTCTATCTGGATGTCGCATTATGTTGGAGGAGGTTATGTCTGGTATAATCTGATTAGAGTGGCTATCTTTTCTGTATTGATTATTCTAATTCATTACCGCGTCAAAGAGCGTTACCGTCAGATCCAGGACGAGCTGAAGCAGGGCTGGGGCATATTCTGTATTCTGCCGATTATCGGATTATTAATTTTAGCTTATCAATATTTGATTTACATCAATACCGGCAACTTCGTTCATATAGCTATGATTTGTTTTTTTATCCTTGTGCTGATGATAGCCATCTTCTTCGTATTTAATTATGTACTGAATCAGCTTCATGATAAATATCTGGTACAGGAGCAGCAGCGAATACTCACCTTGCAGAATAAGGCGCAGCTGGAGCAGTTCGAACGCCAAAGGGAGGCCGCAGAAATATCAAACCGCAGGTGGCATGACCTTAGACATAATACGCAGCAGTTGATTGAGCTGATAGAAGCCGGCAATGGAGACCAAGCACTTGATTATTTGAGGGAACAGATCGGCTCGGAGCAGATTCATAAAACGGTTTATTGTATGCACCCTGCAGTTAACAGCATTCTTTGCCTCTGGGCAGAGCGAGCAGAGAAGGCCGGAATTGAAGTCAAAATTCTGACAGATGTGCCGGATAAGCTAACAATCGAACCCATGGAGCTTTCAGCTTTATTCTCCAATGCTATTGAAAATGCATACGAAGCCTGTATAAAGCTTAAGGATGATATGATAAAATTCATTAATGTGGATTCACGCTATAACGGTAAACGTCTTGCAATCAGTGTAGTTAATTCCTGCAGCAATGAAGTGGTCTTTCGGGATGATATGCCGGTTTCCTCCAAAGAGGGTGGAGGTATCGGTACCAGGAGTATGGCTTATACGGTACAGCGTTTTTCGGGAACGAAATTCTATGAAGCAAAGAATGGTATTTTCACTGCCAGATTAATTCTTAATGTATAGAAATATAAATGTAGGACGGTGTGACTATGATACGAATAGCAATTTGTGATGATGATGAAACGGAACTAAGCAGGACTAAGGTTATGAGCAGTATCTATGCAGTTCGAAATCCCGAGCTGGAAATACAATTGTCGACTTTTCAGAATCCTGTCGAACTATTGCAAATCATCCGCGAGCAACAGAATGCCTACGATATCCTGCTTCTGGATATCTATATGCCTGAGATGACCGGAGTGGAGCTGGCACATGCGGTTCGGGGGATGAATGAAGAATGTCAGCTGATTTTCCTGACTACCTCAGTGAATCATGCGATTGATGCATTTTCCCTGCATGCAACTCACTATCTTCTAAAGCCTTATACCAATGCACAGCTGGAGGATGCTTTATCAAAAGCGATAGAAGTAGTTCAAAAAAATCAGCAGAAGAATATCATATTAAAAACCTCTTCAGGTATACGAAAAATTCATATTACAGATATCATATACAGTGAAACAGACAAGCATATTCAGAATATCTACCTTGTTGATCAGGAGCAGATACAGGTAAGGATAAACAGCAGTGAGCTTTATAAGATCCTTTCTGTGGATCCCCGCTTCTATAAATGTGGCAGTACATATATCATCAATCTCGGAAGGATCACGGAAGTAACAAATAAGCAGATTTTGTTTGACGATGGCAGGACAATACCGGTGCAGCGCAGGCAGTATCGTGAGCTTCTGGAACGCTATACCGAGTATTCCCTGAAAGGTTTTTAACCGATTATGCAATTTTTACTACCAATCATGCCAGATGCCTTGAAGTATTTGCCTCATAATATATAATTATATTAACCTATAATCATAGTATGTTTTGGTAGGAATAGGAGGTTTATGTTTGGCATTTTCGAGCATTGATCACACGGCAGAAGTAGAAAGCTGCCAATATGAAGTGATAGTAGTATCCACAGATTTTTGCCGTTATTATGAAAAGCATCCGGATACCTTTCTACAGCGCAAGGAGTGTTGGACCTGTTTATACAGTAATTTTGGGATAGATAGCGGCAAGGCGTCTGAAACAGGCAGCTGTAAATTTAATATGAAAAGATCTAATCGTAATTCAAGATAAGATGCGTATGGTATTCCTGTCAAAAAGTGACAGGGATGCGATACGCTATTTTTTTCTCTTATTTCCATGGTAAAAATTGTATCCTCCAAAAAAGCTAATATCAGGTATATCTGGATATCAGTATTAGGAAGAATATATACTGAATCAATTTGCTGATGAGCTCCATAAAATACCGTATGGAAATTATGCTACCATTCATCTATGAAGCTCGTCTATAGAATTATAGCGAACCTAACGATGTGTAAATTTAAGAAAAGGAAGAGAGAGATGGAAGATAAGGACAGAATCAATTCAGATAAAAAGCAAAATCAGCCGGACAATTCTTATGATTATCAGACCGATGATTTATTAAAGGATGTCAGTAAATCCTTAAGTGAGCAGGTGAAGGATACTCTGGAACAGGAGAATATCGTAAAGCCGGAGAATATCATAAAGCCGGAGAAGATGGAGGCTGGTGAGGAAAAACATAGAGGAAGGGCGCTTAAGTATGTGGTTCTGCCACTGCTTCTTCTGTTATCAGCTTTCGTGGTTCTGATTAATACGGGGTACGGAAAAAGTCTGATTATCAGATTGATCGGTAATTACAGCTACAGCAAGCTGGAATATGTGGCACCGGATCAGGGAACTTCCAATTCAGAGAGCTCCGATCAGATTGAACAGAGTAACCGAGAACCTGATCGTACCAAGACAAGAAAGGTATCCAATATTCTGCTTCTTGGGATGGAGACCTTTGACGGTGCGGAAAATACAGATACGATGATAATTGCGTCCATTGATTCTGATAACAAGGTTATAAAGCTTACCTCGCTCATGAGAGATTTGTATGTTGAGATTCCCGGACACAGCAATGCTAAATTAAACTCAGCTTATGCCAAAGGAGGAATCAGTGCGCTCTATGCAACGATAGAGAAGAACTTCGGAATATCCATGGACGGCTACGCTTTGGTGGACTTCAATGATTTTGAACAGGTCATTGACTATATTGGGGGAATTGATATTACACTAACACAGAAGGAAGCCAACTACTTAAATTCGACTAACTATATATCTAATCCGGCATATCGCAATGTGGTAGCCGGTACCCAACACATGAACGGGAATCAGGTTTTAGGATACTGCAGAGTGAGAAAGGTGCCTACAGAGACGGAGCGCGATGATTTCGGCCGCACCCAGAGACAGAGAATTGTTCTCGAAAGAATCTTTGAGAAAATGAAGTCAAAGAATATCATACAATTAGGAATCATTATGAATAATATTCTATCCAATATCGACATAAAGACAGATATCACAAAAAGCGAATATAATGCGTACCTTCAACAGGCAGTGAATTTAAAGAAGAGCAATATGGAGACCTTGAGGATTCCTTCGGATAATAACTATTCAAATAAATCTTACTCAGACCGCTATGCGAAGGATGTCCTCGTTCCAAATAGCTGGGAGGATACCAGATTACAGATCTATAATTTTATTTATGGGACTCAGTAGCAATAATTTAAATCAATTCATATTGATGGGAAGCAAAGGATTACCTGTTCAATCAATAAATGGAGAAGCGGTCTCGGAGCGATTGGTTAAGAAACCGTGACGGCGCAGCTAACAGCCGGGAAATGGAGGATAACCGAGGAAAGCAGCTGGATCAGCTGAGGCTACAATAACAGAGTAAAAAGACTTAATATAGCCAGGAAAATCAAATTGTAAAACGTAAATATTTTAAGGTAACGACCCTTCTCGGCGTTCACGGTCCGACAGTAGAATTTGTAACTGATCAGGCTTGCCAAGGACGCAATCAGTGTCCCAAGTCCACCGAGGTCAGCGCCCAGGATCAAAGCTTTGTACTCACCTGTAAAAGCAGATAATAAGACGGCGGCAGGAACATTACTAATTAGCTGACTTACAAGAACGGACACGAACAGCTCACGGCTTTCCAGCAGGGCTGCAAGTGTCTCTCTGACAGCAGGGACACTACCGATATTACCGACAAAAAGAAAGAAAAAGACAAAGGTCAGCAGAAGGGAATAATCCACTCTCCTTAGGACTTTTCTATCAAGCAGCAGTATACTGAAGAAAACAAGAAGGAATGTGAAACGATAATCAATGAAACGCAGTACGCAGGCAAGGCAGACCAGAAAAAGCGCTCCGTAAAGGAAAATACGGAAGGGCTGGTTACGGTTTGTCTTTTTATCATTGTGTAAGGTAAAACTAATGTGCTCTTTGGGTATAAAGCAGATACAGACACAGAGCAGCAGTGCCGATAATGCTACAAAGGGAAAAGTAATGCCAAAAAATTCGCCGATCGAAACATTATAATAAGAATAGAGGTACAGATTTTGAGGATTTCCTACCGGTGTCAGCATACTGCCAAGGTTGGCAGCGATAGTCTGCAAAACGATGATGCGTAAAAGGTAATCCATCTTATCAGCCATTGACAAAATCAAGATAGCAAAAGGAACAAAGGTGATTAAAGCCACATCGTTGGTAATCCACATCGATGACAGAAAACAGAGCATGACCAAAACAAAGCTGATAGAACGGGTATTTGCCACTCTCATCAGAAGCTTCTCCGACAGCAATAGGAAGATTCCTGTCTCATCAAAGCCTGCTACGACCGCCATAAGGCAAAATAGGAGTCCAAGTACACGAAAATCAATATAAGCAAGATAAGCGACTGTCGGTGGTACAAATAGCATGCTAAGAACTGCCATCAGACCAGAGATTAGCAAGACGGTTTCCGCTTTGATAAACTGTTTCAGATGATTTGTGATTTTTATCATAAGATTTATCCTTTATTATTGTATTTTCCCGATAAAGTGCTACAATACATAAGGTTACGTGGGAATACGAAGCAATTTTACAACAAAAAAGGTCTTAAGGCAATCGTAAGAATAAATTTATTGCAGGATAAAGTATTCTTTGTTAGAATCATCTTGTCTATATGAGGGTGATGCATAAAGAGTGATGCATAAAGAGTGATGCATAAAGAGTAATAAGCTATGATGGAACCAGAATAGCAATCAGTTCTTTGATTGCGAAAGATAAACCCAGAGATTATCTGATAGATAACCTTAGGGCTATTTTAATCATATTGGTAGTGTTGGGACATCTCCTAAATGAGATGCAGTAATAAGATAATTAAGAGCATTATAGATTTATATATTCTTGAACCGAGAAAGGCAAGGTGCAAAAGTGAAACTGAGTATCATAGTTCCTTTTCATAAAGGGATACATTTTCTGGAAGATTGTTTGGAGAGCATCAGAGACCAAGGGTTGACGAATTTTGAGACAATCCTTGTGTTGGATCATGTGCAGGAGGACGTTTCCGAACTGATACATGCATATCAGGACTTGAATCTGAACGTAATTGAATTAAGTGAGACACAGTTGACGAACCGAAAATTCGGAAAACAGAAGGCCGAGGAACAGTTTAAAAATTTCAGTGGTGTGGCATGTGCCAGAAACAAAGGTCTGGAGGCAGCAGCCGGTGAGTATGTATATTTTCTGGACAGTGATGATTACATATTAAATGGAACTCTGCAGCTATTATTAAAGGAAGCAGAGGAGCAGATTGCAGATTTTACGTTCGGTAAAAAGACCTCAACCTGGTTCAGCAGAAAGGTATATCTGGCTTCTATAGCCGAGACTGAGCAGGAGGAAGAGGCAGATGATCAGGACCCGAATGATCAGGAGCAGTCTGACCAGGAGATGTCTGAACATGAGCAGCAGGGTACTCAGGAGGATAGTGATACTCCTGTGAAGCTGACCCGCAGACAGAGGAAGATCCTAAAGGTTCAGCAGAGGTTGGCAGCAGTCACTGAGGCAGATGAGGAAGCTTTAGCGAAGATTGCGGAAGGCTATCACACCCTCTTTGTCACCAGAAAAGGACTTCGAAATGTGTCTGTTCTCGGAGTTTTGTTCAGAAGAAGCTTTCTAAGGGAGAATGAAATCAGTTTTAACGAGAATTATATCTTCTTCTCTGATTGTACCTTTATAGTGCAAGCCCTAAAACATGTAAAGATGTGTTCCTATGTAGCTGAGGCTATTTACATAAAAAGAAAGCACAATGACCCGATTCATTATCCCGCCCTATCCCAATCTAAAACGGAGGATAAATTTGAAGAGTATCTTTTAGCATATCAGCAGTCTATAGGCTATACAGAGGAGCAGACCCCTCTGCGCAGTTACCTGGAGGATAAGCTCATTGCTTATTATGCGAGTACATATGCACCCAGACTTCGGAGAAGTGAGAAGGAAATCTGGCGAACAGAACGCTTTCAGGCGATGAGAGCTGCGGTGCTGGAGGTTGATCAGGAGAAGTTAGGTAATTTAAAAGGTTATAAAAAGAGAATCGTGAAGGCATTGCTGAAGAATAATGTCAAATGTGCCACAAGGGTGGTAACCAGACATTTAGGCATGAAGAAATTTAAGAAGATAAAGAAAAATAAGAAAGTATTGGCTTATTATCTCTACAATAAATTATTTAAGAAGCTTACGATTAAGGAGAATTGGATCGTATTTGAGACCTTCTTCGGCAAGAGCTATTCAGACAGCCCCAAGTATATCTATGAATACCTTTTGAAGAATGCTCCCGGAAGATACCGTATTATCTGGTCGAGCACCTCGCGAAAAACAGAGATTCCGGGACCTCATACGAAGGTGAAGCGTAACAGCCTGCGTTATTGCTACTATATGGCCAGAAGCAAGTATTTTGTGTTTAATGTCAGACAACCGGAATGGTTTACCAAGAGAGAGGGCATGGTGTTTTTAGAGACCTGGCATGGAACCCCGCTGAAGAGGCTGGTGTTTGACCAGGAAGAGGTTATGGCAGCTTCTCCGTTATATAAGGCGCAGTTTTATCGTCATTCACAGCAATGGGATTATCTGGTGGCAGCGAATTTGTTTTCCTCAGAGACCTTCCGCAGTGCTTTCCTATTTAACAATGAGATGTTGGAATACGGCTATCCGAGAAATGATATCTTACATAGTCCGGAGCGAGACAGGATTGCTTCAGAGCTTAGAAGAAAGCTGCGAATTCCGGAGAATAAGAAGACGATTCTTTATGCGCCTACCTGGCGTGATGATGAATACTATGGTCATGGTGCTTATAAGTTTGCCTTAAAGCTGGACTTGCGAATGCTTCGGGAACAACTCGGACCTGACTATGTCGTATTACTGCGTACCCATTATTTTATAGCGGATTCCATCGACGTAACCGGTATAGAGGATTTTGCGGTTAATGTAAGTAAATATAATGATATCTCCGAGCTTTATCTGATTTCGGATATCCTGATAACGGATTACTCCTCCGTATTTTTCGATTATGCTAATCTGAAACGACCGATTCTATTCTATACCTATGACCTGGATAAGTACCGTGATATGCTCCGTGGCTTCTATATGGATATTGAGAAGGAAGTTCCGGGTCCGCTGCTGTTCACTACGGAGGAGGTAGCGGAGGCTATCAATAATATTGATGGTATCACGGCTGATTACGGTAAGAGGTATGAGGAATTCTATGAGCGTTTCTGCAGCCTTGAGGATGGTCATGCATCGGAAAACATTGTAAAACGTGTCTTCGGAACACTGGATGATAAATAATAATCTTTATTATTAGTATTACTTATAAATATGCAGAATACGCATAAACATTATGATATTAAAAGGTGTTTTTGCCCTACCATCCTTTGTGCATTAAGTCGAATTTGAATTTTTATGCAGCTCTAAAGATAAAAAACTATTGCTTAATTCTGCACTTCCATTATAATAAAAAATGTAATGGTCGGGGTAACTGATGAAAAATAAATTAAAGGATAGGTGGCAGTTGCGATGAAGAAATTAGACATGCTTTACGAAGGAAAAGCAAAGAAGGTTTATAAAACTGATGTGGAAGACGTTTTAATCGTAGACTACAAAGACGACGCTACAGCATTTAATGGATTGAAAAAGGGTACGATTGTCGGTAAAGGTGTAATCAATAATAAGATGTCCAACCATGTATTCCGCCTGCTTGAGAAGGAAGGCGTTCCGACCCACTACATCGAAGAATTAAGTGACCGCGAGACTGCTGTCAAGAAGGTCGACATCGTTCCGCTTGAGGTTATCATCAGAAATGTTTCCGCAGGCAGCTTTGCAAAGAAGATGGGTATGGAAGAAGGCATCAGATTCAAAAGCCCTACCCTGGAGTTCTCCTATAAGGATGATGCATTGGGTGATCCGATGATTAATGATTACTATGCTATTGCAATCGGAATTGCTACCAGAGAAGAGATAGAATTAATTACTAAGTATGTTTTCAAGGTAAATGAGGTACTTTGCAAGTATTTTGAGAGCATCGGCATTGAGCTGATTGACTTTAAAGTAGAGTTCGGAAGACACAAGGGTCAGATCATACTTGCTGATGAGATTTCACCGGATACCTGCAGACTTTGGGATAGTAATACTCATGAGAAATTAGATAAAGACCGCTTCCGCAGAGACCTCGGCAATGTAGAGGATGCATACCAGGAAGTATTTAAGCGTCTTGGAATTCAATAATAATAAAAAAGGCTGTTATAGACCGGTTTACCTGCTTCTGAGAAATGATACAATAGCAGATATTTTATCATCGAAGGAGATGAGGCTGGCATGTGACAGCCTCTTGTTGTCTTTAATCTCTGATAGAGATTAAGCCTCTTATGCGAGCCGTGTTCGCATTAGAATGTCACACGAGTTTTGTATGAATGATCAGTATGGTTTTTTTAGTTTTTGAGAGGATGGGTCCTTATGAATACGGAATTTGAGAACTATAGTCCCGATGGATTGCATGAGGAATGCGGCGTGTTCGGCGTCTATGACCTGGATGGGAACGATGTGGTATCTACGATATATTACGGTCTTTTTGCACTGCAGCACAGAGGGCAGGAGAGCTGTGGTATCGCAGTCAGTGACACCCAGGGTCCGAAGGGAAAGGTAAAGGCATGGAAGGGTATGGGTCTGGTCAGTGAGGTGTTTACTCAGGAGCACCTGGAAGGCTTAAGCGGAGGGAATATCGGTGTCGGTCATGTACGTTATTCCACTGCCGGCGGCAGTAATATCAATAATACCCAGCCGCTTGTACTGAACTATGTCAAGGGCACGCTGGCACTTGCTCACAACGGTAATCTTGTGAATACCCCGGAGCTTCGGCATGAGCTCGAGTATACCGGTGCGATCTTCCAGACTACGATTGATTCGGAGGTTATCGCTTATCATATTGCCAGAGAACGTCTGAACTGTACAACTGTAGAAGAAGCGGTTGCGAGGGCGATGAAGAAATTAAGCGGTGCTTATTCTCTGGTCATCATGAGCCCCAGAAAGCTAATCGGCGCCAGAGATCCTTTGGGCTTCCATCCCCTCTGTATCGGTAAGAAGAATAATGCTTATATCCTGGCGTCAGAAACAGCTGCTCTTGCTGCTGCCGATGCGGAATTTGTACGTGATGTACTGCCGGGCGAGGTGGTAATGATCAATGAGGCTGGAATTCATTCCGATACCTCAATGTGCGGTCCGAAGATTTCCAGATGTATCTTTGAATATATCTATTTTGCCAGACCCGATACCTATTTTGACGGAGTAAGTGTATATAATTCAAGAATTATGGCAGGCAGGATACTTGCCCAATCCCATCCCGTAGAAGCGGATGTAGTGGTCGGAGTACCTGATTCCGGTAATGCAGCAGCTATGGGTTATTCCTTTGAATCAAGGATACCCTTTGGAATGGCATTTGTAAAAAACAGCTATGTGGGCAGAACCTTCATCAAACCCAAGCAATCCATGCGTGTATCCAGTGTCCGTATTAAGCTGAATGTCCTTCCTGAGGTGGTACGCGGCAAGAGGGTGGTCATGATTGATGATTCCATCGTACGCGGAACGACCAGTGCAAAGATTGTTAGAATGCTCAAAAAAGCAGGAGCGACTGAGGTGCATGTTAGAATCAGCTCACCGCCCTTCCTGTATCCATGCTATTTCGGAACCGATGTTCCGACCGGAGATCAGCTGATAGCACACAATAATACTGTGGAGCAGATCTGTGAAATGATTGGAGCGGATTCTCTTGGGTATCTGGAGGTTGAGCGCTTAAGCGATATGATCGGAGGCGACAAAGGCTACTGTGATGCCTGTTTTACCGGAAAATATCCGATTGAGCCTCCGAATGAGGATATTCGCGGAGAGTATGAAGCATGATGTGTTTTCCGGCAGAAGAGAAGTATGTAAGAATCATGGGCAGAACCCGGAAGAGGGATGGGATGCTTTATCTGGGGTATTCCTGCTCCTCCATAGAATTTGTCTTTACAGGGAAAAGAGCTGAGGCCGTACTATGGACGGACTCCCCTGCGTTTCCCGATATTCATAAGGCTTGGATTGCTGTATTCGTCAATGAGGAACAGGAACCGAGCAGGCGTTTCCCTTTGGAAAAGGAGGAAGGCAGATATGTATTATATGAGTCCGATGCTGTGAAGGAGACAAAGCTCCGCCTGGTGAAATATTCGGAGGCTGCTTTTGGTAAGGTGGGTATAAAAAGCCTCAGGCTTGACAGTGCGATACCACCTCGGCCAACCATAGCTTTGCCCCGCCGACTGGAGTACATTGGGGATTCGATTACCTGTGGTTACGGGAACGAAGGGGTATGGATGACGGATGTCTTTCATACCGCCCAGGAGAATCCCTGGGAGGCTTATGCCGCTGTTACAGCAAGAAGCTTAAAGGCAGATTATCAGATGGTCTGCTGGAGCGGTATCGGAATCATCTCGAATTGGACAGACCAGGACACTCCGAATGAGGAATGGCTGATGCCTGAGCTTTACCCCTATACGGACAAGGCCTGTGACCTGGCACTCGGGATAGAACCTGAGCTCTGGGATTACTCTAGCTTCGTTCCGGATTGTATCGTAATCAACCTTGGAACCAATGATCACAGCTACGCGAGAAACATCCCCAATAGGGTCGCTGTATTCGCGTCGAAATATGCTGAGTTTCTTCGCCAGGTCAGAAGCTGCAATCCCAATGCGGAGATCCTGTGTACCCTGGGTGCGATGGGGCAGGAGCTGTGCCCGGTAATCAGGGAGCAGGTCGAAAGACTGGCAGCGCAGGGCGATAAAAGGCTTCACTATCTATCCTATGATATACAGAAGTCTAAGGACGGAATCGGCTCGGACTGGCATCCCAGCAAGCTTACTCATCAGAAGATGGCGGCAAAGCTGGAGGGCAAAATCAGAGAGATTATGAACTGGCAGGATTAAGAGAAAGCTACCAGTAGAAGTATGAGATTATATGCTGGCAGACTAAGCAAATACAAATAGCTGAATTATGAGATTCGATGCTGGCAGGACTATGCGAAAGCTACCAGTAGAAGTATGTGATTATAAGCTGGCAGGACAAACTGTACAGATAGTAGTTTTCCTACAGTCACCTAACGTTAGAAAAGTAATGGTATAAGAAAGGAGCAGATGAGATGAGTAATGATAAATACACGTCCCCTTTATCCGAGCGCTACGCCGGAAAGGATATGCAGTACATCTTCTCACCGGATATGAAATTCAGAACCTGGAGAAGACTCTGGATCGCGCTTGCAGAGACGGAGAAGGAGCTCGGCCTAAATATCACACAGGAGCAGATTGATGAACTGAAGGCTTTTCAGGAGGATATCAATTATGAGGTGGCAAAGGAACGGGAAGCAGTGGTGCGTCATGATGTCATGAGCCATGTATATGCTTACGGTGAACAGTGTCCGAAGGCTAAGGGAATTATCCATCTGGGAGCAACCTCCTGCTATGTCGGTGATAATACGGATATTATCGTAATGACAGAGGCGCTGAAGCTGGTGAAGAAGAAGCTGGTCAATGTCATGGCAGAGCTTAGTAAATTTGCTATGGAGTACCGTGCATTACCTACACTGGCGTTCACTCATTTTCAGCCTGCACAGCCGACCACTGTGGGTAAAAGAGCAGCGCTCTGGCTCATGGAGCTAAAGCTGGATTATGATGATCTCTGCTATATGATTGACAGTATGCAGCTGCTTGGATCAAAGGGAACGACAGGAACCCAGGCAAGCTTCATGGAATTATTCGACGGAGATCATGAGAAGATAAAGCAGCTGGATGCAAGAATAGCGGAGAAGATGGGCTTCAAAGGCTGTTTCCCTGTATCCGGACAGACCTATTCCAGAAAGATTGATCTGAGGGTCTTGAATATCTTATCTGGTATTGCTGCAAGTGCTCACAAGTTCTCCAATGATATCCGATTATTACAGCATTTGAAGGAAATCGAAGAGCCTTTCGAGAAGAACCAGATCGGTTCCTCCGCAATGGCATATAAGAGAAATCCCATGAGAAGCGAACGTATCGCTTCCTTAGCGAATTATGTGATGGTGGATGCGATGAATCCCGCGATTACGACTGCGACCCAGTGGTTTGAGCGTACGCTGGATGACTCAGCGAACAAGAGAATCAGTGTACCGGAAGCCTTCCTGGCGGTGGATGGAATTCTGGACCTTTACTTAAATGTTGTAGATGGCCTCGTAGTTTACCCTAAGGTAATCGAGCGCCGTCTGATGCAGGAGCTTCCTTTCATGGCGACGGAGAATATCATGATGGCGGCAGTCAAGGCAGGCGGAGACAGGCAGGAGCTGCATGAAAGAATCCGTACTTTATCCATGGAGGCAGGCAGGAATGTGAAGGAGAAGGGACTGGAGAATAATCTTCTGGAACTGATTGCAGCTGATCCTTCCTTCAATATGAACCTAGAGGAATTGAAGGCTGCCATGGACCCGGCACTTTATACAGGCCGTGCGAAGGAACAGACGGAAGAATTCATCCAAGAGGTTATTCAACCGATCCTTGAGGAGAATAAGGAACAGCTTGGTCTGAAGGCGGACATTAAGGTCTGATGAGATGATTTGTAAGAAAACCGGAGAAGGTGATTGGAGAACAGTTCATAGTGCGCTATGATCTCCGAAGGATTAATAAGATAGGTGTCGGAAGTTCATTCAATATCAGAACTTCTGACACCTTAATTTTATGGCTCTGTGGCTATAATACCATTACAAAATTCTTCAATCTCACTTCTTCTGCTTCCATTTCTAACAGGACTACAATTGATCAATAAAGCATTCATCAATTTCCCTCCGCAAATTCTAATTTATACTTGAGAATAGTAAATTATATTTGCTTAAATTCTTAGTCTGTGCCTGTAAGTTTATTACTTTAAAAGAGATTGTGCTTCTGCGAGACGATCCTTATGTACATAGATATAATACAGATACAAGCCGTTACTGTTCAAGCCGATCGAATCCGATCTTCTGTTAAGTCTGGTGCTATTCTGAGTTTTATAGGTAAACGGAATATTTGCTTTCCCCAGCAGATTAATAATTTCATTCATTTTCATTAAATCCATAGTAACATAGAGCTCTCTGCGGTTAAATATATTCATAACTCTATCCTTCCTGACGATTTCCTACGTGAACAATGATACGTCTTTAATATGCATTCCATAAAAAGATAAATACGAAGACACAACCCCATGCATTTCCGGTGAATTTTCTTACCATCAGTATTCCGTAGATAATGATAAAGACGGTCAGCATCTCAATTATTCCACTTGGGGTTACACCGACAGCGCCATGAATTAAGATACACATCAGGGCACAGGAGATGGCACCCGGATCAGCCCAGGGATGCTTTGCTGGGTAGCGAAGATTAATTTTATCCATAATGACCGTATAATTAAAGCCTTCGAAGAACCCCCAGGCGGTTGCTATAATCAACATACCAAGTATTTTAATCAGGAGGGGAGAGGCCAAAATCTCATTTGTCATCCACACTTCCTGAAAAGGAAAATAGCCCTTAAGGTTCCCTGTCACTACGCTGAATATGATATTTGGAAGAAACATTACGGAAGATAGGAGTAATGTAAGGAGCAGGTTTTTCCTGCATAAGCCGTACATAAAAAAACTTTCTTTTCTGATCATACACACGAGAGTAATACCTAATCCGGCAATTCCGAATTGAATCATAGCTAGGCAGAGTGTACGAAGCAAAATCGGGATAGCTGAGTTGTCTACAAACACTGTAATAACTGGGTTAAATACGGTATAAATACCTAATACTGCAAAGGCTGTGATAAGTATAATCCAAAGATCTGTACCTGCTTTTCTCTGTTTTGCTGTTAAAGCTTCTCTGCTCATTATATCCTCCGATGATTGATTTCGTATCCTTGCAGTTTTACCTGCCAATACATAAAGTTATTATATCGCAACAGCAATGAAATATCTACCAAATATTATCTGTTTATGGTTTGATGCAAATAAAGTGATAGAGAATAATCTGGAAGGACGTGATCCTTCATAGAGTGTAATTATCATTGATAGAGTAAATATTAGTTGACACAGAAGGAATCACGTGATATTGTATAGTTAGAATTCTAATTATGGAGGAGCAGCATGGCTGATGTGAAAAAGAAATTACCGATGATGTCAAGAATGGGCGTTATCCATCTCACTTATAGAAGATATCTGGAGAAGATCACGAAAAGCCATTTGCTTACCCTGAACCAGTATTTTATCCTAAGACAACTTAAGAGAAGGGAATATCTTAATCCCTCTGAGATTGCCGAGATGCTCTTCTGTGATCGACCCACTGCGACTGTAGTCATCGATAATCTAAAAAAGTACGGCTATATCATAAAAGAAAGGGATGCGGAGGACGGTAAGCGTATCCAGGTCAGGATTACCGAGAAAGGGAGAAAGCAGGTTGAGGAAGCGGAGGAGGATGTGGAGCAGCTGGCGACTTTTGATCCCTTATCCTGCTTAACGGAGGAAGAGAAGCTGACTCTGGAGGAGCTTTTGATTAAGCTGCATAATCATGTGAAGACCTTGGGGTGAGTGTTTTTATAATTTTATAGTTAGAATTCTAACTGATGTACCAAGAGAGTACCTATGAGAATAACGGCGCTTGAAGGACAGGAAGCAGAGAACATGATTAACATGATTAAAGTGTCATAAGCACATTTGTGCTTTTATGCAAATTTGTGATTTTATGCACATTTGTGCTTATATGCAGCATATGACACTTGAATCAATCCATTAATTGAGAGGGGTATCAGTATGAATGAGACAATGAACACTATCTACAAATTACGGAGTGAGAGACAATTTTGCGACAAACCCATCGCACAGGAGGACTTGGAAGCAGTCCTGGATGCGGCAGTCAGAACAGCGAATTCATCGTCAAGACAAGCATATTCTGTTGTTGTATTGACGGAGAAGGAGAAGATCAAAGCTGCCTGTGGTTATACCGGGGCGGCATTATTGGTTTTCTGTGTGGATCAGAACAGATTAATTGATATTGCAAAGTATTTGCAGCAGGATTATCAAAGAAGTACGACCATTGATTTTATCACCGGCGGTACCGATGCTGTCCTGGCAGCGCAGACGGCGGTCATAGCTGCCACCTCCTTAGGCATCGATTCGCTGATTACCAACGGAGTACACCGACAGAATTTTAATGAACTGTATGAACTGCTGAAGCTGCCCAAAGAGTACTGCTTCCCGATGGTTTCAGTACTGCTTGGCTATAGTGCACATCCGGAGGAGAAGAATTACAAGGGAAGATTGAAAAAGGGTGTGATTCATTATGGTGCTTATCAGCCTATGACAAAAGAAGATATTGAGGAAGAGATTGCAAAGTTTGATTCCCATGAAAAGAAATTCGGACTTACTTCTTATACTCAGTGGGAGAAAATGGGCTTCAGGCATTATTATGAGTGGTTCTATCAGGTATGGAATGGGAAGCAGGAGGATGTTTTCTACCCTGTACTTAAGGAGACAAAATTCTTTCAGTAGAGCTAATCGACAATATAACCAAGAATACCGAGCGATAGGCAACCAAGAATGCCGAATGATAGGCAACCAAGAATACCGAGGGATAGGCAACCAAGAATACCGAGGGATAGGCTCACAGGCTAATACATAAATACAATGTGATAAATTATATTACAGTGTAAAGGGCTGCCGCACAGTTACTTGTGCAGTAGCCCTCTTGCCGTAAAGCTTGTCGGAAATCATATAGTATTGAATTGATATTACAAGGGAAGGTCCCTCTTGCTGAAGGCATAGATGCCTGCGGTATATGTAACCAGAGCAATGGCAGCCATAGCGATAAAGGATGGCAGGTAGCCTTCACCCGAGGTAATCTTAGCGGGATCGAACAGAGTGTAAAGAGAGAAGTATTGTAAGAATTCGAATTTCTCACCGGTATCCGAGACCATCTGCAGCAGCAGGAAGCCGACAGGCAGTCCCGCCCCGAGTGCCAGAGAATTCTTCGTATCATTGAAGATGCAGGAGGCAAAGAAACCAATCCCTGTAAGCGCACAGTATAATAACAGGGCACCGCAGTTTAAGAGGATAAAACCATTGATATCCAGTTCACCGGGAAACATCATCTCACAAAGGGAGATGCCTACGATCGTTACAACGACAATCAGAAGTGCGGTAGTAATCAGCAGAAACAATGCCTGTGTGATTGCGATCTTGGATCTCTTATTAGGTGTGGACAAGAGATAAGCCATGGAACCCTTATCCACGTGGGAGGAGATGGTACGGTTCGCAACGATGATGGAATAGATCATTGGGAGCAGCAGTATCAGAAAGCCATAGAAATAGGTAGCGAGGAATTTAAGTAAGGTACCCATATCTCCTGTAAAGCCCATAGCTGAAATCAGCTGCTGAGGCAGCATCTTAAGCATATCATTCAGGCTTTTCTGAGTCTCCGGATTATACATACTTGCTATTGTTGGTAAGTAGATCATCAGAACGCCGACAATGATAAGAAATACGATATAGTTTTGTTTCAAGCTTGCTTTGAATAAAGGTTTACTGATCATATCCTCATCCTCCTATTTTGTTATCGGAGAATTCTTATCAGAATCTCCGTAATATTGCATGAATACATCCTCCAGGCTGCTTTTCTCGGTATCCAGATCAAGAACCGGATACTGACTGATCTCTCGGACGAAGCTGTTAACATTACCAAGGATACTGACCTTAGCGGTGGCTCCGTGCAAGGTGATATTGTCAAAGCAGTCCTTCTTCTGGAAGGCAGCAGCCGTCTCTGGGCTATCAAAGGTTATCAGATAGGTCTTGCGTCGTTTCTCCTTCAACACATGGATATCCTCTATGGTAACTAAATTACCTTGACGGATGATACCGACCCGGTCGCAGGTACGTTCTATTTCCTCAAAGCTATGGGAGGACATCAGGATTGTCTTACCCTTCGCCTTTTCCTCCAAGATCAGCTCAGCGAACAGCTTCTGCATCAGCGGATCAAGACCACTGGTGGGCTCATCCAGGATAAGCACCTTAGGATCGTGCATAAAAGCACAGATCAGAGCCACCTTTTGCTTCATTCCCTTGGACATCTTACGGATACGCCCTCTGGTATCAAGCTCGAACAGCTCGATTAATCGATCACGGTAAGTCGTATCGGACAAGCCTCTCATTTCACCCATGAATTTTAAGAAGTCCAGACCGCTCAAACCTTCAAAGAAAGACATCTCAGCCGGTAGGTAGCCCAGCTCCTTCATGATAGCTGCAGCTTCCCTCCGGCAATCCTTTGAAAGAATTCGGCAGCTCCCTTGATCCGGTGTCAAAAAACCCATCAGGTGGCGGATGGTAGTAGTCTTTCCAGCACCGTTCGGTCCAAGATATCCGAACACCTCACCCTCCCTCACTTGAAAGGTTAAATCGAAAATACCCTTATGATTACCATAATCCTTCGTTAATCCATTAATTTCAATGATGGACATATTAATAATCCCCTTTCTTTTTTTATATAACCCTATGAAAGATACTCATCCTTATAAAAATTCTTACGCAGCATATCGACATAGGCTTGGTACATAACCAGGATATCACTAAAATCCATGTCATTTCGATTGGTATCACCGGTCAGCTTGCTTTTCATAGCCACTGTGTTGGCACAGCCCTCCGAGATCCATGTAAGCAGCTGAATTACCATCATAGGATCAATTCCCTCTTTGAATTTGGAATAATCCAGTCCCTGGAAAAATGCCAGGGCTCGTTCCTTGGTATACTTAGCATTGACCTTAGAAATCTCACCGCGTATCGCCGGTGATGTGTCAAAGACTACCTTTTTCATAAAATTGTACATGTGCGGATAATCCGCAGTGTGCTTTGCCTTCAGCTCCTGGATGCAGCTCAGACGTTCAAAAAAATCCGTATACTGCATATAGCTTGGTCTGCCGTCCTCACCGGGACTGTCTACCAGCCGCTCCATTTGCTCTCCGCAGTAATGATAAAGGTATAGATAAAAATTCTTCTTGGATTCGAAATAGTAAAACAGGCTTCCCTTCGAGATATCCGCTGCTTTAATAATCTCATCTACCGAAGCCTTGGCATAACCATGCTCTGCAAATACTTCAAAGCCTGCATTGATGATCTTCTGTTTTTTTGCTTCCTCCAAATTCTCAAAGCTTTCGTAAGAAATAGTAATCACTCCTTAAGGAAATTATGTATTGACTGATCCGGTCAAATACAGAATAACACGATTGACTGATATAGTCAACCATCTAATAAAATTTTAATCATTCTCAATTTTTGACTTCGGCAGGAAATATTGATAAGTATAATATTGTACATTGATTAATTGATTGGAAAGTATTATTATGAAAGGGCACATATGTTCGCATTCTTTGGGAGGAGAGTATAATGAGAGATGCTGAAAAGACAATCGGGAATTTGATAGATAAGCAGGGGACAGCCTATATCAGCTCGGTAGATGCAGAAGGCTTTCCGAATATTAAAGCGATGTATTCACCGCGAAGAAGAGAAGGCATTCGCGAATTTTATTTTTCTACGAATACCTCATCTTTACGGACAAGGCAGTTTCTGGAGAATTCTAAGGCATGTATTTATTTCTGTGATAAGCGGTTTTATCGCGGAGTCATGCTGCTAGGGACCATGGAAGTACTTACCGATGCCGAAAGTAAAGAGATGCTGTGGTTACCGGGTGATACGATGTATTATCCTCAGGGAGTAACGGACCCGGATTATTGTGTATTGAAGTTTAGCGCTTTGAAGGGAAGATATTACTGTAATTTTAAATCTGAAGAATTTGATATTATATAGGACTTTACTGAACGCAAATATCATGCGTAGAAATTGGAGAAAAATGAAGTTTAAGCGTATATTAACTCTATTGGTATTAGGCTCGGTGGGTATTATCCTAATCATTTTGGCATGGATCAGCGTGATAAACTACCGAACAGACAGAATGACCGCTACAGTGATCGGCCGAGCAGATGGACCGACAAGTATTTTCCTTTGTGACGGTAATTCCTGTATCGTTCTCTGCGCCGCTGCGTTATTAGTGATAGGGCTTACCCTGGTTCTTCTGGTGATCTTCAGAAGAAAGAAATAGACCAATTCAACTAATCATAATAAAACACATCTATAAGGAGGATAAGGTTATGGAATACAGAAAGATCGAAAAACTCGGAATTGAGACCTCATTATTAGGCTTTGGATGTATGCGTTTCCCTTGTAATAAGGACGGAAGCATCAACGAGGCTGAGGCACTGCAGATGATAGATACCGCATATCAGGCCGGGGTGAATTACTTTGATACGGCTTATGTATATCATGAGGGTAAGAGTGAAATTTTTACCGGTAAGGCACTTGACAGATATGACAGAGCCTCTTATTATCTGGCAACCAAGCTCCCTGTCTGGTTGGTAGAAAGCGTGGCTGATGCCGAGCGTCTGTTTGAGGAACAGTTGAAGAAGCTAAATAAGGAATATATTGATTTCTATCTGCTTCATGCACTGGACCGCGCTGGATTTGATAAGCTGGTTCGTCAGGGATTACTGGAGCTGATGGACAGATTGAAGGCGGAAGGTAAGATTAGATACCTTGGATTCTCCTTCCATGATGATTATGATGCTTTTGAACATATTCTTACATACAGAGAATGGGATTTCTGTCAGATCCAGTTAAACTATATGGATACAGAGATACAGGCAGGTATGAAGGGATATGAGCTGACGGAGAAACACAATGTTCCGTTGATCATCATGGAGCCGATTAAGGGAGGGTCCTTAGCTAAGCTTCCGGAAAGTGCATCGAAATACTTCAGTGCAATTCATCCTAACCAATCGGCTGCATCCTGGGCAATGCGCTGGGTAGCTTCTCTTCCTAACGTAAAGGTTGTGTTAAGCGGTATGTCCAATGAGGGACAGGTAGCTGATAATTTAGATACCTTTAACAATTTTAAGGCAATGAGTGAGATTGAGCAGAAGGCCGTGGTCAATGCTGCGGAAGCACTGAAAACAAAGGTAAGGAATGGCTGTACCGGCTGTGCTTATTGTATGCCTTGTCCTTTCGGAGTGGATATTCCGGGTAATTTCAGAGCATGGAACGAATTCGGCATGTATCAGAACGAAGGGGAAGTACGTTGGTTTTGGGCGAACGGTATTCAGGATGCGGCAAAAGCTAAAAATTGTACGGAATGCGGACAGTGTGAAGAAGCTTGCCCTCAGAAGCTTAGTATTCGTGAGGATTTGAAAAAGGTTCAGTCAGAATTTGACGCAATCTGTACAAAATAATACACGTAAGGTCAGAAGAATAATTCAGGTAAACAGCTAAATCACTCAGATAAGAATTAACAAAAGTACAAAATAACTCAGGTATATATCTGTACAAAATACTCAGGTGTATATAAGAATTGTATTTGCTCTCGTTACATGGTATAATTATCATATATACAGAAATGAGATTCCATAAGGAGATATTATATGAATATCGATCTGGAATATTATCGAATATTTTACTATGTAGCAAAAGCCGGAAGCTTCACACAGGCAGGAGAGGAGCTTTGTATCTCCCAGCCGGCAGTCAGCCAGGCAATGAAGCTGCTGGAGAACAGCCTGGGGAGTAAGCTGTTTATCAGAATCCCTAAGGGTGTCAGATTGACTCCGGAGGGGGAAGTGCTGTTTGGCTATGTCCAAAGAGGATATGAATATATTCTGATGGGTGAGGAGAAGTTCCAGAAGATGCTGGATTTAGAGAACGGAGAAATCAGAATAGGTGCCAGCGATATGACCCTGCAGTTCTACTTACTCCCGTATCTTGAGAAATTTCATGAGAAATTTCCGAGGATAAAGGTGACGGTAACCAATGCTCCGACACCGGAGACCCTGGAATATCTGTATGCCGGGAAGATCGATTTTGGCATCGTCAGTGAACCCTTTGATGCAAAACCGGAGATTGAGGTGGTTCGAGTCAGAGAGATACAGGATATCTTTGTCGCCGGCAGCAGATTCTCCTATCTCAAGGATCAGATCCTGGAGTATAAGGCTTTAGAGGAGCTACCGATTATCAGTCTGGAGCATAACACCAGTACACGAAGATTTATCGATGAGTTTCTGGAAGCAAATGGAGTCGTATTAAAGCCGGAATTTGAATTAGCGATGAGCGATATCATAGTCAAGTTTGCCGGACGAAACCTGGGTGTGGGCTGTGTGGTTCGTGAGTTCGCAAAAGAGGCCATCGCATCCGGAGAACTATTTGAACTAAGGTTCCAGAAGGAATTTCCCAAAAGATATTTCTGCATCATTACAGGAAATAATAATCCCATATCCACAGCAGCAAAGGAACTGCTGGCCATGCTGGGACAGCGGGAGACACAAGGAAATGGCAACTCGGAGTAAGGTCATGTCATATAGGGGACATGATAAGCTATATGAGACAAAAGGTCATTTCATACAGAGTCAAGATAAGCTATATGAGGCAAAAGGTCATATAGAGGCAAGATAGGCTATATGAGGCAAAAGGTCATGTTATATAGAGTCAAGATAAGCTGTATGAGGCAAAAGGTCATATCATATAGAGGCAAGATAGGCTGTATTAGACAAAGATCATGTCATACAGAGTCATGATAAGCCATATAAGATAAAGGCCATATCATATAGGTGACATAATAAGCTATATAAGACAAAAGGTCATGTCACCATAGGTGACATGATAAACTTGCACAAGAAGGTTCTCGGAAAGCCTGCTTTCCGGAGACCTTCTTATGCAAGTAATCCGGCTGATTGATCAGCCGGACCTTTTGTCGTGAGGAGCGCATGGAGCGTAAGAACCGTAAGGAGCGCAAGGTTCAATTGTAAGAATCGCCTGAAACGCATGGCCCGCTTAGACCGCATGAAATGCATGAAGCATATGGCTAATAGTGCATATATGATTTAACCTATGTATACATGTATGGCTTAAGGAACATGTATATTGGCACCATATACACCCTCTACCATCGAAACTATAGTTCCACTTAAGGAGACTAACCTATGCAACAGATTAAAATTAAGTATTTAAGTAACCAGATTGAGAAGCTGCAATATATTGAAGATAAATCGGATTGGATTGACTTACGGGCTGCCGAGGAGGTTATACTGAAGGCGGGAGAGTTCCGATTGATCCCGTTAGGGATTGCGATGGAATTGCCTAAGGGCTATGAGGCGCACATTGTACCGAGAAGCAGTACCTTTAAGAATTTCGGCATTCTGCAGACCAATTCCATGGGAGTTGTGGATGAGAGCTATTGCGGCGACCATGATCAATGGTTCTTCCCTGCACTTGCTATGCGTGACACAGAAATTCATGTGAATGACCGTATCTGTCAGTTCCGAATCCTGGAGCACCAACCACAGCTTGAATTTATAGAGGTATCAGAACTAAAGAATGCAGACCGGGGCGGTCATGGAAGCACCGGCAAGCAGTAAAGGATAATTGGAGGGATACTATGGCGGGTGTGATAACGCATATGGTGATTGCCAGGGAAATCATCAAGAGGCTGCCGAAGGATACCATCAGAGAGGAAAGCCTTTTTTATCTTGGTAACCTTGCTCCTGATGCTATCCATGCACGAGAAGGCTATATCCGGGCCTTTAAAAAGCATACACATTTTCGAGATGATATTCTGGATGCAGACTTTGAGCTGCCTGAGAACAGGCTGCTATTTCATAAAAGATTGGCCGAATTTATCTCACAGAATAAAGACCGTACAGATGATCTTTTTGATCTATATCTAGGGTATGCTGCACATGTCCTGACCGATGAGCTTTTCATGCTTACCGTCAGGAAGGAATTCTGTGAGGTAATGAAGGGTCAGGGAATAGCTCAAACGGACCCCGGATTTTTCGAGAACATCGTTGGAGATATGAATCGCAACGATTTACTGCTGGTCAGGAACTATGAGGATATCGAGGAAGTGAAGAAGAAGCTTTTACAGGCTGAAGTTTATCCTGTCGAGAATTACATCAGCTTTCAGGAGATGCAGGTATGTACAGACTGGATGATCAGGCGGCATTTCTTTGAGGAATATCAACCCGAGCAGCCACTGTATATCAGCTATCAGAGAACACTGAGCTTCATCCGGGAAGCTGCGGAGTATGTGATTAGTAAGCTGACTGAAGTTGGCAGTCCGATACGGATGCTTCCTGATAGATGATTTCTGAATTGACACTACAATCTGCATAACTCACCCTTATGACTAACATAATAAATATTGATTTTACTTATGCTGACACCGAGCTTATACTTAGAGAGGATTTGGGAATAATAAGCCAAGGAGGAATTAGCTATGGTTAAAGCAATCGTAGGCGCCAATTGGGGCGACGAAGGAAAAGGTAAGATTACAGACATGCTCGGACAGGAAGCGGACATTGTGATCCGTTATCAGGGTGGCAGCAATGCAGGGCATACCATCATCAACGAATATGGTAAATTTGCGCTTCATTTACTTCCGTCCGGTGTATTCTATAAGCATACAACAAGCATTATCGGTAATGGTGTCGCTCTGAATATTCCGTATCTCGTTAAGGAGATCCAAGCTCTGGTAGATCGCGGTGTACCGGCTCCAAAGATGCTGGTTTCAGACAGAGCACAGATTATGATGCCTTACCATATCTTATTTGATCAGTACGAAGAGGAACGTCTTGGAGGAAAATCCTTCGGTTCCACGAAGTCTGGTATTGCTCCTTTCTATTCAGATAAATATGCAAAGATCGGTTTCCAGGTATCAGAGCTTTTTGATGCAGAAGCCTTGAGAGAAAAGGTGAACAGAGTATGTGAGATGAAGAATATCCTTCTTGAGCATATGTATCACAAGCCGGCCATCAATCCCGAGGAATTATATGCAACCTTAATCGAATACAGAACCTTAGTGGAACCTTATGTATGTGATGTTGCGGCCTATCTGCACGAAGCCATCAAGGCTGGTAAGAATATATTACTCGAGGGACAGCTGGGTGCTTTAAAGGATCCCGATTTCGGTATCTATCCGATGGTAACCTCCTCTTCCACCTTGGCAGCATACGGCGCCATCGGCGCAGGTATCCCGCCTTATGAGATCAAGAGTATTATTACTGTCGTTAAGGCCTATTCCTCCGCTGTCGGTGCCGGTGAATTCGTAAGCGAAATCTTCGGTGAAGAGGCTGATGAGCTCAGAAGGCGAGGCGGTGACGGCGGTGAATATGGTGCAACCACCGGAAGACCGAGACGTATGGGATGGTTTGATGCGGTTGCCTCCCGTTACGGCTGCAGAATGCAGGGAGCTACTGAGGTAGCACTTACAGTCCTTGATGTACTTGGTTATCTTGATACCCTGCCTGTCTGCGTGGGTTATGAGATTGACGGTGTAGTCACGAAGGATTTCCCGACCACTGTAAAGCTCGCCAAATCGAAGCCGGTTTATGAGTATCTGCCGGGCTGGAAGACAGAAATCAGAGGTATTACCGAATATAAGGATCTGCCGGAGAACTGCAGGAAGTACATCGAATTCATTGAGAAAGAGCTTGAGGTACCGATTACGATGATTTCCAACGGACCGGGCAGAAACGATATAATCAGAAGATAATCTTTAGAATAATAAAATCTCCTATACTTATGAACTGTCCCCATATGTTAGTTCTAATGATATGTACCCCCTTTGCTGGTTTTGTCCAGTTAAGGGATACATTTCAACTTCTAACATATGGCGGCACATCCTTAGGTATGGGAGATTTTTTATGGCTAAATTTTACACATCAATGAAGTTATATGATATATATGCAAGTACAATATCTTCCGAGTCAACTTGCTTGTCATCACAGTATTCTGTATGGACAACAGGATTATCCTATGATACGATAAACGTGCATTACAGATAAGAAGGAAAGGTATACGGTATGAATTTATTAACAATAGAAAATATGAGCAAAAGCTATACGGAACGTATGCTTTTCGACCATGTTACATTTGGAATCGCAGAGGGAGAAAAAATCGGTATTATTGGCATCAATGGAACCGGAAAATCCACCCTCTTAAAAATAATAGCAGGCATAGAGGAACCCGATGAGGGAACTGTCACGAAGGGTAAGAAGGTCAGGATCGGATATCTGTCCCAAACACCGGAATTTGATTATAACCAGACAATATTACAGAACGTTGTGCAGGGTCAAAAAGCGGAGGAGGAGTACCGTAATCTGGAGGGGGAAGCGAATGCAATGCTTCTGAAGCTTGGGATTGTAGATACGTCAGTCTCTCCGGATAAGCTGTCCGGAGGACAGAAGAAGAGAGTGGCTTTGGTTCGTACCTTACTGACTCCGGCCGAGCTTCTGGTACTGGACGAGCCGACCAACCATCTGGATAATGAGATGGCAGAATGGTTGGAGGATTACTTAATTAAATTCAAGGGTGCCTTCATCATGGTTACCCATGACAGATATTTTCTCGATAAGGTTACCAATAAAATCATCGAATTAGATAAAGGAGCTATTTACTCCTATCAGGCGAATTACTCCAAATTTCTCGAAATGAAGGCGGAACGTGAGGAGATGATATCCGCCACCGAACGTAAGGCGAAGAGCTTATACCGGGTAGAGCTGGAATGGATGCAACGGGGAGCCAGAGCACGGTCAACGAAACAGAAGGCACATATTCAACGTTTCGAGGAGCTGCGTGATAGGAAAACAATCGAAGAGGATAGTAAGGTCGAAATCAACGCACTTTCGGCCAGACTGGGTAAAAAGACGATTGAGCTGAACGGTGTAGAGAAATCCTTCGGTAATAGAAAGCTGATTAAGGATTTTACTTATATCCTGCTGCCGGGGGATCGGATCGGTATCATCGGTCCCAATGGCTGCGGAAAATCCACCTTGCTTAATATCCTGACGGGGATGTTATCTCCGGACTTCGGTAGTGTCGAGACCGGTACTACAATTAAGCTAGGGTATTTTTCTCAGGAAAATGAATATATGGATGAAAGCCTTAAGGTTATTGATTATATCAGAGATACAGCGGAATATATCCAGACCACGGAGGGAACCGCGACTGCTTCCCAGATGTGTGATCGATTTCTCTTCCTCGGCTCAATGCAGTATACGCAGATCGCGAAGCTCTCCGGTGGTGAGAAACGCAGACTTTATCTGCTAAAGGTTTTGATGGAGGCTCCCAATGTACTGGTACTGGACGAACCGACCAATGATCTGGATATAAAGACATTGACAATCCTGGAGGATTATCTGGATACCTTTCCGGGCATTGTCGTTACGGTATCCCATGATCGGTACTTTCTGGACAGGATCGCTACAAGGATCTTTTCCTTTGAAGAGGGCATAATTAAGCAATACGAGGGAAACTTTACAGATTATAAGCTGGCTAGAAGCAATCGGGAGGAAATGAAAGCAGGTACGGAACTTCGGTCCGGTGGTACCGCGGGGGCACCTTCTGAGGACCAGAAGTCAGCCAGCATCGCTACCTGGAAACAGAAAAGCAATAAACCGAAATTTACCTATCAGGAACAGAAGGAATTCGATACCATAGATGAGGATATTACAAAACTGGAGGCTCAGCTTGAAGAGACTGATCAGATAATAGCACAGGAGTCAACAAATTATGCAAAGCTCCAGGAACTGATGAAGAAAAAGGATGAGCTGGCGAAAGCACTCGAGGATAAGATGGAACGCTGGGTCTATCTGAACGATCTGGCGGAGCAGATTGAAGCAGCAAAGCTTGAGAATAAATAAGAAAAGCCTACCTGAGAAACTAATGTTAGGAGCTTCCACAAAATGGGGTGCCAGATTATTTCAGGTAGGTTTCATTACGATTTCTAATTTTCTTCCTTATACAAAGTATAATAATCTGCTTCGATATCCTCTATACGCTTGCTATACCAACGCTTAGCATCGTCCAGTGCTTTGTTGTAGATGGATTTGCCAAGATGATCGAGAAAAAAGTCCAGGATACTCTCAGAGGCAATGATACCAAGCTTTTCGTCTCGTTCGGTCTCAAAATAATAAATGATTTCTTCCTGAAGCTTTTTTCTTTCCTCGCTGGTCAGGTTTATCCCAAGAGATGCCGGTTTTTTAATCATAGCTTATTCGCCTTTCTGGATCAGTATAGTTATGTATTCAGTTATAATTGATTTCTCTTTATTTGTAAAGGGATATATCGGATGAATGCTTCTGGTTGGAAAGTAGCTTCGGAGTGTTCTACATAGAAGGAGGGCATAACAAATGAATATTTCCAAAAGAAATGCGAACTATATTGTACAGGAAATCAGTAAAATTATCGGTGAAAAAATTAATATGATGAATGGGGATGGCGTAATCATTGCCAGCAGCGATGCTAGCCGTATCGGCAGCTTTCATTCAGCAGCGAAGGAATTGATTGATCAGAAGCTTCAGGAAGTAGTTGTGAAAAGTGACGGGGAATATGAGGGGGCACGCTCCGGACTTAATCTTGCAATCAATTTCCAAGAGGAGATCGTAGGCGTAATCGGTGTAACAGGTCCGTACGAGGAGGTCTCAAAATACGGATATATCATTAAGAAAATGACAGAAATTCTGCTTCTTGATCAGTACTATAAAGAACAGAAGGATATTGATAAACGTATCAAGGAGCGTTTTCTGGATGAATGGATGTTTGGAGAATCCAAGAACATCACACCTCAGTTTATAAAGCAAGGAAGATCGCTGGATATTGATATTACCATACCAAGAAGAATCATGATGGTTTCATTTAAGATGCTTAAGAATATGGAACCGGCTGAAGAGCAGAGAATGATTGATTCGGCAGAAATAACCATAAAAGATATCATCAGAGACAAAAAGAATAGCTGTTTTTTAAGAAGCGGCGCGGAGCTGATCTGCGCGGTGGCGGACTGTTCGGACGAGGAGATGCAAAAGCTTGCCGAGCAAATGAAGCAGGAGGTTGAAAATCGCTATCCGCTGGTATTTTGCTGCGGTATTGACGCAGGCTGTGAAGGATATATATTTATTCATAATAATATCTTAAGAGCAAGCAAAGCATTAAAGACCTCGATGCGGTCTCCGCAGAAGGGGATCAGACTATATACAAGTATCACTATGGAAATATTTCAAAGTGAGCTTTCAGAAACTATTAAAAGAGAATATATTAATCGAATTTTTAAAGACAGCAGTATCGAGGAGATCGACCGATGGATTCAACTCCTGAATGTTTTTTATGAGGAAGAGGGATCTGTTAATGCTACTGCTCAAAGGCTGTTTATGCATAAAAACACGTTACAGTATAAATTAAAAAAGATTAAAGAAAGAACCGGATATGATCCACGTTCTATACGCTATTCCTCCTTATTTTACAATGCAATTCATTTTTACCAGGACATTCACGATAACATAATTACTTAGTGAACAGGGAAAAAATATATTGTGATAACTGTACCTTGATGTCTAATGTAACAATAATATGTGGGGTAATTCGTCTCTGATAACATAGACACCACCTCCGTGCCGATTTATAATGAAATAACATGAAACGACATCGAATACGTAGATGAATCATATGTAAAATTTAACACATAGGAGAGGCTGTCAAGAACCGTATTATAATGCGACAGCCTATCCCGATAAGGAGGACAATTTATGAGCAAGTTTTTATTGATTCCGGATTCCTTTAAAGGAACCATGAGTTCAGACGAGATCTGCTCAATTATGGAAAAAGCAATCAGACGGAATTATCCTGATGCCCAGACGATTTCTATACCGGTTGCGGACGGCGGTGAAGGCAGTGTGGAAGCCTTTCTGAAGGCAATGGGCGGTGAAAAAGTTACAGTTACAGTAAAGGGACCCTATTTTCAGGATATGGAAGCCTTCTATGGTATCATAGATCATGGAAGAACTGCTATCATTGAGATGGCTGCTTGTGCAGGGCTGCCACTTGTGGAGAATAACCCTGATCCGAGAAGGACGACTACCTACGGTGTGGGGCAGCTGATAGAAGCTGCAATATCACGTGGCTGTAAAAAGATTATTATGGGCTTGGGCGGTAGCTGTACGAACGATGCCGGAGCCGGTGCTGCGGCTGCACTGGGAGTAAGCTTCATTAATTTTTCTGGCGATTCCTTTATTCCTACCGGTGGGACCTTAAAGGAGATTGCCCATATTGATACCTCAAAGCTTCTGCCCTCCTTGAAGGAGATAGAGTTAGTCACCATGTGCGATATTGATAATCCGCTCTATGGCGAAAAAGGTGCGGCATATGTATTTGCTCCTCAAAAGGGAGCTTCTCCCGAGGTCGTAAAGGAACTGGATGATAACCTAAGACATTTGGATCAGATCCTTCAAAAGGATTTAAAGCTGTATCTGGCAGATATTAAGGGAGCAGGATCTGCCGGAGGTATGGGCTGCGGAATGGTTGCATTTTTTGGCTCGACACTACAGATGGGTATTGAGACAGTACTGGATACAGTCAAATTCGATGAATTATTAAAGGATACGGATTATGTTTTTAGTGGTGAGGGAAAGATTGATGCCCAGAGCATACGCGGTAAGGTAGTGATCGGGATAGCAAAGCGAACAAAGAAGGCAAACGTACCGCTACTTGCATTTGTCGGGGATATCGGAGATGATGTTGAAGAAGCATATGAACTGGGCGTCACAGGGATCTTCAGCATTAACCGTGTCGCAATAGAATATCGGGAAGCCAAGAAGCGGGCCAGACAGGATCTGTTTTTAACAGTGGATAATCTGATGCGCTATATGAAGGCTATGGAGACACTCCATAGAAAGTGAAGTAGTCGGCATTTCTGCATTCGTAGGAAGCTAGAAGCCATAAGCTCTGATCGTGAATTGGAAACGGCTGTGGCAGGAATATTAGTTATCCGGAAGATTTAAGGGTGTGTCTCAAACAGAATATTAGTTTGAGACACACCCTTGATTTACTGCTTATTACTTAACTTAGCCAGTGAATGCTGAAGGTATAGAATTCCTTATGCTGTCTGCTCAAATTGTGAATTGTACAGGTTAGCATAGAAACTGCCCTTTGCAAGCAACTCTGTATGTGTACCCTGTTCTACGATGTCACCCTCATTCATGACAAGAATCCAATCTGCATCGCGGATGGTTGACAGGCGGTGAGCGATGATAAAGCTGGTTCTTCCCTTCATCAGGCTGTCCATTGCCCTTTGTATCATGATTTCGGTTCTGGTATCAACCGAACTGGTGGCTTCATCCAGAATCAAGATCTTTGGATCAGCCAGGATAGCTCTTGCAATGGTCAGCAGCTGCTTCTGTCCCTGGGAGACATTGCTTGCTTCTTCATTTAATATCATCTGATAGCCGTCCGGAAGAGTAGAGATGAAGTGATGAACATGAGCCGCTTTGGCTGCTCTGATTACCTCTTCATCAGTTGCCTCCAGCTTGGAATAACGGATATTCTCCATAATGGTTCCGTTAAACAGCCAGGTATCCTGCAATACCATACCGAAGAGCTTTCGGAGGTCACTTCGGTCAAATTCCTGAATATTATGACCGTCGATTAATATAGTTCCGCTGTTAATGTCATAGAAACGCATCAATAGCTTAACCATTGTGGTTTTACCTGCACCGGTGGGACCGACGATAGCGATCTTCTGGCCTTTGTTTACCTTAGTGCTAAAGTCATTGATAATAATCTTATCCGGATGATATCCGAAATGTACATTCTTGAATTCAACATTACCAGCAATCCCTGTAATGGATACAGGATTTTCTATAGTCTGTACCTCTTCCTCTACAGCCAGAAATTCAAATACCCTTTCTGCTGCAGCGGCGGTTGACTGGAACATATTTGTCACCTGCATCAGCTGATTGATCGGCTGAGTGAAGAGGCGGATATACTGGAAGAAGGATTGAATCTGTCCAACCTGAATCTTGCCCTTGATAGCGAGATAACCGCCGAGTATAGCAACACCCACATATCCGATGTTACCGATGAACGACATGATCGGCATCATAAGGCCGGACAGGAACTGTGATTTCCAAGCGGCTTCATAAAGCTTCTCATTCTTTTCGGCAAATTCTTTCTGGGCTTCTTCCTCTTTATTGAATACCTTAACGATGTTATGTCCACCGTAAACCTCTTCCACCTGACCATTGACATGACCTAAATACTCCTGTTGCTGCTTAAAGTATTTCTGTGACTTCTTAATAACTTTGCCAACTACAATACCGGAGAGCGGAAGAATGACCAAGGCCAGCAAGGTCATCGGAACGCTAATTCTCAACATCATAATGAGAACACCGATAATTGAGACAACCGAAGTAATCAACTGTGATAAGCTTTGGTTTAAACTGGTGCCCAGAGTATCAATATCATTGGTTACTCTGGATAGGATTTCGCCATGGGAGGTAGTGTCAAAATAATTCATCGGCATCCGGTGAACCTTTTCCGAGATATCTTTACGGAACTTATAGGTTACCTTTTGAGCAATACCGTTCATAATCCAGCCCTGAACAAAGGAGAACAGGGCGCTGACACCGTACAGGGTAATCAGGGTGATCAGAATCCTCGCTACCTTATCGAAATTGATTCCTCCCCCGCCACTTAACTTACTGAGCAGTCCATTGAAGATTTCTGTGGTAGCATCACCCATGATGGTCGGGCCGATGATGGAGAATATCGTACTGCCTATGGCAAAAATAAGCATGATAAGAAAACCGATCCTATATTTTGAAAGGCTTGCAACCAGTTTCTTCATGGTCCCTTTGAAATCCTTAGCCTTTTCTCCGGGCATCATCCCGGGAGGCCCTCCGGGACCTATTCCTGTCCTTTTCCTTCCGGGAGCAGGTGTCTTAGGAGTTTCTTCTCTGTTATCTTCTCTACTCATAACTCAATTCCTCCTCTGATAATTGGGAAGAAGCAATCTGCTGATATACTTCGCAATTCTTTAATAGCTCTCTATGGGTTCCTTTCCCTACGATGTGTCCGTCATCCAGTACAAGGATTTGCTCTGCATTCATGATGGTACTGATACGCTGTGCGACAATCAGGACGGTACTGTCGGAAAGCTCCTCCTTCAGAGTCTTTCGAAGCTTCGCATCTGTCTTATAATCCAGAGCTGAAAAGCTGTCATCAAATATATAGAGTTCCGGTTTTCTGGCAATTGCCCGGGCAATAGAAAGTCTCTGCTTCTGACCACCGGATACATTCGTTCCTCCTTGGGAAATCGGAGCTTCATAGCCCTCCGACTTGCCCTCGATGAATTCCTCGGCTTGTGCTATTCTTGCGGCAAGCTTTACCTCCTCCGTTGAGGCTTTTGGAGCACCGAACTTGATATTAGATTCTATGGTTCCGGTGAATAGGGTACCCTTCTGAGGGATGTAACCGAGTTTTTCGCGGAGGGTATGTTGTTTTAGCTTTGTAATATCTGTTCCATTCAGTAGAATCGTACCGCCTGTGGCATCGTAAAATCTGGGGATCAGATTAATCAGGGTTGATTTTCCGCTGCCCGTACTGCCTATGATAGCAGTTGTTTCACCGGGTTTGGCTGTAAAGCTGATATCGGAAAGTACATCCGCCTCCGCATTCGGATAACGGAAGGAAACATTTTTGAACTCCAGTAATCCATGATAAGACGAATTCATTGGCTGTTCTGTCGCGGGGTCTGAAATTGTTGTATTTGTTTTCAATATTTCATCAATACGACCTGCAGAAACTGCTGCACGGGGGTAGATGATGGAGATCATCGTAAGCATCAGGAAGGACATGATGATTTGCATCGTGTATTGGATAAATGCGATCATATCCCCGACCTGCATTGAGCCGGCATCGATCTTATGCGCTCCAACCCAGATGATCAGGATGGAAGTTAAGTTCATCAGGAGCATCAGGATCGGGAAGAGAAAGGTCATGACACGGCTGACAAAGAGCGTGTTTTTGGTCAAATCAACATTGGCTTTATCAAATCTTTTCTCCTCATACTTAACGGTACTGAACGCACGGATAACCGGAAGACCAGTAATGATTTCACGCATAACCAGGTTGATGCGGTCAATCAGCTTCTGCATCAGTTTAAACTTCGGCATTGCCACGATTAGAAGAATGCCCATCAGAAGCAGGATTGCAGCTACACTGAGGATTAATATCCAGGACATGGATACATTGGTGTTGACAATCTTAAGGATACCGCCGATTGCCAGGATAGGAGCGTAAATAACGATTCTTATCAGAATAACAATCAGGTTCTGCACCTGTTGGATGTCATTGGTACTTCTGGTGATCAGGGAAGCAGTGGAGAACTGATCCATCTCTCTGTTGGAGAAGGACAGTACCTTGCTAAATACATTGCTTCGTAAGTCCCGGCCCATTTTAGCTGCTACTCTGGAGGCGCAGAAGGTTACCAGAATGGAAGCAATCATTGCAGCAAGCGCAATTCCTATCATCTTTAGTCCGACGATCAGCAGATAATTCGTCTGGATACGATTGATATTTATACCGATTGCCTGATACTCGGCTTTAATATAGGCTCCCGCGCTTGCAGTCATAATCATAGAGGATAAGGCTTCTGTCTGCTTTCTGATACCTGTTACCAAGGCGGATTTATTTTCCGCCGGTAGCATGGACAAAATAGCAAAGATATCTGAGTTACCCTGAGTCAGCTGCTTCGGAAGAATAGCCAGTACCTTTTCCTGCATCGCTTGTGATGAGGCATTGTCTCCTTCAAAGGCAAGTACCAGTATCATGGGAACGGACAGGGCAGCTGCAACAGAGGCCTCCTCCTCTCCGTCCCAGAGCAGAAGTGTCTCTGAGCTTAAGGCAGGATATTTGTCCAGATAATCCTTCCATTCCTGATCCGTGGTGTTATCCTGGGTGAGGGGGGAGAAGTGGGGAGATACAATGTTTTTCTCTTCCTCTGTCATAAACAGAGTCAATCGATCCATCTCGGATTGACGGATTACTGTTGGGACAGTATCGTTGATACCATTCTTGCCGATACCGACATTAATGATATCGGATGTATAGGTAGGCAGGGACAAATCGCAGGCTGCCTGTAATATCAAAAGGAACACAACAAACATCAGCACTGCGTTCGACTTTCTCATAAATTTAAGTAGCTTAAGCATATAAATTCCTTTCTTAATAGAATGAGGTATTAGGATATTTTATTTCAGATTGTTTCGTGCTTTTTCTATCAGCAGCAGTAGGGTATGCAGCTCCTCCTCGCTAAAGCCCTGAAAGAGCTCATCAGTCATTTTCTCAATTAAATCATCGGAATGCTCAGCGAACCTTCGTCCTTCCTGCGTAAGATAGACGCGTAAGATACGTTTATCCGCTTCATCCGGCACCCGATAAACTAAATTGTGGGCTTCCAGCTTGTTTAGCATACCTGTAATCGTAGCAGGTTTCACACAGTTCTTACTTGACAATTCCTTCTGGGTTATTCCCTCGTGAGCTTTGATCAGAGAGAGTAATTTTGGCTGACCGGGATAGACGTGTTTATCCCCCACCTTATGATAAGTACGTTGATGCAGTAGCTTCATAATTTCTGAGAAAGCTCCCAGAAGCTGTTTTACCTCAGCTTTCATTATTTCCGATATCTCCTCCTTAAATCAATTTCCTTCAAAACACTTGTATTAATATTCCTTCCTGTCAAAATTAATTAGGTACCTAATTAAATAATAGAATGTATTATAACATATGGGAAATATATGTCAATCACTATAATTCTTAATTTTTTCATAAGCTTGTGAAGAAGCGTGTAAGAAACATGAGTCAGTAATGAAGTATTGGTTAGAAGAAATACTTGTCAAAGATTAAGTAAAAAAACGTGAACAAATTGAAGTTATAATAAAAAGAAGAAACAATCAAAGAGAAGGATAAATCAAAGAAGAATTTAGTAAGAAGAAGGACTCAATAAAATAAGGGTATCTGAATTTCACCTTATGCACTAAATCAGTAATCTATGCTATCGCGGTGAAATTCATACCCCTCTTCTTTAGACGAATAGTTGTTTGTATTATAAACCATGTCTGATGACGGTAACAGTACTCTTATCATTAAACAATTCGTATTTCACATCCTCGAACTGCCATTTTGCCGGCGGGAAGCTGTACAGTGCTTCGGTGTTCAGTGTGTCAATTATAATCTGCTGGTTTACATTCAAAGTGTTTGAATAGTTGTGTGTATGATATTTTGGTTCAAATTCATAACACGATATTCCAGTATATTTACTTAACGCTTCAGGCAGATATACGCGTATGCCGAATTCATTATCATAAAAGCTGTAACTTTTTAATACCAGGCTTACATCAATTATGGTGGTACCATTCACTTGACTAAGAGAAATTTCTGAATCTTTTATATCCACAGAATGAACGCCGCCCCTCGCGGCAGTATAATAAGCTATCCTGGCGAAATCAATGGTCAAATTCATTAAGGGGATAATGATCAGAAGGATATATATTAGACCTAGGATTCTCATATGTCTTCGAAATCGCTCGGTAGTCATAACACCATAAATTCCTATGATAAACATAGCCAGTAATATGATATTTGCAGGGTAAAGGATACTGCTGTCGAGGTGTATGGGGCGAATAATATATTGGAGGATCGAGTAGGAATCATGTGGCAGCGGATAGCGCAATGCTACGGCTAAGAAAATCACACCTAAGTTTATCATTAATCTTCTATCATCTTTTTTCATGAATACTCCCTCCCTTCTATAATTGCGGATGTAGTACCTCATAACAGCTTCGAGCACTTGCTATTATACAGTATAATACTGGAGATTACCACAGAATGTTTTCTAGGGAGCTTGACTTACCTATGGATATAAAGAATTCAGAGCCTTACCGGTTGCGGATTTTATTAGGGCGTGGTAATATAAGGAAATCATTGTGTCTGCTAATCAGACATTTTAGGATATACGCATAGATATATACAGAAAATAGGGGGAAATATGGACGGAGAAAGGTTTGTAATGGATGATAGGAAATTAATTAAGAAGGATGTCAATTTATTTATCGGAGGACTTTTCCTGTATTTACTCATCGGGTTGATCGCCTTCCTGATTTATTCAATTGGTTATGTGGTAATAGGAATTTTCGTAAAAGGAGAAACCATAACTGCATTATCTGCAGCAATAGTCAAGGATATGACAGAGACAGGCATTCCTTATCTGATCAATATTATATTTGGAATTCCGATTTTATTTCTACTCTTTCAGAGAGTAGTACGTAAAAAACTGACGGAAATCAACAAAGCAATGCATTGGTCGGATTTTTTTATGCTGCTTTGCTGCTTTATGAGCGTACAGGTTGTCAGTCTGCTGATCGACACCGGGGCAGAAAAGCTATTTAATCAGTTTGGTTATACGCTCCGCAGTGCAATCGAGAGTGCCAGTTCACAAAGTACAACAATATCCATGTTTCTCTATGCTTCTATCCTTGGACCGATTGTTGAGGAGATTATCTTCCGTGGACTTGTGATGAGAGGTTTAGAGAGATATGGGAAACAGTTGGCAATTGTAGTTTCAGCTATCATTTTCGGAGCTTATCATGGTAATCTTGTACAAGGGATCTTTGCATTTTTTGTAGGCGTTGTTCTTGGGTATGTTACGATGGAATATTCCCTTAAGTGGGCTATAATACTTCATGTGATTAATAATTGCCTGTTCAATGATCTGCTGTCTTTTGCTGTATCCGGATTAAATTCTGCGACACAGACGATGATATTCTTATTCATTGAAGGATTTTTCGGGCTAAGCACATTGGTAATCGTTACAATAAAACGCAAGGAGATTGCTGCGTTTTTCAAGGCAAACAAGGCCTTTGGGTTAAAGCATGCTTTGAGCTCCTTCGGAATGATCGCCTTCCTGATCGTAATGTTCCTGCTTTCGCTGACAGGGATAGAAAAAATATAGCTACCCAAAACAATGTTCGATAAAAGCAAATCATAAATAGATTGCTTACATTAATATAACTGATATAATAAAGCAATCAATAAATAAGTATTGTAATTTAAGCAGGAGCAGAAAATCTATATTAGATTGAAATGGAGAAAAATAGTATGATTTCTGGATTAAGCCATATCACATTAATAGTCAATAATTTAAAGAGAACAACAGAATTCTTAGAGAAAATATTTGAAGCAAGAGAAGTCTATTCAAGTGGAGATGAGACCTTTTCATTTTCAAAAGAAAAATTCTTTCTTATTAATGGTTTATGGATTTGCATTATGGAAGGTAAGCCACTAGTAGAGCGTACATATAATCATATCGCCTTTAAGATACCAGACAGTTGTTTTGACGAATTTCTTAAACGAGTTAAGGATAGTGGGGCAGAAATATTACCAGAGCGTTCGCGTGTAGAAGGCGAAGGGCGCTCAATATATTTTTATGATTATGATAATCATCTATTTGAATTGCATACTGGGACTCTCGAGGAGAGATTAGAACGATATTCAAAAGGGAAATAAAGATCATCCCTCCTTCTATCTCAGTTAGACGGATCTTATTAGCTATCAGAGCTATCAATATGAAGCTTATCTTAAAATCTCCAGCAGGATATTAAGCAGGGCATCATTCGTCTCCGGTGTCATGAAGCAGAAGCGTATGAACTTGTTATTCAGGAAGGGAAAGGTGGAACAATCCCTGATCATCAAGCCCTTTCGGATGGCTGCCTCAAATAAATCCATGGAGGTTACCTCCTCCTTTAAGAGCTTCACCAGGATGAAATTAGCCGTCGGAGGATAATATTTTACATTACTGCAGCTATCCAGCAGCTTGCAGATACGAGCCCGTTCCTGGGCAATCAGGGAACGGGTTGCTTTTATATAATCCTCATCCGTGAACATGATTTCACCTGCTATGGCCGCCAGACTGTTGATGGTCCAGGGGTTTTTGCGCTGGTCAAGCTCCTTAATCAAATCAGTATTTCCGCAGATGGCATAACCAAGGCGAAGTCCCGGGGCAGCAAAGAATTTGGAGATACCACGCAGGATAATCACATTATTATAATAGCCAGTCAAAGGAGCTGAGGTTATCTTTGAGATATCCTCAACAAACTCCACATAGGTCTCGTCAATCATGACAAAGATGCCTTTCTGCTTGCAGATATCCAGGATTTTGCGCATATCATTTCTGGTAATGGCTGAGGAGGTAGGATTATTCGGATTGCAGATGACCAGAAGATCCACATCAGAGGTCAGCTCCTCCTCCAGGGAAGGGATAACCAGTGTGAAATTATTCTCTTCCTCCAGGCGGTAGTATCGGGTGGTTCCGCCGCCGAGTGATATCTCACGCTCATATTCTGAGTAAGTAGGACCTATAATCAATGCCTTTTTCGGATGCTTAATCTGGATAAACAGGGAGATTAACTCCGTGGAGCCGTTGCCCACAAGGATATTCTCAATATCTGTATGCACATAGTTGGCTATCTTTTTGCGAAGAGAGGTATATTCCCGGTCGGGATAGCTCATGATTGCATCGACCCGTTCGGACAGAGTAGTCTTTAGCTTCGGTGAGATACCAAGCGGATTGACATTGGCAGAAAAGCTGATGATATCCTCCTTTTTTATGCCATAAACCTTCTCAATTGTCTCTAAGTCACTTCCGTGAAAATGATCTGAATGCTTAATCATGTAATACCCTCCTGATTTATGATAAATACTGGATTTTTTTTTATTATTGAATTATAATGTCGATAAGTGGTAATGAGTAAACGTATGCAAGCTTACGTTAACAAGCTTGTTTGTAAATTTTGATTGGGGCTATAATCAGGAACATGCTTTATGTTCATGATAAATATTATATCTAATATTTTTTAAAATGCAAATATATTAAAGTTTCAAGAGGATATTGTTTCCGAACCGGTAAAATAACAGCTTGGGGTGATAGATTGAAGGATAAGATCGAGCAGTTTTCAAAGGGGAATTTTGAATATGAGCTTCCTTTTATATGCCTGACCGACGAGGAAATAAGGATCACAGTAGAAGCGGGCAAGATATATGAAGGTAGCTTTATCATCAGCAACAGTACCGAGCGTAGGATGGAGGGAAGAGTCTACTCCTCCAGTCGTCTGTTACAGATAAAGACACCTTCCTTTTGCGAGGCCGCCAACACGATTCATTATTCCTTTGATGCAACATTTTTGAAGGCAGGAGAAGCTTTAGAGGGAGACGTCTGCATCGTCAGTGACTGCGGTGAAAAGACGCTTCCTTTTTATGTTCAGGTAGAGATAGCAAGTGTAACGACCTCTTTGGGAAAAATAAAGGATTTATTTCAATTTACTAATCTTGCCAGAATGGATTGGTCGGAAGCAAAGAAGGTATTTAAACAGGAAGATTTTGAGACAATCTTCTTGGCGAATGAAGAGCGGTATCGATATATTTACAGATATTTGATCAAAAGTCTTTCGACAAGCCAGGCTCTGGAGGAGTTTCTGATTGCGATACATAAAAAAGCAATGATTCGCCTGGTGGTAGATAAGACTCAGGTGGATTATGTGGTATATGACGAGGGGATAACAGATCGGATTACACTGACCAAGGATCATTGGGGATTTGCTGAAATCAGAGTCAGCACAGATGCTGCATTTATCCAGTTGGAGCAGAAATTTCTGTGGGCAGACCGTTTTATCGGCAATACCAATCAGGTTTCCTTCTCTATTGATCAGGGATTGTTACAGGCCGGTAATAATTTTGGACATATCTGGATAAAGACGGCCTATCAAACAATTACCATTGAGGTCAGATGTAAATGTCATAAAGAGAGAAAGAGGATTTTGAAGCATCGAGTACAGCAGAAGCTGGAATTCGGGATGATGGCTAATTATCTGAATCTTCGTCTGGACCGTATAGACTTAATTCATTATATTGAAGAGACAGAGTCGATTCTGAATGAACTGACAGACAATCCAAATAGTATATTGAAAGAGCTGTTAAAGACACATCTGGCAATTATCTCAGGAAAGACAAAGCTTGCAGAAGAACTGCTTGGGGACTTTGCGTTGAGCGAAGCCATGTTGAAACGCAGGTCGGTCTACGAGTACTGCGCATATCTGTATCTTAAGGCTCTGTTTTATAAAGAAGAGGGAGCCATAAAGGATGCGGCTGAGACAATCCGTTTTTACTATGAGAACGGTAATACAGATTGGAGAATCCTCTGGTTTCTGCTGAATATGGACAGCGACTATTCGAAAGCAGCCGGAAAGAAGCTGAATGACATCAAGGAGCAGTTTGAAGCCGGCTGCCACAGTCCAATCCTGTATTATGAGGCTGTTTGCACCCTCAATCAGGAACCAGTATTGCTGCGGGATTTGGGTGAATTTGAGATACAGACAATGAATTACGGCATCAAGAACTGGATCATATCTAAGGAACTAGCCGGGCAATACACCTATCTGGCTAATAAAAGAAAAGGCTTCCATCCGATTATCTTTCAGGGCTTGGTTAAGCTGTATGATGAATTTGATGATCCGGAGATGCTTTCTGCCATCTGCTGCCTTCTGATTAAAGGAATGAAGAAGGAAGAAAAATACTTTGAGTGGTATCGCCTCGGTGTAGATTCGCAGCTTCGAATCACAGAGCTTTATGAATACTACATGTATTCGGTAAGCCCTGCCATGGAAGAACCCTTGGCAGTACCGGTACTCTTGTATTTTATCTATAACAGTAATTTAAGTGATACGAAGAAAGCATTTTTATATGCTAATATCGTTAAGAATAAGGACAAGAACGAGTCAATCTACCGTACATATTTGAAACGCATGGAAATCTTTGCGACAAAAGCGCTGGAGCTGCATCAGATTAACCGGGACCTGGCTGTCCTTTATAAAGAATTTCTGAATAAAAATTCACTGAACGCAGAATTGGCAAGGCATTTGCCCTATGTGCTTTATCGCCAGGAGCTAGTCTGTCATAATCCCAATATGACCGGCGTCACAGTGATCCATAAGGAGCTTGGGACAGAAGAAACTCAGATGCTGCTTCAAGGCTGTGCTCAGATCGATCTTTTTACAGGCAATGCAGAAATCTTCCTTACCGATAGCTTTGGAAATCGATATGTGGAGTCAGTGGATTATACCGTAACGCCCTATCTGGCAGCAGAGGAATATGAAGCCCTCTGTCTGGAATACAGTAATCATGTTATGCTGCTGCTACACCTATTTGATCGTTATCAGAGCTATCGAATTATCAATGAGAGTGCCATTGCGCTGCGTAAGCAGGTATTACAGATCGAGGGGCTCACGAAGGAGTATGCAACGGAATGCTGTCAGACGCTTGTCGAATACTACTATGAAAATTATCAGGATGAACAACTGGAGTTTTATTTAAGCCAGATAGAACTGAGCGCGGTAAAGCCCATGGATCGCATCAGGTATCTGGAGTATATGGTGACCCGTTCCCTATATCATAAGGCAATGGAAGCTCTTAAGAGCTTTGGTTTTGAGGGAGTGACCATCAACAGGCTGGTAAAGATGTGCTCCAGCTGGATGCTGACACCCGAGGCAGAAGTCGGAAATGACCTGATGGTGAAGCTGTGCTATTATGTATTCTCCCATAATAAATATGACGAAGCAATACTACGTTATCTGGTAAATTATTACGACGGTGCAACCCGGGAGATGTATGGGCTCTGGAAAGCAGCGAAGGGCTTTGAGATAAATACGCACCTCCTGGAAGAGCGTCTTCTGACGCAGATGCTTTATACAGAGGGTTATCTGGAGGAGAGCTTCCTGGTGTTTATCGAGTATTACAGGAATGTCACCAATCATATGCTGGTTCGTGCATATCTATCCTTCTATGCCTATAATTATCTGGTACATCTGCATGTTATCAATTCGGAGCTTTTCCCTATCATGAAAAGGGAGCTGAACTATGAAGAGAACGATATCTGCCTGCTTGCCTGGCTGAAATACTATAGTACAGATAAGAAGCCGACAGAGAATGAACTGAGTTTCATAGAGTATCAGATAGACCGTCTTGTAAAAAAAGATATCATACTACCTTTCTTTCTGTCTTACAGGAAACAGGTGGAATTGCCGGAGAGGATAGTGGACAAGTGCTATATCACTTATATTACCGATCCTAGAAAGCAGGTCTATATTCACTATCGTCTGCTCAAGGAGCAGGAAGGTGAGTACAGTACGCAGAGGATGAGTAACATATTCATGGGTATTCATGTGAAGGAGTTTATCCTGTTTTATCGTGAAGCCCTCCAGTATTATATTACGGAGGAAACCTCGGATGGATCCAGCATCACGGAAAGCCTGCATACCCAATACGATTGTGAGACCCCGGAGGAGGACGACAGTAATTACAATCAGGTTAATCTGATGCTGATGGCTCAGGAAGTCAAGGATGAAAATACCCTTCTCACCTTAATGGAGAATTATGTGACGAACAAATTCATGATAGACGCATGCTTTAAGCAAATCAACTAACAAGGAGCGGTTCGATGGATGCACCAAGAAAATTGATTGTGGGGTATGATCTGTGTGAAGATTTTACCCAGATAAGCTGTTTCAGCTATAAGACCTTTGAACCGATTGTGATCGGAATTCGGGAAGAGGATGAGTTAAATCTCATCCCTACCGTTCTCTGTGTAAAAAACGATTCAAAGCAATGGCTGTTCGGTGAGGATGCAATTTGCTGTTCCGCCGCCGGAACAGGGGTATTAATCAACCATCTTTTGGAAAAGCTGGTATCAGGAAAGACAGTAGAACTGTTTGGAGAAAGCTTTGACGGGGTTTCACTTCTTGAGAAATTTCTCCGAAAAACATTGACACTGGTGAAACAGTATTTCCCCACGGAGCAGATCACGAAGCTGGTAGTGACGGTCCGAAATACAGAACCAAGACTGATCGAGGGTATCTATGAGGCATTGTCAGTTCTCGGTCTGGAAAAGGACAGAGTTCTTATCCTGAGCCATGCCGGTGCCTATCTATATTATGCCTTAAGCCAGGATAAAGCTCTTTGGATGAATGATGTCGGTCTTTTTGAATTCAGTGAAGAGGCTTTGCTCTATTATCAGATACGGATGAGCCGCAGGGGAAAGCCTATAATCGCATGCTTAAATAAAACAGATTATACGGATATGCTAAGCTACCCAAGGCTGAAGCAAAATGAGCAGGGTCTTTCTTATGTATTTGAAAACATAGCCAATACGGCACTCTATAAACAGATTGTTACGACATTGTATTTTACGGGACGAGGGTTTGAGGGAGGCTGGGCTGATGAGGCTATACAGAAGCTCTGTGCAGGACGTAGAGTATTCTTTGGGCAGAATCTGTTTACCAAAGGAGCTTGCTATGCTGCAAAGGAGCTTTCCGGAGATGTCAAGCTTGCAGATATCCTTCTGCTGAATGATGATATGATTACCAGCACCGTCGGAGTCAGGGTATATAGGGATACAAAGTATTCGGATGCCATTCTTGCAGAAGCAGGTATGAATTGGTATGAAGTAGATCAAAGTATCGAAGTAATTCCCGAAGGGGTGCCCGAGCTTGAGATTATACTGAAAAGCTTGTTAAATAGGGAGGTAGTCAGAGAAAAGGTACGACTGACAAATCTTCCGGAACGACCGGATCGCATGACGAGGCTTTCGATTAATATTACCTGCAAGAATCGGACATCCGGTATCGTCCGGGTCCAGGATCTGGGCTTCGGAGAATTCTATCCTGCAACAGAATGTGTAACAGAATTTACCATAGAACTATAAAAGCGAGGGTTGTGATGATGAGCAAGCTGATTCTATGCAGTGGTACCAGAACAAAAATACCATATTGCTTCGTAGCTACCGGTATCAAGGTATATTCGATTGAGGAGCTTTGCTATTATATCTTTCATCATATCTACATGATTGAGGAGGACATCTATTCAGATGCCCTGATTGACTGGATACAGCTGGAGCTTAAATTAGCCGGACGGGCTGAGAGGCTGAGGCAGCTTAAGCAGGCGAAGGCAGATGTAAAGACTATGGTAACCTTTGTTCTCTGCAGCTCGGATTATTATAGTGAGAGTGAGATTAAGGGACTGCTTAAGAAATTGGATGATATCGCTGCCATGCCTAAGATAAAAAGAAGCTGTATCAAGGCAGATAACAGTTTATCGGAAGGGCAGTATACTGAGGCAGCTGCGGAATATGAGAAAATTCTGAATTCTGCGGAGGCAACGGATCTGGCTCCTGAGGATTACGGAGATATCCTTCATAATCTTGCGGTAGCCAAGGTACATACAGTAGGCTTAAAACAGGCAGCACAGTATATGCTCGAAGCGTATGAGAGAAATCACAGAAAAGAAAGTCTGATACAATACTTATGTGCTTTGCAGCTATTGGGATATGAGGTCCTGTATCACGAAAAGCTTAAGGAATATGAGGTAAGTCAAGAGATGCAGGAGTCGCTTGAAAACTTTATGAAGCAAAACAAGGAAGAAGCAGAACAGTCGCAGAGTATGACGGATATCCATTCCCTAAGGCAAATGAAGGAAAAAGGACAGATGCTGGAATATTATCGAAAGACGGAGGAATTACTGGAGGCCTGGAAAACGGAAATCCGCCGAAAATAGATAAAGAGCTTAGGACAATGGCTGACAGTGAGGTGGAAGTAATGGGTATATTTAATCTTTTTAAGAGAAGAAAACAAAGTAGTGATGAGGAAGCTATCCTTCAGGAGTTGGAGGCGGAGGAGATGAGTCCGTCTGATAAGAAGAAGTCTCGCTCTGAGAAAAAGAAGGAGGGGAAGCGTCCTCTAAAGCTGAATACCAATACGGAGCGCATCGGTTATGTAAAGGATAATTGCGAAATTATTCTTGAAAGCAATAGGCAGATTGAGGAAGCCAAGGTGGAATATCAAGCCGTCACCTCCTACCTTACGGACATGCAACGGATGGATATGATACCGGAGGAACAAAGAGAGAACCTGGAGGAAGCAGCAAGAAAGATTGTCAGTCTATCGAAGGACAGAGAAAAGCTGCAAAGAAGGAGTTCCATCCTTACGGACATGCAATATCGTCTGTTCGAACGCTATGAACAGGTGCTGCCTAAGGAGCTGTCCGTGATACGGGACAGCGAGCAGTATCAGGTGATGATCGATCAGGATATGATGCATCTGGAGAAGGAGCGTGAGGCACTGGACGATCAGGAGGAGGAGATCGTAAGCAAGCAATCCTTCCTGAAGGGAATAGCGATAACCACAAGTATCGTGATCATCCTGTTATTTTTATTATTTGCACTACTGTCATCCTATTCGGAAGCAAGCTTTACCATACCCTTCCTGTTGACAGTGCTGATGGGAATGATTTCGACCTTATATATTATTCTGGAAGCCAGGAAGAACGAAAGCAATGTGAGAATTGTACAGGCAAAGCAAAACCGTCAGATCATGCTGATGAATAAGGTAAAGATCAAAGCTGTGAATAACCGGAGCTATCTGGATTATGCATACAGTAAATACATGGTAGACAGCTATGAGCAGCTACGTGTCTCCTGGGAGGAATATGTCCGGATGAAGGATGAGGCCAGAAGATATCAAAGTAATACGGAATTGCTGGAATTCTTTCATAATGAACTGATGCATGAATTGAAAAAGCATGGGGTGATGGATTCAGAAATTTGGATTTATCAGCCTACGGCGATTCTGGATCATAAGGAGATGGTTGAGGTTCGTCATAGATTGAATGTACGGAGACAAAAGCTGAGAGAAAGAATTGATGTGAACCAAAAGCAGAGAACAGAAGCTATTGCAGCCATCAAGGGGGTAATTACCAATTATCCCGACAGTAAGGAGGAGGCTGAAAGACTGGTCCGCAGATATCAGCTGGAGCTTGAAGAATGATGTACGTTGGCTTCACAGAAGATGGGATTCTTTCATAGAATAATGTAATGTATCTATTCTATCAGGAGGAAAAATCTATGTACCTGAGCAGAGATTTTGCCAGGCTGTCTCTGGAGCTACACTTATTCTTTTTGAGAATAATGAAAGAACACTCTTTTTTTCTGGAGCTGGGCTTTACACCGAGGGATTCAAGCTTTACAAAACGAGCTGATGAGTTCCGAAAGGAATTTGATAAACTGTTGTGGGATGTGGTTGCTATTTCCAGCGGAGTGGTCGGCAGAGATGTATTACAGTCGGGAGAAGTAGTCACGCAATACACGATGAATGCAGAAAAGGCTTCTGAGTATTATACAGGTATTGATATACCGATTGATATCACAAAAGCAGAATTGGATCTGATGGGCAGTAGGAATTACCCTGTGAACAGAAGGTTGGATGAGGCTGTTTATGAGATTAACAGAAGGGCAATTGAGTTGGTATCCTCTCTGATACGGTTTAAGGAAACCATTTTGGCAGATGTATTGGCCTGCAAGATGTTTACCGTGAACTATCCGCTGCTGATCGATCATATCCTTCGGGAAGCAAGACTGTATCGTGATACAATCGAGCGGATTCAGAGAGGAGAAGACTATAACATACAAAATGAGGCTCTAGAGCAGGAGCTGTTCTGGAATCGGATCATGGCTGAGCACTCGAAGTTTATCCGGGGATTACTTGATCCGCAGGAGGAGGACCTGTTCAACATGGCCGATCATTTTGGTGATGAATTCGATGCACTGACGAAGGAAGCAAGGGAAGCCATGGATAATACGGTACCGGCTGCAAAGGTTACTGCGGACAGTCTGGCAGCAACGAAAGCCATCCGGGATTTCAAAGAGCAGGGAACACAGGGGTTAATCAATTGCAAAATCAAATCAATCATCATCCCGTTGTTGGCAGACCATACGCTTCGAGAAGCCAGTCATTATCTGAGACTGTTAAGAATGTTCCGAAGATAGCGGACATCAAGATTATTATTTAAGGATATAGACCTTGAAGTGCTGATGATCAGTGCTTTGAGGTCTTTTTTTGTCTTATTTGCTTGCACAGCACATCTTTGGATGAAAATTGTGAGATTCTGTTGGATGAAAATTGTGAGATTCCCTATTGACGAAACCTGGCATTTGGAGTATCTTATCAATAGAAGATATATCTAAAAGATATATATAAGATATATATAAGATAAATATAAGATAAATATAAGATATATATAAAAGATATATATAAAAGATATATTGCTGCTATCAATATATTTTGTTTACACAGGAAGATAAGTCGATCAATTTATGCTTCAGCACATTTTCGCGGATCAGCGTCAGGATGTGGTGTGTATAATCAAGACTTTCACACATAATTTGTGTTAACATAATCTTACAGATTGGAGGTTTATATGAAAAGACAGAATATCAGAAAATTGCTTCTCATTATTTCGATGCTGCTCTTCCCGATTACAATTTATTATCTTTCCCCATATGTTATCATTATGGGAGCTATGGAGGGCATCATCAACGGCAGCTTTATCGTATTTATGACGATGCTTTTGGGAGGTATTTTTTTCGGAAGAATCTTCTGTGCTTACCTTTGTCCGGCAGGAGGTATCATGGAATGCACGGCACTAATCAATAATAATAATCCGAAGCAAGGCCGGAGGAATTATATTAAGTATGTAATCTGGTCTCTATGGGTCATTGGAGTAATTGTCAGCTTCCTGTATCGTAAGAAAGAGATCACAGTGAACTTCTTCTACCTGACAGACCACGGAATATCCATTGCAAATATTTACGGATACGTAATCTACTACGGAATTATACTGTTATTCTTCCTACCCTCCATCCTCATGGGAAAGCGGGCGATGTGCCATTATATCTGCTGGATGGCTCCCTTTATGATCCTCGGAAGTAAGCTCGGACAGCTCTTACATATCAGACAGCTCAGGCTGATTTCAGAGAAGGAAGGCTGTACCCAGTGTCATGCCTGTGACAGGAAATGTCCCATGGGTTTGAAGGTATCTGAGAAGGTTCAAACAGGGAAAATGTATGATACAGAATGTATCCTCTGCGGGGAATGCATTGATACCTGTCCGAAGAAGGTAATAAAATATAAAATGTAATGATAGGAGAGTTATGAAAAAGACAAGATTCGTAATCCTCGGTTTACTAAATGAAGAGCCGTTGAGCGGTTATGATATCAAGAAAATTATTGACATTCGTATGTCCTTCTTCTGGCAGGAGAGCTACGGACAGATCTATCCCGAGCTTGCTAAGCTTCGGGAGGAGGGACTTGTCGAGCAGATCAGCGGTTCTGCTGAGGTGGAGAGGAAGCATAATTATGACAATATGCCGGACGGACCCTGGGAAGAAGTGTTAACAGATAGACTTGCGGGGTCAGAGCAAAGCAGTACACCTGGAAAGGAAAAGAAGGAAAGTGCCAGACCTGAGAAAATCAGGTATCAAATTACTCACCAGGGGCAGGTAGCTCTTAAAAAATGGATGGAGGCAGAGAACGAGAAGGATACTACCCGCAGTGAATTCCTTCTTAAGATGTACCTAGCAACAGAGGATAACCGGGAGGAGCTGCGCAGACACCTGACAGAATTTTACCGGCAGGCACAGCAGAAGCATCTGCTGTTCACGATGTTTCAGAAGGAGTTACAGCTGCTAGCCAATGAGCATAATAATCACAGACAGTTACTGAGGGTGCTGGAGCTGGGACTTCGCCAGGCTAAGCTGTATATGGAGTGGAGTAATGAGATGCTAGAGGAACTATAATAGCTAAAACAAAAATGTAGGAACTATAATAGCTAAAACAAAACTATAATAGCTAAAACAAAAACCGCTTGACATAATAGAGGATGTTGAATTATATTATATAAATACTATATCAAAAAATGTAGTGATGGAGAGGATTAGATAAGAGAAGCTTATCAGAGAGAACCATCCGCCGGCTGAAAGGTGGTTCAGAGCAAGCTTATTGAAGGTAGCTCCGGAACAGCAGCTCTGAAGCCATAGGGTGAGTAAGAGATGTCGGGTTGTCCCGTTACAGACAAGAGAGCAGACAGTGTTCGAAGCGCTATCATATCCACGGATTCTATTCCTTCCTACTGTCTGAAACAAAGGTGGTACCACGGTTCTTCGTCCTTTCAGACGAGGAACCTTTTTTGATTCATTACGGCAAAGTAATATCGTGGCCCCTTTCTAAGCGGGGTTAGTCAGCAGAGTAAGGAATAATAATGGATATGATTCATAGCATTCCGTACCATAACACCTTAGATAGGTAAATAATAAGGATAATTATATGGAAAGTTATAAGTATAATTATTAGAAAAGTCATTCAGAAGAAACAGAGATAGTTCCAGGAAAATTTACTTATATAAGTATATTGAAGTAACGATATATGATGATTCATAATACCGTTATCAGTAGAAGCATATAGAAACAGGTACTTTGCTATGGATTATATATTTGTATGACTTGATTGCTTTCTTAGAAACACTTACTAAGTTCATGGAGCTTTCGTCGGAAAATGTCCATAGAAGGACATTTTAGGAGCTTGTGACACGGAGGTCACATAGCTCCGACCGACAGATTAAGCTACATGAACGAAGTAAAGTGTTTCTTGAAAGCAATCATCGGAAGGAAAATATATAATCCATAGTAAAGTACCGTTCCTAGACCCGTCCCTAGAACTTCCCTAGAACTTCCCTAGAACCGTTCCTAGACCCGTCCCTAGAACTTCCCTGGAACCGTTCCTAGACCCGTCCCTAGAACTTCCCTAGAACCGTTCCTAGACCCGCTCCTAGAATCGTTCCTAGAACTACACCTAGAATGTTAATTAAATCATCAAATATACTACACCCCGAAAGGAAGAGAACCATGGAAAGAGAACTGGCGAAAACCTATGATCCCAAGGATATTGAAGAAAGACTGTATCATAAATGGGAGGAGAAGAAGTATTTTCATGCTGAGGTAGACCGCAGCAAGAAGCCCTTCACAATTGTGATTCCTCCGCCGAACATCACAGGACAGCTTCATATGGGTCATGCTTTAGATAATACGATGCAGGATATCCTGAGTCGTTTTAAGAGAATGCAGGGCTACAATGCTCTTTGGCAGCCCGGTACCGATCATGCAAGTATTGCGACCGAGGTCAAGATTATTGAACAGATGCGCAAGGAAGGCATTGCAAATAAAGAAGATATCGGAAGAGAAGCCTTCCTTGAGCGAGCTTGGAAATGGAAGGAGGAATACGGCGGAAGGATTATCTCTCAGCTGAAGAAATTGGGTTCCTCCTGTGATTGGGACAGAGAACGCTTCACGATGGATGAAGGCTGTTCCCATGCGGTTAACGAAGTATTTATTAAGCTTTACAACGAAGGCTATATCTATAAGGGCTCCAGGATCATTAACTGGTGTCCGGTATGCCAGACCTCTATCTCAGATGCTGAGGTTGAACATGAGGAGCAAGCCGGACATTTCTGGCATATCAAATATCCGATCGTCGGTGAGGAAGGCTTTGTAGAGGTCGCAACCACCAGACCTGAGACGATGCTTGGTGATACGGCGGTAGCGGTTCACCCTGAGGATGAGAGATATCAGCATCTGATCGGTAAGACCGTCCTGCTGCCTTTGATGAACCGCGAAATTCCTGTGGTAGCGGATTATTATGTAGATAAGGATTTTGGTACCGGTGTTGTAAAGATTACACCGGCACATGACCCCAACGACTTTGAGGTTGGTAAGAGACATAACCTCCCTGAAATCAATGTCATGAATGATGATGCCAGCATTAATAGTAGCGGTGGCAAGTATCAGGGCATGGATCGCTATGAAGCCCGTAAAGTGATTGTAAATGAATTGAAGGAGCTTGGACTTCTCGTTAAGGTAGAGGACCATAGCCATAATGTAGGTACTCATGATCGTTGTCATACCACTGTTGAACCGCTAATCAAGCAGCAATGGTTCGTAAAGATGGATGAACTAATTAAGCCTGCTATCTATAGTGTTAAGACAGGAGACATCCAGTTCGTACCCGAGCGCTTTGATAAGATTTATTTTAACTGGGCAGAGAATATCAGAGACTGGTGTATCTCCAGACAGCTCTGGTGGGGACACAGAATTCCGGCTTATTACTGTGACGGCTGCGGTGAGATCATCGTTGCCAAGGAAGAACCCTCCAGATGTCCGAAGTGCGGCTCCACCCACTTAAGACAGGATGAGGACACTCTGGATACCTGGTTCAGCTCCGCTTTATGGCCGTTCTCAACTCTTGGCTGGCCGGAGAAGACAGAGGACCTGGAGTACTTTTATCCTACGGATGTACTTGTCACCGGATATGACATTATCTTCTTCTGGGTACTTCGTATGGTATTTTCAGGCTATGCACAGATGGGAAGTAAGCCCTTCAGCAAGGTATTGATCCATGGTCTGGTTAGGGATTCTCAGGGGCGGAAGATGAGTAAGTCTCTCGGCAACGGTATTGATCCTCTTGAGGTGATTGATAAATATGGTGCAGACGCACTCCGCTTCTCCCTGATTACCGGCAATGCACCCGGTAATGACATGCGTTTCTATTGGGAGAGGGTGGAAGCTAGCCGCAACTTTGCGAATAAGGTATGGAATGCTTCCCGTTTCATTATGATGAATCTGGAAAAAGCAACCATCGGTGAGCAGCTTGATGAGAAGCTGCTGACGATCGCTGATAAATGGATCCTTTCCAGAGTAAACACTCTGGTAGCCGAAATTACCGAAGGACTGGAGAACTATGACCTCGGTATCTCTGCCCAGAAGGTAAATGATTTCATCTGGGAGGAATTCTGTGACTGGTACGTGGAGATGGTAAAGCCCAGGTTATACAGTGAGACTGACGAAACGAAAGCAGCAGCACTCTGGACCTTAAAATATGTACTGACAGCCTCCCTGAAGCTGTTGCATCCGTATATGCCCTTTGTTACGGAGGAAATCTTCTGCACTCTGCAGGAAATGTCAGGTCAGAAGGAAGCAGATTCCATCATGATCTCCGAATGGCCCGTATACAATCCGAGCTTTGAATATGGGAAGGAAGCAGAAGCAGTAGAGCTGATCAAGGAAGCTGTGAAGGGAATACGTAATGTACGCACAGAGATGAATGTTCCACCGAGCAGGAAGTCAACCGTAATTGTAGTATCTGACAGCGAGAAGGTGCGCAATACCTTTACAGACAGTAAGGTATTCTTCGCAACCCTAGGCTATGCCAATGAAGTATTGGTGCAATCAGATAAGGCTGGAATTTCGGAGGATGCCGTATCTACAGTAGTACCCGGCGCAGTCATTTACATTCCTTTTGCAGACCTGGTGGACATAGATAAGGAAATCGAGCGCTTGACCAAGGAAAAAGAACGTCTGGAGGGAGAATTAAAGCGTGTGACCGGTATGCTTGCCAACCCGAACTTTGTCAATAAAGCGCCCGAGAGCAAGCTTGCGGAAGAACGTGCAAAGCTTGATAAATATACAGACATGATGATGCAGGTCAATGATCGTCTCGAGTATTTGAGCAAATAAAAGTTACAAGAAGAGCACTTTTTTGTTAAAAACAGCGATCCAATCTGTGTATTAGGAGAATCTACTAGTGAATTTAGATAGTATATGTGAAAAATAGATATTGACATATGGCTATTTTGTTGCTAGACTGAAAACAGATATTTAATATCGTCGGATTGTTACTGGAAAGCAGGCAAGACCAAATTTTATGGAATACTAGTTCCATAGGGTTTGGTCTTTTTTATTCAGTTCGTATTGTTGAGGTGGACGTAAGATGCAAGTGGAGCGAGTAATCAATAATAACGTGGTAAGTGCCTTCGATCCCAAGGGTAAGGAAGTAATTGTAATGGGGAAGGGTGTCGGATTTCAGGCAAAGCCGGGAAAAGAAATAAATCAGACTTTGATTGAGAAGATATTCTACCTGGAGAGCCAGACGGCTGTGAATAAATTCAAGGAGCTGATCGAAAATCTACCGCTGGAGCATATTCAGGTGTCCAATGAAATCATCACTTATACAGATAAAATATTGAATCGGAAGCTGAATCCGAATATTTATATTACCCTGACTGACCACATCAGTTTTGCTATTGAACGTTTTAAACAGGAAATGATTTTTGACAATCCGCTGTTATGGGATGTGCAGAGAATGTACCGTCAGGAATATCTGATCGGAGAATATGCGATCGCGTTAATTGAGAAACGCCTGGGATTACGCCTTCCGGTGGATGAGGCGGCTTCCATCGCTCTTCATATCGTTAATGCGGAATATAATACTGTAATGAGCCAGACGATGAGCATAACGAAGCTGCTCCCGACAGTCCTTCAGATTGTGAAAGAGGATTTCGGCATTAATTTGGTAGAAGGTTCCCTACAGTTCGAACGCTTGGTCAGTCATCTGCGGGTTTTGATTCAACGGATATTAAGCAGAGAGCAGTTGGACAATATAGATATGGAGTTCTGTGAGATGGTAAAAAAACTTTATCCTTCCGAATTTACCTGCAGCGAGAAGATAGCCGAGTATCTGAAGGAAAGCTTTCAGGAGATCATTGTCACAGAAGAACTGGCGATGCTTACAGTTCAGATCAGGAGAGTAATTATAGGAACCCATGCAAAGGATTAGGAGGACAGCATGTTTGGATTAAAGAAGGACAAAAAAATTTTGATCGCTTCTCCAATCGAAGGGGAGGTATTTTCACTTGACCACGTCAATGACCCGGTGTTTCGGGATAAGATTGTTGGGGATGGAGTTGCAATATTGCCGACTAAAGGAAGAGTCGTAGCACCGGCAGACGGTACGGTAGCTATGCTGTTTGAGACAAAGCATGCTGTCAGTATTAAGACAGAGCAGGGTGTTGAGCTGCTGATCCATATCGGTCTTGATACGGTGAATCTGAAGGGTCAGTTCTTTACTGCCCATGTAAGTACGGGAGATACGGTAAAGGCGGGTAATTTACTGGTGGAGTTTGATATTGCCGGTATCAGAGAAGCAGGATATGAGTTGATGACTCCTGTCGTGATCTGTAATATGACAGAATTTGCGGGAATTGTTCCTAATACGGGAATGATGATAAATGAGTTGGAACAACTGATTACAGTAAAGAAATAACTTAATATCCTAAGGATGATGAAGGGAGGTAAGTGCGTGAAGGAAGTGAAATACATCATTACTGATGAGATTGGAATACACGCAAGACCGGCCGGACTGCTGGTAAAGGCAGTCAGCCAATATGACTGTAATGTCACGATTAAAAGAGGTGAGCAGGAAGGTAATGCCAAGAGCATTATCAGTATCATGACCCTGGGAGTTAAAAAGGGTGATGAGGTTACATTTCTTGTGGACGGCACTGATGAGGCAGAAGCTTCAGAAACACTTCGGGTTTTCTTAAATGAGAATTTATAAAATAAAGAAACCGCTGTAGAACAGCAAAAAAGGAGGAGAAGAGTTATATGATGAAATTTTTGCAAAGATTGGGTAAATCCTTAATGCTCCCGGTAGCAACCTTGCCGGTTGCCGGTATTATGATGGGTATTGGATATTGGATTGACCCGAGTGGTTGGGGAGCTAACAATGTAATTGCAGCATTCTTGATTACAGCGGGTGGCGCAATCTTAAATCACATGGCCATTCTGTTTGCAATTGGTGTATCCATCGGTATGTCAGATGACAATGATGGTACGGCAGCAGTTGCAGGTCTTGTGTCCTGGTTAATGTTCACTACCTTATTATCCAGTGCTTCAGTCGCGATGTTTACCGGAGCAGAGGCTGATATGGCTTTCGGTAAGATTGAGAATGTATTTGTCGGAATTCTTGCCGGTTTGATTGGCGCTAACTGCTATAACCGTTTCAAGAATACCAAGCTTCCGGATGCACTGGCTTTCTTCAGTGGAAAGCGCTGTGTAGCTATTGTTACTGCAGGTGTTACCATTGTAGCCAGTCTTATCCTTTACTTAATATGGCCCGTTCTGTATGGTGCTCTTGTTGCTTTTGGTAAGGCAATCATCAGCACCGGTGCAATCGGTGCAGGTATTTATGGTTTTTCGAACCGACTCTTAATCCCTACAGGTCTGCACCATGCATTGAATAATGTATTCTGGTTCGATCTGGCAGGCATTAATGACTTAAGCAACTTCTGGTCAGGTAAAGGAACCTTGGGTGAGACCGGTATGTATATGTCCGGCTTCTTCCCGGTAATGATGTTCGGTCTTCCCGGTGCAGCACTCGCAATGTATCATACTGCGAAAACCAAGAGAAAGAAGATAGCAGCCGGTTTGTTAATGTCAGCAGCACTTTGTTCCTTCTTAACAGGTGTTACCGAGCCCCTGGAATTCTCCTTTATGTTCCTGGCTCCCGCATTATACCTTGTTCATGCATTATTGACAGGTATTTCCTGCTTTATTGTAGCACTGCTTCCGGTCAGAGTAGGTTTTAACTTCAGTGCCGGATTAATCGACTTTATCTTAAGCTTACAGGCTCCGATGGCACAAAATCCTTGGCTTATTATACCGATTGGTCTGGTATTTTTCGGAATTTATTATGTTATATTCCGTGTATTGATTACTGTCTTCAACTTCAAGACCGTAGGCCGAGAGGATGAAGAGGACAATGAGGAGGAACTGAAAGCGGTCCTTTCCAATAATGATTTCACTGCAGTAGCAAAGCTGATTCTGGAAGGACTTGGAGGAAAGGCTAATGTTGTGAACTGTGATAACTGCATTACCAGACTTCGTGTTGAAATTAAGGATTATACCGCGGTTGATGAGAAGAAGATCAAATCGGCAGGTGTTGCAGGTGTAATTCGCCCCAGCAAGACCAGTGTTCAGATTGTCGTAGGTACTCAGGTACAATTTGTCGCGGATGAGGTAAAGAAGCTGCTGCAATAGGGGCTTTGTAATACATAATAATCCGTAGTGTTAAAAAATCATTATCCGTAATTTGTGGGAGTATCATAAAGACTGCTGCAAATCATAGACTACTACATTTTGATGGAGAAACCCTTCAGAAAGATGTAAGTTGTGATTTGCAGCAGTCTTAATTTGCTGTATAATTATGACAACATAACATTATTAGAAGGTACAGGCTGTACTGTATCGGATTGGAGTCAACGATGAAGCTTCTTGTTGTAGAAGATGATAAAATCATAGCGCAGGGACTGGAGTATTCTTTGCAGCAGGAGGGCTATACCGTAGTTCTATGTTCAGATGTTGCTGCCGGAAAAAAGGCACTTACTAAGGATACCTTTGATTTATGTCTTTTTGATCTGACACTACCGGATGGAAGCGGTTATGAGTTATGCAGACTGGCCAGGGAGAAATGGGATATCCCTGTGATTATTCTGACTGCCTGTGATGAGGAGGTGAATGTCGTCATGGGACTCGAGCTGGGAGCGGATGATTATATCACAAAGCCCTTCCGGGTTCGAGAGCTGACGGCAAGGATTAAAACAGTTCTTCGCAGATCCCAGAAGGGAAACGTAAGCCAGCACCTTATAGAGCTTGATCATATCAGAATCAATACACTGGATGCGAAGGTGTATAAAAACGGGCAGGAAATTCTTCTGACTGCCCTGGAGTACAGGCTGTTATTAACCTTTGCCCAGAATGAGGGGCGGGTGCTCTCCCGTAATCAGCTGTTGGAGGGTATCTGGGATGTGGCAGGAGATTTCGTCAATGATAATACGCTTACGGTTTATATCAAACGACTTCGGGATAAGCTGGAGGAGAATCCACAGAATCCTTCTATCATTAAGACAGTCCGTGGTTTGGGATATAAGGCAGGATAGGAGGTTTATATGCTTCGTAACAGGGGATTTCGGCAGATGCTGATTATTATGGTCGGATTGGCAATGGTTGGGAGTACGGTAGCGTTTATTCTGCTTCCGGCAGCAGGTTTTCTGATGATAATCCTAAGTCTGTTGCTTATTATGACGGCTGCTTTATTTACCCGGAACAGATATCGAGACATCGGCCAGCTGTCCGACTATCTTCGCAAAATCTACAGCGGAGACTATTCGTTGGATCTGCGTGATAACCGGGAAGGAGAGCTCAGTATACTCAAAAATGAGATTTATAAGGTTACTTTGATTCTATCCAGTCAGACGCAGCTATTAAAAAATGAGAAGAAGGCGCTGGCAGATGCCATATCGGATATTTCGCATCAGTTAAAGACACCTCTGACATCCATGTCGGTGATGGCAGAGCTTCTGCAGAGTGAGAAGCTGGAGCCGGAGAAGAGAAGGGAATTTTCCAGGAATCTTGAGTCTCAGCTATCCAGAATGGAATGGCTGCTGTCTTCTCTATTAAAACTGGCAAGAATGGATGCCGGTACGCTTCAGTTCAAGCAGGAGGAGATTATGGTTAAGAAGCTGCTTTGGAAAGTCACAAAGCCTTTGCTTATTCCGATGGAGCTGAAGGAACAGACTCTGCTGGTGGAGGGGGAGACTGAAGCTTCTTTTCGGGGGGATAATGACTGGACCTGTGAGGCATTAATTAATATCCTCAAAAACTGTATCGAGCATACGGGGGTTGGAGGTACGATCAGAATTAATTACTCGCAAAATCCTATTTATACGGAGATTATTATCGCAGATAACGGCAGCGGGATAGACAAGGAGGATCTGCCGTTTCTCTTTCAACGCTTTTATAAAGGCAAAAACGCATCTTCGGACAGTGTAGGGATCGGTCTTGCGATGGCACAGGGCATCATCGCCGGTCAGAATGGGGATATCAGTGTTACTAGTAAGAAAGGTGAGGGTACGAGCTTTAGCATAAAGTTCTATCAACAGGTCTCTTAATGAATAATTTGAGACACAAGTTTTGTGACAAAACTGTAATTTTACAGTCATGGGAAAGTAATATGCACAGGTTAAATTTATAGTATGGATAAAGTATCAAAAGCACCGTAGGTGCTTTACGGATACGTGTCCTTGCTATGCAAGCTCGCTTGTAATAGCAAGGATATGTATCCGTAAAATGTGCGAAGCACCTTTTGACACTTTAATCTAGTATGGCTTAGAAAGCCAACTATAGCAGGAGGTCTGTCATGGAAATATTAAGAGTAGAGCATCTGTCTAAACAATATGGGACAGGAGAAACTGCCGTAAAGGCAATTGATGATATTAATTTTACGATTAACAAAGGAGAATTTGTAGCAATCATCGGTCCTTCGGGATCCGGAAAATCCACGCTGCTACACCTTCTGGGAGGGGTCGACCGTCCTACCTCGGGTAGGGTTTATGTAGATTCTGCTGATATCTATAGCTTGAATGAGACTCAGCTTGCCATCTTCCGGCGTCGCCAGATCGGTTTGGTCTATCAATTTTATAATCTGATTCCTGTACTTACGGTGGAGGAGAATATTATGCTGCCCTTGCTTCTGGATGAGCAAAGGGTTGACCAGAAGCAGTTCGCAGGGATCGTAAAGTCACTAAATCTGGAAAATCGTCTGAAGCATTTGCCAAACCAGCTGTCCGGCGGCCAACAACAGAGAGTTTCGATCGGAAGGGCACTGATTAATAATCCGGCCATTATGCTGGCGGATGAGCCGACCGGTAACTTAGACAGCAAGAACAGCGGTGAAATCATTGAATTACTTAAAATGTTTAATAAGACCTATCAGCAGACGCTGCTGGTGATTACCCATGATGAGAGGATTGCCCTTCAGGCGGATCGTATCATAGCGATTGAGGATGGTCATATCACCCGGAATGAGGTGATCCGTCCATGAACATAGTCAATAAATTGACTCTTCGCCAGCTGATGCTGAATAAGAAGCGTACCCTTGTCACAATCATAGGGACGATTATTTCCGCAGCAATGATTACAGCGGTGGCTGTTCTTGCGTTATCCTTTGTGGACCTGATGCAGCGGGGAGAGATAAAGAGAAACGGGGAATGGCATACAAAATATATCGGTATCAATATGAGTCAGCTGCAAACGCTTCAGAAGGATGAGGAGGTTAAAACTATTATTCTAAGCAAGGAATTAGGCTATAGCCTTCTTCCCGGTAGTCAGAATAAGAATAAACCATATTTCTACCTGAAGGAGTTAAGCAGAGAAGGCTTTGAGCATTTCCCGATTGAGCTTACACAGGGCAGATTGCCTGAGAAGCCGGACGAATTGGTGGTCGCTGAAGCAGTTCTCACGAATGGAAAGGTGAAGTATCTGCTCGGTAACCGGGTAACCCTGACGATTGGTAAAAGAATGGGAGCTCTTCAGGGCCAGGAAGAGCAGGAGTTGTATCAGAGCACCTCACTTTTATGGGAGGATGGAAAGCTGCAAGAACACCTGACAGGAGATACCGACAGGAGCTATACCATTGTCGGTTTTATCAAAACTCCTCCCGATGAATATACGTGGGCACCGGGCTATACTGCGTTGACCTTTCTGGATGAACAATCTGCAGCCGGAGAGGGGACCTTTGATGCATCTGTGATATATAAAAAAGTAACAAATAATCTTTTTGATCACGCTCAGAAGCTTCTGCCGGAGAGTAGTATCGAGTTTAATTCTATGCTTCTGAGATATTATGGAGTAGTTAAGGATGATCAGGTCCGTAATATGCTTTACATTCTTTCGGGCATCATCATCTGCATCATAATGATCGGGTCAATTTCCTTGATTTATAATGCCTTTGCCATATCCGTATCAGAGCGCTCGAGATATCTGGGGATGCTGTCCAGCGTCGGAGCGACGAAGAGACAGAAGAGAAATTCGGTCTTCTTTGAAGGAGCCGTCATAGGTGCAATTAGTATCCCGCTGGGAATCGCAGCCGGATATCTTGGACTTGGGATTACCTATCTATGCATCAATCCAATTGTAAAAAATGCTATGTATGTAGAGGTGGGCCTTCGGATAAAAATATATCCAATTACTATATTCATTGCTGTGGTGGTTTCCGGTTTGACTATCTTGATTTCTACTTATATTCCTGCACGACGGGCTTCCAATATTTCCGCCATAGACGCCATTCGTCAATCTACAGATATCAGAATCAGGAGGAGACAGGTGCATACCTTAAAGATTACTCGTAAAATCTTTGGTATGGAGGGAGATCTTGGACTTAAAAATCTGAAAAGAAATCATAAGAGATATCAAGCTACGGTATTTTCTCTAATCATTAGTATGATGCTGTTCCTGGTAGTGACGGACTTTACCGATAGTGTGAAGAAATCTCTGATTATGACCCAGGATGGGATTAACTTCGACGTATATACCATCCTTAGTGCAGATAATGACCAAGATAAAGAAAGCCTTCTAGGACAGCTTACATCACTTATAAATGTCACAGAGTATTCGAGGATTGACAGCTTGAGCGCTTCGACCTGGATTGAGGAGTCCGATATTGCGGATTTTCTAAAGGATAATAGCAAGGAATTTGTAAAGGATGGAACGTATCCCTATGCGGTCCATGTGAATATTCTGGAAGAAAAAGCGATGCGTAGCTATGCTGACGAGGTGGGAGCAGATTATACGGCTTTGACAGATACCTTAGACCCTACCGTTATCCTGATCGATGGCATCACCTATAAGGATGAAGTCACAGATCAATACGTTAATTCGAAGGCTCTCAAGACGAAAAAAGGGAGAAGCCTGACTATGAAGCTTGGAGACACTGGAGCGGATCATCGGGAAGACTTGGGTTCCGTAAAGATTGGGCTGCTGACAGATAAGCTCCCTATGGGAATCCATACGACAGGAAGGGAAGCAGAGGTGAACATTATAATCTCCAGGCAGACTGCAGATGCACTCCTGCAGGGGAAGGAAAAAGAGGCCTCTTCTTGGACTAGTACCTATGTATTCTATAACAGTAAACAGCCGATGAAGCTGCAGGAAGAACTGGAGGTTGTCCAGAATACCGTAGGAGTGGATAAGCTGTATATCAGGAATCTGTATACCTTCCGCCAGAATGAGAAGCAAATGGGGCTTATGGTTAGCGTGTTTACGTATGCCTTTTTGATCCTGATTACTGCGATCTGCGTAGCTAATATCATCAATACCATATCCACGAGTATAGCTTTACGAAAGAGAGAATTTGCTATGCTGAAATCCGTCGGGATTACTCCAAAGGGTTTTAATAAGATGTTGAATTATGAAAGTGTTTTTTACGGTATAAAAGCCTTATGCTATGGGCTGCCTGTCAGCATAGCCATGATGTATATGACGCATCAGGCTCTGATGATCAGCTTCCGTTTTCCTTTTGAGCTTCCGATAAAGAGTATACTGACGGTAGTGATTTCGGTATTTGTAATTGTTGGCACAGCGATGCTTTATTCAAGCTCCAAGGTGAAGAAAGAGAATATTATCGATGCCCTGAAGCAGGAAATTATTTAGTAGAAGCCTAACCCTCTCATCCATATAGTTCAGCTATTGTGTTAATCTACATTGAGTTTTACTACGAATTAACATAATGTTGCTTGCATCTGCCTGATTTTTCAGCTATGATATAAATTGCAAGCTTGCTTGCAGATACCTAGATAACTTACTTGTGAAAACATGGTTGGAGGAGAGGATAAGACAATGCTTCAGGATGAATATATCAACTTTACGATTGAAAAACAAAAACATATAGCTCTGATTGCTCATGATAGTAAGAAGAAAGCGCTGGTGGAATGGGTTGAGGCGAATAAGGATATCTTAAAGAACCATTTTCTGTGCGGTACGGGAACGACTGCAAGAATGATCGCGGATAGGACAGAGCTGCCGGTAAAGGCGTATAACAGCGGTCCCCTAGGCGGAGATCAGCAGATTGGATCAAGAATTGTGGAAGGTAATATTGATTTTGTCATCTTCTTCTGGGACCCGTTGGAGTCTCAGCCCCATGATCCCGATGTGAAGGCACTCCTTCGTATCTGTGCAGTTTATGATATTCCGGTAGCGAATAATAAGGCGACTGCGGATTTTATGATTACCTCCAAATACATGAACGAGGAATATGAGAGACAGGTGCTCAATTACAATACCATCATCCAGAACCGAATTAAGGAATTAAGTAAATAAGCAGATCAGGATTAGGATTATTCAAGAATATATAACAGGCTCTGTTCGAGACTCCTTAATATCAGTGAGTGAGAACAGAGCTTTTTATATCATGGGCAATGCCTGTGAAGCTGGCACTTTCGATGCTCTGCATAGTAGGTAGTGCTGTTCGCCCAAAGTATATCCAGGGAATGCAAGAAAGGATGGTATTTTTACAGTAATTGGTATATAATCAGGTTAGAAGCGGTACTAAGTTATATGCGCATTGAGTGAATGCGGAAAGGGGTAGAAATATGAGAAGATTCATTGCCCTAGGCTGTATCTGTATCATTATTATCCTGATGCTTGACGGTTGCAGCAAAGATAAAGACGTAACTAACTATAATTATACCTACCGCGACGAGAATGATCTCTGGGAAGCGGAATATAAGCTGGAGGGTTCTATCACCTTCTATACGAACGACAAGGGAGCTCTGGATGTAGAAAATCACTATAAGGATGCTTTGATTGTTGCTTATAAGGGAGAGCTTCAGGAGCTACAGGGCATCAGACATGTGAAGATTTCCTATGAAGGCTCTGTTGTGGGCGGAAGTATGGAGAGAGAATATGATGTGAGGGAACACATAAATTCCAAGGTATTTAAATTGACAGGCGGAGGAAACGGAGCGACACCGCCGGAGGATGCTGTGTTTACGGTAACAATACAAATTGATGACTGGGAGACACAGACCTTAGAGCTGACAACCGCCAAGCATAAATTCGAAACCTACTGATATATATTTTAGATCTGTCATTAAAGGAGAAAATGTATGAGAAAGCTATTTGGTGTTTTATTCTTAGCTTTGTTAATCATTAATTTTCAGTATATTGAACATTGCGTCAAATAATACGGAAAGCCATAGGGAATATTATGCGCAGAATAATTCGATGAAGGCTCAGGAGGAGGATGCAGACAGCAAGAAGGAAATCAATGCATCAAGGACTAGTGACGGTGTTCCTGGATATGATACTATGAGTTCGGATAATCAGAATGATTTGGTATATCGAGAGTATGGTAATGGCCTCAAGCTTTCCAACACTTCAACGCTCACCATACCTCAGCTTGACTTAAGCCTGGATGATGATACTGCAGATATTTACGCAATCGATTTAGAGCATAATGAGGTAACTAAGGTATGCAGCTATCAGCCCATGTCAGATGTATCCTATTCACCTAAATCCGAAGGTGTTTATATTATAATCGCAAAGATTAGTAACGGTGAGATAGTGGACTTGACTCCTAAGGCAATGATAGAAACAAGCTATACCGGAGAATGCACCGATGGTTTCCTGCTCCTGGAATAAGGAGCTATGGAATAGATTTATATCAAAAAGAGGCTAATGCATAATTCTGATGGGTATCAAGGATTAGAATTTGCATCGGCCTCTTTTTAGTACATGATTAATGAAAGTCTGCAAGGCAGGCTTTCATTAATATTTACCGCAGCTATTTAGTCTCACCTGTTACATTCTCCGTCAGGCTGTCAATGAAGTATTTGGCCGCATCCGACAGAGGAATGTCATTGTTATAAGCTGCCACCAGCATTCGGGAGGGGATTTCCTTATCAATATTGATAACCGCCAGGTCCTCCAGCTCCTTTACACAGTAATCAGGAATAAATGCGATACCGAGGCCGATTTTTGCCAGATCTATCAATAAATCGTTGCTGCTGAGCTCAATGGCTGGGACCAGATCCAAAGAGTTTTCCAGGAACAGGTTATGGAGAAACATGCTTGTGGTAGAGCGCTTATCCAGCATGAGGATCGGATACTGCTGGAGCTCCTGCAAAGAGATTGGATGATCCTGCAGGGGAAAAGCCTCCTGGCTTGCTATAAAGATATCCCGAAATTCTTTTACGGGAAGAATCTGCATGAGATTGTTCAAGGCGGAGTTGGGTGAGTTGGTTACAATCACATCGACATCGTTACGCTCCAGAAGCTTTGCGCATTGCATGGAGGTAGCATTGGTAACCTTGATGTGGATGTTCGGATATTGCTTATGAAATTTATTCAAGTAAGGTACGAGATAATAACGGCAGATGGTGTCGCTCGCCCCAATTCTTAGTTGCACACCGCTCTGAGGATCGGCACATAACTGATTCTCACCACGGCTGATCAGGTTGATGGCGGGTTCAATGTGCTTTAATAAAAGCTCACCCTCCTTGGTAAGTGCTACCCTTTTGGTGCTGCGGATGAACAGTGATTGATTTAAACGCTTTTCCAGGGCTTTGATAGACTGGCTGACAGCTGACTGGGAGATGAACAGGGTATCGGCCGCATCGCTGAAGCTAAGGCTTTTTGCTACATGATAAAAGACCTTATACAGTTCATAGTTAATGTCCATAAGTACCTCCTTAACTGCGCTTTCATGCTTAATGTAAATTTTAATTTAATATATAATAGCATTGGTTCAACAAAAGATCCGGCGATTGGATAATATGTATCAAAGTGTTCCGATCATAGCTCCGGATTACTTGCTTATATTGATTAGAAAGACAAAAGGTCCACTGGCATGACCTTTTGTCTGCTTGAATTAAATTACATAAATAGCCTCGAATATCTATTAGCAAACCTAATAAAAAGGTTAATATATATTAATTATGATTATAAGACATGTTATGCTATAATGCAAGTAATGATTGGCCGGATAGAAGGCAAATTCGAAGGATATTACGTAAATATGGGGCTTGGACCTCCTTATGGAAGGGAGTATATCGAATGAAGGACGTAAGAAGAATCTATGTGGAAAAGAAAAAGCCATATGCTGTCAGAGAGAAGGAGCTAAAATCCGAACTCCGCAGTTATCTGGGTATGAAGGGATTGGATACAGTACGGGTTTTAATCCGATATGATATAGAGAATCTTAGAGAGGAGACCTATCGAAAGGCACTTGGAACCGTATTCTCCGAACCTCCGCTAGATTACTTATATGAAGAGAAGTTCGAAGCAGGCAGTGAGGATAAGATTTTTACTGTGGAATATCTCCCGGGACAGTTCGATATGCGTGCCGATTCTGCGGAACAGTGCGTAAAGCTGCTCGATGAGAAGGAGGAACCGGTGATTCGCTCCGCTACCACCTATATTCTCTCAGGAAGCATTACTGAGGAAGAGTTCGAGAAAATCAAAGGCTACTGCATCAATCCGGTAGACTCCAGAGAAGCGGAGGAAGCAAAGCCGGGAACTTTAATTACAGAGTTTGAAGAACCTGAGGATGTCTTGATTCTGTCCGGATTTCGGACTATGCCTGAACAGAAGCTGATGGAGCTGTATTCTTCTCTGAATCTGGCCATGACCTTTCAGGACTTTCTGCATATACAAAATTATTATCAATCCGAAGAGAAGCGTGACCCGTCCATGACCGAGATCAGGGTACTTGATACCTATTGGTCCGATCATTGCAGACATACCACCTTCCTGACGGAATTAAAAGAGATCAGCATAGAAGAGGGCTATTATGCAAAGCCCATCCGGGAAGCTTATGAAAGCTATCTGAAGGAACGTAGTAAGCTTTACGCAGATAGGAAGGATAAGTATGTCTCTTTGATGGATATCGCACTTTTAGCAATGAAGAAGCTAAAGGCTGATGGTAAACTGGAGGATATGGAGGTTTCAGATGAGATTAACGCCTGCTCCATTATCGTCCCGGTTGAGATAGATGGGAAGACTGAGGAATGGCTTGTGTTCTTCAAAAACGAGACGCACAACCATCCGACGGAGATTGAGCCCTTCGGTGGTGCGGCAACCTGTCTTGGCGGTGCCATCCGAGATCCGCTGTCAGGCAGAGGTTATGTATATCAAGCTATGCGTGTGACAGGTGCGGCCGATCCCGCAGTATCCTTAAAGGAGACCCTGAAGGGTAAGCTGGCACAGAGAAAAATCTGTACCGGTGCGGCGGCAGGCTACAGCTCCTACGGTAATCAGATTGGTCTGGCTACCGGTCTGGTAGATGAAGTGTATCATCCGAATTATGTGGCTAAGAGACTGGAAATCGGTGCTGTCATGGGAGCTGCACCGAGAAAAAATGTCATTCGCGAGAATTCCGATCCGGGAGATGTGATCATCCTGATGGGTGGAAGAACCGGACGTGACGGCTGCGGCGGAGCAACAGGCTCCTCCAAGAGTCATACCACCGAATCGATTGAAACCTGCGGAGCTGAGGTCCAGAAGGGAAATGCCCCTACGGAACGTAAGCTGCAGAGGCTGTTCCGCAGAGAGGAAGTAAGCAGACTGATTAAAAAATGTAATGACTTTGGTGCCGGCGGAGTATCTGTAGCAATCGGAGAGCTGGCAGCAGGCCTTACAATTGAGCTTGATAGAGTTCCAAAGAAATATGCAGGTCTTGACGGTACGGAGCTTGCGATTTCCGAATCACAGGAAAGAATGGCGGTCGTGGTTGACCCGAAGGACGCTGATCGGATGCTTGCCTTTGCACAGGAGGAGAATCTCGAAGCAGTAGTGGTGGCAAAAGTTACTGAGGAGCCCAGGCTTGTCATGAACTGGAGGGGCAAGGAAATCGTAAATATCTCCAGAGCATTTCTGGATACCAACGGTGCGCATCAGGAAGCGGCAGCCAGCATTACTCTGCCGGCGAAGGAAGACAATTATCTGAAAAGTGGTGTGGTTATCAAGGAGGGTTCGGTCAAGGATACCTGGTTGAAGACCTTATCCGCTTTGAATGTATGCTCCAAGAAGGGTCTGGTGGAGATGTTTGACAGCTCCATCGGTGCGGCTACCGTAACGATGCCCTATGGCGGCAAGTATCAGCTCTCCCCGATACAGACCATGACAGCAAAGCTACCGGTACTTTCCGGCAACTGTGATACCGTATCTATGATGAGTTACGGCTTTGATCCCTACCTTTCCAGCTGGTCACCTTTCCATGGCTCAGTCTATGCGGTTTTATCCTCTGTTGCCAAGATTGTTGCGGCAGGCGGTGACCATACGAAGATCAGATTTACCTTCCAGGAGTTCTTCCGTAAGCTCGGGAATGACCCTAAGCGCTGGGGTGAACCTCTGGTTGCGCTGTTGGGAGCATATGATGCTCAGGTTAAGCTGGGGCTGCCCTCCATCGGAGGTAAGGACAGTATGTCCGGCAGCTTTAACGATATCGATGTTCCTCCGACGTTGGTGTCCTTTGCAGTAGATATCGCAAAATCTAAGGATATCATTACAACAGAGTTAAAACAGCCCGGGAATGTGATTGTTAAATTTAATATGAAAAAGGATGAGTATGATCTGCCGGATTATGCGCAGGTTATGGCTCTGTATACCAATATTACAAAGCTGATCAGAGACGGTCAAATAAAGTCTGCCTTTGCTCTTGGTTTTGGAGGAATTGCTGAAGCAGTCAGTAAGATGGCCTTTGGTAACAAGCTGGGTGTGAAGTTATCCGGGTCGCTTTCCAGCGAGGAATTATTCCTTCCGGGCTATGGTGATGTAGTGGCAGAGTTGTCGGAGTCTGCCGTTGCTGTTCTTAAAAAAGCAGGCTTTGCTGATGGAGAATATACTGTAGTCGGGACAGTTTCCGAAGCGCGGGAAATTAGTTTTCAGGAGGAAATGATACAGCTGGAGGATGCTTTGGAGGCCTGGACCGGAACACTGGAGAAGGTATATCCTACCCGTTCTCAGGTTCCTGAGGTCAAGCCACTGGCAAAGCTTTATGATGCAAAGCAGATTTATACAGCAAGAAATAAGATAGCAAAGCCGAAGGTATTTATTCCGGTGTTCCCCGGAACCAACTGCGAATATGATACACGGGCAGCCTTCCAAAGAGCAGGTGCTGAGGTTGAGACTATCGTATTTAGAAATATGTCGGAGGATCAAATCCGAGAATCTGTGGGAGCCTTTGCAGAGGGAATACAGGGGGCGCAGATTCTTATGTTCCCCGGTGGCTTTTCTGCCGGAGACGAGCCCGACGGTTCAGGAAAGTTTATTGCGACAGCGTTCCGTAACGATCGGATTAAGGAGGCTGTCAGTGACCTTATCAATAATCGCGATGGTTTAGTTCTCGGTATCTGCAATGGCTTCCAGGCATTAATTAAGCTTGGTCTGCTGCCTTATGGCGAGATTACACCCCAGAAGGAGGATTCCCCTACTCTGGCAACGAATAACATCGGAAGGCATGTGTCCAAAGTCGTGTATACGAAGGTAGTAACCAACAAATCTCCCTGGCTGATGAAGGCTGAGCTTGGCGGCATCTACTCCATTCCTACATCCCACGGAGAAGGCAGATTTGTTGCAAGTGAGGAATGGATCAAAAAGCTTACTGCAAACGGACAGGTAGCCACCCAGTATGTTGATCTTCAGGGGAACCCGACTATGGACGAGGATTTTAACCCGAATGGTTCTTATTGTGCTATCGAGGGTATCACCAGTCCGGACGGCAGAGTACTCGGAAAGATGGCTCACTCGGAACGTATCGGCTCTTCTGTGGCAGTTAATATTATCGGTGAAATGGATCAGCGTATTTTTGAGTCAGGTGTCTCCTACTTTAAATAAATAGCGCTTACTCCTTCTCTTTATATATTTGAAAAGAACGCTGAAAGACGGCAAGCTTTCAGCGTTCTTTATTTGTGCATCCCATGGGCAGGATCTAACTATGCTTCACCCACTGGCATTCTATCGGTGCCTTGTCATCTCGAAAGCCCTTCAATACAGGCTGTCGTAGCATGCCCTTATCATTTGGCATATACTGGACAGTACAGACCAGGGTGGGTTTTAGCCATATGGCATTCTCGTTACCGGGAGGAACTGCGGGAAAGGGGGATGAGGTCGTGGTTTCCAATTTCTTTAAATCACCGTACTTTACTCCAAGAGTTACGTGACCTCTATAAATCATCTCATTCCTGTCATACTGACCGAGAACAATACTGGTGATTCCTTTCTCCTTTATGATATAACCGCATACGACAAAGTCCTCGTCGGCAAGAAATTTGAATTTGATCCAATCCTTAGTCCGTTTATCGAGATAATATTTACTGTTGCTCTTCTTAGCAATGACTCCCTCCAAGCCCTGAGCTTTAGCAACCGCAAAGAGTTCAATGCCTTTCTCGGGTAGGTATCTGCTGACAGCAAGAGAGGGAGTTTCGGAAATAGTGTTACTCAAAAGTTTTTTACGTTCGAGCAAAGGAAGCTCGAGAAGGGAGGTGTCCTTAAGATACAGGATGTCATAGGCGACGAAGCTTGCGGGATAGCTTTCATAGGATAATTGAAGCTTCAGCCGGTTGGTGGTAAGCGTTCTTCGCTGAAGCTCAAAGAAATCCGGTACTCCATTGCGGAGGATAACCAGCTCACCGTCCAGGATACAGCGGTACTTGGCCAATTCATGGATAGAGCTAAGCTCTGGCACCTTTGGGAGCAGCCGGTCATTTCTTTTATTACGCAGTTCTGTCCGATTATCCAGATATGCAATGCAGCGTATACCGTCCAGTTTCAGCTCGTAGATCCACTCGGGATTATTAAAGGGCTGCGTCATCTCTGAAATCAGCATTGGCTTGATGTTCTTTTCTTCGAATAAATCCATCATGCCGTACCACTCAGCTTTTGATCCGAGGTGTCATAAGGATTTCCTTTGCCTGTAGCTCCCTGGTTCTGTGACATCGCCAATGTCTTTTGAAGAGCTTCCATTAGGTCAATGACATTACCCGGAGCTTGTGTATCAGCGGCGACAATATCCTTTCCGTGAATTTTCTGCAAGATAGCGTCCCTGAGACGCTCCTGATATTCATCCTTGAACTGTTCCGCCTCAAAGGGAGCAGTCATGGAGGTAATCAGAGTCTTGGCCATCATAATTTCAGCATCTGTAAGCTCAACCGAGGGAAGCTGTTTCGGTACGCCGATAATTTCATCCTGATAGTACAGAGTCTTTGCAATAATGCCGTCCTGGGTCGGGTATAGTACAATTAGATTTTCCTTTGTACCGATCACGGTTTTGGCCAAGGCCACCTTCTGTTCTCCGAACATGGCCGACCGCAGGAGTTCAAAGGCTTTCTCGGCACCGGCTTCCGGAAGGGCATAATAATTTCTTTCATAGTAGATAGAATCTATCTCAGAGAGATTGACGAATTGGAGGATATGAATGGTCTTATCCTTCTTAGTCTTGATTTTCTCCAGCTCCTCCTCGGTCATGATGACATACTTGTCCTCTTCATACTCATAGCCCTTAATGATATCCTCTGATTTTACCTCTTTGTTGCAGCTGGGGCAGATTTTTTTATACCTGACCCGCTCCTTGGTATCCTTACAAAGCTGATTGAATTTTACATCATTGTCTCTGGTTGTCGTATACAGCCCCACAGGAATATATAGTAAACCCAGCGAAATAGCACCCTTATGTGATACTCCCATATGCCCACCTCCAAAAAATATCTGTACTATTCATATCTTTTTCGTTAGTATGCCGCTCCAGCCCCAAAACATACTCAAACCATTTCGAAGGTTATTGCTCCGGATATCAGAAAATTAATTGATGAACAGTATTGATATACAATCACCATGTTCCCAATAAAAAACCCCTCGAAGATATCTTCGAGGGGCGCCCATCAGGGCTATATTCAAAGTGGGAGAATGTCGGTAAACCGACATGGGTAGGCTTACTCTGTAGGATCAGAGGAATCTTTCTGATCTATGTCAATAGCGAATCGACAGATGTGAATTTGTCACATTCATGCAATAATCCACGGCTGCCATGCCCATTGCAAACACAGAAAGGATTACAATCAGGACAATTGCAGTTGTATCATATACGAGCTTGGTTTCCTTTGCTCTGAAGCTGGCAATCAGTATCTCGATACCGAGGAAGATAAAGATAACCGGCCATAGATGGAATATGAATTCATAGCTGAGGGTCTCGATAAAGATTCGAAGCAGGAACAGGATACCGAAGGTTATCAGCATTCCGCCGAGGGTGATGGTTCCGACTTTATGTGTTTTTTGCATTACGATAAACCTCCTTTGTCTTCCAGGAATTTATCCTTTTCTATATTATCCAGATCCTTCTTTTTACCTCGGATCAGGTATACACCCAGAGCAATGATTAATGCGCTGACTAATAGCTGAGGGATGAAACGTCCGAATTTGTAGAAGGCATTTGCTATAAACCGCGGTACGGAGCCTTCAATCAGATCATATACATTATTCCACAGGCTGCATACACCGATAATGATTAGTATAGCTGCGAGGGCACTGCGGTATTTATCCTGAAGCTCACCCGCTTTCTCCTTGAAGAATTCGGGAATGGCAATATAATTATCCTCCATGGTGTAAAATTCATCATCCGGCATGGCGCGCAGGTTATGTGTATCAAAGAAGGCATAGAACCAAATAATCGGTGCTATTGCCATCAGAGGCCCGATATTTAACCAGGTCGATGCAAATACCAGCAGGAAGAAGATACCCATCAGGCTGACTCCTCGTTTCATAAATCCCATATACATCTGCCCTGCACCGGGTAACAGGGAAAAACAAAAGGTTAGAAAACTACTTTTCTTTCTTATCATTTTTAATTACCTCCATATTGATGATGTTGTTTGAAAAATTCAACATATTATCACTCATTTTATACATGTTGTCCCTTAACGTATCGGTCAGGGAAAAGTTATTATCGTCCCATTTCATAGAGGGTTGTTCGTTAGGAATACCCTGAATGCTTGAAAAATTCATGGTCAGGAATAGAAGCAGGAGCGCTCCGACGGCTGCTGTCCCGACTTTCAGACTGTAGAAGAGGAGCTGCATCTTCTTAGAGGTTTCCTGAGCCCGTCTTGCGAGCTGTATCTCCGGACGTTTGGTTGCCGTAAGCAAATCATCCTTAAAGTTTCTGGGAGCAGGAAGCATATCCGAAGCCATATGGACCTCTAACTGGTCTGCACAGAAATTGCAGGCTCCGATATGTTCTAAGAAAGCAATGGTTTGGTTCTGATCCATACGACCTTGCAGAAATAGATCAAATTCGTCCTTGCAGATATGTTTTTTGTCATTCATTTAAAACAGCCCCCTTCCTATAGGTTTTCTGTAACATTGCCCTTGCCCTGTAAATCTGGGTTTGGACTGTCTTCAGATTTTTACCGGTATTTTCAGCAATCTCAGATGCAGTCAGTTCCCGGTAGAAGAAATCGAATGCTATTTCTCGATATGGTGATTTGAGGTTGTTGCATCTTTCGGAAAGCTGTCGCTTCACCTCGTGTTCCAATACATTGTCCTCCGGAGAGGGTTCCTTATCCTTTTGGGTCAGGAAATATTCGTTCTCTGTCGGTATACTCTGACGGTCTGCCCTTTTGATGAAATCAAGACATTTGTTGGTTGCGATACGACACAACCAGGCTTTCTCGTATTGCCGGTCGAAGGTGGATAGATGCTTATAGGCGGAAAGAAAGGTCTCTTGGGCAAGGTCTTCTGCATCAAAATAATCTTTTACGATTTTGTAACAGATTGAGAATATTAAGTTTTGATACGTATCAATCAGATATTCGTAATACTGTTCGGTATTGATCTTATCCGCCTCCCTTCACCCTTCGATAATTATAACGAAAGTAAAATCAAAATATCTTCAACAATTTCTGGTTTCATGCCAACTTAGCCATACGCTTTTTGGGTAGTTTAAGTTTAAGCTTTGCTGCCACCTTACGAAATAAGGTGAAGGAAAGCAGAAACACGATAACTACAGCAATAAATTTAAGAAATTTTTTCATGGTTCCTCCATTCCAACGCGTAATCGCGTGTATCATCAATGAGCCTTGCCCGTTTACCTGCTCATGAAATAAGAACGAAGGAGTGCTTCGGATGTCTTCAAAATTATAATTAATTATAAGGCATAAGCTGATAGAAGCAGTGGTTTCCAGTAAATTTTTTAGTAAATATACGGAATAGTATGAAAAAAAGGCAAAAGAACTTGAAGAAAATACTTGAAAGGTATATACTGATATCCAGATTATGCAGGATTACGGATTGTTCTGTTTCCTGATGGATTATAATATAGCTTATCACTTTAATTCCGTCCCTATATAACTGATAAAATAGTCTGCCAGACGGCAACAGCCGCCCGGGAGGCTGTTTTATCGTTTACCCCCGGTAGTCTACCGAGGGTTCTTTTTTCGTGGATTTTTAAGATTTGGGACCAGACCCAGATACAACCCGATGGCAGCACCTGTAATCAGTCCGGTATTGGTAATACCCACAGAAGCACAGATCCATTGTACTGTAATATGTAAAAATGCAGCGAATAAAATCCAGACAGTTGCATCGTAAATCGGATTAAGCCTTCTGTTAATTACTGACCATAGTTTTTTGCTCCAGCCGAACCGGATGGAGAGGCTCATGGATAGAAAGCCTGTGATGACCATGGCTAACAGCTGTGGAAGATATTTCATCATATACCATTCCTCCTGTAGTTTAACTAAAGGTATTATACAACAAATAGGGGATAAGTACCACTTTATTTTTCGGGGTAATGACATTCCTACTGATGTGATGAGCCGCAAAGCGCCATGACTTCCTTTATTATGACAATTACATGATATTATCTTGTTAAAAATGACGGAAAATGATCTTATTTTATCCTATGACAGAAGACAAAATCGTCATATTTGTTACTGGTATACAACTAGCACTTTTTGGATAAAGATGATATAATTAATTGACAATACTAATTAAGGTATTGCGGGGTTTATGAATGGGTTGGATCAATACATAGGATGTTCTGGAGGTATGCTGTATGAAGTTTACAGTCGGAAACGCAAAGGAGAATTTGCAATTATTTTTAAAAAAACTAAAGATAAAGAAGGTGGTAAAGGAAAAGAAGATGAAAGAAACAGCGGATAATAACACGACCAAGCTGCAGGAGGACAAGCAGGAGCTTATGGAGAGCATTACAAGAGTCAAATTCTTTTCAAGTTTGAGATTTGCTTTGAGTGCGGCTTTTATGGTTCCGATTGTGTTTATTATTATCCTTGGTGTCGTATCTTTCCAAAAAGCATCTTCAGGTATCCAAAACAATTATAAGAATGCTACTGTGGAAGCAATTAACATGGCTGCTGAATATATGCGTTTTGGTTTTGAAGCAGTGGAAGCCACCAGTATCCAATATATAAGTGACGATACTATATCAAAATACCTGATGAACAATGATAATATTTTGGATCAAAGTAACAGACGAAATTCTATTACGAGCGCATTCACGGCGAAAAAGTCCACGGATGAATTTATTAAAGATATATATCTACTCACTGATAAAACATATAGTATTACTACCTCAGGAATACTATTTGATCAAGGTGTTTTTGCGCAAGCTAAGGAAACGGAAATTGGTAAGTTTTTACTGGAAAATAAATATCAATGCTTATGGGATGCACAGGATGAATTTTTTGATACCTTATTCGAGGACAGTACCGAGGATTATTCCATGCGTATTATGAGAAGAATTAACCCTTATGCATTTTTAATTATTGAGCTGAAAGCGGAAACCGTAAATAATATTCTGGCGAATCTGAATTTTGATAAATCAGGATATCTGGGACTGGTTACTCCTGATAACAGAGAGATTATTGATTTTTCCAATAAAGATAAAGATACTTCTGTAGTGGACGGAGCCGGAGCAGAACCGGTCTTCTTGAATGAGACCTTCTATCAGGAGGCTCTGGCCAGCGAAGAGGCCAGCGGTTCAAAATTCGTGGATTACAAGGGAGAGTCTTATCTGTTTATGTATTCCAAAATCGGAGAAACAGGTTCGACACTCTGCGCTCTTATGCCGAAGGCAACGATCAACAGCCAGGCAGATAGTATTAAGCAGGTTACATATATTATTGTAATCCTGGCAATTATTGTGGCTATTGCTATTGCCTTCCTGCTGTCTACCACTATCACCAGAACGATTCAGGGTATTAATAAGACCTTACAGAAGGCAGCAACAGGTGATCTTACTGTTGTGTTCCACTCGAAGCGTAAGAATGAATTCTATATACTGATTCAAGAAATACAGATTACCTTCAGAAAAATGAAAGAATTGATACAACAGGTGAAGGAGTTAAGCAGTGAGGTATCCGTATCCTCAGAAAGTGTATCAAAAACCTCGGCTTTATTCCTGCGATCAACGGGAGATATATCGTCGGCGATGACTGAGATTGAGCAGGGTATTAATCAGCAGGCAAAGGATGCTGAGGAGTGTCTGCTTCAGATGGATAATCTGTCAAAGAAGATTGAACTTGTCAGTGAGAATACCAAGGAAATCGGGCAGATAGCTGACAGTACCAAGAATAGCGTTAAACAGGGAACCGTTATTACCGAGGAACTGAATCAGCAGACGCAGTCCACAATTGAAACAACAACACAAATCATTACCGAGATCGAGAAGCTGGCTGAGAAATCGTCTTCCATCAATAAGATTATCAATGTTATCAATGATATTGCGAATCAGACGAACCTGCTATCCTTAAATGCTTCCATTGAAGCTGCAAGAGCTGGAGAGCATGGTAAGGGCTTTGCAGTTGTAGCGAGTGAGATCAGAACGCTTGCCGAACAGTCCAAGAATTCGGTTAACGATATTAAGAAGATTATCGGAAGCATTCAGGAGGATACAGGAAATGCGGTCGAGATAGCGAAGAAAGCAGAGAAGGTAATGAAGCTGCAGGAGAATGCAGTTAAGAATACGACGGATTCCTATCAGAATATTGATGAGAGTGTTGAGAAGCTGGTAGTATTCTTAGAATACATCACTGATAATGTTGGTAATATTGAAGAGGCGAGAGTCAGTACATTGTCAGCCATTGAGAATATCTCTGCAGTATTGGAAGAGATTGCAGCTTCCACCAATAGTATAAATCAGACCTCCACAGAGCAGCTGTCATCAGTTGAGACGCTGAATGAATCGGCCGGTAAGCTGAATAAGAATGCAGAGCACCTGGTTCAGGAAGTTAAAAAGTTTATTGTCTGACAATTTTAATTACAAGTATAAGAGAAAAAGGCTTTTCGGCGGCAGCGGAAAAGCCTTTTGCTTAGTTTAGAGTAATACCTATTTTCGTATCGTATAACTCGGAATAAAAGTAGACAGCTCCGAAGGAAAACATACATTTATAAAACTGCCTGATTGTTGGTAACCGCCAGGAACCGATCATCAGGTATTTTTTATCTTATACTATTGCAGCCGAGGAATAAAAATTTGTGATTGACATAGGAGATAAGAAGTGTTATATTGTGCATATCGAATATATACACTATAACACCCCGGAGGGAAAGAATGAATATACTGATCAGCAATTCGAGTGATAAACCAATCTATGAGCAGATTACTTCCCAAATGAAACAAATGATCATCAGCGGAGAATTGGAGGCAGGAAGCTTACTGCCTTCGATGAGAACCTTGGCCAAGGAGCTTCGCATCAGTGTGATTACCACCAAGAGGGCTTATGAGGATCTGGAGCGCGACGGATTCATCTATACGGTCATTGGTAAGGGAAGCTTTGTCGCTGAGAAAAATATGGAGTTTGTCCGGGAAGAGCAGCTTCGCATTGTGGAAGAGCATTTAGGGAAAGCGGTTGCAGGGGCGAAGGCCGGTGGAATTGGAATCGATGAGATAATTGATATTATAAGACTAATATATGAGGAGGAGTAATTCATGGATACAGATGCAGTAGTAATTCAAGGTCTGACCAAACGATATAAGGATTTTACACTGGACAATATCAGCTTTCGTATTCCCAAAGGCTCTATCATGGGTTTTGTGGGAGAGAACGGGGCAGGTAAAACAACGACGATTAAGGCGATGCTGGATCTAATCAATATAGACAGTGGGGAAGCATACCTTCTTGGCTGCCCTTCAAGGAGCCTGACAATGGAAGCGAAATCCGAACTTGGGGTAGTATTTGATGGTAGTAACTTTCATGACAATTTAACGATTACGAATATCAGTCTGATCATGAGAAATATCTATAAAAACTGGGATGAAGTGATGTTTCAAGGGTATATTGACAGGTTTCATCTGCCACAGAATAAAATCATCAAGGAATTCTCCAGAGGAATGAAAATGAAGCTGTCCATCGCAGTAGCGCTATCTCATCATTCCAAGCTTCTGATCCTTGATGAAGCAACGAGTGGGTTGGATCCTATGGTAAGGGATGAGATACTGGATATTTTTTTGGAATTTATCCAGGAAGAGGATCATACCATCCTGCTTTCCTCCCATATCATCAGTGATATCGAGAAGATTGCTGATTATGTGACCTTTATTCATCAGGGAAAGATTATTTTCTGTAGAAGTAAGGACGAGTTGATTTATCAGTATGGCATCCTCCATTGCCGTAAAGAGAATGTGGCTGCGATTGACCGCAGCTTTATCGTTGGAGTCAGAGAGAACAGCTTTGGTGCTGATGTGATGATTCACAGGAAGGAAGAATTTCAAAGGCGTTATCATCAATATGCAATAGATAAAACCTCAATCGAAGAGATTATGCTGTTTATCAGTAGAGGGAAATCGGTGCAGGCATCGACTGATACAAGTGATCTAATTCGTATACAGGGAAGGGAGAGGAACTGATATGAAGGGATTGATTCTTAAGGATATTATTAATTTAAGAAAAAACTTTAAAATATTTGGACTATTGTCTGTGCTATATATAATCTTGGCTGTAACCTCAAAGGATACCGGATTTTTCAGCAGCGTCATCACGATGCTGTTCGCGATCTTGACTTTAAGTCTGTTTTCCTATGACGATCTGGCAAAATGGGATATCTATGCGCTGACTATGCCGGTCACGAAGGAAGATATGGTAAGTAGCAAATATATTATGCTGATCCTTTTGACTTTATTTGGTACAGTCTTCAGCGGTATTATAACCATCGGCATCAATATTGTATTGCATTCAGAAAGCCTCTTTACCTCAGTGTCGAACTCGTTCTCCGGTGCCATTATTGTAATTGTTCTTTACAGCATTGTATTTCCCTTTATCATTAAGCTTGGAGTGGATAAATCAAGGATCATATTTTTTATTGCCATAATCGTTCCTTATGTTGTGGCATCTACTGTCAATGCTATCATGAAGGAGGGAACTTCAGAAATTCCGGAGGGGCTGATTGCAGCGCTTGATTTCTTTTCTCGATACTCCTATCTGGTGCTTCCTGTAATAGCCTTGGTTGTATTATATCTATCTTACTGTATTTCTGTCGGGATTTACCGTAGGAAGGACTTCTAGAAATCAGACACATCTGAGCACAGAACGACAGGATTATATAGAAAAGGCATGGTATTCTATATCTTGTGAGGAGGCGAACTTATGGATTGGATGAAAGGAATGCAGCGAGCGATTGATTACATTGAGGACCATATCACAGAGGAGCTGGAAACTGCTGTAATAGCGGAGAAAGCCTATTCCTCGAGCTTCCACTTCCAACGGATATTCGGTCTGCTGACCGGTACTAGTGTAGGAGAGTATATTCGTAACAGGAGATTGTCGCTTGCCGGGGAAGAGTTATCTGCGGGTAAGGTGAAGGTGATCGATCTTGCATACAAATATTGCTATGATACACCGGAGAGCTTTACGAAAGCATTTGTCCGGTTTCATGGTATTTCTCCCTCTGTTTCGCGCCGTATGGGTGCGAGTCTGAAATCCTATAATCGACTATCCATCACAATCACATTGAAAGGTGGGAATATCATGGAGTATCAGGTAAGGAAGAGGGAAAGCTTCACCGTTTTGACGAAGGTGAGAAGCTTTCCGAGTGATAACAATGGATCAATGATATCAGAGTTCTGGGTAGAGAGTAGGAAGGATGGTACAATTGCTGCACTTTGTGCGAAAGCGAAGGTAGGAGTAAATTCTATGCTCGGACTGTGTGAGCCAAGTAAGAAGGGGGAAGAGACCTTTCGTTATGCAATTGGGATCGAATGTGACCAAAATATAGTTGCACCTGCAGGATATGAACTTTGGACGTTGCCGGCTCAGACCTGGGTGGTATTCAAATGTGTCGGAGAACTCCCGGACTCTGTACAAAAGATGTATAAAAGAGTATATTCGGAATTTTTTGCACAATCTGAGTATCAGCCCTTGGACACGGTGGATTTTGAAGCTTATCCAGAGGGGGATAGTAGCAGCAAGGATTATGTCACTGAGATTTGGGTGCCTGTAAAGTAGTGGGTTTAACCTTTTTGTGCATCAATCATAGAATAAAGTATAATTGATGCGCAGAAAGGGGATTATAATTTGGAAAATGACAAAAATTTTGATAGAACAGACGATCAGGAAAAGGATATTGTAAAAATACAGAATATGGGAGGAGGTAGCCCCTTCTTCAGGCGTCCTCAGGAGGAACCGATTCGGAATGTACCGCCGTTCATGCCTCCGCGGGAAATGCCTCCGGAAGGACCGCCTCAGTTTTCGGAAAGAGATGAACCACGGACGCCGCCACCGAATTTTATCCCGGAACTCCCCGCGGCAGAAAGAAGATTCGGACCGGAAGAACAGGGACCGGAAGGCAGACGTGGCGGAATGTTTCCCGGACGTCCTGGGCAAGGCAGACCCGACAGAGATGAATTTAATCGCAGACGAAGAGGGTTGAGAGGATGTATCAGACGATTTACCTTTATATGGCTATTCACCGGCGAAAGCTTCTGGTTCTATCCGATTGATGTAGACGATGTTTTTGTCAGAGGCTTCCGTTGGAGAAGAAACCGCTGGGTTTTTGAACGTATCTTTATTCGAAGAATTATCTTCTTCCGATGCTTTTAGAATAAGCTTCCGATAAGGTTTCATAATTAAGTTCATAAAGGATAATCAGGGCTGTTGCAAAAGCTACTTAACTTATATAGGAATATATATATTCCTATATAAGTTGTCGTAGAGTATGTTGCAACAGCCCTTCTGTTATAATCTGTATATGAGTCTGATTAAGCACTTATTGATCAAGCTTATTATCCTGCGGTTCATATTCCTCAATGATTACTTCATGGCCATCCTCTGCAATCTCAGTGACAGCCTTCTGCGCAGCTTTATTACTTTCTTCGGAGGGAACTTCTTCCGAAGGAGGGGCTTCTATATCTTCCAATACTACGGTCTTTCGAGGATGAAGACCACAGATGATTACAATTCCGAGACCGATCAGGAACATAAAGATGGCTATAAATTGTGAAGTGGATAATGTACCGATCTGACCGCGTTCTAAATCGCCTCGGAAGAATTCAAGTATAAATCTTCCGACACTGTAAAATACGAGGTAGAAGCCTGCAACCTGACCGTCAGCTTTTGCACGTTTGGATATTGTGATTAATGTAAAGAAGTTCAGGAAATCCAATATGCTTGAAATTGGCTGGGTAGGAACTAAAGCCACTCCGTTTGGTGCAAAGTCTGAGGTATGAAAAATCAGGTGAAATGCGCTTGAGGTCTCCTCACCATAACAGCAGCCCGCGAGCAGACAGCCAATGCGCCCGAAGCCTTGTGCAAGAGCGATGGAAGGCATCACCAGATCGAAATATTGCAGGAAATTCAGCTTTTTAATACGGATATATAGGTATCCTGAAAAAATACCACCGATGATACCGCCATAAACAACAAAACCATGGGAGATATCCAGTAGGAGGCTTGGGTCAGCAATAATATCCTTCAGTTCCGTTATCAAGAATAATACTTTAGCACCGAGAATTCCTCCAATCAAACACCAGATTGTAAGATTAAAGATCAGTTCGTGATTCAACCCTTTTCTTTTTGCCCTGAATTCAGCAACGGTGTATGCCGCTATGATACCGATTGCAATCATCAGGCCGTAACCGTAGATAGTAACAGGTCCTATTGTAAGCAGTTCGTTTTTCATCTTCTTATTCCTTTCAATGTATCATGATTATTCTAATGAATTCTTTCTTATGTAAATTGCATTCCTCATTAGTATACCGAATCATAACAGAAAAAGGAATATCTATTTCTATAAAAATTTTATGTACTGCCAGAAATAGATTTCTGTCAGTCAGGAGAATGGTCAATGGGACTATACAATAATAGTATTATTTGATTATAAATTCACTATATCATGTAGATGCTTTTGAGTTATTATGCTATACTATCAGATGATTGAAATGTTTCATAGAAACATACAAATCTAAAGTGGATTACATCATGAAGACAGAAATCAAACACCAAGGAAGGCAAGGAGGAATACAAATGAGAAATAAGATACAGAGGAAGGCATGGGTAATCATTTTAGTTATGATGGTATCCGTACTTTTGGGGGTATCATCGGGGAGTTTTATGATATCAACGGTGTATGCAGCAGAGGAAGGAGTAGCACCCACAGTTAGATATGTAATAGTACCGTCCAATTACACCTATACGGTGGGATCCAGCTTGGATTTTTCGGTAAGCTTTTCGGAAGCGATAACGGTTACCGGAACACCGAGGCTCGCAATCACCATTGGCAGCACCACGGTAGGTGCAAACTACATAAGCGGAAGTGGAACTTCAACACTTGTGTTCCGATATACCATTAAGGCTGGAGATCAGGATAGTGACGGAATTACAGTTGGAGCACTGTCTCTGAACGGTGGCACAATAAAGAATGCGGCAGGTAATGATGCCGATCTAACCTTGAACAGCGTAGCCTCCACATTGGGTGTTAAAGTGGACGGAGTAGTACCCACGGTAACATCGGTATCAGTACCGCCTAATGGCACCTATAAGATTAAAGATAATATAGACTTTACTGTCAATTTTTCCGAAGAGGTAACGGTTATCGGTACACCGAGGCTTGCAATCACCATTGGCAGCACCACGGTTTATGCAGACTACGTAAGCGGAAGCGGAACTTCAGCACTTGTGTTCCGATATACCATTAAGGCCGGAGATCAGGATAGTGACGGAGTTACAGTTGGAGCACTGTCTTTGAACGGTAGCACAATAAGGGATGTGGCAACTAACAATGCCTTACTAACCTTGAACAGCGTAGCCTCCACATCGGGTGTTAAGGTGGACGGAGTAGTACCCACGGTAACATCGGTATCAGTACCGCCTAATGGCACCTATAAGATTGAAGATAATATAGACTTTACTGTCAATTTTTCGGAAGCGGTAACGGTTACCGGAACACCGAGGCTCGCAATCACCATTGGCAGCACCATGGTTTATGCAGACTACGTAAGCGGAAGCGGAACTTCAGCACTTGTGTTCCAATATACCATTAAGACCGGAGATCAGGATAGTGACGGAATTACAGTTGGAGCACTGTCTTTGAACGGTGCCACAATAAAGAATGCGGCAGGTAATGATGCCATTCTAACCTTGAACAGCATAGCTTCCACATTGGGTGTTAAGGTGGACGGAGTAGTACCCACGGTAACATCGGTATCAGTACCGCCTAATGGCACCTATAAGATTGAAGATAATATAGACTTTACTGTCAATTTTTCTGAAGAGGCAACGGTTACCGGAACACCGAGGCTTGCAATCACCATTGGCAGCACCACGGTAGGTGCAAACTACATAAGCGGAAGTGGAACTTCAACACTTGTGTTCCGATATACTATTAAGCCCGGAGATCAGGATATTGACGGAATTACAGTTGGAGCACTGTCTCTGAACGGTGGCACAATAAGGGATGCGGCAGATAATGATGCCGTTCTAACCTTGAACAGCATAGCCTCCACATTGGGTGTTAAGGTGGACGGAGTAGTACCCACGGTAACATCGGTATCAGTACCGCCTAATGGCACCTATAAGATTGAAGATAATATAGACTTTACTATCAATTTTTCCGAAGAGGCAACGGTTACCGGAACACCGAGGCTTGCAATCACCATTGGCAGCACCACGGTTTATACAGACTACGTAAGAGGAAGCGGAACCTCAGCACTTGTGTTCCAATATACCATTAAGGCCGGAGATCAGGATAGTGACGGAATTACAGTTGGAGCACTGTCTTTGAACGGTGGCACAATAAAGAATGCGGCAGGTAATGATGCCGTTCTAACCTTGAACAGCATAGCTTCCACATTGGGTGTTAAGGTGGGAGAAGCTGCACCCTCCGTTATTCCACCACCATCCTCGTCCATAAGTACACCAGAAGGCAAGATTGAAAAAGATCAAAAACGGAACGAAAATGCACCGGTAGCCAGTCTGAATGATAGCAGTGAGGAGCTGAAATCAAAGCTTTTGTCTACTGAGGAGCAGGCACAGGTCGCAACAGGAAAGGATGCCAAGGTTATCCTTAAGATAGAAGAGATCAGTGCTACTGTTAGTGAAGAGGATAAAAAAAAGATAAAAGAAAAGCTTACAACAAAACAGCAAAATACGGCTGATATTGCAACACTCTATATCGATATCTCCTTGTATAAACAGATTGGAGAAGGGGAAGAGAGCAAAATAACCAAGACCAACGGTAAGATCAGCATCAGCCTTGAGGTGCCGGAAAATATGCAGAACACAAAGGAGGGTACAGAAAGAACCTATCATGTGATCCGTATCCATGACGGAGTGGCAGAGCTTTTGGAGGGAAGCTATGATCCCATTAGCCATCTGTTTACCTTCGAAACAGATCTATTTTCTGTCTATGCCCTGGCTTACTTAGATGTGAATACAACCGCTAATCAAGTGGAAGAAGGTGCAAGTGATAAGATTACAGTGTATAATGATTTTTACCATCTACGTCTAAAAGCAAAAGCAGATAAGACCTCTCAAAAGCTATCCTATGCCAAAGTGTCCGATGCTGATGGTTACCTGATTTACGGTGCGCAATGTGGAAAGGACATGAAACTTCTGGCAGAGGTGGGTGGAGATATCACTAGCTATACTGTGAAGAAGCTGAAGCAGTCAACCTATTATAAGTATCAGTTAAAAGCCTACAAAATCATAGACGGAGAAAAGGTCATCCTGGCAACCTCCAAACTGGTTCGCTCAGTAACAACGAGTAAGACCTATGGTAATCCAACCAAGATTACATCGAGTATTTCTTCCGTAACGCTGGCAGTAGGAAAAACGAAAAAAGTAACATATGAGGTAGTTCTGCCGGAGAACAAGAAGATGAAGGATTATGCAAGTCAGACTCGTTTTGAAACAACGAATAAGAAGATTGCCACAATAAGCAGCAGCGGCAAAATAACAGCGAAATCGAAAGGTACCTGTTATGTATATGTATATGCTCAAAATGGAGTTAATAAAAAGATAAAAGTAACAGTAAAGTAATAAGAAGAAATATGAGGGCAACGATGTGAAACGCTCTCCATATGGAAATGTCATTAATCTAAGTAGTCGAACAGGTTAGCGAAAAATGGTGAACGCTATGATAAGTGTTCACCATTTTTTGCAGTTCTAACTTCCTAATATCCATCTTGTGATTTTATTTTATATAACTTTACATAATAAATTGTCGGATCAGATTGATAATATTTGATAAATGTTGTATAATTTGTATTATAGGTAGACTAATTATTGGCAAAATATGATCATATATGACAAAAATTATAATGATCTGATGGGATATAAATAAGGGTAATAAATGGGTATGATAAGGGCAGTTTTATACCTAAAGAAAGGAGAAGCATATTTTGGGGAGAATATGCAGGCAAAGGGATATGGACTTAAAGAAGAGGTTACAAAAGGGGAAGGTCGATGAAATTCAGATACCTGAAGCAGTGGTACAACCAAATCTAAGAATATCCGGAAAGGAAAAGTTCTCGGGGAAAATCAAGAGGACGACTCCCTCAAGCGAGCGCAGACAAGGATTGGATTTAAAACTAATAATCAAAAAGATGAATAGTATCAGAGCAAAGCTGATTATTGCTTTTCTGGTACCTGTTGTTCTGATTATTGTTTTGGGTGTCCTTTCCTATTCTAAATCATCTAAGGGCTTAATCGAAAGCTATGAGAGTTCTACAATGTCTACTATGAATAATATGTCAAGATATCTGAATTTTGGAGCAGAAACAATAGCCAGCAAGGCAAAAACCTTGAATACCAATGATATTCTTGTGAAATATTACTCAGGGGAGTATCAAAATAATAAAGAAGAGGAGTCAACCCGATTCAAAGAAGTAAGATCTTCTATCACAAAAGAGATTCTGTCCCAGGATTATATTGCTAATGTGTATATTATGTCTGATTATGGAACTGCTATCTCAGGTAATGGCACCGCTGCCAGTAAGGTGGTGTATAGTGAATTCATGACGAGCGGAGAAGGTTCCATTCTTAAGGCAAGCGGGTCAGAAGGCGTATGGGTAGGCTCACATCCCTATCTGGATGGTTTATCCGGTACGACAGATACTACATACTCCTTCAGTTACATCAGCAATCTGAAAGGTACAGACGGCAAACCGGTTGGCAGTATCGTTCTTGACGTTGATAATAATTACGTGAAGGATACCGTCTCCGGAAGCGGTTTCCCTACGGGAAGTGTTGTAGCCTTTATCAGCGGTGACGGTAGAGAGATTGTCTCCGGCGTAATCCCGGAAGGATTTCGCTTCTCCGATCAGACCTATTATCTGAATGCTGTTGCTGCGTCAAGATCAACTGAGGGAAGAGAATACGTGATCTTCAATGGTAGCAGATATTTATTTACTTATTCGAAGATAACGAGTAACGGAAGTATGATTTGCTCCGTCATTCCGGAGAAGATGATTGTCTCAAAGGCGAATGAAGTAAAGAAGATAACCTTTATGGTAGTCCTTCTGGCGAGCATCATAGCGATAGGGCTTGGAACCTTTATAGCCTATGGTTTCAGCACCTCTATCCACAAGGTGAATGACGTACTTAATCTGACTAAGGAGGGCGATCTCACTCATTATACTTCTATTAAGAGAAAGGATGAATTCCACATTCTCGGTAGGTGTATCAATGATGTAATTGATAGTATGCAGAAGCTCATCAGGAAAATGACCGGTACCAGTGCTACGGTATCTAAGTCCGCAGCTGTGGTTTCTGAAAGCTCGGTAATTCTTGTAAATGCGACCAGGAATATCTCCGATGCGGTCAACGACATCGAAAAGGGAGTAACCCAACAGGCACAGGATGCAGAGAGCTGCCTCCTTCAGATGGCAGATCTGGCAGATAAGATTAATGAACTATATTCCGGCACCCATAATATAGAACAAATCGCAGGAAATACTAAAACAATTGTCGGAAGCGGTATGGGGATTGTAGATAATCTAAGTGCAAAGGCCAAGGATACCTCGGATGTGACCAAGACTGTCATCAGCGATATTCAGATTCTGGAGTCAGAATCCCAAGCCATTGCCGGTATCATTGAGACAATCAACGGAATTGCTGAACAGACCAATCTGCTTTCCCTCAATGCTTCCATCGAGGCAGCCAGGGCAGGAGAGTTCGGAAAGGGCTTCTCTGTAGTTGCATCTGAGATTCGAAAGCTTGCAGATCAATCCCTCAAGGCTTCCAATGAGATTGCAAAAATCATTCAGAAGATAGAAATGCAGACCAAAAAGACAGTGAATACAGCCAAGTATGCACAAAGCATCGTTATATCACAGGAAGAGGCGTTGGTAAGCACGGTAAATGTATTCAAGGATATTAACCAGCATGTCGAGAACCTGACAGATAACTTAAATCAGATCGCATTCGGCGTAGAAGGTATCGAACATGCCAAGGATGATACCTTAAGAGCGATCGAAAGTATATCAGCAACCGCGCAGGAGACGGCTGCAGCCACGGAGGAATTAAGCGTGACAGCCGAGAATCAGCTCTCGGAGGTGAATAGGCTGAATTCTGTAGTTCAGCAGCTAAATGACGATGCCGTTAATCTGGAGGAGTCAGTCAAGGTATTTAGGTTAACTAATAATAGCCATGACTAATTTATGGTAATTGAATAGAACGAGGAAGGATTAATTCCATATATCCTTCTAAAACACGATATCAGTGTATCGTATTGTGAATTTAATAAATAGATTTCTAAGCATCAGCATATAAATCAGATATTAAGTGGCATGCTTTTTGTTTATTAAAAGTTGCATTTTATGTTATTTATATACTGTACAGATGATAAAAATTCTGGCATACTTATACTATAGTACCAACGATATGAATCCTGGGGAGTGTATCACGGTATGAAATGAAGGTATGATTACGAATAATAAGGAGGAATAGACAATGGCAGTACAGATTTTTCAGCAGCGTAGAGATATGATGTCGGGGGGAAGCGGCTTCTACTTTGGACCCGCAGGGACTGGAAAGACATATGCTTTAAAACGTGAGATTGAACATGTTTTGGAGAATACGGAAGGAACGGCATTTGTCATCAGCAGGAGCGGAGAATTCAATGAATTAGTCGAAAAGTATGATGGTATTATTATCGACTTATCAAAAGACTTCCTGAATCCTTTGGTTATATTAGACGCATGCGAAATCAGCGAACAGGACGTAGTGTTCCTCAGCAAAATTAAGTTCGGTCTGGCGAAGCTGCTGATCGAAAGCAGAATTCCTAAGCTTACAAGCCTTCAGAAGTATCTGATTGAGCAGGTAATGCTGAAGCTGTGTGTAGAATGTGGTGACTTAGACTGGACCAAATATGCACAAGCGTTTACCGAAATGATTGAAAACTATAAGACAAAGAAGATCGCCAAGAAATTGGATGACATTAAGGCCAGTCTGGATAAGGTTGGTGCAGAGCTGAATCTCGGTCCAGTGAATTCGGACAATATCTTACTTAAGGATACTTTTCTCGAGGAATTGAAGGAGCTTGCAGCAGCAGTAGCAGAAGTTGGTAAATTAGCAGGCGGGAACGATCTGCTTTCAATCGGAAGCCATCGTCTGGTGATTTATGATGTACAGAATGTAGCGAAGGAAGATGTAGATAAATATTGCTTAATGGCTATCGAAGACGTCTGGACCAGATTAAACGGAAAAGCACCGATTACCGGCGCCAGATTATTAATAGATAAAGCAGATAGTATCTTTGCAAACTATGATAAATATCTGCTCATGATGTACAAGGTGGCTAAGGCGCAAGGATTTGTCATCACCTCCGTCATTGAGGATACGATGAACTTCCTCAGTAAAAGAGGTACATTCCGCAATGTATCCAGTTACTATGAATTATTTAAGCATAGCCGCAAAGAGATCGAGGAGCTGCGTCCCATGTACAGCTTAAGCGATGAAGAGGCAGAATGGATCGCGAATGCTCCGATTGGGCAGAAGCTGGTTCTGTGCGGCGGAAATCGTTTCCTTGTAAAAGCAGTGAAGTAAGTAGGGATAAGGAATAGTACGGTTACATAAGAAATATCGGAGCTATCATTTCAGGGCTGTTTCTGAGCTTCATCTTTTTGGAGGAGTTTCAGAAATAGCCCTGTATCGTTTTGTCTACAGCAGCGGGGTACAGCTTCCGCATATTATTCAGACCAATCAGATACTCAGTACACAAATAAAGAGCGAAGAATTATGAATATGATCAATGCCCATAGGATAAGAATTGGAACAGCATAATACCACTTTTTTGGTTTTCCGTCTTTCCAGAGATATTCAGCTTCTGTTCTGCATTCCAGCAGGATTTGTGTTGGAATGAATTTTACAGTCAACACTACCATCGCAGGCAGTATAATTAAATCATCAAGATATCCGAGTACCGGTATGAAATCAGGAATTAGATCAATCGGCGACAATGCGTAAGCAATGGTTAAGCCTGCAAGAATTTTTGCAGGCACCGGAGTTTCTTTCTTTCGCAGAGCAATGAAAATAGCAGGAATATCGGTTTTTAATTTCCGGGATCTGTCCTTTAAATTCATCGGCTTCTCCTTTATGGTTAATACTGTTAGGATATTAGTTCTTCCAGATCCTCCTCGAGAGCGGGCTCACTTATTGTATAGTTTTGAATTTCATTGAGCTTACGGCAGATTCTGTTATAGACAAGGTCACAGAGCTCTTTTGTCTTCATATCACAATATTCATCATAATAAATAGGAGAAAGGTAATGTACCTGTGTTCTAACACGACGTAGAGAATTAGTTGTAAATGCTCGATAGGAATCAAAAACAACCACTGGAATAATGGGGCATTTCGTCATCAGTGGGATCTTAAAGGAACCGTTATGAAATTCCTGCAGACGGTTGCGATTGTCGGTATATCCACCTTCCGGGAAGAGCAGATATCTTCTCCCCTGGCCAATCTCCTCTGATATCTCCTTGATAATTCTAACTTGTTGTCGTGGATCCTTTTTATCAAGGCGCTTGCCTTTGATCAGGTTGATAAAGAGATTATTAATCAGGCTTTCGGAGGTCTCCTTATCCATCACTATGGTGCAAGGCTCTGCATGAGAGGACAGTATCCCTAATGCATCATATTTACCCTGGTGATTGGCATACATAATATAGCCTCCCTGCTCCGGCAGATTTTCCTGTCCGGTGACATGGGTGGAGATACGGCCTCGCCTTTTAATCATATTGACAAGCTTTAACCCCGCTCTATAGCAGTCCCTTTCCGTATACTTTTCAGGATGTTTGGCAAAGTAATACATTTGGGGAATAAAATACAAATTAAATATCGCTGCAGTGATAATAACATAATAAAATCTGAGCATATCAATTACCTTCTTATGTATATTTCATAGATGTTAACATGCTTCATTGTATCACAATCCTGCGTTTTATGCTACCCCATATTAGTCGTGATTCACTGAGTGATTCACTCAGTGAAGGAGTTAGTATAAGTATGATAGGGGCTTTATTAAAGTCATATCGTAAATGAAATTACAAAAATGGGAGATTATTCTTAGTTTATGTATTTTTATACGATTATAATTGAACAAAGAAAAGCTATGTGATAAGCTATTAGTAAATTACTAAGTTTTGGTAAAATATTTAGAAAATTTTGAAGTATATACATACGTAGGCGGGATAAAAATGGCGAATGAGCTTGAAATGGAGAACAATAAGATAGGGTCCGCGATTCTATACTTCCGTGAGTCGTATCAGATATCACAAGGGAAATTGTGCATGGGCTTATGCTCAATAGCAACATTATCGAGGATAGAAGCCGGAGAAAGAGATGTAGATTCTTTGCTGTTGGAGACGCTTTTGGAGCGTCTGGGTAAGATGCCGAACCAATTTGAATTGATATTGACGGAATTTGATTATGATTTATATCAGAAGAGGGAAGAAATTAAGAAGCAGGCGGAAGCAAAGGCATATTCCTCAGCTTATGCCTTGCTGCAGGAATATGAGCAGATTGCAGCCACAAAGGGAAATGTCCACGTGCAGTTTATTAAGGCATACAGGGCACTTTTGAATGAGTTGAATGGAGGAACCATTGATACTACCATTGATCTTTTGATGCAGGCAATCACCTGTACAGTACCAGACTTTAAGACAAGTGAAATTAAAGATTATTATCTGAGTAACAGTGAACTAAATATTATTGTTGATATCCTAAAACGCATGGTCAGTGCAGGGATGAATAGACATGCTAAGCAGATATTAAAACAGGTTCTGGATTATCTTGACCTACATAACTCAATGGAGGACAACAGTAATTTATATTCCAAGGTTGCTCTGATCGCAAGTAGGCTTTACATGAAGGAAAACAACCTAAAAAAAGCCCTTGAGATATGCAACAGGGGATTCGAGAAATGTAAGGGCAGCCGAAAGATGGATTATCTTGGGGAATTAACGTTTATTAAGGCCCAGGCAACGGAGGGTTTATACAAGATAGAAGTCAATTGGGAAGAAAAGAAGAAGGATTGTCTGAAGCTGTATCTGCAAGCGTATTATGTATTAAATTTTTGTGAGGATACTCATGCAGCAAAAGAGATACGTGAACACTTGAAGGGGGAGTATCAATGGGAAGATATCGATTAGGCGATATTGTAAGAATGACAAGAAAATCTCTCTCAATCACACAGGAACAATTGAGCGATTCGATTTGCTCTGTTGAGACTCTGTCCAGAATAGAGAACGGAAGTCAAAATCCGACCAGAGACACTTATGAACTGCTCATGGAACGTATGGGACGGATACGTTCAAGAGCTTATTCCATGCTATCGGTTTCGGATTTGAAGACTTTAGAGAAGATGAAGCTGTTTGAGGATTATATGAAACAGTATGATTTTAATAAAGCAGAAGAAATTCTTGATAATATTACAGGAATGGTCGGAAGTTCTATACTGGACCGTCAGTTCTTTATCCGTGCAGAGGCTTTGGTCAATTATTATCAGAAAAGAATTGACACGGAAAAACTTTTAGACGGACTGGAGGAGGCCATTAAACTTACAATACCTAAATATGGGGTAATCACATTAGCAAACTGGCCCTTGAGCTTTAATGAGGTAGCACTGTTAATCAACATCTCCATGGCATTTGCAGAAAAAGAGGATTATAGTAACTCAATTATTATTCTGGAAGAAGCCTATAGTGCATTAAAACAGAGCTATATGGAAGACCAGCAAAGGGCTATCTTGCAGGTAACAATAGCAGGAAATTTATCAAAGGTCTATGGTATCATTCTTAACCACGAAAAAGCAATTGAGATTGCGGATGAAGGTATCAGTATTTGTAAAAAATTTAAATTAGGTAATGCACTCCCTAATCTCTTATATAATGTCGCCTGGAATAAAGAGAAATTAATTGAGCAGGGAGTACTATTACCTAATCGTAAAAGTGAATGTATTCAATATCTTAAGCAAGCTTATTATATAGCCTCGGCTATGCAGATGTCATATATGATGCAATTTATTAAAGAACATATAGCATCAAGCTATCCTATTATAATCAGTTGTTTTGTAGATTAAGCGGAGATAATCCAGGGAGCATCGCTGGCAACTTCAAGGCCGTCTTCGGCAGAAGCGGAGATAATCCAGGGAGCATCGCTGGCAACTTCAAGCCCGTCTTCAGCTGAAGCGGAAATGATCCAGGGAGCGTCGCTGGCAACTTCAAGACCGTCTTCAGCTGAAGCGGAAATGATCCAGGGAGCGTCGCTGGCAACTTCAAGACCGACTTCAGCTGAAGCGGAAATGATCCAGGGAGCGTCGCTTGCAACTTCAAGACCGTCTTCAGCTGAAGCAGAAATGATCCAGGGAGCATCGCTGGCAACTTCAAGACCGTCTTCAGATGAAGCAGAAATAATCCAGGGAGCATCGCTGGCAACTTCAAGACCGTCTTCAGAGGAAGCAGAAATAATCCAGGGA
>JAEZGK010000060.1 GCA_023437365.1 Bacillota bacterium
ATCCGGCTTCCTTCAGATTCGCAGTCACCCACGACACCCTTGCCATTGGCTATGTTCTTCCCACTACCGGGCGAACTCGGGACTTTCACCCGTTGGAACGTGCGCCCGCCGGGCGCACGCCAGAGAAGGATACAGGCACCCCGTCATGCACTGTTTGCATGACGGGATGCCTGTATCCTTACTCGTTACTATTCAAGGAGCTTTGCAACAGCCCTTTTTACGACGGAAACGAAAAACTAGATGCTGTTCCAGAATTCCTCCAATACTCCCTTCATCGTATTGCAATTCACTGTTACATTTGGGAACCATTCTCTGGGGAATAGGTTATAATACTGTTTTTGTGTGAAGCGCTCATCCAGCAGTAATATGGCTCCCCTATCCTCCTTGGTACGGATTACTCGTCCGGCAGACTGCAGCACCTTGTTCATTCCGGAATAGAGATAGGCATAATCGAAACCGCTGTTATTCTTCTCATCAAAGTATCCTCGGAACAATTCCCTCTCATTGCATACCATCGGAAGCCCTGTTCCTACGATGATGGCACCAATCAACCGGTCATTCTTTAAATCTATTCCTTCACTGAAGATACCCCCCATAACGCAGAAACCGATACGGCTGTGAGCAGGATCATCGACAAAGGCTTCGAGAAACTGTTCCTTCTCCTCTTCCGACATACCCGTGCTCTGTACCACTAGCCCCTCCAATTCCTCTCCGGCTAGCTCTACGATTGCCTGAAGCAGCTGGTAAGAAGGAAAGAAGACCATGTAATTTCCGATTCGTGTACTTGTAAAATCCTTAATATAATCCAATATCCTTCTATATTCCCGTTCATTTCTTCTGGTATATTTGGTGCTGACATCATTGCCAATCATGATCAACCGATTCTCAGGCAGAAAGGAGGAGGGAGCGTAAACCGCATAATCCTCTTTTCCACCTCCAAGCTGTTCCATATAGTAATTGATCGGAAGCAGGGTTGCAGAAAACAGCACCGAGCTTCTGCCCCGATCCATACAGGTCAAGAGATTCCTGGATGGGTCCATGCATTGAAGCTTAAGCCGGAAGCGATCCTCATAATAATCTGTGTAAATAGTATAATTGTCATCATGTATCTCATACATGCTTAAGAAATGTCTGATCTCAAGGAAAAGTCCGACAATCTCTTCCCTGCCGTCACTAATAAAGCCCTCCTGAAGAAAGATTTCATACTCCGTCATAAGACTCATCAGGTGCATGCAAAAGCCATCTACATTGTCCAGAACCTCGAACTCATCACATTCCCGCTTCAGCTTCAACAGGTCAGTATTGCAATTCTCTAAAAGTCTGGTAAGCTTAGCACTCTTATCCTTGACCAGCCTTTTTACCTCAAGGAAATCATCTTTGTATAATACTGCACTATACATTTCCCTCGCCCGATCCACAAGATTATGAGCCTCATCAATCAGAAACACGTAATCATTCTGTTTGTCGTTGGCAAAGAAGCGCCGCAGATAGACATTGGGGTCAAAAACATAATTATAGTCACAGATGATAGCGTCTGACCATAAGGTTACATCCAATCCCATCTCAAAAGGACAGACACAATGCTTCTCGGCATAGGCTATAATATCCTCTCTGGAAATGTCATTCTCATGAGTCAGCAGATCGTAGACTGCATCATTGACGCGGTCAAAGTACCCCTTCGCTCTGGGACACGCTCCCGGGTTGCAATCTGGTTTGTCCAATATACATACCTTCTCCTTGGCAGTAACGGTCACCACCTTAAGATGAAGACCGCTGTCTCCAAGAATGCGGAAGGTATCCTCTGCAACCGTTCTTGTAATCGTCTTGGCTGTCAGATAAAAAATCTTCTCCGTCAATCCCTCTCCCATCGCCTTCACCGAGGGAAACACCGTGGAGATCGTCTTTCCGACGCCGGTCGGAGCTTCGATAAAAAGCTTCTTCTTACGCAGTATCGTCTTATATACACCGGTGACCAGATCCTTTTGACCCTCTCTGTAAAGAAAGGGAAAATCCACTGCCTTAATTGCGGAGTTTCTCTTCTCGGTCCACTTGATCTGCCAGACTGCCCATTTGGCATACTCCTCAACCAGCCAGTCAAACCAGGTACGAAGCTCCTCAAACGTTAAGGTTTCTTCAAAATATCGTATATTCTCAGTCTCCAGATTGCAATAAGTCAGTCTGACGCCAATCCGGCTATGCTCGTATTTCGCGGCGTAGATATAAGCATAGCACATAGCCTGTGCCCGATGTACTCCGACCGGAGCTGTCAGATGGGACAGCTCCATATACACCCCTTTGATTTCATCTATGATGATTTCCGGTGGATTTGCCTCCTCTTCTTCAAAGATCAGAACAGAGAAGTCCTCCTTAATCGTATTATTATTGATAATTCCGTCCGCTCTGCCCTCGATGGTTAGCTCGAAATCGATTCCTTCTCTGGTGACAGGAACTGTGATGGCAAGCGGAACTTCTGCTGTATAATTCGCACCCATTTGCTTCTGAATCTTGCGGTGCAGCCTGCTGCCGGCCTGCATAGCATCCGCTTCACTTCGTGTCTTTGTATTATCCAGGTCTCCGGAGCATAATATGAACTCGACAAGATTCCTTACTGATATTCTTATACTTCTCATCTCTTCTGACATGTCTACAGCTCCTTAAGCCCACGATATCACAGGAATCAAAAAGCATCTATCCTGATAATAGAGCCTGATCATCCTAGATGCTGATCCTACCGATATTATAACACAGTCGTCTGTCAGTGCCAAGGAGAACAAAACACTTGTTTGATTTTTGGATTTATTTTTTGTCAGCCTCGGTTAATTCTCTGGATTTTCTTTCTATCCTTTTTATTTCAAATGAATACTCCGCTGAATTATGACTACTTGAAATCGATCTAGAATTATCTGCTACAAATATGTTTTTATACTTGCATTTTTTACCTCAATCTGGTACATTCTACTTATATTCCTTCGGTATTTTCCGTAAGGATTTCGAGATGGATTGCCAACCCAATTCACTTGTTCATTAACTTAAAAAGTGAGGTAGTATTATGAGTGGACACAATCACGGAGATGGCTGCGGCTGCGGTCATGATCATGAACACGAGCACGATACAATTACATTATCATTGGATGACGGTACCGAGTTAAACTGCATCGTATTGGACATTTTCACGGTAGATGACAAGGAATATATCGCATTACAACCTGAGGAGGGCGAGGAAGAAGACGATAACGTATTCTTATATCGTTTCATCCAGGAAGGTGATGATGATCCGCAGTTACTTAACATCGACGACGATGACGAGTTTGAAGCTGTAGCAGATGCTTTCGAAGAATTGTTGGACGCACAGGAATATGACGAGATGTTCGACGAAGAGTTCGAGGATGAGTCTGAAGACGAAGAATAATGTAAAGTAATGATAATACGCCAGTACCTGGCGAACGAAAGTAAGAGCTGTTACAAAACCTGAGTACCATGTCTTGTAACAGCTCTTACTTTTTGTCTGACTGTTCCATTTCATCCAGAAAACGGGAACGCGGTAAGGTCTTATTATAGCGCTCCTTAGCGTAGAAGATATATAGTCGGTTCATCGCCCGTGTTATAGCAACATAAAAGAGTCTTCTCTCTTCTTCGATATCTGCCTCCAGTACCGCCTTCTTATGAGGAGCTATGCCATCGTTCGCATCAGGTATGAATACTGCTTCAAATTCCAGACCCTTGGCACTATGCATGGTCAGGATCTGTACACTGTCAATGTGATTTTCTAGATTCTCTGATGCCTGTCTTTTTAATTCCTCCCGGTACTCCTCCATATGCATAATCCACTGATCAAAGGTGGAAAAGCTCCTCGCACTCTCCTGAAGTTCATCCAGAATATCAAAAAGTTCTTCCGGCTTCATCCTGCGAAGAGCAGCATACTCTGTCAGATAATCTTCATATCCAATTCCGTGACGGATATAATTTACCGCGGCATAGGGATTCATGGAACCAAGAATTCCTAGATCATATTCCAGCTGATCCAGTCGCTCCAGCATCCATTTCTTATCTTCATAATAAGCCTTGATTTCTTCAAAATCCACCTCAGGGCTGTCAAAAGCATCCCGGCTCACATAGCGCTTCGGTCGGTTGATGATCTGTAGGTAAAGGCTTCTTTGAGTCGCCCCTCTTCCCAGTCTGATATAAGTAAGAATATCTGAGGTAATCCAGTGATCAAATAAATTAGGCAGGTTATCCTTCATCCGGAAAGGAATATTATATTCCATCAGCTTATGCAGAAGTGAGCCTGAGCCGAGATTCGTGCGCACCAGAACAGCCATACGGTGATAGGGTACTCCCTCCTTGGCCAGCTGTAGTATTTCCTGAGCAATCCCTTGATTCTGAAGTACAAGGGTATCATATTGTCGGAGGATGACTGGATTGCCGCCTTCCCTTACAGGAACCGGCTTCTTATCAAACCGGTGCACATTATAACAGATCAACCTGCCCGCCACCTCGAGGATGGGCCGGATACTGCGATAATTACTGCTTAAAGCCAGCTTTTGGCACTCCGGATAGTCCACGGGAAAATTGAGCATAATCTCCGGCTTCGCTCCACGGAAACGATAAATCGACTGATCATCATCCCCGACAATAAACAGGTTATCCTCCGGTTTCGCAAGCATTCGGATAATTTCATACTGCACAAGGTTGATATCCTGAAATTCATCGATCAATATGTATCGGAACCTTTTCTGCCACATTGCCAGGATATCCGCCCTCTGTGCGAGCAGCTCATAGCAAAGTACAAGCATGTCATCAAAGTCAATCAGCTTTTCCCGCTCCAGAAACCCGGCATATGCCTGATAAATTCTGCGAAACACCTCATCCGCACAATTTTGTGAGTAGTAGTTCGAGAGCTCGATCCGACTTCCCTTGACTAGGCTGATTTCAGAAAGCAGCTCCAGAATAAACTCCTTCTCATCCTCATACTCCAAGCCCTGCCGGTGGATGATTTCCTTCATTGCCTGGTAGCGGACCTCTTCCCGTACAATATTCGTACCGTTCAGATGATAAGCATGCTTTAATATGGTAAAGAAGACCGCATGGAAGGTTCCGAAATTGACCCCGATATGACCTGAGCTGCACATGGCACGGAAGCGTTCCTTCATTTCGACGGCAGCTGCCTTGGTAAAGGTAATGACTAAAATCTGTTCCTCCGGAATATGTTCCTGTTCGATCAGGTGCTTCACCCTCCGGGTAATCACCATGGTCTTTCCCGACCCCGGCCCTGCCAGAACCAGCATTGGTCCATCCTTATGGCAAACAGCCAGTTGCTGCGTCTCATTGAGTTGAAGCATACTATGATTCCTTTCTAATTTTACTAAAAATCAATATTGGAATTGTAAGATAACATGAGTATTCTGATAGAATGAGGTAAATAGATGAAGAGGAGGTATCCTCTGAGAAGGACCGGAACCCTTGGCACCTAACCAAGCCTCAGGTTCTGGAAATCTATGACTTAACAGGGCTGCTGCAAGCCCGCCTGCAACAGCCCTGTTTCAACTGTTAGCTTAATTTCTCTATCGCTGTCTTAATTCTTCTGATGCTCTCATCCTTACCCAGGATGCTCATAATCTCATAAGCACCGCCCGGAGTGGATTGCTTTCCGGAAACCGCAGTTCTCACCGGCCATAGACCTTGCCCGTTCTTAATGCCTTTCTCTGCGATATAGGACATGATCACGGCTTCAATATTAGCCTCGGAGTATTCATTAAGCTCTTCGAATCTGGGCAGCAGGTCCTGTAATACAACCAGGGAGCTCTGAGCATCTGTCTTCATCTTCTTATGAGAGTACATCTCTATATCATACTCCGGCAGTTCCTCAAAGAAATCTATGATATCCTTGATATCTACCAAGGTCTCGATACGGGTCTTAACTAATCCTGCAATCTTACGGTAATCCAAAGGCTTTTTAATCGCTGCTGTGATATAGGGATGAGCCAGCTCATAGAATTTTTCAAAATCCATATTCTTTAAATATTCCCCGTTCATCCAGCGCAGTTTTACGATGTCAAATACCGCAGGAGCCTTATTGATATGAGTGTAATCGAATTCCTTGATCAATTCCTCTAAGGACATAATCTCCGTATTATTCGGAGAACTCCATCCCAGCAAAGCCACAAAATTAATGATTGCCTCTGATACAAAGCCCTGCTCAATCAGATCCTCATAGGAGGAATGTCCGCTTCGCTTGCTCAGCTTCTTATGCTCCTCATTGGTAATTAGTGGAAGGTGCACATATACCGGCTCCTCCCATCCGAAATCCTGATATAATCTGGTATATTTGGGTGTAGATGATAGATATTCGTTTCCTCTGACTACGTGGGTGATTTTCATCATATGGTCATCCACTACATTGGCAAAATTGTAGGTCGGATAACCGTCTGATTTAATCAGAATCATATCATCCAGTTCTTCGTTATCGACTGTTATATCTCCAAAAATAGCATCATGGAAGGTCGTAGAGCCTTCGGAGGGATTATTTTGACGGATGACATAGGGAATACCGGCATCCAGCTTAGCCTGAAGCTCTTCCTTGGATAAGTGAAGGCAATGCTTGTCATACTTGGTAATCTCCTTTGCCTCTTCCTCTTCCTCCTCGGACTGGCTACCCACTATTGTTTTTAAGGAGGCAAGCCTTTCCTTGGTGCAGAAGCAGTAATAAGCAGCCCCTTTCTCCACAAGCTTTTTCGCATATTCCAGATAGATTCCGCTGGCCATACGCTCACTCTGTACGTAAGGACCATAACCGCCGTCCTTATCCGGACCTTCATCATGAATCAAACCGGTTCCCTGAATGGTACGATAGATGATGTCTACAGCACCCTCCACCAGACGTTCCTGATCCGTATCCTCTATACGAAGAATGAAGGCTCCTCCTTCATGCTTTGCGATCAAATATTCATATAATGCTGTTCTTAAATTACCCACATGCATCCTGCCTGTCGGGCTGGGTGCAAATCTGGTTCTGACTGTACTCATGTCCATCGACCTTCCTATATTGTTATTGATAATACGTACCATAGTCCTGCATCATCTGCTGGAATAGCGGTGTACTCATAACCGCTACCATATATCCTACAAATAAAATAAATATGAATACCAAAAATATCAGGGTTGCCCTTGCCCAATTCTTCTTGCTGGCCGGAGTAGCATCACTGAACGCCCAGACCAGGAGTAATACAATATTCGCAAAGGGGACGAGCAGTATTGCATACATCCCAAGCCATCCGAGTAAGGAGGTCTGTTTATCCGAAGCTGCTTTCTGCTGCATTCCTCCCATCATATTCGACATTGGTTCTGCTGTAAAAGGTCTACTAAAAAACGGTTGTCCCATCCCTGAAGTAGGAGCTGCCTGCGCATGCTCCCGAAAGGAGGCCCCGCAATATTCACAAAAATTAGCTGTTTCATTTTGAATCTGTCTTCCACAGGTACGACATGTCATCTGTTTCCACCTCTTTATGCATTGTTTTTCTTATTATAGCACAAGTCCTCCAAAAATCAAACCTAAAACAGGTGCCTGCAAGGATACTCCCTCCGGCACCTGTTTTAGGTCTAAGTTATCTCTGAATCATGGGAAATACTAACCTTCTGTCTTCATTGCTTCAATCGCACTGATCTTGGTCGCACGTCTTGCCGGGAAGTAACCGGATAAAAGGCCGACTGAGATTGAAATCAACAAAGCTGCTGCCGGTAAATAAACCGGTATGATAGAAAAATGCGTATTTGTCATATCATACATATAGTTACCTGACATCAGTGATTGGAACAACGGACCTCCGAATTTATTAATCAAAAAGGAGGCTATATAACCAAGGATAATTCCGATGAACCCTCCCAGAAGGCCAATGATGGCGGCTTCAAACAGAAATAGCTTCCTGATATCTACAACCACACAGCCCAGTACCTTCATAATACCGATTTCCTTGGTACGCTCGTAGATCGACATGACCATCGTATTGGCAATGCTGATTGCTGACACGACCATTGCTACCAGTCCCAAGGATCCAAGTACCATTTGAAGTGTCTCGGATGCCTTTTGGAGAGGCTCTAAGAACTGCATCATACTCTGAGACTGGAAGCCGAGCTTTTTAATCTCATCCTGTACCTTCATTACATTATCAACATTATCTACATTCAGCTTAATCTGTTGATACTGCTCCACATTACGGATTGCCTTCTTCCGATCCTCCAGCTTTAAGGTATTGCAATACTTCCGATAAATCATCTTAAAGTAGTCCATATCCATATAGACATTATAGTCATATTCGCCGTTTGTCTGCTCCATTTTGGCGATATTTTTCATCGGAAGACTGAATGCCTTCTTATCCTCATCCGGCTGGAAATCCTGGAACTTCAATACCACCTTCTGTTTCTGCATATCCACCTGAACCGGATGATACCCTCTGGAACTTGGATCGTAGAACTCATAGGGCATATTATAGCCGAATACGATTGGTGTATTATCCTCAACCGTAGGATAAGAACCATATTGCAGCGCCGGAAAATCAAAGGCCTCAAAGGTATCTAGTTTCATGGCTGTTATATTGATCCAAGCCGTATATTTGCCTGCATACAGTGACGCACCCATAGATACCACCGGAGATACCGCCCTGACATGATCTATCGCTTTGATTTGTTGTACCAGATTATCATCAAGAACCTGCTTCTTACTGTCAACCCATTTTCCGTCAGCATCCGTGACATCCGCATAGGTATACACCGCGATTGTTGTCAGTCCACCCTGCTGCATTACCTGGGTCTCAAAGTTATTCTGCATGCCGTAGCCTATGGATCTCATAATGATAATAGACAAGGTACCAATGACAACGCCCAATACCGTTAGTATTGTTCTTGCCTTTCTACGGGACAGATTTCTCAGTCCCATGATGAAGAGATCGCTAATCCTCATACAGCTCAATTCCTTTTTTGATTTTTCTCTTAGCTAAGAATATGCCTAACGCCACACTGGCTGCCAGGACCAATACCGAGATCCCGATTATGAATAGCCAAGAGGATAAGATCGGATCCTTACCCTGTGCTCCGGCCATAGGATCTACAACCATTCCTTCCTCTGTAACAACAGGCTCTCCCCCCGCCGCGATATCTACAGCAACTGCCGTCTTTGCAAGTAATACTTCCCCATTAACTCCTGATAATAAAAATTCCATAGTTTCCTCCATCCTCTACGATACCCGTCCTGATTAGATTTGCTCCTCATTTCGTTTACGGAGCTTTGCTTTATATAACGAAATCACTATTTTTCTGGAAATCGGAACAAAGGCACCAAATAGGATTAATTCCAGAAGAATAAAGCCCCAGACCGGCATGATCGGTTTTTTGGCTTCCGGCATGGGATTAAACACATCCATAGCTCCGCCTCCTTCCATCATACCTGGATCCATGGTTACAGCAGGCATTACCTCTGTACTGAAATCCTTGGTAAATTCAATTTTATCGCCATTGCTATCCTCAAAGGAAACCCTGAGAACGCCCTTTGCTGTTCCCTCCACATTCGGTACAACATCAAACTCTACATAAGAAGAGGTACCTGCAGCAACATTTCCGATGAAATACATATCACCGTCCGCCTTTGTGAAATCTCCCTCCAGTGTAGTAATTACATTATTCAACTGAGATTTACCCATATTATAAAATTCAAATCCGAGGGTAGCTGTTCCACCTGAAACTACGTTACCGTCCCAGGAATAAACATTGACATTATCGACTACCGGCCTTGCATTTTCTACAGCAGACAGATTAAGCTCCTCTGTCCTGGTAACACCCACCTCACCGGTCTCAGGATTAGGCTTAATTCCCTCATACTCATATTCTATCGTCACCTTCAGAGGATAAGCCTTGGTAGTTGCATCGGCCTTCACCTTCAGGGCTACGGTCTGCTCCACCTTCGCTCCACCAGCTATCGAGCTGATGAAGAAGCTGTTGCTTCCCTGGGCAACAGAGAAGATATTATCTGCCTGGGTCAAAGTAATGGTAATATTTTTTGCCGCTACTGAGGAGTGAGTATTATAAATATCAAAGATAAAATTAAAGGTTGAACCCGCACGAAGCTCCTCCTGGTCAACGGAGTAATTACTGATGATCAGCTTCGGCTTGCTGTTGCTGCCCAGATCATTCTTTACGTCTCTGACCGGTATCGTAACTGTTTCACCGGTAGAATTACCCGCATAGGTATACTTCAAATTAAGATTATTCAACCCCGCTACGATCTTATCGGATACGGTTAGATTCATCGTAATCCTCTTTGATTTTCCTGCCGTTATCTTCTCCACATAGATATATGGCTCGGATTCCTTCGGAATAAAGGTGGTTCCATCCAGGTTCTGAAGCGCAAGCTTAATCTCTGTAATATCGGACTGACTGTTATTCTTGAGATCAAAAATCACCTGCATAGCGTCTCCGGCAACCGGCTGCTCCGGCAGCTGTGTCACATTCTCGATCACAAGTCCCGAATCTCCGGCGGAACTTCCTCCGATTACCTCAGGATAAACCGTGAGAGTAGAGGTAAAGGTATTCCCCGCCTCATCATCAAAGCTGAGAATCAGATTTAGCTTTTTATTACCGCTCGTTGCTGCCTTCGCAACTGTCAAAGGAATCTTTGCTACTACGTTTTTATCTTTATCGACACTGCCTACATAAATGCTGTCCGTATAATAGTTCTTCAGGAACCCGTCTGAGCCTGTGGTAGTGTCATCTACCTTGATTGAGATATTGCTTGCATCCATCATACCATAGTTATGAAAGGTAACCTTCATCTCAACCTCCGCACCGGGCTTAAGCTCAGTGGAATAGCTGAGCTTATCGATCTGCAGGTCTGGAGCCTTCTCATTCTTCTTTACATCGATATAAATCTGGTTGGCATCCGTACACTTGGTTCCGTCCACATCCTTATAATCAAAGGTTATACCGACGGTCTTCAATCCAAGCGTTGCTGTAGACAATATCTTGATTGGTAGAGAAAAGAATTGTTCTTTACCGGCTCCCAAATCACCCACCTTGATCTTCGGTGTGATATAGTCAGCGATAATGTTGGTGGTGCCGTAATCCAACGTCATATATGTATTTCTTGCAGTAATGTCGCCTTCATTCCTGACGTAGAAGGAGATATTTGCTTTGCTGCTGATAAACGCATCTTTAATGCTGACTCTGTCAATCACCAGCTGTGCCGGAGCGGCTTCTTTTACCACCTGTACCTCAAATGTGAGTGAAAGTGAATAGTTCTCAGGTCCGGCTCCACTGTTATCGGTAGCTGTTACCTTAATCGTGATCGGATAGCTGCCGATTTTCGCAGTTTCCTTAACCTGTATATCAAAGTTTACATAAGTGGTTCCAACTGTGGAGATAAACCCTATAGGAGTCAGGTCCGTCTGTGTCAGGGTTGCCTGGGATAACGTAAACGGAGCGCTTGATGCCGAAACAGTGACCGCAGGATTATTGACCGAATCACCAATTGCCTTAATCGGTATCCTCATCGTCTTAGTCTCACCGGGCACGATTGCCAGTTGTTCGTTACTCAATTTATCGCTTAATGCTATAGCGGACGCCTGTGCCGCCTGGACAGCCGCAGTATTACTTACCGCACTCGTGAGTATCATTGTAAGTGTCAATACAGCGATTAATGACTTCTTTAGCTTTCCCTTCATTCCCATTTCCCTCTTCTTCCTTCATAATAATATTGTCAATCTATCTCTAATTCCAATAATTCGTTACTGCTATATTAAGCAGTCGCCGTCTGCCCATCTGGAGGTGTCTGTTGTTCTAAATCATCCTTTTTCAGCACTTCGATATTCTCTATCTTGCCGTCGAAAATATGTATAATCTTATCCGCGTACTCAGCCAGATGTCTGTCATGAGTAACCATAACAATGGTTTGATGATTGGTTCTTGCCATCTCCATAATCAGATCCATGACCTCCTTCGAGGTCTTTGAATCCAGATTACCTGTCGGTTCATCCGCAAATACGATTTCCGGATTGCTGACAAAGGCTCTGGCAATTCCGACTCTTTGCTGCTGTCCGCCGCTCATTTCCTTTGGTTTATGCTTCAGTCTTGCTCCCAGGCCAACCTTGATCAACATATCCTTAGCCATTTTCTTCCTCTTTTTGGTAGGTATATGTTTAAAGACCAGAGGAAGCTCCACATTCTCCAGAGCTGTCATGGCATTCATCAGATTATAGGATTGGAATACAAATCCCAGGTTATCCTGACGGAACTTTGCCAGCCCCTTTTCACCCATCTTATGAATATCCTTTCCCTTGATCTCAATAGAACCCCCGCTTAGACGCTCAATGCCGGCCATCAGGTTCAGAAGTGTCGATTTACCCGAACCGGAAGCTCCATACAGGCAACAGAATTCGCCCCGCTTAATAGTAAAGCTAACATCATCCACAGCACTGATCCGCTCTTTGCCCATACGGTAAATCTTCTTCACATTCCTTACTTCTATGATGTTTTCCTCATACTTGCTGTTCATTGAACACCTTCCTGACTTTCAGTCCAAAATGTAAGACAATCTCATTTCTATACTACATCAATAATATTACATAATGACTACTTATTTCCTTAATTTTTCCTTAAGGTTTATTACATAACGGGAAATAAACAATTATGTTTGTATACTTTAAAGGTATTTTTTAAGGTTATTTTAAAGGTATTTTTAAAGGTATTCTTTAAAAGTTTTCTTTAGAGATATTCTTTAATTGTGTTTTTAGATGCTCTATCAAGAGCTTATGATTCTCCGGCTCTACATCAACAAAAGGTCCGGCTGATGCAATCAGCCGGATCACAAGGACAGGGAAGCTCTCGGAAAGTGCACTTTCCAGAGGCTTCCTTGTCCTTGTATATCATGTCACCTACGGTGACATTACCTTTTGTCTCCTCCGATTTATCTCTTTGTCTCCTCCAACTTTTCTCTTTGTCTCCTCCAACTTACCTCTTTGTCTCTACTAGCTTAGCCTTTCATCTCCACTAATTTAACTGTTTTATCTACTATAATCACGACATCTGTATCCGCAAGACACGGACATGGCCATATTTCTTTACCACAGATCCGTCATACCCCTACTTACTTCCATCCTATCAAGTCTTCTATTTTACTTCTAATTCCTGCTTCTTGCTCAGTCTATAATCAATAAAACGGGTGATTACCAGCTTGATATACGCACCTATCGGTACCGCCAAAAGCATTCCTAAAAACCCTCCGAGCGCACTTCCGAAGATAATAGAGACAATGATGACCAGCGGATGTATCTGGATGGATTGGCTTAAAAGCTTCGGTCCGATGACATTGCCGTCAACAAACTGTATCAGGAACAGTGCAATCATCGAAATAATCCAGGTATTAAATTCCCCGCTAAACAGACATATAGCTGAGGTGCTGACATAAGCCACAATCGGTCCGAAGTAAGGGATCAGATTCCCGATGCCTGCAAAGATTCCGATCAGGATTGCGAATTTGACACCGGTAATCGACAATACCAGACTGATTAGCACCATCATTACAAAAGCATCTATCAGCTGTCCTCTGATATAACCCGAGAAAACGGTATCCAGATCACCTACAATCGAACGCATTCTTTGATCCATCCGCTCAGGAAACAGTGCTTTGTTAATCTTTCCGATATAGGAAAGAAACATCCTGCCGTCGATCAGGAAATAGATTCCGATGATGAAGCTGAAGATCAGCGTGGTAATCGCATCGGATATGTTTGAAACAGAACCAAAGGAAGCCTTGGCAAAATTCATCAATCCCGTCACGATGTATGCAGAGGCACTCGTCACATACTGTTCCAGCTCCTTGGACTGGATATTCCATTCTCCTAGCTTATTCAAAATCGAATTATAGAAATCATTCAGACTGTCAAAAAAGCTCTGTCCTAGGGTAATGATATCATCCAGATTCGCCAGTCTGATCTGGTCTGTTACCGTATATACCAGCAATGAAACAAGTCCCGACACCGCAATAAGCAGCAAAAGTACGGCTGTTACCGCGCCCCAGGTTCTTGGCAGCACTATCCTTCGAAAGCCTTTTTTCGTTTTCAGCTTTTGAAATCTACGCTCAAAGAATCCGACCGCAGGGTCCATCAAATAAGCGAAAACAAAGCCAAGCAAGACAGGCTTGATGACCCTGAAGAACCATCCGAGCCAGTGCATGCCTTCCTTCAGAAGCTGAGGTGCATTCTTCACAACCAGGCTCAGCGCATAGATAATGACCACCGTGATAATTACATACAAAGAAATCTGCATGTATTTTTTATTGATTTTATCCCTCCAACGCATTCGCTTACCCCTATTTCCTTTCCCCAAATTCAAGATAACGGAGAATACAATCCACTGTGTTATCAATTCCGATAGAATCACTGCGCAGGGAGAGATGATAGTGATCTGCCCTTCCCCACTTTTCATTGGCATGATAATTATAGTAGTTGGCTCTTCGTTTATCCATCTTAAGAATTTCCTCTTCAGCCTTACTCTCCTTCAGATGATAAAGCTCTATTGCCCTTTTCTTACGAGTGTAAAGCTCTGCCCAGATAAAAACATTAACTACGTCAGGCCGATCCCTCAAAACATAGTCTGCACAGCGACCGACAATCACACAGGGTCCTTCCTCAGCTATCTTTTTTATCACGTTCGCCTGTGCCAGATACAATTGATCATCCAACGACAGGTGAGTAAATCCGAGATCCTGTGTACCGTAAGTATTCATTCCCATGGCCAGAGAATATAACAGACTGTTTGTTGCCTTTTTTTCTGCATTCTCAAAGGCCGCTTCCGCAAACCCCGTCTCCTTAGCTGCTCTAGAGATAATTTCGTTATCGTAAAATGGAATACCAAGCTTTCCTGCAAGCTTTTCACCGATTTCCCGGCCACCGCTTCCATACTGCCTGCTAATCGTAATTATTTTATTCATACAATCACTCCCTTCCAACTTAAGTATACCATAATCTTCATGCGGATAGAAGGGTATATTATATAGACAGGAGTATTTTCAATCTCAACTTTTTTATGGCGGATAGACTATGATATACTTTATTGTAAAGCCCATTGCGGTATTGGATAATCTCCTCCAGCTCCTCTTGATTGATTGCCTTCCTGCCAAATCTAGCCCTCCTGACCAGCTCCATCAAGCGGTCCAGCTCTTCGGGGGCAATGTAAGTGCAATGCTCCTTCACATAAGACTCCTGTTCCTCCAGCAGCATCCATCTCTCAGGCAGTCCTTGTGTCAGGTGAAGCATCCTCTCAACATCCCCATAAAAGGTAAAAGCTCTCTTGTTTCTGCTGCCCTGATTTCTATTCCAGTAGCCTCGCACAAAGAGATATATCACGATGAGCAGGAAGCCTCCTGCAAGAATAGCCAGTACGACCATAAGCCAGATTACATCGGCAGAGGAAGAGCTACCTGCACCGCTTCCGTTGGCCCCGGGAACATAATCCTGCTTCAATCTGTCATCCATAATCGGCTGATACTGATCCGGTATCTCCGGTATCGGCTGGGCTTTATCCATATCCTCCAATATAGCCGCCTCAGTAATCTCCTGTCCCATTCGATCGATATCCGCAATGATCGACTGATTATAGCTTACGATAGAGCCGGGGGTGAATTCAACCGGATACCACCCGCAGTAATCAAAGTAAACCTCAACCCAGGCATGAGCATGATAATCCTTGACGGAGACCTCGGAAAATGCTTCCTTATTCACTTTACTGCCCTCAGCCGTAAACCTGGTAACATCGCCAATCCCACTGCTTTTATATATCGCTTCCTTTCCGAAAGCATACCCTTCTGTATACCTTGCAGGAATTCCCATTGCACGCAGCATTAAGGTCGCAGCCGTGGCATAATGTGCACAGTATCCTACCTTATTCTCATAAAGGAAGTATTCTGCATAATCCTTTCCCTCCGGCAGCTTCCCCGGGGATAGAGAATACCTTGTATTTTCTTCCAGATAGCTTCGGACATATTCAATTTTCTCCGCTACACTTCCCGTCCGGGTCTGTACGCGCCGTGCAGAAAAGTCGCTTTTAATATTGTTTAAGCCTTCCTCAGGAAGCTTCGTATATGCTTTATACACAAAATCCCGATATGCCTTCTCATGATTAATATACCCTTCAAGACTGAGCTTTGATAAGCTTTCCTGGAAGGCTGTATCCTCTGCTCTGGCGACATCATAAAAATAATCATATTCATAGTTACTTCTTGTCTCTTTCGGAGCTGCATAAAGATCCCTGTCATAATAAATATCCTGTAGCAGATCATAGTTTGTAAAATAAGGTGCATACAGAAATTGTTTATTTGCCTTATTGTATCTGATATCCATACGGCCTTCCTTCATTCTGAAGTTCAGACCGCCATTCATCTCCAATACAGTCGGAGTTTCGGTGAACATCCCCTTCAGGAACAGATTTACCTGATTGACCGGCCGAAACAGCTCCTCCGGCACCCGGTTTGTTAGTTCTTCATACTCCTTCAGGGATTCTTCTGAATGTTCAATCCAGCGGTCACCGGTATAGATGCTCCCTACATATCCTTTCAGGTAGATGCCTTCCTCGATTGAGCTTGTGGGAGCAATCACCCGGAGATGCTCCTCATTCGCATACCTGATTTGCGCCTCTGTTCCTAATCGTCCCCCATCAAGACCCGTGGAAGAAACCCTGCTTGTAAAAAAACTGACCTTTGTCAACCGATTCATAATATCCTCTAACGAGAATTCTGTAATCGAAGTCTGCATCTCTGTCCTCATATCCTTCAGCTTTGTCATGCTATCATAATCCTCTTTGGTTACAAAAAGCTTCAGGACAAAGAAAAGGAACAGTCCCAGCAGACAGAGCCATGCTGCCGCCCTGCTGCTGATTTTATGGAGAAGTAATCTCTGCTTTTTATCTGTTACATGCCGGAAACTGCGCGTCTGACTGATGAGATAAGTTGTACATATCACATAGGTCACCAGATAACGTTCCGATGGCACGAAGCCCAGGGCAAAATTAGCCGCTGAAGGAATTAGCAGTAAAATCCCGCATAAGAACACTAGCCTGTTTCGCATCACCGCCAGGGCTAGGATTGCAGCCACCGGGATTACTATCAGGATCATAAACAATGTGGTATCCGCTTCCTGGGCCGTATAGTCGGCAACAAACCTGACACTTTCTACTTGATAATATGAATCAATCAGTCTAAGCGTCAGGTTCTCAAGAATGTAAAAAGCGTTCAGAAGCCTTTCCCCACGGCTGTAAACGAACAATCCGTAAAAGAGTATGCCAAAAAACAACTTTACCAGATCATTGGACGGTATTAAGAAAAGGCCAAAGAAGATAGCAGAGAAAATCAGCACAGACAGATTGACATTCAGCGTATTGCAGGGAACTCCTACGGCTTCTATCAGCATAGAGACAGCACTCCAGGTGCCAAACAGGATAAAAAGCATCTGAAGAACACGAATGCTAAGCGGTGTCGTCTGTTTCTTCTCATCTACGATATAGACGGAGTTATCCATATAAACGCCGTCTTCAAAACCCTGATGCATGTAAAACCCACCCTTCTATTCCAGCCGTAGCAGCTCCATATCCCTTTGAATATGGTTTGCATCGACCGGATATAAGACTACTCCCACATCATTGGATCTTTTTATGATTTCATTCGGGAAATACTTTGTCCCCGGCTGATTATCGATATCCCCGATATAGATGACATGCCTCTTAGCTGCCTTCAGCAGGGTAAGCGTTTCCATGCGATGCCGCGGCTGTTCTCCTGTCAGGAATATCAAATTTGTATATTGTTCCTTAGGATACTCTGCCAGATAAGCAAAAAGCCCGTCCGTGGAGGACTCATAGGGAAGCACCTGCAGCAGACCATCCACCGCTTCAAAGAAGTCCTTCTCCTGCATGACCCTAATTCTACGGCAGCAGCCGTGCTGTACATCGTACCAGGCAAAATAATGGGGCTGTCCGGCAAGTGTCAGGGAATAGGACATGGATAAGGTGCATTCCAACATAGAATCCATAAACAGCATAGGATGAATTCCTTTCGGAATGCAGAAATCCGCGAAAAGCAGCAGGGAACAATTCAAGGGATCACTAAATTCCTTGATCATCAACTGATCGAGCTTCCGACTGAGCTTCCAATGAATTCTCTGTTGTCGGTCCCCTTCCCTGTATTCTCTGATGGCAAATACTTCTGATGAGTCATCTCCGCTCTTTAGAGAGGAGTAATAATCGCTTTCCGACATACTGGAGCTGCGGCTGAGCAATTGACTTTCCGAAAGCTCATAATAAGCCGGAAGTATGGCAACCTTCAGCTCACCCCTTAATCTCTTCCTCAAAGAAAACAGCTTAAGATAATCATAAACACGAACGCTGCGAAGCGTAACCTCCAGATTCCCGGCATATTCCGAAAGCAGATTACAGATGACGGAAGCCTTTGTATTGGCATCGACGGATACCATAATACTTTTCTGATAATTAATCGAAGAATAGGCATTATTATAGCTAAGATGTATCTTAAGGCTAGTAATCGGAAAAATCGTCGGATTATCCACAAGTATGGAGATCGGGACGACCTCTCCTCTTTTCGCCACATGGACAACAGAGAGCATACTGATTGATACCCTGCTGTACAGATAGACCAACAGAGCAAAAAGAAAGAACGGTACTACCCCAAGGGCCAGAAAAAGAATGCTCACATAATACGTATCGTAAAGAATAGAAAGAAGTCCCACGAGTGCAAACAGAGCAAAATATCGGATAAAATTGCGCAGCATCAGCCACCCCAGCCTTTCAGATCCTCCTATGACTCCTTTGCAACTATTCTTGGAGCCTTTACCATACGTAAAATATCTTCCAACAGGTTGTCCACAGTCACATTGTTCACGCGCGCCTTCGGTTTCAGGATCATCCGGTGGGCAGCAACATCCCGAAATATCGCCTGTACATCTGAGGGAATGACATACTCCCTTCTCTTTAGGAATGCGGTCGCCTTTACCATATTCATCATCGCAAGGGAACCTCTCGGACTTACACCAAGCTCTATCAGGGGATTTTCTCTGGTCTGCTGAACCAGCAGGGTGATATATTCATATATCGAATCGTGGATATATACTTCTTCCACAATATTTTGCATGGACAGGATGTCCTCCTTTTCCACGATTTTTACCACTTTATCAAGAGGGTTGGAGGTCTGTCTTTCCTTCATAATACCAATCTCGCTGTTCCTATCGGGATAACCGATGGAAAGGCGGATCATGAAACGGTCCAATTGCGATTCCGGCAGCATCTGTGTACCGATAGAGCCAATGGGATTTTGCGTTGCCATAACCACAAAGGGCTTGGGAACCTCTCTAGTAACACTGTCCACCGTGACCTTGCCTTCCTCCATGACCTCCAAAAGAGCTGACTGCGTCTTGGAGGAGGTACGATTAATTTCATCTGCAAGGAAAAGATTACACATAACAGCACCTGGCTTATATTGGTATCCATCGCCCTCCCTGTTCAGAAGATGAAAACCGACGACATCCGTCGGCAGAACATCCGGTGTAAATTGCAGACGGTGGTGCTCCAGCGCCATAGCCTTGGAAAATGCCAGTGCCAAGGTTGTCTTCCCTACCCCCGGATAATCCTCCAGAAGAATATGACCCTTTGCCAAGATAGCCATAAGAACCTTCTCTATGATCAATCTCTTACCGATAACCACTTTATTTACCTCATCCATAATCTGCTGTGCCATATCGTTGTACGTCATCACGGTAACTCCCTCCTTATTCTATGTATCCCAGGAATCAGCTTAGTAATTCATTATAACATATATTTACAAAAATTCAATGAATACCTGTTGTTCAGCAATTCAGCATCAAAACTGTAACCTTTTGTATTGACTTATGTCACAAATCGTTTAAAATTATCTTCATGAGAATACTATGGAGGTAGCAAAGTGAACAAATCAAAGAAAATCAAAAAAGTGACTGCAGAGGTACAGTTACATGATAAAACCAAGGACAAAATTGTCAGCTCTAAGATATTAACCATTTCATCCATCCTATTTGTTGTGCTTTTAATCGGTGCCTTACTGTTCGACCAGCTCTATGAAGCACCGTTACTCACCGTTGACGGGGAAAAATACACCTTAAAGGATCTGGCTTTCTATTTCTACACTGTGGAGGCTCAGTACGATTCCTATGATCAGATGTTCGGCGGCTCAGGAGCTTATTGGGATATGACTTCCAATGAGACCACCGGTGCCACGATGAGAGAAGCAGCAAGGGAAACCGCCATCAATACATCCCTGTATAATGAGGTTCTCTATAATCAGGCGACCTCTGAGGGTTATACCATAACCGCAGACGAACAGAAGCAGGCACAAGACAGTGCTGCGAAGCTTATGGACGAGACCTTAAGCAAGGAAGTGATTGCTAAGAATGATTTTACCAAGGAAAATCTTGCAGACAAGCTGAGTAGAGCAACTATGGTAGATCGATACCGTGATGACAGGGTTAATGCCTTGAATATTGATAAAGAAGCCATTAAGGCAGGGGTGAGTTTTGAGGAATTCAAGCAATATGATATTGAATACCTCTTTGCATCCACAAAGAAGACGGATTCGGAAGGTAAGACCGCAGACATGACCGATCAGGAAAAGGCTGATACTCTTGCTAAGCTGAATACTTATCTTGAAAAGGCTAAAACCACAGAGGATTGGTCTAAGCTGCTTCCTGAAGATGAGAAAACCATTACCTATAAGAAATCCAACTTTATCAAATCAGATACTACCTCTTATGATGCAATTAAGTCAAATATTATGACAATGAGTAACAATCAGGTTGCAGATGTATCTGAAGCGGAAGATGGTTATTATCTTGTACGCATGATTAACAACAACTCCTCCGAGCGGTATGATTCAGAGGTAGAAAGTGCTATTCAGACAAAAGAGAACGAAGAATTCCAGAAAATATACGAAGATATTCTCAAGGAGCATAAATATAAGATCAATTACACCGCTTTGGAATCATTAAAAATGGGTACCCTGACACTCGCTAAGTAATTCATCAAGTTCTGAATAAAGTCCTCCTTTCTAGAGATAATATTACTAAAAGTTTCTGAAGGGAGATGCCCATGGCACAAAACAATAACAACAAAACAAAAAATAATGCTTCAAATTCCAGCAAAGACAACGCAAGAAGCTCCGGTAGCACTACCGGCAAGAACTGTACCAGCAATTCCGGCAGCAGCACCGGCAAGAACTGTACCAGCAATTCAGGCAGCAGCACCTCCGGTGGTTCTACAAAGGATTCAGTCGCGCAATTTCCGGACAACCGTCCGGCCCGCAGCGGCCCCGGAGGCGAATAATCCTATTACCTACGGTATCGGGAATAAGGATAAAGTTTTACTAATACCCTTAAGCGGCAAAAGATGCTTTTAACACTTTAACCATCACCAATATTGGCTGTTGCACAAAACCTGGAGCAGCTTAAGGCAAGATAACAGGCACCCCAACCTGATATGCTCGTAAACTCGCTATCAGTTCGCGTGCGCGTTCGCATAGTTACAAGCAAGCTTGTATATGCTCACTTTGCTTTCGCGCATAATGCACTGTTTGCCGAACAGCTTGTTGATATTGTTTGACAGAAGCGAACACTTATGTTCGATTATGACAAACGATATCGGCAGGATGTCCGGGAACCAGTGTGTGAGGGGTGCCTGTTGTATTTGTCTTAAGCTGTCAATGCCCATAAAGCAACAGCCTATGATATGTGTTTAAAGCATAATTCCTTCAGCACCTTGGCAGGACCGCTCCGCCGGGTCCATAAGGGATGGTAAATCTTGGAAGCCCGACCGCGTACGGTGCGATATCATACTCCTGAAAATATACCACCATTCCCTCTTTTGTAATATAGTAATTATTCGTTTTAAAGTTCTCCTTCTTCAACTTCTCGTAATCCTCAAAGAACATAGCCCCTTCATTGGCTATTCTGTATTCAATCTGCTTATCGATCACCTGTAGTACGTATTCTCTGTAATTATCTTTATGGGGGAAGAAGTCACTCATCTCCAGCCTTTTGCTTTTCTCCAGATTCCAGGTATCCGAATAACGTACGGTCAGGCCATGGGCACCGCCCGCATATTCATACTGGTCAAAGTATAGACTGACAAGACAGCTCTGATTATAAGCAACAGTAAAATCCACCACAGCCTCAAACTGTCTCACAGGGAAATTATTCGCTACGGAATATTCATATTCTACCATCGCCATCTGATATAAATTCATGATGTTGGATCTTTCATACATCACTGCCTTGGTTCTGTATAATGAATTCAGCTTACATGCAATTGCCTGATATGTATCTGATATGAACTTGGGATATTTTATCGTATATCGCATTACATTATTATTCTTATAATACATGTCCTGCTGTAAAACCTTTTCCCTGACTATGACGCGATACCCCTCCGACAATCAGATCTCCTCCTTTACAGGATATCCTTTAGCACATCATATGCTGGATTGTCTTATGATATATCAGCAATTTCACAGGCAGATACCAAATGGCACAAATATTTCAACAAAGCTGCACTTATCGAACCGGACAGGCTCCGGATTCACAATCCTTATCCAAAAGCTCCTTCTCCTCCGCATCATCCATCAATGCAAGCTTGTCATAATCAATAGGCTTCACAAGCTCCATCCGGCGCTCATAATCCTCTTTGGTAGTGCACTCATAGGGAAGCAGGGGATAGGTCTCCTCCATCAGAGGTAGGAAGGTGATCCCTACTGCATAATCAAAATTATCGAATAGCCAGCGGGCAACCTCCTCCCATTCGTGTTCCCGGACATGCACCGTGATAGAGGTATTGTGATCGGACCAATGCAGCATGGATAGTTTATATAATTCCAGCTGTTCAATCGCACCTACTTCATACTTGGTTCTACCCTGAGGCGCTTTGATGGGAAATTCAATTACCTTGATGGAGCAATCCTCATCCGTCTGTCCATTCTCATTATAATAGGGGTAGCTGCCCTGAGCTGCGATCAGTCGGAATAATGGATCGGAGGCAGAAATCCGAATCCGTCTGATGTAATAATCGGCATGTGCATAGTGTATTCCGGAACTGACACAGGGCAGCATGGAAAGACTTCCTTCCGGCTTTATGGTTGTCATCAGTCTCGGAGGTGCGAAACCGAGCTCTTCGCTGTAACGTCTGCCTTCCTTATGGACTGTTTCCCTAAGCTCAGATAATAACACGGCGAGCTCCTCATAGCTCATTCCAGTTCTATTCAGCATGTCCATCATTCCGGTCAGAGAGATGCCTATGATTCGGTCCTCCTGCATTACTCTGTTCCATTCGGGTAGCTCCACTTCCACCAATGTCATTCGGATTGCAACTCGGGTAGAAAGCCGCAGTACCTCTTTCAAAGCATCCTTGTTCAGCGTATTTCCTTCCACAAAGGCCATCAGATTATTCGTAGTCAGGTTGCAGCATTGTTTGGACTGCAGCAGAATCTCACCACAGGGATTACAGCCGCGGAAGGTCGGCTTCCTGCGAAGCGCCTCCCTTCCGTTGATAAAACCGGGTTCTCCGTTAATCTTAATGGAGTTGATGATCTGCCTGATCTGCTCCAATGAGGGCTTATGCATATAAAGAATGGAATTATTGCTCATCTTTCTGTGGGAAATCTCCGGATCCTCAATCCATTTACCTTCCACCACACGATAAATGTTCTGCTTCGCGCGGATTACAGCTTCATCCTCCTCATCACAGATCACCATCATAGCACTGCGTCTGACTCCTCCTGAAACTACATTTTCAGAGATAATGGTTGCCACATCCAGAATGTCAATGGACTTCAGTCTGTGATCCTCCCTGCGTAAAAAGACCCGGTTCATCTTCTCAAACATCCGCTTAATAGATTTGTGTCCGGAGGCCCGCCCACCGAACCTTTTCAGTCGTTCACCCTCCGGACGAACATAGCTGTAGTCGATGTTCAAGCTTTGAATGCCCTGATATTGCTCCTCCGTAACTATCTTAAAATAAGTCGCAAGGGCTTCACACCAGCCCTCCTTGCTGTCGCCGACCTTGATGACAGCCTTCGTTGTATCACTCAAGTCCATGATTAGCTTGGAATGTTCCATCTCTTCCTTGGTGGCGGTATTGCGAACCGTACCATCATAGGTGCTTTCCAGTTTAATGTGCCTGATTGCCGGCAGGAGAGCGATATGTTCCTTGTCGATACGGATTCCTACTCCGCTGCCCACCATAAGGAGATAAAACACATCGACCAGGTCATTCATTTTCTCAATATTCGTAAAGGAACAGTTATAATTAGAGAGCGGATATTTCTTAACAATCTCTGTCCCGCCCATATATAAGGTTCTGCCTGAAGGAAATGTCCGAAGATGAAACAGCTCATCAAAGAGCAGCTCGGCTTCCTTCCTTTCCTCTTCTAAATCAATGGCAATACCGTGCTTTTCTTTATAATCTGTACCAAGTGCGACATTATACCGAACTGTCCTAAGTACCGTCTCAAACCAGGTTTCTCTTCTTCTCTGCTCTTCGAGATATCTGGAGTATGTCCTTAGGTAGACAAATTCTCCGATATGGCTTAAGGGCGTCTCTAAATTAATGTATTTATCTAAAAAAATCTTTGATAATAAATCCTTCATAAGTACCTCCGTTTCTTTCTCAGTATATCCAGGAAATCTGTAATTCATCATGGAAAGTTGCCATTTGAAAATCTATGCTGTCACGAGAGTTCACGACTCTGAAGCTCTTGTCTGTACAACATATTGTATTAACATTATACATAAGCACAATATATGTGTCAACAATCTCATTTTATGGAATTTATAGGGAGTGCAATAATTGTCACTCTTTATCAAAAAATAGCATATATAATAGTGAACCTATTGTAAGGGAGTGTATTCATTTGTCAGAAATATTCCTGCTCTATATTGCTATCGTTGTTGCTTTCTTTTTGCTTGGAATCATCCTAGGTACCATCATAAATCCTAATAGAAAGCCGAAAAAGATGAAGGAAAAACCACTGTCAGAAACAGTGAAGGATAACCCTGGAGGAAACCAGAAGCTCGGACAGGAAAAGAACGAAAATGCCATGGATCTGCAAGACAGCCCGTATCAGAAGGAACGAAGACACGGTTACTATAATTCTAACAATTATGGGAATAGCTTTTATGGTCAAGGCGGAAGAAACCGGATGGGTCCGAGATAAGTTCCCATCCTAAGGCAGAGTGGCCAACACTCGTCGGTAATGTATCCATCGGGCATCGAAAGAGGATGGGGCTGTTGCATTTCCGCAACAGCCCCATCCTCTATGCTTCAAATCATCATTTTAACTACTCACTGTATTGATTTAGGTATTCCTGGAGTTTTTCCATATACTTCCCGACATGAAAGCCATCCGCAAGGGCATGATTCACCTGAACTGAAAAGGGCAGCAGGACCTTCTCACCCTGACGGTAAAATTTCCCCCAGGAGATTCGCGGTACCGCATCATCCTTACGCAAATTAATGGTATGGGACAGATGGGTAAAGGATATCCAGGGGATGCAGGTAATATAAATCAAATCATCCCTCATCATTTCTTCAAAGGGAAAATATTTCTTCTGCTGCTCAGATTTATCCTTTGCCTTGACCACAAAGTCATTCATAGTCGCTTCCAGTTCTACTGTAACAAACTTAAATAATTCCGAACCCTGGGCCAGATCTGTAAAGGAAGGGTGCAGTACATCATGTACCACCACCTCCTCCCCATGAATTCGGTACTTAAATTCTTCGACTTCATTGGCCGCTGCCATAACAGCATAGATCATGGCATAATAAAAGGGCAGCTTTTTGGCCTTCGTCTTATCCAAGAAATTCGTAATATCCACATCCATGCAGATATTATATTGGGGATAGTCCATCGCATGAAAGAATCGGTAATGCTCTGCTCGTTCCCAGGTAGCCATATCAATTGTTCTCATATTCTTCCTCCCTAAATATGCCGCTTCGCACCGGCTTATCATAATCAGTGTGAGGCAGCTGTGCTCTACACTTTACTTCCCTTTATAAGATTACAAAGGGATTCTACTATTTTATTCTAAATTCCGGCTCTTCTCTTTGCCGGATATTATGGAATCTGATTTATATGGCACTCTGCCCGAGGGTATAGCTGTTGAGGCAGGTCTGACATGCGTATCCTGGTCATCAAAAAAGATATGGGCATTGAAGGCCTTCAAAATCTCCTTCTTCTCTACTCCGCCGAGAAAGAATGCCTCATCGATGTTCACTCCCCATTGTCTTAAGGTCAGGATTACTCTTTTATGCGCAGGATTATTCCGTGCTGTGATGATCGCAATGCGAAGCATATGCGGATACTGCTCCTTAATTGTGGACAGTGTGCGCAGCAATCTGGCAAATGGACCATCCGGCAGCACTTTCTGCGCATTTACCTTCTCATGCTCCAAAAAGGCTTCCAGGCCCTCCCTCTGATAGATCGCTTCAGACTCTTCTGAGAAAATCACCGCATCACCGTCAAAGGCAATCCGAATTTCATGGTCATCCGGAGTATAATCCTTCGGAACATCATAGAGTAAAGCGGCAGCAATCCCTGCATCAATCGCTTCCTGAACATCCTGTTCATTCTTAGAGAGGAAGAGATCTACGTCAAATGCCTTTAAATATCTTGCCATACTTTCTCCACCGGTAAACCCGGCCCGCTCAATCGAAAGCTCCAAGCGTTCAATGGAGTTAAACACGCGAAGTCCTGTCTCCGGGCTGTTTCTGGACATGACAATCACTTCGATAATATTGGATTTGAATTTATCATTCAGACTGAGCAATGCTTTGATCAGTGAATATGCCGTCCCAGGTCTCAGAAGCTCCTCCTCATGCTCGATTTCATAACGAGTATATTCCTCTAACCCCTGATCGGTATAGATACTGTTTTCATACTCCAGATCGAATAACGCTCTGGATGAGATTCCGATTACTAATTTATCATTTAGCTGATATGCCATAGCTATTCCTCCTCACAATCAGATCCGCTGTCACTGCTTCCTGATTTATTATAGCAGACCTACCGCCCATACTATGTCATCGAGCATTATTTATGATGTCATTATTAATGACGTAGTTTACGATGCTATTAATAATATCATAGTTTATGTTGTTATCACTAAAGAATCGTTTAAGTTGTCTTTATAAGGACATCGTTTGAGCAGTCATCATATTCGATGCTATGGAAATAGTTGTCAGGATAAGAAACGGCATTTATAATATTAATCTACAATAAAAAGAAGCGCCCCTGTTTCAGTTTTTGACCTATGGGGTGCTGTATCATCCGCTACCTGGTAGCTTGTTCCGGGCTTCAAAATAAATTCCCGGCCATCCTCAATTTCTGTGACCAATTCACCGTCCAGTACAAAAAGTACATGTCCTTTGGCACACCAGTGGTCCGCCATATAACCAGGAGTATATTCCACAATCCGGACTCGGACATTTCCCTCCTGATAGGTCCGCCAGCGTGCTTCTCCCGTAACACCCGGATGGATGGTAGGAGTTATGTCCCTCCAGTTGATTGTGCCAAATGGCACATTTTGAATAGTCATCTCCGATTCCCCCTATTTATGTATTCTTTTTCCATTTTTACAATCTGTTTGACACCTATCATAGCACAAGCAGTGTATAAAATATAGTACCACCAGAAATTTTTAATGTAATATTTAAGTATGATATAGACAAAAGGTCAACCGTGTATTACATTAAACCTTATATAATAAATTGAGAGGATAAATCATTATGACAAATTTAAGCTTACCAAAGAGCCATCAGATCCGGTCTTTGGAATACATAAACAAAGAGGAGTATGATCAGATTACTCATCTGATGGAGCTTTGCTGCCAACAGGAGAAAATCAACCTGAAGCTGGAGCTGGATTATAAGCTGCATCTTGCTTCTATTGCAGATCGTAATACAGACAAGCTTTCTTCTGATCTGAATGAATTCTTATATTACGTGGAAGAGAAGCTGGTTGCTTATCTTGGAATCTGTTGTTTTGACGGTATTACCGGAGAAATCACCGGAATGACTCACCCGGATTATAGGGGCCAGGGGTTCATTACCCGATTATTGGAGCTTGCAAGAAAAGAATGCGGACACCGTTCCTTCAGTAAGCTTTTATTTCTGACGGATGGTAACTCGCAGACCGGAATGGAGTATGTCAAAAGATCCGCTCTGCCCTACGATCATTCTGAGTATCGTATGAAACGACTGTCAGCTTCGACTGCTTTTTGTTCCGAGACCTCTGCCCTTACACTACGTCCGGCCTGTCAAGAAGATGAACCGGCAATAGCAAGGATGAACCATCGTATCTTCAACGATTCCGAGACGAATGAGCATACCGGAGAACCACTCATCAAATCACTTGCAGAGGACCCAGAGAATTATAAAACCTATATCATAGAGCTTGCGGGTGAGCGAATCGGAAAGATCAATGTGGAATACTATGATAACTATGCCTTTATCACCGGCTTTGGCATCCAATCCGAGTATCGCGGTAAGGGCTACGGGCGTACTGCTTTAAATGCAACACTCAAAATGATTGAAGCTATGAACATCAATACAATCGAACTTGATGTCGTATGTACGAACAAACAAGCTCTGCCGCTTTATCAATCGTGCGGTTTTCAGGAGTTGAGTGTAATGAATTATTACCTTCTTCCGGCTATCAGATAATATATTGCAATAAATAGCTTTCCCGATGTAAGCTATCATAGCTGACAATCAGGACTGTCTCTAAATTGCTTAGAAAAAGGAAAGGACCGGCTCTCCACACCTTCGTTGAGAGTCGTCCTTTCCTTTCTTACTTTTACTGTTTTAAACCATAATTATGTAGGGTAGAAATTCTCTAGATCCCTGCCACGGTACAGTTCATGATCTTCACCATCTGCGGTCCTTCAAAATCATTATCCTTCTGAAGCTCCTTTGACAGATAGAACTCCTGCTGAAGCTCGTTAATATTTCCTGTAATGGAGCCTCCTGTCACGGGAACGGTCTTCTCTCCATCATAATACCATGCCAGGCGGATCTCACCGCCGAAATCTCCCGTTACCTCATCCATTGAAAAATCAGAAAAGGCTGCTGCCATAAGATGCGGTTCTGCCAGGAGTTCTTTTGCTGTTTTACTTCCCCCATCAACCACCATATTACCGATCGAGCCGGTCGTCTCCACATTCAGATAATAGCCATATCTTCTGTCTGCAGAATACTGCTTCAATACACCCTGTTCTATAATTTTAACCGGCTCAAGAGCAAAGCCATCCTCATCAAAGGCCGCAGAAGCAGTAGAATTGTTCATCAAGGGGTCTAGGGTGATTGTAACTGAGTCTCCCTTCACATTCTCTCCCTGAAGGTGGTCACCTATCTTCCAGGTAGAATACTGATTATAAACAGCAGACGCTTTACTCATAAAACTGTAATAGGAGAAAAGCTCCTTCACAGCATTTCGTGTGAAAATAACCGGGAAGGTCTTCAGGGCCGGTGTAGAACCGGCAATTGCTTTTTCCCGGCAGATTATAATCATATTCTTTACTTCCAAAGCCAGAAGCTCTGCATCAAAATCAGAGCAGTTAATGCAGCGGTACAGCTCAATCTCTTCTCCCTCTTCCTTCCAGGTAGTGATAAATTCAACCATACCTTTATAGGAGACCGTACTTACATCCACACCTTCAGAGTTGACTACCCGAGTCTCAACTTTTTCCAGAAAAATCTCACAGGAGTTGATACCTCCTTTATCATAAATATCATTTCTATATACAGCCCTCGCAATCTCATTCATCCAATACGGAAAGCTCTCCTTGGCAAATTTGCTTTCCGGTAGTTCCTTGTAGGAGGCCTGAGGTTTTACCAGCGGGTAATAAGGATTTTTAACATAGCGAGCAGCAAAGGCTGCTTCTTCAATCGCCTTTTTCATCTCTTCCCCGGTCATTGTAGGGTGCAGGAAGGTTGATGAGGAGCCTGTAAGCTTCTTACCGTTCTCCTCAAAATCAATATAAACCGTAACCTTATAATGAAGGACATCCTTAGCCCGGTCCATATCTACATTCTTCTTTACGAAGAACAGCTCATTGGAATGAACCTTTGTCTCACATATTTTATAACCGGTAATTTCTTTCTGTTCTAATATCAACTTTCTGATCAGTTCCAGCATTATCCCAACCTCACTTTCGCTTTAATATAGGGGCCTCCGTTGGATGTCTTAACAAACTCTTTATAACCTTTGCCGCAATAGCCGGTGCCTGTCAGCCCAACCTCACCTGTGATCATGGTCATGGATTTTAACAAATCCGGTACAAAGCCTGTCATAAGCACCGGAGCGATTAGATTTCCTGTAAATTTGCCATCGACAATCTCCCTGCCCAGAATTGCGATACACTGGATACCCCAATTTTTCGGGTCCTCCATACCACTGTATAAGCCTTCAATCTGGTAACCATATTTAATTGAGGCCAACATATCCTCATAGGTATCCGTTCCCGGTGCAAAAAAGGTATTCGTCATTCTCGCATAAGCCTTTCGTTCAAAGGACTGTCTTTTACCGTTGCCGGTCGGTACCGTGCCAAGCTTCAGTGCAGACAGAAGGTCCGAAATACCGCTCCTGAGTATTCCGTCCCTGATGATCACGGTATCCGTTCCGAGGGTCCCTTCATCATCAAAAAGATAGGAGGATACATTTTGGGCAGCCGCAGCTCCGTCATGCATGGAAATGATCGGTGATGCCACCTGCTTACCGATATATTCTGCCCCCTTCGCCCTATTCTTCACAAACATATCCATCTCAACGCCGTGTCCGAAGGCTTCATGTGCGATTAATCCCGAGATTTCGGGAGTAGTGATGATATCATATTCCCCCGGTGTGACAGGCTTCGCATCCAACAGCTTAATACAATCCTCTACGCAAAGCCGGCCTTCCTTAGGAAGCTCCTGTAAAAGTTCATAGCCGGTCATACCCGAAAGCGGACGGTAGTTAAATCTTGCCGTTTCTCCTCTGCGGGCTGTACAATTCACCATAGCTTCACTGTTCGTATAGGATTGTTCTAAGTCCTTTTTACCTGATAAAAATATCTTGGAAACATGATAATAATTATAAGCTGCGCGAAAATTCACAATGTGCTCGGATAGAGCACAGGCCGCATCCTTAATCTCTGTCAGTGCATGAACAATTGTCTCCGGACTGACCTCTTCGGGATTGATCTCATATTCACTAAAAAATTGCTTCGTAATTTCCTCTTCCTCAATCATTGCATACGAATTGGCAGAAAACTCGGGAGAGAGCTTATGCAGCTGGCTCCGTACGGCAGCTATGATATCAGGAATTTTACTTTCGCTGATCTCATTAAAGGAGTATTCTGAGTAATTCACTCCGTTATGGATCCGTAGGACAAAGCCACGCTCCGCAAACATGGAATCATTAATCTCCGTACTCTTATTGGATACCACGAAGTTCTTAACCCTTGTATCCGTACCAAGAATTGATACATATTCATAGTCGGGTGAAAGCAGTTCGATTAAGCTTCGCAGCAAGGGTTTACTGCCCGACAAAAATTCTGATTTTAGTGTCTTCATTATATTACCTCCTCACGGCAATGTTGTTTAATTTGATTGATTAAATGTCAAAAACACCATCTGATATTTTAATCAATATTTTGAACCAAGATTTCCCACGCCTTTTTATTATACATCAGTTAGTCCTAAATTGAAAAGGATAAAAGAAAAATGTGTCCGCCTCCCTTTGTCTTATTCTTCTCCAGTGTTTTATAATGCACCGAACTATGCTATAGTAAAAGACAGAGCAATCGGTCAATATCAAGTACATAGGAGAGGTTATATGAAAGCAGAGCACGAAATAATTGAATATAACGAAGAGCTGCCGATCAAGCTATTCTATCAAAGGATTGGCAGTGTCTCAAAGCACTGGCATCGCAGTCTGGAGCTGCTCTTCGTTCTGAATGGTCAGCTACAGGTCACGGTAGGAAGCCGGTCCTATCTTCTAAAGGAGGATGATATCCTCGTAATTAACCCGAACACTCTGCATGAAACCTTCAGCGAGGACAGTGTCCTGTTATCTCTTCAGATGCGTCTTTCCATGTTCCATTTAAACTGGCTTTCACCGGACAGTATCTCCTTTGAGTGTAACTCGGCCGAAAGCACGGACAAGTCCCTATATGATAAAATCAAGCAGATCCTGGCGCGTATGCTGCAATCCAATAGGAATGAAGCAGCCACAAACAGTCTGATCAACTACACCTATGCCTACCAGCTGATGGACGAGCTGGTTCGAAATTTTAGGGCAGAAGTGTCTGAAGAGAACCTTCTTTCCCAGAAGGCACTCATCCGTCTGCGAAGCATCACGGATTATCTGGAGGCTCATTATCCTGAAGACATTACCCTCACTGGTATGGCAGAGCATGAATATATGTCTCCCTCTTATCTATCCCATTTTTTTGAGAAGTATATGGGGACCACTTTTTCCTCCTATTTATCAAAGCTGCGTCTGGAACGCTCGATGGACGATCTGTATGAAGATATCTCCATTGAAGAAATCGCCGAAAGAAATGGTTTTCCAAGTGCTCGCTCCTACGCTTCGAGCTTTCAAAAACAGTACGGTATGCGCCCCAGTGAGTATCGTAAAACTCGCTTGAACAGGGCCAAAGCCCCCTCAGCTCTGGTAAAGAGCTCTTCCTCAAGTTATCTGACTCTGGAACGGGATAATTACTTTGAGAAGCTTGCTCCTTATCTGAAGGCTTCTGCTGATGAGCTGCCTAGGATGACTAACAGGAATAAGACCTTTGACGTCGGAGAAATTTCCTCCGGCAGCAGCCTGGCTTTTCTTCGCCATACCTGCCGTGTCTTTTGTTCTGTAGGACGGGCACGGGAGCTTTTGGACGCTAAAGTGCAGCAGATGCTGAGCCTTCAGCAGTCCGAGATGCCGTTTCAATATATCAAGTTTCATGGAATTTTTGATGATGCCCTGTATGTATATCAGGAGGATGTGCTTGGTAAGCCTATCCTGAATTTCTTCTATATAGATCAGATACTGGATTTTCTGATGGAAATTAAACTGAAGCCTCTACTGCAGCTTTCCTTTATGCCTAAGGCAATGGCAAAGCATCCGGAAAGAAAGATCTTCTATGCTCCCTTTATTATCAGTGAGCCAAAAAACTTCTCTTCCTGGGAATATCTCGTGACAGAATTTACACGCCACGTGATCGCACGGTATGGCTATGAGGAGGTCCGTTCCTGGAGGTTTACCTTCTGGAATGAAGCTCTTAACAGCAGTCTGCCCTTTTCCTTTGATACCCCGGAGATAGCCTTTCAGCTCTACGAAATCAGTTATCAGGCAGTGAAACGGTTGATTCCCGAAGCACATTTTTCCTCTATGTCTTATGTAACCTATGATTTTGATGACAAGCTTTACTTAAGCTACATCAGCTATATGCTGACTCATCAGTGTATGGCGGATTCTCTGTTATTCCATTATTATTCCAAGCTGTCCTCCGAACAGGACGGCTTCACAGAGTATACCCGCATATTTCGCTCCTATTCGGAACTTACGAAAAAACCCGTCTATCTGACGGAATGGAATTTCACCTCCTCCCACCGGGAATGGCTGAATGATACCTGCTATACCTCCTGTTACATCCTTCGTACCGTCCTGCAGCATTATGATCTACTGGAAAGCTTCTGTCACTGGTCTCTGACCGACCTGCTATGGGAGCTGCCTCCGGCACCGGAGACTTTTCACGGAGGTATGGGCTTCTTCACTAGGGATGGCATGAAAAAACCGGCTTATTATGCCTATTACTTTCTATCAAAGCTGGAGGATATCCTGATTCATCGGGAGGACGGCTGTTTCATGACCAGGAACGAAGGGGGAACCCGCTTCTCAATCCTTCTATATAATTATCAACATTATTCGGGTACCTACGGAGAGGACATCAATTTCACCACCTCCTTCACAGAACGTTATCTGGCCTTCCCTTCAGCCTGCAAGGCAGAGCTGAGTTTTTCGCTCCTGGAGCTACAGAACGGAAGCTATCAGATGACAGAGCAGTATGTCAACCGCAATTCGGGAAGTGTATTTGACCAATGGCTTAAGATGGGCGGTAAGGAGCTGCGGACGGAGGAGGAGCTTGACACACTTCGAAGTCTGTCCGTACCGATGCTAATTCGCTCCCTGCCGGAAATCTCTCAGGGTAGACTCAATTATCATACTGTGATGGAACCTCATGAAATCAGACTGATCCGGCTGGAGCTCCTTCCCCCTGCCTGAGGAAGAAAATCAGAAAAGAGGCTGCTTCAAAGTTGTAGCAAATAAAGGAGAACGATTTTTAATCTATTCTTCTCTATTCACTACGTCATCTGAAACAGTCTCTTTCTTTTATACTGTGGGAGAATTGTATTGATCGCTCTAGATTCGGTTCAGATATTCAAAATCATTTTTGATGGCTTCCCAAACCGGTTTATCATACTCTTCATGCTCGAGTACAAAGTATGCTGCATACTCGGCTGCTTCTTTAATTTTTCTCATGTCCAGTATTCCGTCTGCTACATCTACATTTGCTTTATTGGAAGCCATCTGCTTAATATGGATCAGCTCCACACGTTTGCCCCACTTCTTAATATACTCCACAGGGTCCACTCCGGCATATGCTAACCAGAATACATCCAATTCCAGAACCACCTGATCGCTTGTCTTCTCAGCCAACCAATCCAGTGCATACTTACCCTCAAGCTTCTTTAATTCATGATCATGATTGTGGTACCCTACCTTGATGCCTTCCTTCGCTGCACGCTCCGCTGCTTTATTTAACACATCGGCAAGATGATTAATCTCCTCCATGGTATCAACCTTAGCCCAAGGGCAGATGATATATTTGGAACCGATTGCTTTACTGTAATTCAGCTCTGCTTCAAAATTATCCTCGAAGGTTTGAAGACCGGTATGGGTTCCGACGGAATACAAGCCGCTTTCTGCCAATAGCTTCACCTGATCTTCGGCTCTCAAGCCGCCGTAGCCGGCAAACTCCACACCCTGAAATCCGATCTCTCCTACCCTTTTCACAGAACCGATGAAGTCCTTCGCTGTCTCCTCATGAATGGAATAAAGCTGTAATGATATCTCCATACTAACCTCATTTCTTACGAGCACCCTTTCCTCCTCACACAAGCACAATGCCTCCTCACGAAAACTTGTACTATAAAATGGCTGCTCGTCATTTATTTGGTGATGGAATGCCTGAAGTGTATCGAGGAGGATGCCTCAGGCATTCCGTTACTGCTGGCAATGTTAAATGAATTAATCGAAATATACCGGCTGTCCTGTAGCCGCTGACTTATAGATTGCTTCCAGAATCTCGGATACCACACAAGCCTGTTCAGGCTTAACCACCGGTTCTGTATCATTCTTGATACAATCAATCCAGCGTCTTGCCTCAACCTGAGCGGGATCGCTGGAAACACCATCATAGAAGGCAACTCCGCCGCTGGACAGGTCCGGCTTGATCTCAATCAGGCGGTTAAACTCACCTTTATTGATCGTCACGCCTTTCTTAATCTGAGCACCGGCATCACTTCCGCAAAGTACCGTGCTTCCTTCCTGGATCGGTTCACAGGTATTTAGTGCCCAGCTTGCTTCCAGAATGATGGTTGCTCCGTTCTTCATCACGATAAAACCAAAGGCGGAATCCTCCATCGTGTGTTGCTCCGCATCCCAGCCACCCCAAGGGTTACCGCACTCCGCATTATTTACCTTTTTATATTTTGTACCTACTACCATCTTAGGTTCATAATTGTTCATAAGGTAAAGGGTTACATCCAGGGAATGGGTACCGATATCGATTAACGGACCGCCGCCCTGCTCATACTCATTCAGGAATACGCCCCAGTTCGGTGTTCCTCTTCTTCTGACTGCAAATGCCTTGGCAAAATAAATATCTCCCAGATCGCCGCGTTCAATTACGCTCTTGAGATAGATTGCTTCGGGCTTATGTCTGTGCTGGTAACCGATGGTAAGCTTCTTTCCTGTCTCCTTCGCTGCGGCAACCATCCTTCTGGCATCTTCTGCCGTCTTCGCCATAGGCTTTTCACACATAACGTGCTTGCCTGCATGCAGAGCATCAATCGTAATGGGAGCATGGGAACGGTTCGGGGTCAATACATGGACCACCTCAATCTCTTTGTCCTTTAAAAGCTCCTGGTAATCTGTATAAACCTTCGCATCCGGCGTACCATATTCTGCCTTAGCCTTCTCAGCCTTTTCTAAAACAATATCACAAAAGGCTACCATCTCTACATCTCCGAGCTTACTAAGGGAGGGCATATGCTTACCGTTTGCTATTCCTCCGCAGCCAATAATTCCAATCTTCATTTTCTTGTCCATAAGTACATTCTCCTTTATCTGATATTATTCACAAGGTTTCAGTTTATTTTATTACTCCCTATACAAAACATAGCATAAATACCTGTCCCGTGATATAATATATTTACCGAGAAATATCAATAATTTGTCATTGGAGGTAATAAATGAGTAAAGGCTATTATGTCGAAACCAGGGATAAAAGTGCGAACGATTCCCTGCAGTTCAGTACCCATACTCAGACGGCAATGGGCCCGCAGATGATGTCGCCGGCCCATATCCATAATTACATCGAGATTCTGTATGCCTTATCCGGAAAATATCAGATATTATTAGATAATAAAGAGTACCACTTTCAGGCCGGTGATATGGTTTTGATTAATTCCAACGAAATCCATCACATCTTTTCTCTTGGAGAAGATAAAAATGAATATATCGTCATTAAGTTCGAACCGGAAATGCTCTATACCACTGCCCAGTCCTTATTTGAGATGAAATATGTCATGCCGTTTATCTTAAATGAATCCACCCATCAGAAGGTTTTTCTAAAGGCGGAAATAGAACAGACCTTGATTCCGGCCCTGGTCAAAGGGATGAGCCTCGAATATACAGAAAAGAAATACGGTTATGAGCTGGCCGTCCGCGCTAATATCTATAGCCTGTTCTTATTCATCCTAAGAAGATGGAAGGAACAGAACATGGATTTAAATATTGATCAGGAAATCAATAAGGATATGGTCGGAAGAATGCAGAAGGTTTTTGATTATATAGAAGAAAATTATCAGAATGACATCACTGCCCTGGATATGGCAAAGCTTTGCAATCTAAGCTACAGCTATTTCTCCAGGCTCTTTACCAGAATCATGAGACGTAGCTTCCGGGAATACCTGAATTATGTACGGATCACCAAGGCGGAAAAGCTATTAACCAATGCCGAATTGAACATTACCGAGATTGCCATGCAGGTGGGTTTCTCCACCTCCAGCTATTTCATTCAGCAATTCAAGCAATTTAAGGATATCTCCCCGAAGCAATACCAGCTGAAATACAAGGTCGGCTAACACTTCAGGGAGATCCAGAACTCAACACCATTTTCCATATTTCTGACACCGTACCCGCCATGATGTGCGTTCATGATGGTACGGACGATATATAGGCCCAATCCAACATTATTCTGTGAGGTGCGGGTACGGGATTTATCTTCGCGGTAGAAGCTGTTCCACAGCTTATCCAGGTTCTCCTCCGGTATGATAATCCCCTCGTTGAAGACTGACACCACCACTTCTTCCTCCACCGGTTCCACCTTCACACGGATCTGACCGCCTGCTTTTGTATAGGCGATGGCATTGGACAGATAATTCGTGATAGCCTCCTCCAGATAGTAAGGATCTCCCATTACCAAGCCGCAGTCCTTCCCTTGAAATTCAAATAGGATACCCTTATTTCTGATCAATACCTCATTCTTGCGGCAGATTTTCTCCGTCAGACTGACGAGGTCAAGCTCCTGTGACTGAAGCTGTGCCAGGCTGTTCTCCATATTGGTCAGACCCAACAGGTTCCTAATCAGGATATCCATCTTACGGGTCTCATCCAGGATCGTTTCATAGTAAAAATCCTTATCTATTCCGGGAACATCTGCATTCAACATCTCGGTATAGCCCGTGAGGATAGCCAACGGTGTCTTCAGTTCATGGGAAATATTCGCAATAAATTCCTTCCTCTGTTCATCCACCTTATTCATGTACTCGTTATCTTCCTCGAGCTTTTTGTTGGCCTCCTTTAAGCAGGTTATATTATCCTTCAGCCGATCAGCCATGCTGTTGATGTTCCGTGCCAGGCTACCGATTTCATCCTTTAAATGATTCTCCGGAGCCCTGGTATCAAAATCCATATTTGATACATTCACTGCCACCTGATTGATTGCTATGATGGGCTTTGCAATCTGCCTTGCGACGAAATAAACCAAAGACCCTCCCATTAGTAATGCAAAGGTTGAAATTGTAAGGATGAAGACATTCGTGGTACGAAGCTCATCGCTGATGGATTTAACAGATAAACGGATTGCGATATAATAAGACTTATCTCCTTGTGTAAGTTTTCCGAGAAGTCGGATGCGGTCACTGCCTCCATCCGCACGCATCGGTGGACCGTCCTCGTGATCCGTCTTTAGTATCGTCGGATTGGTACCATGATAGGCCTCTGCAGGATATCTTCTAAAGTCAAACTCGATCAGCTTCTTAACGGGATTATCCGGACCTCCCGTCATCGGCATTCTGTTGGAATAGATGACCTCCATCGTCTCATCGGCCAGAAAATAATCAAAATTTGTCTCTATCTCCTTCTTTTTGATGATATTGACGATATCCTCATCGGTAGTAGCTGCCTCCTCCTTGATTTGCTCATATACTTCCTTCACCGTCTTAATCTTCTGATAAACATAATATTTCTCAGAAAAAAGAAAATTTGCAGCAATCTGTAACGAGAATACCACCAGCAAAATGGTTCCTATCACAGCTGTTAATCTGGTTTTTATTGATCTGAACATGCTTTCACCCCGAATCGATAGCCTCTGCCATGTATGGTCTGGATCATCTCCGTACCAAGCTTGGAGCGCAGCTGCTTGATATGGGTGTCCACTGTCCTGCCGTCACCAATGTAATCATAGTTCCAAACATCATTTAGAATCTGTTCTCTGGATAAGACCGAATTGCAATGATCTGTCAAATAAATCAGTAAATCATATTCCTTCGGTGTGAGATTAAGCTCTTTTCCGTTCACCTTTACAATCATACTGTTCTTATCGATTTCTATTTCACCGAATTGCTTCGTTTCTTCTGTCTTATACCTACATCGCTTCAGTACGGCTTCAATATGAGCAAGCAGGATAACAGGAGAAAATGGTTTGGTAATATAATCATCTGCCCCATGCTTAAAGCCGTTAAGCTGGTCGTATTCCTGGCTCTTAGCGGTAAGCAGGATGACCGGGACCAGAGATACCTCCCTAACCGCTGCAAGGACCTCAAAGCCATCCTTATACGGCATCATGACATCCAGCAAAATCAGATCCAGTCTGCTGTTATTCGCATAGAAGACCTCCAATGCCTGTCTGCCATCCTCCGCCTCCAGTACCCGATAATTACAGCTTGTCAGAAAATCCTTCAGCATTCTTCTGATTCTAGCTTCATCCTCCGCAATTAATATCGTTCCTCGATTCATATCCTTATCCTTTCTCAGTATCTCCCGTCTCAGTATCTCCCGTCTCAGTATATCTCGCCTTAGTATATCTCGCCTCAGTATCTCCCGTCTCAGTATATCTCGCCTCAGTATATCCCATCTCAATATCTCCCGTCTCAATATCTCCCGCCTCAGTATATCCCGTCTCAATATCTCCCGTCTCAGTCTAGTCTGTATTCCATGCTCAAAGGGCGAGCTTCCACTGATAGTTAAATCAACTCTTACTTCTATTTTACACCACCATATGTGATAGAAATGTGATAAAAATAAAAGAACTAAGTGTCAGCCCGCTGACACTTTCGCGCCCGCACGGATTGCGAAGCAATAACTTCCGAACGCTAATGCTATAAGCGTTTATTCGCTGAGGTGCGCATCCCAAAGCGAACTTGTTCGCTATGCGGAGCGTTTTTATGTAATAGGACGCAATTTCCATTACATAAAAAGAGAGCCTTTGCTAATAGCTTATTCTGCTAATCGGCAATGGCCCTTCCCTTACTCCTTCTACAGAGCCTCGAGCTGGTATTTGATCTTTTCAATCAATACAGCATACTCCTCAGAAGAGAGCTGTTTTTTAACGAAGATTACTTATCCTATCCCGGTATTCCTTAATCAGCTCCTCGTTATACTCCGTCCCACCTGGAACATTGGCGCTTTTATAAACCGGTGGCTGCTTCCCGTCGGCAAGATAGAGATTCTCAATCTTTAAAACAATTCTCTGCGCGATGAACAGGCTGCTGAAGGTGGATGCACCGCCGGTGACCACACCATCTGGAAGCGTCAGTAATCCGTCTCCCATTGGGACATGATTGTCAATGACGATGTCGCATAATTCGAATAGCTTTTTCCCTTCCGGCTGCTTGGAGGGTATCGCTTTGGTAGCCGCAAGCGAGGTTATACCAATGACTGTCAGCCCTTTTGCTTTGGCATAGGCTGCTGCTTCGACGGGTACACTGTTAATTCCGGAATTCGAAGAAATAATTATGGTATCTCCCGCCTTTAAAGCGATGTCCTTCAGTATCTTTTCAGCCAAACCGGGCTGCCGCTCATTTAACATACTCTGAATGGCACCCTCTTGAACCAGGAGTTGAGACGGCAAGATTGGATTGACCGGCACCAGTCCGCCTGCACGGAAGAAGAGCTCCTCGGCAATCATATGGGAGTGTCCTGAGGCAAATACATGCAGCAGTCCTCCCGACTGAATAGAACTGTAAGCTGCCTGAGCTGCTTTCTCCATAGCGTTGTTTTCATTATCCTCTACCTGCTTTAAAAGGCTATACAGCTTGGGTAGAAAAGAATATTCATCAACCAGCTTTATTTCCATAGGATATCCCTTCCCTTTCCTTATACTTGAGCTTCGGGTAATGTCCTTCATTTCCTTGCTGAATTCAGGACTATATTAGCTAATTTATTCCTTATACAAGGTTACATTGAACTGATATTGATCTCCCCGATAAGTAGCCTCTACATATTCAAAGACGGTCCCGTCCTGTTCACAGGTGATCCGGTAGGTGCGAAGTACCGCGGCACCCGGCTTGATCCCCAGGATCAAAGCTTCCTCCTCCGTCGCCAGCCCTGCCAGAATCTGCTGCTTGGCATGATGACAGAAACAGCCATATTGGAATTGAAGCACTTCATATAAAGAACCTGCCAGGTCAACAGACTGTAAGGTAGGAAAACGGTGGAAGGGAAGATATACCCGTTCTATTGAGATCGGCTGTTCGTCTGCACTTCGCAGACGTTCCAGCAGATATACCTTCTGATTTGCTTCTAACTGCAGTTCCCTGACAGCCTTTTCTGAAGGCTGCGTAATATCAAAGCTGATGATTCTGCTGGAGGGGTCCTTCCCAAGCATACGCATTTCTTCCGAGAAGCCCTTCAAATGATCCAATTGAAAGCCTGTCCTCTTGGTCGCTACATAGCTTCCTTTCCCCTGTTGTTTATAGATATATCCGCTTTGCATCAATCCGTCCAATGCTTTACGGACGGTAATTCTGCTGATGTTGAAGAGCTGGCAGATCTCCTCTTCGGTGGGCATCTTATCCCCCTCCCTCAGCTTACCTGATTTGATTAACGGTATGTAATAATTCATAACCTGCATGTAGCGTGGTAATGTGTTCATAGAGCAGCCCTCTTTTCTTCTGATTATGACAACTTATCTATTTACATTTTAATCAACATATGTTATTTTTATCTAAAGAAGCAAACTTGTTATAACAACATATCAACATAACAACGCTTTTATATCATTACTGTAGCATTCCCATTATGCTTTGTCAAGGCAGCGGCCTTGCCATAGAATTGAGTAAGGAGATTTTAAAATGAAGATTATTCGAACAAGAGATTATCAAGACATGAGCAGGAAGTCAGCCAATATTATATCCGCTCAGGTAATTTTAAATCCGGACAGTGTATTAGGATTAGCAACAGGTTCTTCTCCCGTAGGCACTTATGAAAAATTGGTGGAGTGGTGCAATAAAGGAGACATCGATTTTTCCAAGGTTAAGACTGTTAATCTGGATGAGTATATCGGATTATCCAAGGACAATCCCTGCAGCTATTATTATTTCATGTATGAGAATCTGTTTAAGCATATCAATATCGACTTAAAAAACACCTATATTCCGGACGGAACACAAAAGGATATTGAACAGGAATGTGCCCGCTATGATAAAAAGCTTGCAGAGGTCGGACAGGTGGATCTTCAGCTTCTGGGTATCGGTAACAACGGGCATATCGGTTTCAATGAACCCTGCGATATCTTTCGGAAATCTACCTTCTGTGTGAAGCTTACCCAGAGTACGATAGATGCCAATGCACGCTTTTTCAGCTCACCGGAGGATATTCCACATTATGCGTATACCATGGGTATCGGTAGCATCATGTCCGCTAAGAAGATTTTACTGGTGGTTCACGGTGAGGGCAAAGCCGACATCCTCCGTGAAGCAATCGAGGGACCGATTACACCATTGGTTCCCGCTTCTGTCCTGCAGCTGCACAATGATGTTACCATTGTTGCCGACGAAGGTGCACTATCCAGGTTAACAAGATAATTAAATATTTCATAAATCGGTATCTCGGAAAGGATGATCACGTTATGGTAATCAAAAATGCGAACGTATATACAGAAGACGGAACCTTCCTAAAGAAGGATGTCATGATCCGTGGTGACCGCATTGTAGAGGAGACTCTAGCGACCAAAGAAACTACAAAGGATACTGTCCTTGATGCAGAAGGCATGTATCTCATTCCCGGCTTAACGGACCTGCATATTCACGGCTGTGTCGGTTATGACTTCTGCGACGGTACCCCGGAAGCAATCGAGGCCATAGCGGAATATGAAGCGCAATGTGGTATCACAACCCTTTGCCCTGCAACCATGACCTTAGATGATGATACATTATCCGGCATATTTACCTCGGCTGCAGCCTATCAAAGTGCTCGAGGTGCTGTTCTGGCAGGTATTAACATGGAAGGCCCTTACTTTTCTCATGCAAAAAAGGGTGCCCAAAACCCTGCTTTCTTAAGACTTCCGAATGCGGAGCATTTCCGTAAGATGCAAAAGCTGTCCAAGGGCATGATCAAACTGGTCGATATCGCTCCCGAGCTGGAAGGTGCGATGGAATTTATTCAGGAGGTCAAGGATGAGGTCGTCATCTCCCTTGCCCATACGACTGCTGATTATGATACCGCTCTTGAAGCATATCAAAAAGGAGCTTCCCATCTGACACATATTTATAACGCAATGCCGCCCTTCTCTCATCGCAGTCCCGGTGTCATTGGCGCTGCGCTTGATTCCCCTCACTGCCATATTGAGATGATCATCGATGGAGTACATATCGATCCAAGCGTAGTTCGAGCCACCTTCCGTATGTTCGGTGATGATCGTATCATCCTGATCAGCGACAGTATGATGGCAACCGGCCTGAAGGAAGGTCAATATTCCCTGGGTGGTCAAGAGGTTACCGTAACCGGCAACAAAGCGACTCTGGCGGATGGCACCATCGCAGGCTCCACTACCAATCTGATGAAATGTCTCCAGACCGCCGTCAGCTATGGTATCCCCTTAACCTCGGCGGTCAAATGTGCAGCCGTCAACCCCGCTAAGGAAATCGGAATCTATGGGGAATACGGCAGCATCACCCCCGGCAAATACGCTAACCTGGTTCTCCTGGATCATGAATATCAGGTAAAGAAGGTCATCCTGAAGGGAAAAATACTATAAGGCGACACGCTGTTAAAAAGGTCCGGCTGATCAAATCAGCCGGATAACAGCAAGGAGGAAGCCCTCGGAAAGTGTACTTTCCAGAGGCTTCCTCCTTATTGTTAATCATGTCACCTCCGGTGGCATGACCATTTGTCTCATACACCTTTTCTATTAATACCTTTACTTCAGGATACAGCTGACCTCCACCTTGCCGTCCTTCACATTTGCTGCCGTAATGGTAAGCTCTTCTCCTTCTGTTTTCTCACCGTTTACCAGCCAATGATCCACTTGCTTTCCTTCGGGTAGGACAGCCTGTAGCGTTGTCGGGTAATTCTCATAATAGCGTCCGGTAAAATTCTCCTCCGCAGTAAAGGAATTCACCTTAAGCTTCGTTCCTTCCGCCGGCGAAGCCGTCAGGGTATACAGGGCACCAAGTCCAAAGTAGTCCTGATATTGCGTCAGCACATGCTCTCCGCGTTGCCTGATATACGCCTTCAAATTATCCATCTGATAATTCAGCTGGTTGGGCTGTACCCAGTCCGAAAGCAGCCCCTTTCCATAGATATGGGATAATTCATTTTTTCGGAGGGCATGCATCGTCTCCAACTGATGATTAAAATAATCGGGTGCAAAGACTCCATTTGCGAGATCGGCAGTCTTTCTGATAAAGATTTCCCTGCAATCCGGCCTTCTCATCAGCTGTCCGAACAAAGGGCAGTTTTCTTTGGTCTCGCCGTTTTTTCCGACATAATTCACAATATTGTCCAACAGCGGGCCGGTCCGTTCGGGCTCATAGATTCCTGTACTAAAGTCCAGATCATGGAGCAGATAACGCCATTTGCCGTCAAAGGGTGCTTCTCCATAGTTCTCGGTATCTGCTGCATAATAACGGTAGCATTTATAGTTGTTGTGGGGCCAGTCTCCGTTTCCGATGTAGGTCTGGAAAGCAAAATATTCCAGATAATTTTCTACATCGATCAAATCGCAAAGCTTATTATAATTTTCATTATCCGTTAGGTCCAGCTTTGCATAGGTATCATACATCTCCTGATATTCTTCTACCTTTTTAGCATTCTCCCCGTCTGTATCGACCTTCTTATAGGCATCGCCGCCCTCTAGGATTGTAAACTCTCCTTGATATTTTCCGTAGTTTTCCTCAAAATAGTCATCACAATAGACCTCATGAAGCCAGAAAAATCCGCGGTATTCTCCGTTCAGATACATCGCTGCCGGACGGACCGCCTCATAATCCTGATATCCGGCTTGATTTGCAAGGGTCTGTAGCAGCTCATCCCTCAGAAAGGCAAATCCATTATCGTTACCACAGCTTCGAAGCACCAGCTGCTTGAAGCTGTCCTGTACCTTACCGCTGCCGTTCGCTGCAGTCTTATCCGGGAAGAATTCATATTTTAGCTTGCCGCTTTTTTCTCCATATTCTTTTCGGGCATATATCTTAATTGATTTCTGAGCATATGCCCTGGACCATCCGCCATAGGTACGTATCCCTGCGTTCTGGGCAGCCACCTCTGTTCCGTCAGGTTCAAGGATTTCCAGATAAACCTCCCGTTCGCTCTCCTTACCTCGCATATTAAAGTTTGCAGGATCATCCGGTTGTATCTCATCTCCGGGATTCTCCTTAATCCAATCGTCGCGGAGCTTTCCTTCCACAAAAATACCATATTCATAATCAAATAGATTATACGGGTCTGTCGTTACTGAGAATATCAGCGTATCATATCTTGTGTTTACATCCTTCCCAACAAAATAGGTATGTACGATCGTATCCGTTTCCTTACCATCCTCAAAAAAAGCCTTTGCCTTGACGCTGATTGCCTTGACTGTCTTATCCGCCTCCAGAAGAATCGGCTTCTTATAAATCTTTGACTCCGAACCTGGCTCTGAGCCGTCGGTCGTATAATAGATCTTAGCCGGGTCGCTGCTTATGATCTCCAGTGACAGATCCTCACTGAAGAAATATCCCTCTTCTGAAAAGGCTATTGCATGGTCCGTAGAAAACTCGATTTCCTTTGTAGAAGCCATCGGCTTATCCATCTCCTCCTTGTCCGAACGAGGCTTGTCGCAGGCTATCAAGCAAAGCATGCATAACAAACAAAACATCCCAAATAACAGCTTCTTTACACTCATCTCTTCCATCCCCCTAATGTTACAAGCATTCTTCTTAAAAAAGCTTCGATCATGCATAATATAGGCTCATCATAGCATGATTTTTATGTATTGCAAATCTAATTTCCACAATTTTTCATATTACAATTATTAATTTCGGACAAATGTCCTTTTTTATCTCGGGATTTCTCTCTATAATGATACCGTAATTTGTGTTTTATGCCGTAGCCAACGGCAGAATGGAGGTCAATATGAAAAAATTAAACCTGACAAAAATACTCGGTGCGCTGATCGGAATCCTTTTCGTAGGAATCGGTGTCGCATGGAATGCTGCCAATAGTTTGGGCAATGATCCCATTGGCTTAGTATATGACGGAATGAGAAATACCTTAGGCTTAACCTCCGGACAGCTTGGTATGGTAAGCAATATCATAAATCTTTCCCTGATTACATTATTGTTTATCCTAGGCCGCAGATATGTGAATCTGGGAACGGTGATTTACATCCTCCCTTACGGTCTTAGCGTAAATCTGGGTTCGCGCTTGTATGAAGCCCTGCATGTCACATCCCTTACCGGACAGATCGGTATCGCACTGGCAGGCTGTCTGTTCATTTATCTCGGCGTTGCACTCTATATTGCGGCAGATATCGGTCTTGACCCCTTTACCGGAATTGTTATGGTAATCCGCGATAAGCTGAAGCTTGATTATAAGAAGGTAAAGATCGGCTTCGATATTACAATGATCCTCCTGGGAACATTGCTTGGCGGAGACCTCGGCATAGTTACCATCCTGACGGCCTTGACAGCAGGTCCTTGTATCCAGTGGCTGGCATCCGTTATGACTACATTGCTTTTTAGCAACGGCAGCCATTCCTTTAAGAAAAACAGAGATACGGACCCGCAGGAATATTGCAGCGAATGTTAAAATCATGAATCACTCTTTTGACATTCTCTTCGGGTTATACTATGATAGAATTGTAGCTATAGAAAGTACGGAGTTTGAAGGAGAGAATTGAAGCATATGGGAAATGCTAGAGATAATAGGCTTTTGCTGTCAGAACTATTAAACCGTCTGCAAGGAGAGCCGTTAGAATGTCTTAATCGATATTTTGATAACGCACCCGATTGGGTAATGGAAGCTCTGGTCGTAACGAATTTACAGAAGGACACCGAGTTCATCCGGGAAGAAGCTGTTGTAGATATGATCTATATTCTTGCCGAAGGTATCGTCAAAGCTATTGATTATCGTTTTCTGGGCAATTCCTATGACTATATGTGGTTCTATCCTGTGATAAGCTTCGGAGGAATGGAAATTTTGCTTGAACTGGATCATTATCAGACCACCTTATCCACAATCACCGCCTGTACCATGCTGGTTATCCCAAGAACAATCTTTGAACGCTGGATTAAAAGCGATATGAGCATCCTCTCGATGGAGGTTAAAACCATGGGTTCCTTCCTTTTAGAGGAGGTAAAACGGGAACGTGTCTTTCTCTTCATGGAAGGTAGCGAACGCCTGAGCTATACATTAATGCGAATCTATGAGCATACTGAAAATAATCGTACTTGCACTATTCGTCTATCCCAACAGGATCTTGCTGACAGCACCGGGCTTTCTGCGAAGACCGTCAGCCGTTCTCTGCGAGAGCTCGAGAACAACCAGCTGATCAAACGCTCCGGAAATAAAATCATTCTGGAAGAGTCCAGTTATAAGCGGATGAAAGAGCTGCTTCAGCAAAAGACGGATATTTAACAGTGTTATAATATAGAACCTTTGATCAGAAGGACCCGATAGGTCGGATATAAATTTGCCTGTCGGGCCCTTTCTTTTTCATCTTAGATTCCATTTTTTTATAAATCATCCTACAGAATCGGAAAATATTAACTTTATATACATTATTTAAAAATATACCTTGACAGGCGAGGTATCTATCTCATATAATGTAACTGATGAAAGGAGGTAAGTAAATGTCCATCACTTCAGATGTTATACGCGGCCATACAGAGCCCATCATTCTGGCTCATCTTTTGGAGAATGACAGCTACGGATACCAGATCAACAAAGAAATCATGGAGAAGACTAATAACCTTTATGAATTAAAGGAAGCAACGCTTTATACCGCCTTCCGGCGTCTGGAGCAAGCCCAGTTGATTACTTCCTATTGGGGAGACCAGGAAGTAGGCGCCAGACGAAGATATTATGCCATCACAGATAAAGGACGGGAAGTTTACAGGGAATATAAGAAAGACTGGGATAACGCAAAGTATATTATTGATCAATTATTAAAGTAAACGGAGGGGAATAAAATGAATGAGAAAATGAGAGTTCATATTGAAACTCTTTTTGAGAAAGCTCCCAAGACCAGAAAGGCATATGAATTAAAGGAAGAATTATTGGCCAATTCCGAGGAACGCTATCAGGATCTGGTAGCAAGCGGAGTATCCCAGGAGGATGCCTTCAAGCATGTGGTAAGCTCTATCGGTAATGTTACTGAATTATTCCAGGGTTTGGAGGAATTGAATGAGAAGGACCGGATGGAGGTGGAAGAGCGACTAAACAAGAATGCCGTCATCAAATCCATCGCTATCGGTCTGTATATTTTCGGTGTTGTCGTATTCTTTGGCTGTGCCTTTACCAGAGGCAGGATCCTACCGCAGGTCGATATGACCGCCCTGGGGATCCTACTGATGCTGCTGATCGACATCATCCCGACCTGCATGCTGATCTATATCGGAACCAGATACCCTAAATATATGAGAAAGGAAGATACCATCGTGGAAGAATTTAAAGAATGGAAAAGTGACACCCTGAAGAATAAATCCATCAAAAGTGCAGCTCTCGTTGTATTATGGACCTTTATTCTTCTGGCATATTTCGGAGTGAGCTTCATCACCTTCGCCTGGTATGCCACTTGGATCATCTTTCTGGCAGGAGCCTGCCTCCATGCAATCGTTGAACTTTTATTCCGATTAAAGGAGATGAAGAGATGAAGAAAATGATTATTGCTTTAGTCGGAGTTTTTAGTTTCATTGCTCTCGGACTGATCTGCCTGATGGTTGTTGCCGTGAATCGCGGCAGTGACTGGTTTACAATCGATCTGGAGCTGGTAAATGAACAAACTGCCCCTCTCGATGGTATTGATCAGATATCAATCGAATACTATGCCGACGATGTGGAGTTCTTCACCAGTGCTTCCAATCAACTGGTCCTAAAGGAGTATATGAGCTTCACTCCCGAGAAGGATCAGCTGACCCGTATCACCCAGAGTGGCAGCCGACTCAAGCTAGAGGGAAGAATCGATAATGACGTCAATTGGTTCTTCCACCCAAACCGTTTCAGCAGGATGGAAATCTATCTCCCTGCGGATTATCAGGGTGCTATAGATGCCTCAACCTCCAGCGGAAGTATCTCCAGCTCTCTTGTCTTCACACTCACCGATCTAAGGCTGAGCGCGAGCAGCGGCAATCTCGAGATGAACGAAGTAACTGCTGCCAAGATTGATTTGTCCACCTCCAGCGGAAATATCACAATAGCGAAGGCCGAAGGAAACCGGCAATTTGCAGCTGCCAGCGGCAATATTGAAGTTTATGGCGGAGCAGGAGATACCTCTGCTGCTACCTCCTCAGGAAATATCAAGATTGAAGACTCCAACGGGTTTCTGGAAGCTGAGGCCTCCAGCGGAAACATCATCATCAAGGATTCCACCGGAGAGAAAAATATCGATACCACCTCAGGTAATATTAAGATCAAGGACTCAGCCGGTTATACCAAGGCTTCTGCTTCCAGTGGAACGATCGACGTTGATAACCTTGCAGGTGCAGGACATTTTAAAACCACCTCCGGTAGTCTTAAGTTGGATTTCGCAGATGCGCCTGAGGCTATCACGGACGATATTATCATAGACGCCTCCAGCGGAACAGCTAAGCTTACGATCCCAGAGACCCTACAGTTTAATTTCAGCGCTGATACCTCGAGCGGATCGATCGATACCTTTTTTGATGATATGCTGAAGTTCAGTGATAAAGAGAAGCAAGCGGAAGGAAGCATCGGAGCAGCTCCAAAGATCAATCTGCAGGTTTCAACCACCAGCGGGGATATTGAAGTCGACCGGCGGTAAGAATAGCACCATCAAAGGAACGAAAAAGGCGTTTGCTGATATTTCATTATAGTAATGAGTAAGGATACAGGCACCCCTCACACACCGGTTTCCGGACACCCTGCTGATATTGTATGTCATAATCGAACATAAAATGTACGCTTCTGATCACACAATACCAGCAGGGTGTCCGTCAAACAGTGTATTACGGGATGCCTGTATCCTTACTCTGTCTATTGAATATTTAGCAAACGCCTTTTTCTGGCCTCTTAATAATATGATATTTACTCTATCTTACCGGGCGGTCGGTGTCAGTTCGTTAGGTTTGATCCTCTTACTGACGGTCACTTTCTCACGCAGAAGGTCCGGTAGGTTTTATTTCACGTATTTTACGGTAAATTTAGTATCTTTCTCACCTGCAAAAACGATATAGCCATCCTTGGGTAAGGTAACCTTTCTGATTCCGGTAATCATTGAATTATATACACAGTTTCCATCCTTATCATATACGGAGAAGGATGCCTTCTTCGGGACCGACACTCTGATGGTCTTCTTTTCCGATTTATCTCCAATGGTAAACCACTGCGCGTAGCCATCCTTTCCTATCGTCACGGTAAAAGAGGCTTTCGTAGCAATGGGCTTCACAGCATCCTCACTTATATAAAGGGCGCTTCGGATATCCAGATATTCTACTTTGTTTTTCGTTGTGAAGGCAAAGTCAGTCAAGTCTCTTCCCAGCATACTGGGAATCTCATACTGCATCTGAGCCAGGTTGTCGTTGATTATCTTCGCGCTAAAGACATATCCCTTGACATCCTTGGATAATTGGATCGCGGTTGCAGGAATAGCAAAAGCATAAGCCTCTGAAGAATATTTCTCTTCCAGAGCGAAATACATCTTACCGTCTCTCTTCTCCCAGGCTGCTTTTACTTTTTTGGACAACACATTGTCGGTAATCTTCTGACCCTGATAGGAGCCGGCAGCCGTCTGTCCAAGATAGGGATATGGTCCGTAGGCATGGACATAAAAATATGTATTACCGTTGCTTTCCTTCTCAAAGGATACGGTAGCACTACCATCGGCAGAGGTAAATTTCCCGTCTCCGGTATATACAAAGGTTTCTGTCCTCGAGTCGATTTTCAGGCTCAAAACTCCGTTATCATTAATTTCAGCAATGAATATCCCACCAATATAAGCATAGTATCCGGCATTTTCCTTTACAGAGGCCGGCATCTCAGCCTTTTCCGGCAGCTCAAAGGTTTTATCGGGCTGTATAGCCGCTATGCTTCCCTTTGCCAATAGTGCATTTAATAAAACCGTCTGTATCATCATCTGATTATAGGAACTGGAACCACCGCTGCTGAGCACTGCCATTGCCATACCCTTCTCGGGTAATACGACAAGGCTTCCGTGATACAGGGTAGAATCACCACCCTTTACCAGTGCTTTAATTCCATATTCAGTGAAGGGATAGGTATTGACACTGTCCCATCCAAGTCCGTAGCAGAAGGAGGAATCCTGATCAGGGCACCAGATGCCTTTCAAATATTCATTCTCAGCCATTGCTGCAGCTGTTTTATCAGATAAAACCTTTCCCTCATCGTTGTACAGAAACGCTTGCGCAAACCTGCACAAATCCTCGGCGCTGGAATAGATTCCGCCTGCACCGATGGCATGCAGATTCTCTACAGGCAGTGCGTCATCGGAACCTGTCTGATAAGTCTTCGCCAGCTGAGCTCTGTCAAACTTATCCAGAGGTGTCTTGGTATTCTTCAACGCAAGCGGTGCAGAGAATTCTTCCGCCATGAACTCTGAAAAGCTCTTCTTGCTTACCTTTTCCACCAGCAGCTGAGCCAGACTGAAGCCGTCATTGCAATATACGCTGTACGCACCCGGAGCTGCCTTCAGCCGTTGTGTTTTCAACTCATCCAATAAATTGTCCATCGAAACGGTATCCGCATCATCAAATAACATCGTATTGCCGAAGGTAGATCCCATCAGCCCTGAAGAATGATTCAAAAGCATTCTTACAGTGATATTCTTATAACGCTTATCTGCCATCTTAAATTCCGGCAAATATTTTATGACAGGTGTATCGAGATCTACTTTCCCCTCCTCTGTCAACTTCATAACTGCTGCAGCCGCAAACATCTTACTTATAGAACCAATTCCGTACATCGTATCCTTCGTTACAGCAGCTTTATCCTCCTTACTGTACACACCTGAGTTACCCGAGAGCACGATCTCTCCGTCATCAATCAGGGCATATTGCACACTGGTTGCCCCATAAATCGAAGTCAGGACGTCAGCCAACTGTTGTGCCTTCTTTGCGGTATCATCATAATTAACGGCTGCATAGGCTGTTGACGAACCCAAATTCACCGGTAGGATTACCATAGTGATTGCCAGGATCACAGCCATTCCTGACCTTATTATTTTCTTTAACATACTTTCCCTCCATATCCTTTTCACTTAATAATTATTACAAGCGAATTATAGCACTTTGGAAGATAGATGCAATCACCTTAATCGTTTTTTAATATTTCTCGAAGCCTTCTAACAGAAAGAGGGCTCAACAGGAGCAGCGGCAGCAAAAGCCAGGCTCTCGGCAATTCGGTCATATGACCGCATAGCCTGTGAATTCAAAAGCCCTTTCAGAAGAGGCAGCCGATGCGATCATAGAGAAGCTGAAGGTATATCTTACAGAATAGGATGAGCTGATTACATGGTTTTTGACAGCTCTGCAAGCTCCTCAAACATTTCTTTATCTGAAGCAGTGATTTTTACATTCGTGCTGAGCGTCTTGCCTTCGGGAGTTGTAATATTGACTTCGATTACAGTTCCCTCTGCAATCCCCGTACTTTGTACAGCACTGATGAATTGCGGGAATTTTGGATGATTCTGTGTGAATCTGGTCCAGGAGCTTTTTATCTTAAATAACTTAGCCGGATTTATCATGGATTCCTCCTTATTTGTATTTATTCACTGGTAGCATAGTATATGGCATGGTGTTTGTCAACCGGATATCTTTTGTATAGATGAATGAATCAGAACAGCCTCCCCGTTGGGGAGGCTGTATCTCCCGAAAGGGAAGCTGCTCTGACTTTTGGCGGCTTTACAAAGCTTCAATCTGTGGTTACTATACTGTTAACCATGCTGTCATAATCCGTCCCCGTAAACCTATGATGCTTTACCGTTTTGTGTAAGTAAAGCTGTCCTTCTGTCTTACCCGTGCTGTCAATTCTGTGTCAGCAAAGCTGTCCTTCTGTCTTACCCGTGCTGTCAATTCTGTGTCAACAAAGCTGTCCTCTGATTAGTCTCTTGATGTCCTTTAGTGATAACGCCAATTAAAGCGAATCCCTCTACTCATTAGTATTCCACTTTTCGCAATAAAAAGCCCTTCAGCAATATATAATCAGCTAAAGGGAACCTAAAATGATGCAACTGGCTACCGTATCCTAAGGATGACGACCCTCTAGCTTTGCGTCCTTACCTTTCAGTAAGTTTGCCTATGAAGTTTGTTAAATATTTGATTATTATTATACTCTATCTTTTATGCCAAATCAACCTTAAGTCTCTAAAAGTTTTATAAATAAACAAATTTCATGTAAATATGACAAGCCCCGCTGTCCTAAATACTGAGGAAATTGGGGCCTGCTATTACTATGCCTTCACTTTATGCTTCCTTCTCCTGATAGGGATATTCCTTCTCAGCTATCTTTGCCGCTTTTCTTGCCTTTATACCTGATAGTAGAATAGTCGATACCAGGAATACCACTAAAATGATATCCCTGCCTCCCGTTATTTCTCTTTTCTTTTTCTGATACAATCTGCCAGCAGATACTCTATCTGACCGTTGATGGACCTAAAATCCTCCTCCGCCCAGGAAGCCAGCTCGTTCCACAAACTTGGAGAAAGCCGAAGAAGTATCTGCTTCTTCGACTTTTCCTTATCCTTGAGTGACTTTTCTTTCTCCAGGATCTCCTGCTCCATCCTATGCAGGCTGTTTAGCCTTGCTTTCAATTGTTCTTCCTTTAACTTCAGCTTCTCTTCCATATCCTCCGACCTTTACGATTAATATATGGTACCACTGTTAATAATGGGTTGAGCATCCTTGTTACCGCAGAGTACAACCAGCAGGTTACTGACCATGGCTGCTTTTCTTTCTTCATCCAGAACTACGATTTCCTCTGCACCAAGCTGATCAATCGCCATCTTAACCATACTTACCGCACCCTCTACGATCTTCTGACGGGCAGCAATGATGGCAACCGCCTGCTGCCTCTGCAGCATAGCCGCAGCAATCTCCTCGGAATAGGACAGATGCGTGATTCTTACTTCCTTAATCTCCAGTCCTGCTTCAAGAACTCTCTGCTGAAGCTCCAGCCTCATACTATCCGCAATCTCCTGACTGCTGCCACGGAGTGTCTTCTCATCTGCATCGTCCTCCATAGTATCATATGGATATAGTCTGGCAATATTACGTATTGTTGAGTCACATTGAATAGATAAAAAGGTTTTATAATTTTCTACATTGAAAACTGACTTCGTCGGATCTGTAACTCTCCAGATTACGATAGCGCCGATAATGATCGGATTACCCAGAACGTCGTTCACCTTCTGCTTTTCATTATTGAGTGTCTGGGTCTTCATAGAAATCTTTTTAGAATAGGTGGTCTGTGCCGTAATCTGAGCGTTGGTTCCTGCTGAACCTGCTGCTACGGTTGCATTGACTGCCGGAAGCTTATTCGTGGGATTAAATCCTGATGCAAAGGGATTGGTATAAAAAAAGCCTTCCTTTTTAATCGTTCCGTAATACTTACCAAACAGTGTCATAACCAAGGCTTCGTTCGGATTCAGAATATGGAAGCCGCCGAGCAGGATAAAAAACAGGATGAATAAAGCAATCCCCAGTCCAAGCAGGATACCTCCCACAGCACCCAGTCTTCTACCAATAAAAAAAGGACCGTAAATCATAAGCAATACGGATGCTACAAGCACCATCAGCTCCGCAAGAAGCATGAGTCCTCCGCTTAAGGGTCTGATTTCCTTCTCTGTAATATTTCTCATTCCATAATTACTTTCCTCATTCATAGAATAATCCTCCATCTTAAGTATTCACAAATGTAAGCATCGCTGAAAAAATTTTATGTATCATATATCAAAATGTCAGCCGGGTAATACGTGTATTTTGTATTAATTTGATATCATTTTGATATCATAAATATATCATCGACATTGATCCTTGTCAATACTGGATGGATTAGAATTCCATTAAAAAAGCAGTCACCAAAAATCCGGTGTCTGCTTATCTGCGACTCAGCTTTTCCTCTTTCGAATTCAATAGCTTCTCTACCTGCTGCGCCACATATTTTCCAATGGTTTCATTTGGCTCTTCGAATTCACAGCCATACAGATAGCCTGTTTCGTTCTTAAACTCATCGGTCCGGGTGATAAAACCGACTAATGATTCTTTTTGATTATACAATTTAAAGGAAATCTCTATCTTTGCATTCTCCTCCACCTTACGATGGCTCAGGATGCCCATGCCGGTAGCACTGATATCCTTCAGAATACATGGAAGCTCCTCTCTGGTTCCGTCTATATTGATGACCTTTGCCATGATATTGGCTCCCAGATAAAGCCGATATGATTTTCTATTTTTGACAATCTGCGCCTCCTTATCTGACTGCACGGCATACAGCTTCTGCCCGTTTAGCGATAAGGATCGAATTTTGACATTATGAAAGGTATATACTCCTATATCAGACCGATAGATCAGAGTGACACTTCGAAGCTTCGAGGCCGGAACAGTCTTGCCCGCGCTTTTCAGTGCTGACACATAAACCGAGTTTCCATACTGATAAAGCAGGCCAACACCTACTTTATACCTAATCCCCATATAATAAAATTTTAACTCGACAACTGTGTTTACTGGTATCTCAATAACTTTCATAAAAGACCTTCCCATTGTGCTGCATTTTGTTATTTAGAATTGTAAACTGCAAGTTAGTTCAAAATAAATGAACTTCTACACGGAAAATAGTATAACATAATTTTCCATTTCAAACAATATTATTTGCCTGTCGAAATTATTAAAATTATATAATTTAGATTCTAATTGCTTCTATATTTAATCGTTAGAAAACCTTGCCAGGGACATAATCGAGATACATCCCAGAATGAAGGTAGTGATTGAAAGGATCACGGTAGCAATCCACCAAATGGCATTTGCACCCTGGGGAATCGAAGGTATGATCTTGTCACGAAAGATCTCGAAGGTGGAGCCGAGAACAAAGCCAATAATCATACAATAGGTCTGGTGAGGGAATTTATTCATGGTCCATTCCAGCGGCTTGGTGATCAGGAAGATGCCGATCACCGTCATCACACCCAGGATACCAATATATACGATATCAAATTGCGTGATTGCCAGCAGCAGACTGTCATACATGCCAAGAACCAGAAGCATATGAGAGGTACTGATGCCCGGCAGAACAAGTGCCAAAGCAATAATGATTCCTGTAGCCAGCAGCATCATGTAATGTGCCAGGCCTGAGCCGGAGCTGATGCTTAGATTGCCTGTCGGGATAAATCCGATAGAAACCACGATAATTAAGCCCAACAAGAAATAAACCACGGATGAAAACCTGATTGAAGAAGCCTTGGTTTTCTTATACAAAGCAGGAATTCCTCCGATGACTGCTCCGAGAAAGAAGAAGGATACCGGCAGCGGGAACTTCTCTAAGAGCCATTTGATCACAAAGGCGAGGGACCCAATACCCACTCCCGCACCAATGCAGAATTTAATCAAAAAAATCAGGTTATGCTTGATATCCTTAAGAAAATTACTGATTGCTCCAATCAGCTTATCATATATTCCCAGTAAAATTGCCATCGTACCACCGCTCACGCCCGGTACACTCATGGACGAGCCGATCACAAAGCCCTTCAGCATAATAATCAAATCATTTCTAAACTTTCCCTTCATAGTGATGAAAAGATACCGGTTTATCCGGATATCTTTTACTCCTTTCCCAATCTGTTCGTCTTTGCAGTAACAATAAAAAGTATAGTATGAATTATCATTTCTGTAAAGAGCTTCCATACTAAATTCCTGACATTGTCCTGATGAAGGATTCATAACAAAGACCCCGGACTATTCTCTCCGGGGCCTGTCATTATAACAATTGCTTATTACGCTTTCCCCTGAAATACTGTATCTGTATCCTTACAGAGGAATTGTACTGCCTGACGTCCCATCATGGCTGCACCGGGCAGACCTCCGGGCGCCATCAGACGATGGCTGGCAAAGTATACCCCCTCTATGCCTTCCGGCTTAGAAGGATAAGTGTTACTTTTTTTACCCTTCTCCATCCCTGTCATCCAGGAACCCTTATAGGAGCGGAGATAGCGCTCGTAGGTCAGCGGGGTGGCTACATCCCATACCGCAACCTTCCCGGCTATCTTGGGAAATCTATTGGATATCGCCTCAATGTAGCTCGTGGCCAGCTTCTCCTTCTCAGCTTCATAGGTGCCGTCTTCCTTACACTTTTTCCAGAAATCATAGCTATCTCCCGAGCAAAATGCAGTAACCGCCGTACATCCCTCCGGTGCATAGCCTTTATATCCGGAGTAGTTGTTCAGTCCGATGGAGGTAGCTGCGATATCGCCGCAGTAAATGGGCTTTTCCAGCTGGAAGGTGATATTTTCCGGAAGGTCGGATAAATCCGCCTCCACGCCAAGACAAATGAAGGTATCCAAAATCGGAACTGTTACTTTTCGCATAGTATCCGCCCATGCATCGTGAATCGGCGGTACAAAGAGTTGGTCTATCGCAACCAGGGTATCCTGGGCAACAATGACAGCATCTGCCTCTTCCAATTTGCCGTTGAGAATGACTCCGACAGCCACACCCTTTTTAACCTCAACCCGATCAACAGACTTACCATATTCGATTTTTCCGCCCAGCACCTTCACTGTATCAGCTATGCGCTTCGCCATACCAAGGGACCCACCCTCCGGGTATCCACCATCTCCGGAAAGAAACGTTGCCAGGGTAAATACCAGACCGCTGGCATTATACTCCGGTCCAATCATTGTCTGAAGGAAGCTTCTGAGGATCGGATTCTGAAACCTTTCTGAATACTCCATTACTGACTGATTCGTATAGAAGCTCATACGGGTAAGTGCCGGCATCATATGAAGTATGGAGGATATCTCCAGCTTCTTCTTATTCTTAGTCTTCACTCCCTTGATGTCCATCACCGGCATCTGTACCTTCGTAAATTTCTTTAAGTCCTTACACAGGCTGTTGATTTCCTTCGCATCCTCCGGTGCAAGCTCCAGCAGATGATTCCGAAGCTTCTCCAGATCCCTGTATAAGCATACGGTTTTCCCCTGAACTTCATAAGTGAAGAAGGGATCTCTGTTATAAATCGGAACCGAAGCATTCAAAGCTCCGACCTCTGTCCAAACCTCATGCATAGGAACCTTCGGTGATGAACCTGTCAGCCAGTGCATTCCTCCTTCAAACAGATAGCCTTTCCTTCTCCAGCTTGTGGAGGCTCCGCCGGGAACGGTATGCTGTTCGTAAATCGTGACATCAAAGCCGCTCTGAACAGCATAAACACCTGCCGTCAGTCCGGCAATTCCTGCACCTACAATAATTACTTTCTTCATATTACTTCCCCTTTTCTGCGCTGCTTTTACACATCTCAAATTTGTGAGCGCAGCGCTGACACAAATTTACCGAGCGAAGGATTTTATAAAGTGCTTTCGCTTTTCCCCTTGATCATATCGATGATCCAATCGCCCTTTGGGCATGGAGTATTGGGATTCAAGGCTATCATTTCAGCAATCCCCTGAATGGAACACCAATAAGCTATCCCCAAAGCATAAGGATCTCCTTCACGGATGGTTCCGTTTTGCTGTCCCTTTCTCATGATCGCAGCAGTCGGTGTAAATACATCAAAATCCTTCATCAAATTCTGAATGGATTGCGGGGCACCCTCGTTATAATACACCTGACTCATCAGCACAAACATCTTTGCGCCAAAGGGTTCTTTCAGAATGTATTCAAAGATCTGCTCCACACACAATTGAAAGAAGCTCAGCGGTTCCATATCCGTATTCATCATCATATCCATCGGTCCCGAGACGCCGAGCTTCACTAATTCCTCGTACAGCTTTTCTTTAGTCTCGAAATAATGAAATAATAATCCTACACTCATTCCGACCTGATCTGCAATATCCTTAATCTTAGTAGCTGAATAGCCCTTACGGATGAACAGATCCAGACCCGCTTCCAATATCTCCTGCCTGCGTTTTTCCTTTTGTTGCTCACGAACTCCCATTTGTTGAACTCCCGTTCATTGAATTTATATTCAATATATTACTCTGAAATACTCCTCCTGTCAATTACTATTTTTCAAGACAGCGAAAAATTCAATATTTTTCTATATTTAAAATCATATGGCCCAAATAATGCATGAAAAATTTGAGACACCAGTGGAGACGACCCTTCTCTCTAGCATAAGCTACAGATCAAAGTGACTATAGTAAACACTTTCTCTCCTGCTTCGTAAGCTTTGCCAGACTGAGCGTTGCGCATCCCAAAGCGAACTTGTTCGCTATGCGGAGCGTTATTATGTAATAGGACGCGCTTTCCCATTACATAATAAAAGTCCGGCTTCCCGAGCCGGACTTCTGTTAATCTATCGTTTAATCTATCAAATCTATTCCCATACTTCCATGCTCGACAAGGTCAGGCGTAAATAAGAAGTATCATTATGAATTTATCAATTACATCACTAGGATTTTCCGATTTCCTTCATCATCAGGCACTCATTTACCCCCTGCTTATACAGGTTCGGAATTATTCCAATCTCCTTATAACCGATGCTTTCATAAAGCTGCTTCGCTCTCGGATTGAAGTCCGCCACCACCAGAAACGCTTTACCTGCAGTCTGTGATATCGTAGCTTCAAAGAAGCTTAACAACTTCTTCCCGATGCCATAACCTCGGTATTGTTCCTTCACGGCAATGATATGCAGATAAGGGAAGCTGTGAAATGCTCCGTTCGGTATGTACCAGAGAAACCCCAGACACTCTTTGGTTTGCTGATTTACTGCAAGGTAGAATTCTCCCTTGGAGAACCCCTCCTCGATGGCCCGCCGCGCCTTTTCCTCCTCCGGAAAATATACTCTGCCAAGCTCCGAGTTAAGCAGTGCCTGAACACAATCCTCCAGATAGCGGCTCTCTGCCTTAATTATCATGATCTCCATCGTCGCTTACTCCCATCTATTTAGCTGCTCTGTAATGCTTCTCCCTCTTATACTACTCTTTTATCACCCTGCCGTTATTATCAAAGGCTACCCCAAACTGCTTACAGTATCCATTGATCTTCTTCAGAATCCGCTTCTTCTCGCTGCCTGTCGCAGGTGTTGGCTGATAGTTATTCTTACTACTTACCGAAGATACAGAGCACGGAATAATTCTTACCTGGTCATCTGTTACCAATTGATCATTGTGGAAGGTAAAGGTCTGCTGATAAATCATTGTATCCTTATCCGGTGGGTTCGTATTACCGCCGAAGCAGAAATTCCCCAGGGAGTAAACAATATATGCACCCTTATATTCTTCCACAGGTTGAAGTACATGGGGATGATGACCGAGTACTAAGTTGGCACCGCCTTCTTTGATTGCAATCCGACTTAATTCCTTTTGAGATTTGGTTATGACACTGGTTCGTTCAATCCCCCAATGGAAGCTGACAATCACCAGGTCCGGCTTTTCCTTCTTCATATTCTTAATTGCTTTGCGAAGTACCACAGCCGCATCGCTTCTGCCCGTCTCCTGAACGGAGATCATACCAACCTTGATTCCTTTGACCTCATATACACCTACCTGGGAATAAGAGGAGTAAGCAATCTTCGCTTTCTCAAAGCTTTGGATGGTATCCGTATAACTGATCTCCCCGTAGTCTCTCGCATGATTATTAGCAAAGGCTACTGCTTCAATGGAGCCCTCCTTCAAAATATTGATATAGGAGGGTTTCCCACGGAAAGCCCATTGCTTCTCGACTCTGCTGCCACGATTGCTCAGTGTTCCTTCGAAATTAACGAGGGTCATGTCATCCTTGGCGAAGTAGGTTTTTACATTCTTGAAGAAGTATGCATCATCCTTCTGTTTATTATATACGGCAAAGAAATTCCGATCGGCGTACTGCTTAATATCGCTTGAGAAGGTACAATCTCCTGCTGCGCTGATCGTGATCGACACATCCTTTACAACCGTGATCTTACAGACACGCTTCGCTTTACCGAGTGTTACGGTTACCTTCGCTTCTCCGTAATGGACTGCCTTAACAAGTCCTGTATCAGATACGGTGATGATCTTCTTATCACTGCTTTTAAACCTCGGCTCCTCACCCGACAGATTCTCCTCCGTCAGAATTACCTTCAGCTGATGGCTTTTTCCCTGGTCTATCGTGATTTTCTCTTCCTTCAGATGAATCGTGCCGGCATATACCCTGGGTTCTGAAGGAGTTGGAGAAACCTCTGGAGTCGGTGTAAGCTCAGGTGTCGGTGTAAGCTCAGGTGACGTCGTAACCTCAGGAGTCGATGTGACCTCAGGAGTCGATGTAACCTCAGGAGTCGATGTGACCTCAGGTACAGTCTCAGGTGCTAACGTCGGTGTGACCTCAGCACTCATGCTCTGTATCGTGCCCGTTAATTCCTTTGCGCTTGCCGAGCCCTGATCGCTGGCAGCAAAATTTAATTCATAGGTAAATACAATACATAAAATTAAAATAACACTAAATATTTGTCGGTGTTTCATGTCAATTCTCTCCCTATTCCGCAAAGCATACACTCATATTTATATAATATAGCATATCCTCAGGAATTAACCAAGTTTCTTAACGTGAAACTCTTTTTTATCTTTTTTACAGATGATCTGTGTGATATTTCTGCCTGTCTGCAATGCTATCGGCAGCCCACCTCCGGGTACCATCCAATGACCTGCCATATAAAAATTGCTCAACCCCGGTAAGGTATTCTTAATTGGAGATGGTGCAAATAAATTCTCTGTGGGCATCCATCCCTGCATACTACCCTTCCAGTTACCGGTGTATCGGTAAAAGGTTGCCGGTGTTGCCACATCGACTGCTTCTATTTTATCTCTTATATTCCCGAACTTCCGATCCAAAATATCAATCACTTCCGCTGCAATCGCTTCTTTCTGTTCTCGGTATCCTGCAGGATCCCTTTCCCGAAGTAAAATCCATTCATCCGCATTGTTTGTCGTCAACGTTACTGAAATTACAGTCTTTCCTTCCGGCGCCATTGTCTTATCATAATTATAGATATGTGCTTCCATTCTGGAGAAACTACTCCCATCCTCCAACCGCCACTCCTTCTCAAGAGGAAACCGTAGCAGATGAGGCTGATCAGACAGATCAGACGCTACACCCAGGGAGATCAGAAACGCAGATTCAAATACCTCGTAAAACTTCTGATCCTTTAAGGACTGGATCGTCTGATCTGTATAATTCCCATCCAATGCCTCATATACAGTAAAATTCCAATCTGCTGCTGAAATAACAATATCCGCAGCTGTTTGTTCTCCCCCCTCTGTCAACACACCGACAGCCTTATTATGTTCAGTTAAGATTTTTCTGACTCCTGTGCCATAGATTATCGATCCTCCGAGCAAACTGTAGCGTTCTGCAAGCTGCTTGGCAAAAGCAAGTGATCCACCGATTGGATATCCCGCACAGCCCTTCCCAAAGAACCCCAGCTGCATGGTCATCATCAGGATAGAAGCCTCCCTGCCGTCATACAGCTGTTCAAAGGCTTCTCTTAAAAAGGGGTTTTTAAATCTGGCTGCATAGTCTTTGTTCGTTACCTTCATCCATTTCTTCATAAAGAGAAGCAAGGGTAAAGCCTTCACCAGCTTTAGATTGTCTGCCAGGCTACGGACCTCGGGCGCCTTATCGACCATCGGAGGAAGCTGAAATCGCATCAATGTCCTGATGGAGACAGTAAATTCTCTGATCGGTACAACATCCTCCGGAGAAAGCTCCAGCAGATACCCCTCCAGCTTATCCACATCTGTATACAGATGGAACACTTTATTCCCATGTCGATCCGAATGGTTCTTCAGCTCGATGGCAACTCTTTCTGTATGATTTACGAATTTCATCTGCTTTATGTCAATCAGCTCGGACCACAGCTCATGAAATGCATTTCCCTCTGCTGAGCCTAGCAGCCAATGAATACAACCGTCAAAGCAAAATCCCTTCCTACTCCAACTGGTACACAACCCTCCCGGGACCTCATGCTTCTCAAATATTTGTGTTTCATAGCCGTTCATCTGCAAATAGCAGCCCGCTGCCAGGCCTGATATACCGGCACCAATAATTACAACCTTCTTCTTTTCCTCATTCATTCCCTTATTCATCTTAACGTTCTTACCCTCATTCATTCCCTTATTCATCTTAACGTTCTTTCTCTCATTCATCCCCTTATTCATCTTAACGTTCTTACCCCCATTCATTTCCTTACTCATCTTACCCTTCCTCCCCTCATTCCTCTCCCTCTGCTATCTTCCTTCTTTGATTGACTCCTTCATAAAGTCAAAGGTTCCGGGTCGCGCACCGGTCAAAGCCTCAATAGCAATCTGGAAGGCCTCAATCATCCGCATAAATTCCTCATAATTCATATCGAGAATCGTATCTGAGAAAAGGAGCGTACTTAGAATAACTGTAATCTTCGATACTTCCTGAGGATAGCGGCATTCAAAGACTCCCTCCTTCATTCCCTGTTCTATGATGCGTTCAAAATACGGTGTCACAATCTGCAGCTTCTGCCTCAGTAGATGGGTGATTAAGGTTGGATTATCTTTGGTATGAATAATTGTCTTAATATCCTCCAGCATTTCCTGCGCGGGTGCTTCAAATTCAATTATAAATTTCACCTTCTCCACTGCTGAAATCTTATCGTCATAAAACGTCGCCTCTGCATTCTTCAGCTCGGATAACAGTAAGGCAGCGATTGCCGAGTCCAGAATCTCTTCCTTTGATTTAAAATGATGATACAGGCCTCCTCTGGAAAGCCCTAATTCTCTGATGATATCATTAGTTGAAGTTCTTTCATACCCCTGCTTTAGGAATAACTTTAATGCGGTTTGCATGATCTCTTGTTTTCTGATTTCTGCATCTCTGCTTCTATGTTCCATGGTTCTCTCCTTTACCGACCGACAGCCTGTCTGTATTATATTGCAATTATTTCTACCTGTCAATCAATTCTGTCAATCAATTCTGTCAATCAATTCTGTCAATCATTCTGTCAATCATTCTGTCAATCATTCTGTCAATCTATACTGTACCCATAGCTGTGGACACATTATTTAGAAAGGACCCGTCTTTAAGACACCTTTTCTAAATAGATCCTTAGTTATGGACACTCGCTATTGTTGTTCCCATTTTCTTGGACACATCCT
>JAEZGK010000062.1 GCA_023437365.1 Bacillota bacterium
ATCCGGCTTCCTTCAGATTCGCAGTCACCCACGACACCCTTGCCATTGGCTATGTTCTTCCCACTACCGGGCGAACTCGGGACTTTCACCCGTTGGAACGTGCGCCCGCCGGGCGCACGCCAGAGAAAGGATACAGGCACCCGTCACGCACTGTTTGCCGGACGGAATGCCTGTATCCTTACTCGTTACTATTCAAGGCGTTTTGCTACAGCCTCTTTTTATCGGACGAATCACTCTTAATCATGACGCTCTTCAGTGTTCGCAAACGTTTCGCAAAATCTTGCACCAAATGACGGCTGCTCTCCGGCGACGTATAAGTGCGAAATATCTCCGAAAGCGCTCATCCGAAAATAAGCGATTCCTTCTCTGCGCTCTTCGGTGTTCAGGGTGGTTACAGAGGAAGGTGCTGCACAAAGTCCATGCCATAAAAGCATCGGTGAAATACCCAGCAAATGTCCAAGTATTACGCATTTCACACCAAAGTGGCAGAACAGAACGACGGTATCCTGATTGGGTTTGATGGCATGAAACAGCTTTCCCTCATGCCGATAGCCGTGCTTTTCCAGTAACTCATCCAGACCGGAACAGACGAAATCCGCTTCTTTACCCACATTTCCCGCTTTCATTACTGGAACCGTATGCCAAAGCTCCCTATCATAAAACTCCTCGGTTTTAGTCCAATCAGCCGGTAGCCAATCCCAGGGAATTCGCTCCTCACCGGTTACCGGATCACTGATCGGTGCATCAAATTCCCTGAGCCAAGGAAGCACCTCCGCTTCCCGCTTTATCTTCTTCAACGTAACTGAAGCAGTGTCCCTCGCTCTTCCAAGCGGTGACACATAAAATGCCTTCACCTCCAGCTTGGAAATTCTGTCAGATAAAAGTTCTGCTTCCCTCCAGCCTTTGTCGGTCAGGGAATCAATCGTATAATCAGGATCTGCATGACGAATAATTACTAATTTCATATACTCCATATAATCCAATCCTACTTATTTCATATAAATCGGATTATTTTCCTTTCTTCTATTACTGCGGGGGCTATTAAGTTACAATCGCTACAAACCACATTGAGAAGATTATATTATTCTACAAGCTCCCTGGCAAGTATTATTAAGAAGAAATTACTCAAAAAACAGACAAATTCTTCATGGCTGCTGATACGGTGGCATTTCCTGAGGCTTAGCTGCATGATTTCAGATATACTGCTACGGCTCTCCAATTACCATCTGATCGATAAGTTAATTGATTATCCTCCAGGCTAACCTCACAATCCTTATCTGAGTACACTTCTCCCAGTTCAAAATGGTATCCTTCGGGAATAGTAATAATCAAAGCCTGCTCCATTTCATCTTCGAACAAATGGTATAGGGCAAATGCATCTCCCTGCTCACCAAGCCGAAGAACCCCCTGCCAACCCTTAGGATGACGATAGCAGATATTTTCATTCCCATAGCGAAGTGTATAACCGTTCTTGATGATCGGTGCAACCTTCTTATAGAAAGCGATTCCACGGTCAATTGCATTCCATTGCTCGGAGGATAATTCCGTCACGTCTCCGGACAGGCACATCCTGCCGAGAAAGGTATTAATCACAGAATATGTAATTCTCTTTATGCTGTCTTCCTTCCGGATTACCGCCCAGATCTGACTTTGCCTCGGCTGGATCAGCCTATGAAGATTAGCCGCAATAATTGGGATCTCCGGACATTCATGTGCATCCGAAAAGGAGGCCATACTTGAGATGCTCATCATCTTTGTTTCCAATCTATGGCCACCGGATGCGCAATTTTCCACGATGATTCCGGGCACCTCGCGCTTGATGGCCTGAATAAACTCAAAAGCCGCCTCCATATTCTGACGGAGTCCTTCGCCCAGAGACTCAGCTCCGTCACAACCTATTCCGATGGTATCGTTGTAATCAATCTTGATATATTCAAATTGGTATTTCTTTAGAGTACCGATTACCCTCTCCCTCAGATAATTGATTACCCACGGATCCCTCATATCCCAGAAGCGCTTCATCGTCGTAGTCAGGGTAACCCCGTCCCGCTTTAAAAGATGAGCTTCGTCCTGGTAGGCTTTCGCTGCTGATCCGAGATTCTCTATCTCAAACCAGATTCCCGGCTTCATCCCCTTAGCTTTAATCGCTTCTACCGTCTTCTCCAGTCCTTCGGGGAACAGCTCCTTTGAGATGTTATAGTCTCCCATGGAGAGTTCCCAGGGAATTCCCGGCTCCTTATACCAGCCGCAGTCTATGACAAAATAATCAAAGCCTTTTCCCTGAATAGCTTCCAGGATACCACATATATTCTCATGAGAAGGACAGCCCCAGGTCGTACAATATTCATTGAAAATTACCGGTAGGCTCTGTTCGCTTTCCGGTCCCTGATCCAGAACCTGTTTCAGACAGGAGGTCATTCTTTGAGAAATATGGTCTACGCCTCCGCCTTTGCATACAGACAGTATCGCATACGGAGTAATAAACCGCTCCCCCGAATGAATGTCCTTCATCCAGTGGCCGAATTCCCGGTCCGCGATTCCGCCGGAGATGGAGATTCCGTCGTCCTTACGGTAGATTTCCATCTGCCAGGAGGCATTATGTGCCAGCATCGCACCCCAGTAAATATCATTTTCACTATCCTCTAGAAGCAGGCTGGGAAAATACTGATTCACAGGCATAGAGCCAACTTGTCCGAAGCGTTCGGAGCGAATTGCATGATGCGTCCAAGAGGGTTCGAGCTGATAGTCCTCGATGGTCCTCGTATCCAGTCTTCCTTCCATGCTCCAGACACTCCGAAAACGGTGTACCTTCATCCTGTCATGTCCGTCTCCCTCCAGGAACGGCGAGATTCCGCCCAGGGAAAAGCTTGATATCATTTCCAGCTTAACCGTCTGATTACTTTTATTGTGGAAGGTACAGTAAGTTTGGAAGTACTTACTGTCTGTATTCCAGCTTAGATAATGCTTTGCCTCATAACCTCTGTCATCTACTAAGGTTGTACAGATCCCTATCTGATTTTCTTTTCGAATTTCTTCCTGCTCCCGGTATTGAAGCTTTGTGACCGACTCGCCTAGTCTCAGGGTTTTTCCTCCAGCGTAGCCCCCCGGATAGATATCTCCTCCCAGCTTAAGCTGCAGAAGCGAGTCTATATTCTGCCTTTTCCTTCCCCATTCCGTGGCTTTCTCTGACTCAGGTACAATCATAAGCTCGACATTTTTGCTGTCATTATCGATGTAATATACACATTTCATATCACCCAGTATATATTCCTTTAATAATGTAACCATCTTCTGATCTCTCCTCTGCGCTTTCTGTAACAAGCATCATCGATCCGCTTTATCCCGGATCGCCTTCTCATAAAAACCGATTTTGTAATCTATCATCTTCTTGTATTCTTCCAAGTCAGCAATTCTCTGGTTAACGGCTTCCTTCTGCTGATGAAATATGAAAAGGCGCTGTTCCAGTGTGGAATGTACGGTAATCGGTTCTGCAATCCCCGGTACCCATGAGTTATTCTTCGGTAAGGTAGAATGTGTTCACTGCGAGGAAGCTTATCTGGATGAGCAGGGTAGTATCGACTGGTCGAAGCTTACTTTATTATAAAGCCTTCCTTCAGGATAACACCGCCCCTCTCTCCGCCCTCCGGCCCTACTTCGATGATGTAGTCCGCCTGACCGATCAGGAGCGGATTATGTTCAATGACGATTACCGTTGCCCCCTTTGAGGTTAATTCACGAAGAATAAAGCTAAGCTTCTTCACATCCTCCTCGTGAAGTCCGGTGGTAGGCTCATCGAGAATATAGATAACATCCTTTGTCTTGCTGCCGCAAAGCTCCTTTGCGAGCTTGATTCTCTGAGCCTCTCCTCCGGATAAGGTGGCTGCGCTCTGTCCCAGCTTAACATAAGAAAGTCCGACCTTATCCAGCATATCCAGTATCTCGTAGATTTTTACCTCATTTTGAAAGAGCTCCTTAGCCTCACCGATTTCAAGCTCCAGCAGCTCGGCAATCGAAAATCCTTTGTATCGCACCTCAAGCACCTGTTCCTGATATCTTTTCCCTCCGCACTTATGACAGGGTGTATAAATATCAGGCATAAAGTGCATCGGAATCGCAAGCTCCCCTGCCCCCTTGCACTCCTCACACTGGCCCTTGCTGCTGTTGAAGCTGAAATGCTCCCTGGTCAATTTCTTCTGTTTCGCCTCATGTAGATTGGCATAAAATTCTCTGATCAGGTCAAATACTCCGGTATAGGTTCCGGGATTTGATCTTGAGTTTTTGCCGATTGCATTTTGGCTGACATAGCAGATATCTCTGATTCGATCTGCACCTGTAATTCGGTCATACTCGCCGATTATCTCCGGCCTTCTGCCGAGCTCCTTTAGGATAGCCGGATAAAGAGTTTTGGAAATCAAGCTGCTTTTCCCAGATCCGCTTACACCGACCACACAGATCAAGGTAGAAAGCGGAAGGGAGACTGTAACATTTTTCAGATTGTTCGTTCTTGCACCGTATAGAACCACCTTCTCAGTATAATCGCTATCTATTTCCTTGACTCTGTAATCCTGTTTGAAGGGTTCTATGGACTCCTGATGCTCCACAGCCTCTGCCCTTAAAAGCTGTCCACCGTAATGCCCTGCTCCCGGTCCGATTTCCACCAGATAATCTGCCATTTGAATAAATTCCTTCTTATGCTCTACGATGATAATCGTATTGTTCTGCTTTTTCAGCTCCTGAATGGTTTTGATTAAGAACCCGAAATCCTTTGGATGAAGACCCTTGGAGGGTTCATCCATCACATACAAAATGCCGGAAAGACCCGAACCGAATTGTGTGGCTATCTTTAATCTCTGGGCTTCCCCGCCAGACAAGGTCGGGATGCTTCGATCCAGATTTAGATAGCCCAGTCCTACCTGTTCCAGCTTTTTTAGCTTGCCAATCAGCTTCACGAGCATAGCTCGGCTTTTCTCCCTTTGGCTAAGCACCAGCTTACCGTAAGTCACGTGGCACCAATGCTTCAGCTCTGTGACGCTCATCCCGGCTGCCTCCGGATATCTTGTACCGCAGATATGCACCCTCCGACCTTCCTCCAGAAGTCGTTCTCCGTGACATCTGCTGCACTTCTTATTAACCATAAATTGCTCCAACTGCTCCATCGTCCTGTTGTTACCGTTCTCTATCAGCAATCTCTCCAATATAGGGACTACTCCCTCAACACCTCTGGTTATGGTACCCTCTCTTCCGTTCGGGTTCTGATAGTATAAGGTCACCTTTCTGCCTTCACTGCCATAAAAGATCTGCTGTTTGAATTCCTCTGACAGATCCTTGAAGGGGACCTCCAAATCCTCCCCCAGCTCGGTTGCCAGGGCCAGCACCTCCCCCTTCATCCAGTTGGCATTCGGTTTTTCTCTATGCTTTCGCAGATTACCCCACCATGGAGAAGCACCATCCAATATTGATTTTTCAGGATAGGGCACAATCCGATCTAAATCAATCTGAAGCTCTTCACCGAGTCCCTTACAGACTGGACACATATGTTCAGGATCATTGTAGCTAAAGGTTGCGGGAGTGAGCGGGAAATAAATCGCTCCACATTGTCTGCAGACATTATCGTTCGGTACAGCCTCCCCGCAAATGGGGCAGCTTCGTTCGCCGATGGTTGCAAACAACAGCCGTAAGTACTCCCCTGTTCTTGATAAAGAAGCTACTGTAGATCTTGGATTGGTTCCGAGATTTTTCTGCTCTATGGCAATCGATGGCTGTAGTCCGGTGATTCTTCGTACCTTGGAATCCTTTAAATCTGACCCGATCAGGCTGTTGGACGCAACCAAATCCATGAATTGCTTCTGACTTTCATGGTAAATCGTATCAAAGGCCAGGCTGGATTTTCCGCTTCCGCTGACTCCGGTGATTACCGTGATTTTTCCCTTGGGAAGTTTAACGCTGACATCCTTTAAATTATGCAGGGAGGCATGCTCAATTATGATTTCGTTCGTATCGACATAGTCTAAGGTAGCTCCTTCTTCCCCCTCAAGCTCCTCGAAATATGCTTCTTCCTGCATAGATAGGATATTGGGTCTCTCTTCCGGTAGGATACATTGTTCCGAAGGATCAGGAAAGACCTTATACCCAGTCCAATGCTCCACCCATTCAGGCACTTGTATCTTATCAATTAACATATCCTTATGTGGCATCACCTGCAAAATCTCAGAATGCTCAAAGCCGTCAAACCCTAATATGGATATTCTTCGATTGTCACGATCCACCGCTTTTACTTTCACAATCGTTGAGGCCAGGGGATTCGGTCTGACCGGAGACCTGGTGGCAAAAACCCCTGTTTTCGGAGCATTGTCATAGGGTGGCTTACACATGACATGGGAGCGGTACATCTTATCGTCAAATCGATGGAACCACCATAAAACCCTCAGAACATCTCCCTTCTGAAGCTGTGCAAGTAAGGTATCTATTTCGTTGCCAGACCTTAACTCTGACTCGTGAAGTTGAAGCATTCCGTTGTGATTGGCAAAGATGTATTCCCCGATTGTGTCTCCTCGAAAGAAGACCGGCTGTAAGTCTTTCGACTGAGAACTCTCTGGTCGCTCTGTCTCCTCTGTCAGCTCCTCGCAGGGAAAGTATGGCTTGATGTCTACCAATTCCCCACGGATGTCCTGCTCTGACTGCACGACTTCCAGGAGAAGCTCCCCACTTTTCTCATTCACCTTAAGAATTTTGCACACATAGCAATAGATTTCTTCTTCGTCCTTAGTGAAAAGGATTCCGTGACTGAAGAGCTCCAACTTAATCAAGGCATTCTTCAGAGCTCTCTCTATCGTGATTTTGATATGCTGCCCAAAATCAGTATCGCTTCTGAGCATTTCCATGCTGCCGATGGTTTGAAACTCTATTTTTTTCATTCATATAGCCCCTTCCTATAGTGGTATGATAGGAATGAATATCTCAACAACCCTTCTGCCATCTGTTTCCTCTTCGTCCGGAGGATAACCTTCAAAGCAATGTCTGTCATCCGGCATATATCCGCTCTCAGGCAGCCATTTGGATATCATGTAATTCCAGGCCCCCTGATATTCGTCACCACCCAGAAGGAATCTGCCAACTGCATACTTCCCTCCTGCAATCTCGGTATTGCCGAATTCCTCACGACTACCTGACTCCTCCCCGACTGACAATCCAATGCTTATTCTGAGCCTATCCTCCTCCGTCAGCTCACCATAATCATGATAAAGAGCAAACCATTGTGTCCCCGAATGAAGGAGACCCTGATGTTCTGCATATTGATATAGTCTGTCAAAAAGCTTTTGGAACAGCTCCTGGTCCCCTTTATAGGCACCGGTATGCCTGACATACAATATCCTAATAGGAGCTATTGTTTTTATATTCACTTCCATGGGGTTATTATAAAGCATGTTATCCTCTGGCACTTTTCCATTCCTGCTGATTTCCCTGCTCAGCTTGCCCATTTCCTGATCCTGCATCTTACGAAGTTCACTGGCGTTTATGCCGTATCTTTCCTTTAATGCCTTCGCAAAGGAGGCTTGATTGGAGAAGCCTACCGAAAGTGCGATATCCTGAATCGTACGTTTATGATCTGTTCTCAGCAGGAAAACCGCTTTTTCCAGGCGAAGTCTTTTGATAAAACCATAGAGGCTTTCTCCGGTGATCTGCCGGTAAATTCTCTGAAAATGGAACTCAGAAAAGGAAGCAATCCCTGCCAGCTGCTGAATGCAAAGCTCGTCCTCGAGATGACCCTCAATATAATCCTGAACCTTGTTTATTCTAGAAAGATAGACCCGCCTTGATTCATTGAATAAAAGCTCCATAGCTCCTCCACCCTGTGTCCGTTGTGATATATATGATTTTCAATTATTTTACCTCTTTCACTCTCCTAACACAAGGCTGGAATTTGATTGCTGCTGATGCCGAAGAAGCGTTACCAATGAAAATCACGTTATTTATCAGGTCAGCGTCACATAAAATGGTACTAAACAGAAAGGCAGGGAAAGGACCTATGAATACAAAGCATTATTTCGCATGTGGTCATACAGCAAAGGGTTATGTTAATCTTCTCAGTTCGAACCTGGAACCGCTGAATAAGCTATTTATTCTGAAAGGAGGTCCCGGCATGGGAAAGCTTCCTTTCATGAAGAAAATAGGTTCTGCTCTTGAAGGACTTGGCCAAATGGTAGAGTATATACACAGCCCCTCCGATCCTGATGCTTTGGACGGGGTGCTTTTTCCGGGGCTTGGTGTCGGGATGGTAGACGGCACACCGCCTCATGTAATTGAGCCAAGGGCTCCGGGCGCTCTCGAGGAATATATTAACCTTGGAGCCGGTTGGAATACCGAGAAGCTTGCTGCCCATACTGCGGAAATTTTAGAGCTTCGTAACCAAGTACAATTAAGCTTTGAGAAGGCCTATATCGAATTTGCTAAGGGCCTGAAGGTTCATGATGAATGGGAGAAAATCTATATCCGGAACATGGATTTTGCCGGAGCTGACCGGTTGACTGAAGAAGTTATCCATTCCTTACTCGGCGCAAGCCGACTGGATCAACCAGGTAGCATCAAACATCGATTCTTTGGCGGGTCGACGCCGAGAGGACAAATAGATTATATTCCGAATATTACCGAGGATATCGACACACGGTACTTCCTCAAAGGTAGACCGGGGACGGGGAAATCTACGATGTTAAAGAAGATAGCAGAGAAAGCCCATGCGCAGGGAAACGATATCGAAATCTACCACTGCGGTTTTGATCCTGACAGCTTAGACATGCTGCTTTTCCCGGAGCTAAAGCTTTGTATTTTTGACAGTACCTCACCTCATGAATATTACCCGAGTCGGGAAAGCGATCAGGTCATCGATATGTATTCAAAACTAATCACACCAGGCACAGATGAGCTTTATGATAAGGAACTCGCTGACATCACTGCTCGGTATAAAGCCTTTACCGGGGAAGGAATTGCATACCTCGCCTCCGCAAAGACTTCTCTGGAGAAGTTGGAGCAGATTTATAACGATGCCACGGACTTCTACGTCATAGACAGAATTTGCAATGAGCTTTTACTGAAGACCCTGAAATTTCAATCCTAACCTCAGAGGCAATATTATTCTTAATAATTTCTTACTGATTTCTTAAGACCATTGTATGCTTTTCTTCCTTGTGGTAATATATGGGATAATTATTGTAAGGATTTTTATCCACCAACAATAATTAAATTCCATGAATTATAATCAGGGAGGGGAACAATGAAACGAAGAGCTTTCGCTATACTAATGATATTTGCCATGATTCTTGCAGCCTGTAGCAAGAAGGAGGAACGGCTGATTCCACAGCCGACAATGAATGAAGCTGATTACTCACCCTATGATTACAGTAATCATACCGATTCGAGAGAATCCTTTTATAATACTGTGCTTGCAGATCTCTCGACAATCAACAAGGGAAAACGGGTGATTGCCAAAAAGGAGGTTCCGGCAAGCTGGAGCTGGATGAAATTCCAAGGGTTTGAGACGAAGAATGATGTATTCGGTTATGATGTGAGAGGCTGTGATATTTCAGATGTAGACTTAAGTGTCGTGGAAAATACCGATGATCTGACCTTTGATACCAATACGACCTGGCCGGAAAAGCTGCCCGAGGGCTTTGATCCGGAGAAGATACTGGAATTCAATAAGAATCCCGGATTGGGAATTCGCGCATTACACAAAAAAGGAATAACAGGAAAGGGAGTCAGTATAGCTATTATCGATCAGGCACTCCTGCTGGAGCATGAACAATATAAGAATAATATTAAGCTCTATGAGCGGATACATTGCGGTGACGAAACAGCACAAATGCACGGCCCAGCTGTCGCAAGTATCGCGGTAGGTAAGGACATCGGCGTCGCTCCGAAGGCCAATCTTTATTATATTGCTTCTACCTTTGGTCACTTTACTGACTCAGGATACCAATTTGATTGTTCTATCATGGCAGATGCCATCCTCAGGATACTGGATATCAATGAGAAGCTGGATAAAAACAATAAAATCAGAGCCATCTCAATATCCAAGGGCTACAGTAGAATGGATAAGGGCTATGATGAGCTCCAGGCTGCCATCAAGAAGGCTGATGAAGCAAATGTATTTGTGGTAACCACTTCCACTGATGTGTATTATAAAGGGTTCACCCTGTTCGGAATGGATCGCGATTATGCGAAGGATCCGGAGGATCCCCACTCATATGAACCTGTTTACTGGGTATCCAAGGACTATTATGAAAGACCCGATTATTTTCAGAATGTTCTGATGTTCCCCATCGGTTCAAGGACCATTGCGGGCTGCACGAACCCGGATGACTATGCCATCTCACACAATGGCGGATTAAGCTGGAGCGTTCCCTGGTGTGTCGGTCTTTATGCTCTGTGCTGCCAGGAGAAGCCGGATATTACACCACAGGAATTCATAGATCTTGCCAATTCCACAGCCACTACAACTGAGATAACTTACAATGGAAAGACCTATACCTTTGGGAAGATTATCAACCCGGAAGGAATCATGAAAGAATTAAAGAAGAAATGATGAAAAGGGACTGCTGCAAGACATTCCTGTTTGGTCATGGCTTTGCAGCAGTCCCTTCTATTATGCCTACTCTTCAACCTTAAACCGCTCTATTGCTCCGTTCAGACTGTTTGTTTGATCGGACAGCTTCTCTACCGTCTTGTTCAAGTGATTCACAGCCTCCATCTGCAGCTCGGCAGAGGCATTGATTTCTTCCGTTGCGGCCAGAGTCTGCTGAGCTACTGAGGAGATATCCGTTATAGCATCCAGGGTATGATTCTTGATCTTCTCAATCTCACTTACTTCCTCTGTGATGCCCTTCAGGGTATCGGCCAGATTCTCAACTCTGTCGTTGATATCTTCGAATACTCTGATGGACTTTCCGAGTGCCACTGTCTGGACACTCACAATATCCTCAGCTTTTCTTGCTGTCATAGCTGTATCCTTGGTACACCCCTGAATTCTGCGTATAATAGTCTGTATCCTTTTGGAAGCCTCCAGGGACTGGTCTGCCAGCTTTTGGACCTCCTGCGCCACGACTGCGAAGCCTTTTCCGGCTTCTCCCGCCCGTGCTGCCTCAATAGCTGCATTTAAGGATAACAGGTTCGTCTGAACTGCTATATCATTGATTACACCCATGATACTGTCTATGGACTTTGATTCCGCATCCAAGGCTTCGATGTTCTGAATAACTGTCTTTGTGATTTCAGTTGTCGCGCTGGATTTATCATTCAAATCATTTATCAATACGATACCATCGGCGGTAATGCTACTGGTTCCGTAAGCAATCTCCTGTATCTGTTCTGTGTCATGATAGACCAGACTGATCTTATTAGATAAGCTGCTCATTTCCATTAGGCAGTCCTCGATATCATGGGTCTGATTAACCATACCCTTTTCTATCTCCTCTATTGCCTGAGTGATCTCCCCTGTCGAATGAAATAACCCTTCCGAGGTATTCTTCACTTGGTTGGATGATACAGCGACCTCCGTACTGACCTGGGTTACCTCCTCCAGAAGCAGCTTTATATTCATCAGCATATGGTTGATATTTTCTGCCAAAACAGCAAACTCATCTTTTCCTTTGATCTCTACCTGTCTTGACAGATCCCCCTCGGCTGCACCTACTAATACCTCAACCATTCTTTTAGTTTTATTAGAGAAATTGAGCGAAATTAAGGCGCCGCTCAAGGCTGCGATGATCACCGCAATCACCACAATCCAGATTGTGATTACTCTGATATCACTGGCCTGCTTCTGTATCAGTGCTCGGGGAATCAAACCGCAGATCATAGACCCTGACGTTTGTGTCTTAGCATAGACAAAGGCATATTCCTTTCCTTGAAAGGTTACATTCCGATAATCGCTCATTTTTTCGCTTTTCACAGCTGCTTCATAGAAGCTCTGAGTTGTAAAAATCGAATCCCCGGCACTGCTGTTATTGATCTCCCTCCCATCTGGTGTAATGAAGCCGCTATAGCTGCCATCCCCCCAGCTCAAGCTCTCCAGAGCTTTTGTAACCGTGTCCGGATTCACATCTACAACAACATAACCCATCACCTCTCCGGAGTTGTTCGAGAAGCCGCTGGAATTATTAATCCGTTTAATGATTGATATAGCATACTTGGAAGGCTCCGTATTAAATACTGTATCAATATAAGGATGCCTGCCGATCCATACCGAATCTGTATCTTTATCCGAAAATAGGTTCCCTTCTTCTGTCTCAATAAAGCCTTTGAATACATTTTCCTTCATAGCGCCTGTTTTAGTTGAGATTTCTACTCCCTCAACGGAAAATACATGGATATTGCCAATCAGCTCGTCTGCCGCCAGCTTAGCAATGATGGACTTATGTACTCCCTTCATGGACCCGTATTGTTTCGGGTCCTTCACATAATCCTCTACTGCCAGCTGGGTGGCTGTAGCTGCGATAGAATTGAAGCCCAGATCAAAGTAGTTCCCTGTTGCCTCCAGGGTATCATTTACTGCACTTTCGAATCTACTGACAATACCATAAGAAGCCTTATGATAGGATATCACGCCGAGTGCAATGATTAGCACGATAGGTATGGCATATGCCCCCAGCAGCTTTATTTTTATACTGCCAATCCCAAGATTGTAATTATTATGATCCTTCTCTTTTACTCTAAAGCCAAATACATTCTTTCTTAGTCCCTTTCCATTCTTTCTCTCCAATACCTTATCCTCCCATAATAAAACCAGCGTACATTTCCATGAAAAGCATGCCTTTCATCTGCGATAGCTTTATTATACTGAGGATAGCTTTGAATATCATTGGCTTTACTTGATATTATTTGCCCACTCTTGGGATTATGGTCCTATTCCTTGAACAGCCCCTTTTCATCTCCATGCCTTTTCTTCATAATTCATGCTTTGATACAATGTCCGCAGCGTTTCCTCATAATCCGGATCTTTGATTTTAAAGGTTCTTCCATTGAAGCTTACATAATCTCCGATAAAGGTTACTGTCGTGTTTTGATTGATTTTCATCATAAACCACCAGCCCTTCCCAAAATTGACCGCTGGAGTTAAGTCCAGGGAATCGAGGTACTCCAGACACGTACTAATATCCTTTTGCTCCGTGACAGTCTTATACTGAGGCGGGGAAGGCAGGGTAATCATAGTTAAGGATTTCACCTGATCCGGATCATAATTCGGAGCAGTCCAGTAGAACAACCCAATTATCAGAAATACTCCCAGAAGCCCTATCACCAGGGCAAGCCTTTTCTTCATTCCGCTGTACCTTCTTTCTATTTTAAGGAAATCCGGGATAAGCCGATCTTTATTTCCTTTTATCCTTTTATTTTACTTGGTATGCCATATCTTTACAACTATAATTTCTGTACCATTATCCATTTTTCATTTCCCCGGCAGTAATCTCTCGAGCTCTTCCAGGATCTCACTGGTCATTTTATTAATACATGACCTAAGAAGTACAGGCATAGTTAACCGGGTTATTAATATATGTTAGTGGTATTGACAATGCTTAATTATAATAAGTATCATAATTCTCCCACCTGCGAATTACTACTACAATTTCACCTTTGATTTCGATATAACCTTGACCGGGGTAAGAACAAATGATATTCTTATTTATGGCTTCCAGCGAATAACCGCTGAACCCATGGAGGTGTAGGATGAGTAAAACAAAGCTTAAAATCAGCCTGATTCCTTTAACCAGTTTCTGTGCCTACGAAAGCTGGCTCAGTGATATGTCTAAGAGAGGTCTGATTCTGAGAAAAGCCGGCAGTATATTTACCCGGTTTACCGTAAGTGAACCGAAAAACCTGGAGTACCGCATTCAATTTATAGGTAATCCAATCTCTGAGGAGACGAAAGAGCAATACAAAAAGGCCGGCTGGACCTATGTGAATACTCGCTCGGAATACTCCTTCTTCTACCACGAGACCGAGCCTGCTTCTTCTCCCATCAACGAAGATATTCTTCGCCAGGGTATGAACTTTAATTATGTAACAAGAAACTTTACCATGATCTATGCTTCCCTCGTAGTCCTAATCCTTACATTATTGTGGTTCCTGTATATTAATATTTTATCGAGTCCATTTCCGTTATTAAACGCTGCTGCCAGCTTTTTATCATTGTTATTATTGTTATCAGGAGCAGCCGTCATGATTGCCTGCAGTCTGAAATATACCCGGGAGTTTCGTAAGCTTCGGCAGCTCTACCTTGAGGGTAAGAAACTTAATCATCACATGCCTTGGAGAAAATACCGTAAGTCAGCTGCTACAGTCATCCTTATTCTCACAGCCCTGCTTCTGATTAATATCGGTGCCGATCTTTACAGCCATGGTCATACCTTCCGCTATTATAACGAACAACCTCCGAAGGCTCTCCTAGAGGAAGAACCCCTTCTGCGTCTCTCTGAGATAGAGTCAAAGGGACAGTCTGCGGACCAGTCCGGGGAATATGAAATCTTTTTCTTTCTGAAGAAGCCCTCTTTATTGTATACGGAGTATGTATTATCCGAAGCTCATCCGGTAGAGACAAAGCCTCAGGCTTCCAAGGATACAGCCGAGTCCTCTTTTATGGAGGAGATTTATCTCGAGCTGGGCCCGGCCTTCCTAGCGAAACCTATCCTAAAGGATTTCGCTGACAACACGCTATATAATTATAAACACGGTTCCGAGAGAGAGAAGGATGTGAAACTGATCGAACTGCACGACAAGCGATTTGATGAGGCTTACTATATTTACAGAGATAATTCAATTGACCTATTTATCCGCAAGAATAATGTCGTGATTAAGCTACATTATCTGGGAAGCAAGAAAATTGATGATATTATTCCGCTACTTTTAAAATAATGAACATACACGGAGATAGACGATGAAAAGCCTATCTCCTTTATTTTTGAAATTAAGAATTACAAGAATTTAAGAAAGCTGAAGAAATCCCTTGACAATACTTTGATATCAAACTATAATCAGAATATGGAAACGAACGACATCATCTCATTAATTTCAAAGGTCAGGGAAAGCGCCAATCGATATCTCATTGGCGAGATGAAGCGCTGGGGAGTGACCGGATTGGTTCCCTCCCACGGTGATATTATTTTTGCGCTCTTAAAAAGCGAAGCTCTGACCATGAAGGATCTATCCGATAGAATTGGTAAGGATAAATCAACGGTTACCGCTCTTGTCGATAAGCTCCTTAAGCTTGGGTATGTAGAGAAGACCAAAGATACCAAGGACAGCCGCGTTACCTTCGTTACCCTGACCGAGAACGGTAAGGCCCTTAAGCCGATGTTTGATACCATATCAAAGGATTTGATGGAGCTTGTCTATCGGGGTGTATCTTCAGAAGAGAAGGAGGAATTGCTGCATACATTATTAAAGATACATCATAATTTTTAATTTTTTATCCATTTAGTTTGATGTCAAACCATTTCGTTTCTATAAATACATTCTATTATATAACAGCCTCTCTATCGGCTGACATATATAGAGTTTAAAATTAATAAATCTATCACTTATAACCTTAGTAATTATGAAACAAAGATTTATATACTAACAAAATATTTTTATGCGCGATAACCTGCGCAGAATTGGAGTAGCTATGGAAAGAATAAAAATTTACAGATCCATCGTCACATTAGGTGAAATTGACTTACTCTGTCTCGATACCAGAACAGAGAATAAACCGGTTATCCTGTGCCTGCATGGCAGAGGAGGAAGGGCAGAGGTGTGGTATCATTTCATGCAACATTACGGCAAAGATTACCGCATTATCGCTCCTGATCAGAGAGGACATGGACTAAGCAGCAAACCCATCTCTTACTACACTTCAGAGGAGATGGCAATGGATATCCTTGCGCTGATCGAGCATTTCCAGCTAAGAGACATCATCCTGGTCGGCCATTCCATGGGTGCTTCTATCGCAGCCGCCTGCATGGATAAGAAGCCCGAGGTTTTTCAGGCGGTAGCATTCCTTGATAAAACCGCCGATGGACCGGAGCAAATCAGTACGCTTTCTCTGGAACAACTTCCCACAGAGGCACCCATGCTGGAGGGACTTCCGGTACCGTTATCCTGCCTACAGGAAGCAATGGCATATATCCGCCAGGCTACGGATTCCGAATTCAGCTACCAGTATTATCTGAACAATCTTTACGAGACCGTGGACGGCTATTATTTCAGATTCAGTCCTCAGGCAACCATAGCAAATGCTGAATATTATATAGGCTGGTACGACATTCTTCCAAAGCTTCATTGTCCGGTTCTTCTGATCAGCGCAGGCAACTTTTCTGTGATTCCGAAGGCCGATTATGAAAGGATGAAGGCACTTATTCCAGATTGTATTGCCCATGTCATGAGCCATCCTGACCACAATGTTCAGCTGGCTAATCCAGAGGAATTTTACAGCTATTTTGATGAGCTGCTTGAAAGAGTACAACACTAGCCTTCTGCTGTCACTTTATTAGATAACATAAAGCACAGCTCCGGTAAATATAATGTAACAGTATGATATTTACCGGAGGGTGCTGCTATATGAAAAAAATACTTCTTAAAACCCTGATTGTCAGTGTGCTCGTCCTCCTTCTTCCGTTTATCCTGACCCTGCTTGTAAAACATAAAAGTGGCGATGCTTTTCTGCAAACTATGAATTATTCTGTCTATAATGAAGTAAATGGCCATAAGGAGACACTTTCGTTCGACACTTATCTAATGGGTGTCGTTGCTGCTGCCATGCCTGCCACATACCATTTGGAAGCTTTGAAGGCACAGGCCGTCATAGCAAGAACCTACGCTCTCTATAATATGTCTAAGCTGTCAGAGAACTCACCCGGAAAAAGTCGGTTTTCCATTACGGAGTTGGGTCTTCCCTACTATAGTCCAGACTCTCTAAAAAACTACTGGGGTGCAGAAAATTACAGTGACTACTATTCAAAGCTTGAAAACGCTGTCTACAAGACCAAGGATAAAGTACTTCTGTATCACAATGCCTTGATTCTTCCCCTATTCTTCGATACGGGCTCCGGCTATACCCGCAATGCTTCCGAGGCCTGGGGTGTGGAGGTCCCTTATCTGGTCAGTGTTCCCAGCAAGCAGGATGTTACCTCAACCGATTATCTTAGCATCCGGGAATACGAACTTCCCGATCTTATTACGATTTTAACAGGATATTACACTGAGATCACTCTGACTACGGATCATTTCTTTGATGAGGTTACTGTGGCCTCCAGGGATAGTGCAGGATATGTAACTAAAATGAACCTTGGCAGCCAAACCGTCTCCGGTGAGGAATTTGCCAAGGTTCTGGGCATTGCTTCGAATCATTTTTATCTTGAGGAATATGATAACAAGGCACGCATCATCTGCAACGGTGCTGGACACGGCATCGGTTTAAGCCAGTACGGTGCGAATGCCATGGCAGGCGAGGAACGGACCTACTCCGATATCCTGACTTATTATTATACCGATACTTTACTTGCGGACCTGTCCAAATAGTTAAATGTTTCGATATTTCATCAGAAGGATGAATTCATTCAGCCAAAGCTTTACTCGAGGATTCTTATCATGCTGGATTTCAGCCAGACCCCTCTGGAAGATAATCACTTTTTCTAATTCCTCCTCCGTCACAGCTTCCTCCGCATATCGAAACCTCATATAAATCTTAGCTACATCGTTAAAAAGTATTCTATTGAATAAATAATGATCCCTTACCCTCTCTGCCAGCATCTGTATCGTCTCCTGTTCCTCCAGGCCAAAGCCCTCCTGCTTCAGCAGGGCAAGAACCCGAAGAAACATCATATACATCTTCTTACTGCAGCCTGCTTTCTGATACTGCTTTCGGTAACGAAGCTTCAGACTGTTATAGTAGATTACAATCAGACTAAGTAAGATGAATACAGCGGCAAGAGTTACAATTGTGCCATACACCACCTCATTTACTTTCTCTGCCTTATTAGTCGGTTCTGGTATCTCACCATTTGGAAGCGGAAGTGTAGACGCATTGAGTTCCCCTTCATAGTGATTCAGATATTGCTCCGGTATCTCAGGAGCAGCAGGCTTTGCCTCTGACCAGGTCGTATATCGAGTGTTATAGAAGGGAGCAGTAGCTTCGAATGGGATCCAGCCCACGCCTTCAATATAGGCTTCTGCCCAAGCATGAGCCTGGCTGTTCTTGACCGGATACATCCCTTTCTTGTCCCGGTTGTTAAATTTAGCAACAAAGCCTTCCATATAACGCGTCGGAATTCCGATGCACCTTCCCAGTACTGCCATCGCTGTCGCATAAGAGGTACAATAGCCTTTCTTGCTTTCGAACAGGAAGTAGTCGATGAAGTCCTCGCCCTCCGGAACCTTCTCCGGGGACAGCGTATATTCATATTGGTTCAGATAAGCTTCAATCGCCATCAGCTTATCATATTTGGTATCGTAACCGGTGGTAATCTCTTCTGCAAGCTTCTTCACACGGTCCGGCAGCGTATCAGGAAGTTGTGTATAGCTCTTCTTAATCAGGTCTGCCCGTTCCTTCAACACCTCATAGAAATCCCAACGATTCTCAAGGCGCATTGAACTGCTTAGGCTCAATAGATCCTTCTTCAGATATTCCAGAGAATCCAGTTTCACGCTCGTCGCCTTATCATAGGAGAAATCATCCGCCTCCCGAAGCATATTGCTAAATGCCTCTCCCTTCAGATTCATCTCGTAAAAGGTGGTCTCATAAGTAGTTCCGCGGCCCTTTACCTTTTCAAATACAATATTGGGATTTCTCAATAAGGGTCTCGTTGAATCCTCCGAGGTATTGAAATAGCTGGATTTCAGAGGATAGAAAAAGGTTTTGGTCTTAATATTATTATACTTAACCTTTAACGCTACCCGGTTGACAAATTTATTATTCTCCAGAACTTCCTTATCCTGTCTCGCCAGGGCATAGGAAAGTTCCATAAAATCAAGCCTATAATCCTCCTCTTTCGACAGACCTTCCTCCGCACTCTTCTCCCAGCTGTTGCCCGTATAGATATCACTTACGGAGCCAATCAAGTAGATTGCTCGATTGGTTGAAGCTCCGCTGATCTTTAATGCTACATTATCATCCTTGATCAGTGTATGGCTTTTACTATTCAACTCACCACTATTCTCCGAATAGCCGGTAAGGCTGATACCGAACTGGCTTGGCTGATTATTGAGATAATAGTCAAGCTCTGTTTTCCAGACTTCTATCTGTCGCTTCACGTTATCGTATGCCGTCTTCACAACAGTCCATTGAATCGGCTCCTCTTTCGAGGGAAATGAGATTGCAAGAATTGCAATGATCAGACAAATCGGTGCCAGATAAAGGATGCTTTCCTTCTTCTCCTGTTTACCCGCTTTCCGCGAATAAAATACACCATAGCATTCCACCAAGATGGACAGGATATAAAAGACACTGACACAGACGGCTGCTTTACTGATCTCATACTTGCTGATACTGAGTATAATCATGGCTACAAATATAACAACTGCCAGAACGGCCTTTAAAATCTGTCGCTTCATAAGTAAAAAGAACAGTAATACTCCCAGTATACCGGATAAGATCAATGTAAATACTGCAAATTTCAAAGAATACAGCTCTTCCGAGCCGTTATAGGAAGTCACCCAGCTGGCATAGTCCTGCAGCCAGGAAAGCGGATTGAATTTTCTTGCCCAGAAAATCAATGCAAGGATTGGAATGATACTTGCGATTACCAGATAGGTTATCGCATTCCTTCTATTTATATCAATCAGATAAATCAGCAATGCAGGCAAAAAGGATAAAAACGCACTCAGAAAAACAGAGACCTTGAGCTGATAATACTGGTTAATGATCAGTACTAAAGCCCATCCTAGTGCCATGCTCAGCAGAGCTTGATAAACCTGATATAATCTCTCTCGATGCTTTAACATTTGTCTATCCCTTCTTCATACCATATGACATCACAGCTTCATTCAAATAACAACTACACTTTAACTAAGTTTGTGCCAAGTGCATTTTTTACACTTTGAGGCTACAGGCACTTCTGAATGTGAATTATTCTGCTTATATTTCACACTACTTCCTGGCTCAGTATATCTGCTATCTCATCCTCTGACATAATCTGATAGACTTCCACTCCGGAATTCCTCATACCATCGATAATCATCTTCGTTTCCTCCGAGACATCGTCACTGACAAATAGAATACAGATATGATTTGCGCCCGATACCGCCCTCAGAGCCTCCAGATACAATTCCCTGGTCAGACTGTGCGTGGCCGCCACATAGAATACACCACCACCATTACGCACCAGATGCTCTTTCAGTAACATACTTACGGGTAGTGCACTTTTGAAATCAATGCGGACACATGCCTTATAAAATGCATTAAAATCTTCTTTGGAGGTGATATCGGCGTACTTCACACCGTCAAGGTCATAGATGATCTGGGAGGGAGTCCCCCTCTGAGCATAGAAATTCGCAATCGCCAGTACGCTCTCGATAATCTTATCCTCGGCGATGACGACCTTAAGCTCATCGTCCTTAATCTTCATTAAGTCCATGAACAGTACAATCTCCGCCTTCGGGATGTACTGGTATTTTCTGGTGATCAGTTGTTGGAGTCTTGCTGTTGCCTTCCAGTGAATTCTTTTTCTACTATCTCCGGGGAAGTATTTTCTTACCTCCGTATCAAGTTCTTCTTCCGCTGCGTTAGAAAATCGCATGGGATTCTTCACATCGCTCTGCGGTGGGGCAATGCCCAGTTGCTCAAGAGGAACCACTCTTGGCAGCACTACAGCCTTTAGCTTGCTAGCAATTGGATAGGTAATATTGAATAAATATAGGAAGTCTGTTACCTCGATTGAGTCAACACCCACATAATATTCGCCTCTGTAATTACATTTGATTCTTGTCTCCAAACGCTCACTCTCGCTGGGAAGAAGACTGTATTCTGCGATTTTATTTGCTGCCTCTATCGTTGATTTATCACTGAGAAAATTCACCTTGACGTTACGGAAGGTAACATAATCCTCGTTCGCGATTACGAAGGAATAGGTAGTCCAATCCCCCTTGACCACAAGATAAGCTTCCATCGTTTGGTATATTTTAAAACGAAAATATACATAAAGTGTATATAAAAAGGACATGACCGGTATTAACAGTGACAGATAAAAAAGAGCATAAGAAATATTCCCTCCGTAATAGGAGGCAAAGATACTGCTTCCTATGATTGCTCCTGCAAAAATCAAATGATTAACTCTCATAGTAGTCCCCCATGATTGCGAACATCTGTAAATTCGGATGTATACGCAAATTTACCAATTGAAAAATCTTTGATTTTTCAATTTATCCCTTCTACCGAAGTTAAACCGGCTTAGTTAGTAGCGAATACCGGAACGGGGACCTTAGCAACAATATTCTTTAACACCTTCTCTACCTTTGTCTGTGAAAGCCTTGCCTCCGGTGACAGAATAATGCGATGGGACAATACCGGTTGGACCAGCTTAAGGATGTCGTCGGGGATACAGTAGTTCCGCCCATTCACATAAGCATAGGCCTGAGCAGCACGTAGCAGTGCAAGAGTAGCTCTGGGGCTTGCACCCAGAGCGACATTACTGTCCTTTCTGGTCTCAGCGACAATCTTTGTAACGAAGGTAACCAGATCTTGATTGACCTTGACAGACTCTACCTCCTGCTGCATCGAAAGGATATCCTCCCCCTCTACAATTGCCTCCAGCTTCTTGCTAAGCTGTTGAGTGAGGAAACGATTTGCCATAACCTTTTCGTCACTCAGCTCAGGATATCCCACGGATATCTTCATCATAAAACGATCCAGCTGAGCCTCGGGTAGATTATAGGTACCAAGGTAATCAATGGGATTCTGTGTTGCAATGACCATAAATGGTCTTGGGATCGGATAGGTTACGCCGTCAACGGTAACCTGTTTCTCTTCCATCGCTTCGAGTAAGCTGGCCTGAGTCTTCGGTGAAGTACGGTTGATCTCATCCGCAAGAATGATGTTATTCACAATCGCACCCTTTGAATATTCAAATTTGCCGGTCTGAAGATTATAGATCGACAGACCCGTAACGTCACTGGGCAGTGTATCCGGAGTAAATTGGATCCGTGTAAAACCGCAGTGAATTGTCTGGGCGATCGTCTTTGCCAGAGTGGTCTTTCCCACTCCCGGAACGTCCTCCAGAAGAAGGTGTCCCCCGGCCAGCAGAGTAATCAGTGTATATTCTATGACTTCTCGCTTTCCGACAATAATCTGTTCCATATTATGTATGATTTCACTAACTCTTTTTTGATTCTCCATTCTTTTTCCCTCTTCTTTACTATTATAGTATATCTTTCCATTATTATACTGTAGCTATAATATACAATGCAAGGTAAGAATTACATAAGATTTTGTACTTTCTATGAAAATTATGTCTTTTTCCGCTCCGACTGTTGTTTTCCCAAGTATAAAAAGGATGCCGCTAATCTGATCTTCCTGTAGATATTAGCGGCATCCTTTTGTGTTATACTTTATTCTTATTCAATCTATGGTATATCTTAATCATGAGTTAAGCCTTTTCACCAGTCCGTTCAGCAGCTTAACCGTATTCCTGATGGCGATCTCTTCGAAATCCTGATAGGTCATTTCTGCGCTGTGGTCTGCCTTATCGGAGATTGCTCTGATAATCAGAAAAGGAATATGGTTCAGGTATGCGGTCTGTGCAATTGCCGCTCCCTCCATCTCTGTACAGTAACCGTCAAAATTCTTTGTGAGCCAGGCCTTCTTTTCAGAATCTGAGATAAACTGGTCACCGCTGACGACTCTGCCGGTATGAATCCCAATCTCGGGAACCACCTCGGCGCATACCTCTTTGGCAAGCGCAATCAGTCTCTCATCTGCTTTGAAGATAGACTGCTCCATTCTTGGGATGACACCTGCTGGGTAACCAAAGCCCGTTGCATCCACATCATGCTGCAAGGTATCGGTTGAAAGTACAATATCTGCTATATCAATTTCATTTCTCAGAGAACCTGCCACCCCGGTATTGATTACCCCATCTACCTGAAATAAATCCACCAGAATCTGAGTACAGACTGCAGCGTTTACTTTCCCAATGCCGCAGCGGACCACGACGACTTCCTTCTCCAAAAGCTTACCTTCATAAAAATCCATGGATGCTACCGACTTCACTGTGACATCCTGCATCTGACCTTTTATGATGCTTACTTCCTCATCCATAGCACCAATGATACCGATTTTTTTCATATGCGTCTCTCCTTTATATTCTTATTGTATCCGATTCTATGATAAACTTCAATATAGAGGAGGAATGTGTTGAAAGCTGCTTTATGTGATTTTTTCAGGGCAAAATCGTTTTCGAATCGATTTATATCCTATAAATATGATTGCAAAATTCTGCACTCTGAGATACAATGTACTCGGTTATGAGTAGCCGGAGACTCCGCTTTCTCATACACTGGATTAGATTTAGCTATAGAAAGGGAATTCGAAATGACCTACAAAACATCGGGCGTATGCAGCCGTGAAATCTGCTTCGAGATAGACGAAGAAACCAACACCATTACCGAGCTCCATTTTGTCGGAGGTTGTAATGGAAATGCCGGCGGGATATCCCGCTTGGTTGTCGGTATGAAGGTTGATGATGTGATCCGCAAATTAGAGGGAGTAACCTGCGATCTTCGAAAAACCTCCTGTCCGGATCAGCTGGCTAAAGCATTAAAGGAATGGAGGTCCTAATATGAAACGTATCGTATTGACCGGAGGGGGCACTGCAGGACACGTTACACCGTGCATTGCTTTATTACCCCAGCTTACACAGGAAGGCTTCGATATCCAATATATCGGTTCCTACAACGGAATCGAGCGTAAGCTGATTGAAGAATATAAAATCCCATACCATGGTATATCCTCCGGAAAGCTGAGAAGATATTTTGACCCAAAGAACTTCTCCGACCCGTTCAAGGTAATCAAGGGCTATCTGGAAGCGAGCAAAATATTGAAAAGTCTCAAACCGGATGTAGTATTCTCCAAAGGCGGTTTCGTATCAGTTCCGGTTGTTATGGCAGCCAAGCACCATAAAATTCCTGTAATTATACATGAGTCAGATATGACTCCGGGCCTTGCGAATAAGCTTGCACTTCCCTCCGCAACGAAGGTATGTGTGAATTTCCCGGAGACTTTAAAGTTTTTCCCTGCTGGTAAGGCAGTCTTGACCGGGACCCCGATTCGTAAGGAGCTCTTCACGGGGAACAAGCTACGTGGACTCGATTTCTGCGGTTTTTCAGCAAATCGTCCCGTGCTGCTTATTGTCGGTGGAAGCACCGGTTCCCGAGCGATCAATGATATCATCCGCGGCATGCTACCGACTTTGCTCCGCGATTATCAAATCATCCATCTCTGCGGAAAGGGCAACTTGGACGAACGCTTCAATGATACTGCAGGCTATGTACAGTTCGAATATATCCACGCAGAGTTAAGTGATTTACTGGCCGCTGCCGATATTGTCATCTCCAGAGCAGGAGCCAATGCTATCTGTGAGCTTTTGGCTCTGAGAAAGCCAAATATTTTGATCCCGCTTTCTGCTGCTGCCAGCCGGGGAGACCAGATCTTAAATGCCGATTCCTTTGAACATCAGGGCTTTTCCTATGTCCTCAGGGAAGAGGACTTAAGTCTAAGTAATCTCATGGAAGCAATCAGGACGGTAACTGAGAAAAAGCAGGATTACATAACTGCTATGGAGAAAAGTGAGTTGAATAACTCTATCGATACTATCGTGAGATTAATCAGAGAAGCAGTGAAATAAATTTAGGATAGAAAACTAAAAATGGTTCTTGGTTAAGCGATGGGTCTGATGCATATGTATCACACCCATCGCTTGACTAAGAACCATTTCAGCTGTTAAGAATTATCAGATTTTTCTTTTATCTGGATTTATATCTACTTATGAACCAATATTGCGATACAATCATTCTAATATCTTATGCTGCTACACCTTTCTTTCGAAATAACGCCATTAATACCCCAATTAGTCAAAAAATCTCCATACCGTTAATTAGTATGGAGATTCCTGTGTTTAAACATTACTATCTGTCTAATGATTATATATTTCTCCTGCTTAATCCATAGAAGTATATAAGTCCACAAAATTGAATATTTTAAATTATATTCTTATTTATAACCTTCCCGCTATCGCTACCGCAAGAGCTGCCGCTTCCCCGTCTTCATATTTTCCCGGAGTCCAAGTGGTCTTCACCTGATCGCCCGAATATCTTGGAATCAGATGCATATGAAAGTGAAATACCGTTTGACCTGCTGCCTCACCATTATTCTGCAGCAAATTCATGCCGTCACAGTTTAATTCCGCCTGTATCGCCTTTGCTACGTTCCGGGCAACAAGAAGCCCTTTTGCTGCAGTGTCATCCCCCAGTTCAAAAAGGTTCTCACAGTGTTTCTTGGAAAGGATAATGGCGTGACCCTTTGCAGCGGGAAAGATATCCATAATCACCTTAAAATCCTCATCCTCATAAATAGTCGCCGAAGGAATCTCTCCGGCAATAATCTTGCAGAATATACAATTGCTCTGCATAAAGCACCTCCTATGTCGATTGTTGTTTCTTCATTTATATTGCATGATCTTCCAAAATTTGATACTATAATGATAAGTTAGGTAATTAACCAAAGGGGGCTAAAGCATGATATCCGAATTTAATAATGACACGCTTGCCGGCATGATAAAGGCTAATCCGGAACTGGAAAATATCATTCAGACAGTCATCGCAGCCAACAAAAATACTACCTCCATGTTTGTCCATGAGCTACGCAATCCCCTGGCTCTGCTAAAGGGCACGATACAATATATTGAAATGAAGCATCCTGAAGTAAAGGACTTCAAATACTGGGATCAGGTGCAGGATCTGATTAGTGATATGGATAATATTATGCAGGATGCATCTATGCTGAATAATTCCATGCTTCTGAACAGAGAAGCTACGAATCTGATGGCATTGCTGGACAACATCATCAGCAATTTTATGCCCCAGGCCCTTACTCAGCAAATTGATCTTGATATAAATATAACTCCCGGCTGTGAGAAATATTTCTCCTCTTACAGCTGTGACAGCGGTAAATTAAAGCAGGTGTTTACCAATATGATCAAGAATGCTTTCGAAGCCACCAGTCCCGGAAATTTTATTCATATCAACCTGTCGGTTTATCCAGAGGATAGTGAGAACCCGGCTAAGCTGTCCATTACCTTAAGCAATAATGGACCATCTATTCCCAAAGCAGCACTGGAGAGTATCTTTCAGCCCTTTGTAACATATAAGAAGGGTGGAACCGGTGTCGGTCTTGCACTGGCGCAGAAGGTTATCAATCTCCACTACGGCAGCATCTCTGTTACCTCGGATGAGAACCTGACAGCCTTTACTATACTTCTTCCACTATAGGATTTGTCCTCTGTCAGACAGGAAAGTTTATCCGAAAATGTGATGATTCCCCTCAGGGTTGGATTGTTTCTATATCAGAGAATTCATATCTGTAGGTAAATTATACATGTTAAGTAAAATAGGTTACTATTTTATCATGTTTGATTGATCAAAGAGCCTGTTCTTTAAGTCCTTAGCCATACCGATTACAAAATATTGAATTGGAAGACCTGATCAAAGGTACGGAGCGTCTTGAAGTTCCCCTTTGCTGTGAGTTCACCCGACATAAAGGCTCCCTGGAAGGTAATCCTTCCAAGCACCAGCCTGTTCATGACTGTATGGGTCGTCTTTGCCATGACATCCGCATCCGCCTTGTCACCATAGTAGCATTTCAAGCGTTTGTTGTTAATCTCTACGACCAGGTTCTTCTTCACATCGGATAACTCGATGCTATAGGATGCCGTAAAGTCTTCGAGCGGATGAAAGTTATCCTTAAGATTCTTAATAAAATCCTGGCTTCCTTCTCCATCACTGCTGTTGTCCAGCATTTCCTTAAACATCTGTGTCAGCTCTTCAATATCCTCTTTCTGTTTTTTTACATAAGTATCATCCGATACATAGACGGAAAGCTGCTCGCTTTCCTGCGGAGTAAGCACGATGGAGTTGCTTCTTAATAAATTCTGTTTCACTGCAGCATTGCTGGTAGGAAGGATCTTTGTCTTCTGATGTATAGTACGGTAATAAGCCTCCGCTTTCTTTTCTATGATTTCAGCAAAATCCTTATTTGTCTCAAATTCAACATGCTCCTCCACATACGCACCCAGACCGCTGACCGGTATTCCTCCGAGAATCTCCCAGGCTTTGATTAAGGTAAGCTCTGCATCCCGCTCTCCATAAGTACTGGCGATGGCGACCGGCAGCATATATAGCTTGCTCAGCTTATCCTTGTCTGCATAGAGCCAGCAGGCATCCAGAAATTGCTGCATCAGTCCGCCGATTCCGAACCATTCAACGCTAACCGCCAGAATGACTCCATCTGCTTCCTTCAAGGTCTTGGGAAGCATCGATATTCCGTTCTTCTCTTCATAAAGATTATATCTGGTAACCTGAACCCTGAGTTCTTCCAATACTGAGGTCAGCTTGCTTATGACATAGAGCGTCGGGTCTTCAATCAATCCTCTGCCACCATAATAGATATTAATTCTCATGTATCAATCCCTCCTCCTGATGTATTCCTTTGTGGGCTTGCGGCAAATCAGTGCCGCCAGAACTAATCCTACCAGAAAACCGCCTACATGAGCCGCCTGGTCTATTCTGGCATTCACGATACCTCCGTAAAGACTGAACACCACAAAACATATGATCCGCGCAGCACTGATATCCTCCAGTCCTCCACGGTTTATAATAACAATGAGAAGCATTGCACCAACGACTCCGAAAATAGCCCCGGAAGCCCCGATAGAGATGGTTAATCCACCCGATAGCTGCTCATAATACTTCCACATATTATAGCCGATAGAGGTAATCCCCGCAAGAATTCCTCCGCCCATATATATAATTAGGTATTTGTATTTGCCTACAGCACGCTCCAGATTGTCACCGACAAATAAGAGTACGAGCATATTATTGAATAGATGTCCAAAATCCGCATGCAAGAACATGGAAGTAAGTAGCCGGTAGAATTCACCTTTATTGATTACGTTATACCAGGACAGCGCTCCGGCCATCACCGTTCTTTTAGAATCTCCGAAGACCGGACTATAATACGTCAGGAAATAAACCAATATATTCAGAAGGATTATTGTTGTATTGACCGGTGTGACATATTTGTTATATTTTTGTGGACGCTTCTGTTTGACCAAATCAAAGCCTTTATTGTTATGGTATACAGCACCTGTATTTCCAAGCTTCTGCCGGTCCAAAAACTCGTCCTCCAGAAGCTGTTCTATCATTTTTTGAAGCTCTATTACATCATTGCTCCTGCTGCTGTTTTCATACGGATTTTCATATATCATCAAGTGGCAGGTCTCCTGGTCGATAATCCAATGGTTGTCCTGCGGCCACTCCACACAAAGATGTTTTACACGCTCCGGATAAACAGTCATTATCAAGCTTAACAGCTGAGTTTTGAACGGATAAGGATAGGAAATACTGCCTTTCATCGTCTCCAAAATCTTTTTATACTGATCTCTGTCCAGCTCTTCGGTACTATTTACATGGATAACGGATATCATAGAAAGCTCTCCTGCCTCCAGATCCCCTCTCATACAATAGTAAGCGTAGACTCCTGGAGAATTGGAATCCATTCTGATATATCCCTGATTAATTAAAGTATGATCCAATCTTTGTTCTATCATTTGGCTCTCTCTTCTCTTCGGTATTGTATGTGGTAAGCATAAGTACCGGTTAGAACTTTAGTCTTCCCATGCAAAGGATCGTTTCACTGCCTTCCTCCATCCGGCGATCAGAGTCTCCCGCTTCTCCTCGGACATATTCGGATAAAAGGTTTCAGCCAAAGCCCAATTTGCCCTGATCTCCTCCCTGTCCTTCCAGAAACCAACCGCCAGACCTGCCAGATAAGCAGCTCCGAGTGCTGTGGTTTCGATACATTCCGGTTTTAACACCTCAGTATTTAGGACATCTGCCTGGAACTGCATCAGGAAGCGATTTGCACAGGCACCTCCATCTACCTTCAGGGTCTTCAGAGTGATACCTGAATCCCCCTCCATTGCCTTCAGCACATCCTGAGTCTGATAAGCGATAGCCTCCAACGTTGCTCGAATGATATGATCCCGGTTACAGCCACGGGTTATCCCCACGATTGCTCCTCTGGCATATTGATCCCAGTAAGGAGCGCCAAGGCCTGCAAAAGCCGGAACGACATACACACCGTTCGTATCCGGAACCTGCAGTGCATATTTTTCACTCTCTGCAGCATTACGGATCAGCTGAAGCTCGTCGCGGAGCCATTGTATCGCTGCTCCTGCAACAAACACGCTGCCTTCCAAGGCATAGGATACCTCTGGTCCGGTAGATGCGGCAATTGTTGTAATCAGTCCGTGCTTTGAGACGATTGCTTCATTACCTGTATTCATAAGTAGAAAACAGCCTGTACCGTATGTGTTTTTCACATCACCCTTATTATGGCAGCATTGGCCAAATAATGCGGCCTGCTGATCTCCCGCAGCTCCCGCGATTGCGATGGCTTCTCCGAATAATGCTCTGTCAGTATAGCCGTAGACACAGCTGGAGGGCTTAACCTCTGGAAGCATCTGAGTTGGAATATCAAGCTCCTCAAGAATTTTCTCATCCCAGGTCAGCCGTCTGATATCAAAAAGCATTGTTCTGGATGCATTCGAATAGTCAGTAACAAAGGTCTTTCCTTTGGTCAGATTCCAGATAATCCAGGTATCCACCGTACCGAAGAGCAGTTCTCCTGCTTTTGCTGCCTCCCTTGCTCCGGCCACATGATCAAGAATCCACTTAATCTTTGTTCCCGAGAAATAGGCATCAGGTATCAGACCTGTCTTATCTTTAACGTAATCCTCCAGGCCCTTAGCTTTTAATTCCCCGATCATATCGGAGGTCCTGCGGCATTGCCATACAATAGCATTATAGACGGGCTGGCCGGTATGCTTATTCCATACAATTGTCGTCTCTCGCTGATTCGTGATACCGATAGAGGCGATTTGATCGGCTGTAATTCCAAGCTTTGCCATAGCCTCTGTAGCTACGGAAATCTGAGAGGACCAGATTTCCATTGGATCATGCTCCACCCAGCCTGGCTTTGGATAAATCTGAGTAAATTCCTTCTGAGCTATGCTTTTTATTTTTCCCTGTTTATTAAATATAATGCACCTGGAGCTTGTCGTACCCTGATCAAGGGCCATTACATATTCTTTCAATGGAACCTCCTTTGCCGCTGTCGCGGCTTACTCCTCTATTTAAGTTTTCCTATTTTCCCTGCATAAAATCATAAGCTTTATTATTTATTCATCATCAGCCTTGACCTCAGCATTATCATCTACTATAGCTTCTAAATTAATGAACAATGTCAAATTAATCTTCAGCCTTCCATAGCCGCCAGGATGATAACTGCTATGGCGGCAATCGCCAGCACCACATCCAGCAGCAGTAAAACTCCGTAAAAGATCCGGCTTCCAAGCTTCGCTTTTCTATTTTCCAACAGCTTCATAACCGTATTCAATATCAGACACAATGAAAACAGTAGCAGCAGTATCCCCTTAACAATTGCATTACCAATGAAGTTCGCGATAACAAGAAGCAGCAGCAGAATTGCCACAAATATAACATCATATCGTCTCTTCATATTAGTACCTCCAATCATGGAAAGTATCGATGGCTTCAATAGTATTGTATACTCTCATTCCAATATTTACAAGGCTTTTATTGCTGTCGGAAGACTCCCTGAGTCACGCTGTTTGGTTGATATAGCTCATAAACAAAAAAGGTAAATAAACTCCTGACGACTCAGGTGATTATCTACCTTTATATTCTGACTGGTATGGCTGATTTTTATAGTCAAAATCCATTAGTAACATTATATTATTTATCAGTTTCACTGTTTCCCGAACACATACGGTATATTCGCGAAAGCGATCTCATCCCCAAGTACTATCTCTTTCTTCTCATAGGTCTTGAGCATCTGACCGTTAACGAAGGTTCCGTTCGTGGAGTTAAGGTCGGTGATAAAATAGCTATTCTCTTCTCTTGTGATCTTTGCATGATACCTGCTGATCACCTTCTGATCCAGGCAAAAGTCAACATTTGTCTTTAATTTTCCTATAAAGAAGGGGTATTCGGTGAGAAGAATAGCCTGATAGCCCGACTCTTTTGTTGGGTTCAGGCAATACCTCAAATCTCCTGAGTCCTTACTAATCTCGCTTAATAGGCAGGTAGGATTGTAGTCCTCCTCCTGCTCCCCTCTCCTTTCTTCTGTCAATAGCATACTGTCCGGCTCTGCCGCTCTCATTGGTTCCGAAGAAGCGACCTCCTCCTGTAGCTTCGCAGCCAAAACAGGTTTTCTTCTGCCGACTTTCACTTCAGAAACCTCCGGCTCGAGGCGAGGATCAATATATTCACTTCTCGTTAGTATTCTTGATATTTTATTCTTCCGATCCCAGATTTTTCGAAAAAGGTATCCTTCCAAACACAGAATAATCAAAAGAAGTGCTGCGAGCTTACTGTAATCTATTCCTTCACCGTAGTAATTATAGAGTATTCCTGTGCTGAAACCGAGAATCAGGAGTAATCCTCCGATAACAACACAGAAAGAGCTTAACAGATAGGTTGACATAGGATAGCACTCCTTCTCCTCCTCTCGTTCTACCTTCTCCAGCATGACCGGTATCTTTTCCAGAATCAACCTTTCCTCCGAAGTTTCTGTCTTTTCTTTGAGCGAAATTCCTGTAGAGACAGCCTCATTTATCATCTCAGACGGAGCCAAAGCCGAAGGCTGAGGGCCCCGCTCTTTATTTATAACCTGGTATAAATGTGTCGTCGTGAAGCTTTCCTCACGGCTGGCAGCATATAATTGATATACCAGCAATACAGCCTCCTTATCGCTATAATCCACCTTATTCATCAGATATTCCAGTAGGTGATTCAGCTGCTCCTTGATCTCACGATGATAACCCGATAGAAAACACAGCGAGGGAGTAAAGCTTATCACATCCAGATAGATAAATTCGGGCTTTAAGATAAAGTCCTCACAGGGTAATAAGAATTCATAGGCGATATCCAGAGTTCGCAGAACTCCGTTGATAATGAGTTTGATTTTATCATATGGGAGATTACTCTTATCCAGGAAATAATTCATGGACTGCATGCCTGTGATATCATAATAAAATAAATGTCTGCCATTCATTTGCCTCTGCTCAAGGGGCAGTACTCCCGTCAGCCGCTGCTGTTCCATAATCTTGATACAGTACGGCTCTAACCGACTTTCATCCTCCTCTGCAATTATCATATAGTTATGCCGGAGCTCCTTCCTGTACTCCACCTCCATAGGCTTTCCTCCTATTCTTAACTCTATCATCCCCGCGCACTGCTTTCTAATTTCCTCTCTATCCCTTCTAAGGAAGAAGCTTCTGCCATCTACTTTTTAATTCCTCTGCTCCTTTGATTTCAGAGCCTGTATGAAGCACTGTTTCACAGGCACGTATCGTCTCCGCCGGATTATGAATTGGGTAGGTTCCTGTAATCCTTGTTAAGGAATAATTCTCAAACAGTTTCCCAAATACAGGAAGACTTATGGTGGCTTTCGTCCTCACAGCTGTGGTAAGTGAAAGTCTCCCCACCTCAGAATCTACTGCAATGATTTTGAAAAGGAGAAGTCCTCCTGACAGTTGACTCAGAATATGATAATTCATGTTATTCTCTAGCTGCTCGGTATCTCCGGTTATGATATAAAATACCCCTCTGTTATTTATAGCCTCATAGCGGAGCTCTCCTGTCTCCAGACTTGATTCATGCTTGCAGATAAGACCGGTTTTATGCAGAGTCCCGTCAATGACACCTCGAATTCTACACATATCATGCAGACAAAAGGAGAGATAGATCAGGGCAAAGGTTATCAATATGACAAGCGGAAGGACAAATGACGCTTCAACTGTAATGCTGCCCCCGATTCTGTTCATTGTCTTCTTATTCTGAGATGTTTTATCTCTTTTTTTCATATATTTTATATTCATGCAATATTTCCTTTGGAAACGGTTAGTAATATCACATAACCGGTCAGCAGAAAAGGGACAAACGGAATGCTTTTCTTCCGGTCCGCTCTACGCAGAAGCAGAAGTACAACGGATACTGCTGCTGCCAGAGACAATGCAATCCCAAAAAGCTCTGTATTTGTCCAAAAGCCCAAACCCAGACCCGTGACACACAAAAGAATTCCGTCACCCAGTCCAATCTTCCCTCCGGTTGCCTTGCTGAGAAGGATAACACCCAGTCCCAGCGCGCAGCCTCCCATCCGTTCGGCTATAGACAGCCTCTCACAAAAGGGCAGACAGGCAATCACTGCCGCAGCTGCTACCCCTATCATCCAAAGATAAATCCGTTTATACAGCAGATCCTGCACGCCACAGAATAATAACAGTATTCCAAGGACAATTCTGATAATCCATTCTGACATATTAACCTCCTCCTTCTTATGATTAACTGTGAACCCTTGATTGCTATGCCTCGAAGCATACATACCATAAATGAACGTAAATGTATGAGCTGAAAGAAGCTATCCGGTATAAATGAATAATGGACTTTCCTCTTGAGTTCCTTTATTTGTTACTTGTAGAACATCTTTTACAGGGCGTACGGCTTCCGACCTTAGAGATCGGTAGCTGCTTTACTGTTCTTTTCAAGGCTGAGCAGCTTCTTACAGCATGATAGCTGCTGCCGTCTTCCGTAATGAAGAAGGTTCCTGAAGGTAAGCCCTTCCCGTCGCAGCATTCCTTACAGGCATAGTATTTACCGCCATTGGCATTGCGGTAGCTGTCAGGAATGCCACTGACTGCCCGAATAGAAAGACGGATATGGGAACAGGCAGCGTTCTTATGATAGACGGTTCCCGTCTCGGTGACATATACCATATCATCCTTCGTCTCTTCTTCCTTCGTCTCCTTCTCCAACGAATAGGTTGCCGCTATCTCTCTTCCTGTCCATCCTCTTACCCGAACCCGTTGGAGTAGTTCCATACTTTGAATCGGGAATAATCTAATCAGTGGTGCAGCTCGATAGTTTACAATGATGTCAATACAGTTTCCTTCCTTTAAAATGGAAGAACCCTCAAAGCTGATGCCCTGAAATCCTTTCTCAATACAAGAGTTATTGATAAAATCCGTATTCAGGTATGTTTTGGAGAAGGTCTTAAGAACCGTCTTATCCATGACAGCCGCAGCAAAGTCCCCAAGGCCGAGCTCCAGCTCATTCCCGAATACCGTGACATCGAAATTCATTGCCTCTGTGATCCCTGCAAAATCCTCATAGACATATGCTGTCTTTGCAAAATCCAGTCCCATCCTTGTGATTGTCTGCTGAATATATTCCTGAAGCATAAAAATCTGTATGAAGTATAAAAAAGCCAGGATAAAGTATAAGAATAGCGGCAGCACAAAGGCTGCCTCGACTGTAAGCGAACCTTCTTCACTTTTTTTCATTTGAAATAAATGTCTCTTGCCTACCTTATGCATAATATCCTCCTGATGGGTTGGGATGTCCGTTCTTCCTATGTATCACTTTGTAATTCATCAGGCAAATGATTTCTTGGAGAGAGTTCTTATTTTATTTTTAGATAGAAAGAATATAATTTGAAATTGTAGATTAGCAGAAGAGCGGACATCCCAGCCCACCGTATTTCTCCAAAATAGAATAACCGTTTAGCAATTTCTCAAAAATAACCGTTTAGTAGCAGGCCTCTATCTGAAAGTGAGAGCTATAACCGGAAACAGAATGCTTCAGATAATTTTTTACCATCGGGACAGCAATAAATTTAGTGGGGATAGAGAAATCTGCCTTTACCTGAAAGCCATATAGGCAATCAGCAAAGCTAAATTCATCATAATACCGCAGATTAATATTCTCTTGTATCAAATCCATGGAATGGTATGCCAGTTCCTCTTTATTCTTCAGCAATAGGAACAGGTACAGATACTCCCGATATGAGAGAGATAGTTTACTCTTTTCTAACATCGTCACTTTTGTTTGCAGATAATCTCGATTCAGGAGAAACATCTCCGGTAAAGTAAGTACAATCGTCTTCTTCAGAACCGGCACCTCCTTCCCCTGCATCAAAGCGCAAACATCTACCAGCGCCTCGGAAAAGGCCCAGATCAGTAGGAGTACTGTCTTTGTGATACTGATTAGAATGGGAAGACCGGTAAAGCCGACCAGTGCTGTTGCTGCTGCCAATGCTTCCTTCCCCCGTACCTTATCTCCCAGAAGGGTTACGAAATTTGCTGACATACGAAGGAATATCAGTCTTCCTACCAGTGACGACAGATTATCGTGGTCGGACTGCTTACCATACAAAAGATATTCCTGTTCATAGGTCAGGGCCGAGGGCTTTCTTTCCACAACATCTTTGCTGTCGGCAGAATAGGCCTCAAAGTGTTCCTTCAGATATTCCTGAAACAATAAGTATTCTGAAGCCTTATTCAGTCCGCTGTTAAGCATAGCAAAGAGTGTATCCGTATCGGTAAAGCAGTTCATGATATTCTGCATTCCCGAGGTATTGCCTCAGCGTACTGTAATCCAAAGAAAGCTCAGTGATCCGGTAATTACTCAACTGCGTCAGTACCGAATTCATCAGCGTCCGACAGGAGGCATAATTTTCACTCTTTAGGTCTAACATGCATTGGTTCAAAAGGGCGCTTATGCTAAGGAGGAGTTCTCGATTCTCCTTAAGGATATCCTTCATGCCACGATACCCCATATTCCCTTCTGCTTCTAATGAGTAACGTTTCATCTGTGTAAGGCTTTCTGAAAGCTCCTGTAGGAGCTCTGACCCAAGACTGCTGTCTTCTTCAGTTGTAAGCCTTCGCTCAAATTTTTCTATTAGCGGAGCTGCTGTGGAAGCACTCTCTGTGATTTTCTCTACGATTGTGACTGCCTCCTGTAGCAGTGGCAGGATTTCCGCAATTTTTCTGCTTAGCCCGTGGCATTCGGACTCAACAGCCTGTGTCATATCCTGCTTCTTCGCTGCAAGAGCCGCTCTTTCTGATTGCAAGCTATCTACTGCTTCCCTGCATTCGTCTATCCGCTGCTTGATTTGCTTCCTCTGTTTCTTATCCTCCTTGGATAAGTTGCTACCACTTCCCATGGCTCCAAGCTGTGACTGAGCGCCAGATAACTCTGTCTCCGAATTCTGTAGCCGCTGATTGATCTCTGTCTGCTGTTGTGTCAGCTCTTCCAACTCTTTCAGCTGCTGTTGTGTCACTACGATATCTACGGCAGGGTTCTTGTAGTTCTCCTTCCACATCTGAAATACTGCATCATGATTAATACTGACCCTTTGAGCCGTGATTTCACCTGTATACAGCATTTTTATGTTATATTCATTCCTTTGTAGCTTCCCGTTTCTATCAAGCTTAATTCCCTTTCTTGAGGTACAGAGACCATCGAACAGTTCCATCAGCCTTAAGATATTTCTATCAATTTCTGCCAGCTTCTCTTCTGCTTCCAGCTTTTCTTCATATATGACGCTTACCTTTTTCGGTTTCTCCAACAGGGAAAATTTATCAAGCAACACTTCTATAACGTCTGCTGCCGTATCAAATTTCATATACTCTACAGCCTCATTCCGAAACAATTCCCCCTCGTAATCCATTAATCTGGTCTGTTCCTCAACCTCAGTCAAATTATGAGCTATCCCCAGAAGATTAAGCGTCCCCTTCGTCATGTCCTCTGATAAATCCTTGCCCGGAGTCAGGGTATAGGACATATATTCAGAAACCACATTCTCCAACCGGTTCGCCTTCTCCTCCGTTCCACCGTTACCGGCATCATAGCCAAAAAGATGGTACTCTTCCCAAAGTGGACCGTAATAATCCGCTAAGACAGAGTCTGTGGCGGTAGATAAAGCCCGTTCAGCAAATATATTAGCTGTACTGACTCTTGCTCCCTCGATTATAGTAAAGATCAGGGATAGAATTATAAGTAAAATCAGGGACAGATAAACTGTAATTGTTGCCTTTTCTTTTTTCAACACTACTTTCATCCCTTCCTTTCCTACCCGTTACAATCCCGTTATTATCCCGTTACGATCTCGTATTGATCCCGTTATGTTCCCGTTATGTTCCTGCTAATCAGTTTTCATTTGCTTCTCAGTATCTTCTTTTACCTTCTTTTATCTTATTTATCTTCTTTATCTATACTGTACCCATAGCTGTGGACACATTATTTAGAAAGGACCCGTCTTTAAGACACCTTTTCTAAATAGATCCTTAGTTATGGACACTCGCTATTGTTGTTCCCATTTTCTTGGACACATCCT
>JAEZGK010000054.1 GCA_023437365.1 Bacillota bacterium
AGATCCTCGCCCTCCATGCGCGCCAGGACCCGGATGACGCCGCCCGTCCGTCCTTGCCCGACCGCGTACTTGAAGCAGTTCTCCACCGCCGGCTGTAGGATGAACTTGAGGATGGAAAGCTTCCTTACGTCCTCCGGCACGTCCAGCACCAGCTTGCACGCGTTGCCGAAGCGGACGTTCTGGATCAGGCAGTAGGCGCTGACCACGTCCAGTTCTCGGGAGAGCAGCACCATCTCGCCATCGGCGTCCAGGCTGTACTCGAGAATCCCGGCCAGTGCGTCAATGCACTCCCGGATGTTGTCCGCGCCCCGGATCATCGCCATCCAGCGGATGGTGTTGAGTGTATTGAACAGAAAGTGGGGCGACATGCGCGACCTGAGCGATTCGTAGTAGTATTTTTCTTTGGTGATCTGCTCCACGCGTAGCCGGTCGAACAGATCCCAGATCTGGGCGGACATGTCGTAGTAAGCGGTGTAGATCTCCCCGATCTCGTCGCGGCGGCCCTCGCCCAGCATCACCGGCGCGTCGCCCACCTGGTAGGCCGCCATGTGCGCGGAAAGGTCGCGCATCGGGCGCGAAATGCTCGAACTGATGACGAGCGAGATGACGACCGACACGAGCACAAACAATGCGCACAGGAGATTGGTGCTGCGCATCAGGCCGGCGATTTCATCGTCCAGCCGCTGGTAATCGGTGAGGTAGAAGATCTTCAGTTCGCCCTTTTGGATCATGCCGGAGCGCGTCACGGTGTAGTAGGTCAGAAGATGCTTGCGCCCGTCGATCTCCACCACGGCGTTGCCGTTTGGTCGGCTAGATAAACGGTCGACCTGCCGCTCGAAGAATTCCTGTTGCTGACCGCCGGCGTTGGAGAAGAGCAGGCCGCGCTCGCCCGACGCCGCGAACACCATGTCGCCAGGAGCGTATTTATAGCCGTCCAGGATTTCGACAACCTGCTTCTGGTCCACGCTGATCAGAAGCGTCCCGATGGCCCGGCCTATCAGGCTGTCCAGCGCCACCACCCGCGCCAGCGCGATCTGGTCCCGCTTCGCCTGCGCGCCGCCCGGCGCGTAGCCCAGGGCGTCCATCGACCAGCGCATGAACCCGTTAGCGGAGCGGCTCTCCACCACCAGATCCTGTTCGGCCAGGTAGCCGTAGTCCTGGAAATTGCGACTCCAACTGCTGTAGATTCCGCCATTCTGATCGAAGAAGGTGATCTTGATCCGCTCGCCGGCATCCTCGCCTTCGTCCGCGTATTCGTACAGGTTCTGCATGGCAATGTTGCGGATGACGAGGTTGAAGGCGGTATATCGTTCATAATACGTGCGGTTCGGGTCGGTGAAGGCCTCGGTCAGCGCGTCGTCCCAGTAGAAGACGTTGGAGATGTTGGCCATCCGCCCGAGGAGCTGGCTGATGCCCACCTCGCTCTTCTGAAGGTTCTGCACCACCTTCGCGCTGATCTCGTCTCGCAGCATCCCCTCCATATCCGCCCGGACGTACCAGACGACCGCTGTGAACGGCGCGATCAGAAGCGCCAGAAGGAGCAGGAACACCCCCACGGACAGGCGCTTGATCCGCTTCACGGCGTATCCTCCTTCCCGCACGGCGTGTTTAGCGAGCGCGCATACCCGGTGGGCGTCATGCCGGTGAGGCGCCTGAACACGCTGGAAAAGTAGTTTGGGTCTGAGAAGCCGGATGCCAGCGCGGCCCGGATGACGTCCGCACCCTCGGCCAGCATGCGCTGCGCGTGCTTTACCCGTACCTGGTTGACGAAGCGGCTCAGGTTGACGTGCATGTGCCGGTTGAAGAGGTGGCTGACGTAGGACTCGCTGCAGCCGCAGAACGCGGCGACATCGTGGAGGCGGATATCCTGATCGAAGTGCATGTGCACGAATTCGACCACGTTGGTGAGCAGGTTGAGCTGGGTGCTGTCGCCCACCAGCGCGGCGTTGGGGTCGATCACGCCCGCGCCCGCCAGCGCCGCGTAATACATGCGGCAGAAATCCGCGAGGATGCCCGCCGACGCCTGAAAGGTGACGAGGTCCGGCGCGGATGCGGTCATCGAGTCCCTGTAGTGGGCCTCGAGCGCGCTCCGGTCGATCCGGTGGGCCAGCGCCACGCGCTCGAGCCTCTGGCGGGATTCGGCTTCGTCCAGTTCGAATCCCCCGGCGCACACCGCGGCGATCAAACGGCCTTCATACTTCACCGGAATCACCAGTTCGCTGAACCCCGCGTAACAGAGCCCTGAGAAGCAACCGCTGCTACGGCAGCGGTTGCCCAGCAAGCGGCTTTGCGCCTGACAGCGGTTCCAGAGCGGGCCGTGGGACTTCAAAAAAAGGCAATAGGGGGACTGGTGGACGCAATGGCCAGCTAGGCTGAGCGCCACGTCCGGATCCTTCGCGGCGAAGCCCGCATAATCCTTGACGGCGATCGACAGGCCGTGCTGCCGCGCGAGGTATTCGATGTACGCCTCGATATGCCGGTAGCGGTCCACGCCCGCCCCTCCCCAATTGTTAAAGCTATATGACAAGTCTAGCACAATCCCCGGAAACAATCAACGCGCTCAGGGACGGCATCGGGCTGTTGGGTGGAATTGGAATGAAAAAGAAAGAATCGTGATAACGCGCACCGCACGTAACAGATAAAACGTGGCAGGATCTTTATAGACACGCC
>JAEZGK010000102.1 GCA_023437365.1 Bacillota bacterium
CTCTTGATCACATATTTCTTGAGCCGGGTGCCATTTATAACTGGTGACGTCCAAAAAACTTATTAGCTGGCCATCTTGAAACTGTATCCTCACGATTGACTCCTCTAAATCATAATGATATGGAGTTGAGTGCATGGTGGTGTTCCAGCACAACAAGATACATTATTTTGAAGCGCTATGCCGCAAGACCATGAACGGCAACGACATTAAAAAGCAACCGAACTGCCGTTAACCACTTTAACGTCGACTACTCGCAGATATATCCCAAGCTCGCAGAGCTGAGAAGGGCAAGCTCATCACCAAACAGAGTACGGATGCCTACAAAGGTCCCCAGCGGTTCACATTTAGGCCCACTGAAGCGAGGCGGCAGAGCCCGACGGGCTGAGTATGCTCCGATGAGAAGGAGCACGCGCGACATGTTGAAGCTGTTTTTATAAGCTAGTGCTGAACAAACGTTCATTCTGCCGCAGGCTGTGTTGGATAGCCCGTCCATTGTGCCGGATAGCCAACTGACAGAGTAGCTGAGCACACAGCGACTCCGGTTGGCGTGGATGTTGTCAGTGCATGTTTTGTAGAGCGTGCAGTTTGAGCTGTCCTATGAGCCTTCCAGTCCACGCGAAACAGAATACCCGTCTCAGGCCTTTTCAGGCCGGGCCATAAAGCAGTAAACCACCAATATCACCAAAAAGAAGAAAGCGGGTAATATTTGAGCGACAAATACGCCAAAGTTCTCGGAAACCACGCCCAGCAGGGCCGGTATCACCGCCATCGAAATACCGCCGCTTGCCACCAGCAAAGCGGCGGACGTGCCTGACTGCGCCGGGTGGCGTTTCACCGTTTGCCCCACCATCAGCGGCCACTGCGACGAATATAAGAGTCCCATCAGCACGGTGGCCGCCCATATCAGTGCTTCGCTTTTGATGAGCGCCGACACAAACGTGACGACAGCTGCGCCGGCAGCCAGCAGCCCCACCATCGTTCGCGCCCGCATAAAGCGTCCCAGAACGTTGCATATCATGCGGCCGACGGTGATGGACAGCCAGAAAACTCCGATAGCCAGCGAGCATTTAAACACAGTGAATCCCAGATTCACCTGCATGTATTCGGACATCCACCCCCACGCGCTGGATTCGGCTCCGCCGTAAAGAAATATGCATAGGCATACCAACAAAAAGCGCCAATCCTTAAGTATGGGTTTTATGGCCTTGATCGACAGGCGTTCAGAAACACTTTGCTTCGGCAGAACAGCAAATATGGATACGACCAGCATCACAGCGCTGACGATACCCAAAGCCAGATACACCGTTCTCCAGGAAACATCGTTTGCAATGCAGATGCCTGCCGCAACCGGCCCGGCCATCGCGCCCAACCCATAGAAAACGGCATTAAGATTCACATGCTTTTCGGGGTTTTCAGGATAGATGTCGGAGATCGCGGACAGGGTCACACTCTCCAGCGGACCGCAGAAACCGCCCGCAAACACCAAAATGACCAGCGACATCACAAAACCGGAGGATAGCGAAAAGAGTATCAGCGATATGGCCAGCACAGCCAATATGGCACTGATGACCATCTTCTTGCCCAGTTTGTCCGCCAGTACACCGCAAAGCAGAATGAATACGGTAAAGCCGGTAAACTCAGCCGTGTAAAGCAGCCCGGACTGAGCAACTGTCAGATTGAATTCCTCACTGATTTGGCCCAGCATTGGCCCGACTACCGTCATCAGCGCGGCTGAAAAGAACATGAGCAGATTGCAGGTCGCATAGGATGCCCGTCTGGATTGCATAGACCCCTCCAAAAACCGATATGGGTTACAGTATACCACAGTCTCCTGATGGAGTCATCTTTGATCGTTTACATCCAGAAACCCGTCTCGAATCAGTGCAAAAAAATTCTTCTTAACGCATAATGCGAAAGAGGCTTTTCATTGTCAATCGCGGCCAAGTCAGGTGTTCGTCGGCAGACAGTTCTTCAGCGTCTGCAAGTCCTTTTGAAGTATAGCGTACTGATCCGCGGTCTCAGCGCGCAGCGGCAGCTTCCAGTAATAGTTCTCAAGGAATATCCATCCGCTGTAGCTGTTTTCGTTCAGTATCTCCATCGTATCAAAGAAACCGGAATCCCCCTGCCCCAGCAGCATCTGCCCCTCCAGCCCTTCGTCATTGCTGCCGTCCTTTACGTGCAGCTGGCGGCACATGCGCGGATAAACGCTCCTGAGAATCTCTTGCTGGTTCAGGTTTTTGAAGAAGCGGTAATTCTGGCTGTCATAGAAAACTGAAATGTTGGGCATACCCACCATATCGATCAGTTCAAGCTCTGTTGTCGCATCCAATGTAGATTCATGGGCTACGCTGATTCCGTGCTCACCCGCTATTTCACACACATAGCGCAGCGCCTTGGCCGTCATCTCCACGTCCTGACCCGTCTGTATATCGTTGCGGAAAAAGCTCGGAATCATCACCAACCCAATGTTCATCGCTCTGGCCGTCTCCACACCTGCGGTCAGCGTTTCATAGGCGATCTGGTATTCCTCGCTGCCTTCGTTGTGAATGAAGCTGTGCTCCTCCAGACTCACCAGGCAGATCGAGGGGAATTGCACACCGTACTTAGCGGCGTCCTCTAAAAAGGCCTGCTGAATGCGTTTCCGCTCCATATAAAAGCCCGTACGGTGATAGCCGAGCCCGAGCTGCACGCCATCCAGCCCCAGTTCGGCTGCCATGCGGACAGCGTACAGGCCGTTGCCAGGCAAGCTCCACTGGCATACTCCTAACTGAATACTCATATCCCGTCCTCCTATTCACCACCGCCCCGGCAGGCTCTATTGTCGTCTTGTTACGTTATTCAGCAAAACGATATAGCCTGAACTCCTTTAGGCTGATATTATAAAACGAGCTGAGATGTCTGTACAGGTTGTCCAGCACTTTCTCGACATCCCGCTCCATCAAATATTGAACAATCAGATCATGGTGCTCGATTTTCTTCAGACTGTCTTCCACATCCAAGTATTTGGTCGCCTGAATCAGATGGATTTTCAGATAAAGGTCTTTCTGTATCCGCAACAGCGTATCATTCTTACCGATGCGTGTCATCTCGATATGGAAATCACAGTCCTTCTTGATGCGGTTATATATGTCCCCTGCTTGTGCCGCAGCTTTACACTCATCCGCAATACCTTTGAGCCGCAAAAAGTCCGCGTTGCTGCCATACTGTATGGCGTATTGTACCGCTATGGCATCCAGATTGATCCGCAAAAAGCCGATATCCTCGATCTCCTTCTGCGAAAATGTCACAACCTCCGCAAATCGGTTCGGATATATGCGAACCAGCCCCTGAGCGGCCAGAACGCGCACCGCTTCCCGTATTGGTGTCCGGCTGACCCCAAGCTGAGCCGCGATCCTTTCCTCCGGAATCCTCTCGCCCGGCTTGATCTCATTTTTGAGAATCATGCTCTTGATATATTCATGTACCTGATCCGAGAGATTTTTGCCTCGGAATTTCGGGCTTTGCTGAATATCCTGAAACGCACCCATCCAAATACCCCTCTGCTGCCGTATCTGAGCTTTTCTGTAGCATTCTCAGACTATTGGCAGCTTATTATTTCCACTTTTCAAGCGGCTTAAGACATTATAATGCATCCACGCACGATTAGCAAAGTTAATCGAGTTGCTTATCCCGCTTGGGTTCTCCGCATTTCACCCTCCTGAGTGGACCCGCTCAGGAACATGGGCGTCGCCGTCGCGCCGGGGCAAACAGCGTTGACACGTATGCCATAAGCCGCGTAATCCAGCGCCATAGCAAGTCAGGTTAACAACCTCTCCTTTTGACGCATCATATGCGGGCGCATCGTATGCTCCGAGCAAGCCGTGTACCGAAGCCACATTGACGATGGAACCGTAACGCCTTTTCATCATTCGGAATGAAGTGCATGACCGCAAAGAAAACCGCTTTAACATTAAGGTTGATGCAGGCATCCCAGTCTTCCTCACTGAGTTCATGAACCATTCCGCATTTGAAAATGCCCTCCACGTTGATCAGCCAGTCACAACCGCCAATCTTCTCATCCGTAAACGCCACCAGCTTGAGTACATACTCAGCGGCCAAGAGTGAATTATCGCTGCTGACATCACACGGGCAAAAGTAAAGCTTGCCGTTCTTAACATATTCGTCATACTCAGCAAGCAGGCTCTTTCCG
>JAEZGK010000091.1 GCA_023437365.1 Bacillota bacterium
ATAGGTTCGAGCCCTATAGGTCCCATTTGTGCCGGCGTGGCGGAACTGGCAGACGCACAGGACTTAAAATCCTGCGGGACTAATCTCCCGTACCGGTTCGATTCCGGTCGCCGGCATTATTCTATAAAATAGAATAATGCTGTTTTTCTTTATCGTATTCATATTATTGTGTGTGCTTAGCTCAGCTGGATAGAGCGTCTGGCTACGGACCAGAAGGTCGGGGGTTCGAATCCTCTAGCACACAATAGGAAGTGCATTGTATACATAAGTATACGGTGCACATTTTTTTTGCAGCTCTGTGGCAATAGCTAGGGTGAATTTTTTGATTACGGCCTTCTTCGATAATTTATGCGAATTAGACGAATACTTAATTAATCAAATTTTAACATAGTATTTATTTACTGAATAGCATGCTTGTGCTAGAATGTAGCAAAGGAGGCAGTCACATTTTATGGATAAAATAGAATTTCTGAATATTTTAAGGGAAGCATTGAGCCAGGAAGTAAATCCTGCAGTAATAGAACAGAACATCCGTTATTACGAACAGTATATCAATTCGACCTCGAAGGAAGAGGAAAATCGTAAGATAACAGAGCTTGGCGATCCGAGATTGATTGCAAAGACAATCATTGAGGCTGAGAAGGCTGCACGTGAAAAGAACGGATATCATGATAATCAGAATAGTAATGGTGCCGGGAGCACATCATATCAGAAGCAGGAGGCTTCGGATTGGGAACAGAGATGGGAGCAGGAGAATTCGGGTTTTCAGCCCAAGACATTTTTTAATAACCTAAAATGGTATCATAAGCTAATTATGCTGGTGGCTATTCTTGTGATATTAGTTATCTTTGTTTTTGTCGGCAGATTGATGATAGGGTTTCTGTTCACCTTTGCACCTATTCTTATTATATTATTATTACTTGGTAACCTTTTCCGTCGCAGACGGTAATATAGACAAAATGAAACGACCGCCAGGGGGAGCCAGGCGGTCGTTTCGATGAGGGGAGTATAAATAATTAATAAGGGGTTATATAACGCGCTAGGGGGGTTATCCCTAGCACTTTATTATTATAATACATTGATTTTCATTATGCAATCATTATCTTGTAAAATTAAATTTTTCCAGCCAATTGTACAAATAAAAGGTGTGATAAAGCACTTGAATTTTACACTTATGCATAAATGTGCACATAAAAGTTAAATTTATTTGAAGTAAAATCTTCTTGTATTTGGCATAATTCATGGATTAAGAAAAATACTAAAATATATAATAGAGATATTAGTTTATGAATATTTCAAATAAAAAAGCAGATAATAAATATGTAATATCAATTATTATTTATAGGAGGCCATCTATGACAACAAGTAATAATAATTCAAGAAACACTACAGGTACTAGCAATGATGCCAGAAATGACGCAAGAAATGCTAACACAAGCAGAAATGCGAATACCAGCAATTATACAACAGGAACCAGCCGTAATGCAGCATCAGGTAGCAGATGTGAAGATTCCTCCAGAAACGATGTAGGAACCTCCAGAAACGATGCAGGCTCCTCCAGAAATGATGCAGGTTCCTCCAGAAATGATGCAGGCTCTTCCAGAAATACAACCTCTCGTAATACTTCCGGATCAAGCAGATTAAGAGATATGGAAGATATGGAGAATAATTATTAATTAAAAATAAAGGTCAGCAAATCAGCTGACCTTTACATATGTCTAAAAACATTCATATACAAAATCGTGAGCAGACTTTTATTGTCTGAATATGATATAAGAGAGAAGATTTTATATAAAAGGTGGTGTGAATGGAATGTCCTTTGATACCATACGCACTAATGATATAGAAAAATACATTGGCCGGCCTGATGTATTTATTATCGATTTAAGGGAGCAGAGCGAGTATAATATGGGCCATATTCCGGGTGCAATTAATATTCCTTATGAGGAGCTTGACAGTTATGCAGGCAATTTACCTAAGGGTCTGCTGATTTTTTATTGTGATCGAGGCAATATCAGCCTGATGGCCGCAAGAGACTTAGCAAAGTATAATTATTATATGAAAAGTTTGTATGGAGGATTACGTGCCTATCATGGTAAATTGGAGAAAAGTATATAGTTTCTTATTGGCCTCAATCAAGCATAGATGAATCGAAAAGGCATTGATTAATCGTATATGAAAAGTACCTATTTGCGGTAAGTTAAGTATTAATAGCGACTACAAAGTAAGGTACTTTTCATACATATTTCATACTTCGCGTAATCTATGAATTATGAATCGGGCTTTCATAAGTATGGTCAGCAGAGATATCAGAGAAGGAATTAATCATTACTCCGGATCGAAAGAGATTATTAAATTAATAAATGAGAAGGTTAGGAAAGAAAATCCGACCAATTGGAGCAGGAAGTTTTTACGTCGTAAAAATGGTATTATCAATATTAATGTCAGTTTAGAAGTTGAAAAATCTATTCAATATATAAACTTAACAGTACGCATATAGGACAACCAGGTAAATATAGCAGAAGATGTAGAAAATGGCTGTTGGAATGACGGAACCTACAAGGCTGCCTGGAATGAAGAGATTGCCACCTATTAGCTTAGGAAAGAATTTATACGTTCCTGTAGAAACGTTCTTATCATTTTGCCTGTGATGTGTTATACTTTAACCGAATATTATTGTGTCCTCAGAGTCGATGGCATTTTTGATTTATAAAGGATTGGTGATATAATAATACGCAGGAAAATAAAAAGCGATAAGCGCTCGGAGGTATAAATGAAAAATTTTGAATATGTTTCACCCTGTCATTTCGGTCTGGAAGCTGTGTTGAAACGTGAACTGACTGATCTGGGTTTTGAAATAACCAAGGTAGAGGATGGCAAGGTCTCTTATACGGGAGATGAAAGTACCTGTGCCAGGGCAAATGTGTTTCTTAGGACAACGGAACGGGTCTTACTGAAGGTAGGTGCTTTCCGAGCAGAAACCTTTGATGAATTGTTTGAGAAGACTAAGCAGCTTCCCTGGGAGGAGTATCTCCCTAAGGATGCGAAATTCTGGGTAGCAAAGGCTAACTCGGTTAATAGTAAGCTGTTCAGCCCATCAGATATTCAATCTATCATGAAGAAAGCAATTGTTGAGAGGATGAAGCCAAAGCATAAGATCGAATGGTTTGAAGAAAATGGCGCCTCCTATCCAATCAGAGTTACCATTCTTAAGGATGAGGTTACGGTATGTATTGATACCTCGGGTGAGTCCCTGCATAAAAGAGGATACCGGAGGCTGACCAGTAAGGCTCCGATCACAGAGACCCTTGCTGCAGCTTTAATCCTGCTTACACCATGGAATAAAGACCGTATCCTGGTTGATCCCTTCTGCGGCAGCGGAACAATACCGATTGAAGCAGCATTGATTGGTGCGAATGTGGCACCCGGTATCAATCGAAGCTTTTTGGCAGAAAGCTGGAGTGATATACTGCCAAGGAAGAGCTGGGAGCAGGCAAAGCAGGAAGCAAACGACTTGGTTCGTAAGGATATTGAGATGACAATTCAGGGATATGACCTGGACGGTGAGATTATCAAAGCAGCCAGACAGAATGCAAGATGGGCGGGAGTGGATCAGCATATTCATTTTCAACAGAAGCCTATGCGCGAACTGAGCAGCAGTAAGAAATATGGTTTTATCATTACCAATCCGCCTTATGGAGAGCGTTTGGAGGACAAGAAGGAGCTTCCGGAGCTTTATAAGGATATGGGTAAAGTGTTCAGTGCACTTGATTCCTGGTCCTACTATATTATTACGGGATATGAGGATGCTCAGAAATATATCGGCAGACAGGCAGATAAAAACAGAAAGATTTACAACGGTATGATGAAGACTTACTTCTATCAGTATATGGGACCGAAGCCGCCGAAACCGAAAATGGAAGTGAAGGAGTAAAAAAGATGTTGTGAAGCAGCTAATTTCCTGAGGTGGTCTCACAAAGTTAGATTTACGGTCAAACTTTGTGGGACCAGTTCATTCAGTGCTGCTTGGCAACATCTTTTATTATGTAAAAGAATTTACAATATTTATATGCGTTTCGATATCCACTGCTGTATATCAGAGAATACCTCTTCGTTATTTAATTCATTTAAAAGCTCATGGCGACATTCCGGGTAGAGCTTTGAGGTGACATTGGAAAAACCAAGTTTTTTAAGTACGGACAGATATTTCTGCACATCCTTGCCATACCCGCCTACGGGATCTTTCTCCCCGCTGATGATATACAAAGGCATTTCCTTCTTAGTAAGCTTTATCATGCTTCTTTTGGAGGAATGCTGCGTCAGTTTTAATAAATCATGATAGAATGCTGCTGTACAGGTGAAACCGCAGTATGGATCATGCATGTAGGCACCTACAATCGGATTGCTTCTGGAGAGCCAGTCGAAAGCTGTCCTGGTGGATAATGAGGTATATTTCTTTCCGCCGAACATGAGATTGCTTAAGAATGGAGAAATATGCTTCGGACCTTTAAAGTACACAATAAGAGAGGCCAAAAGCAGACCAGCATTTGTCATAAGCATTGGAGGAAAGGGAGTACCGCAGATGATGACTCCATGATACTTTTCATAGGATTGAATGACATTTCTGGCAATGATAGAGCCCATACTGTGACCAAATAAGAAGAATTTTGATGCTCTATTATTAGACTCAATATATTCACTTACGGAGATTACATCGTCTATTACCAGCTGATCACCTTTGTCACTGCTAAAAAATCCTAACTCACTGAGCTTTTTGTCTGTACCGTGACCCCTGTGATCGTAAATGAAGACATCAAAACCGTTTTTAACCAAGTATTCTGCAAACGTCTGATAGCGTTTCTGATGCTCTGCCATACCATGCAGAATTAGGACGCTTGCTTTTGGCCGTTTGAGGCAAACATAATTGGTCAGCTTTATTACGTAACCATCCTTTTGCTTGATTGAGATGTAATTCATGTCGCTCATTTCCTCATAATCTCCTTTGTTAGAGTTAAGAAAAAGCAGTTATTTATTCATTTTTATTATATCTGTAAAATAGGTAAAATGCAACAAGGAAGAAAGGAAAAACACCCCATAAATCTACATATTTAGATAGTTGTTCTAAAAATAAGTTGTGAATATTGGAATATTATTATATAATTTATATATTATCGGAGATATAATATCGAAACGTGTAAATAAAACCCGAGGGGATTGCCAATGGATAAATTGTTACTGAAAAAAGCCGCAGTTCAAAGCATTGCACTTATGGTAGCAGTGGTTAGCTCTTCTTTTGCTCTGCAGCAATACCAGGCCGTATCAATCTCAGCTAATGACGAAATAATGAAAAGTAATATCAATTCGTACGTACTGGCAGGATTAGTTCCATTAAAAGATATCAGCCTTCCGGAGATACCGGAGCAGCAGGAAGCTATGAAGGTGTTTCCCTTGGCGACGAACCTGACAGAACTCGAAGCGCAGATTGATGAAGACATCAAGGAAAAACTAAGTGAGAATTTTTTGGTCATCAGAAAGCCGGAGGTGGACAGTTCCTCCATGACCTTGAAGGATTTATATGTTAATCATAGTATAGAGCTAGATATGACTGGAGTAAGGGAACATGACATAACCAGTAATATGATACTTAGAGTTAGAGGAACTGAATTCTATAAGGGAGACCCTCAATATAAAGAAATCGTAACACTGGAGACAGAGGAGGACGGAGCTGCAAAGGAGGTTATCACAAAGGATTATGGTACGGATCTTTGTCATAATATTATAGTGACAGCAGAGCAGGCTGCTGATACCGGGTCTTACCATGTCCGACTTCTTTTAGAGCTTGATACAGTTTATGCTTATTTTGTTTATGAGGATACGAATTATTTCTATATAGATTTGAGAAGACCCTCCGAGGTATATGACAAGATACTGGTCATTGATGCGGGGCATGGGGGTAAGGATGCAGGTGCACTCTCCGGGGATAAACAAATCTATGAGAAAAATATTAACCTTGGTATAGTGACACAGCTAAAGGAACTTCTGGATCAGGAGAATATTAAGGTTTATTATACCAGAACCGAGGATAATACGGTATTCTTAAGACCCAGGGTAACCTTGGCCAATTCTGTCGACAGTGATTACTTTATCAGTATCCATTGTAATACCAGCGACGTTACCTATCCTAACGGTACAGAAGTACTGTATTATGATAATAACTTTAAAGGTGTTCCGGCTAGTAGTCTTGCTGAGGTTTTCTCTGAGGAGATTGATGAAAGTACCGAGCTAAAGACGCGCGGTATCCTGTTAAAACAGATGGGAGATATCTTCATAATGGATAAGGCAGAGGTGCCGACCATTTTGATTGAGGCGGGCTATCTGTCCAATTCCGGTGATCTGAGTTATTTGAACAATCCGGAGATGCAGAAGGCGATTGCAAAAGGTATATATAACGGCATTATGAGGACATACGAGGAGCTTCCTGCAAAGAAATAATCTATTTCCACTCAAACAGGAAAAATCCTTATACAACATGGGAGTATCTGGAGGAACAATGAAAAGAGTAATATTTGCGACATCGAATGAAGGTAAGATGAAGGAAATCAGGGAAATTCTGAGTGACTTGGATATAGAATTATTATCCTTAAAGGATGCGGGCTTAAAGCCTGAGATAGAAGAAAACGGGATTACTTTTGAGGAAAATGCAATCATAAAAGCGAAAGAGGTCATGAAACTGACAGGAGAGATTGTACTTGCCGATGATTCGGGGCTTGAAGTAGATTTTATGGATAAAGCACCCGGCGTATACTCAGCCAGATTCATGGGTGAGGATACTTCATATCAGATAAAGAATCAATTTATTATTGACCAACTGGCAGCAGCAAGGGAGGAGGAACGCAGTGCAAGATTTGTCTGCGTAATCGCCTGCGCTTTTCCTGATGGTACGGTCTTGACTCGGAGAGAGACAGTTGAGGGCTTGATAGCAAAACAGATCAGCAACGGATCCACCGGTTTCGGATATGATCCGATATTTTATATTCCTGAATATGGCTGTACCATGTCAGACATAACAGCAGAGCAGAAGAATGCCATCAGCCACAGAGGGAAGGCTTTGCGGGCAATGAAAGAGGTAATAAAAGAGCATCTGTAAAGCGGAATTGGAGAGATAAGATGAAGGTTCTGATAGTTAGTGACACCCATGGAAGAAACCACTACCTAATCGATACCATCAATCGGGTTGCACCGATTGATTTGCTGATTCATCTTGGAGATATTGAGAGCGGCGAAGAGTATATCAAATCTATGCTGAATTGCCCCGTAGAATTTGTATCGGGTAACAATGACTTCTTTCATGGCTTTCCGAAAGATAAGATTATTCAGATTGGGAAATATAAGGTGCTGTTGACACATGGACACCGCTACGGTGTAAATATCAGTACCAGCGGTATTCAGGAAATGGCCAAAAGAAATCAGGCGGATATTGTCATGTTCGGGCATACGCATATACCGCTCATTGACCTTACCGGAAGCGTCTGGACAATTAATCCCGGCAGTCTCGCATTACCCAGACAATATGGTCATATACCCACCTATATCATTATGGAGCTTGACTCCATGGGTGAGGCACATTTTACACTGAATTATTATCACGCTACTACTTGATTTTACAGTATTTTTCAGCTGTTTTGAAAATGCAAAAAAGATATAAAAATGTGTTGACAATAAGGAATGCCTATTATATAATAAATCTTGCGTCACGGCTGGAACGAGTGGAAAACCTTGAAAATTCACATAATGCGGCATGGGAGAGCATTGTCAGCCACGTATGTGAATAGGAATGAATTTTCGGGGTATAGCGCAGCTTGGCTAGCGCGCTTGATTTGGGATCAAGAGGTCGCAGGTTCGAATCCTGTTACCCCGACTGGGCAACCTGTTAACATCTTGCAAGTTAGCACTGTCGACCGGCTTGCATAAATCGCACAGCGGTTACGCAGAATAATAGAATAATCAATCCTATGCGGGTGTAGTTCAATGGTAGAACACTAGCCTTCCAAGCTAGATACGTGGGTTCGATTCCCATCACCCGCTTGATATTTGACTTATATGAGGGGGTAATAACTGTCCCGATATAAGGAAATATTACATCATAATGTGCTAGTAGCTCAGTTGGATAGAGCAATGGCCTTCTAAGCCATGTGTCGGGGGTTCGAATCCCTTCTGGCACATTTTTCATCTATGAATATAGTTGGAAGGTGAATTATGGTGGGTATAGCGCAGTTGGTTAGCGCGCCAGATTGTGGCTCTGGAGGCCAAGGGTTCGAATCCCTTTACCCACCCTATATTGTATTAATATAAAAGTCTGCGAAGACTTTTTGTTTTTAGTACAAGGTTTATTGGGCTATCGCCAAGCGGTAAGGCACAGGACTTTGACTCCTGCATTACGGTGGTTCAAATCCACCTAGCCCAGTTTATGGGCATAACTGTCCGGTATAGATGAATTAAATTCATCAACTGGGCTTGCCCAGCTATCGTCCAAGGATGATAATATGACAAAAGGCTTATTCTGATAACTGGGTTTGCCCAGCTATCGTCCAAGGATGATAACATGACAAAGGCTTAATCTGATAACTGGGCTTGCCCAGCTGGAGGAACGTCGATTTTACAAATAGGCTTGCCTGATTTGTCTCTGTGGGATATTAGCTCAGTCGGTAGAGCACATGACTTTTAATCATGGTGTCCCGGGTTCGAATCCCGGATGTCTCATAATCCGTGAATGAGCGGATTTAGAACAAAATATTATGCGGATGTGGCGGAACTGGCAGACGCGCTAGACTTAGGATCTAGTGGGAGACCGTGCAGGTTCAATTCCTGTCATCCGCATTGAAAAAATAACTTTCTCAGGAAGGTTATTTTTTTGTCTTCATAGTTAGAGCATTTCCATGGAATTAGAAATAGAACCCTTGAGAACAATTAAATCCATCAAATCATTTGATCTGAGTGCTACTTTATTGAAATCTGTACTTTGTCGTAAATGAAAATATCGAAATTGGATATCATGGTAAAAGGGTTATTTGGATATTATCAGACAAATTACAAAACCATATGGTATTTGAAGAATACACAACTAAGTTTTTAATACAAATACAAATATTTTAACACAATTTTAACGCTTTGGGATGATTTCTTTATACCATTTTTACAATAACAGTGATAGAATATTAATGTTACCGAAGGTACGTTTTCGGTGCTTTTACATTCCTATAGACAAAGAATTGAGGATAGCCATGAGTTTTATTAAAAAGATGAACCCGGGTCGCTACATCGCGTTGGGTTTCGCAACTGTGATCTTACTTGGAGCAATTATACTATATCTTCCTATTTCCCATCGTTCCGGCGTAGATGTCGCTTTTATTGATGCCCTTTTTACCTCGACTAGTGCTATTTGTGTTACAGGTTTAATCGCAGTGGATACTTATGATACATATAATGTATTTGGACAGACAATCGTTGCATTGTTGATACAGGTCGGCGGTTTAGGAGTCACTTCTGTCGGCGTAGGATTTATGCTGATTGCAAGGAGAAAAGTAGATTTTAAAGATCGAATCATAGTAAAGGAAGCATTGAATCTGGAGTCTATGAGGGGTGTTGTCAAACTAATAAAGTCTATTCTTCTGATGACCCTGTGTTTTGAAAGTGTCGGAGCTATCTTGAGCTTCATCGTGTTTTCACAGGATTATCCTCTGCCGAGGGCAATTGGGATCAGCTTATTTCACTCGGTGGCTTCATTTAATAATTCAGGATTCGACACTCTTGGAGGATTTAAAAATCTGTTGGATTATCAATCCAACGTACTGTTAAATTTGACAACCTGCGGTTTGATTATTTTCGGTGGATTGGGCTTTGTAGTAATTAAGGAAATCCTGAATAAGCGTTCCTTCAGAAAGCTAAGCCTGCATTCAAAGGTTGTAATTACTATGACAATCTTTCTGTTAGTAATCGGTACTGTATTGCTTAAATATACAGAAAAGATTAGCTGGCTGGGCGCGTTCTTCTTCAGTACCTCTGCAAGAACAGCGGGATTTTCTACTTACCCTGTAGGGAATTTTACGAATGCAGGCCTATTTGTCATTATCATATTGATGTTCATTGGTGCTTCTCCAGGTTCTACAGGCGGCGGTATCAAGACGACGACAACTTTTACTATATTTAAGAGTGCAATTAGCGCTTCTACTAATAGGCATTGTACCGCTTTTAAAAGAAAGATACCGGCAGATATTGTATCTAAGGCTTTTTTATTAGCCTTCCTGGCAATGTCGCTGGTGTGCTTCAGCACCTTGCTTTTATGCGTCCTGGAGCCGGACTATACCTTCCTGCAGCTTCTGTTCGAGGTGGTATCCGGATTTGGTACGGTAGGTTTATCAACGGGAATTACTCCGGACTTAAAACCCGTCAGCGAATTTATCATTATACTGACTATGTATACAGGTCGTGTAGGTCCGCTTACAGTTGCATCCCTTTGGGCATTTAAACCAAAGACCAGTGTTTGTTACTCGGAAGAATCTTTAACCATAGGTTAAGAAAATTTCATGGAGGGCAATCCTCTGTGTTACTTTATCTCATTTTATTTATTTTCATGGAGGATTGGTATGTTACATCATAAATCTATTATAGAATTCGGTATTATTGGTCTTGGGCGTTTTGGCAATGCATTGACCAGGACTCTGGCATTAGCGGGAAAGGAAATACTCGCGATGGATACCCTGGAAAACCGTGTTAAGCAGGTACGTAATTACACAGAGAGTGCCTTTACCGTAGGTTCCTTCGATAAGGAAACTTTGCAGGACTCGGGAATTCAGAATTGTGAGACGGTAATCATCTGTATCGGTGACAGTATTGATGTCGGTATCCTTACTGCACTCAATGTAATCAGTATGGGAATTCCGAGGGTTATTGCCAGAGCGATGAGCTATGAGCAGGGCTTAATTCTGGAGAAGATTGGGGCTGAGGTAATTTATCCGGAGAATGATATGGCAGTCCGACTTGCTAATAAACTGATTAATTCCAGTATCATGGAAACCATTGAGCTTCGAGGAGATATTGCAATTACGGAGCTGAGACTGACAGATAAGCTGGCTAACCAAAGTGTACAACAGGTTAACTTCCGGCAGAAATATAATCTCAATATCATTGCACTGGAGCATGATGGTGAGACAACCACCGAAATATCTCCGGATTTCATCTTGAGTAAAGGGGATAATATCGTTGTGATCGGTAAACGAGAGAATATTACCAAACTGGAGAACTTTTTAACGAGACAATAAGAGTTTGCCCCGGAGGTTTATGCAAATCATCCTATTTTGCAGAAACCTCTTGTTTTATAATACCAAGAGGGTGTGATACTCATAAGTCTGCTAAATATATCGTTGGTAATCAAGGGTAAAATATGATATACTAATTTTTGTACCTCTTGGAGAAATTAGTGGTACAAATAATTCGTCTTAATGAGAGACGTTACTTTGGAGGAATGAAGAAAATGTCGTCTGACATCAACAAGATCATTGGTCAGCTGATTATATTAGTAATACTTACAATGGTAAATGCATTCTTTTCTTGTGCTGAGATGGCTATGGTATCTTCGAACAAGTCTAAAATAAGAAGATTTGCAGAGGAAGGAAGAAAGAGCGCGAAGCTGGTTATCAAGTTTTTGGAGGAACCTACGAAGTTTTTGTCTACCATTCAGGTAGCGATTACACTGGCAGGGTTTTTCTCCAGTGCCTCGGCTGCATCGGGATTATCGCATACTCTTGGTCTTTGGCTAGCAAAGCATAATATATCCTATGGGAATGAGATTTCACTGATTGTCGTTACTCTGATCTTATCCTATTTCACACTGGTGTTTGGTGAACTTGTACCGAAAAAGGTGGCTCTTCAGAGACCGGAGGCCATCAGCATGTTCTGCGTGAAGCCAATCAGTGCAGTCTCTAGGGTTGCTTCTCCTTTTATCAAACTACTGACGTTATCCACCAATTTGGTTACGCGACCTTTCGGGATCAGAGAGGGCAATACGGAGGAGATATTATCAAGAGAAGAATTGATTTCTCTCGTAAATGAAGGCCAGGCGCATGGAGTTCTGAATAAGAAAGAGAAGGAAATGATTAATTCCATCATGGAATTCGACGAAAAGATTGCAAAGGAAATCATGACTCCCAGAATTAATGTATTTGCGATAGATATAGCAGAACCGAAGGAGGCATACCTGGAAGAACTCATGAAGACCAAGTATACGCGTATTCCGGTTTATGAAGAAGATGTGGATAATGTCATAGGAATGCTCTATATCAAGGACTTCCTGAAGGAAGCAGTAAAGAGGGGCTACAAGAACGTTGACGTCAAAAATATTATGAAGAAACCTTATCTTGTACCGGAGAGTAAGATAATTAAAGATTTAATGCGGGAGCTCCAGTTGTCAAAAAAGCAAATTGCTGTTTTGATTGACGAGTACGGTGGTTTTTCCGGAATAGTTACGATGGAAGATCTGGTAGAAGAGGTCATGGGTGATATTGAGGATGAGTATGATCCGGTACATTTTAAGATAAAGAAGCTGGATGAATCAACCTATCTGATTGATGGCATGGTTACATTGGATGAGATCAATAACCATTTGGATTTGCAGCTTTATTCGGAGAATTATGATACCTTGTCCGGATTTCTCATTGATCATATGGGCAGCATTCCGCAAGAGAGTGATGACCGTACAATTGAGATTGAAAATCTTGTATTTAAATTAGAGAGCGTAAAAAATAAACGAATTGATAAGGTTAAGCTGTATATCGGTAAGAAAGAAGAAGATCAATCCGAGGATTAATTCTGAAGGGAATAATCCTGCATATGTAAAGGAGGGGACTAATGTGGGACAGCACAAACCAACCATAGAGTTCGGAATTATTGGTCTAGGACGTTTCGGTACTTCCCTGGCTACAACATTGGCAGAAGCCAAGAGAGAGGTTCTGGTTCTGGACAGCAGTGAGGCTAAAATCAAGCAAATCCGCCATTTGACAGATAATGCTCTGGTGGTCGGTGAATTGAGTAAAGAGGCTTTGGAGCAAGCCGGTGTACAGAATTGTGGAACTGTGGTAATATGCATTGCTGAAAAAGTAGATGTGAGTATATTAACGACTCTGAATGTAATCAGCATGGGAGTTCCCAGGGTAATTGCCAAAGCGCTCAGCCCGGAGCAGGGAAGTATACTGGAGAAGCTGGGGGCAGAGGTTATCTACCCTGAGCATGATATGGCCATCAGACTGGCAAATCGCCTGATTTCCTCCCGAGTGTTGGATTATATTACACTGAATGATGATATCACAATCACGGAGCTGAAGCTGACAGATAAAATCGCAGGCCAGACTGTACTACAAGCAGGCATACGCAAGAAGTTCAAGCTGAATATCATTGCCTTGGAGCATAATAATAAGACAACGACAGATATTACCGCAGAGCTTTTGTTGCATGAGAATGACATTGCCGTTGTCGTAGGAAAGAAGGATCATATTAAAAAGTTCGAAGCTTTTCTCACTGGAAGGTAAACAATTTATAGTATTGAATTGAAGATAAGAATGAAGCTTAGGATAAGTAAATGTCATTTTGGACCAGCCTGCCAAAGCACCGGAAGAGCTGCCGTCAAAGACAGTAGCTTATCCTTTTTTGGTTCTGTGCCAATTGTTGAGATGGAATGCTTTGAATTCCGATAACCGACCCAATCTGTGCACGAATATCCATCTGTTGAATAAACTGTAATTGAGATATTGGATTATCGGAATAAACCGTATTTCAAGGAGGTTACCATGAACAGCAATAACGATAGAGAGGCGCATTTTGGGGCTGGAATACCGTATGAAGATATCACCTGGTATGATATTGTAGGTCAGCCCTTCGGAACCGCCTCTTACTTTAATGCGATTGTATTCGGAGATATGAATAACATTGTAGATACGAAAGGTGCTATGGCTGTAGGGGGTGATTTTGTCAGCCCAAGGGGATTGACATTGGCTTTCGGGAATGACACCAAGCTGACAGGGACCGGATATACACCTAGTAATGTACGTTTTCTTGTAGGAAGAAATGTCGCTATGCAGGGGCCGCTGGTAGTAAACGGACACGTAGTAGCAGGCGGAAGCTTCAGAGCTGCAGGTGGAAGTACCTATATGATCGGAAAGGATGGTACTCCGGATCAGGTCAGAGTACTGACCGATTTATATCATGCAGAGAATGGGAGCAGGTATTGGCGGGTAAGTGATCGAGATACTCATTATGCTGTTTCGAGTTATGATGTGCCAAGATATATACCTGCGGCAAGAATAAATGCTGATGTGAGAAGATTTTTTAATGATGCAAGGAACAGTATTGTTAATGCGCATGACTGCATTATCGGTATGAAGCCAAATGGTACGGTTACAGAGCACTACCATGAGTGGATTCTCAGAGGGAGTGACCCCAGACAAAATGTATTCCGTATTGATGTATCACCAAATGGATTGTTGAATAAGGAAATTCGTTTTGAAGTACCACAAGGTAGTCTGGCAATTGTCATTTTCAAAACCGGCCCGAAGGCACATCTGCAATATGGTCTCTGGGGGGCTGAAAAAATGGCAGAGCATACGCTCTACGTATTTGAAGATGCAGAGAATATCTACATGGAAGTACCGGCTGCTATCTGGGGTAGTATTCTGGCTCCTAAAGCTATGTTTCATGCGCATAATACCGGAGGAACCGTCAGCGGTAATGCGGCATTGGGAGCTTTTGCTGTCAATCCGGCCAGCGGCTTTGAATTTCATCTGTATCCCTTTGTCGGGGGACTGAATTGCGGTGTGGAAGCACCGGCCCCCGCACCAAGACCAACTCCTGCACCACAGCCGGCCCCCGCACCGAGACCAGCCCCAGCACCGCAGCCGGCCCCCGCACCGAGACCAGCTCCCGTACCGCAACCGGCCCCCGCACCAAGACCAGCTCCCGTACCACAGCCGGCCCCCGCACCGAGACC
>JAEZGK010000105.1 GCA_023437365.1 Bacillota bacterium
TACGGCGGCACCTACAACCTGTTCGCCCACACGCTGAAGGAGTTCGGCATTGAAACCACCTTCGTGAGCGGCCTGGATCCGGCGAACTTTGAGGCGGCCATCCGGCCCAACACCAAGGCGCTTTTCATCGAGAGCCTGGGGAACCCCCACTCGACCATCGTCGATGTGGACGCGGTAGCCGTAATCGCCCACAAGCACGGCATCCCGCTGATCGTGGACAATACCTTCGCTACGCCCTACCTGTTCAGGCCCATCGAGCACGGGGCGGATGTCGTGGTGCACTCCGCCACCAAGTTCATCGGCGGCCACGGTGCGGCCATCGGCGGCGTGATCGTGGATGGCGGCAAGTTTGACTGGGCGAAAAGCGGCAAATTCCCCGGCCTCTCCACGCCCAACCCCAGCTACCATGGCGTAGTGTTCACCGATGCGGTGGGCGCGCTGGCCTACATCATCAAGGCGCGCGTGACGCTCCTGCGCGATACCGGCGCGACGCTCAGCCCGCTGCACTCGTTTTTGTTCCTGCAGGGCCTGGAGTCGCTGTCGCTGCGCGTGGAGCGGCACGTGTTCAACGCGCTGAAGGTGGTCGACTACCTTTCGAAGCATCCGAAGGTCGAGCGCGTCAACCACCCCGTGCTTTCAGAGCACCCGAACCACGTGCTCTACGAGCGGTACTTCCCGAATGGCGCGGGCTCCATCTTCACCTTTGAGATCGCGGGCAGCGCGGAGGACGCCAAGCGGTTCATCGACAACCTGAAGCTGTTCTCGCTCCTCGCCAACGTGGCGGATGCCAAGTCGCTGGTCATCCATCCGGCCTCCACCACCCATTCCCAGATGAATGAGCAGGAGCTTGCGCATTCCGGCATCAAGCCCAACACCGTCCGCCTCTCCATCGGCACGGAACACGTGGACGACATCATCGGGGACCTCGAGCAGGCGTTTAAGAAGGCGTTCGACTGATCGCAAGAAACAGGAAACCGGGGTCGAGCAAATCGGCCCCGGCTTTTGTGTGTTTTGGCATAAAAAAGCGGGCCTTTGCGGAACCGCTTCTTTGGATTCAAATTACTGCGCGAACATCGGGGTCGACAGATAGCGTTCGCCGGTATCCGGCAGTATCGCCACGATCAGCTTTCCGGCATTCTCCGGCCGCTTGGCCAGGACCGTCGCCGCCCACACCGCAGCGCCCGAGGAGATGCCCACCAGAAGGCCCTCCCGCTGCGCCAACGCGCGGCCGGTGGCGAAGGCGTCCTCGTTCTCCACGCGGATGACCTCGTCGTAGACGCCGGTGTTGAGCACCTGTGGCACGAAGCCCGCGCCGATGCCCTGGATCTTGTGCGGGCCGGGATTACCGCCCGACAAAACCGGCGAGGCCGCCGGCTCCACCGCAACCACCTTGATGGCGGGGTTCTTCGACTTCAGGTACTCGCCCGCGCCGGTGATCGTGCCGCCGGTGCCGACGCCGCCCACCAGAATGTCCACCTTGCTGTCGGTATCGTCCCAGATCTCGGGGCCAGTGGTGCGGCGGTGAATGTCCGGGTTGGCGGGGTTGACGAACTGGCCGGGGATGAAGCTTAACGGCGTCTCGCGCGCGAGTTCCTCGGACTTTTCAATCGCGCCCTTCATGCCCTTCGCGCCCTCGGTCAGCACCAGTTCCGCGCCATAAGCCTTGAGAAGGCTGCGTCGCTCGACGCTCATGGTTTCGGGCATGGTCAGGATCAGACGGTAGCCACGGGCCGCCGCGATTGCCGCGAGGCCGATGCCGGTGTTTCCGCTGGTTGGCTCGATGATCACCGAGCCGGGCTTCAGCACCCCGGCCGCCTCCGCCGCCTCGATCATCGCGGCGGCGATGCGGTCCTTGACGCTGCCCGCGGGGTTGAAATACTCCAGCTTGCCGACCACCGTGGCGTTCAGCTCGCGTTCCCGGTTGTAGTTGGTGAGTTCCAGGAGCGGGGTGTTGCCGATCAGATCCCGGATGCTCTTATTGACCTTCATGGGTGCTGCCTCCTTCATGGACGTTCGATTGGGTCGAATCCATATAAACCCCGTATGAAATGATGGTTTAATTCTAGCGCATCCGAAGGCCGCTGTCAAGCGGCTTCTTGAATTTTACAGTCGGCGGATCGCCGTGTTTCCGGGAGGGTTGACAGGCGAGCGCCGCTGCGGTAGGATAGACGTTAACCGAGCCAGCCCGGCGATTACGAAAGGGTGGAGAAGATGGAAAACATGCTGACACGAGACGAAGCCTGGGCGTTTTACTGCCGCTACAACCACGAGGATTTCCACCTGAAGCATGCCCAAATCCTGGAGGGAGTCATGCGGTGGTTTGCGCTCCAGTTGGGATACGGCGATGAGGCGGACTTCTGGGCGCTGGTTGGCCTCCTCCACGATCTGGATTTCGAAATGCATCCGGACCAGCATTGCATCAAATCCCAGGAGATCATGCGCGAGGCGGGGCTTCCGGAGCGCCTGATCCGCGCCACCGCCAGCCATGGCTACGGCATCACCGTGGACATCGAGCCTGAGCACGAGATGGAGAAAGTGCTCTACGCCACCGACGAACTGACTGGCCTGATCGGCGCGGTGGCGCTGATGCGCCCCTCCCGGAGCGTGATGGACCTTGAGGTCAAGTCGGTGATGAAGAAGTTCAAGAC
>JAEZGK010000042.1 GCA_023437365.1 Bacillota bacterium
GTTCAGATAAGTCTATAGCAACAGTATCAAAAAAAGGTGTTGTCACTGGGAAAGATGTTGGCCAAACAACCATTACAGCTAAGGTCGGTAAAAAGAAATTTAAATGCATAATTAACGTCTTCAGTTATGAGGAGGATTTAAAATATCTGAGAGACATAGCTGAGCGCGAGTACATTGATAGGTTCAGTGATACCAAGCTTAAGCCAGACACGAAAGCCGAATATGGTGTTCAGGCAGTAGGATATTAGTAAATTAAAACCATAGCCCTACGCTATTTGTAAAAAGTGAGAATTAATCCATTTCTCGGCTAATTGGAAATTTGGTATATTAACATTAATCCGAAATCCAAACTTTAATCACACTTATGTTTACAGCACCGTAATCCAATAACAAATTGCTGAAACAAGCGAAAGTGGTGTCATTATATATCTTTCTTTCTTGCTTTTTGAAACAAAATTCATAACAGTATTAAGTGAAAGATATACTGCCATTACAATTCCAATTATCTTAGTAACATTTTCAGTAAACCATAGCGGTATAACCCCACCTATTTGTAAAATGATGACCACAAAAAATATCTGTAAAACAAGTTGTGCAACTAACACAATTCTCAACTTTTTTGGAAAAACTTTATATTGTCCTCCCATTGTAAATTCACCTAAAGGCAGTCCACAAATTATAAGAATAGATAATACAATTACAAATGAAAAGGCTCCTGCACCTATGATAGCTATCATAATTAACCTCCACACATTCAAACTTATCGTTCGTAATTGATAACTACAACGAATCATCAACCTTATTATAACACCACAAAAAGATCATTTCCACCTTTTTATTCCATTGTTATCAACTATCAATATTCAGTTTTCAATGTACCTAATTCACTAAATCTTAATTTAATCTTTAATCGATATCTCTATCCCGACATCCTCCCGGATCCTAGCTATGTATTCTTGAAGGATATCCATGGACTTATCGCTGTTAGTTGCCTTATACACATTTGCATCAAAAGTACTTGGCTTCTATACATAGCTTTAAGATCCTTGCCTTATCTCGAAGACCAATAAAAGATACCTGTCTCCCTAAAAGCCGAAATAATTTCGCTAGTAAGACATCTCCTGACCAGTTAATATCATACAATATCCTTACTAACATCATAAGGAGTCGACACCATGCCATTTCTTAATCCTAATCGCAAGCCTGCCATCAGGCATCCCCACGGTCATCCAGTAGCCGTTCGTGCTGCTTTTAACACACTCGGAGAGTTCATCCCACGTTCCTTTTGCATTGAAGATGATGCGCAGGAGCTGTTTAAATTCAAGGTAAGTTCTATTCGAACGATCAAGTCTGACAAGTTCCTTGTGAAGACCTTTTATTGCACCTTTGACGCCTATGGCTTTCGTAATAATATCATACTAATTTATGATCCCAATAAGCACTGTTGGGTGATGGGTGGATGAGCTTTCATTTTAGTCAACATAATTATGAGACTTCTTCCCTACGGTTGTACTTCTCCCCTCCATCAGTACCGTCAAGAGTCTTTTTGGGTTGACTATAGGGTAAGATATAAGCAGTACAAACACAACACAAAAAAATACCAGTCATCTAACTGATAGGTCTCCATAATCGTCGAGGTGACGTGATGCGAACCCTTGACATTATTAATTGTGGAGTTACCGAAAACATGTAATCTACTTATTAACACTAGCTTTATACATGTAATACTTTTCTTAACAAGATATCATTTTATTACAAAAGACTTTTTTTCAGAAGCATGCATCATGAAATGCAGCACATATCATACGAACATTCGCATATACTACCAATCATACGATCCCGTCGTAGTTTACAGAACATTCCATTTGTAATATAATACAAATATTAATATTAAGGAGGGTATTTCCATGATAGATTTCAATAACAAAGGAATAATTAAATTAAAGGGTGAATTAATTGGTAATGGCGAGAAAGCAGTTAACGAACTTTTGATATCAGGAGAAACCGTGATTGGAAGTTATGTATCGTTACGTGATAGAGTAGTATTTACCAATAAAAGAATTATTAGTTGCAATGTTCAAGGCATGACTGGAAAGAAGGTTGATTACACATCAGTTCCGTATAGCAAAATACAATGTTATTCCGTTGAAACATCTGGCTTCTTCGATTTGGATGCAGAATTAGAAATATGGCTTAGTAGCGTAGGAAGAATTAAATTCGAATTATCAGGAGGAGCAAATATTAAAGCTCTTTGTAAAAACATTAGCGAATACATTTTATAAACAGAATTTCCTCGGCCAATACTGACCGGGGTTTTCATTGTTTAATACACAATTTTTTTATATCCATCGTTCTCACTATACAAAATAAATACCTGTAATAAAGCCATTGTATTCATTTTAAGTCTTTCCATCGATTTCTCTCCTTTCTGGACATAAAAAATAGACCCTTTCAAGGTCTCGATTAATGTACTAAATGATAATCAAAAAGATTAGTTTTTAAAGATAAAACATGTTTCATTTGCTAGTTGAATTAATATATTAATATAGAATAGATATGAAGCATAATTCGTTTTGCTTAGTGTAATGAAAGGTAGCGAAAATATGAGCAGTAATTTGACTGGCGATAAAAATATAATTAATAAATCTTGTGATACTATCAATCCAATAGAGTCATGCTTACTTACGTTGCCTCCAAAGCAATTTTCACTACTATCAACAATATTGGGTTTATTATTACAAGATGGCCTAAATATCAATCAAAAAAATGCGCTTGGGAATTTCATCGTAAATATTGGTCAATCTCTTTTAACTGCTGCTGCCCAAGAGCAATCTCTGCAAACTGACGATTCACAAAATGATCAAATGCTTAATGATATTGAAGAGCTTAAAAATCAAATTTCTTTACTTAAGAAAGAGTTAAGCAAGCGAATATAAATGCTTCGAGTGACAAATGATAATTTATTAGCCTTCATCGTCTTTCTTTATCTTGGTGGTCTTATACTAAGCTTGATAATCTCAGTATTCTGTCCGTCATTCTGTATGCGCTTCTGGCTACCTGGAGATGTGTACTCATCCCTGATCGCCTGCATTCCTTTAATGTGCGATTAAGCATATATCCTACTATCCATACAAAGTATGGTTAATGCTGTATGACAAGACTGAATGTGGCAAGTCCATGAACGAATTTAAGTCATTCATGCAACACGAAATGCAATACATAGAAAAAAGACCCTTGATAACTCAAGAGTCTTAGTGTCGAGGCGACGGGATTCGAACCCACGGCCTCTGCGTCCCGAACGCAGCGCTCTACCAAAC
>JAEZGK010000082.1 GCA_023437365.1 Bacillota bacterium
GCCCTGTACCGGATATGACTCCGCCACCGGCCCGCCGAACACTACCTCAACGGTATCGCCCTTGCCGATGTGTTCCATCGCAACCGTTTTGCCGTCCTGCGTTACCACTACGGTGTCCGCGCCCACGCGCACGCTGGCCTTATCGTACATGCCGTAGTCGCTGCCTGTCGCTTCCACCGGCATCGTCAGCTCGCCGCCCGACATGGACACATCCGTCACTTCACCGCGTATGCCCACCGCGTTCTGCAGGCTTTTTATCAGCTCCGCACCGGACGACGGGCACTTGTCCTTCAGGTCCGAATATGTCAGATACAGAAAGCTTGTGCCGTCCACCAGATACACCGCGGTGTGCTCCTCGCCCCAACCGGCGTCCTGTGTGGCTCCCAGCTTTTTTATGATATCGCCATACGCCGTATTTGCCTCGACAGCTGTCACATCCTCGCCTGAAACGAACGCAACCGCGTTGTCCGCCGAAACCAAATCCGCCGGATATGCCGCGCCGCAGGCTGTTAATATGACCAGCGCTAATGCGCAAAATATCGTTGCCAATGCACTTCTTTTCATGTCATCCTCCCTGTTGCTTGTGACAATAAGACGCTCAGATGCGCGCATTTGTTCCGTTCCATGATCTTGAAATATGGACAAAGGCCGCTGCAGGGTGATATATTATAGAGGCAAAAACTTTGGGAGGAACGAATGGCTTACAGGGCACTCTACCGCACTTGGCGGCCCGCGCGCTTCGCCGATGTAGTGGGTCAGGAACCCATCACCAAGGTGCTGGCTGGCGAGATTGAGAGCGGCAAAATCGCACATGCATATCTGTTCTCCGGGCCGCGCGGCACCGGCAAGACCAGTCTTGCCAAGATATTCGCGCGCGCCGTAAACTGCCGGAACCGACAGGGCGCGGAGGCCTGCGGAGCGTGTGATTCCTGCCGCGCCACCTCGGACGAGGGCTCAGTGGATATCGTTGAGATCGACGCCGCGTCCAACAACGGCGTGGACAACATCCGCGACATACGAGACCGCGTGAACCTGCTCCCCGCCTTCTGCCAATTCAAGGTATATATTATCGACGAGGTGCATATGCTCTCCAAGGGCGCCTTCAACGCGCTATTGAAAACGCTGGAGGAGCCGCCCGCCCACGTCATATTCATACTGGCGACCACCGAGCCGCACAAGCTCCCCGCGACGATATTGTCACGCTGCCAGCGGTTCGATTTCCAGCGCATAACCGCTTCTGCTATCAGAGGCCGACTGGCCGAGGTCTCAAAAGCAGAAGGCTTCAAGTACGAGGACAGCGCCCTGAAAGCCATCGCGCGCGCAGCGGAGGGCGGCATGCGCGACGCGCTGTCGATACTCGACCAGTGCGCGGCATTCGGCGACATCACGATGAGCAACGTCACCGCGGCACTGGGCAGCGGCGACATGAGCCAATTGTACGCGCTGGCGGCTTCCATATCGGAATACGATGAAAAAAGTGCGCTGACCGGCCTGCGGGGGTTGCTGACCGCCGGTGCGGACACGCGCGCGCTGATCAAAGACCTCGCAGACGTATTCCGCCGCATGATGTGGCTGGCAGCAGGCGCAGACGCCGAAGAGGACGATGCAGACCTGAAAGCGCTGGCTACGAAGTACGGTAAGGCTGCGTGCATCCGCGCTTTGAACGTACTGATACAGAAAGAATACGAGATGCGCCAGAACCTTCGCGCCGATATCGTGCTGGAAACGGCTGTGATGGCGTTAATGGCGCCCGAGGATGATGCGTCTTCCCCCGCCGCTGCCCGCATCGACAAGCTGGAAGCGCGGCTGCGCGCACTCGAAGAGCGTCCGTTCACGGCTGCGCCCGCTCCGGCGGCGGAAAGCAAGGCCGCACCTGTTGTTGAGAAGCCAAAAGCCCGTGCCGCGAAACCTGCGCAACCCAAAGCGTCCGGAATACCGGACACGGAAGCGGATAACATATGGAAGAAGACGCTGATGCCCTTGAGGATAAGAAAGCTTATCATATCTGCACATACGCGAAGAAGGCCGAAGCGGTGGTGTGCACCGACGATGTTTTCGAAATACGCTTTGATGCCGATAATGAGACGGCGGCTGAATCTCTGAAGATGCCTAATGCAGAGACCACATTGGTGCAGATGCTGTCGGCAGAAGCAGGCAGGCCGCTCACTGTGAAAGTCATCAGGGCGCACAGTGCCCAGGCCGGAAAATCAGACGAGAACTACGCAGAAATGTTTGACGGATATAATTATGAGATCGTAGGAGGACAGGAATAATGGCAAAGAGAAGATCAATCGGAGGCATGGGCGGCGGAGGCGGTATGAACATGAACTCCATGCTTGCCAAGGCACAGAAAATGCAGGCCGATATGGCGGCGGCGCAGGCCGAGGTGGAAGCAGCTGAGGTGGAAGCCACGGCGGGCGGCGGAGCGGTCACAGTGCGCGCGAACGGCGCGAAGAAGATTATCAGCGTCAAGATATCCCCCGATGCAGTAGACCCGGACGATATTGAGATGCTGGAAGACCTGATCACGGCAGCAGTCAATGAAGCGCTGTCCAAGGCGGAAGAGCTGATGCAGCAGAAGAT
>JAEZGK010000083.1 GCA_023437365.1 Bacillota bacterium
CTTCTGGAACACTCCAACCTGACGGTGCTGGAAGTCTCGGAAGCGGACACCAAGATCCACTTGGAAAAGAGCCCTGTTCCCCAGCCGGTACAGGAAGCGTCAGTGTTGAAACCCCAGCAGCCGGAAACCCCGGTGACGGCGGTGAAGACCCCGGACGGCGCGGTGGATTTCAACAATATCGTGGAAATCAAATCTCCCATGGTTGGAGTGTATTACTCTGCGCCCTCGCCTGACGCAAAACCCTTCGTTTCAGTGGGGTCCAAGGTCAAAAAGGGGGATGTGCTGTGCATTATCGAGGCGATGAAGCTCATGAACGAGATCACCGCCGAGGTGGACGGCGAAATCGTGGACGTGTGTGTAGAAAACGGCCAAGTGGTGGAGTACGCACAAATCCTCTTTAAGGTGTTTTAGCAGGGGGCGACGGATATGGAGAGGAAAGAGCTTAAGACAATACTCCCACATAGGGAGCCCATGCTGTTGGTGGATGAAGCGGAACTCGTTTCGGATACCCAGTCCAAAGGCCGCTACCATGTGCGCGGGGACGAATGGTTTTTAAAAGGACATTTCCCGGGCAACCCCGTGGTACCGGGTGTGATCCAGTGTGAGATCCTGGCGCAGGCATCCTGCGTTCTGATCGCGTCAAAAATCAAGGGGTCGACCCCCTATTTTACGGGCCTCAATCGCGTGCGCTTTAAGCGCAAGGTGCTGCCGGGGGATACCATTGAGATCGAAAGCATACTCGTTAAGGAAAAAGCGCCCTTCTTTTTTGCGGAGGCCACAGGCTATGTTGGGGGCGAGGTCGCGGTGAGCGCGGAGTTCTCCTTTATGCTGGAAAAGCAAGGAGAGTGAAGGCGTGTTTACAAAAATATTGATTGCCAACCGCGGGGAGATCGCCGTGCGCATCATCCGCGCCTGCAAGGAAATGGGCATTTCCACCGTCGCCGTGTTTTCGGAGGCTGACCGGGATGCGCTGCATGTCAACCTTGCGGATGAAAGCATCTGCATCGGCGCGCCGCGCGCAAAGGACAGCTATCTGAACATGTCCGCCATACTCTCTGCAGCCGTCGTCACAGGGGCGGAGGCCATACACCCCGGCTACGGCCTGCTCTCCGAAAACGCGCGGTTTTCGGAGCTTTGCGCTTCCTGCGGCATCGCGTTTATCGGCCCTTCCGCGGAAGTCATTTCAAAAATGGGGGATAAGAACGCCGCACGGCAGACTATGATTTTGGCCGGCGTGCCCGTCATTCCCGGAAGCAGCGTGCTCGGTTCATTGGAGGAAGCGCACAAGGAAGCGGAGCGCATCGGCTACCCGCTTTTGATCAAAGCGCGCGCAGGTGGCGGCGGGCGGGGAATCCGGCTGGTAGAGAAAAAGGAGCAGTTTGAAAAGGAATTTTACGCCGCATCACAGGAAGCGGAAAGCGCGTTCGGGGACGGGGCTGTGTATTTGGAAAAATATCTGTTTCCCGTCAAGCATGTGGAAATGCAATTGATCTGCGACAAGCATGGCAACGCCGTAGCCTTAGGTGAGCGGGAATGCTCCGTGCAAAGAAAGAACCAAAAGCTCATAGAAGAAAGCCCTTCTCCTGCGGTGGATGCAACCCTTCGCGCCAAAATGATGGAAACTTCCGTACGTGCGGCAAAGTCGGCAGGGTATGAAAACGCCGGGACAATCGAATACCTCCTTGACCGGGACGGCAATTATTATTTTATGGAAATGAATACCCGCCTTCAGGTGGAGCATCCGGTCACGGAAATGGTCACGGGCATCGACCTTGTCAAATGGCAGATCCGCGTGGCGGCGGGGCTGCCGCTGCAGTTTACGCAGGCGGATATCAGGCTTTCGGGCTGTGCAATCGAGTGCCGCATCAACGCGGAGGACCCCTCGCATAATTACAGGCCCAGTTGCGGCAAGGTGACGCTTTTGCACATACCCGGTGGTCCCTGGGTGCGCTTTGATACGGCGCTCTATCAGGATTATGTGGTGCCGCCGTATTACGACAGCATGATCGCCAAGCTGATTGTCCACGCAAAGACCCGTGAGGAGGCCATCCGCAAGATGCAGGCCGCCCTGTGCGAGCTTGTGATTGAGGGCGTTTTCCATAACAGCGAGTTGCAGATGGAGATATTGTTTGACGAGAGTTTCCAGACGGGCGTCTACACCACCGACTTTATGGCGAACAGGGGGTAGCGCATGCTCAAAAAAGATTTGTTTAAGAAACCCAAGAATCCGCTTGAAACCGGCGAACGCGTGCAGGAAGCGAAAAAGCCCGCCATCCCCGACGAACTCTGCGTCAAATGCGGCTGCTGCAACGCCACGCTGTTTCAAAGCGAATTATACAATAATCATAAGGTCTGCCCACGCTGCGGCGCGTATTCCCGGCTGTGCGCGCGGGAGCGCATAGGGTTACTGTGTGACCCGAATACGTTTGAAGAAGCGTTTACGGGCCTTGTTTCAAACGACCCGCTGCGCTTTCCCGGCTACGAGGAGAAACTCAAGAAAGCCAGGGAGGAAAGTGGGGAAGAGGAGGCTGTCATCTGCGGCACCGCGCGTATCGGCGGGCTTCCTGTAGCGCTGTTCGTCATGGAACCCGGCTTCATGCTCGGCTCCATGGGTACGGCGCTGGGGGAGAAGGTCGTGCTTTTGTTTGAACTTGCAACACAAAAAGGCTTGCCGGTCATAGGCTTTACGGTCTCCGGCGGCGCGCGCATGCAGGAAG
>JAEZGK010000098.1 GCA_023437365.1 Bacillota bacterium
GCCACTGCATATCAGTCCGTGCACATCAACTATTGAAAGCGCCGTGTACCGAACGGTACGCACGGTGCTGTGAGAGGACGGCGGTTAGTCACCGCCTCCTACTCGATTATCAAAGTGTTTTGCAACAGCTCCTTTTGCAGTGACTACTTTATGAAAAAGCAGCCTCCGCTTTATTCTCCTGTTGTTATATGCATCATAGCTAGAAATGAAGCTTATTGTTCGAGAAGAGGTAATCGGTGTCTCTGGAAAGAAAGTCCCTCCCTGTAATTGCTCTGACTATCAGGTTGCATAAGTAGAACAAAAGTGAGCCTAGGATACCTCCGAGGAGGGCATAAATGATGTCATCAATATCGAAACGGCCGGGTATCAAGATGTATTGGAACAGCTCGATCAGGATGGGCAGAACAAGTAGTGCGGCAAGACGGATCGGTTTTCCTTGTTTCCGAAGAAGGAAGGTCATCTGGTAACCGTACGGAATATATAGAAAAATCCTGCATGCCAAGTAGAGTATGATATCACTTAGGGGCAGCATATCATAAAGATAATCCTCGATTTGATACGTGATAGCTTCAAAGGGTATGATATTGGCATAACTCAGACTTCCGTTATAAGCCCAGGGGAAAGCCGTTGTAACGAAGGAACCGTAAAGTATAATACCGATATAGATGATGAAAAATAATAAACTGTCATTTCTGTAGAAGGTGCGGTAATCCTCGAACCTTGTTCCATAATCGAGTATATTTCGCAGAAAACAATGGATACAGGGTAATAACCAATTGATTAAGAGGATACCAAGCATAGCTCCGGAATAGGGCAGAAAAGCTCCCTCTCTTCCAAGATAAGACAATGCGATGATTACCGTACTGATGAACAGGATCAGAACAGAATAATTAAAACAGGCTTCATAGGTGGAGGTCTGTTCCTGAAGTATATGGCAGCTTAAGATGCACATCAGGATCGATACACCCCAGATAAGATAATAAGCTGCAAAAAAATAATACACTGCAAATTGCACGATGATTGTGATGATACTCAAAAAAATGATTAAGGAAGAAGCTTGGACATGCGTCCGTCGTTGCATCGTAAACGCCTACTTTCGTTATAAAATCATTCGTATCTTTCCTGGAATACAGTTGACCTTAATGTGTGAGCATAATGCGGGAACTTCACCATCTGTATGAACTGCCGTTTCCACATCTGTATGAATTTCTATTTCCGAGCAATGGAAGGCCTCCACACCCTTATATTTAATATGCTTTCCTGTGAAAATAGTTGGCAGGAGAAGGAATATTTTGGCTTTACTTAATCCGTGGACCATAGTGATGCTCAATTTTCCATCGGTAGGATCGGCATGAGGAGCCATAAATAGGCCGCCACCTTCGAATTTATGGATCATATTGGACACCAGAAGGACATTTTGATAAGTACCTTTATCCATACCATCCACCGTAATTGAGGCAGACATCTTAGGAGCATTGATTACCTGTTTGATTGCGATGGCAATATATACGAACTTTCCTGCACCAAATCTGTTCAGGCTCTTCTTAAGAGGAGACACCTGCACCTCATGACAGACACATGCATCATAACCCATACCGCTGGAGCAGGTGAATTTTCTCGGCTGATGTGAGCTTCCAGGGAATGTGATGCATCCGTGATCGAGATACTGGAACTTTGTTGGGTTCAGAATATGGGATAAGGCTTCCGTAGGCTCCTTTGGAATATTCAAGCTTCTTGCAAGATCGTTGCTGGAACCGGAAGGAATATAACCAAGCAGAACCTCATCATAGTGCTCGATACCATTGATCACCTCGTTGACAGTTCCGTCACCACCGAGGATTACTATATTCTTAATGCCGGGATTCTCTTCACATATTGTTTTTGCCAATTCGGTAGCATGCCCCGAATATTCGGTAAATACCGCTTTATAATCTATTTTCTGTCTATCGAGTTCATCCTTAACTACCCACCAAAAGCGGATACCCCTACCGGAGCTGGACTTGGGGTTTATGATAAAATGATACATAATACGCTTCTCCTTCTGTGGTTCGGTCTTATAAAGACCATGCCAGTATAAGTCAAATATATAGTAAAAAGGCGGCATTGTCAACGATTTCGGATTCATCTTACCTCATCATTCTGCATTCAGATACAGGCACCGAATTGTCCTTTCTTCATAATATGTATAGAACAACAATTAGTAAGCATGTTGCTCGCTGATGATGGATGTATTCGAAAGGAGAGACAGTTTTATGGATAGACGGATGTATCGCGGTATGATGGGAAGAGACAACGGTTATAATCGTAGATCTTCACCATACAGGACACCGGAGCCGGTGTGCGGAGATGTTGTCTGCGGATATACCCCGGAGGATTCCTGCGAAAGAGAAAAATATGAGGATTTCGACCGTTTTCCTCTTGGTATGTGCTATGTTCCTTGGCAGTGCTTCAGGAATTTATATGAGAATGAATTTATGGCTTTAGCGAACGGAACACTCTTTAAGGAGCTTGACCTAGATTGGCATGGAAGGGGATGTAGATAGGATGGATACAAGTAATAGAGAAAAACTATTTGCCTGCATCGAGGCTACCAGCTTTGTCTGCGATGAACTGAGATTATTCCTTGACACCCACCCGACCGACAGGGCAGCTTTAGAATATTGGAGTAAGGTATCTAAGGTAAGAAATGAAGCGGTTCATGAGTATACCAGATGCTATGGCCCGATTGAGTCATATCATGTAGAGGTCGACGACAGATGGACATGGGTTGAAGATCCCTGGCCATGGGAAGGAAGGTGCTAGTGTATGTGGAGTTATGAGAAGAGATTACAACATCCTGTCAATATTGCGGAAAGAAATCCGAGACTTGCACAGGTGATCATAAGTCAATTCGGTGGACCCGACGGCGAACTGGCAGCATCCATGCGTTATCTTTCCCAGCGTTATACTATGCCGAATCGGAAGATAGCAGGTTTACTGACTGATATCGGTACTGAGGAATTGGCTCATATGGAGATGGTAAGTGCCATCGTGCATCAATTAACCAAAAACCTTACTCCTGCAGAAATCATGGAGGGTGGTTTTGAAAAGTATTACGTAGATCATACCTTAGGCTTATGGCCGCAGTCAGCCGGCGGTATACCTTTTAACAGCTGCTTCTTCCAGAGCAAGGGAGATCCGATTACGGACCTGGTTGAGGATATGGCAGCAGAGCAGAAGGCAAGAACCACCTATGACAATATTCTTCGTCTGGTCACCGACCATGACGTATGCGACCCGATCAAATTCCTCCGAGAGAGAGAAATCGTGCATTTCCAGCGTTTCGGTGAGGCTTTGAGAATGATTACCGATGAAATCGAAGGAAGAAATTTCTATGCAGTCAATTTGGCATTTCCTGCAGATTTTACGAAGTAGACAGGATATTTAGTTAGATAATTAGCAGCTCCCGGCTTAAAGCTGGGAGCTGTTTTAAATGAGATACTGCTTCGCTGTCAGAATTACCTTTACCTTAACCCTCTATGCAGTATTTAAATTTTATGGTTGACAAAACCCCCTCTTTGGTATTATTATTTAATACATTAATAAGCTAAACCGTTGAGAAAGAGGAGTAGGCTTAAGTACGACATAACAGAGAGTCGCAGCTGGTGGAATGCGATATGGAGTCTTTTGCTGAATGGGCTTTTGAGGGCAACCCGAACTGATAGTAGGCGTTGACGGAGACCATAACCGTTAATCATATGGCATATATTGTTCGATATATGAAGGCAGAGGAGGGCAACTAAAAAAGCAATTTGTTGCCAATTTGAGTGGTACCGCGGAGTGAATTCGTCTCAAGTATAATATACTTGGGACTTTTTTTATTGCTAAAATGACTATTAATAACTTAGCAATACCAGCAGACTCTAACCGGTGACTACGAGAATTACCTTTCGCCATGGCGACAACGAACGAATCAAAGTATTTTGTTTTATGAGGGAGGACAAATCCTCCCAAGAAGCAAACAACAAAATTTTAATTTATGAGGGAGGACAAATCCTCCCAAGAAGCAAACAACAAAATTTTAATTAATGAGGGAGGATTTTTATGAGAAAGTTAATTGCAGTAATTTTAGTGGCTATTTTAGCTATGGGTACCCTGGTTGGATGCGGTGCGAAGGATGACGGTAAGGTCACCATCGGTATCGGACAGTTTGCAGAGCATGCATCTTTGGATAACTGTAAGGAAGGCTTCCTGGCAGGCCTCGCGGATGCAGGGTATAAGGACGGGGAGAACCTGGAGGTATTATTTGAAAATGCTCAAGCAGACGGTGGCACAGCTTCCCAGATAGCAACAAACTTTGTCTCCAATAAGGTGGATCTGATCTGTGCAATCGCAACTCCGATGGCACAGAGCGCATTCGGAGCAGCTAAGGACGCGAATATTCCGGTCATCTTCACCGCAGTAACAGATCCGATTGCAGCAGAGCTTGCGAAAGCAGACGGAACCCCGAACGGTAATACAACAGGTACCAGTGATAAGCTTCCGGTTCAGAAGCAGCTGGAAATGATCCGTGCGATCCTTCCGGATGCTAAATCTATCGGCATTATTTACTGCACCAGCGAAGTCAATTCTGTATCAGCAATTGAAGAATATAAGGCAGCTGCAGCCGATTATGGCTTTGAGATTATTGAAAGTGGTATTGCTACAACAGCAGATATTCCTTTGGCAGCAGATAATTTATTAGAAAAGGTTGACTGTATCAACAATTTGACAGATAATACCGTTGTAAGCTCTCTTCCGGTTATCCTAGAGAAGGCAGCAGCCAAGAGTATTCCTGTCTTTGGCAGTGAGGTGGAGCAGGTGAAGATCGGTTGTCTTGCTACTGTAGGTTTGGATTATTTTGACCTTGGAAAGCAGACCGGAGCGATGGCAGCACAGGTATTAAAGGGGGAAAAGAAGGCAAGTGAGATAAATTTCCAGATTATCGAAGAGGCTTCCTTCTACGGCAATAATGCAGTAGCAGCAAATCTTGGTATCACGCTACCTCAGGATCTGGTAAGCAGTGCTAAAGAAATGTTTGAGGAGATTGCTACAGCACAGTAAATAATTAAGGTTATTAAGAATGAATGTTGGAGGTAGGGCATAATGGATGCTATCCTGTCGATTGTACGCGGTGTTTTTGAAGAAGGTCTGGTCTATGCCATCATGGCATTGGGGGTATACATAACTTATAAGATTTTAGACTTCCCGGACCTTTCGGTGGACGGTACCTTTCCCTTGGGAGGTGCTGTGACGGCGGTATTGATTATCGCAGGAGTGAATCCTCTGCTTACCCTTCCGATTTCCTTTGCAGTAGGAGCAGCAGCGGGAGTTCTTACAGGCTTAATCCATGTGAAGCTGAAGGTAAGGGATTTGTTATCCGGTATCATCATGATGACTGCATTATACTCCTTGAATCTAAGGATCGCCGGTAAAGCAAATCTCCCGATCTTTACTAAGGAGACAATATTTGATAATGAATTTCTGAGTTCTGTTATAACAGAGGGCTTCAAGCCTTATGTTAAGATCACGGTGCTTTTGATTATCGTGATTATCATGAAGCTCCTGCTGGATATTTATTTAAAGACAAAATCAGGCTATATTCTGCGGGCGGTGGGTGACAATGATACGGTTGTCACCTCCCTCGCGAAGGATAAGGGACTGGTTAAGATAGTCGGACTGGCGATTGCCAATGCCTTTGTTGCGCTTGCCGGATGTATCTATACTCAGAAAAGCGGATTTTTTGAGATATCTACAGGAACCGGTACCATCGTCATCGGCCTTGCGAGTGTTATCATTGGTATCAATGTATTTAAGAAAGTTACATTTTTTAAGGCAACCAGTGCGGTTATATTCGGAGCGATTCTATACAAGGGCTGTGTTGCGATTGCCATTGCCTGCGGTATGGCAGCCTCTGATTTAAAGCTGATCACCGCAGTACTTTTCCTGATTATTCTGGTAGTAAGTAACGACCGTAAGAGGAGGGTGAGGACCAATGATTGAACTGAGGAACATCAATAAATACTATAACCCCGGTACGGTGAATGAAATGTGTCTGTTCAACAATTTTTGCCTGACGGTACAGGATGGTGAGTTTGTTTCCGTAGTCGGAAGTAACGGCTCAGGAAAAACCTCCATGCTGAATATTATCTGTGGCAGTATCCCCATCGATCAGGGGACGATCAGGATCGGTCAGGAGGATATTACAGCTATGCCTGAGTTTCAAAGACAGAGACGAATCGGACGAGTTTTCCAGAATCCTGCGATGGGTACCTGTCCGTCGATGACGATCCTGGAAAATATGTCACTGGCAGATAATAAGGGAAAAAGCTTCAATCTGACAAGAGGTACGAATAAGAAGCGTACTGATTTCTATCGGGAAAGCCTGCGTTCTCTCAATCTTGGTTTGGAGGATAAGCTTCATGTCCCTGTCGGTTCTCTCTCGGGAGGTCAGAGACAGGCCATGGCGCTCCTGATGGCTACCATGACTCCGATAGAATTTCTGATTTTAGATGAGCATACTGCTGCACTAGATCCGAAGACGGCGGAGCTGATTATGCGGCTGACGGATCAGGTAGTGAAGGAGAAGCATCTGACGACAATTATGGTTACCCATAATCTTCGTTATGCAGTTGAATACGGCACCAGATTAATCATGATGCATCAGGGAGAAGTCGTAATCGATAAAGCCGGTGATGAGAAGAAGGCGATTGCAATCGATGCCATTCTTGAGAAGTTCAACGAGATCAGTATAGAATGTGGCAATTAAAAGGGTATGAATAATATCTGTACTATATACAGCTTTATGCAAGTTAAGAAGGGTAATTTTTATTCAAAATATATATGTATAATTATTATGTTTGTAAAATTATTATACTTGTAAAATTACTATCGTATGTTATACTTAGGATACAAAAAATAAAATAGAAGCAGAGTAGGATCATGTGCGTTAAGTGCCGGTTGAACAGGGAGTTGTCAATCGGACGAAAAGGTTAACTTGCGGTACACGGTCCGCATCCCGCTGCTACAATTAGATAATCAAATAGGTAAGTGCATGGCAGGTAGGGACAACCGATGCTGTCATGCCGATTTGATTTTATCTCTTTTTGTAGTAAAAGGTCTGCAAAGGAGGTAATTTTTTTATGACCAAATTTACAGCTTTATTCAAGTCGTCCCTGCAGGAGTTCAGAAGTATCAGGTGTGTCACCTTAACCGCCATGCTGGGAGCAATCTCTATCATCATTGGTACTTATTTTACCTTTATGATAGGAAATTCTTTAAAGTTCGGCTTTGCCTTTCTGCCGAACGAATTCCTGTTCTATATGTTCGGACCGGCGGTAGGCGCAATCTTCGGAGCGGTTATGGATATCCTGGTCTTTATCCTGAAGCCTACGGGACCCTTCTTTTTTGGTTTTACTCTGAGTGCCCTCCTGAAGGGGTTAATCTATGGGTTTGTGCTTTATAAGAAGCCGCTGAGTCTTCTTAGGATCTTCATTGCTAATGTAATCAACCTAATCTTTATCACCCTGCTACTGGATACCTACTGGCTGACCTACTTATATGGTAAGGCATTCTTGATCTTTCTTTCCGAAAGACTGGTTAAGATCGTACTGCTGCCGGTTGAGACAATCCTGTTGTATTTGTTGATTAAGGGTGTAGAGGCAAGCGGAGTAGTGAGACTATTTCGAAGCAAAAATGCATAAATAGTGTTAGAATAAACAAATGCTGCAAAAGCCCCGGAGGTGCTCCAACTTTTGGGGCATTTGTTTGTTGTATGGTTGTCCCTTGACAAACCCTAGAATAATGCATACAGTATATTATGTGAAATTCATTAAGAAAAGAAAATAATAATCTGAAAGGAATTTTCATATGCCGTATATCAGTACGAAAGTTTCCGTATCCTTATCCAAGGAGAAGGAAGAGAATATCAAGAAGAAATTAGGAGAGGCGATTGCTCTTATCCCAGGTAAGTCCGAGCAGTGGTTGATGGTTTCTTTTGAGGACAACTGCTCTCTCTATTTTAAAGGATCGGCCGAAAAGCCGATGGCTTTTGTTGAGGTCAAATTATTCGGCAAATCCACGAAGGATGCCTATCAGAAGGTGACAGTAAGAATCACGGCCATTATGCAGGAAGAACTGAATATTTCGGCAGATTGTGTTTATATCACCTACACCGAGGTAGAGCATTGGGGATGGAACGGAAGTAACTTTTGAGGCAAGCTGATCGGAATTGGTTTAGTGACTTGACTAATTGACGGTAGCCGTGCTAAAATGAGGTAATTAGGTTTTTGGATATCTAACAACCTGTTAAGGAGGAAATCAAATGAATAATTTGCTGGTAGCACAATCCGGAGGACCTACCGCTGCAATCAATGCAACGTTAGCCGGTGTACTGCAGGGAGTCCGTGCAAGCGGAAAAGTTGATAAGGTATATGGGGCAAAGAATGGTATTGAGGGAGCAATCAAGGATCAGCTGATTGACTTAAACGAAGTAGTCAGAGATACAAAGGCGATGGACACACTGATGTACACCCCTTCCTCAGCACTAGGCACCTGTCGCTATAAGATGAAGGATTGGCGTAAGGACGAGGAGCCCTATAAGAAAATAATCGAGACCTTTTATAAGTATGAAATTAAATATTTTATTTATATCGGCGGCAATGATTCCATGGATACCGTGGATAAGCTTTCCGAATATTGCAGCTTAAATAATCATGATTTCATTATCATGGGAGCTCCTAAGACAGTTGATAATGATTTGAATCTTACCGATCATAGTCCTGGCTTTGGATCGGCAGCAAAATATATTGCAACCACAATTTCCGAGCTGGCTTGTGACATCGGGGCCTATGATATTCCGGCTGTTACGATCGTTGAGATCATGGGAAGAAATGCCGGCTGGCTTACCGCTTCAGCTGCACTTTCCAGACTGAACGGTGGATCGGGAGCGGATCTGATTTACCTCTGTGAGAAGGATTTTGACAATGCAAGATTTATCAGCGATGTGAGAGAGAAGCTGTCGGTGAAACCGGGAATTCTGGTGGCTGTCAGTGAAGGTGTCAAGGACAGCGCAGGTAATTACGTATCAGATCAGATCTCCAGTGGAGCAGTTGATAATTTTGGTCATAAATACATTGCAGGAGCTGCACGTGCACTTGAACAACTGATCAGAAACGAAATCGGCTGTAAGGTTCGTTCCATAGAGCTGAATCTGATGCAGAGAGCGGCTGCTCATATCGCAAGTGAAACAGATATTACAGAATCTCTTATGTTGGGTCAGAAGGCACTTGCCTGTGCTCTCGACGGGGTGACCGGTAGGATGGCGGCGATCAAGAGATTAAGTGATGAACCTTACCGTGTAGAATTCATTTCTGTTCCTGTCAATGAAGTTGCCAACCATGAGAAGACAGTTCCTTTGGACTGGATTACTCCGGATGGTCATGATGTGACGAAAGAGCTGATGGCATATATGAAGCCTTTGATTCAGGGAGAAACCAATGTGAAATACCAGAATGGTATTCCACTTCAGATTAAACTCTATTAATTATGCTGTATATTCCGGAATGGATGACCGGGAATTACATGAGGGCTGCCGTAGGATCTACGGCAGCCCTCGAATATTCTTACCAAAATAACTGGTCATCAATCTTTACAGCACTGTCCCTCTTGTGATAGCCCTTCCGGACTGCTGATCTATAGGAGTGAAAATACAGGCGTGAGCCAATGTTGTTCGAGCCCGACAAGGCAGCCCTGGCAGCCTTAATGGAGAGCTTCTGTGACCAGGAGCCGTAGTTTTCATAGTTGTTCAGCTGCTTTTCAAGAGATCCGCTTCGGGCAACTGAAAACTGACCGGACTGATAGATGACTGCTTTCATGCTGTCAGGATATTTTGATGATTTTATACGGTTCAATACGATATTGGCAACAGCTAATTTTCCCTCATAGGACTGGTTGCCTGCTTCTGCATGTACCAGACAGGCTAAGAGCTTAAGCTCATCGCGGGAATAATCGACAGCCTCCTGCTGCTTGATTGCCGTCTCTTCCTTTGCTCTTTCCTCAGCTTGCAGCTGAAGCAGCTCTGCTTCCTCTTCCTTTGATATTGCTTTTCTAAAATTTACTGTCATTGCGACATATTCACGCATGACATAACCTGTAACCTTATCATCCGGGATGTCGATTTTCACCCATTCATCATCTGATTCAAGCACCGGATAAACCTCGCCCCGGTAGATGACACTCAGCTTGTTTGAGGTTTTATCTTTGGATGCCCGGACATTCAGACCATCTGTATCGACTTGTATGCTTCTTTCTCCGTATTTCTCAATCAACTCCTCATCAGAGATCTGGGTCTTTAAGAATTCAGACTTGATATATCCCTTCACACTTCCGGATTCTACATAGTACCATTCACCGTGAGTTTTTAATATCTCAGCAGCAGAACCCTGATAAAGCTTACCAAGAATTTCGCTATCTGTAGAGGCTTCCTCTCTGATATTAACAAAGTCACCGGCAATAGAGATTCCGATATCGGCATAGAGAGAACGCTCCGGCTTTGGGGCAATATCCTTCGGGAGCTCTTCAGAGACGTTGGCCTTTGCTGTTTCCTGCACGACCTCTGTGACAGACGGCTCTGTCAAAACCGGTATTTCTGTGGGAGCCGGTGTTACCGATGGTTCCTCCTGTGAAGGTTCAGAAGGAAGGGCTGTACTGTAGGAAAATAGTTCGATATTATCGATATCTGCAGATACAGTCGCATCTGCAAGTACGGGTGAGGATTCCTTTATTAGCGGCTCCGGTGGCTCCTCTATAGAGTTCCAGGAAGTCGGTATATTAAAAATTGCGGATAGACAAAAAACAGATAAAAAAACTATTGTGGACACTAAGGCACTTTTTTTCTTATTCATTCCTTTTTCCCTCTGAATAGTTCGAATTGCATTTCAATCGCTATTATACAGGAAAACAGAGGTAAAATCAACCCTTTTGAGTCAAATATGGAAATAAATGACAAATAACGACATGAAAAGTAAAAATCCACCCGAAATACCTAAGTAAGCATGAGGTAAACGGGCGGACATACTGTATAATATATTAATTTCCGGAAGTAATTGCTAAAGTATCATTTATCGTCTGTTGAATTCTGGAGGCAACCAATTCTGCGATTTCAGTTGATTTCAAGTCTTTATAATCCTCGTAATACAATGGCTTCAGATAAATGATCTTAACGGTGGTTTTTCTTATGCTGTTAATATCAAAGGGCTTAAAGGAATCAATTAAAGCCACAGGTACGATGGGGCATTTTGCATTCATTGCACTTTTGAAGCTGCCGCCTTTAAACTCCAATAAATTGTTGCCGTTTCTGGAGCGGGTTCCTTCGGCGAAAATCAGGAAGTTTTCACCATTCTTCACGCGGCGGGTCATATTCATAATCACCTGCATGGACTGTCTGATGTCCTCACGGTCGATGATCTCAGCCTGTAACAGCTGAATGACCTGCTTCAGAAGAATAGTATCCTTGACTTCCTTCTTCATGACGGTGACCAGAGGACGTTCGTGGGTCTCGATAAAAGCAAGAGCATCAAACAACCCCTGGTGATTCGGAAACATGACATAACCTGTCTCCTTGGGGAGGTTTTCAATTCCCAGACATTCGACCCGTACGCGTCCGCGCCTGTTTACGATCGGAACGAGTTTATGGAGGTAAGCATAGCGTGTAGCGGCATCAAATTTATCTGTATTGCAAAGCTGAGCAATGTGAAATAGCCAGTAAGGCAAATTAAGTAAGCTTCGAAGTACCATCAATGCGATTCTCATCATCTACACTTCCTTCCTTGAATGTATATACACGAACCGGATTTATGGCTGCTAAATCACATCATAGCCTTTCAGCAACTTAGCACGGCTGGGATGTCTGAGTTTCCGTAATGCCTTAGCCTCAATCTGGCGGATACGTTCGCGGGTAACATTGAATTCTTTACCAACCTCTTCTAAGGTACGGCTTCTGCCATCCTTGAGGCCGAAGCGAAGGATTAATACACGCTGTTCTCTGTCAGTCAGAGTATCCAATAATTTGGTGATCTGATCTCTTAGGATGGAGTAAGAGGCAGCGTCCTCCGGTCCCATCATGGAATCGTCACTGATAAAATCACCGAGATGACTGTCATCCTCTTCTCCGATTGGCGTATCCAGAGAGATTGGGTCTGCGGAGACTTTAAGAATCTCTCGGACCTTTTCGATCGGAAGGCTCATGGCATCTGCCAGCTCCTGCTCGGTAGGTTCTCTTCCGAGTTCCTGCAGTAGATTACGGGACACGCGGTAAGTCTTGTTGATAACCTCCGACATATGTACAGGAATTCTTATGGTACGGGACTGGTCAGCTATAGATCTCGTAATTGCCTGACGAATCCACCAGGTGGCATAGGTACTGAACTTATATCCCTTCGTATAATCGAACTTTTCGACTGCCTTTATCAGACCAAGGTTGCCTTCCTGTATCAAATCAAGAAAGGAGAGTCCTCTTCCGACATAACGCTTTGCGATGCTGACAACCAGTCTTAGGTTGGATTCGGCAAGCAGCTTCTTGGAAATCTCATCCCCATCAGCGATTTTTTTGGCGAGCTCTACTTCATCCGTAAGCGTGAGCAACGGATAACCGCCAATCTCCTTTAAGTAAAGATGAACCGGGTCATCTGACATGGAATAGGAGGAACTGGCTAAGACTTCCACTTCGGATTGTGCGTCATCGGAGTCATCATCCATCTCCAACAAAATATCGTCTGTAGGCTCCTCCTCTTCGTTGTTGCTTAAGACAACGACATTATAGGCCTCCAAACGTTCATATATCTTATCTATCTGATTGTTATCCAAATTAAGTTCACTAATCAGGGTATTAACCTTTTCAGCTTCAATGATACCCTTTTGTCTATTGGCAAAAGCGATCAATTCATGAAACTTGTCCTCTAACACATCATGTGCGGTTTGATCATTCATTATGGTTCCTCCATCTGGTTAAAAAAATTGCATAACCAACATTATATCATAAGAAAAGGTAGAAGGAAATAAAAATTAATTGAAATTTCGTAGAAAACAGAACTGCCCTTCATTGGAAAAGGAGGCGTTATGCAACACCTCCCTTTCCTTATCTATTTTATTTCCAATTGGAGAAGAGTATGGCTATTGAATTCCCGGGATCTTCGGAAGCTCATCAAAGCCTCTTTGAAGATCCTCATCACTAGGGATATAATCCGTCATTGAACCATTTAAGTAAGCATTGTAAGCAGTCATATCAAAGTATCCTGTACCGGTCAGACCAAAGAGAATGGTTTTTGCTTCGCCGGTTTCTTTACATTTTAACGCTTCATCAATCGCTGTACGGATAGCGTGGGAGGATTCCGGTGCCGGCAGGATGGTTTCCTGTTTAGCGAAGAATACAGCGGCTTCAAATACCTTGGTCTGTTCAACAGCGACAGCCTCCATATAACCGTCATGGTACAGCTTGGACAGAATCGGTGACATTCCGTGATATCTCAAGCCACCGGCGTGATTGGCGGAGGGCATGAAGCTGCTTCCTAGGGTATACATCTTTGCGAGTGGGGTAACTTTACCGGTGTCACAGAAGTCATAAGCATACCTGCCGCGAGTAAAGGAAGGGCAGGAAGCAGGCTCAACCGCTACTATTCTCGGATTAGCCTTCCCGAGTAATTTATCCTGCATGAAAGGAGCAATCAACCCACCCAAATTAGAACCGCCGCCTGCGCAGCCAATGACGATATCAGGATATTCGTCCAGCATTTCCATAGCAAGCTTTGATTCAAGACCGATGATGGATTGGTGAAGCAATACCTGGTTGAGTACGGAGCCTAAGACATAGCGGCAGCCGGGTGTGGTTACGGCCTTTTCGACTGCCTCGGAAATAGCACAGCCGAGACTTCCGCCCGTAGTCGGGTTCTTAGATAAAATCATTTTTCCCACATTTGTGGTATCGCTGGGGCTGGGAATGATATCGGCCCCAAAGGTCTGCATTACTGTTTTTCGGAACGGCTTCTGCTCATAGGAAACCTTAACCATGAAAACTGTCAACGGAAGATTATAATAAGAACAAGCTTCGGAAAGAGCGGTACCCCACTGACCGGCACCTGTCTCGGTCGTCAGAGAGGTCAGACCCTGCTCCTTTGCATAATATGCCTGAGCAATGGCTGAATTCAGCTTATGGCTTCCGGAGGTGTTGTTCCCTTCAAACTTATAATAGATCTTTGCAGGTGTGCCCAAAGCCTTCTCCAGATTATATGCACGAATCAGGGGAGAAGGACGGTACATCTTATAGAAATCCTGAACCTCCTCCGGGATATCAAAATATCTGGTGGTGCTATCCATCTCCTGCATGGCCAGCTGCTCACAAAAGACGGGATAAAGATCCTCAACCTTAGCCGGCTGATTGGTAGCAGGATTCAGGATAGGAGCGGGCTGCTCCTTCATATCTGCTCTCAGATTGTACCATTGCTTCGGCATCTGATCCTCGGTTAGGTATAGTCTGTGCGGAACTTTCTTTGACATGATTACATTCTCCTTTCAATTCATTGATCATATTCGCATTTATATAGATGCCACTCAGGCATTGGGACTTGGTTGACAGTCAAGCAGTATCCATCACCCTGTAATTAATAATTATTCAAGGTGATTCTGAAAAAAAGGTATAAAAAAAGCCCCTGCCTCAGTAATTCTACTGGGACAAAAGCTTAGAAAACTTCTGCGGTACCACCCGGTTTGGTGCAAAGCACCCTCTCAGTTCATATACGTGTATATATATGCTTCCTTGTTAACGGATGAAGTTTCCGTTGGGCATTACTTGACAACTGTCTTTCTTCCCACCCTCGTAAGTCCATTCAATACTGCGTTATTACCGCAATCCCACCACCTGCGGCTCTCTGAGAATAATGTGCCATATTTACTCTTCTTACTCAACGGTTTAAATTATTTAATGTTTAAATCAGTATATACATTTTTCTGGAAATTGTCAACTGTATATTTATTAATTTTTTACTCTTTGTTGATTTTCCAATCTCGATATGGTTTTCTACAGGGGTTGCTATATAATTAAATTAGGAGAATTCCCCATAAATCTATAATCAAGTAACGGAGGGAAAAAGATGTCTACGAAGTACGAAAATATTAATATCATAAGTACAGGAACCTACCATCCAAACAATAAAGTAGATAATGGTTATTTTATTGAACACTTCAGTAAGTTGGGGATGGAGGTATCGGGACTCTTGAAGCATCTGGAGAGAGAATACAGATATCTTTCCGATGATCCGGAGGAAACCGTCATATCTATGGGCTATAAAGCAAGTGTAAAGGCATTACAGGAGGCTGGATTGGAGGTTGAGGATATCGATCTCCTGGTATTTGCAACAGATACACCGGAGTACACCTCACCCGCCAACGCTGTAAAAGTATTGGACATGTTCGGAGGGGTAAAAATAAAGATGGCATATGACACCAATACCAATTGCCTTGGTATGGTTACAGCCATTGACCAGGCCAGCAGAATTCTGATGACGAATAAAAGATTTAAAAGAGCTCTGGTTGTAGGTGGTATATTATTCAGTTCAGTTAGTAATCAATACGATATCGTATCCTATTCGAATTTTGGTGATGCAGCTGCAGCAGTGGTTTTAGAGAAGGTGGAGGAGGAAGAGAGAAGAGGCTTTATCGATTCGGTCCATCTCGCGCAGACCTCGGAAAGTAATTACATATTGATGCCGAAGGTAGGTTTCTCCAAACTAATCAGAGATGGAATTGAGAAGGAGGAAGATAAGAAATGGTCCTGGGAACCCTTTGACGGAAGCTTTATATCCGATGCCTGGGTGAACTTAATTCATGAACTCACAGAGGATAACGGCATGGCCCCTTCCGATATAGACCATCTGATCTTTTCGCAGTTTACCATTCCTGATGCACGACTTGCATTGGAGAAGCTGGGATTGGAAGAAGACCGGACCACCTACGTTGGCAATGAATATGGATACACCGGTACGACAAGTCCCATTCTGGCGCTGGACAGGGCAATCAAGACGGAGAGAGTAAAGAAGGGAGATTATGTGACTCTGGCATCCATGGGATCCGGTTCGTTGATCAGCGTCCTTCTGTTTAAGCTATAATGATAGAAAAACACCCCATCTTTTATAAGAGTTGCATTCTTAGCATCGGCGTTTGGGGGAATAAAATGCAACTTCTTGTGAAAGATGGGGTTTGGAATTACTTGCTTACTGCTAAAGCATCCTCATAGTTATCTACATACTGTACGCTTTCAGTCCAGCCTGGGATATCTTTGCCAATTCTTTTGAATTGCTGAAGTGTAATGACGCTTCCCTTTGTTACAAGAAATCTTGTTTTGAAGGGAACCTCCATATACTTTTGCAGCAGCGTACCCAGTAATGCAGCTACTTCAGGACTGGAGGGCTTTAAATCAGGAGCGTCAATAACTAATGTGTAAGTATTTGCGGGAAGAGATTTGGTAACCTGGTCGTAATCCTTTAAGAAGGATTGACCATCTTCTACACTGAAGAACCCGGAAGCCTCAGCATGAAAAACCTTGTTGATAGTGTCAGCAGTTAACTCGTAAGTGGATAATTTTCCTTGGTATTTTGCCATAAAATGTGCCTCCTTAAGTATGTATAAAGTAACAAATCTGATTTTACTATAAAATTATAACTAAATCAAGTAAAATTTTGCAAAATAATAGGAAAACAGGAAATAACAAGATTTAATGGCAAATTATTCAAGTAATTTTATCGAAATAGTTTTATTATTTTATATTATGTGCTAGAATTATATATTATAGGGGGTGCATCTTATGAGTTTTAATTATGATACCGGCCAGTAACGCCTGGCTGTACGAGGTCCTCCAGATGAATAATGGCTATGAATGGACTATGAAAGATTCATTATTTATTGGAGGAACTTATGAATATTAGAAAATATTATTTTTATAGCTTTTGTAAAGAGTTAATGCCGATTTATCCGTTGTATCTGCTGATGTTTGAACAGAAGGGTCTATCCATGGTCGAGATATCAGCTTTACTGGCCATCTGGTCAGTTCCGGGAGTGTTACTTGAGATTCCGACGGGGATTCTTGCCGATCATTGGAGCAGAAAGAATTTGATGTTTCTGGGAAGCCTTCTTAAGGGGGGCTGTTATCTGCTTTGGTTGTTTTCCGAGGGCTTTGGGCTTTATGCTGCCGGCTTCCTGTTATGGGGGATCGGGGGAGCTTTGCATTCGGGATCGGAAGAAGCATTATTATTTGACTCATTAAAGACGGAACAAAGAGAAGATAACTTTGACAGAATATACGGAATAGGAAGATTTCTTTCCGGTATCAGTACCATATCAGCCTCTTTGCTCGGCGGCTATCTGGGAATGAAGTTTGGTTTCGAGCTCGCTTTATGTGTATCCATTCTGTTCGCACTCCTCGGTGCTGTGATTGCAGCCACGATGAGAGAGGTTAACCTGTATAAGGAGAATGAGGCTAGGAAAGATACGCTAAAACAATCGGCTCGTTTTCTGCTTTGCAGGAAGGATATACTTCTTTTTGCTTTGATCTCCTTACTGGTAATCACTACTGCGGGAGTTCTTGATGAATATGACCAGCTCATAGCAAAAGATTTTGGTCTATCTATCGCTTTGATCGGTGGTTGGACAGCTATCCGATTTTTGTTGATTTCCTTCGGAGGAATTCTTGCCTATCGGATCAGAAGAAGAATGGAGAAGCTGCTGCACAGTTCGGATCGTATGCTTCCGATTATTATATTATGCCTGATGGCGGCAGCTTTATTGATGACGGCAGGTATATTCAGATTGTTGGCGTTTATGGTTCTATATGGGTTATATTATTTCATTATGGCAGCAGCCGATGTCATTCAGGAAGATTACTTACAGCAGAGGATTGAAACGGAGGGAAGATCGACAGTACATTCCCTGACATCTCTTTCAATGAATCTATACGGAATGATCTGTTATGGCCTGTTTGGCTTGGTAGTATCCCGTTCCGAGCTTTTTACCGGGCTTACCTTTGCAGGTGGGTATATTATAGTATGGACTATACTCATCGGAACTGCTTATCTGATTTATAAAAAGAGAGGAAAACGATAGGCTATGATACAGCTGCAGTCGTAATCCGGGCAACCGATCCTAAAATTAAATGGAAATGGGGCGCACGTCGCCCCATTTTTTTGCTCTTGCGGTTTAATTATATTGCTCCAGAGTTTTGGTTAGCTCCTGGCGGATTTTATCTTTTAAATGAGGAGGATTTAATACCCGCACACCGGAGCCGAATTGCAGGATCCAACGAATCAGCTCATCGGTAACTGCAGTGTCGCGAATGAAATGTATTCCTGTCTCGGTCTCCACGATTTCATCAGCTAGGTCAGCTTCGTATTCCTGTATGTATTTGGCTGTAGGCCCCTCGAAGGCAAGAATGATCTGCTCGACGACATTACCGGAGAGATGAATGAACTTGCTGCGGGCCTTTTTTAGAAAATAATCCGACGGTATGACAAAGGTCTCTTCGAGTGGAGTGATTGCCTTGATCCTGGACACTCTGAAATCTCTGAGGTCGTTTCGCAGTTCACAAAAGCCTACTACGCAGAGTGCACCATCATTAATCATCAGTTCGTAGGGATGGATAATTCTGATGGTATCCTCGTCCCCGCCGAAGCTGTGATAGATAATTCGTACCTTGGTCCTTCCTCGTATGGCGTTCTGCAGACGTTCCTCTATTTCCGGATTTACTTCATCACTGATATAATCATTCGTATTGATAGATACCATACCACTGAAATGCTTTATGAACTCGCGGTTTAGATTGGTTGTATTATCCAGAAGCTTATGGATCAGCTCCTGGGCGGTCTTACCCATAGTCATATACTGGTAAGGCTTCAGCAGCTCCAGCATAAAGGCAAGGGAGATCAATTCGGGAGAAGTAAAGGTGATATCCCTGAGACGGAATTTATCTGCAGTATAGTAAGTTTTGCCGTTCCTTTCCTCCTCTGAAATGAAACAGATACCTGACAGACTGTCAATATCTCGGCTGATGGTCTTTTTATCAACTATGACATCCCATTTTTCGAGAGAGGAATGGATATCGCTGATGGTATAACCCCGCTTATTCTCTGACAATAATAATAAGATAAAAATCTGTCGTTCTGTCTGTGCCATATCTTTCATAGGAAAACCTCCTTATTCGAATCTAAATCACGTACGAGTTTCTTCATATAATAATAATCAACTAGAAAGGAATTGATTAATCAAAGTATATTTTTGACATCATCTATATCTTACTATAAGAGAAAGGATTATTCAAGAATAAGAAGCTATCAGGGGAAAGCATGAGGACTTGATTTTATTACTAGGCTTAGCTCAATAGCTTTGCTCCATACTAGGCGTTGCTCCAAAAAAGTCCTTGACAATCGTTACGCAAAAATATATAATCATTTAGCGTGCAGATTTCTGCATGCTATGTATTTTTTATGCGCTTTTTGTTGATGCTGGTATGGTATCAAAAAAGCGGTAGCAAACCACAGAGCCAAAAACTATAAACAAGCGGATTGAACAACAATTCATCTTGTAACGAACAATTTTCAGGAGGTGAAAAATTAATGCCTACATTTAACCAGCTAGTAAGAAAAGGCAGACAGACAATGGAGAAGAAATCTACAGCACCTGCTTTGCAGAAGGGTTTTAACTCCTTAAACAAGAGAGCAACTGACGTATCTTCCCCTCAGAAGAGAGGTGTTTGTACAGCAGTTAGAACAGCAACTCCTAAGAAGCCTAACTCAGCGCTTCGTAAGATTGCCAGAGTTCGTCTGTCCAACGGAATCGAAGTAACAAGCTATATTCCCGGCGAAGGTCACAACCTTCAGGAGCACAGCGTTGTTCTGATTAGAGGTGGTAGAGTAAAGGACTTACCCGGTACTCGTTATCACATTGTCAGAGGTACACTTGATACAGCAGGCGTTGCCAAGAGAAGACAGGCACGTTCCAAGTACGGTGCTAAGAGACCGAAGGAAGCTAAAAAGTAATTAACAATCAACGTAAGATTGTTTACTAAGCAAAACAGTTAAGTGCCGGATTAATTTTTTATTTCCGTTTGATTTGTATTTTCTGTGGGTTACAGATTGAATGAGATGCGAGCGTATAAAACGCGGACATTTCGCTTTGGAAGATAATTAAGTTAAACTGAGCACGAACACGAACGGTGGAAGCATAAGTCTTCCATTCAACACAAGTATAGTAAGATGAGCTTAGCTTCACATAATAGCTATAGCTATTCTCATTTGAAGTAATTACTTGTAAGTGAGTACCGTTGAATTAATTTGATTAGCGAATGTATTATTCGTTAAGCATCGTTAAGGAGGGAAGAAACGTGCCAAGAAAAGGACATATACAAAAAAGAGATGTATTGGCTGATCCGTTGTACAACAATAAGGTTGTTACAAAGCTCATCAATAACATTATGTTAGACGGTAAGAAGGGTACTGCCCAGAAGATCGTTTACGGCGCATTTGAAAAAATCGCTGAAAAGACCAGTAAGGATGCTGTAGAGGTATTCGAAGAGGCCATGAATAACATCATGCCCGTGCTCGAGGTTAAAGCTAGACGTATCGGTGGTGCTACCTATCAGGTACCGATCGAGGTTAGACCCGAAAGAAGACAGGCGCTTGCTCTTCGTTGGATTACTACTTTCACTCGTAAAAGAGGAGAGAAGACCATGCAGGATAGGCTTGCAAACGAGATTATGGACGCTGCTAACAATACCGGCGCATCCGTAAAGAGAAAAGAAGATATGCATAAGATGGCTGAGGCTAATAAGGCATTTGCTCATTACAGATGGTAATTTAGCATTCATCATAGCATATTAAATACGAAATAGTTGTATTCAATCATGGATTTGCAGATTAGAAGCTTAAATGCTTCGCACGACGCGTAACCTATGGTTACGCTACTAATTGTTATACTTATCCATGTAAGCCAATCCATTTATACTCATGTCTGGCTTGCTAGACATTGAGCTCCAATAAATGTCTTGCCTTTCATGGACTAATCTGCTTAACATGTAATTTTAAGGAGGAAATATCCTTGGCAGGAAGAGAATATCCGTTAGAGAGGACTAGGAACATCGGAATTATGGCACATATCGATGCAGGTAAGACAACTCTTACCGAGCGTATCTTGTACTATACCGGTGTTAACTACAAAATCGGTGATACTCATGAAGGTACTGCAACCATGGACTGGATGGAGCAGGAGCAGGAAAGAGGTATCACAATCACATCAGCGGCGACCACATGCCATTGGACTCAGGAATTCGAGCATAAGAAGATCCCCGGTGCTTTAGAACATCGTATTAATATTATCGATACTCCCGGACACGTAGACTTTACCGTTGAGGTAGAGCGTTCCTTGCGTGTACTGGATAGTGCGGTTGGCGTATTCTGTGCTAAGGGCGGTGTAGAGCCTCAGTCTGAGACCGTTTGGCGTCAAGCTGATAAGTATAATGTACCGAGAATGGCTTTCGTTAATAAGATGGACATTTCCGGTGCTGACTTTTTCAATGTTGTAAGAATGATTAAGAGCAGATTGGGTAAGAATGCGGTTCCGCTTCAGTTACCGATTGGCAAGGAAGATACCTTTAAGGGTATTATTGATCTATTCGAGATGAAGGCTTATTATTATAAAGATGATAAGGGCGAAGACATCGAGATTACAGATATTCCGGATGACATGAAGGACCAGGCAGAAGAATACAGACAGGCATTGATTGAGTCCATCTGCGAGACAGATGATGAGTTGATTGAGAAATTCTTAGAGGGTGAGGAACCCACAACAGCTGAATTAAAGGCTGCCTTAAGAAAGGCGACAATCTCAACTCAGATCATCCCTGTACTTTGCGGAACAGCATACAGAAACAAGGGCGTACAGAAATTACTTGACGCCGTTATAGAATTTTTGCCTGCACCTACCGATATCCCGGATATCAATGGTGTGGATGAGGATGGCAATCCGATCACCAGAAAGTCTTCTGATGATGAGCCGTTCGCAGCATTGGCATTTAAGATTATGGCCGATCCTTTCGTAGGTAAGCTCGCATTCTTCAGAGTATACTCCGGTACCTTAAATTCTGGTTCCTACGTATTAAACTCTACAAAGAACAAGAAAGAGCGTGTAGGTCGTATTCTTCAGATGCATGCCAATAAACGAGAAGATCTTGAAAGGGTTTACTCCGGTGACATCGCAGCGGCTGTAGGTCTTAAGACCACTACAACCGGTGATACCATCTGTGATGAGAAGTCTCCGGTAATTCTTGAAGCAATGGAATTCCCTGAGCCGGTTATCAATGTTGCTATCGAGCCTAAGACTAAGGCGGGACAGGATAAGATGGGTGAGGCTTTGGCAAAGCTTGCTGAAGAAGATCCTACTTTTAGAACCTATACCGATGAAGAAACCGGTCAGACGATTATCGCCGGTATGGGCGAGCTTCATCTTGAGATCATTGTAGATCGACTTCTTCGTGAGTTTAAGGTAGAAGCAAATGTTGGTGCTCCTCAGGTTGCGTATAAGGAAAGCTTTACTAAGACCGTTGAGGTTGACAGTAAGTATGCGAAGCAGTCCGGTGGTCGTGGTCAGTATGGTCACTGTAAGGTTCGCTTCGAGCCCATGGATGCAAATGCGGAAAAAACCTACGAGTTTGTTAACGCAATTGTCGGCGGTGCTATTCCGAAGGAATACATCCCTGCAGTTGATAACGGTATTCAGGAAGCTTCCAAAGCAGGTATACTCGGCGGTTATCCCGTTCTTGGTATCAGAGCTACCTGTTATGACGGTTCCTACCATGAGGTTGACTCCAGTGAAATGGCATTCAAGATCGCCGGTTCTATGGCCTTTAAGGATGCGATGCACAAGGGTGGTTCCGTACTGCTCGAGCCTATCATGAGAGTAGAAGTTACTGTTCCCGAAGATTACATGGGTGATGTTATCGGTGATATCAGCTCCCGTCGTGGTCGTATCGAAGGTACAGAGGACATCAATGGCACTAAGCTGATCAGAGGCTTTGTTCCGTTGTCCGAGATGTTCGGATACTCTACAACCCTTCGTTCCAAGACCCAGGGTCGTGGTGCTTACTCCATGTTCTTTGCGATCTATGAACCGGTTCCGAAGAATGTTCAGGAAAAGGTTTTATCCGCAAAGGGTAAATAAAGAAAGTTGTGATAAAAATGTTATTGCCGTAATGGATTATGCTTGAAAATATTTCTAAGTTGAAATATAATAGGGCATATGAGGCAATATATAAACAAGCCCATATTAAGGATACTAATTATTCCTTTAGGAAAATGTCTGGACGTTTTCCTTGGGCAAGAACTATTTGCTTAGAAGCATTTATTATTTAAAGGAGGACGTTGTAAAATGGCTAAAGCTAAATTTGAAAGAAACAAACCGCATTGTAATATCGGTACTATCGGTCACGTTGACCATGGTAAGACAACTCTTACAGCAGCTATCACAAAGACTCTTCATGAGAGATTAGGTACTGGTGAGGTTGTAGCATTCGATCAGATCGACAAAGCTCCCGAGGAGAAGGCACGTGGTATCACAATATCTACCGCTCACGTTGAGTATGAGTCTAAGAAGAGACATTACGCTCACGTTGACTGCCCCGGACATGCTGACTATGTAAAGAACATGATTACCGGTGCTGCTCAGATGGACGGCGCTATCCTCGTAGTTGCTGCTACCGACGGTGTTATGGCTCAGACAAGAGAGCACATCTTACTTTCCCGTCAGGTTGGTGTTCCTTACGTTGTAGTATTTATGAACAAGTGTGATATGGTTGATGATCCTGAGCTTCTTGAATTAGTTGAGATGGAAATCAGAGACTTATTAAATGAGTATGAGTTCCCCGGCGATGATACACCTATCATCCAGGGTTCTGCTCTGAAGGCTCTTGAAGATCCTAGCTGCCCTTGGGGTGACAAGATCCTTGAGTTATTCGATGCAGTTGATAGCTGGATTCCGGATCCTCAGAGAGCAACAGATAAGCCTTTCTTAATGCCTGTTGAGGACGTATTCTCCATTACTGGTCGTGGTACAGTTGCTACAGGCCGTGTTGAGCGTGGTGTTCTTCATGTATCTGAGGAAGTTGAAATCGTTGGTATTAAGGAAGAGACACGTAAGGTTGTATGTACCGGTATCGAGATGTTCCGTAAGCTTCTTGATGAGGCTCAGGCTGGTGATAACATCGGTGCACTTCTTCGTGGTGTTCAGAGAAATGAAATCGAAAGAGGACAGGTTCTCGTTAAGCCCGGTACAATTAAGTGCCATAAGAAGTTTACAGCTCAGGTTTACGTATTAACAAAAGAAGAAGGTGGACGTCATACTCCTTTTTTCAACAACTACAGACCTCAGTTCTACTTCAGAACAACTGACGTTACTGGTGTATGTAACCTGCCTGCAGGTGTTGAGATGTGTATGCCTGGCGATAACATCGAGATGAGCATCGAATTAATTCATCCGATCGCTATGGAGCAGGGTCTTGGCTTCGCTATCCGTGAGGGTGGCAGAACAGTAGGTTCAGGTAAGGTTGCTACTATTATTGAATAATTGATTTAGGTAAATTTTAAGGAGGTGTTTTTAACACCTCCTTATTTTTATGTAATAGAAAAGTTCGTCCTATTACATAAAAACGCTCCGCATAGCGAATAATTCCCATATAACACCTCTTGAGTTTTATGAAAAAAATGCCGATATTTATCCTGTAATAGCATCATACGCAAAAGAACTGCACGTAAAAATGCACAAGTAAAAAATCACATCAGCCTGTTATGGGTTAAGTCATAATGGAGTTTTACTTGATAAAAGGGAAATCCGATTATCCTAAGAAATAAACCGGAAGATAAGATTATGACCGGCAGCTTCTGCAGATAAGGTGGAACGAGAGCCTTCGTACTGAAGTTATACTGCCAAAGAGCAAGAAAAAGCATAGCAATCAGGAAGGTTACGGAATTTGACAGATACTTAACTCGGCTATATTGGTATTTTTTCTTCAAATGACTCAGGAGAAATGTCTCTTCCTTTGCTAAAGCAATCAGAAAGGGGAGCTTCGCATTCTTAATGTTATCTGAGATTGCATATTCCAGAACAGGAGGGAAGATGTTTAGCAGGATTACAGTGTATAATGGAGCCATATTATAATTACCTGTGACAAAGGCGATCGTAGTAATTGAAAGTATCAGAGTCAGAAAATGACGGCTGATGATTAAAGACCGATATTGCGAGAGCTGACGAATTTCCTTTTTCATGATCATCGCCTTTTCGTTCATTTTATATTACTCCTTCCTTATGTTAGCTAAACGTATTATATAATATTTTTAGTAAGACCTCAACTGCTGAATAACCTCCGAAAATGTCGGCATTTACTTAATTATTGAAAATTTCCTTTGAATATTATAAGAAAAGCGTATATAATATACTCGTGTATGTTTAAGTTGCCGAAGATTGGAAGAAAATATAGAAAGAGGAAGCTTTCAAGGTTTAGAGCAGCATTGATGACAGTTGGGTCAATATAAAAATCAGTTACTTATTCTGTAGCGGCATAAACAGGAAAGGAGATATATTATGTTAGGTAGTGATATCGGAATCGATTTGGGTACTGCAAGTGTGTTGGTATATATAAAAGGAAAGGGAGTTGTGTTAAAGGAGCCTTCGGTAGTGGCTTTTGACAGAGACTCCAATAAAATAAAGGCTATTGGTGAGGAAGCAAGATTAATGCTGGGAAGAACTCCCGGTAATATTGTTGCTGTACGTCCTCTCAGGCAGGGTGTAATCTCTGACTATACAGTAACCGAGAAAATGTTAAAATACTTTATTCAGAAAGCAGTCGGCAAGCAGCGTTTCAGAAAACCCAGAATCAGCGTCTGTGTACCCAGCGGGGTTACAGAAGTTGAGAAGAAAGCCGTTGAGGATGCAACCTATGCAGCAGGTGCCAGAGAAGTGGCAATCATCGAGGAACCGATTGCGGCAGCGATCGGAGCAGGAATCGATATCTCCAGACCCTGTGGTAATATGATTGTTGATATCGGCGGTGGTACTACAGATATCGCTGTCATATCTCTTGGAGGAACAGTGGTAAGTACCTCGGTTAAGATAGCCGGCGACGATTTTGACGATGCAATTGTCAGATATATGAGAAAGAAGCATAATCTTCTGATTGGTGAAAGAACTGCAGAGGATATTAAGATAAAAATTGGTTCTGCATACCGCAGACCCGAATCAGTGTCCATGGAGGTCAGAGGACGCAACCTTGTCACGGGACTTCCGAAGACAATCGCAGTTACCTCTGAGGAGACAGAGGAAGCACTGAAGGAAACTACTTCTCAGATCGTAGAAGCAGTTCATAGTGTACTTGAAAAGACTCCGCCGGAGCTTGCAGCAGATATTGCTGACAGAGGGATTGTATTAACCGGTGGCGGTTGCTTATTATATGGCTTGGAAGAGTTGATAGAAGAAAAGACAGGAATTACAACGATGACGGCAGAGGACCCTATGACAGCAGTTGCAATAGGGACCGGTAAATTTGTTGAGTTCCTGGCAGGAAAAAGAGACTAGTGTGAAGAGAAACATCCTCATACGCCCGAAGAATTGCGGCAATCGTAACTTGAATTTATATTACAGATTTACGATTATGCACTCACCCCTTGTTCTTTTGGGTTTTGATTTTGTAACTACTGATTTATAAGGTGCAGGAAAGAGGTTGATGGAATGGTAAGAGGATTGTATACAGCCTACACCGGAATGAAAAACGAACAGAAAAGGCTGGATATCATTGCGAACAATCTTGCAAATTCAGCTACCACCGGTTACAAGGAAGAAAGTGCTACCAGCCAGTCCTTTGATGAGCTTTTGACGATAAAGGTCAAGGACGAATCGGAATTCTATAACAATAGGCCGATCGGTCATATGAGTCTTGGAGTAAAGCTTGGCGAGGTCTATACCAATTATGGACAGGGATCGCTGAGACAGACTGCAAACACTTATGATCTGGCTTTGGAGGGTAAGGGCTTTTTTAAGGTGTCCGTAACTGATAGAGCAGGAAATGTAAGCACAGAATACACACGAAATGGTTCTTTTACCATGACAAAGGAAGGTCACATCGTGGATGGAAACGGAAATCACTTGATGAGTGAAAGCGGAGAGCTTCAAGTGCCCACAGATGCAGCAAAGGTTGTGATCGATACAACCGGTGCTGTATATGCAGATGGAGTATATGTCGATACTCTTGCGGTTACTGATTTTGAAGACTACGATTATCTGATCAAATCAGGTGATACGAGGTATCAGGCGCTTGACGGTGCAGTTGATACTGCAGCTAATGCAACAGTGAGGCAAGGCTATACAGAACAGTCCAATGTGAATGTAGTTTCCGAAATGGTTGAGATGATCTCAGTTACCAGAGCCTATGAAGCAAATCAAAAGATCATAAAATCAATAGATGGTACATTGGACTTGGCAGCGAACTCTGTAGGTAAGGTATAGCATAAGGTGACAGTATAATTTAGGAGGAATAGCTTATGATGAGATCCTTATGGACCGCTGCGTCCGGCATGATTTCGCAACAAACCAATGTAGATACAATATCCAATAATCTTGCCAATATTAATACCACAGGTTATAAGAGAGAAACTGCAGAATTCAAATCTTTACTTTACCAGACGCTGCAGGCTCAGTCCTATGATAATAACGGCGATCCGAAGCCCTATGGAGTACAGGTGGGGCTCGGTGTAAGAAATTCAGCCATTACATCAAGATATACTCAGGGAACACTGACAGAGACCGGGAATGATTTCGATCTTGCCATCGATGGCAATGGTTTCTTCATGGTAAAGACTGAGGACGGAAGGACCGGCTTTACAAGAAACGGCTCTTTTCAATTGTCGTTGGGACCGGAGGGCTTGACTCTGTCCAATTCGGATGGTAATCCTGTATTAAATACAGAGGGAGAGCCGATCACGGTTAGCGCAGAATACTTGGCATCTGAACTAAAGATCGATGAGCAGGGAGAGCTCTGTTATCCTGATGCAACAGGCTTAGCAGTTCCGATTGGCCAGAAAATTGCTATTGCACAATTTAATAATCCGGCAGGTATCAGCAAGGGTTCTAACAGTATTAGTTTTGAGACGGAAGCTTCCGGAGAAGCACTTTTGGAACATGCCAATGCGAACCTAAGGCAAAGTAAAATACACCAGGGTTATTTGGAAGCCTCCAATGTCCAGGCAGTTGATGAAATGGTGAACTTAATTGTAGCACAGCGTGCTTATGAGATGAATTCCAAGATCATCACTGCATCCGATGAGATGCTGCAACAGGCTAACAACTTGAGATAGGATAGGCCATTATAGAAATCAAATGAATTCAAGAATTCGTTATGGGAGTTTCATTATGAGCTTCTTCCGGTGTGATATGCTTTTTCTTCACACTAACTTAATCTCATATGCATCTAATCCAGTTGGGCGTGTTTCGAAGCGTGACAAATCAAGAATTATAACAGTGAATTGTTTACTATGCACTTATAAATATTGTGTTTACGGCGAAATTTACAGGTTTTTTATGAAGGGAGGCTTTTATGAGTATTCCTATCGGTTCAGATTCCATTTATGCGGCATCTTCTAATTACTTATCTAAGTCAGCGAAGAATTCTAAGCTGGAGGAGACACTAAATAATGCAAAGAATGCAACAGACGAAGAATTGATGGATGCCTGTAAGTCCTTTGAATCTTATCTTATCGAGCAGGTATTCAAAGGTATGGAAAAGACCATTATGAAGGACGAGGATGAGGAGCAGAATGATTATCTCGCTCAATTCGGTGATAAGCTTTATGAGGAATATGCAAAGGATGCGTCCGAGAGCGGCAGCCTTGGGATTGCTCAGATGCTTTACGACTCTATGAAGCGGAACCAATGATACAGAAATACAAAATGTAGAATAACAAGTAATTACATAAAATCCAATCATGTCATTTCAGGCTGAGATCCGGTAAGGGATGCGGTTTGGAATGACATTTTTAATTGTTGTGGAGGGGACGATGTCGGAGATCGTAGAAGGATATATTGAAAGGATCATATTCCGTAATGATGAAAATGGTTATACAGTACTTAGCCTTCATTCTGAGGAGGAGGAGCTGACCTGTGTCGGTACCTTCCCCTTTATCAGTGAAGGAGAATTCGTATGGCTTAGCGGAGATTACACAGATCACCCGGTCTATGGGCAGCAATTCAACATTGAAGAATATGATTTGAAAGAACCGGAAGACCTATACTCTATGGAACGCTATCTAAGCTCCGGAGCGATCAAGGGAATCGGTGAAACGCTGGCAGGAAGGATTGTCAAGAAATTCAAGGAGGATACCTTCCGAATCATAGAAGAGGAACCCGAAAGACTGTCAGAGATTAAGGGAATTAGTCCTAGAATGGCAAGGGAAATCTACTGCCAATTTGAAGAAAAGCGGGATATGAGAAGTGCGATGCTGTTTCTCCAGCAATACAGCATTTCAGGGAACCTTGCTGTAAAAATTTATTCAGAATACGGACAGAGAATGTACGATATCTTAAAGGAGAACCCCTATAAGCTGGCGGAGGACATTGCAGGTGTAGGCTTTAAGACTGCGGATGATATCGCGCGTAGAATCGGAATAGGAAGCGATTCTGATTATAGAATCAAGGCTGGTATCCTGTATACCCTCCTGCAATCCAGTATGGACGGTCATGTCTATCTTCCTGAGTATGAGCTTCTGACAAGAGCAAAAAGCCTGCTGCTCGCGGAGGAGGAAGCCATTCGAAGGCAGCTCATGACGCTAAGCTTAGAAAAGAAAATTATAATTAAAGATGACGGTCTCGAAAAGCATATCTATTCCTCCCTTTATTACTATATGGAACTGAATGTGGCTCGTATGCTGCATGATTTGAGTATAAGGTATGAAGCCAATCCGGAAGCAGTTCGAAAGCGTGTAGCTTCCATCGAAAGCCAATTTGAGCTTGAATTGGAAGAGCAGCAGAGGATGGCGGTGACTGAGGCAGCCGGAAACGGACTACTGATCATTACCGGTGGACCCGGAACGGGTAAGACTACAACAATTAATACAATCATTAAGTTTTTTGAATCGGAGGGAATGGATATCCTGCTTGCGGCTCCGACAGGTCGGGCTGCAAAGAGAATGACGGAGACCACCGGCTATGAAGCAAAGACTATTCACAGGCTCCTTGAGCTTTCCAAGATGTTGGAGGGTCAGGAGAACAAATTCACCTTTGAAAGAAATGAATTGAATCCCCTGGAGACGGATGTACTGATTATCGATGAGATGTCCATGGTTGATATTACCCTGATGCATGCCCTGTTGAAAGCAATCTCGGTAGGAACGAGACTGATTTTGGTTGGAGATGTGAATCAGCTGCCGAGTGTCGGACCGGGAAATGTCTTGAGAGATGTGATAAATTCCCACAGCTTTAATGTAGTAAAGCTTACTAAGATATTTCGCCAGGCCGCAGACAGTGATATTATAGTGAATGCCCATAAAATCAATGATGGAGAGCAGATCCGTCTGGACAACAAAAGTCGGGATTTCTTCTTCCTGAAGCGGGAGGATTCGAATGTAATTGCGGCGGTTATGATTAATCTGATCAAGAATAAGCTGCCCAACTATGTAAAGGCGACGCCCTTTGATATTCAGGTTCTGACACCTATGAGGAAGGGAGAACTTGGAGTGGAGAGGCTCAATCAGATATTACAGCAGGCATTGAACCCACCCTCTAAGGAGAAGCGTGAGAAGGAATATCATGAGGTGATATTTCGCGAAGGAGATAAGGTCATGCAGGTGAAGAATAATTATCAGATCACCTGGGAGATCAAGAGTAAATATGGGATAACAACGCAGTCCGGCACCGGTGTGTTCAATGGAGATGCGGGTGTGATTAAGGAAATTAACCTCTTTTCGGAGAATTTGATTGTAGAATTTGATGATAATAGGCTTGTCGATTACGGCTTTGGCCAGTTGGATGAGCTGGAGCTGGCATACGCAGTAACCATCCATAAATCACAGGGTAGCGAGTATCCAGCGGTAATACTTCCAATCCTGGACGGTCCGAAGCTTTTGTTTAACCGGAATCTGCTATATACTGCTGTAACCAGAGCGAAGAACTGTGTCACGATTGTCGGAAGTGATACGATGCTTCAATTTATGATAAATAATAAGAATGAACAAAATCGTTATTCCGGATTATGTGGCCGTATCAAAGAACTGCGCTAGAAGCTTAACATCGACCTCGTTGGTTATATGACATAATGATGTCATATTATCGATGATAAGATGAACATGTCAAAGGCCGGAGGGTTTTTAGGAAGTCCTATTATCATAGAGTGATAGACGTGTTAAAAGCACCGAAGGTGCTTTCCTGATATAATATATCCACGTGCAAGCTCGATTGTTCATGGATATATTATATTAGGAAAAGGGCGAAGCGTTTTGACTAGTTACAATAAGCATATTTTCTTATAATTTTGTTAAATTATCTTTGACTGGAGGGGATGGAATGTTTTCTTTGGAAGAATTATTATTAATTCCTCAGGATCAGTTGATGGAGGAAGCACAGAAGCTGGATAGCGAAGAAATATCACAATTGGTTGAATGGCTTGCTTTGAAGGAGGATAAGATCAGATATCAGGCTTTTCTTCTGCTGAAACATCGATCAGCAATAGATTCGGCTGTCTACCAGTACTGGGAGGTATTTCGAAGTAAGCTTTGCAATGAGAATTCCTATCAGCGGAGTATTGGTCTGATGTTAATTGCAGAGAATGTCCGTTGGGATAACTGCAATAAGATGAAGGACACATTGGAGGAGTATCTTAAGTTATTAAAGGATGAGAAGCCGATAACAGTTCGTCAATGTATCCAATCGCTTCGGGCAGTCATCGAAGCTCGCGCGGAATTAAGTGAAGCAATCGCGGATCAGCTGATGTCTCTTGTATTGACGGACTATAAGGAAACCATGCGAAAACTGATACTGATGGATGCCTTGGATATCCTGTTGACAATAAACAGACAAAAGCACAATGAGAAGATAGAGAGCTATATATTTGAAGCTCTTACTGGAGAAATTTTGGATAAAAAGTCGAAGAAGCTGATAGATGCTCAATTATAGTAATAATAATTTTTAGTGCATTTTATTGTAAAATAGGATATAATAACTATAACGTTAGGAAATAATACGAAATATAAACGAGCATGGAGGCGTTTGCTTTGGCAGATACAACGTTAGTAATCATGGCGGCAGGCATGGGCAGCCGTTACGGAGGAATAAAGCAGCTGGAGCCGGTCGGCCCCGGTGGTGAGATCATAATGGACTACTCCATCTATGATGCTCTAAGAGCGGGTTTCAATAAGGTGGTATTCATTATTCGTAAGGATCTGGAGAAGGACTTCAAGGAAATCATCGGAGAGCGGATTAAGAAGCAGGTAAAGGTTGAATACGTATTTCAAGAGTTGGATAATCTTCCAAAGGGTTTTCATAAACCGGAAGGAAGAACAAAACCCTGGGGAACAGGTCAAGCTATTCTATGTTGTAAAAATGCAGTTCAGGAACCCTTTGCAGTAATCAATGCAGATGATTATTACGGAAAAGAAGGATTTAAGATACTGTATGATTTTTTAAATGACGAATCCTACAAGAGTAATCAATATTGTATGGCAGGCTTTATCCTTGGTAATACCTTAAGTGAGAACGGAGCAGTTACCCGCGGTGTATGTAAGGTTAACGAAACAGGCATGCTGATTGATATTAATGAGACCTCAGGAATTGTTCCAGCCGCTGATCACGCTGTAGCAAAGGATGCCTTGGGTCAGGATTTTTCACTGCCGTTGGATAGTTCAGTTTCCATGAACATGTGGGGTTTCCGCCCGGAGCTTTTTGACTATCTGGAACCTGGCTTCGTGGATTTCTTATCAACGATAGATGAGAGTGATTTGAAGAAAGAATATCTCCTGCCGACTGTGATCGGTGATCTTGTGAGAGCAGATAAGGTGGAGGTTAAGGTATTAAAGACGCCGGATCGCTGGTTTGGTGTAACCTACAAAGAGGATAAGGAAGTTGTCGTAAAATCCATCAGAGCTTTGATTGATCAGGGCGACTATCCGGAAAAATTATTTGCGTAAAGGATGAAACGTTAAATTGCTTCATACGATAATAGACATGATCTATCCGGCCAGATGCCCTCTATGCGGAGAAATCGTTATTCCGAAGGGAAGACTGGTCTGTAAAGCCTGTGAGGACAAACCCTCTCTGGTGAAGGAACCGCGCTGTAAAAAGTGTTCGAAGCCGATAGAGCTTAATGAGAAAGAATACTGCAGCGATTGTGAACGCAGAGGCTTCCATTACGACAGCGGATTTTCGATTTGGGTATATGATGATGTAATGAAGCAGTCCATAGCGAACTTTAAATATCGTAGTAAGAAGGAATATGCCACCTTTTATACTAGTGAACTCTTGAACAATTACGGAGACCGGATAAGAAAGCTTATGCCAGATGCGATCGTTCCGATCCCCATACATATCAGTAAATATATGGAACGTGGTTATAATCAGGCAGATATACTTGCACGTGGGCTTGGTAAAGCATTGCAGATTCCTGTACTTTCAGATTTACTCCTTAGGACGAAGAAGACTCTACCGCAGAAAAAGCTGAACGATAAAGAAAGATTACGTAATCTTATGGAAGCCTTTCAGCTGAATAATAAGCTAGCAGCCACCTATCCTAAAAAGCTTTCCAGGATATTGTTGGTGGATGACATTTATACAACAGGCAGTACGATGGAAGCTTGCACTAATGTATTAAAATCCAATGGAATAAGGGAAGTTTATTTTGTTGTACTATGCATAGGAAAAGGTTATTAGGAGGTTAATATTATGGATGTGAGGAATTGTAAAGGTTGCGGTAAGCTATTCAATTATTTGTCTGGTCCGCCGTTATGTCCAAACTGTGTTTCGGCCCTTGATTTAAAGTTTGAAGAGGTCAAGGAATATGTATATGATCATCCCCGCTGCGGTATCCAAGAGGTTTCTGAAGAGATGAATGTGCCGGTTGCGCAGATCAAACAGTGGATTCGTGAAGAAAGACTGGCCTTTGCCGAAGATTCCATGATTGGTCTGGAATGCGAGTTGTGCGGTATCACGATCAAAACCGGACGGTATTGCAAGAGCTGTAAGGATAAGCTGGCAAAGGGATTAAGCAATCTGTATCAGGAAGAAAGGCCGGCACCCACTCAAAAGGCTAAGGATCCTAGGGATAACCCGAAGATGCGTTTCCTTGGTGCGAATGGTAAAATAAAGGATAACACCTAATAGATAGAAAAAGAGAGCTTAAGAATTTAGTGTTTTGTATGCGGTCGCCTTATACAATACTTCATTCTTAAGCTCTTTATGATTGATTATACGAGTCTGATACCATCCTCTGACAGGATGATATTACCCGATTTATATAATTTTCCGATGGCTCTTTTGAAGGCATTCTTACTAATCCTAAACTCTGCCTTGATAGCTTCCGCGTCAGAACCGTCGTGATAGGGAAGAAAGCCACCGGCGGCGGTCAGCTTATTCATGATCGTTTCGGCATCCTTATCCATCTGAACATAGCTTTTATCGCGTAAGCTAAGGGTCAGTTTACCATCCTCACGAACCTCCGCGACTCTGGCTTTGATGATGTCCCCGATTTTTACGGGAGAAAAAAGCTCGTTTTTCGGAAGCATGGCGGAATAACGGTTATCTACAGCAACAAAAATACCGAAAGCATCTATTTCATCATACACGATGCCTGATACCATATCATCCTTCTTGTAGGGAGAATTGGAGGACAATAGCTGATATACCTTCATCGTTGCACAGAGACGTTTACTCTTGTCCAAGTACAGGGTAACGAGAAGCTGATCCCCCTCCTCGACTTTTTTGGTCTGCTCTTTAAAGGGAAGAAGAAGGTCCTTCATTAGTCCCCAATCTAAAAAAGCTCCGACATGGCTGACTTCCTTTACCCGCAATACAGCCAGTTCACCGATGGTGACAGGAACTTTGGCGGTTGTAGCAATTTCTCTGTCTTCAGAATCGCGATAAAGGAAGACCTCCAGCCAATCACCCGTAGCAGTCCCTTCCGGAACCTCTCTTGCGGGAAGAAGTATCGTATGCTTGGACTCTTTTCCTTCTGCACTTAAATATACTCCAAAATCAGTCTTCTTCACTACCTCCAATTTCTGATACTTTCCTAATTCTATCATATCAATTTCCTTTCTTAACAAATTACTCATGTATGCCATCGAATTCTACTATGGCATAAGGTCTGCTCTTTGTATCAGCCAAGACTATGGTATAGTGATCCTTCTCCTCGGTAACCAGTGGTAGGATCGTATCTCCAAGAACAGCCTGCATGCGATATTCTGTTCTCATGGATGAGATTTTAAAATCAGAGGGCAGATATTCCTCCGCCATCTTAATGTATTGCCCATTATTAACGTGGTTATACGAATCAATATTGAATTTTGCCACAATTATGGGGCGCTGCTCTAGGAAGTTCTTTGGTACACTGAGCTTTCTGGCAACGGGTTCCATTGGATAGGGAGGTTCGACTTGATAACCAAGACAATCCTCCGGAATTCTTGTGGGTTTGCCGGCAGTCGTGTCAATATATACCCAAATAGAATTGGCTGCAGCTAATACAGAATTCTTTTCATCCTTCATGATGAAGTTGCGGTATCCGTAAAAACCTTTAAAGTCATAGGGCCAGGTACATACCGAAATCTGCTGGCCGAGGCAAATTGGCTTTAACAGCTGAAGCTGCCAGGAGTTTAAAAGCCAAACCCTGTTATTCTCATTCAGATATTGAAGTCCTCTTCCTAGCTCTTCTGATTGGAAGGTGCTGCAATCCTGAAAATAATTAATGATTCCGGACGGATCCATATATCCTTTAAAATGATTTAATTCGGTATATCGTACTTTACTGTTGAAGGTATACATTGAGGTCAGCCTTTCGTATATGGAAAACAATTCATAATTATTTCTATTATAGCATTACTTTAGCATTTTAAATAGTTTTTTTTATAAACACAGGAGATTTTGCTATTTCGCTTAAAAATGCTGGCATTCTGATTATTTATTTGTTATAATAAGCTTGTTTATAAAGGAGGGATAATTAATTGGACTCGGTAGAGTATTATGATAAGAACGCAGTGGAGTACTTCGAACAGACAGTAGATATTAATATGCAGACGTTATGGGATCTCTTTACTGCGCAGTTGCCTGAGGGGGCCAGCATCCTTGATTTGGGCTGCGGTTCGGGAAGAGACAGCGCTTATTTTATTTCCTGTGGCTTTGATGTAACTGCGATGGATGCATCTGAAGAAATATGTGACTTAGCGAGTATACATATCGGACAAGATGTATTGAATCTATCATTTGCTGAAATGGATTTCAATGAGGTTTTTGACGGAATATGGGCATGCGCATCCTTACTTCATGTCCCTGGCGATCAGATAAAAGAGATATTAATGAAAGTAGTAACAAGTCTTAAGAATAACGGCGTTTTATTCATGTCCTTTTATTACGGGGATTTTGAGGGAGAGCGTAACGGCAGGTATTATAAGGATTATCGCACCAAGTCAATCAAGGAATTGATTTCCGGATTTGAGAACCTGGAGATTATCGAATTGGAGAAATGTGATGATTTGAATCCTGCGGCGAGTACACAATGGATTTATGCATTACTACGAAAGAAGGAAACAGTATAATATAAATAGATACGAAAACCAGAAAATATGACAATGATTATATAATCATTGTCATATTTTTAAATCATATAAATTATAAGTCTAGACCTTCATGTCAAAGTTTTTACCGACTGCCGGATTAACGGATTGCTCCAGCATCTTAACAACACTTTCACCGGATTGTTCAAATGTATCCAAGCTTTTTGCAAGTACAGCAGTACCTATGGCGGAACTGTGAACACCGGATACATTAGGTGCAACACTCGGAGTGAGGGAAGAGATTGTCATACGGCACTCCTTTCTTGCGTCTCATAGAATAATTCGCATATAAAAAGTAATAATGTTACTGAACAGTCACTAAGTATGATATATCATGAATATCAAGCTTGTACGTGATTTATGGTACTATTATAGCATATATTTCTACTTAATCAAACAGTCGTTTATAAAAGTTCTATTAAATGTAAAAAAAATATCATTTAATTATATTGATCAATTGAATATATCATCTAAGGAGGAAACGAATATGGTTTATGACGTAATCATTATTGGTTCGGGGCCTGCTGGCTTAGCGGCTGCGATCTATGCAAAAAGAGCAGAGCTGAAGGTGGCTGTAATCGAAAAGGCCGGCTTGAGCGGAGGTCAGATTATAAATACCTATGAGGTTGACAATTATCCCGGTACACCGGGAATCAGTGGTTTTGAATTAAGTACTAAGTTCAGGGAGCATGCTGATAAGCTGGAAACCGAGTTTATCGATGGCGAGGTAATTGATTTTGCTCTGGAGGGAGAGATTAAGCTCATCACGATGGACAACGGTACACAATATAGAACCAAGGCGGTAGTCATAGCAACCGGAGGGGCACCACGTCATCTAGGAACACCGGGGGAGGAAGAGCTCTCGGGAATGGGCGTATCCTACTGTGCAACCTGCGATGGTGCCTTCTTTAAGAATAAGACGGTGGCAGTTGTCGGTGGCGGCGATGTAGCAGTAGAAGATGCTATCTTTCTCGCGAGAATATGTCAGAAGGTATATGTGATCCATAGAAGAGACCAGTTCCGCGCATCAAAGAGCATTTCCTCCAGATTGCTGGCGCTTGAGAATGTAACTGTACTATGGGACAGTGTGGTAGATAGGATTATAGGTAAGGATAAGGTAGAATCGATAGAGGTCACCAATGTTAAGACAAAGGATAAGGAGAATTATGATGTGGCAGGGGTTTTTATTGCTGTCGGATATATGCCCAGTTCCGAAGTTTATAAAAAAGTGGTTGCTACCGATGAGGCCGGTTATATTATAGCAGGTGAGAATTGTGAGACTAATATTCCGGGTATATTTGCGGCCGGAGATGTCAGAACAAAGGAGCTGAGACAAATCATCACAGCGGCAGCTGATGGAGCAAACGCAATTACAGGTGTAGAAAAATATTTGAATAATTTGGAATAGGAAAAATGTGTAATATTATCCGAAAACACTTTAAAATGGCGGTTTATTGTAAAATTAATTGTCGTTTTAACTTGTTTAATATTGACACTATGTGGCATTTTTGATATAATTACCTCGTCAGATGTAATAATTTCGTAATAATTCTTTGTTACGGATTGCTGGGTACCTGGGAGGTATAGGAATGGACAGAATTTGGGCTAGAAAGGCAACTTTAATTGTAGCATCAGCCGTAATATATATGGCAATACCAGCAACAACTGCAAAAGCGGATACTATTCCAACGGAGCAGGGGGTAGCTGGTTTTGCTTATTTATTAGACAATTATTACTCATCCACAGACGATAAGGTGGCTGCAGATGAGACTATAGTAAATATATTAAAGACAGAGATTGTTTCACCGTATGCGAATCTGGGGGTTTCCGTAGCTGACAGTTATGTTAATGTTAGAAAAGAACCTTCTACGGACAGCGAAGTGGTTGGTAAGCTTTACCGTGGTTGTGCTGCTGACATTCTGGAACGTCTGGAAGGTGATTGGGTGAAGATACAGTCCGGTGACGTAAAAGGTTACATAGCCTCCAATTTTTTGGCGATCGGTGACGCTGCTGAGGCAATGGTCGATGAATACGCAACACAGTATGCAACGGTCAATACACAGACACTGAGAGTTAGAGAAGAAAAGAGTGTGGATTCCAAGATACTGACTTTAATTCCGGGCGGTGAGACCTATCCTGTAAAGAAGGTCAGCGGAGATTGGGTAGAAATCGTCTTAGGTACTGACGAAGATACCGGTGGAGATTTCACCGGATTTGTATCAAAGGAATTTGTTGACATCAAGGTAGAATTTAAATTTGCTATCTCGGTTGAAGAGGAACAACGGATTTTACGCGAACAGCAGGAGGCTGAACGGGCTGAACGGGAACGTAAGGAAAAGTTGGCACAGGAAAAGGCTGAACGTGAAGAAGAGGCAAGAAGACGGAAAGAGGAGCAGAAGAAAGCAAACTCGGAGCAAGACGATAAGCCTTCGACCTCATCGGGATCAGGATCATCCCTTCGCAGCGAAATTATTACCTATGCGCAGAAGTTTGTTGGAAATCCTTACGTATGGGGAGGCGAAAGCCTTACAAGAGGTGCTGATTGTTCCGGTTTTGTACAAGCTATCTATGCAGACTTTGGCTACAGCATACCGAGAACCTCCAGAGAACAGGCATCCGGAGCAGGCAAAAAAGTCAGTGAATCGGATATGCTTCCAGGTGATCTGGTGTTCTATACGAACAGCAGGGGAACTGTAAATCATGTAGCAATGTATATCGGTAACGGTATGATAGTACATGCAGCTAACTCACGTCAGGGTATTATCAGATCCAATGTGAAGTACAGAGATATTTACTGTGTAAGAAGAATTGTTAATTAGTAATAGAAGAACTCTGCATTGTTATTAAGAAGCCCTTTGAGAAGGATCAGAATCCGACTCTTAGGGCTTTTCCTATGAAACAAAGGGAAACTATTGGACGAGGCGTGATTCTTAGTTGGAAAAACCAGAGAAGTATGCTAGAATAAAAAGGTAGGATTAGTTATACAGCAAAGGATGCAATACTTTATAAGCATATAATTCAAAATATTGCGTACCTGCTTCACGGTACATGGAGGGTTTGTATGACAGAGAACGAGATTAGGGAGCGAAGAAAATATAAGAGGCTCCCGATAGAGCTTCATCTTGAAGTGGATGAGGTTTTCAAACAGGATAATATTATAATAAAGAATCTGAATGCTTCTGTATCTGTGTTTGATATCTCCAAAAGCGGAATTGGCTTTATCAGCGATGCAAGCCTTCCTTTGGGATATTATTTCAGAGGCCGAATCAATCTGGGAGACGGAGATTTCTTTATAGTGGTAATTCAGATTATCAGGGCGCATATATCCGAATTTAACACTAAGGTATATGGTGCTGAATTTGTAGGCCTTGCGCCTTTCCTGGCGGATAAGGTGGATAAATACGAGAAGAAATTAATCAAAGAGAATAATCGGTCTCAGCCGGTTGATGAAGGAATGCCGGATGTAAAGGACCATAAGTAAATTTGGCAAACAGAACAATTGTTATAATACCGGGAGGATTATGAGCTTGCGGATTAGTTCATAATACTCCCGGCGTTTTTCTTGATGAGAGCTTTCGTAATTTTTATGTATGCTTTATTGTTGAACTTGGAATAATAAGAGAAGTGAAACAATAAATATGAAATTGATTAAATTTAATCGATGTTTTCTGATGAAGTATTTGCTAAAAAATTATCATAAATACCTATTGACAAAGATGAAAGTATACATTATGCACAAAAGATGTTCAAAAGATGGGAGAAATTTACAATTATTCGGTTCAAATATACAATTTATTAAAAAGTTATCCACAGGCAAAAAGGCTTATTTTTTAATAAATGGAAGTTATACACCGATTTATCCACATTATCCACAAGGATAAACTACTCTTGTCGCACGGTTAAAAGAGTGTCAATAACGAAAGTGCGTTTTGTAACTTATGATAAATCGTAATTTAGGACCCTGAAGTTGAATTTGAAGGCTTGACATTCATGTTGTCGGACAATTACTCGAGTATAATTAAAATTTAATAAAAAATTATAGAATATTAACAAAATAGTAAATTATATACAAAAATACTGTTAATTATGTGCTTTACTCTGTGGGTCTATAAAATATTTACATATTCATGGGCATCATAGGTGATAATGTAAAGAAAGCATGAAGTAATTGTTAATACAGAATATCCCTCCAAAGGTTATTCGTGTTAAAGTGGCTTGTCACTTCCTATGCCTTATGGTATAATAAAGTCAGCATAGAAGTGTTAATGCTAACAAGAAAGTAAAAAGGAGTTGGTCATTATGCGTTATATAATCAGCGGTAAGAATATCGATGTGACTGAAGGCTTAAAAACGGCTGTATATGAAAAGATAGGGAAGCTTGAGAGATACTTCACTCCTGACACTGAAATTCATGTAACACTCAGCGTAGAAAAAGAAAGACAGAAAATTGAAGTGACTATTCCGGTTAAGGGTAATATTATCCGTGCGGAACAGGTTAGTAATGATATGTATGTTTCAATCGATCTTGTAGAAGAAATTATTGAGCGTCAGTTACGGAAATACAAGAATAAATTAATAGATCATAAGCAGGCCTCCTCTAATTTCAACCAGACCTTTATGGACGATGATTATTATGAGGATGATACGATCAAAATTGTAAAGACGAAGAGATTCGCGATCAAACCGATGGATGCAGAGGAAGCTTGTGTTCAGATGGAACTTCTGGGACATAATTTCTATGTATTCCGTAATGCCCAGACCGATGAAGTAAACGTAGTTTACAAGCGCAAGGGCAACACCTACGGACTCATCGAGCCAGAATATTAACGTTTAAACGGATTAATCCATAAGGAAGACACCCGCTTCGTGCTTGCACGAGGAGCGGGTGTCTTTTTTATGGATAAGCGTAGCGTAAAGCGAGCAAGCGAAGCATGCGAGCTTTAATCCGTTTAAACGTTAATATTAGCAGAAGCTTCGTGCTTGCACGAGGAGCGGGTGTCTTTTTTATGGATTAATCCGTTTAAACGTTAATATTAGCAGAAGCTTGCTCTAAGACCCAGCCAAGAATAAGTCAATTTATGGGTGTGGAATAAAATTAAGTTGAATAGTAACAAGGTAAATGTTACAATACTAGTTGAACGATTTTTGGATCAAATATGCAATAGTACAGGAGTGAATATAGAATGGGAATTATAGAAAAGGTATTCGGCACTCACAGCGAGCGCGAAGTTAAGCGAGTGTTACCAATCGTAGATAAGATAGAAGCTCTGGAACCGGATTTTGTAAAGCTGACAGATGAGGAACTGAAAGCGAAAACAGCTGAATTCAAAAATAGACTCAAGAACGGGGAAACCCTGGATGATATATTGGTAGAAGCATATGCAACCGTAAGAGAAGCGGCGAAAAGAGCAATTGGTCAAAGACATTTCCGAGTACAGCTCATCGGCGGCGTAATTTTACATCAGGGCAGAATTACTGAAATGCGTACCGGTGAAGGTAAGACCCTCACCTCGACACTTCCTGCCTATCTGAATGCTCTAGAAGGCAAGGGTGTTCATATCGTTACAGTAAATGATTACCTGGCGAAACGTGACTCCGAATGGATGGGACAAATTCATGAATTCCTCGGACTAAAGGTCGGCGTAATTTTAAATAGCATGGAGAAGGAAGAGCGTCGTGAGGCATATGCCTGTGATATCACCTATGCTACCAACAACGAGCTGGGCTTCGATTATCTAAGAGATAACATGGTCATCTATAAGGAACAGTTAGTACAGCGTGAGCTTCATTTTGCGATTATCGATGAGGTTGACTCTGTATTAGTCGACGAGGCAAGAACTCCTTTGATTATTTCCGGTCAGAGCGGTAAGTCCACCGAACTGTATCGTGTATGTGATATTTTAGCAAGGCAGATGGTCAGAGGTAAAGAGAGCGGAGAGCTTACCAAGATGGCTGCGCTGATGAAGGAAGAGATTGAGGAGTCAGGAGATTTCATCGTTAATGAGAAGGACAAGAATGTCCATCTTACCGATGATGGTGTGAAAAAGGTAGAGCGTTTCTTTAACCTGGAGAATCTCGCCGATCCTGAGAATCTGGAAATACAGCATAACATCATACTCGCATTGCGTGCCCATAACCTGATGTTCCGGGATAAGGACTATGTGGTTAAGGAGGACGAGGTCCTGATCGTAGACGAATTCACCGGACGTATTATGCCGGGAAGACGCTACAGTGACGGTCTCCATCAGGCGATAGAAGCAAAGGAAAATGTGAAGGTTAAGAGAGAGAGCAAGACTCTTGCAACAATCACCTTCCAGAACTTCTTCAATAAATATCATAAGAAAGCCGGTATGACCGGTACTGCTTTGACCGAGGAGAAGGAATTCCGTGAGATTTATGGCATGGATGTCATCGAAGTTCCTACGAATCTTCCCGTAAAGCGTGTCGACCATCAGGATTCGGTATATAAGACAAGAAAAGAAAAGTTGAATGCAATTATCAATGAGATTATTGAATCACATCAGAAGGGACAACCGGTTCTGGTAGGTACGATCACAATAGAGGCCTCAGAGGAAATCAGTACTATTCTGAAAAAGCATAATATCCCGCATAAGGTGTTGAATGCTAAGTTCCATGAGCTTGAGGCAGAAATTGTAGCAGAAGCAGGACAGCTGGGAGCAGTAACGATTGCGACTAACATGGCAGGCCGTGGTACTGACATTAAGCTTGGAGAGGGAGTAGTGGAGGCCGGTGGCTTAAAAATCATCGGTACGGAGAGACATGAGGCAAGGCGTATTGATAATCAGCTGCGTGGTCGTGCAGGACGTCAGGGCGATCCCGGTGAATCCAAATTCTATATCTCTTTGGAAGACGATCTGATGAGACTTTTCGGTTCCGAACGTCTGATGGGAATCTTCAATGGACTTGGCTTGCCGGAGGGTGAGCAGATTCAGCATAAGATGCTTTCCAATGCCATTGAACGTGCACAGAAGAGAATCGAAAATAATAACTACGGTATCAGAAAGAACCTGCTGGAATACGATCAGGTAAATAATGAGCAGAGAGAAATTATTTATGCAGAGCGTAGACGGGTTCTCGATGGTGAAAGCATGCGAGATACCATCTATCATATGATTATTGAGACAGTGGAGGGATGTGTCAACACCTGTATCAGTGACGATCAAAGCCCGATGGAATGGGATATGAACGAACTGAATGATCTGTTGCTGCCGATTATTCCATTGCCCAAGATCGAGTATCCCGAGGATCAGATGAGAGGTATGAAGAAGAATGATCTTCTTCAGCTATTAAAAGAAGAAGCTGTGAAGCTCTATGAAGCCAAGGAATCCGAATTCCCTGAGACCGAGCAGATCAGAGAGATTGAGCGTGTCATTCTGCTTAAGGTAATTGACCACAAGTGGATGGATCATATCGATGATATGGATCAGCTGCGTCAAGGCATCGGTTTACAGGCCTATGGACAGAGACAGCCGGTGGTGGAATACAAGTTCCAGGGCTTTGAGATGTTTGATGAGATGATTGATGCAATCCGTGAAGATACCGTCAAGGCACTTCTTCATGTCCGTATCGAGCAGAAGGTAGAACGTGAGCAGGTAGCTAAGGTTACCGGCACCAACCGTGATGACAGTATTGCCAACGCGCCAATCAAGCGTTCCGCAAAGAAGGTTCAGCCCAACGATCCCTGCCCTTGCGGAAGCGGAAGAAAATATAAGCATTGCTGTGGTAAGAATATATAAATAATAATTTTATAAAGAGAATATTTATAAGCAATTTTGTATTGAGATTTTAAAAAGAGTAATATATAATACAATAAAGAGGTGATTTTGTGGTAGAATTAGATCAGTATAAATATACATTAAGTACCTATGACAGACCATTAATCGAAGTGGGGGATTCACTTTGACTTAGACAAGAAGAGTCTAAGGGTCAGAGAAATTGAACAAACCATGGAAGAGCCTGGCTTTTGGGATAACAGCGATAAAGCACAGGAATACATGAAGGAATTGAAGAATTTAAAGGACACCATCGAGGATTACCGACATCTTAAGACAAGATATGAGGATGTTCAGACCTTAATCCAGATGGGGTATGAAGAAAATGATGAAAGTCTGCTTCCTGAGATTGAGGAAGCTTTGGACTTATTCATAAAAGATCTTGATGAACTAAAGCTGCGTACCTTATTATCCGGAGAGTATGATAAATACAATGCCATACTTACTCTGCATGCCGGTGCCGGAGGAACAGAAAGCTGCGACTGGGCAAGCATGCTTTGCCGTATGTATCAGCGTTGGGCTGACAAGCGTGGATTTACTACAGAAATGCTAGACTTTCTGGATGGAGATGAAGCCGGGCTTAAATCTGTTACGTTACAGATCAATGGAGAGAATGCTTACGGATATCTAAAATCCGAACGCGGAGTACATCGTCTGGTCCGTATCTCCCCTTTCAACGCTGCGGGAAAAAGACAGACTTCCTTTGTATCCTGTGATGTTATGCCGGATATTGAAGAGGACACAGGAATAGAGATTAATGAAGAGGATTTAAGGGTTGATACCTACCGCTCCAGCGGAGCCGGTGGGCAGCACGTCAATAAGACCTCCTCAGCGATCCGTATAACCCACATCCCGACCAACATTGTGGTGCAATGTCAAAACGAACGATCCCAGCTTCAAAATAAGGATAAAGCTATGAAAATGCTAAAGGCAAAGCTTTATCTGCTTAAGCAGCAGGAGAATTTGGAGAAGATATCAGGCATCCGTGGTGAAGTAAAGGATATTGCCTGGGGAAATCAGATCAGATCCTATGTTATGCAGCCATATACTCTAGTCAAGGATCACCGTACCAATGAAGAAGTAGGTAATGCCATCAATGTTCTGGATGGTAATCTGGATCCATTTATTAACGCTTACTTAAAATGGAATGCACAAAACAGTTAACTTGAGAGATTCCTAAAGGAGGAGTACCTATGCAAAGTACGAAGCAGGCGATTTTTATGCTTGGAGAAGAAGAGTATGGAATGGATATCATGGAAGTAAACATCATAGAGAAATATATGACTATCGAGCCGGTAGCCAGTTTTCCGAAAAATCTCAAAGGTATTATCAAATTAAGGGGTGATGTTATTCCGGTATATAGTCTGCGCAGGAAATTTGGCATGGAGGATATTGAACCAAGTGACGATACCCGGTTCATAATTACTACCTCAAACGGACTTATGATGGCTTATGAGATTGATAAAGTATCGGAAATAGTGCAGTTTGAAGAAGGACAGGTATTTGATGTGCCTCCGATTGTACAAGGAAAAGATACTACTTATATGAAATCAATAACTAGCATCGGTGACCGTCTGGTTATTATTCTGGATCACGATGGGATACTGTCAGAGGAAGAGCAAGAGAAGATAAAAGCAGTTGTGAAGAAATAACTGCGTAAATATGACGTGGAGGCTAAGTAGATGAAGAAGAAAGTAATTAGTATGTTTATCGTAGCCGGCTTAACAGTTACGATGCTGGCTGGCTGCAAAAAGGAAAGCAATACCCTGATTGTAGGTACAGAAGCAGGATTTGCACCTTATGAATATATGGAAGGCGATCAGGTAGTTGGAATTGATATGGATATTGCCCAGGCAATCGCAGATAAGCTGGGTAAGAAATTGGAGATCCAGAATATGGATTTTGATGGTGCATTGTTAGCTGTTCAGCAGGGTAAGGTTGACTTTGTGGCAGCAGGTGTTTCTGTCAGTGATGAACGTAAGGAAAAGATGGATTTTTCCATCGACTATGTGGACTCTACGGAAGTGGTTGTTGTGAATACTGCAACACCGGGCGTAGCCGCTGCAACCGATGCCGATCTTGCTGATAAGGTTGTTGGTGTACAGCAGGGAAATATTGCTGACTTCTATGTTGAGGCAAATATATCTGCAAAGGAAATCAAGCGCTATACTAAATTTGCACAGGCTGCCGAAGATTTAAAGAACGGTAAGATCGACTGTATCGTTATGGATCAGTATCCTGCAGAGGAATTAGTGAAGGCTAATGCTGAACTCTCCATCCTCGACGGAGCTTTGTTCCAGGATAAGTATGCAATCGCAGTGAAAAAGGGAAATAAAGAATTACTGGATCAGATCAACTCTGTTATCCAGGAATTAAAGGATAATGGAAAGATTGAAGAATTTACGGCAAATCATACAAACAAATAACATGATCGGTTGATTTTTCAAATAGGCACAAGGGGGCTGTTATCTATACTGACAGCCTCTCTCTTTGTCTATGCATCACCCTTTCCTGATATAATCAACTTCTATTACAAGCAAGCTTGCATAGAAGTTGATTATATCAGAAAGCACCTACGGTGCTTTTGACACTTTACTATGGTTATAAAATTATCTTTTGGGAGGTATCAAATTGCTGAATAATCTATATGAAGCCTTTTATAATGCATGGGTTCCGGATCAGCGTTATATTGTTTATTTTGAAGGTTTAAAAATTACCCTGCTGATTTCGTTTTTTGCGATTCTGATAGGTATTGCTATTGGTGTTCTGGTAGCGATTGTGAAGGTCTCAGCTACGAATGCAAAGATGAAATGGCTGGTATCGGTATGTAATGTTTATATCAATATCATACGTGGAACTCCTTTGATGGTACAGCTGCTGATCATCTACAATTTGATATTCACATCCAGAAACACCAATGAATTGGTGGTCGGTGCGGTCTGCTTTGGTATAAATTCAGGTGCTTATGTGGCAGAAATAATCCGTGCCGGAATTGAATCCATCGATCGTGGCCAATTGGAAGCAGGGCGCTCCCTGGGACTCAACTACCTTCAGACAATGCGTCTGATTATTCTACCTCAGGCAGTACGCAACATACTGCCGGCTTTGGGTAATGAGTTCATTGTACTGATTAAGGAAACCTCAGTTGCAAGTGTCATAGCAATTAACGATCTTACTAAGGTGGCTCAGTATATTGGCTCCAGAACCTGGGATATCCTACCGCCGCTTGTGATAGCCGCCGCTTTCTATCTGATTATTGTTATGGGCTTTACTAAACTATTGGGCTTATTTGAAAGGAGGTTGGCAAAAGGTGATCGTCACTAAGAATCTGCAAAAAGCCTTCGGGGAACATATAGTGTTGAACGGAATCAGCGAGACAATTGAGAAGGGGGAAAAGGTTGTTGTTATCGGTCCATCAGGTTCGGGCAAGTCAACCTTTCTCAGGTGCCTTAACCTTTTGGAAGAACCTACCGGAGGCGAAATCTGGTTTGAGGGAAAAAATATAACAGATAAGAATACCGATATCAATAAGATACGAAGTAAGATGGGAATGGTATTTCAACAGTTCAATCTGTTCCCGCATTTATCTGTACTGGAGAATATTACGCTGGCCCCGACTAGGCTTGGGCTGATGACCAAGGAACAGGCGGAGCAGAAGGCTTATGAGCTGCTTGCACGAATCGGATTGACCGAAAAAGCAAAGGCATATCCAAATCAACTGTCAGGAGGGCAGAAGCAGCGTATCGCAATCATCCGTGCTTTGGCTATGAATCCCGATGTGATGCTTTTTGATGAGCCAACCTCTGCACTCGACCCTGAGATGGTTGGCGAAGTGCTTGATTTGATGACACAGCTGGCGGAAGAAGGTATGACCATGGTGGTGGTGACTCATGAGATGCGTTTTGCAAAGAAGGTAGCAACCCGTATCCTGTTTATTGATGAAGGCGTCATCGTAGAGCAGAATACCCCGGAGGAATTCTTCGAGAATCCGACCCACCCCCGTCTGCAGGAATTTCTCTCAAAGATACTGTAACACTTACAGAGTCTCATAAGATATCTCATCCTATCGGTTTTATCATAGGATTAAAATAACAAGAGGCTAATGCAAAATACACATAGAAATTGCGTGTATCGCATTAGCCTTTTGACTTGATTCGAGTAATGAAATCATTAACTAATCTAGCTGTAAATCCCCATAATATCTCATCCGGCAGTTTATAGACCAGGATGCTGTATCTGAAACCACCCCAGGGCTTCCTGTAGGTATCCGGAAGACCCAGCTCATGTGCCGGAAGCAGGATAGCCTCTTCCCCGGTCTCATGATCTAAATGAGTAGGGCTGACATGGACCTCAGCACTGTAGCGTTCAGGTTCATGCTCCATAAAGTAGGAGACCGGCAGGGTTATTATTTTTTCGACCTCTTTCGGATTAGGGAGAATATCCTTCTCACTGACATCAGCGATACCAACGAAGGCGTCGATGATTGCACCCATCGGTGCTACAATTGTGTTCAGTCTGCCGATAATCTCTATCTTATCTTTGGGGATGCCCAATTCTTCCGTTGTTTCTCTGAGGGCCGTGTCTTGCAGGGACAGATCCGTCTCGTCGATTCTCCCGCCGGGAAAGCAGAGTTCTCCACCCTGACGTATGTTCCTGCATCGTTTCTGGAATACAAAATGATAAACTCCGTTAACTGGAATCAACAGCACTAAAACCACAGAACGGAAATATTCCTCTCTTTGACTGATCTCAGCGGTATAACCAATCTGCTCTCGTAATCTTCGAAAATCCTCAATATTCATTGGTATACTCCTCATTTTTTCTATACATAATTTTATGATTACACGAACAAAAAAGCAAGCGTAATCCTTGAATTTATTTTTATACAAAAATACTAATAATTATCCTTACCCTTTCAAGCATATGTAACAAAGATTTATTTTTTCCTTTATTCATGGTAAAATGCTCTTGCAATATGAATAATTATATGGTAGTATATCTTTCTTAGAAAGACAATTGTATTCGATATACATACAATTCGAAACATTGAGTGCATATATTACCCTGAACATGCTCAGGAGGAAAAAAATTATGAATGATGACCAATATTTCATTGTTAAGAAGAAGGCAGTGCCGGAGGTATTGCTCAAAGTGGTTGAAGCAAAGCGTCTGCTTGATTCCGAACGTGTTATGACGGTACAGGAGGCGACGGATGCGGTTGAAATCAGCAGAAGTTCCTTTTATAAATATAAGGATGATATATTTCCTTTCTATGAGAATACTAGAGGTAAGACGATTACCTTCATGCTCCAGATGGATGACAGACCGGGACTGCTTTCAAAGGTTCTAAATCAGGTTGCCAAGTGTGAGGCGAATATCCTCACGATCCATCAGAGTATTCCCGTCAATGGAATTGCTCTTTTGACTTTAAGCATTGAGATACTGCCTCAGACGGACAGTACTGTAGTGTTGATTGATGCGATAGAAGCTATGGAGGGCATTCATTACGTAAAGATGGTTTCAAGGGAATAATGTGAAGTATAAAGCAATTTCACACCGGAAGATCTATGTATGTTCATAACGTGAAGTTATAGTGAGTAAATTCGCGCTTATGGCGTTCATTCCTCGTTCTTTACTTAAAATTAAACTATATAGATTCAGCAGTTACAGCATAAACAGGAGGATTAGAGATGATTAACATTGCAGTCTTAGGATACGGCACCATTGGATCGGGGGTAGTCGAGGTATTGAATACCAATGGTGAAAGCATCAAGAAAAGGGCCGGTGACCATATAAATATCAAATATGTCTTGGATCTTCGTGAGTTTCCGGGCGATCCGATTATGGAAAAATTAGTTCATGATGTGAATATAATATTAGAAGACCCTGATATTAAGATCGTTGTTGAGGTTATGGGCGGTGTGGAACCGGCTTATACGTTTGTTAAACAGGCAATGTTAAAGGGAAAAAGTGTAGTTACCTCCAATAAAGAGCTTGTAGCTAAGCATGGAGCGGAGCTTTTGGATCTTGCCAAGAGCAGCAACTTAAATTTCCTATTTGAAGCAAGTGTAGGTGGCGGTATTCCGATCATAAGACCCCTAAATCAGTCCTTGACTGCGGATGAGATTGTTGAGATTACCGGTATCCTGAACGGTACCACGAATTATATCCTGACTAAAATGAGTGAGGAAGGACTGGACTATGCTACGGCACTTGCCAATGCCCAGAAGCTCGGGTATGCTGAGAGGAATCCGGCTGCGGACGTAGAAGGCTATGATGCCTGCCGAAAGATTGCAATTCTTTCTTCTCTTGCCTTTGGAATGCAGGTTGATTACGAAGATATTTATACAGAAGGTATTACGAAGATTACCGATACTGATATCAAATACGCACAATCTATGGGAGCAAAAATTAAGTTGTTTGCTTCCAGTATCCGTGGGAACGATTCCTTAGTATATGCTATGGTAGCACCCGTTATGATTAAGGCCAATCATCCGCTTTACAGTGTGAATGATGTCTTTAACGGAATATTTGTCAAAGGAAATGTTATCGGTGATGTTATGTTCTATGGAAGCGGAGCCGGAAAATTGCCTACTGCCAGTGCCGTAGTTGCCGACGTGGTTGATGCTGCTAAGCATATTGGAAAGAATATCTGGACCATCTGGAGCAGCAAGAAGCTGGAGCTGACCGACATAAATCAGGTAGAACACAGATTTTTTATTCGTAGGAAGGATGGTTCCCGGGTTAAGGAAGAAGTAACTGAACTTTTCGGCAAGGTTGAAGAAGTTAACCATCCCGAGATAACCGGAGAGTATGCCTTTATTACTGCGAATATTACAGAACAGAAGCTTAAGGAAAAGATTAACTGTTTAGACGATGTGCTGAGTGCCATCCGGGTCAGATTTTAATTCATGATGAATGAAAGCCTGCAAGGCTGGATGTCATTCATCATGCTTCACAAAATATCTGCAAAGCTGATATTTTTGAATTGCTTAAGAAGAAAGGAATGGATGATATGAAATACATCGTTGTTCTTGGTGACGGTATGGCTGATGAACCGTTGGAAGTATTGGGTAATAGAACACCGCTCATGGCAGCTAAGACTCCACAGCTTGATCAGCTGGCAAAGCTGTCTGAACTAGGTATAGCACACACAATACCCGAGGGGATGAAACCGGGCAGTGATACGGCAAATCTTGCGGTGCTTGGGTACAATCCTAAGATTTATTATTCGGGCAGATCTCCTCTCGAGGCTTTGAGTATCGGAGTAGATATGAATACTACGGACATCGCTCTTCGCTGTAATATCGTGACTTTATCAGAAGAGGAGATTCCTTATGAACAGAGGACTATCCTGGATCACAGCTCCGGTGAGATCTCAACCGAGGATGCGGCTGTGTTGCTGGAAGCTGTCAGAAAGGAATTAGAGACCGATATCTATAAATTCTATGTGGGCACCAGTTACCGTCATTTAACCATTTGGGATCGCGGTGAAGTGATCGACCTGGCTCAGCCTCATGATATCCTGGGCAGAGTTATCGGTGATTATTTGCCGAAGGAACCTGCGTTCAAGGAGATGATGAGAAAGAGCTATGATATTCTGAATCAACATCCGATCAATGTGGCAAGGAAGGAAAAAGGCTTAAATAAAGCTAATTCCATCTGGTTCTGGGGCGCGGGAACAAAGCCTGCACTTACCTCCTTCGAAGAAAAGACAAAGAAAAAAGGTGCGATGATTTCTGCGGTTGATTTGTTGAAGGGTATAGCGGTTGGAGCCGGTATGAAGGTGATCGAGGTACCCGGCGCTAACGGGACCCTTCATACGAATTATGAGGGTAAAGCGATGGCAGCAGTCAAAGTGCTTTTAGAGGAGAATTATGATTTTGTCTATATCCATGTGGAAGCACCAGATGAGATGGGACATCAGGGTAATGTGAAGAATAAAGTACAATCGATAGAATATCTTGATCAGAGAGTGATTAGGCTTGTAATAGATGAGATGAAGAAGGCAGGGGTAGAATATCGAATGTTGATTATGCCGGATCATCCTACACCGATCCGATGCCGGACCCATACCAGCAGCCCGGTTCCCTATCTGCTTTATGACAGTACCGCAGAACAGAATAACAACTGGCTCTATAACGAAGAAGAAGCCGAAAAGAGCGGCAATGTGGTCAGGGAAGGCTACACGGTAATCGATAAGCTATTATCTAGGTAGGAGGCATCTATGCTTATAGTTAAGAAATTTGGCGGAACTTCCGTTGGTGATAAAGAAAGAATCAAAAGTGTTGCCGGAAGGATTGCAGAGGAGTATAAGAAGGGGAATGAAGTTGTAGTGGTGCTCTCTGCAATGGGCAAGACGACGGACGTCCTCCTGGCACAAGCGAAAGATATCAACCCGAATGCATCAAAAAGAGAACTGGATATGCTTATGGTTACTGGTGAGCAGGTCTCAGTTGCTTTGATGGCAATGGCACTGGATACTATGGGTGTTCCGGCGGTATCTCTGAATGCATATCAGGTTGCGATGCATACTACCAGCGTTTATGGAAATGCAAGGTTAAAGAGGATTGATACAGAAAGAATCGAAAATGAATTGGAAGCAAAACGTGTGGTTCTGGTCACTGGTTTCCAGGGAGTTAATAAATTCGATGATTATACAACGCTTGGTCGCGGAGGTTCTGACACGACCGCAGTTGCTTTGGCAGCAGCACTAAACGCGGATGCCTGTGAGATTTATACGGATGTGGACGGAGTATTTACCGCTGATCCAAGAATTGTACCTAGTGCAAGAAAGCTGGAAGAGATTACCTATGATGAGATGCTGGAGCTGGCATCCTTAGGTGCAGGTGTTCTGCATAATCGTTCTGTGGAAATGGCGAAAAAATACGGGGTACAGTTAGTAGTTCGTTCCAGTCTTAATCTATCAGAGGGCACTGTTGTTAAGGAGGAAGTAAAAATGGAAAAAATGCTAGTTAGCGGTGTTGCATGTGATAAGAACGCGGCACGTATCGCAGTGATCGGTTTGGAGGACCAGCCCGGCGTGGCTTTCAAATTATTCAATCATCTGGCAAATCATAATATCAATGTAGATATCATACTGCAGTCCATCGGTAGAGATGGCAAGAAGGATATCAGCTTTACCGTAAAAAAAGATGATTTGGACGAGGCAATCGCAATTCTGGAACGTCATCAGGGAGGAAGCCTGACTTGTCAGAAGATTGATGTGGAAAGAGATGTTGCCAAGGTTTCCATCGTTGGTGCCGGAATGATGTCCAATGCAGGAGTGGCAGCGAAAATGTTTGAGGCTCTTTATGATGTAGGGGTAAATATTAAGATGATCTCTACCTCTGAAATTAGAGTTACTGTTCTGATTGATGAAGCGTATGTAGAAAAAGCGATGATTGCAGTACATGATAAGTTTGCTTTGGCATAAGTTTAATTTGTTTATCTCGGAGTGTGTTTAGAATATATGGTTATATGCGAAAGGGGAAGCTTTTAAGCTTCCCCTTTCAACTGCCCTCAGAGAGAATAGATTTTTGATAGCTTTACCTAATTCAACAGTCTGTCCGTCAAATAGTGCATTACGGGATACATGTTATCCTTACCTTAAATTATCTAAGAGTATTTTGCAACAGCCTACGTTACAATTAATTTTTAGCACTGTGAGTAGTCACGCTACCGAATCGAAATTCATCCCCTTTAATAAACTTCCCTCGACAGATTTACGGGAGGACTCATAGGGATTACTTTCATTGTACTTGATTTGTGTTCTGGTAGTGCCTCCTGCGATATAAGGCTTACCGCATTCCGGGCAAACGCTCATCTTTAAGGATACAGAGGAGAATACCAGCTGGTTTCCGGGTTGATTCCCTGAGGCTACAGCGTTGGATACATGCTGCTGTTCATGAGCAGATACAGCGGCAAAGGAAGCTTCAGGAGAGATATACGTAGGTGACTGAAAGGAGACATTCGGTTCATTAGAAACATCCATGTATTTACGGGACTTACAGGTCTGGCATTCAGCCGGCTTGACCTGGTCCACATTTATGGTTACTTTATCCGTGATCGGTCGGATGCTGCTGATTTTTGTCACGGCTGAAGCAGGGACGTTCATGCTATTGACTCCCGCAACTGGATAGGCATAGGTTGTATAACCAACAGAACCGATCATGAAAGCACCTCCTTTATCACTGACAATTCTGTGAAAGGCTTACAATATAAGACAGAATGGAGCATTTATTACCTTTATTATAGTACGGGTTCTTGAAGCAGTCAATATACCCACATAGGCATTTTTAAGTAAATACAGTTGCTTTTCATGGATGCGGATGATATCATTAAAAATGGTAAAAATGTTACTAAATAGAATATAAAGATGAGAAATATGATCTAAGGAGCAGAACGATGGATATTTTAAAGCAGATAAAAGAAGAACTCGGCATTCGTCTGGAACAGGTGGAGGCGGCCGTGAAATTAATCGATGAGGGAAATACCATTCCCTTCATTGCGAGATACCGTAAGGAAGCTACCGGCTCCCTGGATGACGAGCAACTGAGAAACCTTCATGAAAGATTACAGTATTTAAGAAACCTTGAGGAGAAAAAGACTCAGGTATTAAATAGTATAGAGGAACAGGGCAAGCTGACAGAGGAATTGAAGGCACAGATATTAGCGGCTGCCACCCTTGTTGTGGTAGAGGATTTATACCGCCCTTACCGTCCGAAGAGAAGAACCAGGGCTACCATAGCCAAAGAAAAGGGTTTGGAGGGTCTTGCGGCATTGATTCTGGCACAGGATACCGGGGAACCCCTGGAGCAGGCAGCAAAAGTATACTTATCTGAGGAGAAAGAGGTTCGCACTGTGGAAGAGGCGATTGCCGGAGCGATGGATATTATTGCCGAGGATATCTCTGATGAAGCCGAGCATCGCAGCTACATCCGCGATGTCACCACTAAGGAAGGAACTCTGGTATCAGTAGCAAAGGATGCCAAGCTGGAATCCGTCTATGAGATGTACTACAATTTTGAAGAAGGCATCACGAAGCTTGCCGGGCATAGAGTACTTGCCATCAACCGCGGAGAGAATGAGAAGGTACTGACTGTCAAGGTGAATGCTCCGGAAGAGCGTATTCTTCGTTATCTCGAGAAGAAGGTGATTGTGAAGGATAATCCTTATACCAATGATGTACTAAAGACTGCCATAGAAGACAGCTATAAGCGGCTGATTGCTCCTGCAATTGAACGTGAAATCAGAAATGAGCTGACAGAGAAGGCAGAGGACGGTGCCATTAAGGTGTTCGGTAAGAATCTGGAGCAGCTTCTGATGCAACCTCCAATCACCGGTCAGGTAGTTCTTGGATGGGACCCGGCTTTCCGTACCGGCTGTAAGCTGGCAGTTGTGGACAGCACCGGCAAGGTATTGGATACAGTGGTCATCTATCCGACAGCTCCGCAGAATAAAGTAGCAGAAGCGAAGCTGGTCGTGAAGAAACTGATTGATAAATATAATATTACACTCATCTCCGTGGGCAACGGGACTGCCTCCAGAGAATCTGAGATGATTATCGTAGAGCTGTTAAAGGAATTAAACAAACCGCTAAAATATATCATTGTAAATGAAGCAGGTGCTTCTGTTTATTCGGCAAGCAAGCTGGCAACCGAAGAATTTCCGAATTTTGATGTAGGACAGAGAAGCGCGGCATCCATCGCCAGGAGATTGCAGGACCCACTGGCGGAGCTGGTTAAGATCGATCCCCAATCGATAGGTGTAGGACAATATCAACATGATATGAACCAGAAGAAGCTGGGCGAGGTGCTTTCCGGCGTAGTTGAGGATTGTGTCAATAAAGTTGGCGTGGATTTAAATACCGCTTCCGTATCCTTGCTTGAGCATGTATCCGGAATTAGCAAGGTAATTGCCAAAAACATCGTTGCATATCGTGAAGCCAACGGCCGTTTCCATAGCCGTGAGGAACTTTTAAAGGTTGCTAAGCTGGGTCCTAAGGCCTTTGAGCAGTGTGCCGGCTTTATGAGAATTCGCGGAGGGGACAATCCCCTGGATGCTACCGGCGTTCATCCGGAATCTTATGCGGCAACCCGGGATCTCCTTATAAAGCTTGGCATGACGCTGGAGGATGTGAAGGAAATCCAGGTAAAAGCCATGAAGCAGAAGACTGTGACTGAGACTGCCAAAAAATCTGAACCTAAATCGGAGAAGATGACGAAGACAATTACTGTAAAGACACAGGATACCGCCTTTGGAAAAGCTTTGGCGGCGGCAGTCGGTAAAGGAGGAGTCATGGTCTCTGAAGCACCCCAGACGAAATCCAATCCTGCGGCTGTAGACCAGGGGGAGGATATCATCACGATCGGAAGGAAGATTAAGGACAAGCATAAGCTGTCCCAGGAGCTTGGAATCGGCGAGATTACGCTGACCGATATCATCAAGGAGCTGGAGAAACCCGGACGTGATCCTCGCGACGAGATGCCTAAACCGATTCTAAGAACAGATGTGCTTGAGATCAAAGATCTGACAGAAGGAATGATTTTGAAGGGCACAGTGCGTAATGTCATTGATTTCGGTGCATTTGTCGATATCGGTGTTCATCAGGATGGTCTGGTACACATCTCTCAGATGTCTGATAAGAAATTCGTCAAGCATCCGCTGGATGTGGTAAGCGTAGGAGATATCGTAGAGGTTAAGGTCATTGGTGTGGATGTTGCTAAGAAGAGAATTCAACTGTCGATGAAACTAAGTTAATAGAGTTTTGAATAAATCAGGGATAACTGTTTGGTATTTGACCAATCGGTTATCCCATTTTCTTTCTACCCATTTTATAATCCTTGTCAGGAGCTTTAGTTTTGCTTCAGTCATAGCTTGAAAAGTATTTCTGGCTTATAATAAAAAAAATAAATGCCACTATATGGTAAAAAATATAATATTTGATATAATTTAAGAAAAAATGGAAAAATCAATTGATAATAAGTACTAATTATGCTAACTTTATTCATATAGTTAAAATTATTCTTATGATAGGTGATGTATATCATGATAAGTTTAAGTCTAATTGAGGATATTGAACGATACTTATTACAAATGGAAGAAGAGTTCACGAATCAGGAGAATCCAGAACCGGATACGGATTTCCTATTTGTAAAACAATTCATATGTGATTTGGTGAATGGCGATCATTCCGATGATAGTATACGTGTTGTATTAAGTATTTTAGAGGTTTCGTTTGGAGAAGCCACTGGGGGATTTATCGGTGCCAACGGGGAAAGCTTCAGTGACGCGGAGCTTCTGCTTATGGTATTAGAAAATTGTAATGAAGAAATTTTAAATAAGCTGTCCGCTGAGTTTGGAGAACAATCACGAATAACGAAGCTTATTAACAATAATATAAGAAAACATTGTGTAAGCAAAAAGAGCGAACGTAACATTGAACAATCGATTGAAAAAGTCCTTCGAGATAATAAAAACAACGGAAGTAATCTATATAAATTATTGGGGAAATATCTTGAACGCGGGGGCTTTAAGACGGATTCCAGCTTTTATAACTACATAGGGATGTCCAGGCAGACCTTTGCAAGAATACGGGACAACAGTAAGTCTCTCAGTAAGCAAAATATATTACTGATGATCATTGGTCTGAAATTAAATTATCCCGAAGCGGTTGAATTTTTACAGGAGTTTGGATATTCCTTTAAAAAATCCGATAAACGAGATGTTATTCTAGAATATATTTTAAAGAATTCGGACTATGACCTTGATATGGTCAATGATTTACTTTATCAATTTGGCGTAAAGACATTAATTGATACCTAACGGATAAATGTAAAACGAAATATGACAAAAATAAAATTGACCTGTTGTAATATATACTTACTAAAGCATTGACAGTATATAAAGCGTCCTCGTACTGCCTGCCATGCTTTAAGTTTGTTATAAAGGAGCTGTATTTATGGAGTACAATTCAGGTATTACCTGTCCGTCTTTTGATAATGTTGAGCATCATGGACATAAGGCAGGCAGAGAAAGCAGCCTTTCGGTGAACCGGGCGCTGGAATTTGCTCATCCGATTGATGCAGGGATCATTAAGGTTTTGGATAATAAAATTATTAACGAAGCCTTCAACAAATATGTAAATTTATGTGTTGATCTGGAAGCTGGCTTATCTCTTGCAACTAGTATTAAAATTGATCAAAATAATTACCCCGAATTGAATGCTATCGTAGAAGACTGTTCACACAAATTAAGTATTCCTAGACCCTATGTGGTCATTTCCCGTTCGGTTGCAGGCATCAATGCCAGGACGGCCGGAACGGATGAATTTTCATACATAGCATTAAGCAGCCTGATGACGCTGCTTATGGAGCCGGGAGAGCAGAAGTTTGTCATCGGGCATGAATGCGGACATATTGCCCTCGGACATGTAGTTTACCATACAGCGCTTAGCACAGCAGGCAGTTTAAGCGGGTTAGTACCGGTGATAGGAACCTTTGTAGCAAATGCGGTCAAATATCCGCTGAATGCTTGGAGCAGAAGGTCCGAAATCTCTGCTGACAGGGCAGGATTAATCTGCTGCGGGAATATAGACACGGCAAAAAAAGCGTTACTGCGTCTGGAAGCCGGATTTTTGAATGTGGATAGTCTGGATATTGATGATTATCTGGAGAACTATAGGAGTTTCAGTCAGAATTCAAAATTAGGAAAATTACGAGAAATATTAATGTCACATCCCATCATTCCAAAGCGTATAGAAGCTCTCGATCTGTTTGCTCATTCTGAAAAGTATTATAGAATAACCAACCGACAGATTGAACCTGGTATGAAGCTGTTAGACGATGAGGAGCTTGAACACAGAACCAATAGTATTGTTAAAGTCATACTATAAACAGAGAATCGAGGGAATATATCATGGATATGAATAAAATGGAAGTTTTAAATGCTTGTGATGGAATTGCAAATGAATTGCATTCTTTAAAAATTGCCCAGTTGGTAAAGGAAGCACGCGAGACTGTTATTGCGGACAGAAAGGCAAATATTCTTTTTACGGGACAGACATTGCCCTTGTTGCTTGGTACGGTGCAAGCAATATTGAATACGGAGCTCCTGCCTCAACAGGAATTTGCTTATATAGACAGAGCCTGTAGATTTGTTTTTACTTATAATGAAACCGGAGGCTGCTGTATAAGCGCAGACGGAACAGCAATCGGCTGTAATGCTTCTGAGATTATCGAAGCAATTAAACAGGCTGAGCCTGCATCTGTTCCGGAGATCATCCTAAGCCTGGAGAATGAAGCACTCATAGGACAGAATATTTCAGTTCTGTTTAGCTATAATGAATTCGTAGAGTTTAACTGGAAAAAAGAATTTAATCATTCTGAATTCGTATTTTTAATTACCAATGCTACGGCAGCAATGAATATGAATGAGCGTAATTTCATAGAGACCTGTGTAAAAGGCTTTCTGGGAGGTATGAGATTTGGCATTATTCTATGTAATTTGGAGTTATTAAATACTGATGCAGACATGAATGTGGTGATTGACAGTGTCCACTCTTACAACAAGCTGTCCAACCTCGATTGCAGAATTTTTAATTCCGGTCAGGAGGAGCTGCGGGATTTTGTTCGAACACAGCTGGCGGCAGAAATTGAGGAGCTACATACTATCACAATGGATCAGGCAATCCTGAATTGTATCAATGAGATTGACGAAGCAGTGAAAGAGATAGAAGAAGATGCTAAGCTAGATAATCATGAGCTTGATGAGTTGATCAGTGAGTTGGAAAAGAGAAAAGGAAAGATCGAAACCGCAGGCAGAATAGCTGCCAGTACGCTGTCGGGAAACTTTAGTGCAAAGCTGAAGTATGAATTAACTATGGATATCAGCAAATATAATGAAGAGGCACTGGATAATATACGAAAGGCGGTTGAAACCTCAAAGGACATTGCTGCAACGAAGAAAAAGATACCAAACTATCTGGCGGATATCTGGGAAAATTTTGAACGGGAGCAGGATAAGAAATTAAAGAAGGATACGCAGGTTCTTATTGATAATATATATGTTAAGATGGAGCAGGATGTCGGAGAGTTTTTTCAGGATGTATCAGAAAGCAAACGTAAGGTTCTCGAATATGCAATGTCCTACATCGCCATCGAGAGAGGTCCTATACCCTATAATCCAAAAGAATCTTCTACAGAAAAGACCATTGGTAAAATGTCTAAAATTATGCTTTGGGGTTCTATCCCGGTTGCCTTTTTAATCAGCCTTCCCTTGGGAATTGCAACCGCTGTTGGATCGAAAGCGGTGAAAAGCTTTTCACAAAAAACCATAGATGCTGAGAACAAAGAGGCAATCATGCAAGAAGTTAATACAATATGTAATATAACAAAAACCGAAATATTGAAAACCGCTGATCATTCCATCGACAACATAGTACATAATATAGAAGCTGAGATCATTGCTTCCTATAAGAAATTTGCAGAGGCAATTCTATTAGAATTAAACCGTATGCATGACAAAGCGGTGGAGGCTGAAAAACTGATGACCTATATAAACGGCATTAAGGTAGAAATATTACCTGAAATAAAAGAAAAATTAAACTAAATTCATTACGGAAGGGAAGAGGTTATTATGGCAACAGATTTTACTTATGTTAAAAAGCTCACGGAAAACATGACAGATGCTCTTACCGATTATGCAGAATTATTGGGGAGAGAGGACAGGACAAAGGAAGCAAAATACGGGTTTGTTCCAGGATTGGGGTTGGAGACAGAACCACAGGAATTAAAGCAGAAAATTGAAGAATTCAAACAGGGTATTTTTCAGGTTATGTTTACTGGTGTATTCTCCGGTGGAAAATCCACACTGATTAATGCATTATTAAAAAAGAATTTGCTGGGTGTAGCCATTACCCCTGAGACTGCCGCCATCACGAAAATTATTTTTGGGGCCAGTGAAGAGGCAGTAACGGTATATTATAAAGAGGAAACAGAAAAACATCCGGCAGCTGAGAAAATGTCTGTGAATGAATTCTTTCATAAGTTCCGCCTGGAGTCAGAAAAGGATGATAAATTTATTGATGTAAATCATGCCGAAATCACACAGAAGGAAAGTTTATTCGAGAACATGGTACAGCTGGTAGACTCTCCAGGACTTAATCACTCGGGAGTGGACGATGAGAAGTCTGAAAGCTTCTTAAAAAATGCCGATGCAGTTGTGTTCCTGATTAATGCGACACAGGCGCTGAACGCCAGAGAAAAAGACTATATCAATGCAAAATTTGCCAATAGGCAGTTGAAGAATGTGTTCTTTGTCATTACGCGATATGATTCCGTAAATGAAAAGGAAGTGGAGAAGTTTCAGGAGAATACATTATCTGTTCTATATAACGTTTTTGTGGATAAGGACGGCAATTTTGACGAGGAATTGTATAAGGAACGCGTCTTCTACACCAATGCCTATGGTTCTCTATGTGCAAGAACCGGTGAGCCCTATGTAATCAAGGTAGGTATGCAAAAGCTTGAAGTTAAAATCGATGACAGGGAGACCGGTGTTCCGGAGTTTGAGAATTCTCTGAATGACTTCCTGCTTTCCAGTGACAGGGATAAGGCTGCTTTTGAGGCTTATAGAGCTAAGATGGCTGCCATGTACTTACATGCAACCGAGAAAATTGATGAGGTTCTCGACATTTACAAGCGTGATTTGGATGGGCTGGAAGCAGAACAAAAGGAAGTGGAAAAGGCGATCAAGGAGTTTAAAAATATCATGGAAGATATCAAAACCGCCTGCTCCAATGCAAGTAAGGAAATTGTTGTCGAAGCAATCAGAGCATATGATGAATTTGCGAATGATGTCGATGTCAGCTGGGATGAGTATTTTAAGGACAGAAAAATCGACGATTTCGGCTGGGGGGCTATGACTAAAATTATTGGTGAAAAAGGCAAGGATAAGGTGCTTCGTACGTTAGGCAAGGTATTCAAGAATATGAAGGTAAATGATCCTGAATATGAGCTTGCGAAGGATGAGAAATTCAAGAACCTGATTGCACCGGTAACCAAAGCAATTACTGGATTTATCGATTATAAATCAGAGACCTTAAGGAATAACATTGGCGGGGCAGCGACCTTATCCTTTGGTAAACTTGAGAAGATACTGCGTCAGTATGATGAGAAAATATCGGAGCTTGGTGTAAACCTTGACTTAAGCAGCATTTACCGTCAGATTGCCCAAAATGCAGGAATTGATACCTCTAAAATCACAGGGGATTTCAGCTATGGTAAATTGCTTTTAGCTTTGCTCTATCATGATTATGATGGAGCTACCACTATCATATTGGATTCCAGCAGGTCCTGGATGGATGTAATCAAGGATACGATTGTGAACTGCATTGTAGAGGCAATTATCGCAAGTATTGTTATGGCATTGACGGGAACCTACCTGATCTATATCATTGCACGTGTTGCTTACGGATTATTTAAGATGAACAAGGGCTTTGGAAATATCGCGGGTAAAATTATTGAAGGTGCGAAAGCTGAGACAGTCAATAATATTAAGGAAAGCCGTCTGAATTACCAGATCAGTATCGAGAATAATATCGGCGGAGTGATTACAGAAGCGAACTCAAAGGCTTCCAAGGGACTTCTGGATGCATTACAGGAGAAGGAGAATACATTAAATACCATCATTGCTAATTGTAGCAATAAATCCTTCGACTTAGAGAATGAGAAGGACCGCTTTGAGCATATTAAGAAGGCAATGGTTGATATTATTAATAAAATAAGCAAGGACCTGGATGGTAAGGCTTTTTCTTCAAAGGATATCGTGGACTTAGCAATCAAATAATCGATAGGAAGAATTAGTACGCTTGATTAGCCGGGTACTGGTAACTCGGTTAATCAAGCGATTACGTCAATGGATGGAGTGTAAAAATCAATGTCAATAAAAACGGAATTTCAATCGCAGTGGGGCAATGTCATTACAGCGATTAAGGTAGAACTAAATAAGCAATTTGATTATTTCGGTAAAATCAACCTGGATAAATTGAATGAAACCTATGGGCTGCAGAAACAAAAATGGTCCAGCAGTCTTATGTATGAGGGCAATTGGCTTTCCAGCAAGGAAGATGATTTTTCTAGAGATTTTCTTAGAGCCTTAGGAGAGTTCAAATTTACGGAGGTAAACCTTCCTGTAAAAACCTCTCCGGTAGGTTATCTGGTCTCTGCCGGTATAGGAGTTGGTTCTTTTGTTGTAATAAAATATGTACTTCATTTTGCCTTTCTGAATTCTCTCGCTATAGCAGGAGTTATTTTACTCTTAGGCTTCTTCTTTTGCAGTTCTTCTGCGAGAGGGAAGAAGAAAGCACAGACAGAAGAGATAAAAGCTGCATATGTGGAGCAGCTAAAGAAGACGGAAGACAGATTGGCAGCAATCTGTGAAAAATACGACAGGTAAATGCGTAATTTAGATTGAATAACAAGGGAGCCGTTTCGGATTGCCAACCTTCGTTGAAGGAACCACCTGGCTTTGAAACAGCTCTCTTTTGTTCGAAAGATAGATTTGTCAAAGTACAATTTACAAGCTTTTTCAATTCTTTAGTATAATGATTATTATACTAAATAGGGGGGATTACGATAATTGTGAATAACAAATCAGAGAATAATCAAGATACATTAGATCACTTCATTGAAGAATCTTATGAAAAACTGAATGTCTTAAGGGAAGTACTGTTAAGGAAAGATATCAATCCATTCAAAATTGTTTTCTGCGGAGGGTTTTCCACAGGAAAGACCTCATTAATCAATGCACTTATGGGAGAGGAGTGCAGGCTCCCTACAAGTATATTATCAACAACAAAGGTTATTACTCGAATCAAATACGGTCCGACACTTCAAATCAACGTAAAGGGAGAAACGCACCGATATAGAAGCTTCGAGGATGTTGAAGCATTGATTAGGGGAGAAGACAGGAGAGCAGAGGATGTCAGTGAAGTCGTAATTGAACTTCCGTCCCCTCTGCTGAAGGACAATGTGGAGCTTGTGGATACTCCCGGAATTTGTGATGATACCAAAGGAGTCCTGGATGAAATAACAAAACGTGAAATTAATCATGCCGACCTGTGCATCGTGGTTTTCAATCCGACGAAGTTTGCCGATGAGACGGAGAGAAAATTTATGGATGATTTGAATGCCAGGCTCGGAGGAAACTGTGTTTCTGTCATTAATTGCATCAACTATATCAACACACAGAAAGAATTTGATGCGGTCCAAGAACGTGCTGAGAAAGTATTACAGAAATATGGAAACGATATTGTAGGAACAGGTACGCATTTTTTTACTTGTTCAGAAAGAAAATATGTCGATCTTGGAGGCTTTGATCTTTGGCTGAAGCAAATCGTAGATCCGGCATCCTATCATTCCTATGCGATCAAGCAAAGATCCAGATTCTCTGTTGTGTATGAAAATGCAGATAAGATCAGTCGAGCTTGGTTTGATCAATACCGAGCAATCTGTGATAAAAAGAAGAAGCTGATTGACGATAGAGAGAAGAACATCAGGGAGGAGAAAATGTGCCTGTTGTATTCGGCGAGCTCTCTGTGGGCCAACGTGCTGTCTGAGAATAAAAGAATATTGCTGGATATGAAAGGCTACTTCCTGGATAAGATTAATGGTGAGATTAGCTCAAGAAAAGGGAAAATATATGAATACACCAAAAATACATATAATGCACTGCGAAGTGTAACAAAAGAATTTTTCAAAGACCAGGTAAATAAACTTCGGGCTACCTATCCGGCTCTGTCGGATGCGTGTAACAATTATGATTTGAATTACTGGATAGCGAAAACGATAGATCAATATAAAGTCCCGGAGCCCATCTCGACAAAGCATGAAAAAACTCTGTTTGGACGAATGGTGGATGCTCTGGATGATGTGGTTGACGGAACATTTGTTTATGGAGTCAGCGGAGGAAAATATTATTATACCTATAATGATTATACGGAAGCCTCGAAGAAAAGCTTTCTGGAGGAGGCTCTTCCGAAGCTGCAGAGAGAATTCGAAGGTTTTATGGAGTATCTATACTCCTACCTATGTATTAAGGCAGATCTTATTACGGGAGGTTTGGAGGAAGAGTTAGAAGAAGTTGAACATGAGCATTTAAAACTTATGCAGCTATACAGAGAAATTAAGGAGCTAAAGCTATGCATCAGCCGGAATTTTAAAGGAGTCGATCATTTACAACAGGGAACCTGGATTAACATTCCGGAATCCTTGATCGCTGTTTGGGAGGATGCTCCTGTTACGGTTACAGTGGAGAATCCTTCGGAAAGCTATTCTCTGGTTTATGCGATCGAAGAAGGTTCGGAAATCGTGAAAGTGAGATGGGAGGAATTCCGAGGGAATTCAATAAATTTGACTATAGAGGCAAAAGACTGGGGTTATGCAAAATTAAAAATTTATCTCGAAAAGCAGCCGGAAATTTTCAATCATATCTATGTAATAGCCGTCCCGTACAAAGAAATCATTGCGAGAAGGCAATATCTTACAGGACTGAGTGAAGTCGACAATGATGAGAAACGTCTGAAACATTTAATGATAGCAGCGGAAAACGGCCATGTAGGAGCACTATATGAGGTAGGCGAGTGCTATTATAAGGGTGAAGGTTGTCGGACTAATTATCTGAAGGCTTTTGAATATTACTCTAAGGCCGCAAAACAAGACCATGCAAATGCCAAATACAGTATCGGCTTTATGTATTACTATGGTATGGAAGTAGAAATGAATAAAACAGCAGCCGTCAAGTGGTTTAACGAAGCCCTAAAAGCCGGAGTAGAGGACAGCAATCTGTATTATTTGCTAGGCTACTGTTATTCCAATGGAACCGGAACGAATAGAGATTATAGCAATGCATTCAAATACTACAAACTGTCAGCTGAGGCAGGGAATCTCAATGCACAGAATAATCTGGGTGTATTGTATCAGAATGGAACCGGTGTGGAAAAAAGCTATCAAAATGCTTTTGAGTGGTTTATGAAAGCAGCGAACGGAGGATTGGCGATTGCACAGCAAAATGTGGCTATCTACTATGAGAAAGGTTATGGTGTTCCGGTTAACCTAAGAGAAGCAGTCAAATGGTACAAGAAAGCGGCTGAGCAGAAGCATGTGGATGCCATCATCGCGTTAAAGAGACTAAATATGATGGCGGTACTTAAAGGGGGTGCGGACAAAATCCTGGACTTGATTTGAGTTAGGAGGTGCCGCATGTTCTCATATGAAGAACGAATAAAAGCAGTAAAACTATTATTACAGTATGACTTGAGTTATTCTACTGTAATCCGCGAGTTGGGATATCCCTCCAGGGAATCTCTTTGGAACTGGTACAACGAGTATTCGCAGAATGGAGAGCTTCACCAAGATTTTATTAAGCAGCCTAAATTTACAGAAGAGGAAAAACAAAGGGCTGTTAATTATTATCTTGAGCATGGCAAATGTGTATCTCGAACCGTAAAAAAAATGAAACGGAGAAAATTAAATGGAAGTTTCAGGTGCGAGCAAAGTCAGGGTGATAGAGGAAACGCTGATCGACCGGGGGAAGCTGCAGGTTGCAATGATAGGTGGATTTGCATGTGGAAAGAGCACTCTGCTCAAAGCGTTATTAAAAAGTGATATTCCCGGAATAGATTGCGAGCATACTTTCCCGGTGATGTTCAAGATTGTTGCTGCGAAAGAGAAAGAGGAGAAGGCTTTCATCTGTTTTAAGAATGAGACTGTAGAGCATAAGAAGAAAGAGTATGTACCTGTGGAACTTCTGATGAAGAAGTTGACTGCATGGAGTGAAGTGGAAAATATCATTGATACAATCAATTACATTAAGCTTTCTGTATCAGATGCTGTGCTTCCAGATAATATTGAAATTTTTCTCTGCTTGGGCGGTACATATTATATGGATTCTTCAGAGCAATTTACGGAGATAATGAAAAGCTGTGGTGCCATAATCTATAGCATGAGTGCACATAGATTATTTTCAAGAGAAGAGCTTGACTATATAGCGGGGGAGTTTAAATTCAGAAATCCTGAAAGTGTATTCTTTGTAATTAATCATTATGACGATGTTCCGGAAGATAGTCAGGAGAAGTTCAAGGATTATGTTTATTCTCAGCTTCATAAGGTTTATTGTAATCGTGATGGGAAATTTAATAAGGAACTCTATCAAGAACGAGTATTCTTTGTGGATGGATATGGAGCGTACTGCGCAAGAACAGGAAAGCCAAAGACAATAAGCTTCGGTAATATAAGCACAGAATTGCCAAGTACTGGGGAAATGACAGGCTTTCCGGAGTTTGCAAAGGCTTTCTATCAATTTCTGTACACGGGTGATAGGGGCAGAAGATAGTAGCAGAAGATAGTAGATCAAGGATAATATTTCATAGGGATTAGTTGGCTGGTGCCGTAGTTTACCGCTACGGCACTTTTTTCTTTTTAGTATATGTCAAATTCAATTTTACACAATCATAGGAAGTAATCAGTATAATTCAATTATCGAAACAGCCAACAAAAAACAATAGCAAAGGGGTGCGTTATATGAAAAGGATGATAAAGGCAGATTGTGTAAAGGTTTTTGATGAATATGAAATAGAAACAGAAAAGCCCTTGGAAGAAATAGTGAATGCCCTGGTCGCTAAATATGCGAATAAAGGCTTCATGATTAGATCCGAGAAGGACAGCAATGATACTTCGATCATTATCATGCGTAAGAACGGTATGTTCAAAAGTGTTCCCGGGCTGGAGAGTTTTATCTATATCAAGCTTGATCGGGTAGAAGCAAGCCTACAGCCGGAAGGAAGTATTCGAGCGGAAGCCGGTGTGTTCTTTGAGACAGACAGCGGATTGCAGACATCATTACTGATGCAGTCTTTAATAGGCTCAACAATGTGTATTGATCCGGCTCCCGTCCTTAGAATTCCCAGGTATGACAAGATGCTTTTCTCGTTAACCCATAAGTCAGTGATAGAGCGAAATATCGGGATTGCAGTCAGAAGCGGCCTGTGTGAGGATATATTCAAAAATTTATCTGAGTGCGGCATGGTAGCAGGGACAAATCAGGGAGAGGTGATGGAATGGTATCGTGGATAAAAAGTCTGGTAGAACGTTTGTCTGATTCATGGAATGACAGAGAGAAAACTACTTATCATCTAGGAGAAGGAATGCTCGTAAATCACACAGAGGATGGCGGGTTGGTACTTAAAAATACACTGGTTCAGCGGGAAATCCAAGTACTGGACAGACACAAGCAGCTGAAGAATATATTACCAGGGGATATCGACTATGAGAGGATTGACAGACTGGAGAATCCTCAGAATGCATATTCACTGAGTGCTCCCTACGGATTTGGAATAGAGCAGTTCCGCAATGGAGTCGCGCTGGTCTGGTGGACATTGTATCCGGATGGCAGGTATTTTGAGGATGAGGATGGTTTTGGCGGTGAAAACTGCAATGAGACTACTGTCTATGCATACATTGATACCTTAGGCAGAATAGTAATACCCTTCCGGGACATGACCTATGAAGAAAGGCAACAGCTTCGTATGGAAGCGGAAAGAAAAACAGCACAGGACAGAAATAAATAAAACGAAAGGGAGGAGTTTGTTATGAAAGAAAATCTTACACAAATCGTATGTATACTGGATCGCAGCGGGTCAATGTCAGGATTGGTAAAGGACACCATCGGTGGTTACAATACCTTTATTGAGAATCAGAAGCAGGAGCCAGGGGAAGCTCTGGTTACCACCATATTATTTGACGATCAGTACGAGGTGCTGATCAATGCGGCTGACATAAAGGCTGTACAGCCTATTACAGGCAAGGATTATTTTGCGAGAGGGATGACCGCTTTATATGATGCAGTCGGAAAGACAATTGACGATTTAGGACACAGGCTGGCGGGAATGGCTGAGGAAGAGCGCCCCTCCAAAGTAATCATGGTTATCATTACGGACGGACTGGAGAATGCAAGTAAAGAATATAGTCAGAACAGAGTAAAAGAAATGATCACTCATCAGACAGAAAAATACAGCTGGCAGTTTATATTCATGGGTGCAAATATTGATTCTGCCAAGGAAGCCTCCTCAATCGGGATTAATGCAGATTTTTCCATGGACTATGCCGCAACGGGAGCAGGTACAGCCTCTGTTTATGCCAGTGCCGATCGTGCGGTAAGTCAGATGAGAGCCTGCGGGAAGATAAATAATGATTGGCGTTCGCAGGAAAAATTACAATAAGGATGAAAGCAAATCATAGAAGGAGGTATGACCGTGATTGAGATAAATATTAAGATAAAGGATGTAGACTATGGAGCTGCAGTCGAAGCCTTTCTTCCAATGGTTATTGAGAATATTGCCGAGAAGGAAGAGGTGGGACTTTTTGCAAAGTTACTTGGAAAGAACAGTTCGTTATCGGCATCAGTAGCAAAAGCCGCTTTGTCTGTTATGCCGCAGAATAAGAAGGATGAGATTGCAATTGCGATTATTGATAAATATAAGGAGGAGATATCAAAGAACCTGTTGAATTATGCAGCAACTCAGGGGTTAAACCTACAGATTGAGGATATCAGAATTTTAAGTACCGAGGGTTAATGATATGAGTAAAATTAAAAAAGCTCTGGATCGGCTGAAATATAAGGGTAGTAAAATAGTCTATGTGGGCGAAGAATGCTGTATCAAAAGCAGGGAGCATTCACGTAGCAAGAGTGATTACTACTTCTATGAATATACGAAACCCAATCTCATACTAACCTCGGATCATAGAAGTATCGCCGCTGAGGAGATACTAGAGTCACGCGGAAATTGTGAAATGACAGTTCGAGGCCTGAGAGGAGAAGCTAAGATTATTAGCTCCTGGGACGGTGAGAAAAGTATTGAATATACACTATATATTTCAAAGGAAGCCTGTCCCCTACGGATTAAATATACTTATGGAAGTGGAGAGGGGTATTCGGACAGTGATTATTGGTCTTCTGAATATCATGAGTATTGGGTGTCTTATTTGTAACGAAATACATTCTATATAAGTGGAGGAAGCTGATTTGGAGATGAGAAAACGGATCACATCGATCAGTGCTGCAATGCTTGTGCTAATCTTATTTGGCTTTTGCATATACAGTCAATACTCCGTTCTAATCAGAAAGGATTATCTGGGAGAGCATTACTACATACATAGGTATTTGCAATACTTGCTATATGGGATAATAACTTCCGCCTTCTGTTATTATCTATCACTTCGTATTGTGCGTGTGAGAGGAATTCTTTTCGTATTTATTCTCATGGGCATGGTATTATGCTTCAAGCTGCTGCCGTCTCAGTGCCCCCTGATTTTCTGGCATAGTGGCAGTAAATATATTGAGTTATTCTTTGTAAGGTATAGAATATCAACCTGGAATACAGTAATTCTATTGTTAGTGCTGTGCATTGTATCTCAATTGTGTTCAACCCGATGGAAGCTTCTGCTTTTAAGTGGGCTGGGTTTGCTGTTTCTAATGCTGATTGCCACGGAAGGCAACCAGGGCAGTACCTTTATCGCAGCCATTCTGTTCCTGCTACTTCTAATCAGGGAAGAGACCAATAACAAGCTTTTCAAAGTCATCGGAATCCTGAGTTACGGAGTAATAACCGGAGGCTATTCCCTAATAATGCTGATAGAATATCCGCAGTACTTTACAATTTGGGCTAATCCTTATTCGGACGCCCTGGGAAAAGGGTATATGAAGGTACAGGATTTCACCATTATGAAATCTGCTCTTCTGTTCGGAAATTCTCAATATAATCACACCTACAGCGGTGAAGTATTACCAACAGTACTCATTCTTTTTGGCTGGGGAGCATTTGTTTTCCTCGTAGGAATACTTTTATTCCTGCAATATAATATGCAGCTTTTGGCTACCCGTATTAACGATGAGCTTTCTAAAAGAACAGCGCTCTCCATTACTGCTTATTTCTTTATTAAAACAAGCTTTTGCGTATTGACCTTCCTAAATATACTACCGTTTTATGAGGGAGGGCACTTGCCCTTTGTCGGCTACGGCTCGGAGCTAATCATCGATCTTATACTTATGGGTGTATATCTTCGTTGCTGCCATGGGCTTCGATCGGATCAGAGCAGGCTGAGTCTGACCGAACTGTAGTCATAAAATTCATGTAAATTTTTTGCATTCGGATATTGACATAGTCTATTGGCTGTTGTATGATGATGCTGTAAAAATAATAAAAGGTAAATTCTTCGGGGCAGGGTGAAATTCCCGACCGGCGGTATAGTCCGCGACTCTAAGGTGGTGTATAACCATTGAGGATTGATTTGGTGAAATTCCAAAACCGACAGTAAAGTCTGGATGATAGAAGAGATGCAGGATATCTGATGATTTCACGCCCCGATTTTAACAAAATCGGGGTTTTTTTATACTGCATGACCGGGAATTTTCCCTTTGAAGTAAAAGGAGAGAATAATATGAGAACGAACACAGTAGTAAATCAAAAAAGCACAATTACCACCAGGGAACTTGTAACCATTGGTCTATTATCCGGATTGGCTTATGTCCTGATGCTAATACATCTTCCCTTTAAGTTTCTGGGATTTTTGGAGATTGAGTTCAGCGATATTCCGGCTGTCATCGCAGCGCTGCAATTCGGACCCTTCGCAGGTGTGGTGGTTGAATTGATCAAGAATCTCATCAAAGCGCTGACTATGTCTACTACAGGTATGGTCGGAGAATTGGCGAACTTCATTATCAGCAGTGCCTTCATTATCCCGGTGGGAGCTCTGTATAAGCTGCGGAAGCTGAAAAATGTCCGAAAAGAGGGAACGGTTAACAGCGATAAGAAAAAACGTTGGAACGGAGCGTATCTGGTATTCATCTTTGCTTTATCAACCGTGTCCTTTTGTCTGGCTGGTGCGATAGTAAATTACTTTATAACGGTTCCTTTGTATGCGAAGCTGTTTGGAGGAATGGATGTGGTAGTCGGTGCAGCATCCGCATATATATCGGTTATAAAGAATGCAGCAGGCTTGGTTATCCTCGGAATTACACCCTTCAATTTCGTGAAGGGTATCGGAATGTCGGTTCTCGGATTTTGGACCTATAGGATGCTAAAGGGAAGAATCCTGGAATAAATATCATTCCGGGTATAGGAAGAGGCTGATGCAAAAAATAGTCTATGCCACTTTCTTTATTTACATCAGCCAGTCTTTGTACATAAGTGTGAAGATAAAGCATCTTCACACTATGGAAGAACTGCGAATGCTCGCAACGTGAATTTATAATGCATAAATTCACGCTTATGGTGCTCGTTTCTTGTTCTTCTTAGATTATTTGAGATGCCGCTTTGCGGCATCATGTCTTGAAGTGTGATAAATAACCAGGATTTTAGTGCTGTTGTATTCGTAAGGATACAACAGCACTTTATTGTTTATTTTGAGATTTTCTTAACCGGGCGGGCTTCTATATAACCCCGGTAACCCCTCGGCTCCAGCTGAAAACGCGGAGCAGCCTCGGTGTCCCATTCATAACCGTAAAGCCCTGGGTTGAATTTATCGATATGTTCCCAGACCTCTTCAATCTCCTCGGAGAAGTTGTCATCATCGTAGGGTTCTCCTTGGAAGACCATCATAGTGCAGGGTGGAAGCGTAATCAGCTCACAACCCTCCGGAACCAGATTAGAGTAATCCAGCGGCAGTTCTACACCCTGTACATACTGTGAGGTACCGGGAGAGATCAGATGCTTCGGCAACCACATACCGATTGGCTCATAAAGAGCTTCCTTTACGCTTGTAAGAAGAGCCCAGATATCACAGCCGACCTCCTCGCAATAGTTAAAATATTCGGTTGCCTTGAAGCCTCTTTTGAGCAGTACTTTTCTGGTGGGACGCTCGATTACCTGTACAAATATAGATTTTGTAGTTTTCTTATCAGCCATTTTCTTTTCCTCCTTATAGAAATTCAGGTTGCGGTCATAAACCTTATAAGGCAGAAACAATTGGACCGGAGGTGTTGTCTTGCTGTATTGATGCGGAGATACGCCGAACTCTTTGGAGAAGGCCCTGGTAAAGCCTTCGTGGGAATCGAATACGAAATCCAATGCCACATCGATAATCTTTGCTTCGTTATCCCGAAGATAAAGAGCTGCCTTTGTCAAGCGCAGGCCTCGAAGATAATCAAAAGGGTTTTTTCCGGTCAACTCCTTAAATATCCTGGACATATGCCAGGGGGAGTAACCGGCGACGTTGGCCAGCTCCTTTAGGGTGATACTCTTATAGATATTGCTCTCCATATACATCTGCAGCTTCTGCACGGTCTGAATTTGTTCTGAATTACTCATTTATCTCACCACCTGTAACGATAGTATATAACAGAGAAAAGTTTACTTCTTGACTTGAATTGCGGTTATCGGTATTAAAATTTTTCTTTTAGCATCGTGACTCTCGGCACGGACTATTTCTCTTTCATCATAGCAAACAGGCGGATTATGTCAATGGACACTATCTTTTTTTTATCATTTCTGATATAATGCCGTTTAGAAAGTAAGGACATTGTAATGAAAGGCATTTATGATATGAAGATAGATAGTTACAGTGCAGCAGATACCTATCAGACAGGATATCGGATGGGTCTGAATGCAAGAAAAGGTGAGATTTATTGTCTGAGCGGTGATCTTGGAGTCGGAAAGACCGTCTTTACCCAAGGCTTTGCCAAAGGACTCGGAATAGAGGAAGCAGTGAACAGCCCAACCTTCACGATCATACAGGAATATACCGATGGGAGATTACCCTTTTATCACTTTGATGTTTACCGGATCGGAGAAATGGAAGAGATGGAGGAGATTGGCTGCGAGGATTATTTTTACGGCTGCGGAGTCTGCCTGATTGAATGGGCGGAGCTGATTGCGGAGCTTTTACCAAAGGATAGGACAAGGATTAGTATAAAGAAGGATTTGAGTAAAGGCTTCGATTATCGTGAAATCACCGTGGAGGATGGAAGGGAGGAAAGCCTCAATTAGATATGAGGCATAGCCGAAATGAAAATATTGGTGCTGGACAGCTCGGGGCTGGTAGCTTCTGTGGCAATCGTAACAGAGGATGCAGTTCTGGCTGAATATACAATCAATTATAAAAAAACCCATTCCCAGACGCTGCTTCCCATGCTGAAGGAGATTGTTGATATGGTAGAGCTCGATTTAAAGGAAGTGGACGCGATTGCTGTAACAGCAGGCCCGGGTTCCTTTACAGGCTTAAGAATTGGATCGGCGACAGCTAAGGGGTTAGGCCTTGCGATGAATAAGCCGATTGTTGCGGTTCCGACTCTGAACGGACTTGCATATAATCTGTATGGCACAAAACACATCATCTGCCCGATGATGGATGCCAGAAGAAACCAGGTTTATACCGGATTGTTTGAGTTCGTACAGAAGGATTTCCGGGTGATTAAGGAACAGGCTGCACTTGCTGTGGACGTAATCCTTGAGGAGATTAACAGGATCGGTAGGGAAGTAGTCTTTCTTGGTGATGGTTCAGAGGTCAATCGGGAGCTCATTCACGAAAAGATCAAAGTAGATTATTTCTTTGCACCAATTCATTTGAACCGACAACGTGCAGGGGCGGTAGGAGCACTTGGGATTGAGATGCTACAGAAAGGTCAGATTGAAACAGCCGATCAGCATGAACCGGTCTATCTACGGGTATCCCAGGCTGAAAGGGAGCGGGCTGAAAGACAGGCATTTGTATCACCCAAGGAGCAGGATAGGTAGGAGGCCGAAAGACAGGCATTTGTATCACCCAAAGAGCAGGATAGGTAGGAGGCTTTCATGGAAATTCGGCGAATGACGGAAGGTGATTTATCTGAAGTGATTGCAATAGAACAGGATAGCTTTTCTGATCCTTGGCGTGAGGAGGATTTTCGGAGCTCACTGCTAGATGAGAAGAACAGTTATCTGGTGGCGGTAATGGAAGATCATGTCGTGGGCTATTGCGGCTGCTGGGGAATTGCAGGAGAAGGAGATATCTATAATGTTGCAGTGAAGAAGGAATTTCGGAGACAGGGCATTGGGGAAAAGCTGCTCAGGACACTGATTCAGACCTCAGCCACAAGGGGTATCACCTCCTTCACCCTTGAGGTACGGGCTTCCAATACGGCAGCGATCTCTTTGTATCAATCCTTGGGCTTTGAAGCAGCAGGGATAAGGAAGGATTTTTACACAAAACCGAAGGAGGATGCTGTCATTATGTGGATGCATAGGATGCAGTAATTCCCACTGTAAAAATCTCAAGGTTTGTCTTATAATGTTCTATAGAGCGATACATGTATCATATCAGGAGGGATAAGTCGTGAAGAGGACTAATGGCAGCAAAAGGAGTGGGGAATTTCCGATTTTCTGTAATTCTTGTGGGAAATTACTGAGGGAAGAGAATGGAATCCTGATGGAGGATGCATTTGAAGCGACAAAGGAATGGGGGTACTTCTCCGGTCGTGACATGGAAGTACATCATTTCAATCTTTGTGAAGAATGTTATGACAAATTAATCGCAAGCTTTGCTATTCCGATTGAGGTTCGTCAGAAGCTTGAGGTTTTGTAATTAAAGATATATTCATTTGCTTGAGATGATAATTAAGGAATAAATCATAGATTACTTATAAACTAACCCTGCTGCCGGAGGAAACTCCAGCAGCTTTTTTCGTTCGATCGATCCGATCCCTGGGTATATTTCCTTATTTTGAGAGCACTTCATATTATTACGCAAGCTCCCGATATATATAGAGAGGGTTGGAACGAGTAGACACAAAGCTTCATCTATAATAAATAGGTAGACAAAAGATGAATAATACTGCTAAAATGAACGTATATACGTTTCGTATTACGTGTAAACTTTGATAAAATAACAAATCATGCAGGATAGATACTAAAAATCCGGATGGTTTTCAGAAAGGCTTGATGATTAGTGTTAGATGTTTGTTTATTAGGAACCGGCGGTATGATGCCTCTGCCCGGCAGATGGCTGACAGCGCTGATGACAAGATATAATGGCAGCAGCCTCTTGATAGATTGCGGTGAAGGAACCCAGATATCCATTCGGGAGAAGGGGTGGACCTTTCACTCCATTGATACGATTTGCTTTACCCATTATCACGGGGATCATATCAGTGGCTTGCCGGGTTTATTGCTATCCATGGGAAATGCGGACCGCATCGAGCCGGTGACCTTAATCGGCCCGAAGGGTCTGGAGAGGGTGGTGAATGCACTTCGTATCATCGCACCGGAGCTGCCCTTTGAACTTAAGTTCATCGAACTGTCTTCCCCGGAGGAAGAAATACGGGTTAATGGCTATCTGATTAAAGCGTTCCAGGTTAAGCATAATGTAATCTGTTACGGTTATAGCATTACCATTAAACGCGGAGGAAGGTTCTATACGGAGCGTGCACTCGAGAATAATGTTCCTCAGAAATATTGGAACCGTCTGCAGAAGGGGGCGACCATTACCGATGGGGATATTACCTATACCCCTGATATGGTGATCGGACCGGAGCGGAAGGGTATCAAATTAACCTATTGTACTGATACACGACCGGTTAAGGTGATATCAGAGCAAGCAGCCGGTTCGGATTTGTTCATCTGTGAGGGGATGTACGGTGAGCAGGAGAAGGACAATAAGGCTAAAGAATATAAGCATATGACCTTCAAAGAAGCAGCAAGTCTTGCAGCAGCGGCAAAGGTGAATGAATTATGGCTTACCCATTACAGTCCATCCCTAACCAGACCGGAGGATTATATCGGAGAAGCAAGGCAGATATATGCAAATGTGAAGCTCGGAAAGGATCGAAAAAGCATAACTCTGGAGTTCGATCAAAACGAGTAATCATAAAGGAGGATACGGTATGAAGAAAGCGAAAAATAGGACAACACTAACTGTTGCAATTATGTCATTACTTGCAATTGTTTTATTAGGGTTTTATTTTTATTGGAATTACCGTACGAAACCGATTACAGAGACCTCTTTGGAGAAAAAGACAGAAGCACAGAAGCTGATTGCTAAGGATTTGGACCTCTACTATCCTGAGACACCAAGGGAAGTCGTCAAGCTGTTCGGAGATATGATGAATGCCCTCTATGATAATATTTTGGATGAAGATATGGAGCCTTTGGCATTAAAAGTCAGAGAATTATATGATGAGGATTTTTTGGCTGTGAATCCAGAGGGGACTTATCTGGCTAACTTAAAGACCGATCTCGCTGCATGGAAGAAAAAAGACAGGCGAATCACTACGAACTTTATTGTAAAGAAAGACGAAGAACAGCAAAGTGTAATGGATGGGGTAAACTATTCCATTAATTATATTTCCTTTACGATCCAGGAGGGGCGTAAATTCACGGAAACCTGGAAGGTAATGCTCCGCCAGAACAGCAATAAACAATGGAAAATCCTTGGATGGCAGGTGGAGGCACAGGAATAAATGTGAGGATAATTCTTATTAGATTAGAATTATACCGAAAAAGAATTATTACATTTTGGAAGAACTGCGAATGTTCACAACGTGATTTTAAAGGCATAAATTCACGCTTATGGTGCTCACTCCTTGTCCTTCTTTGATTCTTTGAGATTTTGCCTGAATTTTAAAGATATTCATTTAGAATGGAGATTACTATGACAAAAGATGTTTTAATATTAGCGATAGAGAGCTCCTGTGATGAGACTGCAGCAGCTGTGGTTAAGAACGGGAGAGAGGTACTTTCCAACATCATTTTTTCTCAGATAGAATTGCATAAGGTGTATGGAGGTGTGGTTCCCGAGATTGCCTCAAGGAAGCACATCGAAAAGATTAATCAGGTGATAGAAGAAGCGCTGACTGCGGCAGGGACTACACTGGAGGAGATAGATGCGATCGGTGTAACCTATGGTCCGGGACTTGTCGGCGCTCTTTTAGTCGGTGTAGCGGAGGCGAAAGCAATCAGCTTCGCAACGAAGAAGCCGCTAGTTGGAGTTCATCATATTGAAGGGCATGTCTCGGCAAATTACATTGATAATAAGGAGCTGGAGCCTCCGTTTCTTTGTCTGATCGTATCAGGAGGACACACCCATCTGGTATTGGTCAAGGATTACGGAAAGTATGAAATCATAGGAAGAACCAGGGATGATGCTGCAGGCGAAGCCTTTGACAAGGTGGCAAGAGCCATTGGCTTAGGCTATCCGGGCGGACCCAAGATTGATAAATTATCTAAGGAAGGCGATAAACATGCGATTGCTTTCCCCAGAGCACAGATTGAAGGAGCACCATATGATTTTAGCTTTAGCGGTCTGAAATCTGCTGTATTAAATCATATCAACTCCTGTGAGATGAAGAAGGAGGAAATCAATCCTGCCGATATCGCAGCCTCCTTTCAGGAGGCGGTAATCGATGTTCTGGTGAATAAGACTTTACTCGCGGCAAAGGATTATCATATGCAGCAGGTAGCAATTGCCGGAGGAGTGGCAGCCAATTCTGCTCTTCTTGAGTCGATGGAAAAGGCTTGTCATGAGCAGGGACTATCCTTTTATCATCCCTCGAAAATATTATGTACTGACAACGCGGCAATGATTGGGGCAGCTGCTTATTATGAATACAGAAACGGAGCAAGGGCAGGACTTGATTTGAATGCCGTACCGAATTTAAAGATTGGGGAAAGATGATGTTATGAATAATAAGATAACAGCAATCGTATTGGCTGCCGGACAGGGAAAAAGGATGAATTCCCCGGTGGCCAAACAGTTTCTAATCCTAAAGGATAAACCGGTGGTGTATTATAGCCTCAAGGCATTTGAGTCAAGCAGCGTGGATGAGATTCTTCTGGTGACCGGTGAGGGGCAGGTGGACTATTGCCGCGAGCATATTGTGGAGGCTTATGGCCTCAAAAAGGTAGTGAAGATCATTGAAGGCGGGAAGGAACGTTATGATTCTGTTTATCGGGCATTCATGTACTGTAATACTTCGGAATATATCCTTATTCATGACGGAGCAAGACCATTTATTGATGTCAACGGAATTGAAGAGATTATCCGACAGGTAAAAGCGTGTGAGGCGTGTATTTACGCTACCCCCGTCAAGGAGACGATCAAGGTGGTAGACCGTGATGGGATCATTACTGCGACGCCGGATCGGACGACTCTGTGGGCGGCGCAGACACCCCAGGCCTTTGCTTATAAACCAATACGCAAGGCATATGACCTGTTCTATCAGGAGAAGGAGACGAGTGGGAAGACTGTCACAGATGACTCTATGGTATATGAGACTTATCTTGGAAAAGCGGTAAGGGTGTTGAACGGAGATTATCATAACCTGAAGCTGACCACACCGGAGGACCTGATCATTGCCGAGCAGATCATGGGACAGTTTCCTACCGAGTAGCGGTAAGATGTACGAATAGAATCAAAAAGATAAACAATTCTTTTTATGAATAATTGAAAACCTCTTGACACAGGATATTTGAGGTGATATACTAGCTAAGCGACGTTTGGAGAGATGCCCGAGCGGCTTAAGGGGCTGGTCTTGAAAACCAGTGATTCTGCAAGGAACCGTGGGTTCGAATCCCACTCTCTCCGTCTCAAGTTAAGTAGACTAAATATAGTAGTTCTAAAATTGTTAGACAATATAGATAGTAATTTAACATTGAAGTAATAATCATCCTAATGGAGAATTACCCAAGTGGCTGAAGGGGCTCCCCTGGAAAGGGAGTAGGTCGTTAATAGCGGCGCCAGGGTTCAAATCCCTGATTCTCCGTTCTACTTTTTTGACGATTTTAGTGGTTGAAAATACCAGAAAAATTAATTTGAAAAAGTGGTTGACAAGTAAGCTGATGCGTGATAAGATAGTCAAGCTGATGTTGCGAAACGCAGTAAACTAAAGCATCAGAGGCATTTTGAACCTTGATAATTGAACAGTGAAACAACCCTGAAAATTCTAAAAAACTCGAAGTTCCACATGGACTTCGAACAATAGATTTTCATTTGGTATATCAGAAATGATATATCTACGTTTGACTTCGTAAGAAGTCATACGTTTACGAACACGTATTGATACGAAAGTATTGATACACCACAAAAACAGTAAAGATAACAGGATGCTTAACCAGCAATCGAAAGATTGCAAATTGGCTAACGTTTATCTGACTGGATCAAAAACTTAAACATGAGAGTTTGATCCTGGCTCAGGATGAACGCTGGCGGCGTGCCTAACACATGCAAGTCGAACGGAGTTATTAAGTTGAAGTTTTCGGATGGATGCTTAGTAA
>JAEZGK010000099.1 GCA_023437365.1 Bacillota bacterium
TTACTAAGCATCCATCCGAAAACTTCAACTTAATAACTCCGTTCGACTTGCATGTGTTAGGCACGCCGCCAGCGTTCATCCTGAGCCAGGATCAAACTCTCATGTTTAAGTTTTTGATCCAGTCAGACTGAACTTGGCTTATCACAATTCTTAAGAATTGCAAGCTGTTAGTCTTTACTGTTTTTGTGGTGTATCAATACTTTCGTATCAATACGAGTTCGTAAACGCAAACTTCTATCGAAGTTAGCGTTTCAATGAAAATCTATTTTTGGAGTGCATGTGACACTCCATATTTTTAGAATTTTCAGGGTTGTTTCACTGTTCAATTATCAAGGTTCGTTGTGCTTTCGCGTTTTATTCTCTGGCGCGTCAGCAAAATTAATGATAACACATGCATATATCTTTGTCAACAACTTTTTGGTTTAAATTTTTCTTTTTTTTAAAACAATATACCAAACTTCTACAATGCATGTCTTATCCTGCCATAGAGCTATACTTCGCTCATTATTTACATCTTTGAGATAGATTATGTAAGCATGCTTTTTAAACAGTTTTATTTTTTTCTCTAAAATATCTTTGTGTGAAGGGGCAGACCAGAATACATTTTCCGCATAATGAAATCTCGCGTTCAATTCTGCTCCAGGACAACTCTCTTGCTTTAGCTCTGCACTTTACAGGATCTAAGAGTTCTTCCCTACCCATCTTAACGTTCCAGTTTGTACCCTTTACTGCTCCGGCTGGGCACTCCTCCATACATTTTCTGCATTCTTTGCAGTTTGATTCATTTATCGGTATTTCTGTTATAAGTGGGGCATTTGTTAAAATGGTTGATATTCTTATGGCACTTCCGTACTTCTTTGTTACCAGTATTGCATTATTCCCTATCCAGCCGATCCCTGCTCTGGTAGCAACCGTTTTATGAGGGAGAACGGAATCATATTTCGTTTCCACTTTAGCCACCTCTTCCTGGGTCTGTGCTATTGCTTCATATCCCAAGTCTTTCAGATATTTGGCACCCTCGATGATTATGGAATCCATCTTATCATTTATTCTATTATAAGCACGATAATAGTCTTCCGTAGGTCCCTCCTCAATTCCCTGCAAATCCTGCGGATGATAAGCAATTACAACAGAAATACCGATTGGCATATCCTTTCTGTCTTCAGCCGGAACCATAGATAAATCACCTATTCCGACCATATCTGCTCCAAGATTCAATAACAGCTCCTTAATATCTTCAGATAATTTCTTCATATGATCACCCTCCCTATACGGATATATTGTTTCTATCGTACTTATTTCCATTTGATGGGATTTTATCATATTGTATTCGGAATTTCTAGCTTTGTTTCATTTTTAATTAGAACGTTAATAAATTCGCCCAGCATATGAAACAAAAATCCAATTACATTACAAAAGTATCGTATATAGTCAGTATGTAGTCATACCGTCGAAATAAGGACTTCTGATCATTTCTTATAATAATTATTCTGATTTCTCAAAAGCATTTTCAATTGCCTTCAAATAAGCTTTACTGTCGGCTGTAGCACCAGATATGACATCCACATCTGTTGATTGAGTCGCAAGAATTCTCACTGTCATCTCCTTGATGGTCTCTTGTTTTGCAAACACCTGCGGCTTTATTGTTCGAATACTGATTATTTCATGATTCTTTACTGTAACCTCCACTGTATTGCTCCAACGAAAGCCTTGATAGCTACCTGTATAAATACCGTCCTCAACCTTTGGCAATGGGGATGCTCCTGTTGAAAGATGAAGTGCCTTATCCTTTCCCAGTAAAATGAAGGTCATAAATCCCACAATGATAAACATCAGTATTATGAATAACGTTAATAAACTCCTTTTAATAATTTTAGTAATACTCTTTGAATTTCTCATCATATCCTCCCTTATTTTATTAATTTAGCTAGTTCAGTACAGAATTCATTAATTTTACTCTGGTTTATACCCAAAGCAGGTTCATGCTGCTTTACATACTCCCGCATAGCAAAACGAGAAAACGTACTCAGTCTGTCTTCCCTGATCTCGCCTCCTAAGTGACGGTAAAGCAAAATCTTTTGTGAAACCTCCTTGGGCAAACACTTCCATAAATATGCTTTATCCTCTGTCTCTGTTCCGACTCCGCAGGTAAAAAAGCTCAGTCCTTTATGTATCAACTTATCCTGATATTTCTTACAGAAAGCTTTGATTTCCTTTAAAGGACTTCCTATATACATCGCAGTCCCGATGATGATTAATTCATAGGAATCCCAGTTTAGTTCATAGGGTTTCATGTTGACCTTAGTCATATCCCCGCTTTCAAACCTTTCATCTTTGCAATTATAAAAATCAGTCGGAACAGATAAACGCTTTGCAACTTCCAATGCCGCATCCTGTGTGGTACCCGTTTTTGATGCGTATACCAGTAATATTTTCTTCATTTCTTCTCCTTTCCCTAACTAACGATGTTAGTATTATAGGCTAACAGTGTTAGTTTTGTCAATAGTAGTTTTCACTTCGTCTTGACAAACTAACATCGTTAGCCTAAACTGATTATATTATTACTTGGAGGATTTCATTATGGGACAAATCATATGTAATACAGAAACAGCTACAAATAAAGAGAAAATATTATATACCGCTATTGAGCTTTTTTCTCAGAAAGGATATTCCTGCGTTTCGATGCGTGAAATAGCCGCCTCAGTCGGAATTAAAGCAGCATCCATATACAATCATTATAAGAATAAAGAGGCGATTTTGGAGGAAATCATGCTTTATTTTCGGCAACAGCTGCATGAGCATGTCTATCCTGCTTTTGATCTGGAAGACAATCTGGATATCCGTGAATTTATCAAAAAACTAACGAGATCAAACGACACCTTTTTCTCTGATCCTCTATATGCACAAATTGGGAGTATCATACTACAAGAGCAATTTCAAAATAAAAAGATCCGCCAGATGCTTCTGGAGGAATTGATCAGGTATCCCAGAGAGAAAATCTCATCTTATTTCGAGCGTCTAATTCTCGCCGGTAAAATGCGTGCTTTGGATCCAATGCTAGCCGCAAAGGAATATCATTCCTTTTATATTTCTGAATTTTATGAGAACAGCCTATCCCAGAGCATGGATAGTTCATCAGCCATGCAACAGGAGGCGGAACGTGAGGAGCACGTCCGGCTGTTTTTAGAGACCTGGATCATAGAAAATTAGACAATAAAAAAGTCCAGTTACACTGGACTTTTTTATTTCATACTATGAACGGAGAAAGAGGGATTTGAACCCTCGCGCCGGTTGCCCGACCTACACCCTTAGCAGGGGCGCCTCTTCGGCCTCTTGAGTATTTCTCCAGACTCCGAACTTATAAAGTTCTATTCTATTACTGCTTCCAAGCACGCATCTATTAAAATACGTCTATTGTCTTTCTCACAGAAGCAAAATCTAGTATAACAAAAGCCCTTCTCTTTGTCAACAATTTTGAAGAACTATTCGTACAAATTCTTTCCCTTGGAATCGATGACAACAATGACAGGAAAGTCCTCGACATACATCTCCCGGATTGCTTCCGTGCCCAGATCGTCATAAGCAATGACTCTGCTGGATTTGATTCTTTTGGAGAGTAAAGCACCTGCTCCGCCTACGGCAGCAAAATAAACGGCTTTGTTCTTAATCATGGAATCAATGACTTCTTTACTTCTCTTTCCCTTCCCGATCATGCCCTTCAAGCCATTATCGAGTAAGAGTGGAGTATATTTATCCATACGGCTGCTGGTAGTCGGTCCAGCGGAGCCGATTACCTGACCTTCTCGTTCAGGAGTCGGTCCCAGGTAGTAGATGATTGTATCCTTTAGTTCAATCGGAATACCTTCACCCTTCTGCATTGTCTCATACATTCTCTGATGTGCTGCATCTCTTGCGGAATAAATCGTCCCGGTAATATAAACATAATCTCCTGCCTGAAGCTCCTCTGTCTTTTCTGTTGTGAGTGGAGTACTTAAAAACCTGTCCAACGTATTTCCTCTTTTCCTTGGTATTATATAATTCTGGTTACATGACGGTTTACGTGACAGCAGATGTTTACTGCTACCGGAAGCCCGGCAATATGAGTGGGATAGGTTTCAATATTAACCCCCAATGCAGTTACCCTGCCTCCGAGACCCCCCGGTCCGATTCCTAACTGATTGATCTCCTGTAAAAGCTCTTCTTCCATTTTTTTAATATGCTCCAAACGGGAGGGTTTATTCATGCTGCGTGCCAATGCTTTCTTCGCCAAAATTGCACATTTTTCAAAATCTCCGCCGATCCCCACTCCAACTACCATCGGAGGGCAGGCATTCGGACCTGCAAGCTTCACCGTCTCCAGCACTGCCTGTTTCACTCCTTCCGCTCCATCAGAGGGTTTCAGCATGATAACCCTGCTCATATTCTCGCTTCCGAAGCCCTTGGGTGCAACCGTAAGCTCCAGCTGATCCCCGGGGACGATTTCGTAATGTATGATACCTGGTGTGTTATCTTTCGTATTTACGCGAAGTAAGGGGTCTCCCACGACAGATTTCCGCAGATACCCTTCCTCATAACCCTTTCGTATTCCTTCATTGATGGCATCCTCCAGATTCATACCTTCGACATGAATCTCCTGCCCCAGCTTTACAAATACGACTGCCATGCCGGTATCCTGACAGATTGGAATCTGATCCGAAGCGGCAATATCCAGATTCTCACTGAGCTGACCCAGAATCTGCTGCCCGAGCAATGAGGTTTCCAAAGCTGCCGCTCCCCTGACCCTTTCTTCTACATCAGAAGCCAACTGATAGTTGGCTTCGATGCACATTTCCTTTATGTTTTTGATGATCTCATCTGTATTGAGAACTCTCATGCCTTTCCCCATTCCTACATTTGCTTTATATGCGAGCATTTAGCTATTCTCTTTCGTTTTCCTCATCTACCGAGCTATCCTCTTCTATCCTTGTATCTTCCTCGGGATATTCTTCGTCTGAGTAACTTTCTATGGAGAACTCACTGGTATCTACGACCTGATTCTCTTCGTTCAGTTCATTCTCCAGATTCTTAATCAGCTGCTCCTCAGAGGTAGAAGCTGTGCCTTCTCTAACCTTAGTCAAATTAGCAACCTTAATGTTCATAGCAACATCAATGTCCATCAGCTTGACTCCGGAGGTAATTCTGCCGAGCTTAGATATGTCACTGACTGCAATACGGATGATAATACCCTCATTGGTAATCAGCATGACTTCATTTTCTTCACTGACAGCCTTTACACCAATGACGTCACCGGTTTTTTCGGTTATCTTATAGCACTTGACACCCTTACCGCCACGATGCTGTACCGTGAACTCTTCCATCTCGGTGCATTTACCCATACCATATTCCGATACAAACAGCAGGTACTGACCCTGTGTGTCAAGCTGCATTCCTATAATTTCATCATCTCCGGTCAGATTCATACCGATGACACCCATGGAAGTCCTTCCGGTCGGTCTTACATCGCGTTCATTGAACCGAATACACATACCATTCTTTGTAACCAGGAAGATATCCTTCAGATGGTTTGTTACCTTTACCTCGATTAACTCGTCGTCTTCTCTGAGACTGATCGCCTGTAAACCAGATTTTCTGATATTCTCATAATCACGGATCGGTGTTTTCTTCACGATACCATTCTTTGTCGCCATGAATAGGAAACGGTCATTCTTGTATTCCTTTAATGGAATAATTGCCGTAATTCTTTCCTCCGGCAGCAATTGAAGCAGATTGACAATTGCCGTACCTCTGGCTGTCCTTCCGGATTCTGGTATTTCGTATGCCTTCAGACGGTAAACTCGTCCTTTATTTGTGAAAAACATAATAAAGTGATGGTTTGTTGTCATCAGAAGGTCCTCTATGAAGTCCTCCTCTATGGTCTGCATTCCCTTAATACCCTTACCACCACGGTGCTGACTCTTGAAATTATCAATCGTCATTCGCTTGATATATCCCAATCTTGTCATAGCAATTACGGTAGTCTCGTTCGGAATCATATCCTCCATAGAGATATCAAATTCATCAAAACCAATAGAGGTTCTTCTTTCATCTCCGTATTTGTCACGGATTACAGTGATTTCCTCCTTGATTACTCCTAGTAGTTTCTTCTCATCTGCAAGGATTGCCTTGTATTCTTCAATTTTGATCATCAGCTCTGCGAATTCAGCTTCAAGTCGTTCTCTTTCCAGTCCGGTTAAAGCACGAAGTCTCATATCGATGATTGCCTGAGCCTGAACATCGGTCAGTCCGAATCGCTCGATTAACTTCTCCTTTGCCGCACTACCATTAGCGGAACCACGGATGATCTTAATTACTTCATCGATATTATCAAGCGCGATTAATAAGCCCTTTAAGATATGAGCTCTTTCTTCCGCCTTGTTCAAATCATAAATGGTCCTTCTGGTAACAACTTCCTTCTGATGCTTTAAGTAATAATCCAGCATCTGATACAGGTTGAGAATTCTCGGCTCGTTATTGACCAGAGCGAGCATGATTACACCAAAGGTTTCCTGAAGCTGTGTATGCTTATAAAGCTGATTTAGGATGACATTAGCATTGACATCTCTTCTAAGCTCAATGGCAATTCTCATACCGGTACGGTCGGATTCATCACGAAGCTCTGTAATACCATCGACTTTCTTTTCCTTGACCAGCTCGGCAATCTTTTCAATCAGACGGGCTTTATTCACCATGTAAGGGAGCTCGGTTACTACAATCCTGTTTTTACCATTCGCCATAGGCTCGATATCGGTAACTGCACGTACACGAATCTTGCCTCGTCCTGTGCGGTATGCCTCTTCGATGCCGGCAGTTCCGAGAATCTCAGCTCCTGTAGGGAAATCAGGTCCCTTAATAATCTCCAGCAGCTCACTGATATCAGTTTCCCTGTCTTCTTCGATATGATTATCTATAATTTTAAGTACACCATTAATTACTTCCCGCAAATTGTGAGGCGGAATATTGGTAGCCATACCAACTGCAATACCGGAGGTTCCGTTTACTAATAGATTCGGGTATCTGGACGGTAATACATCCGGCTCCTTCTCCGTCTCGTCAAAGTTCGGTGAGAAGTTTACCGTATCTTTATTGATATCGGATAACATCTCCATAGAGATTTTGCTTAATCTGGCCTCTGTATAACGCATAGCAGCAGCACCGTCTCCGTCGACGGAGCCGAAGTTACCATGTCCGTCAATCAACGGATATCTGGTGGAAAAATCCTGTGCCAGCTTAACAAGTGCCTCGTAGATAGAGCTATCTCCATGAGGATGGTATTTACCCATCGTATCTCCGACAATACGCGCACACTTACGATGCGGCTTGTCGGGACCGTTATTCAATTCGATCATTGCATATAAAATTCTTCTTTGTACCGGCTTCAAACCGTCCCTGACATCGGGGAGGGCGCGGGCAGCGATTACTGACATGGCATATTCGATATACGAGGTCTCCATCGTCTTCTTCAAATCGACGTCATGCACCTTGTCGAAGATATTCTCATCCATTGTTATTCCTCCGTTTTTTGACCTTCCAACTGATATAGCCTAGACAGAAGGACGATTATATATCAAGATTCCTTACATATTTCGCGTTAGCCTCAATAAATTCCCTTCTTGGTTCCACCTTATCTCCCATCAGAGTAGTGAAGGTCAGATCGATTTCCGAGGATTCTTCTTCATCCATGCTGACACGAAGCAGAATTCTCCTCTCCGGATCCATGGTAGTCTCCCACAGCTGCTCCGCATCCATCTCACCAAGACCTTTGTAACGTTGAATCTTGTTGTTGGAATCTCTGCCGACCTCAGTGAGAATCTGATTTAATTCCTCGTCACTGTAGGCATAGCGCACCATTTTATTCTTTTCAACCTTATAAAGCGGCGGCTGTGCCAGATAAACATAACCCTGCTTAATCAGCTCCGGCATAAAGCGGTAGAAGAAGGTCAATAATAAGGTACTGATATGGGCACCATCAACATCGGCATCTGTCATGATAATGATTTTATGATAGCGCAGTCTGCTGATATCGAAATCCTCAGAGATGCCGGTACCGAAGGCTGTAATCATTGCCTTGATTTCGTTATTAACTAAAATTTTATCCAGGCGTGATTTTTCTACATTCAGAATCTTTCCTCTGAGTGGCAGGATTGCCTGTGTTGCCCTGGTTCTTGCTGTCTTTGCAGAACCACCCGCAGAATCTCCCTCAACGATATAGATTTCGCATTTCGTCGGATCCTTATCGGAGCAGTCGGCCAATTTACCGGGCAGGCTCATACCTTCCAGCGCAGTTTTTCTTCTTGTTAAATCTCTGGCCTTTCTTGCCGCATCTCTCGCTCTCTGAGCAAGCACAGACTTTTCGCAGATCATCTTAGCTACCTGTGGATTCTGCTCCAGGAAGTAGGTCAGCTGCTCGCTGACAATATTGTCCACCGCTCCTCTGGCTTCGCTGTTACCTAATTTCTGTTTCGTCTGACCTTCAAACTGAGGATCGGAAATCTTTATACTAATAATTGCTGTGAGCCCTTCTCTGATATCTTCACCGCTCAGATTCTGATCGCTGTCCTTCAAAAATTTCATTGCTCTTGCATAATCGTTGAAGGTTTTTGTAATAGCATTCTTAAAACCTGCCAGATGGGTTCCACCCTCCGGTGTGGTAATGTTATTTACAAAGCTGTAGCAACCCTCGGTATATGTTCCGTTATGCTGCATCGCAACTTCGACATAGACATTGTCCCTGGTTCCCTCACAATAAATGATTTCAGGATACAAGGGATCTTTATGACGGTTTAAATATTCCACATACTCCTTGATACCTCCAGCATAATGGAATTCTCTTTCCTTTCCTTCCGGCTCTCTCTTATCACGAAGGATAATTTTAATGTTTTTCGTCAAAAAAGCCATTTCACGCAATCTCTGCTTTAAAACATCATAATCATAAACCGTTTCTTCAAATATTTCTTTATCCGGCAGGAAGGTAACTGTAGTTCCTCTGCAGTCTGATACACCAATTTCCTCCAGACGACCACATGCTTTACCTCTCTCATATCTTTGGAAATATTTCTTTCCATCGACACAGATTTCTACCGTCAACCATTCCGAAAGTGCATTTACGACAGAAGCACCTACTCCATGAAGGCCACCGGAAACCTTGTATCCTCCGCCTCCGAATTTGCCGCCGGCATGAAGAATCGTAAATACGACTTCAACAGAAGAAATACCCTTTTTCTGGTTGATACCAACCGGGATACCCCTACCGTTATCTATTACAGTGATTGAATTATCCTCATTAATCGATACATCAATCGTATCACAGTATCCGGCAAGTGCTTCATCAACCGCATTGTCAACGATTTCATATACCAAGTGGTGTAAGCCCTTGGAGGAAGTTGAGCCGATATACATACCCGGCCGTTTTCTTACTGCCTCCAGCCCTTCCAATATCTGAATTTGATCTGCACCGTATTCGTTACCCATGATTTTTCCTCCATTTTTTTGGGAGGATTTCACCTCCGTACTATAAACTTTATAATTATTCCTGCATGAAGACTCTCTTTTGGATGATTCTGTGTGTAAATGTTGAAAGTAGAAATTAGATTGTCTTAAATTTCTTTACACATTTACTACTGTTCCGTCTATCACATGATAGATCTGCTGATTCTCAACACTTTGATTAATAAATTCCTCAAGTCCTGTACAGGTAATCATCGTCTGAATATCTCCTATACTGTTCAGCAGGTGTGTCTGCCTCTGTCGGTCAAGCTCAGATAAAACATCATCCAAAAGAAGAATCGGATTCTCCTTAATAATAGATTTCACAAGCTCTATTTCTGCAAGTTTACAGGATAAGGCTGCTGTACGCTGCTGCCCCTGGGAACCGTATTTTCGAATATCTATGGTACCCAACAGAAAACAAAGATCATCTCTGTGTGGACCGACATGCGTCATCTTAAGTAAAAGGTCTTTCTCCTTGGATCGCTTCAAACGGTTCTCAAATTCTGAACTCTTTACATTTGGCTCATATTGCAGTGTCAATTCTTCCTTACCACCGGTAAGCTTCCTATGTATTGTTCCTACCAGCTCGTTCAGCCGAAATACAAAGTTTTCTCTTGTCTCAATGATCCTTCGGCCGTATTCTATAATTTTATCATCCCATAGATAAAGTGTATCCAATAAACTCCTATTGTTAACAATCTGTTTAAGTAAATTATTCCGCTGCTCCAATGCCTTGTTATAATTCGACAGATTACTCAAATAAATCTTATTCAACTGACAAAGCTCCAAATCAAGGAATCTCCGGCGCTCTGCCGGACCATTTTTTATGATATAAAGATCCTCCGGCGAAAAAAACACAAGGTTTAACATTCCAAATAATTCACCTTGCTTTTTAATCGGAATACCGTCTATGGCAACTCCTTTAGCTTTATTCTTCTTTAAATGCAAATCAATCCGATGAGGAATCTGGTTCTTTTCAAGAACTATTCTTACATGGGCCTCTTCCGCATCAAATCTTATAATCTCCCTGTCCTTACTTCCCCTGTGTGATTTTGTAGTCCCACACAGATAGATAGCTTCAAGAATATTTGTTTTTCCCTGAGCATTTTCTCCATAAAGGATATTGGTACCATTATGAAATTGCATGGAAAGATCACTATAATTTCGATAATCCTTCAATTCTAAAGATTTTACAATCATATTCGCACCAACATACCTCTGTTTTAGTAAGGAATCACTTTATAATTCGTATCTGTTCACCGTTATAATCTACAATATCTCCGCCGTAAAGCTTTTTTCCTCTTTGTAGCTCAACAGCCCCGTTTACCTTAACCCTGCTACTCAGAATTTCTTCCTTTGCTTCCACTCCGGAATCTACGAGACCGGCTGCCTTTAGAGCCTGTCCAAGCTTGATAAACTCTTCTCTTAACTTTATTTCCTGCATAATGCTCCAATCTGCGTTCCTTGCACGCTGCTGGGTAAAAGATCCAGCTGACCAGCCGGATCACCTGCAGAAGAAGCTTTCTGGATAGTATACTTTCCGATAGCTTTCTTTTGCAGATTTATTTTGCCTTTATAAACTCAATATAATCAAAATAAATATAATACAAATAATGCTATTTCTATTATCGATATACTTCTGAACCTTTGTTATTATAACCCTACTTATTATGCCATAACATTAATGTTTACAGGTAAAATCAGATAAATGTAGGATTGCTCCTTATCCCGGATAAAGCAGGGTGCCTTTGCATTGATCAGATAAATATCAACTGTTTCATCGTCGATGACACGAAGAGCATCCAGTAAGAATTTTGGATTAAAACCAATCATAATGTCCTTACCTTCCAGTGTAATATCTATCTCTTCATTCATGGAGCCGATGGCGGTATTAATCTTTAATTCAAAATTATTGTTTTTTATATCAATAATAATAGGCTTTTTATCTGTTTCACGAATAAGCAAGGATGCTCTTTCGATACAGCTTTGAAGCTCTTTTTTATTAATGCTTACCTTTGTTTCATAATCACTGGAAAGCATCTGGTCGATTCTGTAATATTCTCCCTCAATGAGTCTTGTCAGAACCACTGTATCATCAAATTCAAATAAGGCATGCTTCTCTGTAAAGAAAATCTGTACCATAGAGGAAACCTCTCCGGACAGAATCTTGCTGATTTCATTCAAGGTCTTTCCGGGAACGATTACTTTTCGGTTCTCATAGGAATCCTTCATAAAGATCTTACGAATTGAAATTCTATGACCATCCAAGGAAATAACCCTGAGCTCATTATCCTTTATTTCAAAAAGCTCACCCGTCATGATCTTATTACTTTCATTATCCGAGATGGAGAATACGGTCTGTCTTATGATTTCCTTTAAAGTATACTGTGATAATACTACGGCATTTTCCTTCTCTATTTTCGGAAGACTAGGGAACTCTTCCCCTGATCTGCCTGATATAGAAAACTTTGCCTTCTCACAGATGATTTCTGTCATATAATTATGATCCGTTGTTATACTGACCTCATTCTCAGGAAGTCGACGTACAATTTCCGAAAATATCTTTGCGTTCAGGGCAACAGTTCCATTTTCCACTACTTTGCCTTTCACTATTGTTTCTATACCAAGCTCCATATCGTTTGCTGTTAGCTTAATGCAATCTTCTGATGCTTCAATTATGAGACATTCCAAAATAGGCATAGTAGATTTTACCGGTACTGCCTTTAGTACAATATTAACACCATTTAAAAGATCCGATTTCTGACATTGGATTTTCATCTGTGTATAATCTCCCTTCGTGCGCTTGATATAAATATATTAAAGATTCTTAGTAATCCTATTAATAAGGGGTGTGAATTTGTTGATATCCGTATTTTTACCTTAAGAATCAAGACCTTAAGCCCATTCATAGATTGTTACTTTACATCCTAAAACCTGTGGAAAAGGAGTTGGATAAATGAATGTAAAAATTCAACAAAAAGTATAATAACAAAATATCAACGGTTTATCAACCGATTATCAACAGAATATCTTCCCTTTTATTCCGGATTAATCTTTTTAATTAATACATCGATTGTGTTATGTAAAGATACATCTGATTGAATATCGCCTGCAACCTTGTCATAACCGTGAAGAACGGTTGAATGGTCACGATTACCGAGACTTTTACCGATTTCAGTTACAGAAAGGTCTGTTAAGCGGCGACAGAGATACATGACAATCTGCCTCGGATAAGAGATATTTCTACTCTTATCCTTAGAAAAGATTTCAGGCGGTGTTAAATTATAATGATCCGCTACTACTTCTACAATGAGTTCTACTGTAATTACCTTTTTCTCATTTGGTGAAATAATATCCTGTAATGCTTCCTCGGCAAGCAAAAGATTTAACTCTCTCTTTTTAAGCCTTGAGAAAGCGACAATCTTAGTTAAAGCACCTTCCAACTCACGAATATTAGATTTAATATTGGTAGCAATATAACGAAGCACCTCTTCATCAATCTTCAGTCCGTCCAGCTCTTCTTTTTTACGCAAAATAGCCATCCTTGTTTCATAATCAGGAGACTGAATATCTGCAAGAAGGCCGTGTTCAAAACGCGAGCGAAGCCTGTCCTCTAAAGTAAGCATTTCCTTGGGAGGACGATCACTGGAGATAATTATTTGTTTTTTAGATTCATGCAGGGTGTTAAAGGTATGAAAGAATTCTTCCTGAGTTCTTTCCTTCCCTATTATAAACTGGATATCGTCAATTAATAAAATGTCGATAGAACGATATTTTTCACGAAACTGAGTAGTTGTATTCTTCTGAATGGAATCAATCAACTCATTGGTAAATTTCTCACTGGTAACATAAAGTACCTTAGTATCAGGATTCTGATCCAGTACAAAATGAGCGATGGAATGCATCAGGTGAGTCTTACCAAGACCGACACCACCATAAATAAAAAGCGGGTTATAAATTTCACCCGGATTTTCTGCAACAGCCAGCGCAGCTGCCCTGGCAAACTCGTTATTGCCTCCTACCACAAATGTATCAAAGGTATATCTGGCATTTAAAAAATTAAGACCGTTACTGTTGCTTTTCTTTTTAGCAACGACCGGCTCCGGTACCTTTTCTATGGAATCTATTTGGCTTTGAAGAACGAACCGGATATCATAGGGCTCATTCATGATTTCCTCAACCGATACTTTTAACAATAATTCATATTTATTTCGGATGATATTGATACTCGGAGGACCGATACGTTCATCGTTAATCAGAATAGTAATGACATGATCCTTTACATCATAAACCTTCAAAGGTTTTAACCAGGTGTTATAGGATACGTCCGTTATTCCATATTCCGATATTAGATATTTCAATATTTCGTCCCATTTAGATTGAATTAAATTCTTCATTATAGCCTCCATCAATACTCACATAGATATATATTATAACATAATTATTAAATTTTCAATGGTTAATATGCCTTCTTTTTTCCTGGGAGGATGGATTAAACTTAATAATGTGAATGTGGAAGCAGGGGAAAATAAAGTAACATTATAAACAGTCCTAGAATGTGAATAAAATCGAAGATTCTGAAGCTATTATAAAAAAGAATAACCATATATCCACAGAAGAATGAAAGTTATCAACAAACTGCTATATATATAAGGAAGAAAAGGAGCTATTACCAACATGTTAATATCATCCTAAGCAAAATATTTACTTGACTGAAAAGGGTATTACGAATATAATAGACGTGATATTCCAAAATACCATACTTGGCGAATTGCGCTTGTAATTACCAACGCTATGGATACTCCCAATAAATTGGGAGGTGAAAGATAGATAAAATTCGCTAATCTACAATACGGTGCAGTGAAAAAGGAGGTGCATAGCAATGAAAATGACATTCCAACCGAAAAAGAGATCTCATTCCAAAGTACACGGATTTAGAGCAAGAATGGCTACAGCAGGTGGCAGAAAGGTATTATCTGCAAGAAGAGCTAAAGGAAGAAAACAGTTATCTGCATAGGTCGCAAATATGTGACCTTTTCTTCTATGCATAGTAGTTGCATAGAAAGTTTAGGGGCAACCAATCAATGAAACAGTCAGAGGCATTAAGAAGTAACGAGGAATTTAAAGAAATATACCGTACCGGAAAATCATATGCGAATAAATATTTGATCATGTATGTAAAAAGAAACGATACAGGTAGAAACCGAATTGGAATATCGGTTAGTAAAAAAGTTGGCAACAGTGTAATCAGGCACAGAATAACAAGATTGATCAGAGAAAGCTATCGATTATCGGAGGATAGCTTTTTGAACGGATTAGACATTGTCGTTGTCGCCAGAGCCGGCGCAAAGGGTAGAGAGTTTAATGAGATTGAAAGTGCACTATTACACTTAAGAAAGCTCCATAAGATCGAAAAAGTGACTGAATAGTTAAGAATAGTTACTGAAACATCTAGACTGGTATAGAGAAGTATAGTTGTAGGGGTATAGAAGTGATTATTAAGAAAATACTTATATTTATGATAAATGTTTATCGAAAATATATATCTCCTCTTAAAAGAACACCTAGTTGTATCTATACACCTACCTGCTCTTTATATGCCGTCGAAGCATTGGAAAAGTATGGCGCTTTCAAAGGAACATATTTGGCTGTGAGAAGGGTCTTAAGGTGTCATCCCTTCCATAAAGGAGGATACGACCCCGTTCCGTAGTCTATGACATAACAGGATTGTGTCTGGTAGACAGCAGCTCTAAGGAGGAAAAATAATTGGTGGTTGTTTTATTAACTAAGACAGCAGGCGTATTAGGACCGATCGCTGTCATATTAGGCTGGATCATGAATGCAATCTATGAATTCTTTCATTTATTCGGAATTCAGAACATCGCATTATCCATTATTGTATTTACATTTATCGTAAGAGCATTAATGCTGCCATTAACCATTAAGCAGCAGAAATTTACGAAGCTTTCCTCAAGAATGAATCCCGAATTGCAGAAGATTCAGGCAAAATATAAAGGGAAAAAAGATCAAGATTCATTAAGAAAACAACAAGAAGAAACACAGGCATTGTACGAAAAATTTGGAGCGAATCCGACTGCCGGATGTCTGCCCCTTTTGATCACTCTGCCAATCATGTTTGCATTATATTATGTAATAAATAATGTTCCTGCCTATGTTGATTCTGTAAAAGATTTATATTCAACCGTAGCAAACGGCATTATGGCAGAGCCTAACTATAAGACCGTTTTAGGCGAGTTAGCGAAGGGTATTACCAGAATTTCGAATAAGAATGACTTTTCAACTATGAATTATGTCATTGATGCGCTGGCTCATTTTGATACAAGCCGTTGGGAACAGTTAAAGACCAGCTTCCCGGATTTTGCTAGTACTATCAGTGCCTCTCAGGCAAGCATAGGAAGGGTAAATGGATTCCTGGGCTTTAATATTTCGAATAATCCGGGATGGAAATTCCCTGGAATTTTAATACCTATCCTTGCTATGGTACTTCAGTTCATTCAAGGCAAGCAGCTGGAGGTTAAGAATAAGGGAGGAAATCAGGACCCTACCGCAAATGCAATGAAGTCCATGAATTATGTTATGCCGGTAATGTCAGGCTTCTTCTGTGTTACCTTCCCGATCGGTATCGGCATCTACTGGATTGCTTCCAGTGCATTTGCAATCGTTCAGCAGTTCTTTGTAAATAAGTATATGGATAAGATCGATGTGGATGCATTAATTGCTAAGAATGTAGCTAAGTCCTCCAAGAAAAAGAAGAAAGCTTTTACTTCCGCAGCAACAACAAGTGCATCTCTGCAGCAGTTAGCAAAGACACAGACAAAATCAATCGAGAGTACTGTATCTGAAAAGGCAAAAACTTTATCCAATAAGGATAGCAGCAATGCGCAGGAAGAAACACAGACCGAGCAAAGTAAAGATAATAAGCCCTCAGGCAGTGCGAAGAGCATTTCTGAAATAGCAAACCTTCTTCAAAACAGGAACATTGATAAGGGGGATAAATAATATGGATTGGAGAGAAATATCGGCCAAGACTGTAGACGAAGCTTTAACAAATGCTATGCTTGAATTAGGCACTACGATAGATAATCTGGAATATGAAGTATTAGAAAGAGAATCCACCGGCTTTTTAGGTATGTTCGGTAAACCGGCAAGAATCAAGGTTAGAATGAAAATGACCATAGAAAATTCAACCAAGAGGTTTCTTACAGATGTATTTGCAGCTATGGGTATCAGTGCTTTGGTAGAAGTAAACTATGATCAGGAAAATTCAACTGTTGATGTCAATATTGACGGCGACGAGATGGGAGTATTGATCGGTAAACGAGGACAAACACTGGACTCCCTTCAATATTTAGTCAGCCTGGTAGTGAATAAGAATAGTGAAAACTATATCAAGGTAAAGCTGGATACAGAGAATTACAGAGCAAGAAGAAAAGAAACTCTGGAGAATTTGGCTAAGAATATTGCATTTAAGGTAAAAAGAACAAGAAAGCCTGTATCATTGGAGCCGATGAATCCCTATGAAAGAAGAATTATTCATAGTGCGTTACAGAATGATAAATTTGTTGAGACCTATTCTGAAGGGGAAGAGCCTTACCGTAAGGTAGTCATCAATATTAAGAAATCGATCCGTGACGCAAAGCCGAATAATAATAGTAACAGGTCGTCCGGCGGATATCGCAAGGATTATAACAAGGATTATAATAAGGATTATAAGAAGGGCGACAACAGGGGTTACAATAAGCCTTATAATGTCAGCAAGAGTGGCTATAATAAAAATTATAGCACTGATTACAAAAAAGATTATGAGCTATATAAGCTCAGCAAAGAGAAAAAGGAACAAGAGGCTGAAGCCAAGTAAGTTAGCGGATGTATGTTGATCAGGAGGTGTCTTAAAGGTATTGCATACTTTAAGACACCTTTTATTCTGAACAAGTGATTTGATTTATCAGTTCAACTTGTATTGAACATAAAGCGAAGGAGTAATAAGGATATTCACAGTAGAGAAAGGAGGTATGGCATGAAGACAGATACAATAGCAGCAATTGCAACAGGCCTCAGCAATGCAGGTATCAGTATAATACGAATCAGTGGAAATGAAGCGTTTGAGATTATAGATAAAATTTTTTGTTCCAAAAAAGGAAACAAGGTATTGTCAAAAGAATTGAGCCATACGCTCCATTACGGATATATCAAGGACGGAGAAGAAATCATCGATGAGGTCATGGTTGCGATTATGCATGCTCCCGCAACCTATACCAGAGAAGACATTGTTGAGATAGATTGCCACGGTGGGATTGTTGTTACAAGAAGAATCCTTGAGGTGACATTAAAATACGGAGCAAGGCTGGCTGATCCAGGAGAATTTACAAAACGCGCTTTTTTAAACGGAAGAATTGATCTATCGCAGGCAGAAGCAGTCAGTGATATTATATCAGCTAAGAATGAATTGGCATTGAAAAATTCATTAAATCAGTTGAGAGGTAGTGTACGCCAACTAATCAAAGAATTAAGAGAGAAGATTCTCAGAGATATAGCTTTTATCGAAGCCGCCTTGGATGATCCCGAACATATCAGTCTCGAAGGCTTTGATCTACAGCTTATGGAACATCTGAAGGAAGAGACCGAACAGCTTGAGAAACTGATCAAAGAATCCAGAAATGGGAAAATCATAAAAGAAGGTATCAAGACCGTCATTGTCGGAAAGCCGAATGCCGGTAAATCCAGTTTACTGAATTCATTGGTCGGTGAAGAAAGGGCTATCGTTACCGATATCGCCGGAACCACCAGAGATACGCTGGAGGAGACGATTAATCTAAGTGGTATTGTATTAAATGTCATAGATACTGCCGGAATTAGAGATACCAATGATCTCATTGAGAAAATAGGGGTAGAAAAGGCAATACGAAGCGCGTCGGATGCAGATCTGATTATCTATGTCCTTGATTCTTCTACTGATTTGGACAGTAACGATAAGGATATTTTTGAGATAATCACGGATAAAAAGGCGATCCTTTTACTGAATAAATCTGATCTGGAGCAGCGGATCACCATAGAACAAATCCGGAAATTGACCACACATCCTGTTATCAATGTGTCTGTAAAGGATAATACGGGGCTGTCTGAGTTAGAAACGACAATCAAAGAAATGTTTTTTGGAGGAGAATTATCTTTACGGGAGGATATCTATATCACCAACGAAAGACATAGAGAAGCCTTAGTTTCGTCAAAGGAAAGTCTTATGTTGGTTCAGCAAAGTCTAGAGGATGGAATGCCGGAGGATTTTTATTCCATCGATCTGATGAGCGCTTACGAAACACTTGGAAAAATTATTGGTGAAAATGTAGAAGAGGACCTTGTGAATATGATTTTCAAGGAATTCTGTATGGGTAAGTAAAGGGGGAAGCTTATGTCCTATGTATATGAAAGCTATGATGTGGTCGTGGTAGGAGCAGGTCATGCCGGCTGCGAGGCTGCACTAGCTTGTGCGAGATTATCCTGTAATACCCTGCTGTTTACCATTAGCATGGAGAGCATAGCTATGATGCCCTGTAACCCCAACATCGGAGGAACTTCGAAGGGTCATCTGGTGCGTGAAATCGATGCCCTGGGCGGAGAAATGGGTAAAAATATTGATAAAACCTATATTCAGTCAAAGATGTTGAATCTTTCCAAGGGACCGGCAGTACATTCTCTGCGGGCTCAGGCAGATAAACAGGAATACTCACGTTCTATGAGAAAGATACTGGAGAATACGCAAAACCTTACCTTAAAGCAGGCTGAGGTTGCTGAGCTTCTTACAGAAGATAATAGAATTACAGGAGTTAAGACATTTTCCGGAGCTATTTATCCCTGTAAGGCAGTTGTATTATGTACGGGAACCTATCTAAACGCAAGATGCATCTATGGAGAGACAGTTAATATGACCGGACCGAACGGTCTGCAGGCGGCAACACACCTCACAGATTCTTTAAAAGCACTCGGTATCGAGATGTATAGGTTTAAGACAGGTACTCCTGCAAGAATTGATGCAAGAACCATAGATTTCTCGAAGATGGAGGAGCAATTTGGTGATGAGATAGTTGTTCCCTTCTCTTTCACAACCAAACGGGAAGAGCTGAATAGAGAGCAGATTTCTTGCTGGCTCACTTACACCAATGAGAAGACTCATGATATCATCCGTGCAAATATCAACAGATCTCCATTATACTGCGGTGACATCAAAGGTACCGGTCCGCGTTATTGTCCTTCCATCGAAGATAAGGTAGTAAAATTTGCAGACAAGGACAGGCATCAGGTATTCATAGAACCGGAAGGTCTCTATACGAACGAGATGTATATTGCAGGTATGTCAAGCTCTCTGCCGGAGGATGTGCAGGTGCAGATGTATCGATCCGTTCCCGGACTGGAGCATTCCAATATTGTGAGAAATGCCTATGCTATAGAATATGATTGCATCAACCCGATGCAGTTGAAGCCTTCCCTGGAATTCAAGGCAGTAGAAGGACTATTTAGCGGCGGTCAGTTTAACGGAAGCTCAGGCTATGAAGAAGCGGCAGCCCAGGGACTTATAGCAGGTATCAATGCAGCCGGTAAGGTTTTAAATAAAGAACCACTGATTCTAGACCGTTCTGAAGCTTACATTGGAGTATTGATTGATGATCTGGTCACTAAGGAGACGCATGAGCCATATCGAATGATGACTTCAAGAGCAGAATATCGGCTTCTCCTTCGCCAGGACAATGCTGATTTACGACTGAGCAAGAAGGGTTATGAGATAGGCTTAATCAGCGAGGATAGATACCAAAAGCTGCTTAAGAAGGAAGAACAAATCAGTCAGGAGATGCTGCGGCTGGAGAAGACAACCGTCGGAGCATCCAAGGAGGTGCAGGAGCTACTGGAACAATTGGGAAGCTCCCCACTCTGTACGGCTGCTACTATGGCAGAGCTTATCCGAAGACCTGAGCTTGATTATGAGCTTCTGAAATCAATTGATAAGACACGTCGGTCATTACCTGAAGAAGTAATTGAGCAGGTTAATATTAATATAAAATATGATGGATATATCAGGCGCCAGCTGCAACAGATTGAACAGTTTAAGAAGCTGGAAAAACGTAGAATACCTGAGGATATCGATTATTCGTCAGTCCCTAGTCTTCGAATTGAGGCCAGACAGAAGCTGGATAGATTCCGACCGATATCCATTGGACAGGCATCTAGAATTTCCGGTGTATCACCGGCAGATGTTTCTGTACTGCTGGTTTATCTGACGCAAATCAACCATGAGCGAAATAAAGATTAATAGGAAGAGAATTAGAAGTTTTTATCATAATAGATATAGGTAAAGAAGAATTCTGATAAGAGAAATCATTATAATCAAGAAAATCACGTATATACGTAGGAACGAGGAACTATGAAGTATAGCGATTATCCGGAAATCAACGAGTTCAAAGCAGGGATAGCAAAGCTAGGTATTACTCTGTCAGAACGGCAATATCAGCAGTTTATGGATTACTACGAGCTTCTGGTTGAACGGAATAAGGTAATGAATCTGACAGCAATTACAGAGCTTGCTGAAGTAATAACAAAGCATTTTATTGATAGTCTTGCTATAGTAAAAGCAGTCAAATTCGAAAAGCAAAGCCTGTTAGATATCGGCACCGGTGCAGGTTTTCCCGGAATTCCGTTAAAGATTGCCTATCCGGAGCTGAATATCGTATTACTTGATTCCTTAAAAAAGAGACTTACGTTTCTAGATGAAGTAATTGATCAGCTAGAGCTAACGGACATTAAGACCTTACATGGACGGGCAGAGGATTTTGGAAGAGAGCTAAACTATCGTGAGCAATTTGATCTGTGTGTATCAAGAGCGGTAGCCAAGCTTTCATCACTTTCTGAATATTGTCTTCCTTATGTTAAGAAAGGTGGCAGCTTTATTTCTTATAAGTCAGGAAATATTGAGGAAGAGCTGATTTCATCAAAAAGAGCGATTAAACTACTCGGAGCTGAACTGAAGGAAGTAATTGAATATCAATTACCAAATACAGACATGCAACGAACCTTAATCGTAATTGAGAAGAAGGAACCTACCCCTAAGAGTTATCCGAGAGCTGCTGGTAAGCCTTCAAAAGAACCTCTATAATAGATATTTATGAATAGGAAAGGAAAACTTATGTTAATCCAAGGTAAGTTATTATCCTATGGCTCCGATCTATCGGAGGCATTTGACATTAGAAGACAGGTATTTGTTCAAGAGTATCAAAAGAATGAGACAGAGGAATTTGACGAAAAGGATTCTTTTGCAATGCATGTCATAGTATACGAGCAAAGTGAACAGAAAAGACCGGTGGCGACCGGAAGAATTGTTTTTGACGGTTCTTCCTGCGAGATAGGACATATAGCAGTACTGAAGGATTATCGAAGCAAGCAGTACGGAGACTTTGCGGTCAGAATGCTTATTAATAAAGCATTTACGTCAGGAATTCGTGAGGTGAGTGCTAAGGTACCCGGAGATACTATAGATTTCTTCCAAAAGATTGGCTTTACATTGAAGGATACAGACAACAATAGAAAGCCTGAGATGGAGTACAATATGATTATTCATGAGGCTGATGTTCATACCTGCTGTCATAAAAAGTAGATTATTTTGTGCTAAGCTAAGAAAATACTTTATAAATGAATAATTATGTTATATGATATTTATGATACGTAATGAAATTGTCGATATATATTATATGTAACGGTCTTTCATATAATTATGCTATATCGATTGTTGCCTGGATCTGGAAAGGATGCTTTTGCTATGGTTGACAGCAATGGAGACAATAAGGATATGGAAGAAAGAAGCAATACAGATAAAAAAGATATCCGTATACTTTTAAAGGATATGGCAATTGAATTGGAGGATAAGCTTTATTCTCTAAAGGTTCAGCTTAAAACACAGATGAACCTTTTATCCGAAAAGGAAAATGAATTATCAGAGAGAGAAAGAATAAAGGTCCATAACCTTGATCTGTTTTCACCTATTTATAATAAAGCTCAGGACGAGAAGGCTTTGATTTTAACAATAGATCAACTTAAGCAGACAATAGATGTTCTGAACAAGGAGCAGGAACAACTGACAGACAAAATTAATGGATTAAAGACAGCAGTCAGTTATCTTAATAATATAGATATCAAAGAGGATGCGGCAGAAAAGGATAAGCTTGGTGAAGGTCGTGTTCCTTATAATGATAAAGGCTTAAGCATTCTGGAAGCTCAGGAAATCGATAGGCAGAGAATTGCAAGGGATTTACATGACTCCACTGTGCAAAGCTTAACAAGCCTGGTACATAAAGCAGAGTTATGCGTAAAGCTGATAGATATAGATTCGACAAGAGCAAAGCTAGAGCTCACCTCTATGTCGAATACGATTAAAACAGTAATTAATGATATGAGAGGCATCATATATAATCTAAAGCCCATGACTCTGGATGATCTTGGACTTACCATTACACTGGAGAGATATGCATGCCGACTGATGGACTTGAATAATATCAATGTTATCATTCATTCCAATGAAGAGACCAAAGAAATTTTGCCGGTTATTAAGGTAACACTCTTCCGTATTATCCAGGAAGCATGTAACAATGTAATCAAACATGCGAATGCTTCCTTAATTACAATTGATATCAATTATGAAGAGCACAATATTACGGTATCAATTAAGGATAACGGGACCGGCTTTGATATAAATAATTCAACTTCTGACGGGACAAAGCATACATCAAGTTTTGGGCTATCTATCATGAAAGAAAGAATTTCTTTGCTATCGGGAACGGTAGATATTAAATCGGAAAAGGGAAAAGGGACAACAGTTATTGTTTCTGCTCCACTAACTATGTACGAGGGGGAAAAACATGAGTAAACCAGTGAATATAATGATTGCTGATGATCATTCAATGGTAAGAGAAGGTTTAAAACAACTGTTGGAATTGGACGGAGATATTGCGGTTATTGCAGAAGCAAGAGATGGTAAGCAATGTATAGAATTACTCGACGAAACCAGAACAGATGTTCTGCTTTTGGATATTAATATGCCTCTGATGAATGGACTTCAGGTATTGCAATATATCAGAGAGAACAGAAAGAAAGTTAAGGTATTAATACTTACAATACATAATGAAGTAGAGTATCTTATGAAAGCGGTAGAAATCGGTGTCGATGGTTATGTATTAAAGGATTCAGATTCTACAGTATTAAAGAAAGCAATTTTCTGTGTAAATAGAGGAGAGTCCTTTATCCAACCAGAGCTTACACCAATCCTAAAAGTTAAGATGGAAGAAAGAGAGAGTCAGACAGATGATGAAGATGCTCTGACAAAGAGAGAGATCGAGGTTTTGAAGCTTCTTGCGGAAGGATTGTTTAATAAAGAAATAGCTTATATGCTTGCCATCAGTGAGAAGACTGTAAAGAACCATGTATCGAACATTTTCAAGAAGATAAATGTATCGGATCGAACACAGGCTGCAGTATATGCCATAAGGAATAATTTCGTTGATCTTCTGTAAACTACTGTTCGGATAATTTTTATAACGAATACCTAATAAGATAAGGAATGTTTCTGATGAAGCATTCCTTTTTGTTATTCAATTATTAACACAGAGCATTTGTGCTTCTATAATAATTGGTGAAAATGTGATATGAAAGTATAACCCAACATTTATTATAGAACCATAGAGCAAATATAATTATTCTGGTACATTATACTACAGAATAATTAATGTATTGAGATATAACATGAAATTTTAAGCTTAATTTTGAGTTCAAGCATTAGTATAAAGATAACTCACTAACTATGAGTACGAAGTACTCTTAATATTTATTATCGTATTTCTTCTGTTATATATATTGTTTCACTTGAAACATAGTTGGTATTATTTATGACATATATTACGATATGCTATATGGTTATATGATTTAGAATAAGCAGGATATTTGAATGTATGTCTAGTAATGGAATATATGAACCTGAGAAATCGATAGATGTAAAATGTTTCACGTGAATCATAGTTAGTATTATTGATGACATATATTACGATATACTATATGGTTATATGATTTAAAATAAGCAGGATATTTGTATGTATGTCTAGTAATGGAATATATGAACCTGAGTAATCGACAGATATAAAATGTTTCACGTGAAACCTGATGGGATAATCTTATGGTTATGTATGTTTTTCTTTATGGAATTATAGAATGAATTCAGAAACTATGAAACAACTTTATTTCTCAACAAGATACGATAAAATTGGAAATGAACGAAATATGTCTAGATATAATCAGCGAAAGATGCTATAATAATCCTCATGTAAGTATTGCTGTGAATGTAGAAAGAATAATATGAGAAGAGGGGTGGATACTTTATGGCAAGGATAATCGCGATCGCAAATCAGAAAGGCGGGGTCGGAAAAACGACAACAGCAATCAATCTTTCTGCATGTTTAGCTGAAAAAAACAGAAAAGTATTAGCGATTGATATCGATCCGCAGGGGAATACTTCAAGTGGTCTTGGAATAGATAAAAATACACTCAAGAATACGATTTATCAAATGATTATTGGTGATTGTAGCTTAGAGGAATGTAGGATAAGTACCCCGATAAAGAATCTGGATATTCTTCCTTCTAATGTAAATCTGGCCGGAGCAGAGATTGAGCTTATCGGTGTGAAAGATAGAGAGTACATATTAAAGAAGCATGTTGAGAAGATCAGAGAGGAATACGATTTTATCATTATTGATTGTCCGCCATCCTTAAACACCCTTACGGTGAATGCAATGACAACAGCGGATACGGTTTTAGTACCTATACAATGCGAGTTTTATGCATTGGAAGGACTAACACAGCTGCTGCATACAATCAATCTGGTAAAGCAAAGGTTAAATCCTCAGTTAGAGATGGAGGGAGTAGTGTTTACAATGTTTGATGCCAGAACAAATCTTTCTCTTCAGGTTGTAGAGAATGTTAAGAGCAATCTTAGGCAAAACATATATAAAACCATTATTCCCAGAAATGTTAGATTAGCAGAAGCACCAAGTCATGGGCTGCCTATTAACTTATACGATCCGAAATCAGCCGGCGCTGATGGATATCGCCAATTAGCTCAGGAAGTAATTGATAACGATGAAGCTGAAGCATATGCAAAAAATGAACCTGGTGAGTTAAAGTACCGAATTAAAAATAAGCATTAGTTAAATTGATAGTTATATTATATTCAATGAAAATAATTTAAACGGAGGACGTTATGGCTGTAAAGAAGGGATTAGGAAAAGGTCTTGATATCATGATTCCAGAAAAAATTATTGACAATGTCGAAGAGAAACAGGATAATGTTTCACGTGAAACAATGGTTCACATCAGCGACATAGAACCCAATAAGTCACAACCCAGAAAAAAATTTGATGAAGATGCTTTGCAAGAGCTCGCTGATTCCATAAAACAATATGGAGTTATCCAGCCGTTGATTCTTCAAAAAAGAGGGAAGATGTACGAGATCATTGCCGGCGAACGGCGATGGAGAGCAGCCAGAATTGCAGGATTGAAGGAAGTACCGGCTATTATTAAGGACTATACGCCTCAGGAAATCGTTGAGATCGCATTAATAGAGAATATACAAAGAGAAGATCTAAATCCGATTGAAGAGGCTCAGACCTTCCAGCGATTAATACAAGAGTTTCAGTTAAAGCAGGACGAGGTGGCAGAGAGAGTATCTAAAAGCCGTGTTGCTGTTACGAATTCCATGCGTCTGCTGAAGCTTGATGACAGAGTTCAGCAAATGATTATTGATGATATGATTTCAAGCGGTCATGCTCGTGCACTGTTGTCTCTTGAGGATAATGAAAAACAATATAATACAGCCTGTAGAATCTTTGATGAAAAGCTCAGCGTGAGAGAGACTGAAAAGCTGGTAAAGCAGCTTCTTACAGAAAAGCCCCTGAAAGAGGTTGCTGCAGCTAAGGAAGATGATTATATATATCGCGGCCTGGAAGATAAAATCAGAACGTTAATCGGGACCAAGGTATCCATACATAATAAAAATAATCATAAGGGCTCCATAGAAATAGAATATTATTCAAAAGAAGAGCTGGAAAGAATTGTTGATTTGTTCGAGGGCATGAATCAATAATTACCGGATACAAAAATCACAGGATAATCTACCGGCCGCATAAGGGAGGATTTATAAATGAATTTTATAGAAATGATAAATGATTACGCTGGGTACATTATGATAGGTCTGGCAGGAGTATCAGTTCTACTGATCGTATTTGTTATAATTTTATCTGTTAAACAAATGAAGTTATCTAAAAAATATAAGAAGTTTATGTCAGGAGCAACCGGCGAGAATCTCGAAAGCCAGATCATTGCCCGGTTTGCTGACATTGACCAATTAAAAGTGAGTTCAAAAAGCTTAGAGGAAGAACTGGCTAAAGTGAAAGAAAACCTCCTGATCACATATCAGAAGGTAGGAGTGGTGAAATACGATGCCTTCAGGGAAATGGGTGGAAAGCTCAGTTTTGTTCTTGCATTGTTGGATAAGAACAATAACGGCGTTTTACTTAATTCTGTTCACAGTAGCAGAGAGGGTTGCTATACCTATTTGAAAGAAATCATCAAAGGGGAATCCTTTTTGGAATTATCAGAGGATGAAGCAAAGGCCTTAAATCAGGCATTGAACAGCAGTAACTTTATGGAGTAACTGATCGACGTAACGGAGTACTATCCCAAAGGATCGTATCAGTTCTGTTATAAAAAAAGCGTAGGTATCATTTTCAGACCTACGCTTTTTATTTCTAATTTACCCTATTACACTTATGAGAAATTATTAAATATGAAATTGATTTCATATTACTTCTTCTTACTCGGAGCCTTACCCTTTCCGTAATAAGCCAGCATATAGAGTTCCTCTAATTCAGAGACCAAAGGAAGTCTGGGGTTTGCTGTTGTACACTGATCACCGAAGGCTAAGTCAGCCAGAGAGGAAACCTTGTTCAAGAAGTCCTTCTCATCGATGCCATATTCCTGTAAGGTTGCCGGAATACCCAGATGACGGTTAAGCTCTTCTATGTCCTTTGCAAGCAGCTCTACGGCATCTGCATTGTTCTTGGGGTTTTTGCCAAGCTTCTTCATCAGCTCGAAAATCTTATCTCCTACGATATAGCTCTCATACTTCGGGAAGGAGGTAAACTTTGTAGGGCACTCTACGCCGTTGTAACGGATTACATGAGGAAGCAGGATTGCATTTGCACAGCCATGAGGAATATGATATTCTCCGCCGAGCTTATGAGCCAAGGAGTGGTTAATACCAAGGAATGCATTGGTGAAAGCCATACCTGCAATTGTGGAAGCGTTGTGCATCTTTTCACGGGCGATCGGGCTATCGCCACCCTTGTCATAGGACTCCTTCAAATACTTGAAGACCATATCAATTGCATGAATTGCAAGAGCGTCCGTATAATCGGAAGCTACTACGGAAATATAAGCTTCAATAGCATGTGTCAATACATCCATGCCGGTCCATGCGGTAGATTTCTTCGGAACGCTCATGACGAAATCAGGGTCGATAATAGCAACATCCGGAGTTAATTCGTAGTCAGCGAGAGGATATTTCTTGTTTTCTTTCTTATCAGAAATAACCGCGAAGGAGGTTACCTCGGAACCGGTACCTGAGGTGGTAGGAATAGCAACAAACTGTGCTTTCTTACCTAAGGTAGGGAACTTATAAGCTCGCTTACGGATATCCAGGAACTTCAGTGACATGTTCTTGAAATCTGCGGTGGGATCTTCATAAAATAACCACATACCCTTAGCAGCATCGATTGCTGAACCACCGCCGAGTGCGATGATTACGTCAGGTTTAAATTTATTCATTTCTTCTACGCCCTTTAAGATAGTATCCAGGCTTGGATCGGGCTCAACCTGATCGAAAATCTCACAGTGAACATAGTCGGTACGCTTTCTTAACTGGTAGAGAACCTTACTTACATATCCTAGCTGAGTCATAGAAGGATCTGCTACGATGAAAGCCTTGGAGATGCCGGGCATCTTTGCCAAATAAGCAGTAGAACCAGACTCAAAATAAATCTTACTAGGCACCTTAAACCACTGCATATTTACCCTCCTCTTTGCAACACGCTTATAATTTACCAAATCCACGGCAGATACATTGTGTGTCGTTGAGTTGCCGCCATAGGAACCGCAGCCCAAGGTGAGGGAAGGCATATTAGTATTATACAAATCACCGATTGCACCATGGGTGGAGGGTGAATTCACAAGGATACGTCCGGTTCTCATTCTTGCAGAAAAGGTCTTAATAACTTCATCATCTGTAGAATGAATTACTGAGGAATGACCGAGACCGCCGAGCTCTATCATTTTCTCACTAAGCTGATAACCCTTCTCGAGGGTTTGAGCCTTAATCACTGCAAGAACAGGAGATAGCTTCTCTTTAGACAGCGGGAACTCCGGTCCTACGCCTTCCAGTTCAGTACATAATATTTTAGTCTGCTCAGGAATGGTAATTCCTGCCAGTGCTGCAATTGCCACCGGAGATTGACCTACGATCGCGGGATTTACGGCACCGGTCTTAGTATTGATGACAACCGGCTCCAGTACTTTAATCTCTTCCTTTGTTGCAAAATAGCAACCGGCCTTCTTCATTAAATCTATAACCTCATCGTAAACAGGAGCTTCAATAATAGCAGCCTGTTCGGAAGCACAAATCATACCATTGTCAAAGGATTTGGATAACACTAAATCGTTAACGGCGCGCTTTAGGTTCGCAGACTTCTCAATAAAGCAGGGAACATTACCGGGACCTACACCTAGTGCGGGCTTTCCGCAGGAATAAGCCTGCTTAACCATACCGGAACCGCCGGTTGCGAGGATCATAGATACATTGGGATGATTCATCAATTCTCTGGTAGCATCAATGGAAGGGTACTCAATCCACTGAATACAATTCTTCGGAGCGCCTGCCTTTATAGCTGCCTCATAAAGAGTTTTTGCTGCTTCCTTGGAGCATTGCTGTGAGCTGGGATGAAAACCGAAGATAATCGGGTTTCTTGTCTTAATACAGGTTAAGCATTTGAACATGGTGGTTGAGGTGGGATTGGTAACCGGTGTAACACCTGCTACAATACCAACGGGCTCTGCAACAATCATGTAATCCTCTTCCTCGTTGTCTTCAATGATGCCTACAGTCTTTTGATATTTAATGGAGTGCCATACATATTCTGTTGCAAAGATATTTTTAATAATTTTATCTTCGTAGATACCTCTTCCGGTCTCTTCAACGGCCATTTTTGCGAGAACCTGTTGTTTAGCAAGTCCGGCGAGTGCCATCTCATGTACGATATTGTCTACGGTTTCCTGATCTAAGGATAAGAAATCATTTAAAGCAACAAGTGCGTTCTTTACTAATTGATCAACATGCTCTTTGGGGGTGGGCTGCTGTATTTCTTTAGACATATATATTCCTCCTTTTGCTTGTTAAATATTTAACAGAATGTTTATGAGTAAAATATACCATGAAAAAAATCTTTTGTAAATAGAATTGTTAAAATAATAACAATCAAAAAATTTACCAAAATTAACTGTAAATTATAAATAATGTACAATAACCTAAATTATATGTCAATACAGGCGAAATAATGTATAATAATTTACTAATGCCGGAATAAAAGTTGTGCGTAAAGTCTATGGTGCTGAAATAGAGAGATTCTACCTATATATGATTGCTATAATATGTATTATAATATAGCTAGATGGTAAATTATGATATACGGGTAAACTCAACAAATAGTTCTGAATTCAAATAACTATTGAAAGGTGATAAGAATGAGAATTGCCTCATTAGATTCTATAAAGGGTAACGAGCTGCTGGCAAAGGATGTATATTCCAGCAATGACGCTCTTTTGATGCCGGCGGGCTCCATCGTTAAGAAAGAATACATCAGGAGACTAAGGGATCTAAACGTTGAATATCTATATATAGAAGACGAAATAGCCCAAGGTATAAATTTAACCAATAATCTTGAATTTCAGATACAGGAGCAATGTCAGGAGGCTGTCAGGGATATTCTTCAGAAGTACTTTTTTCAAAATGAGAATGAACTGGAGCAGATTAAGGACATCGCAGACGAGATCATACGTAATATTATGGAAGATCCGAAGGTTATTTTTAATCTGTCAACAATACGGTTAAGGAGCAGCAGCACATATTCTCATTCATTAAATGTCTGTGCACTTGCCGTACTGCTGTCATTTAAACTTAAGCTTCCCAAGACAAAGATTAGGGATATTGCTGTCGGCTGTCTCTTGCATGACATAGGCATTACCTATATTAAAAGCGAGCTTCTTGATGCCTCCCTGGAGGATAATACCGAAAACGTATCAAAGGAACTGAAGAAGCATATCATATACGGATATTCTGCTGTCGAGAAAATGGAATGGCTTTCTGCAACCTCAAAGGATATCATCATCAGTCATCATGAACGATTGGATGGATCAGGGTATCCCTTCCATGTAAAAGAGGGAAGAATTAAAATTGGAAGCAGAATAGCTGCGGTCTGTGATGAATTTGACAGCAGAGTATACGGAAACTTCATGACAAAGATGAAGGTTCATGATGCGATTGATTATATCGTAAGCCAGGCCGGTGTAAAATTTGATTTACGTGTAGTGAAAGCATTCGTGGATTCAGTTGCAGCATATCCTACCGGTTCTCTTGTGAGGACGAACGAAGATGAAACTGCGATCGTTCTTAGACAAAATCCTCAATGTCCTACCAGGCCGTTAATCAGAATAGTTGAAGATAGCAAAGGAAATAAGCTGAGTCATTGGGTAGAGAAAAATCTGGTTGAGGAACTGACATTATTTATAACAGATACGATTTAACCTACTGTGGATAATTGTTTCCATTTGTGGAGGAACAGTCATAGAACGTTATAATTGGTGGATATAGTACATACTTGCACATTCGAATAAAATATGATATAAATAATTATTACAGGAAGCAGGATAAGATCCTTGGTAAGGAGTTATCCGTTATCGAAGTGAAGGTACCAATTTGTTCACTTGTGTGAAAATGAGCATAAGCCCAATTTCGCAGGTTTTCTAAGAATGGAGATTTATATGCACAGCTATTTAAGAGCGATCGGTTTCAGTAATATTAGTAATAGGATGGAACTGGATCGATTGTTAGAGATGATTACGGAAGGCTCTGCTAAAAAGCGTACCGTACAGTCAGGAGGTGCGAACAACCTGACAGAGTTAAGCATGGAATTCGGGGAAGGGATGGGCATTACGGTTCGCGGAGAAACTGACGAGAACGGTAAATTCCATATAGATCACTATTATCCTTATCTTTTTGGACAGACGATCAGTACCCGGGAAGAGGTAGGAATCAACAAACGTGTGGACTCAGAGGCATATACCGGAATGTGTGATGATTTTCGTCTTGGGGTATCATTGATCTTCTATTTACAGAATGTCATTGAATTCTTAGAGAAGAAAAATCAGAACATGCCGATGGGAACCTCTTTTCCGATTACTCTGGCGGCTCTTTCTCTGGAAGGAAGAATCCTCCTGCCAATAGAGATGGATGAGGTACAGGTCAGGAATATCAGTGCAGAGACGAAATATCGTAATAATCTGATTGCTGAGGCAAAAAAGGGCAACCAGGATGCGATTGACAGTCTGACGATTGATGATATTGATACCTATGCTATGATATCGAAAAGAGCAAAGAAGGAAGATATTTATACCATCGTTGATACTTCCTTTATCCCTTTCGGTTCCGAGTCGGATAATTATAGTGTAATTGCTACAATTACCGAATGTAATCAGATTGAAAATACGTTTACCAAGGAAGAAATTTATGATTTGCAGCTGGTCTGCAATGATATCACCTTTCGAGTATGTATCAACCAGAAGGATTTGCTGGGGGAGCCGATGGTCGGAAGACGATTTAAAGGTAATATCTGGATGCAGGGAAGTATCGGTTTCTCTGAGCAGACAAGAGATTAGTGTGATTTTATAAGAAATTCACACTTAGAAGTTTATGCCTGCAGCTTCCTTGACATAAACATATTCAAAGGAAGATCATGTTCAGTTAGTGTGATTAATATAGTAATAATAAGATATAACCGGATTATTCCAATGGATTATTTGTTCAACTGGGATATCCGGTTTACTTAAACTCATAGACAGAGATAAATTATACTAGTTCAGATACAGAGCCAAACTATTGCCGGTTCAAGTAGTTAGGGACAAGTCGAAATTATTGTAGTTAGGGACAGGTCGAAATTATTGTAGCTAGGGACAAGTCGAAATTATGTAGCTAGGGACAAGTCGAAATTATGTTATTGACTTAGCCCGCAGGAAATAGTAGAATAATTACGTTGCGAAAATTGCGCCCTCATAGTTAAATGGATATAACAAGCCCCTCCTAAGGGCTAGTTGCAGGTTCGATTCCTGCTGGGGGTGTTGCTGAAAGCTTAGAAATAGGCTTTCAGCTTTTTTTATGCAAACTTTTACAATGCTGCTTTACATAAATTTTACATAATTTATACATAATCATGATATCTCCATAGCATCAAAGATGATATTTTAAAATTGTAAACAGGAAAAATTGGTTAAGGAGTGAATAGATGAAAAGAAGGATAAAAGGATGGTTTGATCTTTTGATGATAAGTATTCTGATGTCAGTTGTATTAACAGCTTGCAGTAAAAGCGAAGGCAGCACAGAGAATACTGATATTCCAGAGGGGTCAGGTGCAGCCGGGGTGGAGGTAAATGAGGACTTAAGCGGTTCGATCACCATGGCTGGTTCTACTTCCATGGAGAAGCTGGCAAATGTAGTAATTGAGGCCTTCATGGCAAAGTATCCCAAGGTCAATGTATCAGCGGAATTCATCGGTTCATCTGCCGGAATTGAGGCGGTACTTGCGGGTACCGTAGATATCGGTAATGCATCCAGAGACCTAAAGGATAGTGAAGTCAGCTCGGGTGCGGTCCAGAATGTAGTTGCCCTGGATGGTATCGCCGTTATTTTAGATAAAAACAATATAGTTACAAATCTGACCAAGGATCAACTGGTACAAATTTTTACCGGTCAATTCAATAACTGGAGGGATTTCGGCGGTGCGGACCAGCCAATTGTGGTGGTCGGCAGGGAGTCCGGTTCCGGGACGAGAGGCGCATTTGAAGAGCTGCTTGGTGTTGCAGATCTGTGTAAATATGCCAATGAAATTAACAGTACCGGCGGCGTCATGGCAAAGGTCGCCTCCATACCGGGAGCCATCGGTTATGTTTCTCTTGATGTAGTGGATGATACAGTTAAGACAGCACCGGTCGACGGAGCAGCACCGACAGAGGAAACCATTAAGTCAGGAGAATATTTGTTAAGCCGTCCCTTCGTTATGGCTACCAAGGGTAAAATATCAGCTCAGAATGAGGTGGTTCAGGCCTTGTTCGAGTATCTGAAGACAGAGGAAGGAAAGCAGTTAATTGAAAGTGTTGGTCTGATCACAGTTGACTAAATAAGGAAGACACTGAAAAGAAGGAGTATTTTATGAGTGAAGGAAGCTTTTCCATTGTAGGAAGTTACCATACGAAGAAAACGGTAGAAAGAATAGCAGCAGTTGTCTTCACCTTCTGTGCATTCTTTGCAGTACTGGCAGTCTTCTCAATAACCATCTATATGATCATCAGCGGTACACCGGCAATCTTTGAAGTCGGTCTAAAGGATATCTTATTTGGTACTGTCTGGATGCCGAACGCAGCCGAACCGAAATTCGGTATCCTTTATGTCATCCTGACCTCCGTTGTAGGTACGACGATGGCAATCATCATAGGTGTTCCAATCGGATTGATGACAGCCGTATTCCTTGCCGAGACAGCACCAAAGCCACTGGCAAAGGTCGTCAGACCCGCAGTAGAGCTGCTGGCAGGTATTCCGTCTGTGATCTATGGCCTTTTAGGTATCCTGATCCTGAATCCGATCATCTATAAATTAGAGATGGCAGTATATAAGAATTCACCTGATCATCAGTTTACCGGAGGTTCAAATCTGATTTCCGCTGTCCTGGTATTGGCAATTATGATCTTACCCACGGTAATCAATATCAGTGAAACCGCTCTTAGGTCAGTTCCAGCTCATTATAAACAGGCATCTCTTGCAATAGGCGCCACCCATATTCAGACAATTTTCAAGGTGCTGCTGCCTTCTGCTAAATCAGGTATCATGACTGCTGTAGTTTTGGGAGTAGGCAGAGCTATCGGAGAAGCAATGGCAATTAGCTTAGTTGCCGGAAACGGTGCAAATTTACCGTTGCCGTTTAATTCCGTCCGCTTCCTGACCACTGCCGTGGTCAGCGAGATGTCTTATGCCGCAGATACTCATAAACGCGTATTGTTTACGATTGGGTTGGTGCTTTTTGCCTTTATCATGCTGATCAATCTATTATTAAGTAAGGTTATGAAGGGAGGAAAGAGTGATGCCGACAGCTAGAAGTATCTATGATAAACGCCGTAGACCACTGGATATAACGGCGCATGTTCTTATCTATCTATGCGCCTCAATGTCAATCTTACTGCTTGCAGGTATTGTCGGTTATGTAGCATATCGGGGAATCGCAGAGGTTAACCTTCGTTTCCTCACTACAGTCCCGAGCGCCCTTAAGGGCACCTTTGGAATTGCAGGAAATATTGTGAATACATTATACATTATCGTCATAACACTGCTGATTGCCGTACCCTTTGGTGTCGGTGCAGCTATATACTTAAATGAATATGCAAGACCCGGCAGGATGGTAAGACTGATAGAATTCACAACGGAAACACTGGCTGGGTTACCCTCAATTACCTTCGGATTGTTCGGTTATGTTTTTTTCGGAATCGCATTAAAACTGGGATACTCCATCCTGACTGGCGCACTTACCCTCTCTTTGATGGTACTTCCTCTGATTACAAGAAATACTCAGGAAGCGTTAAAGACAGTACCGGCTGGTTATCGAAGCGGTGCGTTAGGCATCGGTGCCACAAAATGGTATATGATCAGAACGATTCTACTCCCCTCTGCCATTCCCGGAATTATAACCGGCATCATCTTAGCAATCGGGCGTATCGTGGGAGAATCCGCAGCCTTATTATTTACGGCAGGCAGCGGCTTTCTGCTTCCGAAGCTGGGACAATACGGCGAAGGGCTTTTCCAGAAGATTATGCAGCCGGGCGGAACCTTGACAATCCAGCTGTTTCTAAGCATGGAAAATGCCAAGTATGATGAGGCCTTTGGAATTGCTCTCGTTTTACTTGTTATCGTATTCGGTATTAATATGCTGACAAAATATCTGTCAAATAAATTGAATGTTAACAAGCAGTAAAGAGAGGATGGAGGAAAGGTGAAGAAAAGTATCTACACATTATGGAAGAACTGCGAAATTCGCACATTGGTGCTCTTTTCTTGTTATGGTGCCGTTGTTTGGCGGCGGAATGGAGAAAAATATGTTAAAGGATAAAATAGTTACGAATAAACTTAATCTATATTATGGTACCAATCATGCATTGAAGGATGTGGATATGAATATCAAAGAAAAATCCATTACTGCCTTCATTGGTCCCTCGGGCTGCGGTAAATCGACCTTTCTGAAGACCTTAAACAGGATGAATGATTTGGTCCCCGGTGTTACCATAGACGGAACGGTAATGCTTGACGGAGAGAACATCTATGATCCCAGAGTGGATACCACCCTGCTTCGCAAGAAGATTGGCATGGTATTTCAGCAGCCCAATCCATTTCCGATGTCTATCTATGACAACATTGCTTACGGGCCTAGAATCCACGGAATCAAATCCAAGACAAAGCTGGATGAGATCGTGGAAGAGAGTCTAAAAGGAGCGGCATTATTTGATGAGGTAAAGGACAGATTGAAGAAGTCGGCACTTGGTCTATCCGGGGGACAGCAGCAGAGACTTTGTATCGCGCGTGCACTAGCGGTAGAACCTGAGGTTATCCTGATGGATGAACCGACCTCGGCATTAGATCCGATCTCAACCTTAAAGATTGAAGACCTGATGAGTGAGTTGAAGGATAAATATACGGTTGCCATCGTCACCCACAATATGCAGCAGGCAGCCAGAATTTCAGATTACACAGCATTCTTTTTGGTGGGGGAGGTTGTGGAGTTCGCTACTACGGATACGCTATTTACCAGACCGGCAGATAAGAGAACAGAGGATTATATCACGGGTCGCTTCGGCTGATACCTTGTTTGACAGATACTGACCCTTCAACTATAATTAGGATGAATAGGAGGATTTTTATGACCGCCAGATTAAGCTTTGAACATGAATTGCAGGTTTTAAAAGAAAATTTAGTTGAGATGGGGCAACTCATCGAAAATGCCATAGAGAAAACATTAAAAGCCTTTGAAACTCAGGATGAAGCTCTCTCCAAAGAAATCATCGAGGGAGACAGAAACGTTAATGACATGGAAAAAACCATTGAAGCAAGATGTCTTTCTTTGATTCTGAAGCAGCAGCCGGTTGCCAGAGATTTGAGAATCGTGACTACAGCGCTTAAGGTAGTAACTGATATGGAGCGTATCGGCGATCATGCGGCTGATATCGCAGAGCTGATTATCCGGGAAAGAAGAGATCCGGTATATAACCTTGTGAAGCATATCCCGGTGATGGGGACGGTTGCAAAACAAATGGTGCATGATGCAGTTCATGCCTTCACGATGGTAAATATTGATGAAGCCAGGGAGATCATCAAAAGAGATGATATCGTAGATGATCTTTTTGATAAGGTTAAGGAGGAGGTCGCAAATTTACTGCGTTCCTCCAATGAACATGTGGATCAGTGTGTTGACATCCTTATGATTGCCAAATACTTCGAACGGATCGGTGATCATGCAGTGAATATCTGTGAATGGACAGAGTTCCATGAGACCGGATCAGTAAATAATATCCGTATTCTATAAATGCTATCATTTGAAAGGTATGAGGTTAGGTATGGAAAGAATCTATGTGATCGAGGATGATGAAAGTATCAGAGAACTGTTGAGGATAGCGCTGGAGGGCTTCGGATATCAGATCAGGGCTTATGAAGCTGCAGAACCCGCGCTTGCTGATATGATGAATGAGAAGCCTGATCTGGTAATTTTTGACCTGATGCTGCCGGGTATGGACGGATTGTCTGCAATTCGTATCCTGAGGCAGGATATACAGCTAAAGACCGTGCCCGTCATTTGCCTGACAGCGAAAGACAAAGAATTGGACAAGGTGATGGGACTTGATGTCGGAGCGGACGATTATATTACTAAGCCCTTCGGTGTCCTGGAGCTGGCCGCAAGAATCCGCTCCCTGCTGCGTAGAGCGAGGAATGAGGATACGGAGGATGTCATTGTAATAGATACCCTGAAATTTAATCCCCAGACGAGGGAGGTAACAAATCAGGGGGTTCCGATTGAACTGACCTACAAGGAATATGAATTACTTCGTTATCTGCTGGAGCACGATTCCAGGGTGGTCAGCAGGGATGAACTTCTGAATAAGGTATGGGGATATGAGTATGACGGAGAATCAAGAACACTGGATATTCATATCAGAACCCTTCGTCAGAAGCTCGGGAAAATCGGCGCAGAAAGGATAAAGACGGTCAGAAGCGTAGGGTATCGTTTCTCAAGATCCGGAGAATAATTTGAATTATTGAAAGGAATAGGCTCGGGCGGAAAAGTGTAAGCTTGCTGACACTTTATTATAGGGTAGTCATACGAATAATCTTAAGAAGGTAGGGATAATGTTTAGGTGAAACGGGCAGTATTTCAGAGATTCATATTCATCATATCACTGGCGCTTATATTAAGCGGCAGTATTTTTGCTGCAAGCATCAGCCGTATCATCCTGGACAGAACCGAGGAGAATATGCTCTATTCCGTAAGAATTGCAGACCATGGGATTGATTATACCGGTGACCTGAAGGCACAGCTAAACAGCCTGCAGGAAGTGAAAGGAAATGAGGATACCCGATTTACAGTAATAGATCCTTCAGGTAATGTCATAGCAGACAGCAATGTTGCAGACAGTAAGAATATGGAGAATCACAGTGATCGGGAGGAGTTTAAGGAAGCTATAAACAGTGGTGTGGGTTATGCCATTCGTAAGTCGGATACCCTTCATATGCCAATGCTTTACGTAGCATGTCGATCCGCGAAGGGTGAGTACATTGTTCGAATGGCAGTTCCCTTTTCTGGGGTAGAGGAATACACCGGCTATCTGATTCCCGTGATTATAATCAGTATTGGAGTGGCACTCTTGATATCTATTATTATCGCAAACAGCTTTGCCGGATCTGTGACCAGACCACTAAATGAAATTGCTGAGGAACTGATGAAGCTGACGGGAAAAAATCCGGAGTTTCATTTTAAGACTTATAAGTATGATGAAATGAATATCATTGCAGATAGTACGATGAAGATGGCGAAGGAGGTCAAGGAGTCCATCGACCGGATCGAATTTGAACGAATGGTAAGGCAGGAATTCTTCTCCAATGTATCCCATGAGTTAAAGACACCGCTTACCTCTATCCGGGGATATATAGAGCTTCTGGAAAACGATATGGCAGTCAACGAAGAAATGAAGAAGGATTTCCTGTTAAGAATCAAAAAGGAAACCGGAAATATGACGAATTTGATCAATGATATCCTGATGATATCACGTCTGGAAACAAAGGAAGCAGAAGTTGTCTTAACTGAAGTAAGGCTGGCACCGCTGGTAAAGGAGGTCTGTGCCTCCCTGGAACCTCTTTCAAGAGAATATCAGATCACAATCACTACCGATTGTCGCCCCATTACCCTATATGCCAATAATCAGCAAATGCGGGAGCTGTTCAGTAACCTGATTACCAATGCCATTAAGTATAACAAACCGGAGGGTAGGGTCTGGGTCACGGTAACCACAGAAGCAGATGAGGTGATCATTATCGTACAGGATACCGGAGTCGGGATACCTGAGGCTGCAAAGCAGAGAATTTTCGAACGTTTCTTCCGGGTAGACAAGGGAAGGAGCAAAAAGGTAGGAGGAACAGGGCTGGGGTTGTCCATCGTAAAGCATATTGTAAATTATTACAGCGGTTCAATTGAAGTTGAGAGTAAAATCGGACAGGGAACCACCTTTACAGTCCATCTGCCCAGAAAACGAATGCCGGAAGAGAAATAGTAGAATAATCGTGATAATATCTGCAATTGCAAATATTTTAATGTTAGCAGTAAACTTTTACTAATTATTTGCCGATATAGATTTCAAACTATTATTACAATTCGCGGCTTCAGCGAAGAAGGGGCAGATAAATCATGAAGAAAATACTGAATAGTTCATTTTTTGGTGTATGTTTTTTGGCGGCTTTGTTGGCAGAGGCATATATTATCCGTATCGGTACAGGAAACCTGTTTAGTGTGGTCGGGATTGGAATAGTAGCTTTAATTACAGGTTATCTATTGCTAGATGCGATTAAAAGCGGATTGGATCAAAGAATCCGTGACGCTAAGCTTTATTTAGACCAGATCTATAAGGAAGAAGCGGAAAAAAGCAGCGAACGCTTTACGGAAGAGAATAATCTTCATAAAGCTTCCTATACAGCTTTGAAGAAAAATGCCCAGCTGATGTCTCAGCATGCCGAAGAAATGATGGAACGCTTAGAAACACTGGAGCATAACATGGTGAAAGCCTTATCTACAATGACAGATCTTCAGAAGAAAACCATGGAAGGTCAGAGAAACGCACTGAATTTTGAGATTAATTATAATAAAGAAAATACGAAGCGTCTAATCCAGGCACTTCGGGAGGAAAATAACCATACAGATGTGAAGGAGCTTCTGATGAAGCTGCTTAACAGTATGGAAAGAAATAACGAACTTTTGGAAAATCAGTTGAACAGTATCAAAAGTAGCTCCTTGGAGGCAATTTCTGAAGAGCCGGAGAAGATGAGCGAGCAAACCAAGAAGGTCGTTGAGGTTGATTGGAAGGAAATCGCCGAGCAGGAAGCGGAAAGCTTTACATCAACAGAATGGGATAGTGATATCAAAGAACCGGTAGTCGAAAATCTTACCGAAACCGGATGGGATGTAGATGCTGAGTTGATGGTTGGCAACATCACAGACGGCTGGGAGGTCAGCGCGAGTGCCGGAGAAGCAGTTACAGATGAATCGGTGAGTGAAGAGGCTGCGTCAGAGGAAAATCCGAAGATGGTGGTCGAAACTGAGAGCACTTCAGAAGAACCGCAGGAGCAGGAAGAAGGGGGTACTGATAGCTGGGATGATATCGGTATGGAGCTGAATGACCTGATCAGTAATTGGGATATCGAAGAAAATGCCCCGGAGGCTGAAGCTGCAGCAGCTGCAGAACAGGAGCCCGAGGCAGTTGAAATTGAAGAAGAAGTAATTAATACTCCCGAAGCACAGAGATCGGAACCAAGTAATGCAACCGTTACTCCGCTTTATTCTGATCCGAATAAGAACCTGACAGCTGCCGAAATCGCAGCATTATTTGCTTCCTTAGGTCAATAAAGGTTATAAATTCAGAAAATCATCGTCCTGATAAGTCTTACGACGTGCTCTTTTCTTATAATATGCACTTCTTCTCTTCAGGCGGGGGCGTTCCACCAGGACAAAATATAATATCACTATAATAACAAATAATCCAATGATACCACCCAGAATAATGGGGCGGAGATTACTACCTGAATTTTCGGTGGAGCTGTCCGTCGGGGTACTCGTGGGATTATTTTTTGTGCTCTGGCTTTTGGCAAGCTGTAGTGGAGAAGTATCATTATAGAGTATATCTGCGCCACCGACGTATTTTCCGTTATAGGTATATGAGATTTTGCCTATGGCATTTTCCTTGGAGGCAGAAACACTCTCTTTATCAGAGGAATAAAAGGTTACCTTCTTCTTGGCATCTGCGAAGGAAGCCGTATTCGGCAACACAAGATAACCATCCCCATCAATTGAGATCGGAGTCTCTGACTTGCTGAGCAGGGGATTGTATCTTGTAAACATCGGTGATTCATTTAATACCTTTGTATCCTCCAGATCAGCAATCGGATAAATCGAAAAGTTATCAAAGGCATAATCAAAGAGATCGGCGGTATCATTATACTGATGAGAGGAGGTATCATCCTTCATGATGACACAGATTAATTCTAAGTCGCCGCGCTTGGCGACGGATACCAATGTGAATCTGGAATTGGAGGTATAGCCGGTCTTACCGCCGATACAATCATCATAACGGTATTCCTGGCGAAGGACAAATTTATGGTGATTCCTGAGATATCTGGTCTCCGATTGAATATTGGTTGGAGGAATCTGGTAAGTACGTGTCCCGAAAATCTTGCGAAAGGTTTCATTTTTCATAGCCTCTCTGGTAATCAGTGCCATATCACGACAGGAGGTATAATGGTTCTCACTATGCAGCCCGTGAGGATTGACGAAATGGGTATTTTTACAACCGAGGCTGGCTGCTTTATCGTTCATCAGCTTTGAGAATGCATCAATGCTGCCGGAGACATGCTCTGCAACCGCATAGGTTACTTCGTTGGCGGACTCCAAAAGCATTCCGTATAAGCACTGCTGCATTGTCAGCTGCTCCCCGACATCAATACCGATACGGCTGGAATCCAGATCTACATCAAAAACAGCATTTTTCGAAAAGGTTACCGTATCGCCAAGATTGGAATTCTCTATGGCCAGAAGAGAGGTCATGATTTTAGTGATACTGGCAGGATAATGCTTTTCATCTATATTTTTCTCATAAAGAATCAACCCTGTGGAGGCCTCCATAATAATTGCAGACTCTGCATTGACATTGGGACCGTCCGGCCAGACAGCCTCTGTATTGGTAGTTTCTGAAGCCTGTACTATCACGACAGGTGAAAAAATCAGTATGATAATGCTTAAAAAAGCAGCGAGTAATCGTTTCATAGAACCTCCTGGTGCACAAATACTTAATACCGTCATGACAATTTGTGTCGGTTGCTAACAGTCCATAACATTGTACTATAAGAGATTTCCCATGTAAATAAGAAAGTCCTCTAAAAATGTGAATTTTATCTTACGATTGCAAAGGCCATGCTACTTATGCACAATGACTTCTAATAAAAAACAGCGTGTGAATAGCTTGCTTTTCAACTGCAATTATTATGCAATAACGACACGTGAATTATCTTACGAAATTCGTGTATTCTCGCGGCATCGGACCCGGCAAAGGAAGGGCCGTCCGGGTAGTATCCTTCATTTTCAGCATCCAGGCCATATTATTAGCCAGATTTCTCATGACGCTCATACCCTCTCCATCCTGCGTGACCTCACCCGGTGCGGTACCATGAATCACATTCCAGTAGTACGAGGGTGCAAGCAGCATCTCAGAAATCAGGAAATAATGATTTAGTTGATCAAAGGTAGCGACTCCACCGGAGCGTCGTACTGCTACAACGGAAGCACCGACCTTTAAACGAAGCGAGCCGTGGGCGGAATAAAACAGACGGTCTAGGAAGCATTTCATAGTGCCGGCTATACCGGAATAATAAACCGGGCTTCCCAAAAGAAGTCCATCAGCTTCATGGATAAGATCGAATATCTTACGAAGTTCATCGCCGGAGAAGATACAATGGTGGTCTTTACAGCGTCCACAGCCGATACAGCCTTTAATCTCCATATTGCCTATGTGGATGATCTCGGTCTCTATCCCCTGCTTATTCAGCTCCTCACACACTGTCATTAATGCAATATACGTATTTCCCTTTGGTTTAGGGCTTCCGTTAATAGCAATTACCTTCATATTATTGTTCTCCCTTCATTCATAGTAAACCTCTTTCAGTATACTATATTCCAAATCTAAAATGAAACAATTTTTATAAGATCCGGGAGAAAAGGAATTTTATAAGTTTCAGGTGAAAAGGGAATTTTATAAGATCCAGGAGAAAAGGGAATGAATTGACGAAGCGGAGATTTCTATTTATAATGGGAGAAGACATTTTTATGGGAGGTTAGAATGAGACTTAGGAATATCACCGGCTCAAGAGAAATGGTAGCCGCAAATGATTATGTAGTACATGAGCCGGAGAAGCTGAAGGGACAATGGAAGACACTTTTCGGTAATGACTGTCCGCTTCACATTGAGATCGGCATGGGTAAGGGCAAATTTATCATGCAGCTGGCACAGGCCAACCCGCAGATTAATTATATCGGTATAGAGAAATACTCCAGTGTACTATTACGTGCTCTTGAAAAAAGAGAAGGGACAGAGATTAAGAATCTATATTTTATCCGATATGATGCAGAATATTTAAATGACATCTTTGCAAAGGATGAGATAGACAGAATCTATCTGAACTTCAGTGACCCCTGGCCCAAGGACCGCCATGCAAAAAGGAGATTAACCTCCAAGGAATTCCTTGCGAAATATAATTTATGCCTGAAATCGGAGGGGGAGGTTATATTCAAGACGGATAACAGGGTTTTATTCGATTTTTCTGTCGAAGAAGCCGGGATTGCAGGCTGGGTGCTGAAGGAGGTAACCTATGACCTTCATCATAGCGAGTATAATGAAGGCAATATTATGACGGAATATGAAGAACGTTTTTCTGCACAGGGCAATCCGATCCACAGGCTGGTAGCATACCGGAAGCAAAAACTGAAGTAATATCATATTATAATAACAACGGTAAAATCAGGTGTTTCTATGAAGAATGATTGGAGACTTCAGGTTTCGAAAATGACCGGCAACTATCCGATGATTGATAAGAAGCTATTTCGAATCAAAAAATCCTGGGACGAAGTCTCAGGCCTCATCAATACAGGGAAGAAAAAAAAGAAGAGATGATATTGGTTATTAACTTGCTATTTCTTTCAGGCTGTTATAATATTACATTGTAAACTTATAAAAATAGTAATAATTGAGATACTATAAACTATAGGATAAACCTATGCCTCTCTGTGTAAATACGGAGAAGATCTTAGGTAGAATGGAGGAAACTAAAATGGCATTTCAATTTACGGATGTTAATTTTCAGAAGGAAGCACTTGAATCAGAGCTTCCGGTATTAGTAGATTTTTATGCTGACTGGTGCGGCCCCTGTAAAATGGTTGCTCCTATCGTGGCAGAGCTTGCAGAGGAATATGCGGGAGTATATAAGATAGGAAAGCTGAATATAGATAACGAACCAGAGACAGCGGAAAAATATCGTGTGATGTCCATTCCGACATTGATGATCATCAAAAACGGAGAAGTGGCAGATAAAATCGTCGGCGCTGTTCCAAAGGCTGCCATAAAGGAAAAACTGGAAGCTCATAAGTAAATATCTGTAGCAGTGGACGGAAGAAGCTATATCATACCGTACAAGAAACTTTATAATAGGGGAGAAAAACTCAAAACATGTGGTTTTTCTCCCCTGTATTATGCCTGACTTATAAAGAATTATCTATTTTTTTAAAAATATAAAAAAAACACTTGCAATTTGTCCTTGGAGCATATATAATAACTTTTGCGTTCGGTAATAACGGAAAGCAAAAATGAATAAGCGTTTCTAGCTCAGTTGGTAGAGCACCTGACTCTTAATCAGGGTGTCCAGGGTTCGAGCCCCTGGAGACGCACTTGTGAAGTCCTAGTTTGGCAGACATATGAGCTGCTGGGTTAGGGCTTTTTTGTTGCCGAAAAAACTCATGGAGTAACCCGTCTCGAAACAGGGCGAAAACATAATTTATAGCTGGCATAACTTTCCTTTTCTGCTATAATGAAAGCTATGTATGAAAGCTAGTGACTGACAAAAGAAAAGGGGAGTTACATGATATGAAAGAGAAAGTCAAACAGCTGCGTCCTGAGATATTGATGTTCATGATACTGATATCTGCGGTAGCGTTAGGAAATGGTTTAAGCGATGCGGTTTATTCTAATTATTTCAAGGAAGTATATCATGTCACCGCATTTCAAAGAGGTTTTATAGAGTTTCCGAGAGAATTACCGGGACTTCTGTGTGCTTTTGTAATTGCAGCTCTTGGATTTTTAGGTGATATCAGGGTGGCATTTATTGCGCAGGTACTGGCAGCAATCGGTGTAACATTGCTCGGACTTCTGACCCCTTCCTTTGGTATAATGCTGATCTTTCTTTTTATTAATTCAATGGGTATGCATTTATTTATGCCACTGTCCGATTCCATCGGTATGTCATTGGCTGAACCGGATCAAATAGGTAAACGTATGGGTCAAATCTCCAGTGTCAGGGCAGCCTTCAGTATGATTGCTGCTCTACTGGTATTCTTCGGCTTCCGTATCAAGGTGTTCTCCTTTGCTACGGATATAAAATGGGTGTTTATCGTATCGGCTGCAGCCTTTCTGTGTGCTATCGTTACAGCAGCTCTGATGATTAGTAAGGTTAAACCGAAGAAAAGTGCACCAAAGAAGCTAAAAATAAAGTTTCGAAAACAATACCGTTACTATTATCTTCTGACCGTACTAAAAGGAGTGCAGAAACAGATTGCATATGTGTACGGAACCTGGGTTATCGTAGATCTGTTGCTGAAGAAAGCAGATACTCTGGCTATCCTGACCATCGTGATAACGTTTATCTCTATCTTCTTCCTAAGCAAGCTCGGGCGATGGATGGATAGATTCGGAATTAAGAAAATGATGTATCTCGATGCATTAACATTTATCATCATATATATTATTTATGGCTTTGTGGTATGGGGTGTTGTAGAAGGTGTGCTTCCGGACCATGGCTGGTCCGTATTCTTCATCTACCTGCTGTTTATCTTGGATAGACTTTCGATGCAGATCGGGATGGTCAATTCCATTTACTTAAGATCCATTGCAGTTGATACGGAGGAGGTTACCGCCACTTTATCTACGGGTATCAGCCTGGACCATCTTGTTTCGATTATTGCAGCACTGGCAGGAGGATTAATCTGGGCTAAATGGGGAAGCCAATGGGTATTTTTCCTGGCGGCGGCATTCTCTCTAGGGAACCTGTATGTAGCGATCAGAGTACAGCCGGAAAGAGAGAAGGAAGCAGCCGAAAAGCTTCGGGAGCAGCTTCGGGCAAGGAAGCGTTAATAATAAGAAGCTGCATCGTATAATCTCTATCATTTAGTATATCATATTAGTGAATTTTTGATTATGATAGAGGAGGGATATACGATCATCAGAAGAAAAAGCTACTTTAAAGGCTGGTATTTTAAGAATCAGACAGGTTCAGAGGTGATTTCCTTTATACCGGCTTATCATATTGATCTAAAGGGGATTCATTCGGCATCTCTTCAGGTTATTACACCGGAGAACTCCTATCGCATATTTTATCCGATCGAGGACTTTTACACCTCGAAGGGCAGATTGGCAATACGACTGGGTAATAACTTGTTCTCTGACCGTGGCATCATACTAAATATTAATGCAGAAGGTCTAAAGCTGTCCGGAAAGCTATCTTATTCTGCATTTCATCCGCCACGCAGGGATATCATGGGACCCTTTCGGTATGCTCCCTTTCTACAGTGTAAACACAGCATCTACAGCATGGCTCATGTCGTTTACGGTTATCTTGATCTAAACGGAAGAAGAATTGAATTCAATAAAGGTACAGGCTATACGGAGGGCGATCTGGGAAGAGGCTTTCCGAGCAATTATCTTTGGACCCAGTGCAGCTGGAGAGATCGAAGCCTTAATTCCATCATGGCTTCTGCCGCCAATGTTAAGGTTGGTTGTATCAGCTTTCCCGGGTGTATCTGTATGATCCGCTATCGAGGAAGGGAATACCGGCTTGCTACCTATCTGGGAGCCCGGATTTTAGTGTATAACCGAAAGGAATTGTGGATAAAACAAGGAAAATTCGACTTCCACGTGGAAATACTCTCAAAAGAGGAGAGTAATCTGTTGGCACCTGTGAAGGGAAGAATGCTTCGAACCGTATACGAAAGTGTAAGTACAAGGTTGCATTATCAGTTTTTATATGAAGAGGATACTGTATTCGATTTTATCGGACAAGGCTGCTTTGAGCGAGGATGAAATCTGAGTTATCTGTATATACTAGGGATCATAATATGCGTATGATACATGCGCAGGATTGGAGTAAATATGGAAGATAGAATACAGCATACACAGGAGAATACTACAGGGACCCCGGAGAAGAAACCGGAACAGGATGTAAATTATAATAACAGCTCAGAGGTGACGAATCCAATCCCTTCTACGGCAACACCGCCAATCCCTTCAGAAATGCCTCCGAGGTAGCCCGATAGTAAAAAGCCCAATAAAGCAAGAGGTCCTTGCTCTGTTGGGCTTTCTTTCAGTTTGATTATATTGTGGTCTCGATATTATCTGGTCAGTTTATCAATCTCGCTCTCTTTGCGGGCGGAGGTCCCGTCTCCGATATCAACAAATTTGGGATTCTTTGCGAGATCGATTGATTCGGTAGTTCTGGTAAAATGCTCATCATAAGACATGGAATTCATCTTTTTAATAATCTTCTTTTCTGAATTAGCTTTATCTTTTTTAAACATAGTAGCCACCTCCCTATTTATACTATAGCACCATTTTTTACTGGTTTCAATAGTACCCAATATGCATTGATGAAAGTTAATGATTTGGCATCATCACATAAATTATTAGGCAGATGAAATACTAGAAGAATAGACAGCAGACTGCCCAATGTTATAGAAAAGGTATGGTATTTTATAACTGCTGTTATATAATAGAGGAAGAGACATAAACTTACGTATGAGAAACGGAGGGGTAGGACTTGAGTGTAAAGAAGATAGTAATCGGTCTTCTGGTAATCAATCTCATGGAGTTTTGTATCGGGCTCATCATGTGGCTGTGGCTGGGGAAAGAGATTATCGCAAAGGTAAGCATCTATGCGTTTCTGTCCATGGTATTGATGCTGATTGGTTGTTTGATTACAATTATCGGTCTTTACTTTGCCGTAACTTATAAAAATGATAATCTGACGGACAGTATTCAAAATCTTGAAGAGTTGAATATTCGGCTAAGAGCACAGAGACATGATTATCTGAATCATTTTCAGGTAATCTACGGATTGATGGAGTTAGGGGAGTATGAAGAAGCAAAACGGTACATCAATCCTGTGTTTAAGGATATCATGAAGGTAAGTAAGGCACTTAAGACAGCGCAGCCGGCAGTCAATGCCCTCCTTCAATCCAAAATTGAGGCTGCGGAACAGAAAAAGATAGATTTGTTTTTGGAGATTCGTTCTGATTTGAAATATCTTCCCATAGAGGCCTGGAATCTATGCAAGGTTCTGGCAAATATCATTGATAACGGAATGAGTGCGCTTGCAGAAGTCGAACAGGATAAAAATCTATATGTGATTATTGGAGAGGATACGGACAGCTATACCTTTGAGATATCCAACAATGGGCCTGAAATACCAAAGAATCATCTGGAGGATATCTTCAAGCAGGGCTTTTCCACTAAGAAGGAAGAAGAGCATGGTATGGGATTATATATCGTAGCACGAATTGTGAAGGAAACCGGCGGGACTATTTTTGTGACTTCTGATGCAGCAAAGACAAGCTTCCATATTCGTTTACCCAAAGGGAAGAAAGCGATGTGATTTAAAGCTCACAATCTGACATTACGAAATCAAAGATGTATAACTTGGAGTGTATATATTCCCTTCTGAAATAAAAGGTGTAAAGTATATAGCAGAAAGAGTTGAATAGGATGCGTACCAAAAATTCTATTGATGGAAAGGAGGGCAAAGCCTCCCGGTGTAGTTCATAATGAAAATAATATTAGGTGAAAGGAGGTTTTACTATGTTTGGTGAGATGGGTACGGTGCTTGTAATAGCGATTATACTTTTTATTGCAGGCTTCATACTGGTAGGGGTTGAGATGGTAATCCCGGGCTTTGGAGTACCAGGTATCTCAGGTATTCTATGCCTGGTGGTTGCAATCTTTCTGATTTCAGATTCCTTTATAGAAGGAGCTGTCATTGCCCTTATCGTTCTGGGCTTACTCGGAATCATGTTTGCAATTATACTGGGATTGTTATCAAAAGCAAAACTGAAGTCGCCTATAATTCTAAAGGATGAGCAGAATAAGGAGAATGGGTTTATCAGTAACAGTGACTTAAATTATCTGCTTGGAAAACAGGGGGTTGCGGTTACGGATTTAAGACCTTCAGGTACGGCTGATTTTGATGGGATTGAGTTTGACGTTATTTCCGAAGGTAAATATATACCGAAGGATACGAAGCTGATCATTTACAAAGTGCAGGGATCTAAGCTGATTGTGAAGGTAAATAGCTGAGAGTAAGCACATAAACAGAGCTTACAGGGGAATAATATAAAATAATACATAGAAAGAAGGAGTGTTTATGTCAGCAACAATAGGGTTGGTTATTATAATCGGTGTAATCAGTTTATTAATCGTTTTATTCTTTACTTTTGTTCCGATTGGTCTTTGGATTTCCTCCGTTGCAGCCAATGTTAAGGTCAGTATTTTTAACTTAATCGGTATGCGTTTAAGAAGAGTGGTTCCCTCAAAGATTGTGCTTCCTTTGATTAAGGCAACGAAAGCCGGGCTGAAATTAAATGTAAATCAGCTGGAGGCACACTACCTGGCCGGCGGTAACGTAGATGGCGTGGTCAATGCACTGATTGCTTCTGAAAGAGCGGGGATTGAGCTGCATTTTGAGAAGGCTGCTGCAATCGATCTGGCAGGCCGTGATGTATTTGATGCTGTTAGGATGAGTGTCAATCCAAAGGTGATTGAGACCTCCAACGTATCAGCGGTTGCTAAGGACGGTATTGAATTGTTGGTTAAGGCAAGAGTTACCGTAAGAGCTAATCTGGAGCGCTTGGTCGGTGGTGCCGGGGAAGCTACTATTCTTGCACGAATCGGCGAAGGTATTGTAACCACGGTGGGTTCTGCAAATTCACATAAGGAAGTGCTTGAGAATCCGGATGATATCTCCAAGCGCGTATTAAGCAAAGGACTTGACTCCGGGACAGCCTTTGAGATTCTTTCCATCGATATCGCGGATATTGATGTGGGAAGGAATATCGGTGCCCAGCTGCAGACCTTACAGGCGGAGGCTGATAAAAATATTGCTCAGGCTAAGGCAGAGGAAAGAAGAGCCATGGCTGTAGCAAAGGAGCAGGAAATGCGTGCGTATGTTGTGGAAGCAGAAGCCGAGGTTCCTAAGGCAATGGCTTTTGCCTTAAAGGAAGGCAAACTTGGGGTCATGGATTATTATGATATGCAGAACATTAAAGCAGATACCAAAATGAGGGAAAAGCTCTCTGAGACAGCTAAAAAGCCGATTGTAGATGATAAGAAGGATAAATAGTCCAATCGAGGTGAAAGCGGATGCTGAATAAGCTATTTAATATAGAACCCCTAAGTCAGGTGGGGAGATTTCTTGTCGGGGGATCGGAACAAAGCAGAATGTCTGTCGGGCAGCAGGCGCCCATACGGGTATCTGTTCCGAAAGGGAAACCCTTTATAGATGATACGAATAAGATTCCGCCTGAGAATATCGTAGAAACAGCTGCGCCAATCGTAAGGGTGAGACAGGAAACGATGCAGGAAAACTCAGGTATCAGTCTGCAGGATGCCATAATCTGGTCGGAAATTCTTGGAAAGCCCATGTGTAAACGCAGAAAAGACAGGAATAGATTCTTATAGTCGGGAGAAAATATGGCGATCAAGGTTATCCTCGTAGAAGATGAAAGCGGCGTCCGTATGCTGCTGCGTAAAATAATCGAACAGAAGGAAGGCTTCGAGATTGTCGGGGAATGCGACAATACGGAAGAAGCCATCGCTTTATTTACGAAAAATAGAGCGGAGGTCATTTTTCTGGATATCGAGATCAATGGAGCAAGCGGTATTGAATGTGCAAAGCAGATTGCAGACCTGGATCCAAAGGCAAAGATTATCTTTGCAACGGCACATTCGGAATATATGTCCAAAGCTTTTGAGGTGTATGCTTTCGATTATCTGGTAAAGCCCTTTCCTGTGGACCGGGTAGTTCAGACACTGGATAGAATCAGGAGTTTTTCTGAACCGGAGGGAAAGGAATCACTGGATAGAATCATCAAATATGAAAAGGGGCTGGAAAAGCTTCTGGTGAAAGGGCGCGAAAGTATGCGCTTCGTGGATATCAGTGACATTATCCTCGTTCAGAGAGAGAACAGCAGTACGGTAATCTATACCGCTGGTGATTCTATTACTACCTCGGCCAGCTTAAGCGACATTGAAGCAAAACTCGACTCGGAGCAGTTCATGAGAAGCCACAAATCGTATCTGATCAACGTATCCAAAATTAAGAAAATCGAGCCCTATGGCAGATGGACCTACATAGTCACCTTCAAGGATATGAATAAAGATGCATTGATGACTGCAGAAAAATTTGAAGAGCTTAAGAAGCGTTATCTATAAGCCCATTTGACTTTAGAAGGAAAGCAAACCGCGGATGTTATGATCTGCGGTTCGTTTTTATGTTCATGAAGCTTTCTGGAGGGTTCAGCTCGGTGTACTGCAATCCTTTGAAGAGTATGAATTATTCAGAAAGGACTATTTTACTATTATCATAAAGCGATTATAAATAGTGCTATGATACTATTGCTAGGTCTATTTTATCACCTTGAAAGGTTGACTTACTTTATTCATTAACATAGTATTTTATATACAGACTCTTTATCTGTTTTGAAAGAACACATTGAGCAATGCTGCTTCGATAAAATATGTTTAAATACATGATAGGTGGCATAAAACTAACAGCGTTACAGTCATAAGAGGCAGGTAATCTAATGAAAAAGGTAGAATTAGCTCGGGGAATATATCAGTTTATCTTTGATCCGACCACCCATTCTCTGTATGGGAATAACATCATAGCAGTCCTCAGGGGAAAAAAGGCGCTTTTGATTGATACTGGTTTAGAATTCCAGATAGCTCAGGTGGTGGAAGAATTAAACAGGGAGAGCATTGTCGTTGAGGGAGTTATTCTGTCACATTTTCATCAAGGACATGTAAGTGGATTAAAAGCATTGCAGGGTGTTGCGGTTTATGGCAGCAGTTATTATAAAAAGACACTGGAGCAGTGGTGCCCGGTTGAAGATATCAATTACTATATCCCAACCATTCTCATTGAGAGGGTAAAAAGAATAAAATACGGCCGTCATAGTATCGAAATTATATCTAATCCGGGAAAGACAATCTGTACTCTAATGATCAGAATAGATGAAACTATTCTGTACGTATCTGACGAACTGATTTATTCTTCGGACAAGACACTTGTTATGCCAAAGGTTACAAACGATAATATGATTAATCATTATCTGTCGGTTTATAATCTGTCTAAATTTTCTCAGGCTACTATCATTCCCGGCCACGGCCAGGCTATAACTGATTCGGTAAAGGCTGAACAGGATATTAATAGTGTATGCCAATACCTGAGTGAAATTATAAGTCATGAGGAAGAGCTGTCCGCAGCGACAGCCTAAAGTCATGCCTGCTAAGAGCTAAACCTATAATTTATCAGCGGCAAGCCGGTTATTTCCTTAAAACACGGATATTCCATGGCCGTCCCCTATTTCATGCTAATCATCACATCGGATACAGGCGCAGAAAAATCCCAATTCCTGCGCCTGTTTAATTTAGTCCATTCTGCCGAAATATATGTAAATTAAAGTATATTTATAGATAATACGCAATGAGCAGGACGCATCATTGTAATTCATCCAAAATTATACTATTATATTACTATGTGAAATCTGAAATCTACAGCTGATAATAGAATATATCTGGAAGCGGGGGATGGCTGTGCTTGGGAATAAAAGAAAAACAATCGGGGTATTTCTGTCTCAGGTAAATGAAGATTATCAGGACATACTGAGCAGAGGGATTATTACCAAAGCTAAGGAACTGGATTATAATGTAGCGTTTTTTACTAATTTCGGAGGTTATGGACAGCCAGCCTATGACATCGGAGAATTTGCTATTTCTAAGCTTCCGAATTACGAGGGACTGGACGGAATCATCCTGGCTCCGGATACAATGGTGCTTCAGAACCTTGAAAAGGCCTATAAGGAAAATATAAAAAACCGCAGCCATTGCCCGGTTGTAAGTGTACGCAGGGAGACGAAGGAGTTCTATAATGTATTGATTGATGATTACACCGTTATGGAGAACCTGATTCACCATATGATTGAGGTACATCACTTTACAAAAATTAATTTTCTGGCTGGTCCGAAGGGCTTTCCGGATTCGGATAAAAGGCTGGCTGCATACAAGAAGATATTATCGGAGCATGAGCTTACGGTAGAGGACGAGAGAATATACTACGGAGACTTCTGGAAATATGCCGGTGCCCAGGCTGTGGAATATTGGCTGAAAAGCTCGGCAGAAAAGCCACAGGCCATTATATGTGCGAACGATTTTATGGCACTGTCTGTTTGTGATGCTCTTGCCGAGAGAGGAATTCTGGTTCCGGAGGATATCTCCGTAACCGGCTGTGATGATGTGGAGGAAGGTGTGGAATACATACCGTCCTTGACCAGCATCCGCATGCCGGTGTTTGAGATGGGAATGGAAGCGGTAACAGTTATTCATAACCTGAATCAAGGTTTGGAGCAATCAAAGAATACCTATCTTAAAGCAATAACCATATATCGTGCCTCCTGCGGTTGTAAAAAGGTCAGATGCCAGGAGGGTAACAGCCGCAGAAGATATCAGATTGCAGCAATGGAAAATATGAAGCGTGCAATAACCCGAAATGCCTATATGTCCACTGATTTGACAGGACTTACTAAGCTGGAGGATATTAACGAGAAGGTCTGGGCTTATGTTTATGAGAATATGAACTTTACTCATTTCTGCCTCTGTCTGAGGAAAAATTGGGATAGATACTGGAAGAAAGAGGAGCAGGAAACAGAGCAAAGAGATTGGATTATGGAAATCGGCTTTAAGAATCGGGTCGGTTACAGTAAGCTGCACTGTACCGGAGAGGAATTGATTCCTGAGGAGCTGACGGAGGACAGGCCGATGGTGTATTTTTTTGCGATGCTTCATCACCTGGAGCATAATTTCGGTTATGTAGGTATCAGCTTTGACACAGTGCAGACCTATATGTTGACCTTCCAGGCCTGGCTGATCAATGTAAGCAATGCATTGGAGAATGTACGGGTACACAGTGAACTGAACCGGTTAATCAATCGACTCGAGGAGACTTCCATTCGGGATGAACTGACCGGACTTTATAACCGGAGAGCCTTGAATACAATCGGGCGCAAGTATCTGAAGCAATGTGTGGAAGCCGGGGCCAGGCTGATGGTATTTACTGCGGATATGGATAAGCTAAAATTCATCAATGATAAATTCGGGCATGCCTACGGAGATGTAGCGTTAAAGGTAGTTGCGGAAGCGATGCTTCAGGCGGCTCAGAATAATGAAATCTGTATCCGGCTCGGTGGAGATGAATTCTTGGCAATCGGTATGGATTACGACGAGAGCAAGCTGGAGAGTTTTATTAACCGCTTTGAAGAAACACTAAACCGGTTCAACTTCATTAAGGATTATGACTTCAGTGTGCATGTCAGCTATGGAAGCCATCTGATTTATCCGGGTGAAGAGACCTCGATGGAGAGCTGTCTCGGAGTAGCTGATAAGCTGATGTATCGGCAGAAGAATGGAAAAGATAACAGGTAAATGATGAAATGAGATTCAAGGGATACAGGCTGTAACAGGAGGATTATAATTACCCTGGGGCAGCCTGTTTCATTATGATCTGGAAATTTATGAAAATATCATTTTGAATTCCCGTATAACTTGTTTTTCGTCAAAACTTGTTATATAGTAATAATGTACTAAGAATTTGGATTTTTGTCTTTCATATTGCGTTATGTTTCAATTGCAGTGAATTTTCGACTACATTATATTGCTAAGCAGACTCGCTTGTAGCAGTAATATATTGCAGCCAGAAAGCACGGCTGGTGCTTTTAACACTTTAATCACTTTTGTCTATATTTAAGAATCAGGTGAGGGAATGTATAAGAATAATCGAAAAACAATCGGTGTCTTTGTTACACAGGTCCATCAGGAATTTCAAAGAGTATTAAGCAGCGGGATAAATAAAAGAGCGAAGGAATTGGGCTATAATGTTGCCTATTTCTCAAATTTTTTAGGCTATGGAGAATTTCAATACGAAACCGGTGAGCGAAATATAGCGCTGCTTCCCTGGTATGAGGATTTGGATGGGATTATCCTTTTGCCGGATACGATGTTTGTTCACGGGTTTGATCAGCAGATTCGGGAATATGTCAGAAGATACACGGACTGTCCAGTCGTAAGTGTAAGGCAAAAATCCGAGGAATTTTATAATGTCCTTGTGGAGGATTCCACGATATTGGACGAGATATTAAAGCATTTTATCATAGACCATGGCTATAAAAAGATCAATTTTCTGACCGGACCGAAGGATAATCCCGTATCCCTGGAACGGCTGGATTCATACCGCAGAATTATGAAGGAGCATAATCTGGAGGTGAAGGAAGAGCAGATTTTCTTCGGCGATTTCTGGAAGTTCCTTGGCTATGATGCGGTTAACTATTGGCTCTCCAACCCGGAGCTGGTACCCGAAGCTATCATCTGTGCAAACGATTATATGGCAATTACGGTCTGCAATGCGCTGGCGGAGAAGGGACTTGCTGTTCCTAGAGACATTGCCGTATCCGGCTGTGATAACATCGTTATAACAGAGGATTTCAGCCCGTCCATTACCACTGCCGGTATTCCGGTCTACAAGATGGGAATTGAGGCAATAGATAAGATTGACAGATGTAATCGAGGCTTAGAAGAAGAGCAGACCAGCTTCCTGCCCACACTTACCACCATTCGGGAATCCTGTGGTTGCGCTGTTCAAAGTCCCAGTGAGGAGAGGACCCTGCGTAGAAATGACGTCATCAAGGAATTGGAGGCCGCGGATAAGGCAATTTTTAATAATGCTTTTATGTCAGTAGAGCTGACGAATGTAAAGAATGTGGAGGAGCTGAATCGCAAGCTGGCATCCTATACGTATATGAACGAGGGTTTCTCAAGCTTTTATATGTGTCTTTATAAGAATTGGGAGGATTTCGGTCAGGAGGAGCGGACAGATTATACCAATAAAGAAGATATGCTTCTGGAATTAGGAATCAGGAACGGCGAATGGATGCAAAGGACTGAATTCTCAAGGAGAGAGCTTATTCCGGCGATCTATACAGAAGAAACGCCTCAGATTTTTTATTTTAATATGCTCCATTATCAGGAAATCTGCTATGGATATACTGCCATCAGCTTTCATAATAATCAGGCATATCAGGCATCTTATCAGGGGTGGCTGATTAATATCTGCAACTCCCTGGAGAATATCAGAATTCATAATATGCTGAAACGGCTGGTTAGCCGTCTGGAGGATATGTACATCAAAGATGAGCTGACAGGGCTTTATAACCGCCGGGCGTTGGCACTGCTTGCGCAGAAATATCTGGAGCAGTGCGTTAAAAATCAAAGCAGGCTGATGGTATTTTCGGCAGACATGGATAAGTTGAAGTATATCAATGATAATTTTGGACATTCCTTTGGAGATATCGCCATCAAGGCAGTCGCAGATGCACTTTTTTATGCTGCGAAGGACGACGAAATCTGTATACGGGTCAGCGGAGATGAATTTGTCGTCATCGGAATGGAATATGACCAGATGAAGATGGAGGAATTCATTATGAATTTCGAGGATTATCTGGATCAATACAACCATACCAGCAATTTACCCTTTAAGGTCCATGTAAGCTATGGCTGGAGTATTTTGAAACCAACTGCCGGTGTAAATCTGGAGGAATATCTGATCATTTCAGATTCGAAGATGTACCAGCAGAAATATCAGAAGGAGTCTCTGCTCCTGAAGCACAGAGGTGAACTGATGGAGCCGGAACAGTAGGATGTAGGCTGCATCAAGATTGCAGATGGGGTGTTTTTGTATGGATAGAGCGTGGGAGAATCTGGACAGATTGTATGACAGATTAACCGAATATGGGAAAGAGGATTATTATCCGTTGCATATGCCGGGACATAAACGCAATACTTCAGTATGCCGGATGGAGAATCCTTATGAGATAGATATTACGGAGATGGCAGGCTTTGATAACCTGCATCAGCCGGAAGGGGTTCTTTTATCGCTGGCAGAACGGATTGCAGGGTTATATGGTTCGGGGAAGGCATATCCCTTGGTAAACGGCAGTACCGCCGGGCTGCTTGCCGGTATTATGGCAGCAACCCATCGAGGTGATGAGGTGTTGTTGGCAAGAAATTCCCATAAATCAATTTATCACGGAGTTATCCTCGGCGGATTGATTCCAAATTATATTTATCCACAGAAAATCGATGGAATCACACCTCTTGGTGGATTTCTTCCCTCAGATATCGAGAAGGCGTTGATAAGCAATCATAACATCAAGCTTGTGATCATAAATTCGCCTTCTTATGAAGGGATCGTATCGGATATTAAGACAATTGCGGAAATTGTCCATAGACATGGAGCACGCCTGTTGGTTGATGAGGCTCACGGCGCTCATTTTGGTTTTCATGAGGAGCTTCCGACAAGCGCCATAAGGCTGGGTGCCGATCTCGTAATCCAAAGTCTTCATAAAACCTTACCGGCCTTTACCCAGACGGCCGTTCTGCATTCCAACTGTGTTGAGCTGAATACCAGGCTTGAGAAATACCTTGCAGTCCATCAGAGCAGCAGCCCTTCTTATCTTTTGCTGGCGGGGATTGACCGGTGTATCAGTTTGCTTGAGGATAGCAGGCAGAAGCTCTTTGCGGATTACCTTGAAGGGCTCAATAAAGCTACTCATGCACTGGCGAAGCTGAAGCATTTCCGGTTGCTTGACAATAAGGTTATAGGTGTAGGCGGAGTATATGCTCTAGACCCCTCAAAACTGACGGTAATCATAAAGGATAGAAGCATTAGTGGCAAGGAATTATCCGAACTTCTATACCGAAGATATCATCTTGTGTTGGAAATGACAGCTTCAGATTATATTCTAGGTATGACCAGCATTTGTGATACCGAGGAGGGGCTTAGGCGGTTTGTGGATGCCCTGACCGAAATTGACCGGGAAGTAGAGGAAGGAAGGCAAACCGGAAGACAAGCCTCTACTCTATTATCGGACAAGAATAGACTGGAGAACATACAGCTGCAGCCGATGATGGAAATGCTCCCCTGCGAGGCTTGGGAACAACCATTTGAAACCATTGATTTTATGGCAAGCGAAAATAGATGCAGTGCAGCCTTTGTATGTCTTTTTCCTCCCGGACAGCCTATACTGGCACCGGGTGAAACAATCACCACAGAGTTAATTGAATATATCATGGAAATGAAACAGCAGGGAATTACAGTGACAGGTTTAGCCGGACCTGATCAGGATAAAATAGAAGTAATCCTTAAGACGGAAAGGATATCATAACATGGGTAGAATTTTTATTGTCATGGGTAAAAGCGCAACCGGGAAGGACACCATCTACAAAAAGCTGTTAGAATCAGAGGAACTGAGGCTGAGGACAGCGGTGATGTATACGACAAGACCCATCCGAAATTCAGAACAGAACGGTGTGGAATATTTTTTTGTAGATGAGGAAGAGCTGTACCGCCTTCAGAAGGAGAAGCGGATCATCGAACAGCGTACCTATGAGACAATACACGGACCCTGGCATTATTTCACGGTCAATGACGGGCAGATCAATCTGGAGGAAGCCAATTATCTGATGATCGGCACTTTGGAGACCTATACACAGATCAGGGATTACTACGGAACGGAGCAGGTGATTCCTATCTATCTTGAGGTTGAGGACGGAGTGCGTTTATCCAGAGCGCTGAGACGGGAGATGAAGCAGGAGGAGCCCAAATACGCTGAGATGTGCAGACGTTATCTCGCAGATGATGAGGACTTCTCAGAAGAAAATCTTAACAGATGCGGAATAACAAAACGGTATCAGAACCTTGATATCAACATCTGCCTCTATGAGGTTACAGAGGCTATAAAAAAATTACTGTAAAGTGTTTGCATAATATGATATACTGCGTACATAAGCAAAGGTTTGAATGGTTATCTGCGCAGGAAACAGTTTACTGTTTCAACTGTGCAGTAACCATTCAAACCGCGCAACGCGAGCGAGTGAACGAAGTTCACGAGCTGCTTATGTACGCAGGGAGCAGCGTAGAGTGAACGAAGTTCACGAGCTGGTTATGTACGCAGGCTCTATTCTTTCGGAGGATCAGCATGGATATTAAAGTAAACCAGATGCAGCCAATCAATCAAATTGAGCAGAAAGCTCCTGTACCGGAGGCAGATGGTACTTTTAAATTTACGCTAATTTCAAATATAGAGGAACAGGACTTACAGAACCGACTGAACGCGATGCTTGGAGAGATTACCACCTGGGGTAAGAAGATTGCCAAGCATATGGACGTGAAGGATATGAAGCGCTATCGCGAGTTAATCAAGGAATTCATGAATGAAATCGTGAACCGCTCCCATAAGTTCTCCAGGGAGAATTTTCTTGATAAGAAGGGCAGGCACAGAGTTTATACCATGATTAAGCTGGTGGATAAGAATCTGGATGAGCTGGCTGCTGAGCTGATTAAGGATGAGAAGGATCACCTCGCCATCTTGAACAGAATTGATGAGATTAGGGGCTTATTGCTTGACATATTAACGTAACAATTTTCTTTTAGAATGGAGAATCCTATGCAAGGCTTTGGGCATATCATCGGTCATGAAAGTATCATACAGCATCTTCAGAACGCAATCAGCGCTCAGAAGGTATCACATGCCTATATCTTCTATGGTGAGGAAGGGATGGGTAAAAAGACGCTTGCGAATGCATTTGCTAAGACGCTGCAGTGTGAGGAGAACGGGATACGCTCCTGTGATCGCTGCAAATCCTGTATGCAGGCTGATTCCGGAAATCACCCGGACATAATCAGAGTAACCCATGAAAAGCTGAGCATCGGTGTAGATGATATTCGTATTCAGGTAAATGCTGATATTTTAGTGAAGCCCTATGACAGCAGATATAAAATTTATATCATAGATGATGCGGACAAGCTGACGGAACAGGCTCAAAATGCATTGCTGAAGACGATGGAGGAACCTCCGGAATACGCTGTGATCCTCTTGCTGGTAAGTAATCTTACCTCGATTCTTCCTACCATTCTGTCCAGATGTGTCCAGCTGAATCTAAAACCGGCAGATAAGACAGTCATAAAAGAATTTTTGATGGAGTATCATCATATTCCCGATTATAAAGCCGAGATGGCGGCAGCCTTCTCCAGCGGTAATGTGGGAAAAGCTATTAAATATGCCTCTTCAGAGGATTTTGATAAGATGAAGGAGGAGGTTCTTCATATCCTGAAGTATATCGATGATATGGAGCTCCATGAAGTGATTTCCGGTTTAAAGGTGCTTACCGCCAATAAGCCAGTGATCGAGGATTACATCGACCTGATGATGCTGTGGTATCGGGATGTCGTGATGTACAAGGCTACCCTGGACCCGGATCTTTTGTTATATCGGGAAGAGCTGTCCTTCATCAAGCAGCAAGCCAATATACGAAGCTACGAAAATGTGGAAAAAATCATTAGCGGAATGGAAAAGGCAAAAATAAGATTAAAAGCAAATGTTAATTTTGACATTGCCATCGAGCTTATGTTACTTACAATAAAGGAGAATTGTAATGGTTAATGTAATAGGTGTAAGATTTCGAAGCGCGGGCAAGGTGTACTTCTTTGACCCGGCAGGTTATGATATTAAGCAGGGCGATAATGTAATTGTTGAGACAGCAAGAGGCATTGAGTACGGCCATGTCGTACTGGGTCCCAGAAATGTCACCGAGGATAAAATCATCCAACCCTTAAAGCCTGTGATCCGACAGGCAACCGAGGAGGATAATGCGATCGAGAAACGCAATAAGGAGAAGGAGAAGGAAGCCTTCTTAATCTGCCTTGAGAAAATCCAGAAGCATGGTCTTGAGATGAAGCTGATCGATTCTGAGTATACCTTTGACAACAATAAGGTATTATTCTATTTTACGGCAGACGGCAGAATAGATTTCCGTGAACTGGTAAAGGATTTGGCCTCCGTGTTTAAGACAAGAATCGAGCTTCGCCAGATCGGTGTCAGAGATGAAACGAAGATTGTCGGTGGTATCGGTATCTGCGGAAGACCGCTATGCTGTCATACCCATCTTTCTGAATTTGCTCCGGTATCCATCAAGATGGCGAAGGAGCAGAATCTATCTCTTAACCCGACGAAGATATCCGGCGTCTGCGGAAGACTGATGTGCTGCCTCAAGAATGAGGAAGAAGCCTATGAGGAGCTGAACAGTAAGCTTCCGGGGGTAGGAGATTATGTAACGACAAAGGATAACCTAAGAGGTGAGGTTCAAAGCGTCAGCGTATTGAAGCAGCTGGTTAAGGTAATCGTTACACTGGAGAACGATGAGAAGGAAGTCCGGGAGTACAAGGTTGAGGACCTGCGTTTCAAACAAAGAAAACGTAAGGAGAGAACTCCATCCTTTGATGATGAAGAGCTGAGAGTTCTGGAGCTTCTGGAGAAGAAGGAAGGGAAATCCCTGCTGGATGATGAATAAGAAGGATGAGCGGTGGAATTGTCTAAAACCCGGAGAACGGGTTGATGATTTAAATCGCAACAATTATAAAATAATTCAAAATACTAAGAAATTCTGTTTTGGTATGGACGCAGTACTTCTTTCCGGTTTTACCAAGGTACATCCCGGAGAAAAGGTGTTGGATCTTGGCACCGGAACGGGAATTATTCCGATACTTTTAGAGGCAAAGACGGAAGGGAAGCATTTTACCGGCCTGGAAATCCAGGACGAAAGTGCGGATATGGCAAGGCGAAGCGTTGCCATGAACGGACTGGAAGATAAAATTGATATTGTTATCGGTGATATCAAGGAAGCCTCTGCTCATTTTGGATTGGCTTCCTTTCAAGTTGTTACGAGTAATCCGCCGTACATGAACCACGGACACGGTCTAGTTAACCCAGGGGATGCGAAGGCAATTGCGCGTCATGAGCTTCTATGTACCTTGGAGGATGTGATTCGGGAAGCCTCCCGGCTATTGAAACCCGGAGGGAGATTCTATTTGGTTCACAGACCCTTCCGACTGGTTGAAATTATAAACACATTGACGGTGCATAGGTTGGAACCAAAGCGAATGAAGCTGGTTTATCCTTATGTCGATAAGGAGCCGAACATGGTCCTTCTGGAATGTGTCAAGGGTGGTAAATCCATGCTGAAGGTGGAGGCTCCTTTGATCGTATATAAGGAGCAGGGGGTATATACGGATGAAATTTATGATATCTATGGTTACTAACGACAGCAAAAGGAAGAGTACCACATTATTCCTTTGATTCTATCCATGGAAAGGACGGCGCTATGTCCGGAACATTATTTTTGTGTGCTACGCCTATCGGAAATCTTGAGGATATTACCTTTCGTGTCATCAGGACTTTAAAAGAGGTGGATCTGATCGCGGCAGAGGACACAAGGCACAGTATAAAACTGCTGAATCATTATGAGATTAAGACTCCGATGACCAGCTATCATGAATTTAATAAAGTAGAAAAAGCTAAATTTCTGGTGGAGCGTTTACTGGCGGGTACCAATATCGCTCTGATTTCGGATGCAGGAACACCAGGTATATCTGATCCCGGAGAAGAGCTGGTGAAGCAGGCACTGGAAGCAGGGATCACCGTCAACGGTATTCCCGGAGCCTGTGCAGCAATCACGGCATTGATTGTATCCGGATTATCAACCAGAAGATTTTGCTTCGAGGCATTTCTACCCTACGATAAGAAGGAACGGCAGCAGGTGCTTCAGGAACTAAAGAATGACACAAGGACCATTCTTCTCTATGAAGCTCCGCATAAGCTTTGTAAAACACTGCAGGAGCTTTACGAGGTGTTGGGAGACCGCAGATTATCTATAGTGAAAGAACTGACGAAGCTACATGAGACGATCTGGCAGACAACATTATCCGAAGCGTTGCAGACCTATCAGGAACAGGAGCCGAAGGGAGAATTTGTTCTGGTATTGGAAGGCAGATCTAATAGTGAGCTGATTGCCGAAAAGCAGGAGCGATGGGGCGCTGTTGCTTTGGACGAGCATATGCAATTCTATCTGGATCAGGGACTGGATAAAAAGGAGGCTATGAAGGCTGTCGCTAAGGACAGGGGTGTAAGCAAAAGGGATATTTATCAGCTATTGATGAAAGAGGGAACTTAAACGAGAAGGAAACACTGTCTTTTGGAGGTGAAATCATGTTTCAAGAGCTATTTCGAACAAAAGAGAGAAAGGTAATTGGGATCATTCTGGGTATAGCATTGGTCATTCTATTGGGGATTGTGATCAGTGGGGTGTCTGACGATGGAGAGCAGCTGGAAAAGGCTGTGATGGCAGAAAATTACTTATATGCAGGAAGCTACGAGGAGGCAGTTAAGGCCTATCAGGAGGCATTATCGGAAAAGGGCAGCGATGAAGAGCTTCTGTCTATAGGATTGGCAGACGCTTATGTCGGACTAAAGGAATATGATAAGGCTTTGGAGGTTTTAAACTCCTGTTACCAGAAAAAAGCCACAGAGCAGCTTGAAGATAAGATTGAGGAGGTTACGGCCGCAGAGACGGACGAGGAATTTCTTCAGTCTATTTCGCGAGGAGATGTGTATTTCTCAAACCAGGAATATGCCAAAGCAATTGCAGTATATGAAGAGGCAAAACAGATTAAGAGGAAGGATATCCTGCCCTATCAGAAGATTGTTCAGGCCTATATCAAACTGGAACAATATACAGAGGCAGAGAAAGAGGTGGCTGAGGGTATCGAGGTTACCGGCAATGATGAGCTGTATAAGCTTCTCGCTTCCATTGAACGTTACCTGCTGAAGGATGAATATGACGAAATCATTGCACAGGCAAAGGAATATTTCTATCAGGAGAATTATGAAGACGGTATCAGCGCTTACAGAGACGCCATAAAATTATTACCTGAGGAAATTGAAGCTTATCAGTTTCTGGGGCAGTATTATATAGATCAGGAGGATTATGACAGTGCAGTAGCACTATTGAAGGAAGGAATTTCATATAATGAGGATGCGGAATTAAAGGAACTTCTTGATCTGGCCACAGCGAAGCAACAGGCTGAGGAAGAAAAGGTAAGCATTCTGTCAGAGCTTCGGGATGCACTTGCTAAAAAAGATATTGCCATGGTTTTTAGCATTACAGAAAGTGATTTTTATCAGACAGAGATTTTGCAGGAGGTACCTGTTTACTTCGGCATCACTTCCGAGAATGTATCTGTACAAGCAGACAGCCTGGTAATCTACAGTAAGAATCATTTATATTACGGTAAGCTAAAAAACGGTATGAAGCAGGGAACAGGGATCTATCTGGCACTTATTCCGAATGACTTCGGTGACAGCTATTACTATTACGATGGTGAATGGAGTAATGATATTCCGGGAGGGAAAGGAAAGGTCATTGATACCGTGCTAAAGAAAAATGCCTCCGGAGAGGTTCACGAATATATGACCGTCACAGAGGGGACTTTCTTCCACGCCCTGGAGGATGGTACGATGAAAAAAAGCTTTTACGAGGACGGAAAGGAAGTTCAATGGTTAAAATACCGTGCCGCAAGCGGTAGACCCCTGGCTATAAGCAGTACGGCGAAAGTACCATTCCCGACTCCGGCAAAAGAAGCCTATGCGATTGGCGAGTTTTATCAAGGAGAGACAAAAACCGGAAAAAGCTATACGGTAGAGCCGGATACGGTTTGGGGTGTAAAGCCCTTTATCATTAAGTAATTTCATAGATATAAGAAGAGCCCATCATCATATGAGGGGCTCTTTTCATGTTCTTCCGGCAGGGGAGCATTCTTACAGAATGCAAGCCTGAGTTACAAGATTCACTTTACAGGATTCACTTTAAAATAATCTTAGAATAATTTCAAAGAAAATTCGTTCGGCAAGAACGATAACAATTCTTATGTAAACTACTCAATAATTCCTGCAAGCTTCGCCAGTTCTACTATCGTGTCCTTAGAGATTTTCTTTCCCTGATATTCAAGCAGATTATCTTTGTTACCGTTAAAAATATCAGTAGGTTCATACTTCTGAAGAATGATCTTTCCTTCATCAACAAAAATCTCCAATGGATCTCTTTCACTTACATCCAAAGTTCTTCTTAACTCGATGGGAAGAGTAATTCTTCCGAGCTCGTCAAGTCTTCTTACAATACCTGTACTTTTCATAGTAAGCCTCCTTTTTTCAAGTGTATTGGGGAATAAAATAGATTGCTACCAAAAATGCACGCAAAAACTCAGTCTGACTTTACATTATTTGTAATAGCATAAAATAAGATATCATAGGATTTTTTTAAAGTCAACTAAAATAATTGTCAAAACATAGCACTATTTAAACAATATATGTAAATGGGATGTATTAAATACTAAAAACAGCGAAAAAAACGAGGAATGTATCCCAAAAACAGGAATATAGTTATAATAAACAACAAAATATTGGTATAAAAATTCTGTAAAATAGGTCCATTCCGAAAGAAATCGGGTGAAAATAATGTAAAGGAGAGTTTATATGTTGAATTATCTGTGGGGCATCATGATTGTATTGGGAATTGTAGTTGGAGTGCTGCAAGGTGAGATCGGAGCAGTCAGCAAGGCCACGATCAATTCGTCTAAAGAAGCCGTAGCACTCTGTATCACGATGCTTGGAATTATGGCAATGTGGACAGGGTTGATGCAGGTAGCAAAAAAGTGCGGTCTGGTAGATGCCTTCACCAGAGTATTACGACCCCTGCTTAAGTTCCTGTACCCGGATATCCCGGAAGGACATATCGCGAACGAATACATAGCTTCCAATATGATTGCCAATATTCTGGGCCTTGGCTGGGCGGCTACACCGATGGGCTTAATGGCAATGAAGGAATTGAAAAAATTGAATCATGATTCTCCGGTAGCCAGCTGTGATATGTGTACTCTGCTGATTGTCAACATCTCCTCACTGCAGCTAATTCCGGTAAATGTCTTAGCATACCGAAGTCAATACGGTTCTGTTAATCCGGCAGAAATACTAGGCTGCGGTCTGGTTGCAACGATATGTTCGACCTGTATGGGTCTTGCTTTTTCCATAATTGCGAGGAAGTTAAGTAACATAAAGGGCAGACATTAGGAAGGAGGAATTGCGGGTGAAGTTTTTGATCTATATTTCGGATTATATTATACCCTTTTTATTTTTCTATATTATCGGGCTAGGTTTAATCTCCAAAGTCAATATTTTTGATGAATTTATTAAAGGCGCTAAGGACGGGTTTAAGGTTGTTTTTGATATTTTACCCACCCTCATCGGTTTGATGGTTGCAATCGGCATTCTACGAGCTTCAGGGGCATTAAATATCCTGTCCGGAATCTTGAAACCGTTTACAGATTATATTCATTTCCCATCCCAGCTGGTACCGGTGGTAATCATAAAGATGTTTTCCTCCTCCGCGGCTACCAGTCTGGTATTGGATATTTTTAAGGAATATGGACCGGATTCTTATCTCGGAAGGCTGATTTCCGTCATTATGAGCAGTACGGAAACAATTTTTTATACCTTGGCGGTTTATTTCATGGCAGCAGGAGTCAAAAAGACAAGATATACCCTGTTGGGTTGCCTGCTGGCGACCCTGACCGGAATTATCGCCAGTATTGTCATGACGAATCTGGTGTTCTGATCGTTGAGAAGCATTTCAATGATACGTTGTTTTACTAACCTTATAAACTATGGTAAGCTTAGTCTATCGGCAAAGTACTACTCTAGAGTAGTAAAAACAAGGGATAAAATGCATAGGTATAGTGTGCAGGAATGGAGGAGATATGGGTATCAATGACTTTGGAATACGGTTGGCCGCAGCAAGAAAAGAACAGGGATTGACCCAGGAGCAGGTGGCAGCCCGATTGGGGGTTACTCCTCAGGCGGTATCAAAATGGGAGAGGGGAAACGGTTACCCCGACATGGAATTACTGTACTTCATTTGTGAGGTTTTAAATTGTTCTTCGGATTATCTGCTCAGCAGAGATGCTTCGATCCTATGCTTGACTGAAACCAAGGATAAGAAGGCGGCAGAACAACTCCTGCAGAAGGTATTGGCAGAACCGTTAACCCTAGAGATGGGAAGCGGTTTTACCGAGCTGCTTACGAAGGAATATCAGGAGCTTCTCCCAAGCATCCGTGAATTAAGAGAAAGTATGGCAATAAAGTATGGATTTCTGCTGCCGGTCTTGAGAATTAGAGATAATGAGGAGCTTGCTAGGCTGGAATATCGCATCTTATCTTATGACCGCGTATTATATGCAGCGAGTCTGAATAATATTTCAGAGCATACCTTCCGAGCTGTCTGCGACCAGCTGGAAATAACGGTTCTTGAGAACTTTACCCGGATAGTCAACCGCCAGATGATACAGACTCTGGTAGATAATCTTTCTATGCATTATCCGGCAGCTGTCAAGGGAATTATTCCGGATAAAATCTCCTTGGCGAGACTACAGGCCGTTCTGGCAGCTCTGATCAGGAGAAAAAAACCAATCCGTAACCTGATAAAGATCCTTGAAATCCTGGAGGAGGAAGAGAAGCTCACGGACGAGGAACAATTATCCGACCGTATTATAGCTAAGCTTGAAATTTAATCAAGTTCAGTCAGAACTAACTATGGATTATAATATATTTATGAGCAGAGCATATCGTACCATCCTTGCTCTGCTCAATTAGTTCTAAGCTCTTATCGGGCTAAATTTTTCTGCCTATCTTTATATATATCAGAAAAAGGCATATAATAAAGTCAGTTCACGGATAGAATTTTCTTGAAAGAGGTGGTATATTATGTCGCTTGTCGGTGCGTTCATCGTTCCACATCCGCCGTTGATTGTAGCGGAGGTGGGAAAGGGCGAGGAGAATAAGATAAGAGCAACGCTGAACAGCTATCACGAGATTGCAAAGAGAATTGCAGCTTTAAAACCGGATACGATTGTTGTTACAACGCCCCATTCCATCATGTATTCCGATTATTTTCATATCTCACCGGGAAAATCGGCGAAAGGCAATCTGGGGCAGTTCGGTGCCGGCAAGGTCTCTTTTTTAGTAGAATACGATGAGGAGTTTATAGTAGCTTTGGAGAACACGGCGGAGAGAAGAGGTGTCGAAGCCGGAACGCTTGGAGAGAAGCACCCGGAGCTGGACCACGGCACAATGGTGCCGCTCTATTTCATCAATCAATATTTATCTACTTATAAGCTCGTTAGAATAGGATTGTCGGGCTTGTCTCTTCCGTTGCATTATCATCTGGGAAGGTGTGTCAAGGAGACAGCAGAGAAACTGGACCGGAGAATTGTATTTGTGGCTAGCGGCGATCTTTCTCATAAGCTGAAAGAGGACGGGCCCTATGGTATAGCTCCGGAGGGTGAGCAATTTGACCGGGAGGTCACTCAGGCGATTAAGGAAGGAGATTTTCTGAGGTTTTTGGAGCTAGATCCTGATTTTTGTGAGAAGGCAGCAGAGTGCGGACTGCGTTCCTTTATTATCCTTGCGGGAGCACTGAGTGGCAGGGAAGTAGTCCCGGACTTTCTTTCCTATGAGGGGACCTTCGGTGTCGGCTATGCCGTATGCGAATTCAAGCTGGCAGGAGAAGCCCCCAATCGTCATTTTGACGAGATTTTTACCGAGAAACAGAAGGAACTTGCAAGGGAGCTTCAGAAGAAGGAGGATGCTTATGTCCATCTTGCAAGATATTCTCTAGAGACCTTTGTCATGACCGGAAAGCAAGCGAAGCTTCCGGAGAATTTGCCGGAGGAGATGACGAACCGCAGAGCCGGTGTATTTGTGTCGCTGAAGAAGCATGGCAGTCTGCGCGGCTGCATCGGAACCATAAGTCCTGTGACAGGCAGTATTGCCGAGGAAATTCTTCGAAATGCGGTCAGTGCCGGAGAAGAGGACCCCAGATTTCCGCCGGTATCCAAGAGTGAGCTGGAGGAGCTGGTATACAGTGTAGATGTCCTGGGAGAGCCAGAACCGATCAAATCCATGGAGGAGCTGGATGTACAACGCTATGGGGTGATCGTTACCTCTGGCCGCAAAAGAGGTTTGCTGCTGCCTAACCTGGAGGGTGTGGATACCATCCCTCAGCAGGTATCCATTGCCAAAAAGAAAGCCGGTATCTATGATAATGAAGCCTTTACCATGGAACGCTTTGAGGTGGTGAGGCATAAATGAGAGTCGAATGTGAGATTTGCCCCCATCACTGCAAGATAGAGGAAGACCATCTCGGATTATGTAAGGCGAGAAGGAATAACAAAGGTAGCATCCTCAGCGATAATTATGGCAGATTGACAGCGCTGGCACTTGACCCGATTGAGAAAAAACCTTTGTATCATTTTTATCCCGGCAGCAGGATTCTTTCCGTAGGAAGCTACGGCTGTAACCTAAGCTGCCCCTTCTGTCAGAACTGTGATATCTCCATGGTCGGTTCTGATGGGATTGAGACGCAGCAGGTAACCGTAGAGGAATTGGTAGGCAAAGCCAGGGAGCTTCGCAGTAGGGGCAATATCGGCATCGCATACACCTATAACGAACCCTTAATCGGCTTTGAATTTGTGCGTGACTGTGCGGCGGCTGCTAAGGAGCAGGGCTTAAAAAATGTTGTGGTAACCAACGGCTATATCTGCGAAGAGCCGCTGATAGAGCTGCTCCCCTTGATAGATGCCTTTAATATTGACATGAAGGGCTTTACGGAAGAATTTTACCATAAGCTGCGCGGGGACCTGGCTACGGTGAAGCAAACCATTCGGCTTGCCTCCCAGAAGAGCCACGTAGAGGTAACTACTTTAATCATACCCGGTGAGAATGACAGTGAGAAGGAGATGGAGGAGCTGTCCGCCTGGCTTGCGGAGCTAAACCCGGAGATCCCGCTTCACATCTCCCGCTTCTTCCCCCGTTACCAGATGCAGGATAGGAACGCTACTTCGGTAAATAAGATCTATCGACTGGCTGAAGTGGCGAGAAGGAAGCTACGTCATGTTCATGAAGGGAATTGCTAGGAGGGACGCATAGTGATAGCCAAACCGTTTCATACTAATCCGGACGAGAAATACCAAAGGAGGGAGAAGCTATGGATCGGAAGCAGAAAGAAAAATCCAACCAAAAGAAGCAAAACGATTTATTTAACAGTACCACGAATTCTGTCAAGCCGGAGAATCAGAACCAGAACCATAATGTTCGTAAGGAAGGTGTTGGCAGGCAGAATAACAAGTATCGGGATGACTGATATCTGAATAGAAACAACAGAATATTACCCACAGATATAACCCACAGCTTAGCGAAGAAGGACCTTCATAAGGGATGAGCCTTCAAAGCAGAGGTGGGTTTTTTTACATAACTTTTGGTAAATTTATGAAATTAATCGGGTTTGGGGGTTGACAGATTACCGGTACGATGATACCATGGCTTCATCACAAAAAACTCGTAATGGATAAATCCAAAGAAGATAATCAGGATAGACTTCCGAAGGGAAGAAAGGATAATCCCGGAATAAGAACAAAAAGGAGGGCAGCAGCATAGAATGAAATGAGATTTGTGATGACAGGAACCCATTGACTAAGATCAACCCAAGATCTTTCTTACAGAAATGTATAAATTAGCGCCATGCACCTCCATTGGGATCGGTAATTTGGGGGTTAACGAGGTAGGGAGTCATCGAAATTTTCGGCGGGTGCTCTCTCGTACTTTCCGGGTACGTATATGTCGAATAAAAATGCCGGTAACGGCAGAACAACAGCGGCATAATCGGAAAATGAATTAGGTACAATTCTGACTTTGTAACCATAACAAAGCTTATTTGTGCTGTGAATTCATCTGTTATCATGAACTTTGAAAACCCGATAGGAGGATATTAATATGTGTGGAATTATTGGCTATACCGGAAGCCGTAAGGCTAAAGGTATACTTTTAGGGGGTCTTGCTGCCCTGGAATATCGTGGTTATGACAGTGCAGGAATAGCTTTATATGACGAGAGTAAAATCAGTACGATAAAGACTGTGGGAAAGGTATCCGAGCTGATGGAAAAGGCTGAGAAGGAACACGACCTCGACGGAACCTGCGGAATCGGACACACAAGATGGGCAACCCACGGAGGAGTAACGGATGTGAATGCGCACCCTCACACCTACGGGAAGGTAACCCTATTGCACAACGGTATCATCGAAAATTATCACGCCCTCGAGCTGGAGCTTGCGGGTACGGGCAGAATGCCGGTGTCACAGACAGATACAGAGGTGGTCGCAATGCTGCTGGACAGTCTGTATGAGGGAGATGCTTACGAGGCAATCTTAAAGGCTGCAGAGAAGGTTGAAGGAGCATATGCTTTCTGTATCATGTTTGCGGATCAGCCGGAGGTGATCTACAGCCTGCGAAATGCGAGTCCGTTGGTAGCCTGTCACGTGGAGGATGGATCTATCATTGCATCCGATCTGGTGGCATTGATGGATTACTCCAAGGATTATTTCGTACTTCCGGAACGACATGTGGCTAAGCTTACCAAACAAGGGATTTTCGTCACCGACTTTGAAGGCAATCCGGTGGAGCCTCAGATGCTTCATGTGAACTGGGATATTACTGCAGCGCAGAAGAACGGATATCCTCATTTTATGCTGAAGGAGATTTACGAGCAGCCGGAATCCATCCGCTCGACGATCCTTCCGAGAATTAATTCCGAGGGTGTTCCTGATTTTACGGTGGATCATATCCCGGATGCTATATTTGATAAAGTAAACCGTGTCATCATCACCGCCTGCGGTACGGCGATGCATGCCGGTATGGTTGGAAAAGCCATGATTGAGAAGCTCTTACGTATTCCGGTAGAGGTAGATATCGCTTCCGAATTCCGTTATCAGAATCCCATCATGGATGAGAATACCCTGGTCATCCTGATTTCCCAATCCGGAGAAACTGCCGATACCTTGGCAGCGCTGCGGCTTGCGAAGCAGGAGGGAGCTACGACTCTGTCGGTGGTCAATGTCAAGGGCTCCACAATCGCAAGAGAAAGCGATTATGTGTTATATACCCATGCAGGCCCTGAGATTGCGGTAGCAAGTACAAAGGCATATACTGCACAGCTGTCCTGTCTTTATCTTCTCGCCTTCAAGTTCGCTCTGCTACGGGATAAGATTACTGCCGAGGAATGTGCGGGCTATATGAAGGAGCTGCGAGATATCATTCCGGCAATCGAAGAGACACTTGCAAATGATAAAATACTGGATCAAATCTGCGGACATCTGAAGGAGAAGGAGGACCTGTTCTTCATTGGACGCGGACTGGATTATGCGCTCTGTTGGGAGGGCTCCATCAAATTAAAGGAAATCAGCTACATCCATTCGGAAGCGTATGCTGCCGGGGAATTGAAGCACGGAACTCTGTCCCTGGTAACGGAAGGGGTACCCGTGGTTGCTCTGGCAACCCAGGCCAGGGTATTTACGAAGATGGTATCCAATGTACGTGAGGTACGTGCGAGAGGTGCCTTTGTCATCCTGATTACCAACGGTACCGCAGAGGTTGAAGCAAGTGCCTATGACTATCTGATCGAGCTGCCGAAGACTTCGGATTACTTTACCCCCTTCACAACAGCAGTCGTACTTCAGCTGCTGGCATACCATACCTGCGTACACAGGGGCTTTAACGTGGATCAACCCAGAAACCTTGCGAAATCCGTAACGGTGGAATAATTGATAGAATTAGAAAAGGGAAAATCGTACAGAAATAATAAAGTTGTGAACTGTATTATAAAGTTATGAACTGAGCCACCTACAATTTTATATTGCCCCTTTCATTAGACACAAGCTAATGGAAGGGGTTTTGTATTAATATGGATAGTTATAATTCTCCGGAATACCTGATTTTGTTGAAAAGCCGGAACTGCTGGTGTATAATGAAAACCACTAATGGATAAGAGGTCATACTATGATATTTGAAACACACGCGCATTATGAAGACGAAGCATTTGATGAAGATAGAGAAGATTTATTGGCTAACCTCCCGGGCAAAGGGATAGAATATGTGGTGGATGTGAGTTCCTCGGTGGACTCGGTGGACAAGGTGCTTGCCCTGACAGAGCAATATTCCTATCTCTACGCGGCAGTCGGTATTCATCCGGAAGCTGCCAAGGAACTAGATGAGGAACGGTTCGCCTGGCTGAAGCAGAAGGTCAGACACCCGAAAAATGTAGCAATCGGGGAAATCGGACTGGATTATTACTGGGATACCTCAGACCGAGCTACTCAGAAGATTTGGTTTGAACGTCAGATGGAGCTGGCGAAGGAGGTTAACCTTCCACTTATTATACACAGCAGAGATGCAGCAAATGACACTTATGAGATGCTAAAAGCAGCCAAGGCAGACAGCCTCGGAGCGATCATTCACTGCTTCGGTTATGGAGTAGAGCAGGCCAGACAATACCTGAATATGGGCTTTTACCTTGGAATCGGCGGTGTCCTGACATTTAAAAACGCTAAGAAATTGAAAGAGGTGGTAACCTTCGCACCACTTGAAGCTCTGGTATTGGAGACGGATTGTCCTTATCTGGCACCGGTACCCTTCCGTGGGAAACGAAATGATTCTACAATGCTAACTTATGTTGCTGAGGAAATAGCTCTCCTTAAGAATATTGATATCGACACCGTAATAAAAGTAACGAACGAGAATGCAAAGCGTTTTTACAGGATTAAGTAAAAGGAAGAAGCAGCTTAGGCAGATTATAAAAATATATCAGATATGTGAGGAAGCGCATGGCTACACTGGGAAACCCCAAAAACACCATAGAAATCTTAAATAAATATAGGTTCATCTTCCAGAAGAAATTTGGACAGAATTTTTTGATTGATACGCATGTTCTTGATAAGATCATTCAGGCGGCGGAAATCACGAAGGAGGATTTCGTCCTGGAGATCGGACCGGGAATCGGAACCCTGACGCAGTATCTTTGCGAAAATGCCAGAGAAGTTGTGGCGGTGGAAATCGACAAGATGCTGATACCGATTCTAGAGGATACCCTGTCGGAGTATAACAATGTTACGGTAATCAACCAGGATATCCTGAAGCTGGACCTAAATGCACTGGTACAGGAGCGAAACGGCGGCAGACCGATTAAGGTAGTAGCGAACCTGCCCTATTATATTACGACGCCGATCATTATGGATTTGTTTGAGCGTCATCTTCCGCTTGTGAATGTAACAGTCATGGTGCAGAAGGAAGTTGCCGACCGGATGCAGGCTTCTCCCGGTGGGAAGGATTATGGTGCTCTGTCCCTGGCGGTACAATATTATGCCAAGCCTTATATTGCAGCCAATGTTCCTCCGAATTGCTTTATGCCGCGTCCGAATGTAGGCTCTGCGGTTATTCGACTTACACTTCATGAGGCTTCACCGGTAAAGGTAAAGGATGAAAAGCTATTATTTAAGATGATCCGGGCTTCTTTTAACCAGCGGAGAAAGACACTGGCAAATGGTCTGAATAATTCCGCAGAATTATCCTTTGATAAAGAACAGATTGCAAAGGCATTATCTTCGCTTCACCTACCGGAGAATATCCGGGGAGAGGCATTGACACTGGAGCAGTTTGCTGCACTTTCCGAGCTGCTGTCACAAAGCAATTAATTATTTATACAACAAAACCGCAGGCTCTACCTGAAGATGCGGTTTTGTTATTCCGGAAAAGCAGAGAACTCCGTTACTTCACAATCGGCGAAGGTAGGAAATTTACAAAAATAAATGTTATAATTAAAAATATTATTGCATAAATATAATATATGTGATACTATACTTTATAAGAAGAAACAATGTGTTCAACCATTAGGAGAACTAATATCTGAATACAGGAAATATAATAAGCCCAGCTGTTGCATAATTATTAACCATCCATTATGATAGTAGCTGGAAAGAAAAAAGGTGCAGAGGAAGAAGAAATGAAAAATGCAAATTTTTTTTGCCCTTTTTTATAGAAAGAGTATGTGACATTAAACTTTATATCTTAAACAATGGCGTTTAACTCCTATCAGATGCGGAAGGAAAGAATCCTCGGATTGCTTACTGCTCCCACATCTGTTCGGCATGAAGCGCTCACCATTGGTGGGCGTTATTGTTTATAGGCAGAAGAACCCGTTGTAACACCATTGAAATTAAATCGGGATAATCCCCTCTGCGAAAAAGGAGAACAGGTATGAAGAAAAGAGAAGACATCCACAAGGTATTAATTATTGGTTCCGGCCCGATTATCATTGGCCAGGCTTGTGAATTCGATTACTCAGGAACACAGGCTTGTAAGGCGCTGAAGAAGCTTGGTTACGAGATTGTTTTGGTAAATTCCAATCCGGCTACCATTATGACGGACCCGGATACGGCAGATGTGACTTATATCGAGCCCCTGAATGTGGAAAGACTGACGCAGATTATTGAGAAGGAAAGACCCGACGGGCTGCTCCCGAATCTTGGCGGTCAATCCGGCCTAAATCTTTGTGCTGAATTGGCATCTGTGGGAGTATTAGAGAAATACAATGTGAAGGTCATCGGTGTCCAGGTGGATGCAATAGAGCGAGGTGAGGACCGGATCGAATTCAAGAAAACGATGAACTCTCTTGGGATTGAAATGGCAAAAAGTGAGGTGGCTTACACTGTAGAGGAAGCCTTATCGATAGCTGAAGAGCTAGGGTATCCGGTGGTCATTCGCCCTGCCTATACCATGGGAGGTGCCGGGGGCGGTCTGGTGTATAACATTGAGGAGTTAAAGACCGTAGTTGCCCGCGGGCTTCAGGCGAGTCTTGTCGGTCAGGTATTGGTTGAGGAATCCATACTTGGTTGGGAGGAGCTGGAGCTGGAGGTAGTCAGAGATTCGACAGGTAAGATGATTACAGTCTGCTTTATCGAGAACATTGATCCCATGGGTGTTCATACCGGTGATTCCTTCTGCTCAGCTCCGATGCTTACCATTGCTGAGGAGGTTCAGAAGGAGCTTCAGAGACAGGCATATAAGATCGTGGATGCGATTCAGGTTATTGGTGGTACCAATGTGCAGTTTGCTCATGATCCGAAGTCAGGGCGTATCATCGTAATCGAGATTAACCCGAGAACCTCCCGTTCTTCGGCACTCGCCTCCAAAGCAACAGGCTTCCCGATCGCATTAGTTTCTGCCATGCTGGCTTCCGGGTTGGATCTTTGCGACATTCCCTGCGGTAAATACGGTACCCTGGACAAATACGTGCCTGATGGGGATTATGTGGTAATCAAGTTTGCTCGTTGGGCATTTGAGAAATTCAAGGGTTCAGAGGATAAGCTCGGTACACAGATGAAGGCTGTTGGTGAAGTCATGAGTATCGGAAAGACCTATAAGGAAGCGTTTCAGAAGGCAATCAGAAGCCTTGAGACTGGGCGTTATGGTCTGGGTTATGTCAAGGACTTTGCTGAACGGACTAAGGAGGAGCTTTTAAATATGCTCCATGTACCCACCAGTGAGCGCCAGTTCATCTTATATGAAGCACTAAGAAAAGGTGCCACTGTGGAAGAGCTTCATCAATTAACCAAAATAAAGCATTACTTTATAGAGCAGATGAAGGAATTAGTAGAAGAGGAGGAAGCTTTAAAGGCTTATGACGGAACAATTCCTCCGGCACAGGTGTTAAAGAGCGCCAAACTAAACGGATTTTCTGATAAATATATAAGTAAGCTATTGCATATCGAGGAAGCAAGGGTTCGTGAAGCGAGAATTCAGGCGGGCATCAAAGAGGCCTGGGAAGGTGTTCACGTAAGCGGAACAGAGAATGCAGCCTATTATTACTCCACCTATCATTTGAATCAGGATAAATCTCCGAATTCTGACAAGCCGAAGGTCATGATCCTCGGCGGCGGTCCGAACCGTATCGGTCAGGGTATCGAGTTCGATTACTGCTGCGTACATGCCGCTTTCGCCCTGAAGGAACAGGGTTTTGAGACGATTATCGTCAACTGTAATCCGGAGACAGTGTCTACAGACTATGATACCTCCGATAAGCTGTACTTCGAACCACTTACTCTGGAGGATGTATTAAGCATCTACGAGAAAGAGCAGCCGCTTGGTGTAATAGCACAGTTTGGCGGACAGACACCTCTTAATCTGGCTGCAGAACTGAAAAAGTATGGGGTCAATATTCTGGGAACGACACCTGAGACCATCGATCTGGCGGAGGACAGAGATTGTTTTCGTGAGATGATGGAGAGGCTAAACATCCCGATGCCGGAGTCCGGTATGGCAGTCAATGTGGAAGAAGCGTTGGTAATCGCCCAAAAGATCGGATATCCGGTCATGGTTCGTCCCTCCTATGTACTCGGAGGACGAGGCATGGAAATTGTACATGATGATGAGAGCCTGGAAGTATACATGAGAGCGGCAGTAGGAGTGACTCCGGACAGACCGATCCTGATCGACCGCTTCTTGCATAACGCGCTGGAGTGTGAGGCAGATGCCATCAGTGACGGCACGGATGCATTTGTTCCGGCGGTTATGGAACATATTGAGCTTGCCGGTATCCATTCCGGTGACAGTGCCTGTGTCATCCCTTCTTTAAATATCTCCGAAGAGAACTTAAAAACGATTAAGGAATATACAATCAAAATAGCCAAGGAAATGAAGGTATGTGGTCTGATGAACATGCAATATGCGATAGAGGATGGTGTCGTGTATGTTTTGGAAGCCAACCCGAGAGCCTCCAGAACCGTGCCTTTGGTATCCAAGGTATGCAATATTCAGATGGTAAAGCTTGCAACGCAGATCATCACCTCTAAGCTGACCGGTAAGCCTTCTCCGGTACCGGAGCTTAAGGAGAGCAGATTTACCCATTATGGAGTGAAGGAAGCGGTATTCCCGTTCAATATGTTCCCTGAGGTTGACCCGCTACTCGGACCGGAAATGCGCTCCACCGGCGAAGTACTTGGTTTGGCGGAGTCCTTCGGTGAGGCGTTCTATAAGGCGCAGGAAGCAACCAAGACCAAACTCCCGGAGAGCGGTACAGTTCTAATCAGCGTAAACGATAGGGATAAGGCAGAGCTGATACCGGTTGCAAGAGGCTTTGCCGAATGCGGCTTTAAGATATTGGCTACTGGTAGAACCTTTGAGCTGATTGAGGCAAGCGGTATTCCGGCGGAGAAGATCTTCAAGCTGTACCAGGGCAGACCGAATATCTTAGATGCAGTAACCAACAAACAGATTGATATCATCGTCAATACCCCGAACGATAAGAAGGGGGCAAACGACGACAGCTATATCAGAAAAGCAGCAATTAAGGGAAAGATCTCTTACGTGACCACAATGGCTGCAGCAAAGGCGACCATCGCCGGCATCAAAGCGGTAAAGAACAACCATGTCGGTGTGAAATCTCTTCAGGAATTCCATAAGGGAATTGGTTGATTGATACATTCCGGGAGACGGGATTTAGATACAACTGAATTGAAAGGGACGAATTAAGAAATAGCTTTGAGATAATATAAAAACAAGACGAGAAGGTGCTGGTAATCAGTACCTTTTTCGTTTAAAATAGTTTAAGTAACCAGATAATATATCAGGGAGAGGGTAAGTAATGAATAAAATTCTAAGAAAGAGCATGGGCAAAAAGTTGCTGAGAATTATCATCCTAACTTGTCTCATCCTTCTGTTACCCATGCAGCAAGAAACGGAAGCCCAGACACAAAAAAAATCCTCGGAGCGTACGGCTGTGCTTCCTCAGAATAAGTCAGATGATATAGCCTGCTATCTCATCGTTAGACCGAAAGAGAATATAAATGTTAACTTCAAGTTCCTCACGGAGAAGCAACTGCAAAACGACGTATCAATGAAATACGACTTAATTCTACCGGAGGAGTTTACAGATTACTTTAAGAAGTTGAACAGCGGTATCAGGATAAGTGTTAATTTAAATACCCTCTTAAAGGACGAGAAAGAAGGGGAGAACACGGAAACCATGGATTATCTGATACAGATGGAGACGGGTAAGCCGGTTCTTATCTGCGAAGCAGATGGTACTAAGCAGGAGCTGAAAAAGATCAATCACTATTATAAAGCAGAGCTTAACTATAGAGCCGGGTTAACGGTACATCAGGGAAAAACCATAGAAAAGCTCGGTGTAAACATTTATATAGAAGTCCTCAATAGTGAATATGATAAGACGATTTACTTTGATAATATGAAGGTCCTCTCCGGTGATCGGCAGCTGGTTGACTATGATTTTAATCAACGTTTTGGCAAACGAGGGGTTGAGAATATGGAAGCCGGACTTGGTTATGAATCAGGCGCGGGTACGAATCAGCTGCTATGGGGGCAACTTAAGAAGGTCGGCAAAGAAGAGAAAGCGAATGTGATCCGTACTGCTGTTGTTTTTGACGGAACCTCAAATGAAGCAAATTCCAAGAAGTATATGAAGGATTATCTGCAATATGAACTGCATAATAAGGGGAATGACTGGCGTAATTTCACCAGCTTGACCATAGCATTTTCCGATGAGTTTACCCTGCCAAAGGAAGTGACCCTCGGAGGAGATATCATTCTTCCGAAAGCAGCTGTGAAAGGATTTCTCAAGGATAATGCGCATATTGATATCGGTATGTCCCTGGTCTGTGATGATTCAGAGGAGGACAGTCCTACAGCGAATGCCTACATTATGAAAGACGGGAAGGAGAAAATTATCGTCTGTCAGGATGGAGGAAAGATATACAGGATTGGAAGCTCTTCTAAAAATGATAATGTAATAATAAAGGAATACAAGGATTGTTATCTGATCCGTTTGAAGGGAGCAGTAAAGTGTAATGTGGCGAAGCCTAAGAAGGTTTGGATAAAAAGTAAAATCTCTGCCGAGCTATGCAAATTTAATGGTTATTTTTATTTTGACAACCTCTATGTCAGTGACGGAAAGAAAGATATTATCAGGTATAATGTCGATACAGACATCTATCCCGAACAGTTGAGTGAACTGTACTCCCCAGGAACAAACGGCTTCTACAACTTCATTTTTGATAAGACCTTAGGCTTTTACCATGTCGGCTTCGATACGATACAATTACCATAGTGTTTATATCAGATGTGAGATGGCTCCCGACTGTCATAGTCACCGGCAAAAGTGTAAGACACACAGATGCCATTTGCCATGCTTTACATGGCATGTGCCTCGTAACAAGAATGCCGAGGGCATTCTTGAATGGTATAATTTGGCTGCCCCAAGAATATAATAAATAGAATGGATAAAACAAGCCAACGGATCTTGGAAGGCAGGGGATGGATATGGCGGACTATAAGCGCATGGTCTCGTATATGTATCAATATGAGAACGGAATCAAGAAAAAAAATGTAGGCTTTGCCAGAATAGAGGTTAAGGACGGACAATGCAGATTTACGTTACATATGCAGTTGGTTGGACAGCTCGACAGTATCTTTCCGACCTATTTAATAGAGCGTACCTCTGACGGCATGGAACTGATCTATCTGGGGGATTCCATCCTGAAGAATCAGGTCATGGACAGTAAATTATCCGCCAGGGAAGGAAATATCATGGATACGGGGCATTCACTTTCAGATATGGGCGGGATGCTTCTCTTTTTGAACAGCAATATATTTTTTGCGACAGAATGGGATGATCACCCGATCCTGCAGAACGAGGTTCTTGCGGCAATGAAGCCGAAGGATAAAAAGGAACCTAGGATGTCACTGGAGGAAGAGCTTCTAATACCGAAATACAAGCTGCCGAGAGGTTATAAAATAATTGAAAGAATGCAGGGAGAGAGAAAGGTTGTTGAGGTGACGGCATCGGACCCGGAGCAGAAGCTGCCAGAGGAGGAGAGGAGTCAGAGTGCAGAGCTAGAGGAAATCCTTCAGAATATGATGGAAGCGGCAGTGCTAAACGACGCACCGTCAGTGGAAGAAGATGAGAATAGTTTCAGCGAATTAAAGGGAATAGATAAGAATAGCTTCAGTGATTTGAAGGAAGAAGAGCATAATGTTTCGGAGAATTGGGAAGAACGGTCTGCTCAAAAGCAGGAGGAACAAGACCCCGCTGTAATCAGAGAAATCTTTGAAAATAATCCGCGAATTTATCCGTTTGAGGATAATGAAATCCTGATCTGTGCTAAGATAGAGCCAAAGGACATCGGCCTGCTTCCGAAGGAGCTGTGGGCGTTAAGCAATAACAGCTTTCTAATGCACGGATATTACTGCTATCATCATTTGATTATTGCAAAACTGAAGGATCGCTATGGCTGCCGTTTCATTCTCGGAGTCCCGGGCATCTATCATAACCGGGAACGATTTATGGCGAAAATGTTTGGCTTTGACGGCTTCAAACCTATCCGAAAACGTGAGCTCAGACAAGGTGACTTTGGCTATTGGTATCTGCCTGTCTCGTTATGATTGATGAGCGCGTAGTGCAGATGATCAGCCCAACGACCGTTAATTCTGGCATAAGACATGGAGGTGCCTTCATAAACAAAGCCGAGGCGTTCGATCAGCTTTAGGGAAGAGATATTATCCGGCATAATGAAGGCATCTATCCGATGCATACCATATACGTTGTAAATGATTTCAAGGCATTTATTGATACTTTCTGTTGCATAGCCTAGATGCTGATGCTTTTGGCCGAACTTATATCCGAGACTGCAGCTGTAATAAGGCTCCCTGAGAATATTGTGAAAGCAGATTGAGCCGACGATTTCCTCCGGATGATCTTTGAGAAATACCCAATAGCGTATTAATTTACCGTCTGCAATCAGATTATGCTCGACGGTAAGGAAAGTCTTATGATAGGACAGGGTATAAAAATTAGCACTCCTTTTTGGCTCCCAGGGTTCGAAAGCTTCGGCATTTTCTTCATAAAAGGAGAGAATTAGCGGAGCAGCCTCCTTATTCAGTACCTTTAACAGCAGGCGTTCGGTTTCATATCCTTTCACCATAAGGATATCCTCGCTTTCTATCAATTCTAGCCGCGTATCTGGACATGCTCTATATAAGGTGTCAGCAGGCTGACCAACTCCTCCAGGACCTCCTTTGGATAAGCATGGTACCCCGGCTGAAGGACATCCTCTGAGTCCCGGAAGGACTGCAGATAATAAATCTTAGAACCTTGGAGCCATCTGCCGATGGAAAGGATATCTGCTGTGGTATGAAGCTCCTTTACGATTGTTGTCCGAAATTCATATTCCACCGGGGAAGTCTTTAGATATGCAACGCTTTCCTCCACCGGACTCAGGAGATTTACCGAGACACCGGAGGTCTCCATGTATTTCTCTCTCGAATTCTTTATGTCCATTGCGATATAATCAATCAGATGATCCCTTACAAGCTGCTTTATCATAGTAGGATTGGTACCGTTGGTATCCAGCTTAACCTGATAGCCAAGAGCCTTGATCTTTTCAATCAGTCCGGGTAAATCGGGATATATGGTAGGTTCCCCACCGGAGATACAGACACCCTCCAAAATATTCTTGCGCTTATTCAGATAAGAGAACAGCTCTTCCTCAGGAATCACGGGCTGAGACCCGGGAGCTATTACGAGAGAGGCATTCTGACAGAAGGGACAACGCATATTACAGCCGCCCAGGAATACCAGTGCCGCCAGGTGCTTCGGATAATCAAGCAGGGTTGTTTTATTCAAGCCATGGATCTGCATATTGCCACCTCTTTTGCAGTATGTTATGATAATGTTTACTATACCAGATTGATGGGAACTAGTCCAGATGTAAAGGAACAGATAGAATGAATGAAAGATTTATGCGCGAGGCCTTAAAGCAGGCAAGGAAAGCTTATAGACTCGGTGAGGTCCCGATTGGCTGTGTCATCGTCTACCAGGATAAAATCATTGGCAGAGGATATAATAAACGTAACACAAAGAAAACGACGCTTGCTCATGCGGAGCTGGTGGCCATCGAGAAGGCCAGCAGGGTGATGGGTGATTGGCGATTGGAAGATTGCGTGATGTATGTTACCCTGGAGCCTTGCCAGATGTGCTCCGGTGCAATCGTACAGGCAAGAATAAAGAAGGTTGTGGTAGGAACCATGAATCCGAAGGCGGGGTGCGCAGGGTCCATCCTAAACCTGCTTCAGATGAAGGAATTCAACCATCAGGTGGAGCTTGAGACAGGGGTACTGGAGAAGGAATGCACCGATATATTACAGGCCTTCTTTCAGGACCTTCGTATCAGAAATAAGCGGGACAAAGGAAATGCTTGAGTACCCTCAAGCCGGAAAGGAAATGCTTGAGTACTCTCAAGCCGGAATAGAAATGCTTGAGGACCCTCAATGGAAATGCTTGAGGGTTGACATTCCGCGTTCGATGCCGTATACTTGGCATACAGCTCATTTTTAGAGCGGATTATCGGCCAAATAGACCGGCAGAGTTGCCGTTTTATCGGATAATCATATGATTTAGTTATAAAATTTCCGTGCAGCTGGGGAGATAGCGGTGCCCTGTACCTGCAATCCGCTACAGCAGGGGTGATGTTCTGCCCCGGGTGACCTACTGTAGGGCTGCCCCTTATAAGTGATGTTGACGTCTGGGTCTTACGCAACAGGAATTTGTGAACCGTGTCAGGTCAGGAATGAAGCAGCACTAAGCAAAAGCTCCTGTGTGCCGTGAGGCTGCCTGGGCCGAGTTAACTGTAAGGGTAACGCTTATGGTAGGCATTCAAAGCAGAACGCACGGAGAAAATTATAGATATAAGAATGGATATAGAGCGGGCTTCTTCGGAAGCCCGCTCTATTATTGTGTCTGAGCTTTAGTGAGGATCAAAAGTAGGGAAGTTTATGTTGACTGAATTTTTTGTGCAAAGTGCCAGAATACGGTAGATATGGAAAATACTTTATGTTATATTGACATATTTATCTGAAAAAGATATAATTGAAATATAAATAGACATAAAACGGTGTCAAAAAATGTTAAATAAACAGTCAATAATGACAATTGTATAAAAAATTTTAAGTATAAAGCTATTCTGTTATATCTGGCTGGTAATTCGATGTATCTAGAAGGCTGTTATGTTTATAAGGAGCAACAAATATTTACAGCAGCAATCTTAACTACAATAAATTTTAATAAATTCATTTAGAAAACGGAGGCGGTGAATATGTTTAAAAATATGAAGTTAAGTACAAGTATCACCATTGCTATTACGATCATTGTAATTACCTGTACAGTAGTTCTGTTTAATACTGCAAATGGTAATATGACAAAAGTAATGCGTAATACTGCTGTTGATAACATGATCACATCTTTGGAAGCGAAGGCTCAGATTATTGAGGATTATATAGCAAGCTCCGAAGCGATACTCCTGGCAAGCAGTAAAGCGAGTGATATCCGAGCTTATCTGGAGGCTGTTGATAATTCTGAATTACAGAAGGCGGCTCAAGTATATACGGAAAAGTATTTCGCCGATTTAAACAGTTGGGAAGGAATCTATCTTGCAGATTGGAATACTCAGGTTCTAACTCATTCCAATCAGAAGGCAGTTGGAATGGTGCTAAGAAAAGATGATTCCCTGAAGACGCTGCAAAACAGTATGCTCTCAGCGAAGGGAGTTTTTAATACCGGCATCTTTATATCTCCGGCCTCAAATCAATTGGTTTTATCCATGTATTGTCCGATCTATGACAAGGATGGGAAAACTCCGCTGGGTTTCCTTGGAGGCGCGACGAAGGCTTCTTATTTAAAGACAATTCTGGATAAGCTGACAATCAATGGATTAATAAACATGAAGTATAATCTGATTAATGTAAATGCTGGGACTTACATATTTGACGAAAATGAAGAGCTGATGGCTACAGAAATTGAAGATTCGATGCTTCTTTCTATAATTAACAAAGTGAAAGAAAAGCCTGATTTAAGCGTTGATACCTTGGAATACACCGGCAAGGATGGTGAAAAATATATCTCTGTATATAAAAGCATGCCGGAGCGTGGATGGGCTATCGTATTAAGTGATAGTGAGAAAGAAATCTTTGCTCAGGCAAACTCCAATAGAACGGTTTTGGGGATTATCTGTCTGGGATCCATCCTCTTGATATCATTGATTTCGTTTATTGTAGTAAGAATTAGCATGAGGCCTTTAGTCATTGTAGAGCATGAGATTAATAAGCTAAAGGATCTGAATTTACAACAAAGCAGCAATATCATGAAGTATGCAAAGCAACGAAACGAGGTTGGACAGATTGCGAGTGCCATAGATACCTTGTCTACAACCTTCCGCAATGTTGCAAGCACCTTGAATACTTGCTCGTCCTCTTTGACGGATAGCTCTCATTCCATAAGCAAATCTTCGGGGATTCTGATGGAATGCGTCGAGGATAACGCAGCAACCACTGAAGAATTATCGGCAAGTATTATAAGTACAAACTCCTCCATAGAAGCTGTTAGCAATGAAATAGTTCATATTTCAGATATGGTGGAAAAGATAGAAGAGAAAGTTAAGGATGGAAATGATAGGAGCAGGGAACTGCTTATGACGTCAAATAATATGCGTAACATAGCGGAACAGACACTGGTTACAAGTGTTGACAAAATTAATTCAACAAAAAAGGAAATAGAGATAGCCATTGATAAACTTCAATCTCTCATGAAAATTAATGAAATGGCCAATCAGATCCTGGATATCACAGAGCAGACAAACCTGTTGTCTTTAAATGCATCCATTGAGGCAGCCAGAGCCGGGGATGCGGGCAGGGGATTTGCAGTAGTGGCCGGAGAAATAGGAAAGCTGGCGAATAGCTCTTCCCATACGGCTTCTGAAATTCAGCATCTTGTGGAGGAATCAAACAGAAGTATTGAAATGGTACGAGATTGTTTTGATGATATCGTTCATTTTATGGAAAAAGACGTTACCGGTAAATTTGAAAACTTTGTAGAAATGGCAAACGGATATGGAACTTCGGTGGAGACGATTAAGTCTGCGATTCATGAAATAGATGATAAGACAGGAGAATTCGTACATTCTGTCGCCAACATCAAGGAACATATCAGTAATGTGAGTATGGCCTCCAATGATAATGCTATGGGTGTGGAGGAAATTGTAAGTAAAAATGAGCGGACTACCGCAACAGCAGATGATATCAATAAGATTGCCCAGGAGAACAGAAATAACGCATCGGCAATTAAGGAAATCGCAGACAGATTTAAGAGTGAATAGAAGATGAAGCTAAGATGGGGCTGTTGCAAAACGCCTTGAATAGTAACGAGTAAGGATACAGGCATCCCTGCTCTGGCTATCATAGTGTTTTGCAGCAGCCCATTTTTCACCTTGATTATAATCTGAGGATAAAAGCTTGGTTATCAGTCAACTTGTAGCTATGATTATTCGAAATAATTATAACTATATTGACATAAGTATTTTGTACTACTAACTCAACATTTTTCTTTTTGAATTGACAAATTTGGTATATAATATATAAATAAACGGACTGTATTACGTATCGATTGGCGGTGCATCTATGGAATGGAAAATGAATCCTAACGCAGTAAACCAATTCTCTAAGGGGAGCAAGATCTATGCCGAGGGAGAAACTGTATTTAGTATCGGAATGATTGTCAAAGGGCGTGTGCTGATACATAATGAGGGTGCAAAAATTGTTGCCGGCTCAGGATCATTCCTTGGAATCAATGATTTATATCAAGGAAAATACTTAAGCACATATACAGCTGTGGATGATTTACTGCTATATATGTTTCCGATTAACAGTGTTGAGGAGCTGGATACCATCCTATCTGCCAATAAAGATTATCATGGCTTCATGGTCGCTTCGCAGTATAAGATGATCTATGACCTGAATCTGATTTACGAGGGCTTAAAGAAGCTATGCACCTCTATGTATGGATTTTTGAAGGAATACTACGGGAAATATTACGAGATTGCTACCCGGCGCGGCTTTAAGGCACGATCTGCAGAACGGATTAATTCACTGGAGCTGCTGGATAGTGAGCTTGAGCTGATCTCTGATCGAATCAATTACTATATTGAATGTAAGAGCCTTCCGATTGATGCGGTAAAGCTTTTCTATTCCTATGGTAATGCAATCACCCTGTATCAGGTTGAGGATGAGGTCTCAGTAGTAAACCAGCAGATAGACGCTTTGCAGGAACGACTCTCCGATTTTGTGGCAATGGTGGGATGCCTGATGGATGACACCGATACCTGTCTGTTCCGTATGATTGCGGAAATGGCTATTTCCTTGGATTCACCTGCAGGAGTAAGCAATGAAATTATGGAAATGATGGATGATATCATTGAGCAGTTGAATCAGGCTGAAGCCTTTGCTGATCGTATGCTTGGCAAACAGCTTAGAATAAACCGAAATAAAATGGAAGAGATTTATCATCTGCTCCTTTCCAGCAACCGAAAGGAAGATGTAAGCACAGAGGCAATGCTGAAGTATTCTGAGGAGGATACCCAGCAGGCATTGGAGGAAATGGAGGACTCCTTTTCTAAGATCCTTGCTTATGCAGGTATTGAAGGAGAGGATGCGGAAAGAATGAAGGCTACGATGCAGGATTACGTGCATCTGAAGGACAAGGCCTCCATCGAAGATTCGGCCAGATTTTTAAGAAAAAGGCTTGCGGATTATCATTATTCCATTTATCTTTCGGTATTCCTGCGTGCCTACAGAGAGAAAAAGGCACCCAGAATTATTGATATGTTCTTAAAGTACGGGTTTGCAGATGAAAGACTTCTGACCAACGATCAGCTGCTGTCTGTCTATTTTCTAAAGGAAGAGGACGAGCAGAAAGGGATCTGTAATACATATGATATGAAGACTTGGCTGACGCTGATCTGCGAAGGAAAGAAAGAGCCCTCCAAGAATGAGTTTGATCAGGAATATACAGAGATGCTCATAGATCTGCGGAAGCAGAATAAGCTGACAGAGAAAGAGGTTTTGGAGTGGCAGACGAATAACTTTAAGAAGCTGGAATACGAAATCAAGAATATGTTCCGATATAATAACAGAACTACGAACGGGCAGATAACCAGCTTTGTTCCGGTGCTTCATAAGGACCAATGGGGAAACGGCATTGAGAGGCTCTACGTTACGAGTTCCAAGGTGGACGAAGTGATTAGAAGCATTCTTAAAATAGACTATTCCGTATTCGACAGAGAAATTATATACAGCAACAAGGAAAAGAAGATTGTTAAGGAGTATGCTGTCAAACAGGTATATCCGGATATCATTCTCTTCCCGAATGTGGGTGCGAACGGAATTATGTGGCAGGAAATTTCCGGCAAGAGGAGGGATACCCCCGGACGTTTCTTCCTACCGATCTTTACGGATATCAATCTGGGACTGCTGTTGATTAGAATACTCGGACGCTACCGTTGGGAGCTCTGCCGTACCATTGAGGGTATCGCTTGGAATGATATACAGAATAAATCTCTTACCTCTGAGTACTGTGATTATCTTCAATTCTACCGAAAGAACAAAGAGCTTTCGGAGGAAAAGAAGGAGAAGATCAAGCTCCAGATTCAAAAAGGGAAAAACAGCAGCCGTGAGATTTTTGTGCTTGATTACGAGATCTGGATCAATTATGAAGCAATGGGTGCGGTGAAGCTAAATAAGCCGGTTCGTGAGATAATGGCCACCTATTGTCCCTTTGCAAAGGAGCTGCGGGAACAGCTAAAGCTGCAGCCGCTCTTTGATGATGCTATGGCCAGATTTTACAGGGAAAGACAGAAGAAGCTGCGTGAGGTTGAAGGAAGGCTCCGTCTTCTCCAAAAGGATAATATAGAAATCCCACAGGAGCTTTTGGACACCCTGAGTTATTACAGAGATTTATAAAAGTTAATATGAATGGAAAACCTCATAAAATGTTGAAATTGTTTATACAATAAGAAACTTTAAATGCAGTTTGTATAATACATATTAAATATTTATTAATTATCAGACAACGCATTGACAAATTGATAGCTCGGACTTATAATTAGGATACACAAAAGAAATAGAAAAGTATCTTAGAAAAGATATTAGGCTATCAGGGGGTGATACCATTGTACACGATGGAAAGGAAAGACAGGGAAAGCTGATTACAGATCGAAGGACAGCTTTCTTACTAAGGAAGCAGACTAAAATATATGGGATACAAAAGGTTGCCTTAAGGAAGTTGCTTAAGGCAACCTTTTTGTCGCTAAATAGAAAATTTTGTATGCTTATTTTGTTTCTTCCAGTGCTTTATACTTGTCTAATCTTGGGACAAATGGTAGTATTAATATAAGGTGTACAAAGGAGGTTGTAACATGGGAAGCTACGATAGCATTGTAAAGATAGAAGAGATGCGAAAGCGGATGGAAGACGGTAATATCCAGGCTGCGCTATTAATTCTCGATACAATGGAAATAAGAAAAATTAAGAACATGTCTGACCTTAGCCTGATTGCGGAGGTCTACGCGCAGAACGAAAGATATGAGGAAGCAGAGAAGCTGCTTCATAGAATATACGAAAAGACAAAATCAAGGAAATCCCTGTACCAATTGGTGGAGGTCTCCATCAAAAACAATAATGTCGAAGAGGCGCAGAAGTATCTCGATGAATATAAAAAGATAGCTCCGAAGGATTTCTATAAATACATATTCCAATATAAGATAGATAAGCTGAAGGGAGCGCCCTACGAGGTGCTGATCGGTACTCTGCAGACCTTAAAACAGACGGAATATCTGGAGAAATGGGCCTATGAATTAGCGAAAACCTATTATAAAGCAGGTATGGAAAAGGAATGTCTCAAAGAATGCTCCGACATCATCCTGTGGTTCGGTGAAGGAGTCTATGTTGAAAAGGCGAAGATTTTACGCTCCTACTTCTCCGGTGAAACAGATAAAGAGAAGATCATGGAGGATTTGCGACGCCGTGCACTGGACGATACCGCCAGAACTCCGCAGATAACAGAGAGCCTTACGAACGATGTGGAAAAGACGTCTAGCCATCAGGAAGAGACGGGAGCTTGCTTACAGGAAGAGGAGGACTATCCTGCTACGGATTTTTCCTTGCAGGATGAGACAACCGACTTGGAAGACGGCTTAAAAAACGACATTCGGTCTATGATGACAGAAGGATGGAGCGAGGAAGAGGAAACCTATGAGACGGAGACCGACCAGGAGATAACCGACAAAGAGAAGACGGATATGGATATCTCCGAGAAATCCATCCCGACACAACAGCAGGCAGAGGAAGAGGCAGAGGATGAAAAGATAAAAGCTGTTGTGAGCGGTATGGAGGACGCTCAGCCGGTGCCTGCGAAATCAGAGCGGGAGATTGCTGAGCAGGAGGTGGAGCATGCACTATACAATCTGCTAGAAGAAGAGGAAATGGATGAGGATGATAAAAAGCTTGGTATGCTGGCCGAAAAATTTAATTTCCTTCCGGAGGAGCTATTCGGAAATTTTCTGCATGTAAAGTCTGTGAAAAAACAACTGGTGAAAAGTCTGGAAGGAATTATGGATGAGCATACAAAGACAGTTCAGATCATCATTACGGGTACAACTGGCTCCGGTAAGACTGTACTCGCTAAGGATATCACTATGTTCCTTTATAAGACCGCAAAACTGAAATCCTCAAAAATAGCAAAGATTAAGGCCGAGAAACTAAATGACCTGGAGCTCATGTCACGAAGGGATACACTTAAGGATTGCTGCTTGCTTGTTGAAAACGCTAGTGAACTAAACCGTCAGACAATAGACAGCATCCTGGAGTTATGTAATAGCTTGAAAGGAAATATTGCGGTTATATTTGAAGAGGATAAAAAGAATATCAATAAGCTGTTCCGGGAATGTCCTAGACTTATGGATTTGTTTAAGAACAGAATCCATCTGCCGCAATATACTTTGGAGGATTTAACGGGCTTTGCTTATGCTTGCTTAAGACAGCAGGATTACCGATTGAATCCCAAAGCAGAAATGATATTACAACAAAGGATTACGCAGATAATGAAGCAATCAGAAGTACATACGCATCTGGAACAGATTTCTGATTTGACGCAGAGAGTGATGAATGCAGCTGATCTAAGAACCGGTAAGAACCTGTCGTTACTGGCTTCTCAGGGCAAGCTTCAAGACGTAGATGTGCTTACGGTGTTACCGGAAGATTTTATGATCAAACCTTAAATTGAATCGTAATATCATTGGGGAGCTTCTGCCCGCGCTTGGACTTCACATTAGTTGTAACATGCAGCAGATAAGACTCGTTTTTCGTATAGGGTGCCAGCGGTTCAATCTCGATACAGTTACCTACGGAATCATATCGAATATTGGTAGGAAGAGGTGTCTGATTCATAGATGTCACATAAAGATTACGATTATTTACTGTTGCAGGATTAAGCGGAGCATTGAACTTGATTTTCCAAACAAAGTCGCAGGTCTTGTACTTCAGATTTTGCTTGACGCGATCATTTACACCGCCTTCTACTGATTCAATTTTAATAAAATTATTGGCCATAAACGATCATCTCCATCTACTTAGTGGTAAATTAGTATTATATTGATTGTTGCCTATATATTAAATATATTATAGCATATATTACCTAAACTGCAACTATGAAGCTATAGACATAAGTGCATATGCTCTGATTTTTGTAAGACTTCAAGTAAATTAGTAATTCTATTAACATTTTACCAAAGAAACTTTGCAATTTAATCGCATATTTCGTTCTTTACAGTTAAAAATAATAGTAGCTGAAAATACGGAAGTAAAAATATTACGTGGGAATTTGTATCTATAATATCGGTATGTTTTGCCTGGGACTGAAGTATGATAGAGTTGGTATTTTAAAAAATAATAACAAAAGAATTTACAAACCACCACTTTGTGGTATAATCAAATTGGCAAAGAAAAACTTAACAAAATATTAACTTGTTTTATATGCAGTTTGAACAAACTTAAGTTCGATTAAATTGAGGTGTACGATGGAACAATATATTATAAAAGGCGGAAGGCCGCTTGTTGGAGAAGTGACGATCAGTGGTTATAAAAATGCAGCACTGGGTATCATTGCAGGTGCGATTATGACCGATGAGACTGTTAAAATAGAGAATGTACCGGATATCAGAGATATTGACGTTTTGCTGCAGGCGATTGAGGATATTGGCGCAAAGGTAGAACGAATTAGCCGAAATACAATAAAAATTAACGGAAGCAAGATCAATACAGTAAATGTGGATTTTGATTATGTTAGAAAAATTCGTGCATCTTATTATCTGATTGGAGCATTACTCGGAAAGTATAAAAGCGGTAAAGTGGCTCTTCCCGGCGGCTGTAACATCGGAAGCAGACCTATTGACCAGCATATCAAAGGTTTTGAAGCACTTGGTGCCGAGGTGAAGATTGAGCACGGTCTGATTTGTGCTGATGCCGAGGAATTAAAGGGTGCTCATATCTACTTCGATTGTTCCAGTGTCGGTGCCACAATCAATGTGATGCTGGCTTCCTGTCTCGCGGAGGGTATGACGATTCTTGAAAACTCCTCCAAAGAGCCTCATGTTGTTGATGTGGCGAACTTTTTGAACAGCATGGGGGCGAACATCAAGGGAGCAGGAACAGATGTGATCCGTATTAAGGGTGTTCCGAAGCTTCATGGAAGCGAGTATTCCATTATCCCCGATCAAATCGAAGCAGGAACCTTTATGTTTGCTGCAGCAGCCACAAAAGGTGATATCCTGATTAAGAATGTTATTCCGAAGCATTTGGAAGCTTTCACGGCAAAGCTGATTGAAATAGGAGCAACAGTAGAAGAGTTTGACGATATGGTCCATGTTATGGCTGGAAAACGTCTTGGTAATTCCCATGTTAAGACATTAGTATATCCGGGTTTCCTGACAGACATGCAGCCTCAAATGACAACATTGTTAGCGGTATCGAAGGGTACCAGTATAGTAACAGAAAGCATTTTTGAAAACCGTTTCAAATACGTCGACGAATTGACCAGAATGGGTGCCAGTATTAAGGTTGAAGGTAATACGGCTATCATTGAAGGCGTGGAACGACTGACCGGAGCAAGTGTCTGTGCACCGGATCTTAGAGGCGGTGTCGCTCTTGTCATGGCTGGTTTGATGGCAGACGGCTATACTATTGTTGAAAATATCGAATTCATTGAACGTGGATATGAGAAATTTGAAAGTAAGATGCAGCAGCTGGGTGCTGCCATGGTTAAAGTTGATTCCACGGATATGAAAGCAATTAAGAAATTTAAGCTGAAGGTCAGCTAATATAAAACGGGCTGTTGCAAAACAATTTGATAGCCAGGGTAAGGATACAGGCATCCCGCCATGCACTGTTTGCAGGACGGGATGCCTGTATCCTTACTCGTTATTAATCAAGGAGTTTTGCAACAGCCTCTTTTATCCAATTATACAAAGGCTTTGATCAGTAATTCTTTGTTCTTCGATAAATCTATGAATTGATTACGGACCTTAACCACAGGCCGGGATAAATTCAGCTTATTAATCAGTACAACCTCACCAATCATATCGTTGCTCAGCTTTACCGTATTATTAATATATGTTTGGGCGATTGCTTCCAAAAAAGTCATGATATATTTTGGATCATATTTGCTATAGCCCTCGATTTCGAAGACAGATAACACTTCAAAGGGGCATAAGGGTCCGCGATAGACACGCGCACAGGTCATAGCATCATAAACATCGGCAATTGCCACCAGCTTCGCAAAAGGATCAATCTGTTCACTGAGGAAGCCGTAGGGGTATCCGGAGCCGTCGCATCGTTCATGGTGCATCAGAGCAGCATGCTTGATTCGGTTATCGATATGCTGATTTTTAAGCAGGTTATAACCGCGTACGGTATGGGTTTTGATGGTGTTGTACTCTTCTGCCGTCAGCTTCGCCGGTTTTAGGAGTATCTGTGGAGGAATGGCAAGCTTCCCGATATCATGTAGCAAACCGCATAAAGTGATAACTTCAAGATCCTCAGATGAAAAATGAAGCCATTTACCGATAACATTACAGATCAATGCAACATTGAGACAATGGGTATAGGTACTGTCATCATAATCTCTGATACAATGGAGCATATGAAACAGATCTGTGTTGAAAGTACACTTTCCAAGTATTTTAGTTGCATCTGTAAGAAGCTTATCTACATCGACTTCCTTCTGCTGATGTACAATCCCATCCATAGAATCCTTCAGATCAGAGGCAGTGCTCTGATACGCCAGGTGGAAACGCTGAAACGCTTCGCTTTTCCTGACTCTTTCTATATAAGTCTCCTCCTGCTGAGAAGGAGCTGGTGAGAAGGACGACTGGACGCCATAAATTGTCAATTCCACAATGGAATGAAACTCCAGGCGAGTGATGATTCTGTCAGTCAAAGATGTGTCCTTTGAGATAATCAGTTTCCCCTCATTGGAACAAACGTCTGCTGCGACAACCATCCCGGGAACCGCTTGTGTTAATAGTATTCTTATCTTATTCATGATAGATACGGTCACTCCTTCCCGATGCATATAGATTGATTTATTATTTATACTATTGTATATTCCTGTTAATAGTATAGATATTTTGAAGGAAGAAGTCAAATATAATCCTGTTTTGGTAAAAAAATTACTTGACGAAGTAAAGGTTTCGTTTTATTCTAAGAATACCAAGCAAGATTAAATTAATATATTATATATTTCTCTTATTCAGAGTGACGGAGAGTAAAGGCTCTATGAAGTCACGGCAACCCCTGAGAAGGAAGGTGCCAACCTGAGCGAGTAATCGAACAATAAGAGGATTTGATTAACCAAGGTATCAAGTCCGCATTATTGCGGACTTATTTTTTTACAACGCTGACCACAATGCGTTAGAATGGAGGCTATTATGCAGAAAAGATTATTTACATCCGAATCAGTAACGGAAGGTCATCCGGATAAAATCTGTGATCAGATTTCCGATGCTGTACTGGATGCTTTATTGGAACAGGATCCTATGAGCCGTGTCGCATGTGAAACTGCGATCACGACAGGCTTGGTATTGGTTATGGGTGAGATCACGACCGAAGGTTATGTTGATATACAGAAAATCGCCAGAGATACCATCCGTGAAATCGGATATGACCATTCCGAATACGGCTTTGACGCCAATACCTGCGGAGTAATTGTAGCATTGGACGAGCAGTCCAAGGATATTGCAATGGGTGTAGATACGGCGCTGGAAGTGAAAGAGCATATGACAGAGGACGAGGAGCTGTCTAAAATCGGTGCGGGCGATCAGGGTATGATGTTCGGTTATGCTACCAATGAAACAGAGGAGTTTATGCCCTACCCAATCTCCCTGGCTCATAAATTGACAAAGCAGCTGACGAAGATCAGAAAAGAGGGTACACTGAACTATCTTCGTCCGGACGGTAAATCGCAGGTTACCGTAGAATATGACAGTGAAGGTAAGCCCCTCCATCTGAATGCGGTGGTATTATCAACACAGCATGATGATAATGTAAGTATTGAACAGCTTCGTAAGGATGTGAAAAAATACGTTCTGGATCCGGTTCTTCCCCAGGAGCTTGTAGATGAGAATACAAAGTTCTTTATTAACCCTACCGGACGTTTCGTCATCGGCGGGCCAAATGGCGACAGCGGTCTGACAGGAAGAAAAATTATCGTTGATACCTATGGTGGTTATGCAAGACACGGCGGTGGTGCTTTTTCCGGTAAGGATTGCACTAAAGTAGACCGTTCCGCATCCTATGCTGCACGTTATGTGGCAAAAAATATCGTTGCTGCCGGCCTGGCAGATCGTATGGAGATTCAGGTATCTTATGCCATTGGTGTTGCGGAGCCTACCTCTATTATGCTGGATACCTTTGGTACCGGTAAGCTTTCTGAAGAAGAGCTGGTGGCAATCATCCGTAAGCATTTTGATCTGCGTCCTGCGGGAATCATCAAGATGCTCGACTTAAGAAAACCGATTTATAAGCAGACAGCTGCATACGGTCACTTTGGAAGGTTAGACTTAGATCTGCCCTGGGAGCGTACCGATAAAGCAGAGATATTAAAACAGTATCTTGCTTAAATCGTCTGATTTCAAAACAGGAAAATAAGAGAGGTTGCTGCAGAGGGATAGATTTTTGCAGCAACCTTTTTCAGTTCCACAGGAATATTTTCATGGTAGTAAATTCCGTTCTGTTCATTTATAATATAGGGAAAGGATGAAACCTATTAAAGCATTGCAATTGATATTTGTTTTTGTGCAAATAATATAATAACATGATATACTTAAGTTAGTCGAAATATAAAGATTGGGTGAGAATATTTGAAACTAAAGAATAGGCTTCTTACAGCATTTTTTATATTGATTGCACTTCCAACTCTGCTCCTGATGGCTGCGGCAGGTACAATCGTGAGCCTGCAGCTGAACAGTCTTCAGGAATCCTATGATGTAGAGGCGGATTCAACCAAGATTCTAATGAATCCTGTCCAGCTCTTAAACCGTCTGTCCCGGGCAACCTTCAATGAGATTAAACTGACGGCTTTGCGGAACCCTAGGAGACTGGAGGATGTGCACTATATTGATCGTTTAAATGAGGAGCTTTATAAAAAATACTCCTTTATCGTTATGCGTAAGGGGGAAGAATTCGTCTATATCGGGAACCAGGAACAGTTTGAAAATGTGAAAAGCAGTCTGCAACGCTATGGCTCAAGCAATACGATTGTAGACGGAGGATTGTATGTCGGTGGTAAGATACCATTTCTGATTAAAGCACAGGACTTTGTTTTTTCTGACGGAGTCGAAGGGACTGCCTTCGTAATTACGGATATGGATACCCTTTTTCCCCAGATCAAAGCAGTTATGACCCAAAGTGCGGCGGCATTTTTACTCATCCTGATTTTTACGGCAGTTATTCTTATGCTATGGATCTATCAGAGCATTCTCAAACCGCTGAATATCTTAAGAGCCGGGATGAACCGGATCAAGAACGGGGATTTGGAGTATTCACTGGAGGCGGTAGCTGGGGACGAGATAGGGCAGCTCTGTGAGGATTTTGAGGATATGCGGGTCCGTCTGAAGAAGCTGATTGACAGCCGATTAAGATACGAAGAGGATATCAAGGAACTCATCAGTAATATCTCACATGATTTGAAGACGCCCTTAACAGCAATTCAAGGCTATGCGGAGGGATTGAAGGATGGGGTGGCAGATACACCTGATAGGCAAACAAAGTATCTGCAGACAATCCTAAGTAAAGCAAATGACATGTCAAGGCTGGTAGACGAGCTTTCCTTCTATGCTAAAATTGATAGTAATACCATTCCCTATACCTTTAAGGACATTAACATCCGGGAATACTTTGATGACTGTGTTGAGGAAATCAGTCTGGATCTGGAGATGAAGAAGATAGAGCTCCAGTATCACAATGACATTGATACGGATTCTACGGTGATTGCAGATGCGGAGCAACTAAAGCGAGTCATAAATAATATTGTTGGTAATTCTGTAAAATATATGGATAAACGTCATGGGATTCTTCAGATACGACTGTCGGATATCGGACCTTATGTTCAGGTTGAGATTGAAGACAACGGAATCGGTATTCCCAAAGCGGACATCCCATTTATTTTTGATCGCTTCTTCCGAGCGGATGCCTCCAGAAATTCTAAGAAGGGCGGAAGCGGCTTAGGCCTGGCAATTTCGAAAAAGATTATTGAGGATCATGCCGGAAAGATTTGGGCAGAGAGCGGCTTTGGAGTAGGAACAACCATTTTCTTTACGCTGAAAAAGAGTGATAATAATTCTGAAAAGATAAGAAGAATCTGATGCCGCAAAAGGTAACCTGTATTATTTAATTAAACCCCCGGTGAAAGGAGCTGTTTCATGAGCAGATTATTAATAGTTGAGGATGAGGTCGCAATAGCGGAGCTGGAAAAGGATTATCTCGAGTTAAGCGGTTTTGTGGTGGAAGTCGAGACGGACGGGAATGTTGGAGCCAGAAGAGCACTGGCAGAGGAATATGATCTGATTATATTGGACCTGATGCTCCCGGGACTGGATGGCTTTGAAATCTGCAGAAGAATTAGGGAAACGAAGAATACCCCCATAATCTTGGTGTCTGCTAAGAAGGATGACATTGATAAAATCCGGGGACTCGGCTTGGGTGCGGATGATTATATGACCAAGCCCTTCAGCCCCAGTGAGCTTGTTGCTCGGGTAAAGGCCCATTTATCCAGGTATGAAAGACTGATTGGCACCGGTGTCAAAGAAAACGAGATCATAGAAATCCGCGGATTGAAGATTGATAAGACCGCAAGAAGAGTATTTTTGAACGGGGAAGAGAAGATCTTCACTACAAAGGAGTTTGATTTACTATCCTTCCTGGCTCAGAATCCGAACAGGGTATTTACAAAGGATGAACTTTTCCGTGATATCTGGGATATGGAATCCGTAGGGGATATCGCTACCGTAACTGTTCATATCAAAAAAATCCGCGAGAAGATTGAATATAATACTTCAAAGCCTCAATATATTGAGACAATATGGGGTGTAGGATACCGCTTTAAGGTATAAAGACAAGTCATAATAGACCTTAACAAATTTGAATTTTTCTAAGAGAATGTGAAAGGGTTTAACATGTATAAAGGATATGCAAACGACACAATTTGGAAGAAAATCCAAGAATATTTACCGATGGAAAATCGACTAAATAACAGCAATATGCCAAAAGAAGAATGGATTGAAATCGGCAAAAATGAGATTCACATTGACCATTATTTCCGCAATGATACAAAGGGGACTGTTGTTATATATCATGGGATTGGAGGAAACGGTAGGCTTCTGTCCTTTATCGCAGCACCGCTGTATAAAGCAGGATATGAGGTAATATGTCCTGATTTGCCATTATATGGTCATACTGTTTGTAATGGAAAAATTACCTATTCTGATTGGGTTGAGTACGGAACCGTGATTGCAGAGAAATTTAGACAAGTTGGTAAACCACTGTATTTATTTGGATTGAGCGCAGGTGGGATGCTGGCATACCAGATTTCATGTAGATTGGAAAGTTTAAGCGGGTTGATAATAACCTGTTTATTAGACCAGCGAATAAGCAAAGTAACAAAGGAAACTGCATCCAGCAGTATGATGGCTGTTTTAGGTAAGCCATTTTTAAAAATAACACACCACATAATTGGTGGGGTTAAATTGCCAATGAAGATGGTGTGCAATATGAAAGCAATAGTAAACAATGAAACATTGGCGGAACTGTTGATGAGCGACCCTACATCCTCTGGAACAAAAGTAACCTTAGAATTTCTATATGGGATGCTAAATCCAAAAATAGAGATTGAAGCAGATGATTATCAAAAATGCCCGATATTGCTTGTTCATCCTGAAAAAGATTATTGGACAGATATATCATTAAGCAGATTGTTTTTTGACAAGATGCAAATACCAAAAGAATTAAAATTATTACAAGGAGCAGGGCATTTCCCGATTGAAGAAAAAGGGTTAAAGCAGTTAGAAGAATATTGTGTTGAGTTTATGAACAAGTAAAGATCTCCGCAAACTTTCAGCTTGTCGGAGAGACAACTTCCAATTTACTTAAACACACCCAAAACAAGCAAAAAAGGCTATACAGAAGCGAAATGGCGGTGGGGTGTGCTATACCGCTTCAAGGTTTGATAGGAGATAATTATGAACGAGATTTATAATCAAAGAGCACTGGCTTTTAAGGCACTGTCAGATCCAAACCGTTTATGGATTATTGAACAGCTGAGAGGCGGAGAGATGTGCGCGTGTAAGATATTGGAGCAGCTTAAAATTTCACAGCCGACACTGTCGCATCATATGAGAATTCTGTGTGATTCCGGTCTTGTGAATTATATTCGGGAAGGCAAATGGATGCATTATACATTGAACATGGAGAAATTCAAGGAACTTGGGGAGCTTTTAGATCAGGTGTTATCGGATTAAACAAGGTGACTTAACAAGGCTTGGAATAATTAGGGTGCGTCAGCGAGCTAAATATTCTATTGATATCTCTCATATATATTGACATTTATCTATTGATTATATAGAATGAAATATATAGATAAGCATCGATATATAAAGGAGATAATATGAAAGCAATCTGGGATTTTATTCAGTATCAGATTTTAGGTATGCGATGGCTGAACGATCTGATCGGGAAAGCACTTATGGCTTTAGGACTCGATTTGGACGGGTGGCTCGGCGCAAGTATCCAATTCTTTCTGTTTGATACGATCAAGATTTTGGCCCTCTTATCTGTCTTGATATTTGTAATTTCTTACATTCAGAGCTTCTTTCCACCGGAACGGACGAAGAAAATACTTGGACGATTTCACGGGATACAAGCAAATATGCTGAGTGCATTATTGGGCACGGTAACACCCTTTTGCAGCTGTTCCTCCATCCCTCTCTTCATCGGGTTTACCAATGCCGGACTTCCGCTCGGCGTAACCTTCTCTTTCCTGATATCCTCCCCACTGGTGGATTTGGGAGCACTTGTCCTCTTAATGAGTGTGTTTGGTCCCAGGATTGCAGTGGCTTATGTTATTGTTGGCTTGATTCTGGCTGTAACAGCAGGAACAATACTTGAGAGGCTGCATATGGAGCAATATGTAGAAAGCTTTACGAAGGGTACGGCAATTGATCCGGAAGCCCCGGAGCTGACTATCAAGGACAGATTAAGCTACGCTTGGGAGCAAGTGAAGGCTACTGTCAAAAAGGTTATTCTCTATATCCTGATTGGTGTCAGCATCGGAGCAACTATTCATAACCTGATTCCGGAAAGGTTCATTCAGGCTGTACTCGGAGAAAGTAATCCTTTTTCTGTTCTGATTGCGACAGTAGTAGGAGTTCCGATGTATGCCGACATCTTCGGAACAATACCGATAGCAGAGGCACTTTATAGCAAGGGAGTAGGGGCCGGAACGATCCTGTCCTTTATGATGGCAGTGACAGCCTTAAGCCTTCCTTCTATCATTATGCTGAAAAGAGTGGTGAAATCCAAACTGCTGGTGGTTTTTGTGGGTATTGTTTCCTTAGGTATCATGATCATCGGATATCTGTTCAATGCATTTCAATTTATATTATTTTAAAGGAGGGTCTGATATGGGAACAATCATAAAGGTGCTTGGTTCCGGTTGTAAAAATTGTCTGGTGCTGGGAGACAATGTGAAGGAAGCAATGCAGGAGCTGAAGCTGGATGCAGAGCTTGTTAAGGTTACGGATTTTTCGGAAATCGCTGCTTACGGAGTTATGTCAACGCCCGCTCTTGTCGTGAACGAAAAGGTGGTATCCTACGGAAAGGTGTTGAAAACCAAGGAAATCATTAGATTACTAGAAAAAGTACTTTAAGCTATCTGCAATAGAACCTTTGTCCGATCCTTGGTTGACAAGTAATTAACGGAGTGCTAACATAAAGCTAGCCAATTCAAAAGGAATCTGATGGAAAGGCATAGGCAGATATGGAAAGCATTTGTCCTGACGGCGGAGAAACATCAGTCGAAAGGCAGGAGTATTATAATAAATTCTTCCACCCCCTATGTCTTTAGCATAGGGTTTTTTTCTTGTAGTTACACATAGAGAAAAGAAGGGGAGACTATAGTATGGAGACAAGGGTTGCATTAATCGGTATTATTGTAGAGGACGTGGAAGCAGTGGAGCGTCTCAACGGATTGCTGCATGAGTACGGACAGTACGTGATTGGCAGAATGGGACTACCCTATCGTGAAAAAAACATTAACATCATCAGTGTGGTAGTCAATGCCGAGGCTGATATCATCAGTACTCTTGCCGGAAAGCTGGGTATGATTAAGGGTGTCAATGTAAAGACGATCTATTCAAAAAAATAATAGAACCGTCCCGAATAATGCTGAGAAGAATATGATTAGGAGGTTATTCTATGAAAAAATTAAAATTAGGAATGTTATTATTGCTGTGCGTCACAGTATTGGCAGCTTGCGGAAAGGATAATACAGGAAAAGGTAACACCACACCTGCCGCCGCTACACCTGTACCAACACAGGCAACCACGGAAACTGCGGTTACACCTGCACCTACTGAGACTGTAGCGAAAATCGATCTTAGGATTGCAGCATTAAAAGGACCCACAGCCATCGGTATGGTGAAGCAGATGGAGGATGCTGCCGCAGGCAGTACAGCGAACAACTATCAATACACGATTGCAGGAACTGCAGATGAGATTACCACGGGTCTGGTCAAGGGAGATTTTGATATTGCTGCCGTTCCCTGTAATATGGCCGCTGTTCTTTATAATAAAACAGAGGGAAAGATAAAACTTGCAGGAATTAATACCCTGGGGGTTCTGTATATCATTGAAACCGGGGATACCATTCATTCGGTGGCGGATTTAAAGGGAAAGACCATCTATTCCACCGGACTCGGTACGACACCGCAGTATACCTTGAACTATATCCTGAAGGCCAATGGACTCGATCCAGAGAAGGACGTTACCATTGTTTATAAGACGGAACCTACGGAGGTAGCGGCGATGCTTGTCAAAGCAGATAATGCAATTGCGATGCTCCCCCAGCCTTACGTGACCTCTGTCATGATGACAAATAATAAGCTTCGGATTGCACTCGATGTGGCAAAGGAATGGGAAGCAGTCAGCACAGACAAAAGCTCGGTGGTTACCGGGGTTGTAGTGGTAAGAAGTGATTTCCTGGAGAAGAATAAAGGTGCCTTTACTGAGTTTATGTCAGAATATCAGGCCTCAACCGACTATGTAAATTCCAATGTTCAAGAAGCTGCAAGCTTGTTGGAGAAGTTCGATATTTTCAAAGCAGCTGTGGCAGAGAAGGCAATCCCCTATTGTAATATAACGATGCTTCAGGGGGAGGATATGAAGACTAAGGTTAACGGTTATCTTGCTGCGTTATTTAATCAGAACCCCAAAGCAATCGGAGGCAAGCTTCCCACAGAGGACTTTTACTATATACCCTAGGAGAAAAGAATAGGAACTGATATACAGTGAAGCATGGCTGAAAAGCCGGAAGGAGGAGCTATGGCAGAAAGGAAGTCATACGGATCTTTGCTGAAACAATACGGACCGAAGCTATTTGCTGTGTGCTTCTGGTTGGCCGGCTGGGAACTGCTTAGCAGGTTTCTCGATAATGATATTGTGCTGGCACCACCGCTTGCTGTACTTGTCACCTTGTTTGATTTGGTTCGGCAGACGGAGTTCTGGCAGACGATATTATTTTCTTCACTGAGGATTATTCTTGGATTTGTTTTGGCACTCACAGGAGGTACAATACTCGCGATTATTTCCTTCCGCTTCCGTCTGGTAGAGGAACTGATCTCTCCGATTATGAAGATTATTAAGGCGATGCCGGTTGCCTCCTTTATTATCCTGGCTTTGTTCTGGATAAACGTGAATAATTTATCCGTGCTGGCCTCCTTTATGATGGTGGTGCCGATGTTCTACTCTAATGTAATTCAGGGAATTAAGGAAACAGATGAGAAGCTGCTACAGATGGCAGAGGTCTATCGCTTAGGAAGACTAAAGAAATTGTCTGCAATCTACATCCCGTCTGTTGCGCCCTTCTTTCTGACAGCAGTATCTGTCGGGATCGGCTTTGGCTGGAAGTCGGGAATTGCGGCTGAGGTAATCGGTATTCCTGCCGGCTCCATCGGAAGGATGCTGTATGAGGCGAAGCTGTATGTCATGACGAAGGAGCTTTTGGCCTGGACAGTTATAATCATTATCATCAGTGTCATTTTTGAAAAATCAGTTCTCGTGCTTTTAAGGCTGTTTCACCGGGAAAGGAGAAACTGATATGGATATTAAGTTTACGCGGGTATCAAAACGCTTTCAAGATAAGCTACTGTTTGAAGACTTAAATCTTACCTTTCCGGAGGGCAGACTGACTTGCCTTATGGGACCTTCCGGCAGCGGTAAGACGACAATCATTAACTGCATCCTGGGACTGACCAGACCTGATTCCGGAGAGGTTACCGGAATAGAGGGAAAGCTTGTTGCGGCAGTATTTCAGGAGGACCGCCTGATAGAGCATTGGGACGCAATTAAGAATGTGAAGCTGGTATGTGATAAATCTGTTACTACGAAACAGGTTCTGGAAGAGTTGAAGGAAGTTGGTCTGGAGGAGGCAATAAAGAAGCCTGTCAGAGACTATAGTGGAGGTATGAGGCGAAGGGTAGCTATTGTCCGTGCGATGCTGGCACAGAGCGAGCTGATGATACTGGATGAACCCTTTCAGGGTCTGGATGAGCTGCTGAAGGAGCAGGTGATTGATTATGTCAGAAGAAGGACGCTCGGGAAAACAGTGATCCTGGTAACCCATGATAGGGAGGAAGCCGAGCGGATGGGGGCAGAGTTGATTAGCCTGGATAATGTAATACGGCAGGAGGTCTGAAGAATTGATTTTCTGGTTGTTTTTTTGAAGGGTTTCCGCTATAATACTTTATTAATTGTAGGAAACAAGGGAACGGCAAAAGGTTCGGCTGCGAAAGAAGTAGAAACAAGGGTACGGCAAAAGGTTCGGCTGCGAAAGCAGCCGAATCACATGTACAGTAAGGCCTCTGGAAAGTGAACTTTCCGAGGGCCTTACTATACATGTTAATCCTGCCACCGTAGGTGACAGGACCTTTTGCCTCGTTATAGTTATATACTATTACTGCTATTATATTTGTGGCATATTGTTACATACTGTTGAGTAGAAAAGACTCAAAGAAATAATCACAGGAATAAGGGTGAAACCTTTAGAATTACAGACTATTGAGAAAGAGGTATCTTTTTATGCATATTACTATCACGGGCAACCTTGGAAGCGGGAAGTCAACTATTTGCAGGTTATTAAATGAAAAGTTTGGGTTTGAGATATATTCTACCGGAAAGGTGCAGAGAGCACTTGCCGCGCAGATGGGCATGACAACTTTGGAGCTGAATCAGCTGATGTGCTCCGATAAGAAATACGACAAAATGATTGACGATGAAACGGCAAGAATATCCAGAGAGAATAAGGATAAGGACATCATCTTCGATTCGAGATTGGCTTGGCATTTTGTAGAGCACTCCTTCAAGGTTTTTGTCTCGGTAAGCTTAGAGGTGGCAGCAGAGCGGGTTATGAATGATCAGCGCGGGACTGTGGAGCAATACTCTTCCCTTGCAGAAGCCAAAAAGCTACTTTCGGAGCGTGCAGCAACGGAATGTGTTCGATATAAGGATATATATAACTTAAACTATATGGATTTCAATAACTATGACCTGATCATCGACAGCACCTATCATACCCCGGAAAAGATTGCAGAAATCATTCTGAAGGAAGCAAAGGCATATGAAATGAAACCTGTAGTAGCTACAAAAACGCTGATTTCCCCCAGAAGGCTTTTAAAGCCCAGTGATATTACCGAAGCAGATTATAAGTCCCTTGCTTCTTTAATCAAGGAATATGAAAAACTTACAGATAGTATTCCCGTGGTAGTTCAGGTGAAGAAAGACGCGGAGAATTACACTGTAATGGAAGGAATAAACCATGCAAAAGCAGCCTTCCTGGCAGAGACTCCTTATGTACCGATCGAGGTTGTACAATAATCATTTCCTTGGTATAATCTATCATCAAATGATAATTTTAGATATTTTTTTACATGTTTTCCCCGAGGATATTAATATTAGATTGACAGACAATAAATACAAGAGAATTCATTTTAGGATGAATTCTCTTTTTGATTCCGATAGAAGGTGGTGATTTGCTTGAGGGGTTTTGGAGGAAGAACGGCAGAATGGAAAAAACCTATTCTGCTCATCGTGATTACGCTCTCTGTATATTTGTGCTTTCGATATCTGCTGACTCTTATTCTTCCATTTATCTTTGCGTACTTTCTGGCATGGATTATCCGCCCTGTAACAGAAGCATTGTACCGTCGTTTAAGGCTGCCTAAAATAATCGGAGGAACTATTGCTTTATTGCTTTTGCTTGCGGTCTTTGGAACAAGCTTTTGTATGCTGATCAATATCTTGATCAGGCAGACTATTACATTGATTAAGAATTTACCGATCTACCTTAACCTGCTTTCTGTCAGACTGGACGCGATCTGTGGCTGGTGTGACAGAGTATTCGAGCTGAACTGCGGAACAATCCGGTCATTTGTAGACGGTCATATGATGCAAAGCGTAAATAAGATGAGTGCAGGAATGGTGCCGAAACTGACCCAGCATACGATTCAGATCGCTGTCTGGTTCATGAGTTTTCTGGGCCTTCTACTTATCGTAATTGTGGCAGCGGTGCTCATTGTAAAGGATCAGTCCGAGCTGCGGGAGAAATTGGCAGATTCACACCTGTATCAGGAGGTTCACAAGATTATGCAAAGACTGTCAGCGGTGGGTATCGCTTATCTGCGTACTCAGGGGATTATCATGATTATTGTAGCAGCGGTCTGTATTCTCGGGTTATCTCTGCTTCATAACAGCTATGCGTTTCTGATTGGCATCGGAATTGCCTTCATGGATGCGCTGCCGGTATTGGGGAGCTTTCTTGTGCTGATTCCTTGGGCAGTAATTGCACTGATCAGCGGAAATATTTACGAAGCCGCAGTTCTTGTTACAATTTTCCTGATCTGCCAGGTGATACGGGAAATCCTAGAGCCAAAACTGATCGGTAATCGAATTGGTATTAAACCCCTGTACACTTTGATTGCAATATATGTGGGTGTAAAGCTCTTTTCAGTAGCGGGCTTTATTCTTGGGCCGATAGGGCTGATCATCATTCAGACCATTTATCAGGTGGTCAATGATTATACTATGCCAAGAAGCGATGAGGCATCCCGGTGAAACTTGAAATCCGCTTGACAAAGCGGATTTTCTGGCATAAAATAAGGTCAATGTTCCAGATAAGGGACGATATGGCGTGGAAGAGGAATAGTAGGTAAGTATCCTATTGCAGAGAGAGAAGTATCGGTGAAAGCTTCTTATTAGGATAATATCGAACCGGCCTCCGAGCCTTGTATGAAAGGAGTGACTTTTGCTCCCCGAAATACAACGTAATATCGGCGTTAACGATAATGAAGAGAACTGTCTTTGGCAGTTAATTAGGGTGGTACCGCCGAGTCTTTCGGTCCCTTGCGGATTGAAGGGCTTATTTTATTGTCTTTTAATCTATCAGAAATATTATCATAATTTAAAGGAGAGATTTAATATGGCACAGGAGAAGAAGCTTGTGGAAGCAATTACCTCTATGGATGTAGATTTTGCTCAGTGGTACACAGACGTCGTGAAGAAAGCTGAATTGATTGAGTATTCCAGTATCAGAGGCTGTATGATCTTACGTCCACTCGGATATGCGATCTGGGAGAATATCCAGAGGCAGCTGGATGCGGATTTTAAGGCGACCGGAGTTGAGAATGTATATATGCCGATGTTCATTCCGGAGAGCTTATTACAGAAAGAAAAGGATCATGTGGAGGGCTTTGCTCCGGAGGTTGCCTGGGTAACTCACGGTGGTGGTGAGCCTCTTCAGGAGAGAATGTGCGTCAGACCAACCTCTGAGACCTTATTCTGCGATTTATATTCGAAAATCGTACAGTCCCACAGAGATCTTCCTAAGCTGTATAATCAATGGTGTTCGGTTGTACGTTGGGAGAAGACTACCAGGCCGTTCCTTCGTTCTATGGAATTCTTATGGCAGGAGGGACATACCGCTCATGCGACAGCAGAAGAGGCTGAGGAGAGGACCATCCAGATGCTGAATGTTTATGCAGATTTCTGTGAGAGAGTACTCGCCATCCCGATGATCAAGGGCCGCAAATCCGAGAAGGAGAAGTTTGCGGGAGCTCATGCTACTTATACCATTGAAGCGCTGATGCATGATGGTAAGGCATTACAATCCGGTACCAGCCATAATTTTGGTGACGGCTTTGCCAAAGCCTTCGATATTCAGTATACGGATAAGAATAATACCTTACAGCATGTACATCAGACCTCCTGGGGTATGTCTACCAGAATAATCGGTGCAATCATCATGGTGCACGGAGATGATAGCGGTCTGGTACTACCTCCGAGAATAGCACCGACACAGATCACTATCATACCCATTAGCCAGAATAAGGAAGGCGTTCTGGATAAGGCTTATGAGCTAAAGGAGAAGCTTTCTTCCTTTAAGGTTAAGGTGGATGATTCCGATAAGAGTCCCGGCTGGAAGTTCAGTGAGCAGGAGATGCGCGGGGTACCGATCCGTATCGAGATTGGTCCGAAGGATATCGAAGCGAATCAGGCTGTGATCGTAAGACGTGATACCAGGGAGAAGATTATCGTATCCCTGGATGAGATTACGGTGAAGGCCGGAGAAATATTGGAACAGATGCAGTCCGATATGCTTGAGCGTGCTAGAAAGCATCGGGATACACACACCTATGTTGCTACAAACATGGAGGAATTCGAGAAGACAATCAACGAGAAACCCGGCTTCATTAAGGCAATGTGGTGCCAGGATGAGGCATGTGAAAAGGAAATCAAGGAAAAAACAGGCGCAACCTCCCGTTGCATGCCTTTTGAACAGGAGCATCTTTCTGACACCTGCGTCTGCTGTGGTAAGCCAGCGAAGACGATGACCTATTGGGGTAAAGCATATTAATATTCATCTATAAACTATGATAAAAGTCTGCACAACTGCGTTTACTTGAAGAAAATGAGAGTATGAAGTTGCGGCGGACTTTTGTCATAGTACAAAAGAGAGGTGATAGCATGTATACCATAAAACAAATGTGCCAGGAAGGAAAGCTGTCCAGGAGTACCTTACTATATTATGACAGCATCGGCTTACTGAAGCCAAGCCATCGGAGTGAAAGTAAATATCGATTGTATACGGACGAGGACAGGAGCAGACTTCAGAAAATCTGCACCTTCCGAGAGGCGGGAATTCCACTGGAGCAGATGAAGGAGCTTTTGGATGCGGATGTCAGCCGGGAAGCAGAGGCGCTTACCGAAAGGCTGCAATCACTGAATAAAGAAATCCGCGCATTAAGAATCAGACAGAAGTTAATCGTAGAGTTATTGAAGTCCAAATACACCTCTGACACAAAACTCATTCTGAATCAGGATACCTTTGCAGAACTTCTCTCCACAATGGGCTTTGATGATGAGCAAAGGGCGCATTTTCACAGACAATTCGAAATCAATGATCCGGTGGCTCATCGGTTTTTCCTCGAATTTTTGGGCATGGAGGAAGAGGAAATAAAGAATCTGATTTTGCACTTGACCTGACTATAGCTTTACAGTTTATGCTTAAGCTGAAAGGCGGGTGTTAATTATGATAAATCGAAATTTTAAATTGGTCTGGATCGGTAAATTGATTTCACAGTTGGGGGATAAGTTCTATTGGATTGCTTTGGCGTGGTGGATTCTGCAGGAAACAGGCTCTACCGTATCCATGGGACTATTCATGTTTGTCTCTGCGGTACCGGGGGTTATTATGGGACTGTTTACCGGAGCCGTCAGTGACAGGTGGAACCGGAAGCACATCATGGTATTCTCGGATGCTGTTCGGGGAATACTGGTTCTATTAATCAGTATTTTGGCTTATCTGGAAATGCTATGGATCTGGCAGGTCTATGTAATCGGTATTTGCCTCTCGGTGGCAGGAGCCTTCTTTAATCCGTCCTGTCAGGCGATTTTGCCGGATATCGTCGGAAAGAAGGATTTGTCGAAAGCAAACAGTATGAGCCAGTTGGTTGATAGGATATGCTCTACTCTGGGACCGATGCTGGGAGCACTGATCGTCAGCCTTCTGGGGACCAATCCGGTATTCCTGATGAACAGTGTTTCCTTCTTTGCTGCGATGATATTGGCCGCCTTGATGCAATATGAGAGGCCTTACCTGAAGGAAGAGAAGGCAGAAGATAATATTATTCGTGATATCGGAGTAGGATTACAATATATTGGGAAGAGAAAAAACTTACTGAAGATATTGACGATAGTCGGAGCGGCTCATTTCTTCATTGGAAGCTTATCCGTCTGCCTGCCGTTTATGGCAAATGACCTATCGGGTGCGGGTGTCAATAATCTGGGTCTGCTTGAAATGATGTTAGGAGTTGGTCTGATAGCCGGGTCAATCTATCGCAGATGGAAGAAGACGGATTTTCTGGTGGATATGACGGAAAAGGGATTGATGAGGCTGGTGTTATGCTATGGAATATGCTTTACAGCAATCAGTGGCGCCTGGTTTATTGGAATTACTTCGGTATTATGTTACCTCCCTATCCTTTTTCTGATCGGAGCGGTGATAGCTAACGCTGGTGTCTTCTGGCAGCTGCTTTTGCAGACCAATACGCCAACCGATATGAGAGGCAGGGTTTTCGGTACGTCGGCCTTGATTGGAAATGCATCCATGCCTATCGCATACGGTGTAGTCGGAATAGTCCTGAAATACAGTGGTATTGCTCCTGTTTTGTTGTTTAGCGGAGCAGCACTGATGGTAATAAGCGTAGCCTTTATGAAGGGAGCAAAGCTTACCGCGATCAATGAGATAAATTCTTGATCGGATTAAGAACGCATTGGAATAATGCCGGTTGAATCCTTGAAATAGCCGCCGCGCTTTGTTATAATCGGGGTAGATTTGATAAATGGAGGCTGTTCATGAGGTTTTATATTCCGAAAAAAGTAAATGATATCATAGAAGAATTAATGAGCCACGGACATGAAGCCTATGCGGTAGGCGGGTGTGTACGGGACATGGTGCTGGGCAGAGAACCGGAGGATTGGGATATCACTACCTCAGCGACTCCCCCGGAAGTCAAGAGGATCTTTCGCCGGACTGTAGATACCGGAATTCTCCATGGAACGGTAACCGTTTTGATGGATAAGGACCACTATGAGGTCACTACCTACCGCTTGGATGGGGAATATGAGGATAACCGGCATCCGAAGCAGGTCTCTTTCACCTCCAGCTTACTTGAGGATCTCAAGCGCAGAGACTTTACCATCAACGCCATGGCCTACAACGAAAAGGAAGGCTTCGTTGATCTTTTCGGTGGTCTGGAGGATTTGAAGCGTGGCTTGATCCGCTGTGTGGGAAGTCCGGAGGAGCGTTTTGACGAGGATGCGCTCCGTATACTTAGAGCGGTACGTTTTTCTGCCCAGTTGGGCTTTACCATAGAAGCAGAGACACTGAAAGCAATCACTAAAGGATGTGAGAACTTAAATAATATCAGCGCGGAACGAATTCGAGTCGAGCTGACGAAGCTTTTGATCTCGGATCATCCGGATCGACTGAGAGATTTGTATGAGGTAGGGATTACAAAGGTTATCCTGCCCGAATTTGATGCCATGATGATTACTCCTCAGAATAATATTCATCACATCTACAGTGTAGGTGAGCATACCATCAGAGCTGTGGAGGAGGTGGCAGGGAGGCTTGAGGAACAGCGTTTTTCTCCCAGAGAGAGGAGTATCCTCAGGTGGACTATGCTGCTGCATGATGTAGAAAAGCCAGGAACCATCAGCGTTGGGAAGGATGGACAGGATCACTTCTACGGACATCAGGAAAAGGGTTCGGTAACGGCTAAGAATATCCTGAGACGGCTGAAATTTGACAATGATACCATTGATATAGTTACTCATCTGATCCGCTGGCATGATTACCGTTTTGTGCTAACCCCGGCAGGAATGCGTAAGGCTGCGGCAAAGATAGGCAGGGAAGCGATGAGGCTGTTATTTGAGGTGAATAGGGCAGATACCTCAGCGAAGAACCCGAAGTTTACCAAAGATAAATTCGAACGACTGGAAGCAGCCCAAGGGCTGTATCAAGAAACCGTTGACCGGGAGGAATGTGTCAATCTGAAGGAAATGAAAATCAACGGTAAGGACCTGATTCGGCTTGGTCTAAAACCCGGTCGAGAGTTGGGAGATATCCTTTACCAATTACTTTCGATGGTTTTAGAGGAGCCGGAGAAGAATAATACGGACACTCTGCTTTCCATAGCTAAGAAAATGATAGAAGAAAAACAGAGCGAGTGAGATATTGTTACAAAAAGAAAAGAAGAAGTAGCTGCTAAGGCTGTAATAATTTAGAAAGCGGCTGTTGTAAAACACCTTGATATCCAGAGTAGGGATACAGGTATCCCGTCATGCACTGTTTGCCGGACAGCTTGTCGATCTTGTTTAATCAGAAGCGAACATTTATGTTCAATTATGACAAACAATATCGGCAGGATGTCCGGGAACCAGTGTGTTAGGGTCACCTGTATCCTTACTCGTTACTATTAAGGAGTTTTGCAATAGCCGCTTTCTGTATTATTACTATTTCTTAACAACCGATCTTCTTTTCTTTATAGTAATCATGAATTTGCATATCCAATCATAATATTAGTAAGACGGGTTTTGCCGCAATAGAGTAAGGGGGATTGGCTGTGGAGGATAGAAGTCAGGAAGCATTAAAAAGATATCGTCTGAAGATATATAACATTTACAGAGCCAGGGGAGCTTTTCTTCTGGAAACAGATTGCGGGCTGAAGCTTTTTAAATGCTTCGAGGGTTCCAGAAATAGAGCTCTTTTTGAGCATAAGGTCAAGGAGCACCTGCTGCTTTGCGGATATGCCAACACCGATCTGTATGTAAAAACGATGGAAGAGGATATCATATCCGAGGATAGCGCCGGATGTCAATATATTATGAAAAACTGGTTCTGGGGTGAAGAATGCAATCTGAAGGAACTATCCCAGATTGAAGCTGCCTCTGCGAATCTGGCCCGCCTTCATCTGCTGCTTCGGGATGTGGATTTTACAAAGGAGCAGCTGGAACATAATATATCGCCCAATTTGATGGAGACCTTTGATAAGAGAAATCGTGAATTGAAACGTGTCAAGGCATATATCAGGGAGAAACGACAAAAGAATGAGTTTGAACTCTCTTATCTGAATTATTATGAAGCCTTTTATGAACAGGGGCTTCTGGCAGCAGACAGACTGGCAGCCTCAGGATATGGTAAGCTGCTGGCGGACTCAATCGGGGAACGGATGGTCTGCCATGGCAACTATACCTATCATAATATCATCATGCAGAAAAGCAAGGCAGATGCCTTAACGAAGGCCTATGTACCACCCGGATGGGTGAACAAGCAGCCCGTCTTTGCGACGGAGCTTGGAAGCACAGGAAGCTTTATTGCTACGACAAACTTTGAGAAATCCTATATCGGACTCCAAATCTTCGATTTGTATCAATTCATCCGTAAGGTCATGGAGAAGAACGATTGGGATATCCTGTACGGCAGCAGGATTATTGATTCCTATAGTCAGGTGAAATCCATCACACAGCCCGAACTTAAGGTGTTGTATGTGCTTCTGCTGTATCCGGAAAAGTTCTGGAAGATTACGAATTTTTATTACAATGGAAAGAAGTCCTGGGTATCCGGCCGGAATACTCAGAAATTAAATGTAATCGGGGAGCAGAACGAGAAGAAGGAAATGTTTTTAAGAAAGCTTGAGAGTATTCTATAAAAGCTGTATGACAGGATTGAAACTGCTTCTTAAGTAGTCTATAATACAGTATGTGATGTAACTTAAAATGCAGCTTGAGGTACGAATGATGGATGTGAAAATTACAGATGATCAGATTATCGAACTAGAACCCGCTCCGAAGCCTGCACGTAAGCCCCCGAAAAAAAAGCCCGGGCGAAAATCGGATGGATATAGGAAAAAAACAGATCATAATGGAGGGAAGATTAATCGAAGACCGATTCTCAGCTTGTTATTAGGACTGGGGGTATTGTCGGTCATTCTTCTGACTACCATGCTGACTGTTTCACAAACGCCGAAGAGCACATCAAAACTAAGTCCCAATACCATGGATGGCGAGACGGAGCCGGCTGTCACTACACCGATACCGACCGGAGAAGAGGTATTAGGTGTGCTGACTGAGGTTAATTACGATACGAGGGAGCTTACCTTATATGATGTGGTTCATGAGGCAAGCCTTACCTACGGATATTCAGGCGGCACCAATATTACGGATAAGTACGGGCAACAGCTGTCCATCAGTCAGATACCGAAGGGCGTTATGCTTGAGGTGTTTCATGAGCCTGGGAATTTGAAGCTGACAGATATCAGAATATCAACCAAGGCCTGGAAGTATGTTGATGTGAATAACTTAAGCATTGACCGAAGCGCAAGGGTTATGAAGATAGCTTCCGATAAATATAAATATACTGACGATATTATTATATTAGACGGAGACAAAAGAATTCCCGTCGCCGATCTTGCAGAGCAGGATGAATTGACAGTATGGGGCTATGACCAGACCATTTGGTCAGTTACAGTAACCAGAGGTCACGGAACAGTCCGTCTGGCCGACTATGACAATTTTATCGGAGACTTCATTACCATCGGATATGAAGCCATCCAGCAGATTGCCAAGGATATGGTCATCACGGTCAGGGAGGGTAACTTCAACCTGACGGTAGAGAACGCAAAATATACAGCAACTAAGAATATCACGATAAAGCGAAATCAGGAGACAGTTGTATCCCTGAGTGATCTTGGGCCGGATGCCGCTAAGGTGGGACGTATTACCTTTGATATTTCTCCTTTCGGTGCCGATTTATATATTGACGGTGAATTGATGTCCTATGCCAGTCCAATTGAGTTGGATTACGGTAAACATAATATCGAGGTTTCACTGGGAGGATATACTACCTACACAGGGATTTTGAGGGTGGATTCCGCCGGAAAGACGATAAATATCGATCTACCGGAAAATAGCAGTGCAGATACGGCAACCGTATCCGAGTCAGACAATAATTCAGATCATAATGATACAGTGGATAATCCGGACAGCCGGAATGACAATTCAGATAACTCAGAGGGAGAGGATACACAAGCTTCCGATACCCCCGCAAATATAGACATCGGGGATTCTGAAAATATATCAAATGATGAGTTTGACGAGGATACAGAGCATAAGATTTATATCCAGAACCCCCTAAAAGCCTCGGTATATCTGAACGGAGAGTATATGGGTAAATCACCTGTCAGCTTCAAAAAGCTGATTGGTAAGCATGTGCTGACCTTTATTAGGGAGGGCTACGAAACCATGAGTTATACCGTAGAGGTTAAGGATGACCATCTGGATACCTACTTCAACATGCCGGACCTTAGTAAGAAAAAGTAAAATTTCATAGATGCCGTCGATGATTGTTTGTTCATGTCAATCGATTTTTCATCCTCTCTCTTTTCAAAGCTTCGAATGTAAGCTATAATAAATGTAAATTTATGGAAAAGAGAGGGGATTTTTATGGTCAAATTTTTATATGATGAGAATATCATCCTATACAGTTTTGCCGGTCTGTTCGGGCTGGGCATGCTGGTCCGCCTTCTCCTGGATTTGGTTTATAAGTATCTGATCAAGGAATCGGATCATCCGGGAACGACGAAAAATAAGCTTATCAGGCATATGAAACTGAAGTTCGAGGCATGCTTCAAGTACAAGATTGGTGTGAATAATGTGGATACATTTGTGGATAAGAATGTATTACAATATCGATTTTGTGGAGTATTATTATCCACATGGGATAATTTCAGTGGACAAGTTCTTTACTTAAGTCTTCTGCTTGTCCCGCTTTTTGCCCTTTTCGGAGTGATTTATGATTGTGGACAAAGTCGTATATTACTGAATGGAGCTGTTGGAATTTTGACCTGTGCATTATTAATTCTTGTGGATAAAAGTATTAATCTTCCGATGAAGAAGAGGATGCTGAGACTGAATATCATGGATTATCTTGAGAATTTCTATAAGACCCGTTTGGAGCAGGAAGCTCTTCATCCGGAGCTGCTGGAAGAAATCCGCCGTGAATATATGCAGGTGACCGAGTCAAAGAAGCAGGCCGGTGCGACGAAGGAGGTACAAAAGGAAGAAGCAAAGGAGGAGCTGAACCGTCGTAAAGAGGCAAGGCGCAAAAAGGAAGAGGAGAAGAAGCTTCAGGCTCAGAAGAGAGAAGAGGAACAGCGTAAGCTGGAGGAGACAAGACGAGAGGAAGAAAGACGACGTCTGGAGGAACGTAGATTATTGGCTGCCAAAAGGCGTGAAGAGGAATTAATGAAGATTGAGGAAGAACGGCAGGCATTGGAGGCAAGACGAGAAGAGATGAAACGAAAAGCGATGGAGAAACAGACAGAGCAAAAGAAGAAAGAGACAGAGAAGGAGAAGCTGCTACATAGTATTGAAGAAGATTTGAAGCCGGCGCAGAGCAGAACCGATATGAATAAGATACTCCATAGCATGGATGAAATCGCTGCAAGTAAGGAACAGGTGCAGCCACAGAGAATTTCCCCTACACAATCGTCAGCAAAAATTGAAATAAATGATGGTCAAAAGGCCGGAAAGCAAAAAACTGTCAAAGGCAAGAATAATCCCGAGCTTCAGGAGGATAAGCTGATTGAAGATGTTTTGAAGGAGTTTTTTGCATAATAGCAATATGTGAAGAAAAAACATTGAATAAATAGGTTGACTTTGTTAGAATATAAGAAAAATACAAAAGGAGTTATATAACATGGCTAACAAGGTAACCTTTGATTTTTCTGTTGCGAAAAAGTTTGTCTCAGATACTGAGCTTGAGATGATGAAGAGCCTGACTGTGACTGCTAAGGACCAACTTATTCATAAGACCGGCGCAGGAAATGATTATCTGGGATGGATCGACCTCCCCATCGATTACGATAAGGAGGAGTTTGCCCGTATACAGAAAGCAGCGGCAAAGATTAAGAAGGATTCTGACGTGCTTCTTGTAATCGGTATCGGCGGTTCATACCTCGGTGCAAGAGCTGCGATTGAATTTTTAAGACACAGCTTTTATAATTCAGTTTCGAAAGAGATCAGAAAGACACCGGAGATCTATTTCTGCGGTAATAACATCAGCAGTACCTATATGAACCACCTGATTGAAGTAATCGGTGACAGAGACTTCTCCATTAACATTATCAGCAAATCCGGTACGACTACCGAGCCGGCGATTGCTTTCCGTGTATTCAAGAAGCTATTGAATGAGAAATACGGCAGGGCAGAGGCTGCAAAGAGAATCTATGCTACCACGGATAAGGCAAGAGGAGCATTAAAGAACCTTGCCACAGAAGAGGGTTATGAAAGCTTTGTGGTTCCGGATGATGTAGGCGGACGTTTCTCCGTATTGACTGCAGTTGGACTTCTTCCGATCGCTGTCAGCGGTGCCGACATCACGAAGCTGATGGAAGGTGCAGCCAGCATGAGAAATTACTGTCTGAACAAGAGCTTTGAGGAGAACGATGCATTAAGGTATGCTGCGGTACGTAACATATTGCTCAGAAAGGGTAAGGGCATCGAGATTCTTGTCAACTATGAGCCTTCCCTGCATTTCGTTTCTGAATGGTGGAAGCAGTTATACGGAGAGAGCGAAGGAAAGGACCAGAAGGGTATTTTCCCTGCTTCTGTGGACTTCACTACGGATCTCCATTCCATGGGACAGTTCATTCAGGATGGGCAGAGAACTCTGTTTGAGACAGTCATAAATATAGAGAACTCCAGATCTGAGATTATCCTCGAGGAAGAAGAAGTGGATTTGGATGGACTGAACTATCTTGCGGGCAAGAGCGTAGATTTTGTTAACAAGAGTGCAATGAAGGGAACCCTGCTCGCACATACCGACGGTAATGTTCCGAACTTAAGCGTAAATCTTCCGGAGCAGAATGAATTTTATCTCGGAGAGCTTTTCTATTTCTTCGAATTTGCCTGTGGTGTCAGCGGATATATACTTGGCGTTAACCCGTTTGATCAACCCGGTGTGGAAAGCTACAAGAAGAATATGTTTGCTTTGCTTGGTAAGCCCGGGTTTGAAGCACAACGTGATGAGCTGTTAAAGAGATTATAATAATAAGAAGCATTCAAATAGTAATCGAACAGAAAATAAAGGACTAGTAATCCCAACAATTGCATGAGGGAAGCTGGTCCTTTTGCTTTTTATACGTGAACAGCTAATTTATCAAATTGTTAAAACAATACTGAGAGATTAAGCTGCTTCGCAGTCACCAAGAAGTTTTTTCTGAGTATAATGTAGTAATTCATAATTTTACTGGGGCAGCAATCGTAGGATACGGATACATATCTTTGAGAATTCGCAACCGAATCTATTTTACCTCAAAAAGAGCGTGAACAGTTGCTGTCCCGATAATTTACCAGACCATTCGGCTGCTTAACATAGATATGACTAGGGCTGTTGAACATCATTTTTGCAATGCAAGAATGTAGTCAACAGCCTTTTGGTTTATGTTACTCTATGGCATCACGGCAATGTAATTGTACATCAGGATAAAATGACAGAAGCTGCCGCCCATAACAAAGAGATGAAAAATCTCATGGGTTCCGAAGTTTTTGTGCTTGTTATTAAAGATCGGGAGCTTCAAGGCATAAATCACTCCTCCGACCGTATAGATAATTCCTCCGGCCAGAAGCCACTCAAAGGCAGCCATGGGAAGAGAGTTGATGATCTGTGTAAAAGCCAAAACGCAGGTCCAGCCCATAGCAATATAGATAACAGAAGAGAACCATTTCGGGCAATGTACCCAGAAACCGGTAACGATGATACCTATGGCAGCCAGCCCCCAGATTAGCGAGAGCATGATGAAACCGGTACTGCCACCGAGAGCGATAAGACAGATAGGAGTATAAGTACCCGCAATCAGTACATAGATAGCCATATGATCTAATTTTTTCAGCCGTACATGCACTTTCAGGGTTTTTCCAAAGGTATGATAGATGGTACTTGCCAAATAAAGCAAAATCATACTGAAGATGAATACACCGAGGGATAGCAGATGTACAGGGCCTGGTTGATCGGCGGCCTTCAGTAATAAAGGAATCGCAGCAAACATCGCCATCAGGCTACCAATCAAATGTGTTATGGAACTGCCGGGGTCTTTCACCTTTACTTTCATTACTGTCATAAAATCAACTCCTTCAAATATTGTCTTTTTAATCAGTGGTTTTTTATCTTAGTATTAACACATTGATAAAGAATATACGTAACGAAGCGTCAATACTCTGTAATGTAGTTATCAATACTATGTGATATGTAAATACATACTACAACACATTGTTTTGAATTGCAATAGAAAAATATATTTTTTTAGTCTTCGGTTTATGATATACTATAAAAAAACAATAACCAATAACTAGATTTTTAGAGAGGATATGGGCATCCATGGATTTAAATATCGGTGATATCGTAAAGCTAAAAAAACAGCACCCCTGCGGCAGCTATGAATGGGAAATACTTCGCGTAGGTATGGATTTTCGCCTCAAATGCCTGGGCTGCGGACATCAGGTGATGCTACCCCGAAAACAGGTTGAAAAGAGTATCAAGCAGGTAAGAAAATAATTCTGTAAAGACCAGAATTATCCTGGAGAACCTCATCCTGAATTCCATTGGAAATTCAGAAGGAGCTTCTTCGTCGATACTAAAGCAATATAGACAGGAGAGGATAAGCGATGAAAGAATATGTTTTCATGGATTTGGACGGGACGTTGACTAATCCGAAGCTGGGAATTACCAAATCTGTCAGGTATGCCCTGCAATCCAAAGGAATTGCCGTAGAGGAGCTGGACAGCCTTTGTAAATTCATCGGTCCGCCGTTGCGGGAATCCTTCATGTTATTTTATGGTTTTGATGCGATACAGGCAGAGGAACTGGTTTCAAAGTACAGAGAGTATTATAAGGTTGCCGGAATATATGAAAATGAAGTATATGACGGAATGGAGAGACTGCTTACTGATTTACGGGCTTCCGGAAGAAAGCTTTATGTAGCAACCTCCAAGCCCGGAGAATTTGCGGTAAAGATATTGGAGCATTTTCATTTGGCACAATTTTTTGAAGATATCTGTGGTGCTACCATGGATGGCAGCCGATCTACCAAAGAAGAGATCATTCGTTATACGATGGATAGGAACGGTATCACAGAAAGGGAGAAGATTGTCATGGTCGGCGACAGAGAACATGATGTTCACGGAGCTAAGGCAGTAGGAGTAGCATCCGTCGGAGTGTTGTATGGCTTTGGCAGCAGAGAGGAACTACAGACAGCCGGTGCGGATACGGTTGCTGAAAGTGTGGCGGAGGTATTCGATGCCATTGCCTGTCTGTGATTGTGAATAACCGAAATAAGGAATTATGATATCTATGTAACTATAAATGGGACAGGTTAGCTAAGAGGCTTACTATGAGAAAGGGATGGTAGATAAAATGAAGCTGATATCTTGGAATGTGAATGGCTTACGCGCCTGCTGCGGTAAAGGCTTTGAGGATTTTTTTTTGAAAGAAGCAGCAGATTTTTTCTGTCTTCAGGAGACGAAGCTGCAGCCTGAGCAGGTAGAGATATCTTACGCAGGCTATTACCAGTATTTTAACTCCGCAGTAAAGAAGGGGTATTCTGGAACCGCGATTTTCTGTAAGAAAGAGCCTCTGGCAGTGAGCTATGATTTGAATATAGAAAAACATGATCAGGAGGGAAGAGTCATTACTCTGGAATATGAGGACTTCTATCTGGTCACCGTATATACACCGAATTCAAAGAAAGAACTGGCAAGACTGGATTACCGGATGGAATGGGAAGAGGACTTTCGGGACTATCTGTTGAAGCTCGACCAAAAGAAGCCGGTGATTGTCTGTGGAGATATGAATGTGGCTCATAAGGAGATAGATTTAAAGAACCCGAAATCCAATACAAGAAATGCCGGATTTACCATAGAAGAAAGAGATAAGATGACGATGCTTTTGGATAGTGGTTTCGTGGATACCTTCCGATACCTTTATCCTGATAAAACAGATGCTTATACCTGGTGGTCATATATGTTTAAGGCCAGGGAAAAGAATGTTGGCTGGCGTATAGACTATTTTCTGACCTCTGACAGATGGAAGGATAAGATAACAGATAGCATTATCTATTCAGACATTATGGGTAGTGACCATTGTCCCGTCGGGCTAATTCTTGCGCATAGTATTTAATATGACTTTTATTGACATTGTCGTATAAAGTTGCACTTGTATTTATATAAATTTATAGTTATACTTTATTTGGTGATACTCAGGAGAACGGAAGGTGAAGTGTGGTGGAGGCAGTAAGAATAAGAACGGATCAGGCTGAGGCTGGTATGAAGATTGCCTCGGACATCTATAGCTCGAATAATCAGTTGATTATAACAAAAAATACTGTACTTGACGAACGAATGATCACGAGATTACGCTTCTATAATATTTACGGCCTGTTGGTATATAAGAATAGTCCGAAGATTGAAGTAATAGAAGAGGTTTCCTATATTGAAATGCTTCGAAGTACTCCTGAATTTAAGAAATTTAACCGCACCTACGTAGATACCGTTCAGAATATCGAAGATAATTTTAATGATATTCTCTCAGGTACCAGTACCTTTAACATTGATAAGCTATTAGAGGAGACCGACCGTATCCTGAAGGAAGGCCGAAACGGTGCACATATACTGGAGATGCTTCATGGTATCCGTAATTATGATGACATGACCTATGTGCATAGCCTGAATGTCTCGTTAATCTGCAGTATATTCGGAAATTGGCTCAGATTTTCACCTGAGGATATCAAAATACTGACCTTAAGCGGTTTGCTTCATGACATAGGAAAGATGCTGATATCCAAGGAGATCATTCAAAAGGCGGGGAAGCTGACTCCTGAGGAATTCAAGATAGTGAAGACCCATACCATCAAAGGATATCAGGCTCTGAAGGACCAGCCTGTGGATATCAGAGTAAAATATGCGACACTGATGCACCATGAGAGATGCGACGGAAGCGGTTATCCGAATGGCTTTGTATCGGAGCAGATTGATGATTTTGCCAAAATAATCGCAATTGCCGATGTTTATGATGCCATGACCTCGAATCGCCGTTATCGCGATGCAATCTGTCCCTTTGATGTTGTAGACGAATTTGAACGGGATGGATTCTTAAAATATGATCCCGGCTTTCTGATGACTTTCCTGGAGCGTATCGTTGAATCCTATATGCATAATTTGGTAAGATTAAGCGATGGTCGGGAAGGAGAGGTTATTATGATCAACCGTCTTTCACTTTCCAGACCGATTATTCGTGTAGGGAGTGATTATGTAGACCTTTCCCGCGAACGTAAAATTAAAATAAAAGAAATCATCTGATCAGCCCAAGCTCTTTAATCATTCTACTAGGGAGCCATGGTCAAAAGAGTAAGAAGGATCAGAAGAAATGTAGGGATTTTAGTATGCTACAAATACATATTGAATAAGTAACATATAAAGCAGAGCACCCACTCCGATACTGAGCAGGGTGTTCTTTTTCCATTTATGAAGAAGAACAATCACGAGAATGCTGATCCCCTCAGGAAGAGCAAAAGGAGCTGAAGTCAGGTGGATATCCTTAAGACAATAGACCACTAAAAGACCGATGATGGTAAACGGGAGGATGTCGGCCAGGTATTTTACATAGTTCGGTATATCCTTGTTCTCCGGGAACAAAAGAAAGGGTAACACACGGGTGAGAAAAGTACCCAGGGCTACAATGGCGAAGAATAGAAGCAACTGGACAGTGGTATAATTCATAGAAGCTTACTCCTTTCCATCGGTTTCTTTAGTAAGGTAACAAAGAATATGATACAGATCATAGAGGGTATAATAAAGTCCGAAGCACCGAAAATGATGCGGCAGAGGATGGCACTGACGATTCCGATGATGGCAGGAAGATGATTCTTTGTGGCATCCCATTGATTGATCAGAATTACAACAAAAAGCGCTGTTAGGACAAAATCGATCCCCTTTGTATTAATATGCAGCATACTGCCTAGGATTCCGCCAAGTAAGGAGCCGGTAATCCAATAAAGGTGGTCCAGAAATGAGATGAAGAAATAGAACCACTTCTTCTCTATGTTGTCAGGTGGCGTTGCTGAGCAGAGAATGGAGAAGCTTTCATCTGTCAGGGAGAAGATCAGGTAAGGCTTCAGCCTGCCGATACCCCGGTACTGCTTCAACATTGAGATGCCATAGAACAGATGTCTGGCATTAACAGCAATGGTCATCAGAAAAGCACCGACAGGATCAAACCCTGCAGCTAACAGAGCGACTGCTACAAACTGCATGGAACCGGCATAAACGAAAATACTGGCCGCAGCAATCCAGATCAGGGAAAAACCCTTGCTATTCATGAGGATCCCATAAGCGGCCCCAAGGACCAGATATCCTGTGAAAACGGGAATGGTATGTGGAAAAGCAGCCTTTAGGGCTGCTGTTTTTGCATTCATGATGAGGACTCCTTTATCTAATGTTATATTTTCGAGCTTCCCGCATAGACAGGAGTGAAATCCTCACTGTCGGCACATACAAAGCCGGAATATTTATCCACGAGCTGTTCTAAGTAAGGGATTGCCTCCGGTATATCCTCCTGACAGAGGTTGATGGAATAGATAGTAGCAATTCCCCTGTTTTTTACGAAAGAAGCATCGGAGGGATCTTTAAAAGCAATATCTACGGGTTCGAAATCCATAGAATTCTGGTTCGGAAGAACAAGCTCCAATACATCCATTTCTGCCCAGAGTTCAATGGTCAGTCCATAGGTTCCTCCGAACAATGCGGCGATATCCTTGGCTGTAATTTTATTCGGGGTCATATAGAGCAGATCGGTATATTGCTTTGCAAACTGTTTTGGAAGACCTTTCTTTTTACCTGACATAATGCGATCCTTTCTGTAGTGAGGTTATTGGGTACATTATAATACATGGATAAAAAAATGGCAATAACAGCCATCTGGTAATAGATGAATAAATGAAAAGGAAATTATGCTTCGCAATCCGCTCGGGCGCAAAAGTGTCAGCGGGCTGACACTTTGCTCTGAGATTATAAAAAATAATATAATAAAAATTCATACAAATAAATAAATATAAAAATTATACTTGAATAATTTGTCGTATAGATGTATTATATATACATAAATTACCTGGGAATTATATACAACATGTGATGAAACGATAGTTAAAAGAGGAGGACTTCATAAAAGAGGTCTTAATCGAATCTCAGGATTTGAGTAACCGAATTTAAATATTGGGAGGTAAAATTATGGCTTCAATTTTTAGCAATGGTATTGAGAAAGCGCATGAGCGTAGAATCGAGCAGTTAAGAAAAGAATGTACTAAAGAAGGTGTTGAACTAGTTGATGTGAAGAATGTGACTCTTGAAGAAGTTAGTTCCGCGAAAGCTTCCCTTGGCTCTTCGCTCACTGCTCTTACAGGAGGAAAAGTGGGATATGATTTTCTTCAGGTTTATACACTAAGCTACAATAATCAGCTTCAGTATTATCTTCAGCCCTTTAACGGGTTAACTCCTTTGCCTGGTCAGCATTTTATTTGTGTTCCCTTTTCATTGAGCAATCCAATTCAGTATCGTATTAAAAAGAATAAGAACCTATTAGAATCAATATACCAAGGACTTATGAATAGTATACCTTTTGTAAGCAGCAAAGCAATTCGTGTATGTGAATGGCTCTGTGAAAACAATGAGCTACAGGCTGGCTTATATAAGACGAAGCTGCCAACCTTAAAAGAACTATCACACGTATGGATGAATGGCGCTACTAAAATAGAATTGGACTGGACAGTTCAAGCATGTGCAATAAATAAGAATAGTACTTTAGTGACGATGAAGACAGGAAGATATGGCAAGAAAAGCGAGCGGACAGGCTTAAGGCAGTTTATGAATATGACATCCTTTGTTATGGATCTAGGGAAGAATTATACTGGGGACGGAACGAATAATGTAATGATATCAAATACATATTTGAGCTCTTATTTTATTAAAAACCTGATTAATGTCTCACAAGAAAATGGTGAGATGATATATCAACCAAATAATAAAATCAAGACAATCATGTCAAAGCTTATGAAATTCGAAGATTTTAAAAAAGTGTATTTAGCTGATACCCTTGATGAAAAGCGGTGGGGTAATCTGGAGAAGGGAGCACTGCAGAAATTCAATATTAATAAATCAGAGGTGGTTGCTGCTGCTGCAATGGATGCAATGGGAAATATGAAGCAGGCAGCAGTATTCACAAAAGATAAATTATATATACTAGATAATAAGTATGAGCTATCGCTGGATCTAAATGATGTATCTACATATGGTGGATTACAGGGACGTTTAGAAACTTCTTTAAAGGTACAATTAATTAATGGTGATATTGTTGAAGTTAAGGTTGGACTGATAAGTGATATTCTGGATGCCTTTTTTAAAGAATATTGCAACATAATCTAGGATTGAAAAAATGCTTCTAAGTTAACTTAGGAGCATTTTTTTGCATTTTTTCACTTGTAATTTTTTGAGCTACGTGTTATAGTTGACATAGAACATTAAACATATGATAGTAATTTACTTAATGCATAGAAGAAAGGAGAGTATGATTTACCAAAGGTGTAAGTTATACAAAGAAAGCATATGAACATCAATAAGTTTACACAAAATTCGATACAGGCAGTGGAAGACTGCGAGAAACTGGCTTATGAATACGGGCACCAGGAGATTAGTGTAGAGCATCTGCTCTATAGTCTGCTTAATCTCAATGACAGCTTGATTAAAAAGCTGCTGGAGAAGATGGAGATCAATACCGAGGTGTTTCTTGCACAGGTAAAGGGCTTATTGAACAAACGTCCTAAGGTCTCCGGTGGACAGATTTATATCAGCAATGACCTGAATAAAATCCTGATTTACGCGGAGAATGAAGCAAAGCAAATGGGAGATTCCTATGTATCGGTGGAACACCTTTTTCTTAGCATGCTTAGGCAGCCCAATAAGGAGGTTAAAACACTATTCGGTGAATTTCGCATCAGCAGAGAGGATTTTCTAAAGGCACTGCAGACGGTAAGAGGCAATCAGAAGGTAATGACGGACAATCCTGAAGCTACCTATGATACTCTTGAGAAGTATGGCTACGATCTGGTTGCCAGGGCAAAGGAGCAGAAGCTGGATCCGGTGATCGGCAGGGATGGCGAGATTCGGAATGTAATTCGCATCCTGTCCAGAAAAACCAAGAATAATCCGGTACTGATCGGTGAACCCGGTGTTGGCAAGACCGCAGTAGTTGAGGGATTGGCACAAAGAATTGTCAGAGGGGACGTGCCCCAGTCTCTGCAGGATAAAAAGCTGTTTGCCCTTGATATGGGAGCGTTGGTCGCCGGTGCCAAATACCGTGGGGAATTCGAAGAGCGTCTGAAGGCTGTTCTGGAGGAAGTGAAGAAAAGTGAAGGGCAGATTATCCTGTTCATCGATGAACTGCATACCATCGTCGGAGCCGGAAAGACTGAGGGGGCTATGGATGCTGGGAATATGCTAAAACCGATGCTGGCAAGAGGTGAGCTGCATTGTATCGGTGCAACCACATTGAACGAGTACCGTCAATATGTTGAGAAGGATGCCGCATTGGAACGAAGATTTCAACCTGTCATGGTGGAGGAACCATCGGTTGAAGATACGATTTCTATCTTAAGAGGCTTGAAGGAACGATATGAGGTTTTTCACGGGGTTAAGATTACGGACGGCGCCTTAGTCAGTGCTGCCACTCTGTCAGACCGCTATATCTCAGAGCGCTTCCTGCCTGATAAAGCCATCGATTTGGTGGATGAAGCCTGTGCTTTGATTAAGACAGAGCTTGATTCCATGCCGACAGAACTGGACGATATGCAAAGAAGAATTATGCAGATGGAGATAGAAGAGGCTGCCCTGAAGAAGGAAAATGACCGGTTAAGCGCAGAGCGCCTTATGGAGCTACAGCAGGAGCTGGCGGAGCTTCGCGACAACTTTGCTGGCCAGAAGGCCAGATGGGATAACGAGAAGGCATCTATGGAAAAGGTTCATAAGCTCAGAGAAGCGCTCGAGGAGCTTAATAATGAAATTGAAGTAGCGGAAAGAAGCTATGATTTAAATAAGGCTGCGGAGCTAAAATACGGCAGGCTGCCGGAGCTTTCTAAGCAGCTGTCTCAGGAGGAGGAAAGACTGAAGAAGGAAGAGAACATGCTCGTCCATGAGAATGTCAGCGAAGAAGAGATCGCAAAAATTGTTTCGCGATGGACCGGTATCCCTATTACCAAGCTGACGGAGGGGGAACGGAATAAGACATTGCACTTAAGCGCTGAGCTTCATAAGCGGGTAGTCGGACAGAATGAGGGTGTAGACAAGGTTGCAGATGCCATCCTGCGCTCCAAGGCGGGTATCAAAGATCCTAAAAAGCCGATCGGTTCCTTTCTGTTTCTGGGACCTACCGGTGTGGGTAAGACAGAGCTGGCAAAAGCCCTTGCAGAAAGCCTGTTTGACAATGAGCATAATATGGTACGCATTGATATGAGTGAGTACATGGAGAAGCATTCCGTTGCGCGACTGATTGGTGCGCCTCCCGGATATATAGGCTATGAAGAGGGTGGACAGCTAACGGAGGCAGTAAGGCGGAAGCCTTATGCGGTTATACTGTTCGACGAGGTGGAAAAAGCGCATCCGGATGTGTTCAACGTGTTGCTTCAGGTGTTGGACGATGGACGAATTACGGACTCCCAGGGGAGAACCGTGGATTTTAAGAATACGATTCTTATTCTTACCTCCAATATCGGTTCCAGGTATCTTCTGGAAGGCATTGATGGATATGGTGAGATCACGGAAAGCTGTGAAGCGATGGTCATGAATGAGCTGCGTGCCTCCTTCCGCCCGGAGTTCTTAAATCGGCTGGATGAGATCATCCTCTTTAAACCGTTGACCAAGGAAAACATCGATAGGATCATCGATCTGATGCTTGCTGATCTGAATAAAAGGCTGATCGACAAGGAGATTAGCGTCAGTCTGACGGACCGGGCCAAGGCGTTCATTGTAGAGAGAAGCTATGATCCGGCGTATGGGGCAAGACCATTGAAGCGTTTCCTCCAGAAGAATGTGGAGACCTTAAGTGCCAGATTAATCTTAAGTGATCAGGTAAAACCGGAGGATACCATACTCATTGAGGAAGAAAATAATGAGTTGGTAGCAAAGGTTAAAAGTCTGGCTTAAAATTATAAAGAGGCTGTAGTACCTGTTTCAGACTGTATCAATGAAAAGTCATGAAATAGAGCTATAGCCTCTCTTTTTAAACTTTTTAGTTGACAATCTATACCAATCATGCTATCTTAAATTACAACTGAACAATCAGTACTAATTTGGAGGACACTATGGGCTATACAATGAATGCGAAAGAGCGCATATTACAGGCAGCCGTGAAAGTATTTGCAGAGAAGAGCTTCGAAGGCTCCAGAATCGACGAAATTGCCAGAGAGGCGCAGGTACCTAAGTCATTAATTTACTATCACTTTAAAAGTAAGGATGATATTTTTCAAGTATTGGTGGACAACTTTATAGAAGAATACCTTACCTTGATATCCGGAGCAATTGATGAAACTCATCAGGAAAAAGCGGAAGCCGTAGGCAACCGTATGAAGAATGTATATCAGGAATTCGGTCTTAAGAACGCGGATCTGGTTCGGGTGATACTGATTGATTCTCTCAAGAAAACCAAAGAAAAACCGGTTCTGTTTCGGATTGTTGATGCTATGACAGCAAAAGAGGCTGCCGCAAAGGGTACGAGCTATCCGCTGCAGGAGAGAAGAATTGCTGAATTTTTTACAAGCTTTATGCCTAATTATGCATATCTTTGCTTTGCCGATTCCTGGATAAAGTATTTTAACATGGAACGGTGTGAGTTCGATGAGCTCTATCTGAAGGTATATGAGGAAACCCATGGAGCGTATCACAAAAATCATGAGTAAGGAGAAAATGTGAAGGAAAGACACCTTCACACTATGGAAGAACTGCGAATGCTCGCAACGTGAATTTATAATGCATAAATTCACGCTTATGGTGCTCGTTTCTTGTTCTTCTCTAATTAATTGAAATCTAATTAATTGAAATGCCGCTTAGCGGCATCATGTCTGAAAGTGTGAAGGATAAGCATCTTCACACTGAGATGCCGCTTAGCGGCAGAATGGAGGTAATTATGACACAGGAGATTATCAGAATTGATTTGAGGGGTGTGAATAGCTATCTCATAAAAACAGGGGAGGGATTTCTTCTGGTTGATACAGGTGGGCACCTTACTATGGACAAGGAATATTCAGACCGATATACTGAACTGAAAAATACATTACTAAAGGTAGGCTGCACAGAAGAAAACTTAAGGGTTGTCATCCTTACCCATGGTGACAGCGATCATACAGCAAATGTCGTGAAAATTAAGAATGACTTTCATTCACTGATAGCGATGCATGAGAAGGATCTGGAGCTGGTGCAGCACCCGACGTTGAATAAAGTGATGGAAAACAGTAGGTTCAGCTCTCCGGTCAATCGTCTGTTGTTTTTCTTGTTTCGAAAACCAATTCATAAAATGATGGCGAGAGTCCTAAAGGATTATGAAGCCTTTACACCGGATCTCTTTCTTAATGAGGGAGAGGATTTATCAAGGTTTGGAGCTGATGCCAGGATCCTGTATTTACCAGGACATACCGCCGGATCGATCGCGATATTGACCACGGAAGGAGAACTGATCTGCGGAGACATATTTGCAAATATTAAGGTCCCGCAGCCAGCTCCTAACGCTTTGGATTTTAACCAAATGAGTCATAGCATAAGTCGCCTGAGAGGTAAAGGTATTAAAAAGATTTATCCCGGACACGGAGAACCCTTTGAAGCAGACAGATTGAAAGCTTTACAGCAATATTAGCAGTCCCAACCCTGCATGTTTTTACGGTACGAGTCATAGAATCCAATGAGATAATAAGCTTTGGAGGCTGTTATGAAGGGATGTAGAATGATTATTCTGCTTCTTACGATAGTGCTGGCACTCATAGGATTAACCGGTTGCAAAAAGGGGAACACGGATGTCAAGAAAATCAAGGATCTCGAATTTACTGTGGTGGAGGATGCGGATCTGCCAGGAGAACTGAAGGAAATCATCGACGAAAAGAAAGAGGAGCCTTTTAAGCTCTCGTACTCCAATAAGGATAATCTTTATATTGTGGTAGGCTATGGTAAGCAAAACAGCGGTGGCTACAGTATCTCGGTGGATGATTTGTATCTCACCAGTAACGCTATTTATATCAATACGAATCTGATCGGACCTTCTCAGAACGATGCAGTTACACAAGGGGTTACCTATCCCTATGTGGTGGTGAAGCTGGAGTTCAGGGAAGAACCGATTGTCTTTGAGTAATAAGGCCAACAGCTTAAGAAAAGAGCAAGCAAAGCGTAAGAGTTCTGTAAGAATATTGGTTAAAAATAACAATATTTTGTTGCTGTCCATAAGTGAAACATCAATATATTGTGGTTAGGAAAATACGGTAATATGTCGGTTTTTTGATAAAAAATAGATGTTTTTTTGTGCTATATTCCCATAATTGGATAGGCTAAAGGTACTAGCATCGTAAAATTATTCCATAAAAAGTACTAAAAATTTAAACTTTTCATGTGCAAATTTATGTGCACAACTCACTCTGTCGACCTTGAATTGTCAGAAAATTCATTGACGCTGTCCCGTTTTTATGGTATACTGCATGCGAAGCATGTAGTTTGTTACGGATTTATTTTAGAAGAATGTGTACAGAGCCAATAGGGGTAAAGTCCTTCTAAGGTGATAGGAAGCATTGGTGAGGAGAGAATAATGATGAAGCAATTAGATGTGAATTGTGTAAGAAATGCTGTGATGCACCAGACAGGTAAGAAGGTAAAGGTTCGTATTAACCGTGGAAGGCATAAAGTAGACATTACAGAAGGTATTATTTCAGAAACTTACCCAAGCATATTTCTCATTAAGATTCAGGAGAACAAGGATATGCCTGTACGAACAGTATCCTACAGCTACACGGACATACTTACAAAAGACGTGGAATTAATTCTTTGCAGTTAGATTTAAATAACTAAATAGATAAGACAAATACCCTGTAGAAGGTTCACTCTACAGGGTATTTTTATGGGGTAATGTATATACAGATGTTTACAAAATAGCTAAGTTACTCATTTCTTAATGCGTCAATGGGGTTAAGCTTTGCTGCTTTGCTGGCCGGCATGTATCCGAAGATAACACCGACGCCTACGGAGACGCAGAAGGAAAGGATGATACTGTTGGTGGTAGGTAGGGCATTAATTTTAGCCAGGTTACCAACCAAATAGGTGAGGAAAGTACCTAATAGAATACCAAGAACACCACCCAGCGTACTGGTCAAACCTGCTTCCAATACAAATTGTCGTCTTATATCCCGGTATTTTGCTCCAAGGGATTTGCGAATACCGATTTCTTTAATTCGTTCTGACACAGAGACAAGCATGATATTCATAATCCCAACTCCGGCAACTACTAAGGAGATACCCGCAATTATAGAGGACATAACTGTCAGGATTGCAAGCTCTGTATCAATGCTATTCAGCATATCAACCATATTTCTGATATAGAAGGCTTTTTTATCGCGAAACGTATTAAAGAGGTACTTATGTAATTTATCTGTTTCAGAGGCAACTAAGGAACGGTCCTTAATGTAGAATTCATAGGAACCGATGCTTCCATACCCAAATAGCCTCGAAGCAGTAGAATACGGCATATAGATACAGTTATCGGAGGACCATTCGGTTGCCTGCTCTGCATTTCCGGAACTGGGTTTTAATATACCTACGATGGTAAGCTGTTCTCCGTTCAATAACAGGGTATCTCCGGGACGTGCTTTTCCTTTAAAAAGCTTTTGATCTACATAGCAGCCGATCACACAATTCCTTTGTAATGTAGAGACATCGGAATAGGAGATAGTTCTGCCGGATTCCACCTCTCTATTGACCAGATCGGTATAATACTCATCTACACCGCTGATGGTGGAGGTCTCTATCTTATCTCCGTTTTTATAAATAGTTGCTTGAATCGGAACGGTGGGAGTAACTCCCTTGATCGTATCCTTATGTTCCTTTGCATATTGATACATATCAGCTTCAGTTAACATCTTATTACCGTTCCTGCCGTATATGGTAACACTGACATTATAGAGTCCCATATCGGCATAAGAATCCAGCATATCATTGTAGAAGCCTTGTATTAAGCTTGCTAAGGTGATTACTGAGGACACACCTATGATCATACCCAGCATGGTTAAAAATGTACGCATGCGGTTTTTGGATATATTAGCCCATACTACTTTCAGTGTCTGCCATATTGTCATGTTTATACTCCTTTGCATCGCCGTCATAGACGACTGCTCCATCCGAGATCTTAATAATTCTTTCTGCTTCGGTAGCTATTGTCTGGTCATGTGTAATTAGCACGATGGTATTCCCCTCATCATGTAACTTATGAAGGATATCAAGTACCTCCTTGCCGGTCTTGGAATCCAAAGCACCGGTAGGTTCATCTGCAAGGATCAAAGAAGGCTCCGCAACGAGAGCTCTGGCGATGGAGGCTCTCTGCTGCTGTCCGCCCGAAAGCTGTGTCGGATAGCTTTTATGTTTCTGCTCCAGACCAACCTTTCTTAGAACCTCCAAGGAACGTCTTTTACGTTCCCTGTCTCCTACCCGGGCATACATTAAGGGCAATCCCACATTTTCAAGGATGTTCTGCTTTGGCAACAGATTATACTGCTGGAAGATAAAACCGATCGTCTTATTACGGATCTCAGCCAGATCATCACCCTTTAGCTGGCTTACATCTTTTCCTTCCAGAAGATACTGCCCGCTGGTGGGTGTATCCAAAGCACCGATGATATTCATTACTGTCGACTTACCACTGCCTGATTTCCCGATGATTGCTACCATCTCACCCTTATAGATTGTCATGTTGATACCATTATTCGCTTTGATTTCCGTATCACCGACATTGTATATCTTATAAATATCTTTTAGTTCAATTAATGCTTCTTTTTCCATATTATACCTCTTCCAAACATGATACCGCAAAGCGGTATCACAAATAATTTAAGATGAACAAGGTGTGAGTGCCATTGCACGGGCATCGCAGTTCTTCCATAGTGTGAAGCTGCTTTATTTTCACACTTATCTCGATTCTTACGAAACCTGTATAGGAGAAGCGCCCGCTGTTACCACATATTGTTTGCAGTATCTACCATGCTGCTGTCATATGGTACATAGACAGTCTCGCCTTCCTTTATACCGCTCTTTATCTCGACATTGACACCATCATTAATACCAATCTCTACAGTGACTGCCTTAAAGCCCGCCGGAGCTCCTGTTTTTGGATCTGCCACAGCCCCTTCTGACTGGATATATACGATATTATCCCTTTGCAGAGATGCACTGGGGATAGTAAGTACATTTTCTGCCTTCTCGATGATGATATTTCCTGTTACGTTCATACCCGGCAGCAGGTTGTTATATTTCTCAACCTTAATGGTAACAGGATAAGAAGTGATTCCGTTATTGGTGTTACCCTTTAAACTGATTTCCTCAATGATTCCCTCGAAGCTGGCGTCAGGAAAGTTATCGGTAATAATGGAAACCTTCTGTCCCACTGACAGATTGCTGATCTGTAGTTCGTCAATATTCATATCAAATTTAAGATATTCCATATCATAGATGATTGCCATGGGCCCTGCCTGAGTATCTGTGACGGGGTCGATGGTATCTCCTTGTTTCTTGTTCTTTGTGATTACCTTACCGGAAATCGGTGCGGTAATTGTGTAATGCTCCATCTGCTTTTTCTGTGTATCCAGCATAAGCTCAGCCTCACGGATACTGATATTTGCACTTTCTATCTGACTGTCCAGGTTCTTGGAGGAAAGGGTCAGGAGGGTTGCTCCCTTCTCGACCCATTGTCCTTCCTTCACGGAGATCCCTGCGATTGTTCCGGCAGTTTCAGCAGCCAGGGCGGCTTCAGTCTCGGCACGGAAGGTACCGTTACTGTTACAGACAACTCCCGATACGGAGGCCTCAGCCAGATCTCCTGCTTTGATTCCACCGGAATTCTTTACGCTGATGGTTACTTTTTTGGCCAGTACACCGCCTTCGATAACCTCTTCCATATTGCTGACATTGCTTACCTTACCTTTAATGGATTCACCGGTTGCTTCCATGATAACGGAGGCTGACTTACCGAGCCAGGAGCTCTTAACCTCGTAGGACGGGAAGAGTAGATCCAGGTACATAATGTCGCTGTTATAAATATCTGCAATCGTTGCACCTGGCTGAAGAGAGGCGCCTTCCTTAACATAAAGCTTTTTGATGTATCCGTTTTCCTTGGCGGTTATGTTTAAATCTGCCTGTTTATCGAGCGTATCCTGATAGAGGAGCCTTGCTTTATCCACGTTCAGTTCAGCTGTTTTCATGTTATTCTCAATCTCGCTGGTACTGATCTGATAAAGGAGCTGACCTTTATTCACGGAGTCCCCTTCTTCAAAGGGTGCCGAAAGAATCTCACCCTTAACCAGAGATTTTACTTCATATTGGTCTGCCGGGCTCAGGGTTCCTTTTCCTGAGATGGTGGATTCCACCTTTCCAATGGCAGCCTGTGAGGTTGTAAACTGTGCATCTGCTTTGGTCGGCTTTGACCTTGTCACGAAAAAGAGGATAACCGCAGCGATTAACACCAGAATGATACCCCATTTTATTACTTTCTTACGATTTATATTTTTAAAAGTGATCCTTTTCATCTGTCCTGATCCTTTCGTTATTTGGTAACTACGATGATACGTATCGGGCCGTTGGCATTTTCCATATATCCGGTAAGCATGGTACCGTCTTTGCTGGTAACATCCTTCAGTGTACCTTTATAATAGCCGCCTGCTTTATAGAAGAATACCAGTACATCGTCTGAGATGCGGTATGTTTTGCTGGAGGAAATCGCCTGTTTTCCATTGATATATAAAAGTTTGGTTTCCTGCAGGGGTTTTATTTCCTTAATTGTATTGTTTTCAAACTTTACAGCCTTCGGTCCCGGGTTAATATCCCAGGGTACAGTGTTGAGTGTGATGGTACTCTCTGAACCGAAATCAAAGGTCAGCTGGAAAGCATAAATACCCTTGGAATAATCCGGAGTTACCGTCTTTGTCAGCATACCATACTGGTAATAGGAATCAGTGATGGAGCGAAGGATTAAATCTGTAATCTCACCTGCAGTATTCAGTCTGCAATAGACAATATTGTTGGCATCCCAGCTGATTTCCTTCAGTCTCGCTGCTGTAACCTTAGTGTAATCGGTTTTGTCCACTTCGATTACCTTCACATCCTGGGATAAGCTGCGGGAAGCAACATCTGTGATATTACTACCATTGAAATACTCGGTCTTATAGATATCAGCTTTGCCATTCGTAAAGCTGATTTCTACAAGGTCTCCCGTCTTTACAGAGGTATCTGTTGTAGGAAACTCAAGTACGGTTCCTCCGGTCTCAACGACTCGGATTACCTTACTTACACTGCTCTCTTTGTTTTCGTCTCTGACTACTTTCTCAATAACCTCCAGCACATAACCGGAGAGAGTGGAGGACATTTTATCTATTTTATAGATATCAGCCACATAACCGTTATAGCCGAAGGCAACCGCAACATTGTCACCTTCCTGGATTCCGTTTTGAACCAGTCTTGCACCCCAGGAATTTTCGGTCATATCCTTCATATCACCATCATCCGAACCGGAGGTATTCACAGGATTGATCTTCAAATCGTAGGTTTTTCCCGCAACAGTGATGGCTGTTGGCGCAGAAAGGGTCGGACTTACCGAGTCCAGTACACCATAGACGGTATCCCTGTAAACCCATACACTAGTTAATTCTTTCGCATAATAAATGACATCTGTATTCTTAACATCGTTTACGGAAATTCTTTTTCCGTTCTTATAGATCATCGCTTTATTAATATCAAAGCCGAGACTCTTCTGCCAATTACCTCCGGCAAGTCTTGACTGAAGCGGAAGGATATAGGATACCCTGTCATCTCTTCCAAGCAGAAGAATGACCATCTGATCCTTCTTAATACCGTAATTTCTAATAAGATAGCTTATGTCATCGGGCTTCTCCACGGTGTAAACTGTTCCGGATACAGTCAGCTGCAATGGAGAACCGTTATTATAGGTAACGGAGTCCAGATTGCCATAGATCTTTTTATCATATACCCATACTTTATTCAGCTGGTCAGCATAATATATAACACTGTAATCGCTGATATCATCAGCTGAGATACTTTTGTCATCCTGGAATATCTTATAGTTGGAGATATCCTTTGCCAGTTTCTTTCTCCAGCTGCCTTCTGCAAGAACAGGACCCTTGGATTTCTTTTCAAACAGGGACTGATAATTTATTTTACCGTCGGTATCCACGGTATAGCCAAGTGTCTGAGCATAAATCTGACCGGACTTATTCTTTGTGTTCATTAAATTATAAAACAGTTCTGTGCAATCGGATTTGGTCAGCTTATCAGCTTCACTCTTACCGATGTTCTCGTTTAAGCCCAGCTCTTTGAATTTATCAAATCTGCTGCCGGAAAGCCGGTTACTGAAATCCTCATTGGTATATCCGAGAATTGCTAGTGTGCCAAAAGCAGCTTCCTTCAGAGTAACAGCCTGCTTCGGCTTGAATTTTCCTCCCAGGTATCCGCTTATATAACCCTTGGATACCGCCATTTGGATATAAGCTGCTTTCGCGTTGTTTGTCTTCACATCCTGAAAAAGTCGGGATGTTTTGGTTGATTTGACATCTCCGGCACTTAAGGATGCTAAAACCAGCAGCTGTGCAAATTCTTCACGGGTAGCATATTTACCCTTTACTACTTGGTTACCCGCACTGTCTCTTGTAATTCCTGCCAAATCTGTTATATCGGCCGCCTTCGTACCGGATACAGCATAAGCATCGGCCGGAGCTGACTGAAGAATGAGTATTCCCAGTAGTAAGCATGCTAATATAACTCTGAATGGACGTGTAACAGATTTCATTATGATTAAAACCTCCCTTTTATGTTTGCCCCTATAGTTCCTACGGTTATGCCGTCCTTTACTATTTGATTAATGTCTAAAAGGTGCTATGCACATTTTCAGATATCATATACTGCTATTACAAGCTCGCTTGCATAGCAGCATATGATATCCGAAAAACACCGTTGGTGCTTTAGACTTTGATCAATTGTTCCAGATATGGAATGAAATGGGTCAATAAATATTAACGATAATTATACAGTATTTTTTTCATTTTTCATTAAAGGAATATTAAAAAATATATAAAGATTATCTTAAGATAAGTGATTAAAGTGTCAAAAGCGCCTTTTGATACTTTAATCATAATTAAAAGTCTAAAATCTTGCAGGATTGAATAAGATATGAAAGAGGCATTCCATCGTATGTCCAAATCTAAGGAGGGATTTTAAGTGGACCTGGTAAAAAAGAATATTCATATGAATAAATTGAGATGTAAGAGTACCCTGCAGCTTACATTGGACGATGATTTCAATGTCCCCGATGTCAAACCGGACATTGACCAGATTATTACTGCGCAGGGAGAGGTCAGAATTAATGACATCAAGGCTGTTAATGGTAAGCTGCTTGTAAAAGGGGCGCTTCGCTTTAACGTGTTATATTTGAGCGAAGGTGATGCCAGACCTATTCAAAACCTGTCGGGTGAAATCCCCTTTGATGAGACAATCAACATGGATGTCAATTGTGCAGATGATGAGCCTATTATAAAATGGGAGCTGGAGGATCTGTCTACCGGATTGATCAATTCCAGAAAGCTGAGCGTACGTTCCATCGTAAGACTGTATGTGGCGGTAGAAGATCTGTATGATGAAGAGACTGCAGTTATGGTGGAAGGCTCTGATGATATTCAGTACATAAATAAGAAGATTGAGGTTACCAGTGTTGCCATAAATAAAAAGGACACTTATCGAATTAAGGATGAAGTTGTCCTACCGGCAAATAAGGCGAATATAACTTCTCTGCTTTATCAGGACATTGGTCTAAGTAATGTTGAAGTCCGACTCCTGGAAGACAAGTTCACAATGAAGGGTGAAATACCTGTATTTGTCTTGTATGCCGGTGAAGACGAGGATAATTCGATTGAGTATTACGAGACTGAGATACCTTTCAGTGGGACGATTGAATGCAACGGCTGTACAGAGGATATGATAGAGGATATTACCTTCAATATCGCCAGTAAGAATATGGAGGTTAAGCCGGATTCAGATGGGGAGGAGAGAGTCCTCGATATAGAAGTTATTCTGGAATTGGGAATTAAGGCTTATGAAACCTGTGAGCCGGAGATATTATGCGATATCTACAGTCCCTTGAAGGAAATCACTCCGATTATGCGGAATGCGGATTATGAGAACCTGGTAATTAAAAATAACAGCAAGTATCGGATAGCTGACAGAATCAGGGTATCTGAGGATCAGCCGAGAATTCTGCAGATTTGTCATGCAAGTGGGGACATCCAAATTGATGATGTGAACGCGGAAGGAACAGAGCTTCTGGTAGATGGCATCATTGACTTAAAAATTCTGTATATTTCCGAAGAGGACCGCAGACCATTGAATTCCCTACGAGGTGCAATACCTTTCTCACAGACTATCGAGCTGAAGGGAATGAAAGCCGGCAGTAATTATGAGGTTAAGCCGGGTATTGATCAGCTTAGTGTGATGATGCTGGACAGCGAGGAGATAGAAGTCAAGGCTACCATTAATTTGAATACGATCGTCTTTGATGTGATTACCGAACCGATTATTACAGATGTTACCGTAGCTCCACTGGACATGGAAAAGCTTCAGGCAATGCCCGGTATCATAGGATATGTTGTGAAAAGGGAGGATTCTCTGTGGAATATTGCCAAGAAATATTATACTACTGTGGATAACATTATGGCAATAAATGATCTGGAGAATGACCATATACAGGAAGGCGATAAGCTGATCATAACCAAGAAGGTAGATACCGTATTATAATTTTTATTGGACTATTAACATTTTGTTATGATATGCCGAAATACACTATACAGAAAAAAGCGGCCATGGAAGGCTGAACTAAGTAACCAAGGAGAAAAGCATCTCCTGCCATCATTAATCACGGAGGATTGATAATATGGGAGTAAACGGAGTAACAGGCGTGGGCCAGACCTACGAGAGCGGAGCAGCATCGAAAGCAAGTGCTAGCCAGAACACAGAAAAGAACCAAACGAAGCAGGAGAACACTTCTGCAGCTGTATATGAAAAAAGTGAGCAGAAACCGGAAGCAGCTAAGAAGACCTATACCAGGGATCAGGTAACAGTGGATCGATTAAAGGCTGATGCCGACAGAAGGATGCAGAGCCTTAGGGAGCTGGTTCAGAAGCTACTGTTAAGGCAAGGTGAAACCTATACAGAGGCAACAGATATCTATCAGCAGCTTCGTGAGGGAAAGGTTAGCGTAGATGACGAGACCAGAGTACAGGCACAGAAGGATATCGCAGAGGACGGATATTGGGGTGTGGAGCAGACCTCCAACAGATTGGTGGAATTTGCAAAAGCATTGTCCGGTAGTGATCCCTCCAAAGCGAATAAGATGATTGATGCTGTTAAGAAGGGACTGGAAGAGGCAAAGAAAGCCTGGGGCGGTGACCTTCCGGAGATATGTCAGAAGACAATAGACACCACCATCAAGAAATTGGAAGAGTGGCGTGACGGAACCGGTGCTAAGGAATAATAGATATTATAAATAAAGTTAAGGAGATGTTGCGAAACATCTCCTTTGTTATGGTCTTATCTTGTCCGATATGGGGTAGTCAGGAAGACCTGCGTTCCAAAATGACGGTGTCTTTTGAAATATGTAAATGCTTTCTTGGCTAATTCCCGGTTCTGATAAATTCCGAATACAGTGGGGCCGCTTCCGCTCATCAGTGAATTCAACGCACCCATCTCCTTCATCTTATCTTTGATCTCCGAGATGACCGGATATTCCTTTATGGTAACTGTCTGAAGTATGTTATCCATAGATTTTGCCAGAGTATGCAGATCGGCATCCTCCAGTGCCCTTCTCATTGCCTGAATGTCAGGATGTACACTTTTCTCCTTCAGCTGCAGCTTCTCGTATACATATTTGGTGGAGACGCTGATATCCGGCTTTACCAGCAATATTGAGCAGGAGGGAAGGGGAGGCAGGGGAGTCAGTATCTCACCTATTCCTTCGGAAAGCGCAGTCCCAAGCATAATGCAGTAGGGTACATCTGCACCGATTTTTACTCCAAGCTTCATCAGCTCTTCCTTTGGTATGCCTTGATGAAATAGCTGATTTAATCCAAGCAGGGTAGCAGCTGCATCTGAGCTTCCTCCGGCTAGCCCCGCAGCAACCGGGATCTGTTTCTCTAGGTGGAGGGATAAGCCGGAGCTTAATCCATAGGTTTCCATAAAAAGAGAGGCAGCCTTATGAACTAGATTATCCTGATTGCTGGGCAGAAAGGAAAGATTCGTGGTCATGGTAATTCCCTGTGCCTCAGCCTGCTGGATGGTAATCACATCATGTAGCTCCAGGGACTGCATAATCATACATACATCATGATAGCCATCCTCACGTCTTCGTAATACATCCAGTCCAAGATTTATCTTTGCATAAGCATTCACTGTAATCATTAATCGGCTACCCCCATAAAATCATCCTGTGCTCCAGGCGGAATATATACTATATTACCATATCGGTGCAGCGGACACAATGTTTTAAGCAGTCTAATCTTTCTTCTTAAATAATTTCTTTAAGGACTCCAAAAGCTTTAAGCGGACTTTTACAGGAGTTTTTTTATTGATCAGTGTTTCGTACTCCTCCTCCGTCAGCAGCTTGGAAAGCTTCTCTCCGGATTTTTGATCAACAATGCTGTAGGTCTCGTCCACAAAGCAAAGAGGGGGGAACATGACGCACCACCAGTTCCGTCCTTCAGCCTTCCCGAGCTTTACTCTGAGGGCGTGGTAGCAGCCGGGAGGAAAGGTATAGGCTCCGTACACCTTCAAGGGGAAGTAACAATCCTCCAAAGAAGCTGTTGCACTATAATCATAGCCCTGCTTTTGTATCGTGGCATTGGCAAGGGCGGTCAATTCGGGCAGCTTCTCCTGCGCTACCTCTCTTACCTCAGTGAGGTTAGTACAATCCTCCAGCATGGGTGCCAGATAGCTGACCAATCGATCCTTGACAAGTAGCTTCAGTGTCTGGTCCTCGGTACTGTCACTGTTTGCGATGACATGAAAACGCAAAATCTCTTCTGCAATTCCCTCCTGAATATCTTTATCCTGCATTGCTGCCGCTCTGATTGCAAGATTCCCTGCGCCGAACGAGAGCAGCAGCAAGAGTAGCAATAAGGAGTGAACCCAATCTTTTTTTTGAGCTTTATGTAAAGAACTGTTTCTAATCGTATGCTTTATAGTATGAAAGACATGAGATAGAATTTTCTGCATCCTTCTTCGATCCTTTCTCTTACTTTGGGTAAGGGTTCTTTTATCAGAAGTCTTGCCGGAAAATCCGTTTTAATACATAGAACCCTATAAACTATAAATAAAAGTGCACTGTAGAGCTGTTTCTGAACTGAGGATTCCTGCTTGTACAGTCACCGTACACGTAGTACAATAAAAGAACCGGATAAGACCCGGATAGGGCATCGGAGGATTTGGAGGGATAGCCATGACGAAGGAAGTCATTGTGAATATAGAAGGACGGCAGTTGGATTCTGACGAAATGGTGATAATCATTAAAGTGGATGGAGTATATCATCTGCAGCACCAAAAGCACTTTATCCAATATGATGAACCGGCAGAGACAGAAGACGCCGTGATTAAGAACATGATAAAAATCTCACCGAACCGCATCGAGATAACGAAAAAGGGTGCTGCTGCCTCGCAGATGAATTTTGATTTAGATCAAAATACAGAAGCGATTTATCAGACACCCTATGGAGACTTATGTTTTCAGATAAGAACCTCCGGAATATTCCTTGAAGAAACCGAGAACTCCATTCTGGTGAAATTGGAATATGCCTTGTATTCGGAGGGTTCCCAACTTTCTGAGCATAGAACCATCATTATGATACAGGCCAAGCCTTCTATTTAATATCCTCACTGACAAAGCCATTCTCGTCAATCAGTACATGAAAGGACAGCTTTTGCATAAAGCGATAATAATTGCTGATCTCTTTTTGATCCGTCAGTAAGTAGGTCTTCATGGCTTTGTTCCTCACGGGAAGCAGCTGGACCCGTACTGTTCCATCCGGATCGAGATAAAGCTTCAGCATCCCGGATTCCTTATCGGACCTATTGAACCAGAAGTTACCGAGGCTGTATGCTATCGGTTTTCCTTGATAGAATTCAATTCCCTGCATTACATGGGGATGGCAGCCGATTACGGCATCTGCTCCGGCATCGATATATTGCTTTGCCAGTATTCTTTGATATTTCTCAGGATAGTTCTTCTGCTCCACACCCCAATGTACATAGATAACAACAAAATCGCTGTTCTCTTTGGCTTCCTTGATAGATTCTAGGATTACCGCAGGATCGTAGGTCCCTACCATGCCAGGTGCGGTATCCGTTGCGTACCAATCCATTGCAAAGACCACACGGGAAGCAGCCACGAAGGCAATGGTTTGATTACCGACTTTCTTATAGACCGGTGCTTTTGCTCTGGCCATATTCTCTCCGGCTCCTACATAATCGATACCTGCGGTATCCAGGGTGCCGAAGGTATCAATCAATGCATCCGGACCGAAATCCAGCGCATGGTTATTCGCAAGACTTACAATGTCAACCCCCATCTCCTTCAGGATACCCACTCGTTGGGGATCAGCCCGAAAGGTATAGGATTTATCTTCTTCTTCCACCCCTCTTGTACTGTAAGCAAATTCGTTATTCAGCATCATGAGATCCACATTGTTCATCTCTTCAATCAAATCCCGGGATAGTACACCAAGAATACCGTTTCCCTCCGAATCATATTTCTTTACCGGATAGGAGTCCTCATCCAGGTTAACATCTCCTGCGAAGCCTAATACGAGTGGTACGGATGGTGCAGGGGTTGGAGTCGCGGATGGGGTGGGTAACGGAGACGGGGTCACTTCTGTGGTTTGCTCCGGAACAGGGGTCGGAATAAAGCTGTTATCCTCCGATGCAGCCTGCTTCTCCCTTCTCAACTGCTCATCAAAAGCGAAAATCAAGAGTCCGGTAAAGGCACAGATGGACAGGACACAGATCATTGACAACAACACAAGAGTTCTTTTTTTCATATTAACCTCCATTCTTATGGATACCTGCAAATATGGGAGTAAGCAACATTAAAAGAAATCCTCTTACCCTTCTGACTTTTGCCGCTTAGGTAAGAGGATTATTTTATTTCTCTTTTTTCTTGAAGATGCCAGTGATTTTCTGAGTAAGGCTTTTCTTTTCCTTCCTTTGCTCGAGATTTCCTCTTAAACCCTTTACATCCATGATATAAATACCGCTGAGAACAGCCTTCACTTCCTTTTTCACAGGAATGAGATCATATATCTTGGCATCGCATACCAAATTCATTACCTTGGGGCCGATCTTTGCCTTTACAATCGGAACCTTGGAACGGCGTAAATACTTCGGAGTTGAGTCAAGCACCATCTTAGGAAGATTGGCTTCTGTCAGTTTCATTTTCTTTTTATCTATAACGAGGATAGAGACCGTCTGAGCAGCTGACTGCATCTGAGCTTCGGAATCCTCCTGCTTCTTCTGTAGCTTTTTACCTGCAAAATATAATACGATTAGAACACCGATTACCACGACAGCCACGATTAACAACACAATGGTCAATGTATTCACGGGTTATGTACCTCCTCTTAATTTTACGATTTCAAGTACCCTGTTGTTCTCAAGGCAACGATAATTGTACCATCTTTTTAATAAAAAATAAATAGAAAATTTCATTTTAAGAAAATATGCAGAGTCCCATAGATTATATCAGGGCTTCATTCCTTTGAAGCATCTCGCGAATGATTCCCTGGACATAGGAACCAAGGAATTTCTGCTGTTCTCTTTCTAAGTCCTTCGGATAAATGGGCTTCCCGTATTCTATGATTACATGAGAGGCACGGACCCAAGGCATATGGTTTTCAAAAACCTCATCCGTGTTGGTGATTGCGACAGGAATTATGGCACAGCCTGTTTTTTCGGCGATCTTGAAGCTTCCTTCCTTGAAGGGAAGCATCTCTTTGCCATGATTACGGGTTCCTTCAGGTGAGATAAATACAGAATAGCCGTTTTTGACCAATTCGATACCCTTCAGAACGGTTTTTAATCCCTGTTTAATATCTTCGCGGTCGAGGAACAGACATTGAAGAAATTTCATCCAGGTACTTAAAAAGGGAATCTTGCCGATTTCCTTCTTTGACATAAAGCTTGTCAGTGTCGGGACAGAGCTATAAGCAACAGGGACATCAAAATAGCTTCTGTGGTTGGATATATATAATACTGCCTCATCCTTGGGAATGTTATCCCTGCCAAGGACCGTTTTCTTTACTCCGCAGATAAAAAGCAGAATGCGGAAGGCACCTACTACGATTCGTTGTGAACTGGCAACCATGGCGCGATGGTTAAAGCGTCCGATGATAAGCTCGATTAAATATAATGGTATGCTGATGATAAAAAATATCACCAGAAATAATGCTGCAAGAACGATACGCATAAAATCCTCCCATAGATTTATTATGTTACATCTTTCTATATTCATGCACTGCTTTGGTTACGGAAATAATTGCATTTCATTCAGAGGAGCTTCCGTAATTGTCGGTTCTGGTAGAGCTGTCGGTATCGGAGCTTCAGTATCAGCCGGCGGCTCGGTCGGTGTAGGTTCTGCAGTTGGCGTTGGTGTTGCCGTAGGCGTGGGTGTGGCTTTGGGCTTGGGCGTAGCAGTCGGAGCGTGTGCCTCAGAAGGCTTTGCCTGAGGTTTCTTAGTCGGAGCCGGACTGGAACCCTCTGTATCATCGGATTCCTGATCGGGGTATTCTTCCTCCAGGCTGCCGTCTATAATCTCACCGTTGGCACCGACGACTATGGCGGAACCGCTTACAGGAACCGGAGTCATCTTCGGAGGCTTGTAATTAATGATACTTGCATACTTTGCCTCAAAATCAAAATCCGGGCTCGGGGTGTAATGATAGTATTCTTCCATAGTCATATCATTAGTATAAAGATACTCCGCAAGGTCTTTGCCGACATAGCGGATATGCCAGGGCTCAAAAGCATAACCGGTTATTTCCTCGTTACCCTCGGGATATCGGATAATATATCCGTATTTATGGGCGTTTGCTGCCAGCCATTTACCTTCCGGAGAAGCAGCAAAGGTGTTGCTCAGCTTGAAATTCTGTGACTTTGCCGAAATATCGATTGCGAGACCGGTCTGGTGCTCGCTGGTTCCGGGTACGGCTGAATAGCGCAGGGTATAGGTTTTGCCCTTTTTCACAATGTTATTTTTAAATATGGAGGTTTGCCGTTGGTAGGAACGGTATGCTGAGATGCCGTATAGGATGACATGATCCTTCTGTGCAGCTGCAAATAACTGCTCCAATGCTTCGGCTGCTTCCGGCCGCATCAGAGTACGTTCATCATATGTAATCAGATTAAATATAACCTTTGGTGTAACCAAATTCTCCGGGACATACTCCTTAGGCAGAGCATATTCTTTATTTACGAATACAGTGATGCTGGTAGGATCTAAATCCATCTCAGTGGCTGTTACAAAGGGTTCCTCGGTAACCTCCGGCTCTGTTTTGACTTCGGGGACCTCCTCCTCGTCGGTATCCTCTACCGGAATCGGAGGGATATATGTATAGTCACTATCTGATTCTACCTCCCCTGACAAGCCGGGAACAGATGCGAGAGCCGAAGCCTCTTCAGTTCCCCCGCTGACATGAGCAATCCGAAAAAATACGGTACCACACACAAGAATCAGGGCGGTCGTGGATACAATAACAGTGACCAGGGTTTTTTTCTTCAAAGCAATAACTCCTTTCGTACATTAAAAACAGGAAGGGACGATCTGCTTGTCATTAGTCTAAGCTTATCACATATAGTATAGCACAACGATGCTAAAAATGAATAGGAATTAATCGGATTCTTAGCAGTGTTTCATTAGTAGTTGCGCCAGTTTACTTCTTCTGCCAGACTGTCCAGAAGCTCCGTCTTCATGCGGTACAGCTTTACAGAGAGATCTACATATACGATATGAGGATTGATCAACCGTCTGGCTTCATCCCATAAGGAATCCTGTTCCGTGATGCAGTATTCCCTGATCTCCATAACAGAGGGTGAGGTATAGACGCATTTTCCGGCAAGAAATACCGGAACCAACAATTCACGCAGGGTATAGGTGTTGGGCTCTAAGTAGGTCTTCTTCCAGGTCGCCAGTGGATCGAACAGCAGAAGCCTTTCGCTTTCGGAGAAATTCTCATCAGCGAGAGCAATTAAATCTGCCTTGACCTTACCGCTTTCTTTTTCATAGATACGTATCACTTGCTTGTTGCCCGGATTAGTGATCTTCCACTGATTTTCGGACAGCTTTATCTTAGGTATAAACTTACCGTTCTTTTGTATCGCAGCCAGTTTGTAGACACCTCCGAAGGAGGGACAGTCTCTTGAGGTAATCAACTTGGTGCCGACACCCCAGGAGTCGATTCTGGCACCCTGGGTTTTTAAGGAATCAATCAGATATTCATCTAAATCGCTGGAGGCTGTGATTTTTGCTTCGGTAAAGCCTGCAGCATCCAGTTGCTTCCTTGCTTTCTTTGACAGATAGGCGAGGTCACCGCTGTCTAGACGAATGCCGTATTTCTCCGGAATTTTACCTGCTGCACGAAGCTCTTCAAAAACCTTGATAGCATTGGGCACACCGCTGCGTAGCGTGTCATAGGTATCAACCAGCAAGGTAGTATTCTGCGGATAAAGCTCTGCATATTTACGGAAAGCAGAAAGCTCATCGTCAAAGCTCATAATCCAGCTGTGAGCATGTGTACCAAGTGCCGGAAGATCATAAAGCATGGCAGACAAGACATTACTGGTACCGATGCAACCACCGATTACGGCTGCTCTGGCTCCTAAGGTTCCGGCGTCCGGTCCCTGCGCTCTCCTGAGACCGAATTCCATCACCGGCTGTCCACCTGCGGCATATACTACACGGGATGCTTTGGTTGCAATCAGACTCTGATGATTGATGATGTTTAGTAATGCGGTTTCTATCAACTGAGCTTCCATGATGGGGGCGATAACCTTCACCAGCGGTTCCATCGGAAATACGACGGTCCCCTCGGGAATTGCGTAAATATCCCCGGTAAAACGAAAATCCTTTAAATAGGATAGAAAACCCTCCTGGAATATGTTTAGACTCCGCAAATAAGCAATGTCCTCTTCGGAAAAGCTAAGTGCTTTGATATATTCAATTACCTGTTCTAAGCCTGCACAGATAGCATACCCGCTTCCGCTGGGATTCTCGCGGTAGAACACGTCAAAAATCACGGTCTCGTTATTCTTATTATTGTAATAACCCTGCATCATTGTCAGTTCATAAAAATCAGTTAATAAGGTCAGATTCTGTTTACCCATGATAACCTCCATACTGCCGTCATAGCAGCTCCTAATTCGATGCTAAATATTGAAACAATAACACCATATCAAAACATATACCTAAATCAAGGAGAAGTCAAGGTGTCAATCGACTTAAGTAATAATTTGTTGCTTCATATTGAAAATTAAGCACAGGCCTTAGAATGGAAGAAGGAGATCGGACTATAAATCAGGAGAGCTTTGGCAGAAGAAAGGAGAGCTTTGGCAGAAGATAGGGAGAGCTTTGGCAGAAGATAAGGAGAGCTTTGGCAGAAGATCAGGAGAGCTTTGGCAGAAGAAAAGTATTGACAATAAAGACTATTTATACTATTATAATGAAAATTGATAAAAACATTGACGGAGAGAGTAAGCATAAAGCAAACATCTCAGCGAGCCGGGGACAGTGTAAGCCCGGTATCAGTAGCGTATGACTGAAAATCACTCCCTAGTTGCAAGACCCAAAGGCGTGTCGGATACAGGCTGAGTAGGTCAAGCCGGTATCTACCGTTATATAGATAATGTATATCCGCGCAGCTAATTGGTCAGTCCGTGCAGCAGATAAAGTGGAGTACGTGAAACAGGTGGTTAAATGAAAGCATATGCTCTCATCCTATTTCGGATGAGAGCTTTTTGATTCATCATCTCTCAAAGTCTCTGGGAGAAGCATAGGTATAGAAGCGTTCTACCGGAGCAAAATATATGTAAGCACATCAAGGAATATCATTATACACTATTAAGGAGGATAAATCCTCCTGGAGCATTTTTATATCATTATTATTAAGGAGGATAAATCCTCCTGCAACATTTCTATAATCATTATAAATTATTAAGGAGGATAAATCCTCCTGCAACATTTCTATATCATTATAAATTATTTAGGAGGATAAATCCTCCTGCAATATTTCTATATCATTATAAATTATTATAGGAGGATTTGTATGTACGATAAGGTGTCAACCGACTTAAACTTTGTCGACCGTGAAAAAAAAGTATTAAAGTTCTGGCAAGAGAACAAGATCTTCGAAGCCAGCATTGAGGAACGTAAGGAGGGTGAGACCTATACCTTCTACGACGGACCGCCGACGGCAAACGGTAAGCCGCATATCGGTCATGTGCTCACCAGAGTTATAAAAGATATGATTCCGAGATATAGGACGATGAAGGGTTATCAGGTTCTTCGCAAGGCTGGCTGGGATACCCATGGACTTCCGGTCGAGCTGGAGGTCGAGAAAAAGCTTGGCATCGACGGTAAGGAACAGATCGAGGAGTACGGTCTGGAACCCTTCCTTCAGGAATGTAAGGAAAGTGTATGGAAATATAAGGGCATGTGGGAGGATTTCTCCGGCACGGTCGGTTTCTGGGCTGACATGGATAATCCATATGTTACCTATCATAACAGTTATATAGAATCCGAATGGTGGTCTTTGAAGCAGATTTGGGATAAGGGACTTCTATACAAGGGCTTTAAGATTGTTCCCTACTGCCCGAGATGCGGAACCCCTTTATCCAGCCATGAGGTTGCTCAGGGCTACAAGGATGTGAAGGAGAAATCCGTCATTGCAAAATTCCGTGTCAAAGGAGCTCAGGATGAGTATATCCTTGCCTGGACCACAACACCCTGGACGCTTCCATCCAACGTGGCTCTCTGCGTGAACCCCGTGGAAACTTATGTTAAGGTAAAGGTAGAAGTTGATGAGAAGGGTAATGTACTGAAGAAGGACGGCAGCTGCTCGTGCGGACATAGCCACGGTGACGGCAGTCATGACCATAAACCTGCTGTGGCAGCAACAGAGCACTATATCCTTGCAGAAGCATTATTACATGTTCTTGAGGGAGATTATGAAATCGAAGAGACTTATACCGGCAAGGACTTAGAATATAAGGAATATGAACCGTTATTCGATTATGCGAAGCTGGATAAAAAGGGACATTATGTTACCTGTGACAGTTATGTAACCTTATCAGACGGTACCGGCGTGGTTCATATTGCTCCTGCTTTCGGTGAAGACGATTCACGTGTAGGCAAAAGCTATGACCTTCCTTTCGTGCAGCTGATTGACGGCAAGGGAGAATTCAGGCCGGAAGCAACAGATTTTGCAGGTATGTTCTGCAAGAAGGCTGATGAGCCGATCATGAAAATGCTGGCGGAGAAGAAACTGCTCTTTAAGATACTTAAGTTTGAACATAGCTATCCCTTCTGCTGGCGTTGTGATACTCCTCTGATCTATTATGCTAGAGAATCCTGGTTCATCAAGATGACAGCAGTAAAAGAGGAGCTGATTGCTAATAATAACACGATTAACTGGATGCCGGAGAGCATTGGTCAGGGCCGCTTCGGTGATTGGCTGAAGAATGTACAGGACTGGGGATTGTCCCGTGACCGTTACTGGGGTACACCGCTTCCGATCTGGGAGTGTGAGGACGGACATCGTCATTGTATCGGAAGTATCGAGGAACTGAAATCCATGTCCGACAATTGTCCTGACGATATCGAGCTTCACAGACCTTTTATCGATGCTGTTACCATCAAATGTCCGGAGTGCGGTAAGAAGATGACACGTGTTAAACCGGTAATTGACTGCTGGTATGATTCCGGCTCCATGCCATTCGCACAGTGGCACTATCCTTTTGAGAATAAAGAAATTTTTGATGATAATTTCCCGGCAGATTTTATCAGTGAGGCGGTGGATCAGACCAGAGGCTGGTTCTACTCCCTGCTGGCAATCTCTACACTCATCTTTGGAAAGGCCCCGTTCAAGAATGTAATTGTTTTAGGGCACGTGCAGGATGAGAACGGACAGAAGATGTCCAAATCCAAGGGAAATGCCGTAGATCCGTTCGATGCACTCGACCGGCACGGTGCGGATGCCATCCGATGGTACTTCTATATTAATTCGGCTTTATGGCTGCCGAACCGCTTCCATCACGCTGCAGTTACCGAAGGACAGAGAAAATTCATGGGCACGCTTTGGAATACCTATGCTTTCTTTGTGCTTTATGCAAATATCGATAATTTCAATGCTACGGAATATTCCTTGGATTATGATAAGCTTCCGGTTATGGATCAATGGCTGCTTTCGAGACTGAACACTCTGGTCAAATCCGTGGATGGTCTTCTGGAGAATTATCAGATCACAGAGGCGGCTCGTCTTCTGGCAAACTTCGTGGATGAATTATCCAATTGGTACGTAAGAAGAAGCAGAGAGCGTTTCTGGACTAAGGGAATGCCGCAGGATAAGATCAATGCGTATATGACCTTATACACCGCACTGGTTACCGTATGTAAGCTGTCCGCACCTTTCATTCCGTTTATGACAGAGGATGTCTACCAGAATCTGGTATGCAATGTGGATAAGAAGGCTCCTAAGAGTATCCATTTGTGTGATTATCCTGTTTGCAACGAAGCTTGGATTGATTCGGAGCTGGAAGCAAATATGGAAGAGGTGCTGGAAATTGTTGTTCTCGGTCGTGCCTGCAGAAATGCTGCCAATATCAAGAACCGTCAGCCCATCGGAAAGATGTATGTGAAGGCAGACAAAGCGGTTTCCGAATTCTATACTGCAATTATCGCTGAAGAATTGAATGTGAAGGAAGTCGTATTTACAAATGACGTACGCAGTTTTACTTCCTACAGCTTCAAGCCTCAGCTTAAGACCCTCGGACCGAAATTCGGTAAGCAGATCGGTGCAATCCGTACCATCCTGGCGGAACTGAACGGTAATGAGGCTATGGATGAGATTAACGCTACCGGACAGCTGAAGATTAACTTAGAAGGTATGGAAGCGGTATTGGAAAAGGATGATCTTCTGATTGAGGCAGCTCAGACAGAAGGCTTCGTCTCTGACTCCGATCACGGTATTACCGTGGTACTCGATACCAACCTGACAGAAGCCCTCATTGAAGAAGGCTTTGTCAATGAAGTGATCAGTAAGATACAGACGATGCGTAAGGAAGCAGATTTCGAGGTTATGGATCAGATCCGCGTATCCCAGAGCGGTAATGCTAAAATTAAGGAAATCATGATACGCAATGCCGAAGAGATCAAGGCACAGGTTTTGGCAAAGGAACTGCTGCTGGATGCGGTGCAGGGCTTTACGAAGGAATGGAACGTTAACGGAGAGGAAGTAACCCTCGGCGTAGAAAAGCTGTAAAGGTATTCAATAAATAAATATCAGATAAGCTGAGAATGGGCTGATGCTTCGCAGGAGGTATCGGCCCATTCATAATCTTCATAATTAATTCACGAAACGGTAATAGAATGAACACATTTATAGGTTATAATACAGACATAAGTTATTTGAAGAAGCCACGACTGCAGCGCGGTTACTGGCTTCGCCTAACAACAAGTAAAATTTACATAGATTGATTTCATAATATTTCCCCTTCCGAAGTGAAGCTTAGAAGAAGCTTCACTTTTCCTCTCTTTATTAAGAAGGAAGCCGTCCTATCCCCAAAGAGAATATTGTTGCTATGACAGCCTCTTTATGCGAAAAAAGCCGAAGGAACCAGATGTATTTTGAATTCGGGATACCGTAATATGGCTTTACTTTCAGAGGCCTATATACTATAATTATTGTAGAAGCATAAGCTTCAGATATGGATTGTAAATTGATATGCCTTTGCAAATTTCGCATCAGCGGGATATTTGATAGAAAGGATGTGATTTATATGAAGTTAATCTATGTAATCGTCCGGAATGTTGACAGTAGCTATGTAACAGAAGCGTTGAATAAGCAGGGGTTCTATGTAACCAAGCTTGCGAGTACAGGCGGCTTCCTGAGAGAAGGGAATACTACCCTGATGATAGGTACCGAAGAAGACAAAGTGGATCATGTTATTGAAATCGTTAAGAAGGAATGCGGACCGAGGCAGCAGATTATATCCAATCCAGTCGGAGCGATAGAATATGCTTCCATGAATGTCGTTGTAAATGTAGGCGGTGCGACTATCTTTGTCACAGATATCGACAGATATGTTAAGATTTAAAGGATTTTAGAATCGAAATAAGAACGACTGATTACCCCGTAGGTTACCTGCCCCGAGTTAAATAAGGGCAAACAACCTATGGGGTGTTTTACTAATTATATCTGTCAAAACCTGTGAATTTACGGTGAAATATTTCTGGAAATTATGAATTTTACTTTCTTTTTCAGTACAAATATGATATAACGAAATATAGCACTGAAAAAATAATTCCGGCCAACAATAGGGTATAACCGGATTCAAGAGGAAAGGATAATATAATGAAAAAGAAATTGTTATTATTGATGATAGGCATAAGCGTAATGCTGTTTGCTTGGGGTTGTGGTAAAAAGAGCGTAGCGGATGAGCTTAATGAAAACAAGGACAGCTCGGCTGATACTGCAGAGGTAACGAAAGCACCGGATAATACAACAGGCGATACCGCACAGGTTTCACCCGTACCGGCAGCTCCTGTCAGAGGGGAATATAATGTAAGTGACTATATCACCTTAGGCCAGTACAAGGGTGTTAAGGCAACCTATGATAAATTGGAAGTAACAGACGCGGATGTAGACAAAGTTATTCAGGACGAGCTGTCTGTGAATTCAACTGAGGAAGAGGTTAAGGATAGAGCGGTTCAGACCGGAGATATCGTTAATATCGATTATGAGGGCTTGAAGGACGGTGTAGCATTTGACGGTGGTACAGCGCAGGGTTATGAATTAGAAATTGGCTCAGGCCAGTTTATCCCGGGCTTTGAAGACGGTCTGATCGGCCACAAGCTCGGTGAGAAGGTTAAGCTTGATCTTACCTTCCCTGCAGAATATCAGTCTGAAGAGCTTGCAGGAAAAGCGGTGGTCTTCAATGTTACCATCAACACCATCAAGGTTAAAAAATTACCCGAGTTAAACGATGAATATGTCAAGAGCAATACGGATTATGATACTGTTGCAGCATATAAAGATGGTACCCGTGCAGATTTAGTGGCTACGAATGAAGAAACTATGAAGAACGCTAAGATCAGCAGCATCCTTCAGACCATTGTAAGCAACTCAACGATTTCCTCCTACCCTCAAACCCTGATTGATTATTACGGTTATGAGATGGAAAGCTATTTTACACAGTATGCTCAGATGTATGGCATGGAGCTGGCTGCTTTTATTGAAGCCAACGGTATGTCTCAGGAAACCTATGATGAACAGAAAAAATCCTACGCCGAGAACAGAGCGGCACAGGAGCTGGTTCTGAATTCAGTCATCAAGACTGAGAATATGGATCTGACTGATGAGGAATATTCTAAGGGTGTTGCAGATTATATGGAAAAATACGAGGTACAGACCGAGGATGAATTTTATCAGAATTACGGCTCCAAGGAACAGGTTAAGGAAAGTCTTTTATGGCAAAAGGCAGTTGATTTTCTTGTAGCACAGTCGGTTGAGTAGTAATAAAAGAAAGTGAATAATAATGCTGAGAGATTTTTTACCGATTAATATCGATGAAATGGAACAAAGAGGATGGGAACAATGTGATTTTGTCTTTGTGACAGGAGATGCATATGTAGACCACCCTTCCTTTGGACCGGCTATTATCAGCAGAGTATTGGAGAGCTATGGTTTCAAGGTTGGAATCATAGCTCAACCTGATTGGAGGGATAATAACAGTATTACTCTCCTTGGGGAACCAAGACTCGGCTTCCTGGTAAGTGGCGGAAATATGGATTCTATGGTGAACCATTATTCGGTTGCCAAAAAAAGAAGGCAGACAGATGCTTATTCTCCCGGAGGAGTGATGGGCAAACGACCGGATTATGCGACTGTGGTCTATTGCAATCTGATACGTCAGAGATATAAGGATGTCCCGATTATCATCGGTGGCATTGAAGCGAGCCTTCGGAGACTCGCTCACTATGATTACTGGAGTGATAAGGTAAAACGATCAATCCTGCTGGATTCTCAGGCGGACCTTATCTCTTACGGTATGGGTGAACACTCAATTGTTGAAATTGCAGAGGCCTTGAACAGCGGATTAGATATTAAGGATATCACCTTTATTAACGGAACCGTGTTCAAGACAAAGAACCTTGAAGCCGTCTACGATGCGGTTCGGCTTCCAAGCTTTCAAAGCATAGTTGAAAGTAAGAGGTCATTTGCCGAGAGCTTTTATATCCAATACTGCAATACGGACCCTTTCTCCGGAAAAAGACTGGTGGAACAATATAAGGAGAATGAGTATGTGGTACAAAACCCTCCGTCCAAGCCCTTGACCCAGGCGGAAATGGACAGGGTATATTCCCTACCTTATATGAGAGAATATCATCCCTCCTACGAGGCTGCCGGCGGAATACCTGCGATTGAAGAGGTGAAATTCAGTCTGGTCAGTAACCGGGGCTGCTTCGGCGGCTGTAATTATTGTGCTCTGACCTTCCATCAGGGGAGAATTCTTCAGACCAGAAGTCATGAATCTATCCTATCAGAGGCGAATCAGCTGATCTGGGATAAAGAATTTAAAGGATATATCCACGATGTGGGAGGCCCGACAGCAAATTTTAGACACACAGCCTGTGAAAAACAGCTTACGAAAGGTGCTTGCGTAAATAAACAGTGTCTCTTTCCGGAGCCCTGTAAGAGTCTAAAGGTAGATCATAAGGATTATCTGAATTTGCTTCGTAAGCTCAGGGCGTTGCCTAAGGTCAAGAAGGTCTTTATCCGTTCCGGTATCCGCTTCGATTATCTGATGGCGGATCAGGATGAAAAGTTCCTGGAAGAGCTTTGTGAACATCATGTCAGTGGTCAGCTGAAGGTGGCACCGGAACATATCAGCGATCGTGTATTATCTCTGATGGGCAAACCAAAGAATACTGTATATGAAAAATTCCAGGAAAGATATAAGAAGATGAATCAGAAGCTGGGTAAGAATCAGTTTATCGTACCTTATCTGATCTCTTCCCATCCCGGTTCCACCTTAAAGGAAGCCGTGGAGCTGGCTGAATATTTAAGAGATTTGGGATATATGCCGGAGCAGGTACAGGATTTCTATCCGACGCCCTCCACCATATCGACCTGTATGTATTATACAGGACTGGACCCAAGGACAATGAAGGAAGTTTATGTACCGAAGTCGCCGCATGAGAAAGCAATGCAGCGTGCCCTGATACAATATCGGAATCCGAAGAATTATGAACTGGTGGTAGAGGCACTCCGCAAAGCAGACAAGGCAGACTTAATCGGATTCGATAAGAGCTGCCTGGTGCGTCCCAGGCAATTCGCTAAAGATAAGCAGCGGGCAGAAGGGAATACTTTCAAAAGCCGTAAGCCTGCAACAAGTCAGAAGACGGATCCCTTCCATAAGAATAGTTCTGATAAAGGTAGCTCAAATAAAGCAACTACCGGAAAGGCAAACCCCAGTCATACCGACGCCGGCAAACCTAAGTCTAAAAATACCGGCTTCGATAAACCTAGCTATAGTAATGCGAGCTCCGGAAAGCCTCTTTCTAAGAATACCAGTTCCGGTAAACCTAATTCTAAGAATGCCAGTTCCGGTAAGCCTAATTCTAAGAATGCGAGCACTGGTAAGCCTCATTCTAAGAATACCAGTTCCGGTAATAGCTATACCAGTTCCAGTAAAAGTGGCTTTGGTAAGAGCAACCCAAAATCTGTATCGAAGAGAGAATATACATCTACAGGAAGAAAGAGGAAATAACATGGAAAGTCCTTGACAACAAGCCACTTTCGATGGTATACTACGCAAAGTATCTGTTTCATAATATATGTTATATAAAATGAACCGGCTCTTGGTCGAACAGACTAAGAGCGTTTTTATGTAATAGGATAGTGCGTCCTATTACATAAAAACGCTCTGCAAAGCGAACAAGTTCGCTTTGGGATGCGCACCTCAGCGAATAAACGCTTATTGTATAAGCGTTTGGAAGTTATTGCTTCGCAATCCGCTCGGGCGCGAAAGTGTCAGCGGGCTGACACTTTGTTCTGGAAAGTATGGCAGCGGATTTTCGTGAGGATGGTGTAACAACTATTTAATGTGGCATATAGGTCTTAACATTTGTTGAGCGCTGGACTTAAGCTTTAGATACATAGGGCAAACAGTCAATGGGAATTTTATGAGATAAGAGATACAAAGAAAGGATATTAGAATGGAATTAACGAAATTTGATGAGTTAGAATTAAACCCTAGTATACTTCGTGCAGTACAGGAGATGGGTTTTGAAGAAATGTCACCGATACAGGCGAAGGCTATTCCGGTGATTTTAGAAGGCAAGGATATCGTAGGACAGGCGCAGACCGGTACAGGAAAGACGGCTGCTTTTGGTATTCCTCTGTTGATGAAGATTGATCCCAAGAGCAGAAACCTACAGACCATCGTATTGTGTCCAACTAGGGAATTGGCAATTCAGGTAGCAGAGGAAATTCGTAAGCTGGCTAATTTTATGCATGGAATTAAGATTCTTCCGGTATATGGAGGTCAGGAGATATCTAAGCAGATACGTTCTCTGAAGTCCGGAGTACAGATTATCATAGGAACACCGGGTCGTGTTATGGATCATATGAGACGCAAGACGGTAAAATTCGATAATATAAATATGGTTATTCTGGATGAGGCCGATGAAATGCTTAATATGGGCTTCCGTGAAGACATCGAAACAATCCTGAGTCAGGTTCCAGAGGAGAGACAGACAGTATTATTTTCTGCTACTATGCCGGCACCTATTCTTGAGATTGCGAGAACCTATCAGAAGGATGCTGAGATGATCAGGGTGGTAAAAAAGGAACTGACCGTTCCAAAGATCGAACAGTATTATTATGAGGTTACACCAAGAAATAAGGAGGAGGTATTATCCCGACTTCTTGATATGTATAATCCCAAGCTTTCCTTGGTTTTCTGTAATACGAAGAAACAGGTGGATGAGCTGACAGCAGCACTCCAGGGCAGAGGTTACTTTGCGGAGGGTCTTCATGGTGATTTAAAGCAACAGCAAAGAGACCGTGTCATGAATAGCTTTCGTAACGGAAGAACAGAAATTCTTGTTGCTACCGATGTGGCGGCCAGAGGAATCGATGTGGATGATGTAGAGGCAGTATTCAACTATGACGTTCCTCAGGATGATGAATATTATGTACACCGTATCGGGCGTACCGGACGTGCGGGCCGGGATGGCAGAGCGTTTACTCTCGTTGTAGGCAGGGAAATCTATAAGCTGAAGGATATCATGAGATACTGCAAGACGAAAGTAAAAGCCCAGCCGATTCCGTCTATCAATGATGTGACTGCAGTAAAAGCAGATAAGATATTAGACAGAATTGCCGCTATCATAGAGAACGAGGATCTTTCCAAGATGCTGAACATCATTGAAGAAAAGGTAAATGATGAGGATTATACCTCCTTAGATATCGCTGCTGCATTCTTAAAGCTTATGATGGGAGAGGAAAGCGCAAAGGATGAAGATAAGGCTGTGGAAGATTTCGGTGATACCGGAGCAGAGGCTGGAATGGTTCGACTCTTTATTAATCTGGGTAAAAATCAGAAAATTAGGCCGGGAGATATTTTGGGGGCAATCGCAGGAGAGACAGGAATGCCCGGAAAGCTGATCGGTTCCATCGACATGTATGATAAATATACCTTTGTAGAGGTGCCCAGAGAATACGCATCTGAAGTTATACAGGTTATGAAGACAACAAAAATCAAAGGTAAGAGCATCAATATCGAGCCGGCAAACCGTAAATAAGTCAGTAATTAGTACAGTAAAGCGGGCATTAGTAAAGCAGGCATTCGATAAATACCTTGACTCGAGCCTATAAAAGGCATATAATAATAATTACTATTATTATAGGAGTGTGTTTATTATGGCTATCAATAAATACAGCAGACAAAGAGAAGCAATAAAGGAATATCTTTCGCAAACGAAAGAGCATCCTACCGCGGATACGATATATATGAAAATCAGAGCAAAGCATCCTAATATCAGCTTGGGCACGGTATATCGTAATCTTAATCTTTTGACAGAGCAGGGCGAGATTATGAAGATTAACTGTCAGGATGGCAGTGATCGCTTTGATGGGAATGCGAAGCCGCATTATCATTTCCTCTGCAAAGGCTGCGGTAAGGTACTTGATATTGAGATGGAATCTATTGATCACATCAATAAGGTAGCAGGTGCTGATTTTGATGGAAGGATTGAAGGCCATGTAACCTTTTTTTATGGTATGTGCCCGGATTGTGTTCAGAAATAAGTACAAATCAATCAACGAATATGAAAGGAGCTGTTGCAAAACTCCTTGAATAGTAACGAGTAAGGATACAGGCATCCCTAACACACTGGTTCCCTGACATCCTGCCGATATTGTTTGTCATAATCGAACATAAATGTTCGCTTCTGATCAAACAAGATCGACAAGCTGTCCGGCATACAGTGCATGGCGGGATGCCTGTATCCTTACTCTGGCTATCAAAGTGTTTTGCAACAGCCCGTTTTGGTTTGCGCGCCATAATACTATTTGTTTATCATATGCTAATAAAATGAATAGGAAGCTAATAAAAGAAGCTAATAAAAAAATCTAATAAATAAAAAATATTATATTGACAAAACTCTTGTTTGATTGTATTATAATAACAGTAATAGTTATTGGTATTATTCAAAGTGCTATTACTTTAATAAATGAAGTATCTAAGATGATTAATTTGCTTACATCTCAGTATATATAACCCCTCATTATATATACTTTCCCCTTATATATTGTTCCCAGCACAAAGATACGCCCTGTTCCCACAGGGCGTATCTTATTATTCGTATAGGAAAATACGTACAGTCAGTCAATGCCTGTAAAAAGCAGGTGACGAAAGGGTTAGCAAGCTTACACTTTATTACAAATTATCTAATTCTGGTTACATGGACGCAGTATACATAGACATTCTGAATCTTTTTTGCTTCTACACCATCTATATGTATGATGGGCTGAGTCTCGGAAGGGGTCACATACATTTTGAAGATAATACCATCCTGGTTGATACGCATGTTCCGAATAGGCTTATATTCATAGTCACGCTTCGGTACTCCGATGTAATTAAAGATAATATCATAGGTATCCGGATGAGAAAAACAGACAATGATCTCATCCTTGTTATACATTCCGATGATCTCGCGGGCTTCTTCGAAGGTCATATTAGTGCATTTGAATTCGCCCTCATTAAATAAGGTATTCATATTACTATTATCAAGCAGCAGTAATGGTTCTTCAATTTTCTTAGTTGTCATATGAGTCCGCTCCTTCCTGATATTGCCGACCTTGATGGGGGTTGGCATCTGTAACAGTTCCTTATGAGATTTGAACAAGGAAAGCATATCCATGAACTTTGCCATCGCAGGCTGGTGCTCTCCTGTAACTAAAGTATATGATGGCATATGTCGTTTGTCAATATAGCCCAGAAAAAAGAGAGCTATTGTATGCTCAATGAATACTGCTGTATAAAAGGAAGCTTATCAGGAGAAGAAAAGCAAAAAGAGAAAGGGGTGGCTTCCAATCGGAAGGCCAACCCTTTCTCTTTCTATAAATTATTAGCTTATAACTAATTTACACTTCTCTTCACGTAGGTAGTATGAAGAAGGTCATGAGCCTTATGGCTACCCGGTTTACCAAGGTAATCATTGTAGAGAGCCTTAATTGCTTCATTCTCATGAGACTTTCTTACGGGCATATTAACATCAGCGTCATAAAGTGCTTTTGCACGGAGAGCTCTGATGTCTGTAAAGTTTCTTACAGTACCGGGTTGCTGAGGCTGTCCGCCTCCGTTTACACAGCCGCCGGGGCATCCCATGATTTCGATGAAATGATAATTTGCCTTGCCGGATTTTACATCATCCAGAAGCTCTCTTGCATTTGCAAGACCGGAAGCAACTGCTACGTTAACATTAAGACCTGCAACCTGATAGGTGGCTTCTTTGATGCCCTTGGTTCCTCTGACCTCCTTGAAGTCAGGGCTTGGAAGCTCTTCACCGGTTAAAGTCTCAACTGCTGTACGAAGAGCAGCCTCCATAACGCCGCCGGTAGCACCGAAGATAACTGCAGCACCGGTAGATCTGCCAAGCGGATCGTCAAACTTTTCATCCGGAAGGGATAAGAAGTTGATACCAACACGCTCGATCATTCTTGCAAGCTCACGGGTGGTGATAGAGATATCTACATCCGGTACGCCTGCTGCGCTCTGGTCGGGTCTTCCAATTTCGAATTTCTTCGCGGTACAAGGCATTACGCTGACCATAACAATCTTCTTAGGATCAATGTTATTCTTCTCTGCATAGTAAGTCTTAGTGATGGCACCAAACATCTGCTGAGGAGATTTACAGCTGGATAAGTTATCTAACATATCGGGATAATAATGCTCACAGTATTTGATCCAGCCGGGAGAACAGGAGGTGATCATCGGCAGCTTGCCACCGTTGGAAATTCTGTCAATCAACTCATGAGCTTCTTCCATAATGGTTAAGTCAGCTGCGAAGTCAGTATCAAATACCTTGTCAAAGCCTAAGCGACGAAGTGCTGCTACCATCTTACCTTCTACGTTGGTTCCGATCGGTAAGCCAAAAGCTTCACCAAGTCCGGCACGAACAGCAGGGGCAGACTGGACAATCACATACTTATCAGGATCTGCGAGAGCTGCAAATACTTCATCGGTATAATCCTTCTCTAATAAAGCTCCGGTAGGACATACTGCGATACACTGACCACAGGATACACAGCTGGTATCACCTAAGCCCATATCGAAGGCACAGGAGATGTTAGTATCGAAGCCACGTTCATTTGCACCGATGACACCGATGCCCTGAATCTTGTCACATACTGCAGAGCAGCGTCTGCAAAGAATACATTTGTTATTATCACGTACCATATGAGCTGATGTATCATCCAACTCATAATGGGAACGAGAACCGTCGTACAGATACTCATCCTTTACGTTTAAGTCGTTACAAAGCTTCTGAAGCTCGCAGTTACCGCTGCGAACGCAGGATAAACATTTTCTGTCGTGATCGGATAAGATCAGCTCTAAGGTCTTCTTACGGGAGGAGAGAACCTTAGGTGAATTTGTGATGATTTCCATGCCTTCCGAGATCGGATACATACAGGAAGCAACAAGGCTTCTGGCACCCTTGACTTCAACGACACAGATACGGCAAGCACCGATTTCATTGATATCCTTTAAGTAACAGAGGGTAGGGATATCGATGCAGGCAAGCTTTGCCGCTTCTAATATGGTAGCGCCCTTAGGTGCTTGAATTGGCATGCCATTTATTTTAATATTAACCGTTTCCATTTTATACCTCCATCTTGATATAATCTAACATGTAATCGTTACTTCTTAGAGATAGCGCCGAACTTACATTTCTCCATACAAGCACCGCACTTGATACATTTGCTCTGGTCGATAAGATGTGCTTCTTTAACCTTACCTTGAATTGCGCCGTTAGGGCAAATTCTTGCACAAAGGGTACAGCCTTTACACTTATCAGCATCAATAATGTAGGAAAGAAGAGCCTTACATACGCCGGCAGGACATTTCTTTTCAACTACATGGGAAACATATTCGTCTTTGAAATAACGTAATGTTGATAATACCGGGTTGGGAGCTGTCTGTCCGAGACCGCAGAGAGCATTTTCCTTGATGTAGTAGCAAAGATCCTCTAATTTATCCAGATCCTCCATGGTTCCCTGACCCTTGGTAATCTTATCAAGGATTTCGTACAGACGCTTGGTACCGATACGGCAAGGGGTACATTTACCGCAGGACTCATCTACTGTGAACTCGAGGAAGAACTTTGCGATATCAACCATACAGTTGTCTTCGTCCATTACGATCAGACCGCCGGAACCCATCATGGAACCAATGCTGATCAGGTTATCATAATCGATCGGGATATCAAAATGCTGTGCAGGGATACATCCGCCGGACGGACCGCCTGTCTGAGCTGCCTTAAACTTCTTACCGTTCGGGATACCGCCGCCGATTTCTTCGATTACTTCACGAAGAGGGGTACCCATAGGAATTTCTACAAGACCGGTATTGTTGATCTTTCCGCCAAGTGCGAATACCTTTGTTCCCTTTGATTTCTCAGTACCCATAGCTGCAAACCATTCGGGACCATTTATGATGATCTGAGGAATATTAGCATAGGTCTCAACGTTATTTAAGATAGTAGGCTTCTGGAACAGACCCTTCTGTGCAGGGAACGGAGGACGGGGACGAGGCTCACCGCGGTTACCTTCGATGGAGGTCATCAGTGCTGTCTCTTCACCACAAACGAATGCGCCTGCACCAAGTCTTAATTCGATATCAAAATCAAATCCACTATCAAAGATGTTCTTACCAAGTAAGCCATATTCTCTTGCCTGGTCAATAGCGATTTCAAGACGATCTACAGCGATCGGGTACTCAGCACGTACGTAGATATAACCCTGGGAAGCACCGATTGCATAGCCTGCGATAGCCATAGCCTCAAGTACTACATGGGGGTCACCCTCTAATACGGAACGATCCATAAATGCGCCCGGGTCACCTTCGTCTGCATTACAGCATACATATTTCTGATCAGCATCATTTCCCTTCGCAAGCTTCCATTTTAAGCCTGTCGGGAAACCGCCGCCGCCACGACCGCGAAGACCGCTGTCTAAGATGGTCTGGATTACCTGATCGGGTGAGTATTCTGTAAGAACCTTACCAAGTGCTTCATAACCGCCGGTTCCGATGTATTCGTCAATGTTTTCGGGATTGATAACACCACAATTGCGGAGTGCAATTCTATGCTGTTTCTTATAGAAGTCGGTATCGTTCAAGGACTTAATACCGCCTTCTTCCGTAACCATTTCCTTGTAAAGAAGGCGTGAAACGATACGTCCCTTCAATAAGTGCTCGGATACGATCTCCGGAACATCCTCTTCCTTAACCATAGCATAGAAGGTTGCCTCCGGATAGATAATAACAATGGGTCCTAAGGCACAAAGTCCGTGACAGCCTGTCTGTACTACGGAAACTTCGGTGCTGAGACCATTCTTTTTGATTTCTGCCTGCAGTGACTCGATGATCTTGACACTTCCTGAGGAAGTACATCCGGTACCACCGCAAACCAATACGTGTGAACGATACATAATGTGTCCTCCTTCGGATTAGCCGAGTACTTCGGCAATCGTATATTTTTTAACAATTTCACCGTGAATTAAATGATGATCAATGACTTCAAGTGCTTTCTCGGGAGTCATCTTGATATAGGTTACTTTATCTTTACCCGGTTCAAATACCTCAACGATTGGCTCGTATTGGCATAATCCGATACAACCGGTCTGTGTAACGGCTACGTTAGTGAGGCCCTTGGTCTGAACTGCATCAGCAAGCGCGGTTAGAACAGGTCTTGCACCGCTTGCGATACCGCAGGTTGCCATACCTACAACAATACGCGTCTGATCACTTGATTCGTTGCGAAGTCCGATCTGGCCCTGCATCTTTTCTCTGATTGCCTTAAGCTCTTCTAGAGATTTCATGCTTAATCCTCCTTAATAAACTTTAAATTACGATACTTATGTCAGGAGGTTTTATCCTCCCTTAAATAAACTAAATATTGCGATACCTTTGTCAGGAGGTTTTATCCTCCCTTAAATAAACTAAATATTGCGATAACTTTGTCAGGAGGATTTATCCTCCTTAAATAAACTAAATATTGCGATAACTTTGTCAGGAGGATTTATCCTCCTTAACTTTCAAGGAATTTTCACTTTTATTATTTAGCTATACAAGACATCCGCCATCTGTCTCGTATTGATTCTCAGCGAGATATTCTTTGATATAAGCAGAAACCTCCGGGGAATTTAAAGGGACATCATTCAGGATTTGGCGAAACTCCCTGGTGTCCAAGGAAAACTCCTTATCATCGAAGGTATAAGTATAAAGAAAATCAATCTGCGTATTCAAAGTGATTAAAGTCAATATAGTGCTGTTCATATCACCTAGGGGCATGCGGTCGATGTGAGACAATCCAAACGCAGCCACTACTGTGGTACCGACACCGGGGGTGGATTCTATCTTGAAGCTACCGCCTGTACTAAGAGCTGCCATCTTGAAAAATGGGACGCCCAACCCTACCTTACGGGTGGTTCTGGTGGTGAAGAAAGGATCCTCGACCTGTCTGATCTGCTCTTCGGTCATTCCGCAGCCGTTATCGGCTATGGTTATCATAAGTGTATCTAAGTCTCTTTTTATCTGTATTTTAATTTCAATCAGACTGGCATTCGCTCTGATTGAATTGTTAGCGATGTCCAATACATTAAGAGAGATTTCAGTCATCATAATTATTCGTATTTTGCTAAGATTCCCTCGAGATCATCAAGAGATAATTTGCCGTAAACATCCTCGTTGATGGTCAATACAGGTGCAAGCCCGCATGCGCCGATGCAGCGACAGGACTCTAAGGAAAACTTTCCATCATTTGTACATCCGCCGTCCTCTATACCAAGTACTTCCTGAAGCTTGTTGAACAGATCTCCAGAACCTTTAACATAGCAAGCGGTTCCGAGACATACGGAAATGTTGTATTTACCTTTTGGACAAAGTGAAAACTGAGAATAGAATGTTACGATACCGTAGACTTTTTCAAGCGGTACATTCATCTCGTTAGAAATAATGGTTTGAACTTCGATAGGAAGATAACCATAAATACCTTGTGCCTTTTGCAAAATGGGCATTAATGCGCCTTTTTCGTCTTTATGATCAGCAATAACTTTCAAAAGCGCGGCTTCCTGCTCTTTCGTTCCTGCAAAGGGTACTGTGTTAATTTGCGATCCCATTTTTTAACCTCCTTAAATATAAATTGTGTCGCCACAAACAGTCACATTATAACATAAGTCTGTTAAAAAATCTACAAAAAATATTAACAACTATCTGGATTATAATAGAAAACTATCTATGCAACATGTATATCTGGATATTTATAATAATTTACATAAATTATTCTAATGAATCGTCATGTATTCCCACATTGTATTTATAGGAAATTTGTATTATAATAAACGTACATTACTACTTGATATTAATTAAAAATTTGTATAGATTAGTGTGAAAAGGAATTTGTTTTTGAGCTGCAACAAAGATGTAGAATGAAGAGTACAATGGATAAAAGAGGATGGAGAAACTATGGATGAAATGACAAGATACCTGTTTGAAGATATGATCCAGTCAGCACCGGGAGGGATTGCGAAGCTGGCAATGGATGATACCCTGACAATCTTATTTGCAACGGACACGTTCTATTCGACAATAAGGACCGTAACCGATAATAAGTCCCCTTCCATGTTGCTTCGTCTGGTATATTCCGCTGATGTAATCCATGTGACCCAACAGATTTCTTCTCAGAAAAACAGAAAAGATAATATGCTCAGCTTTAATTTTCGTATCCTACAGCAGGACGGAAGCTTCAAATGGATTATGCTGTCTGGTAAAAGAATGCAGGAGATCCACCAGAACGGGACGAAGTCGGTACCGGTTTTTGCATGTGTGGCATCGGATATTACAGATATTATGCAGCAGTATAAGAAGCTGGAGCAGAGCGTGGATTATAATCGAGTCATAACCGATCTTTCCAAGGATCTGTTTTTTGAATATGATATTGCCTCGGATACCCTGAGCTTTTCTGAAATTTTCAGAGAGGTATTTGGAAAGGATGCTGTGATCCCCGGTTTTCGCAAAAAGCTGGAGAAGACCAAGGTGATTCATTCCGAGGAATTACCGGCGGTCATAAAGATTTTTAACAGTATGATGAGCGGAAGGAAGCTGGCGAGATTCGAGCTTAGGATGCTTCCGAAGGATGGAAAGCCCTGCTGGTATACCTGCTATGTTTCAATTATTTTCGGTGAGAACAGAACTCCCAGTAAGCTGGTCGGTAAACTGGCTCTCATGAATACGGTTGAGAAGGAAGAGGCAGATACAGAATATATTCCTGTCTTAGATGCTCTGACGAATGTCTGCTCTAAGGAAGCTACGGAAATTATGATAAAAGAGGCTGTTAAAAAGCAAAGTCAGGATTCGCTCTCGGCACTGTTACTGGTGGATATCAGAAATTATAAAAGCATCAATGAAATAAGAAAATCAGTCCAAAGGGAAGATATATTAATTTCTATTGCGGCGCTTCTGAAGGAGAATTTCCGTACGTCAGATGTGATTGGCAGAATCGGACTGAGTGAATTCGAAATCTATATCAAGGATATGCCGACTGAGAAGCTGGCATTTAATCAAGCCGATAAGCTCTGTACAGAGCTGGAAGCACAGTATTCCTATCCACACACGAGAAATGGGCTTGTGGTAAGCATCGGAATGACTCTTCAGAGGGGAAAACAGGAATATGAGAGCATGATGGCGAACGCCAATGCTGCACTCGTCATGGCGAAAAAGGTCTCGACCAGCTCCTTCGAAGTATTCAGCCCAAATATGAACGGGTAAGGTAATTCCTGGCTGAATGATGATAACTATATTAAATGAATAAATCTTAAACATATCATTCCTATGGAGGTACAAAATGACGATTGAGGATATCAGAGAAATATTAGGCGCGAAGTATATCGTGGGTGAGGATTGGAAGGACCACGAGGTACATACGGCCTGCGGCTCGGATATGATGAGCGATGTATTGGCATTTATGAAGGACCAGTCAGTGTTACTCACAGGACTCTGTAATCTCCAGGTAATCCGTACCTGTGAGATGATGGATATTGTATGTATCGTATTTGTCAGAGGAAAAATGCCCGATGAAGCCATGATAGAGATGGCAAGAGAAAAAGGAATTGCCATGCTCTCCACAGGCCACAGAATGTTTGCCGCTTGTGGAATGCTTTATGAAAAAGGCTTGCGGGGAGGTCCGGATTATAAATGAGTAATGTGATAAAGATGTCCTTCGAGGTGCCTGCCAATGATTTTACAAGGGCAGGGGAGGCTTCCAGTAGTTTAAAAGGCAGCTTAAAGAAGATGGGTGTAGACCCGGAGATCGTCCGCAAAGTGTCCATTGCCATGTATGAAGGGGAGATTAACATGGTAATTCACGCATCCGGCGGTAAGATAGACGTGACAATCTCTCCGGAGGAAATTGAAATGATACTCCAGGACCAGGGCCCGGGTATTGAGAATATTGAACTGGCTATGCAGGCCGGATTTTCCACAGCACCGGATAATATCCGAAATCTTGGCTTCGGTGCCGGAATGGGTCTGCCAAATATGCAGAAGTATACGGATGAGATGCAGATTGAAAGTCAGATTGGTATAGGAACTACAGTAACGATGAGAATTAAAATGTCATAAGCAAGATTGTTAAATTTGTGATAATCTTAAGAACCAATTATTACTTTAATGACATTATAGTAACGGTGCAAGGGGGATTACGATGGGCAAATTTTTTACTTCGGTTCGTTTGAAGGAAGACTTATGTATGGGGTGCATCAACTGTATTAAACGCTGTCCTACACAAGCCATCCGAGTAAGAAACGGAAAAGCCGCAATTACAACAGAGTTCTGCATTGATTGTGGGGAGTGTATCCGCATCTGTCCTCACCACGCGAAAGAGGCTACCTATGATTCCCCCGATATCATGAAGCAGTTTGAATACACGGTAGCTCTGCCGGCACCCGCACTGTATGGTCAGTTCAATCATTTGGAGGACATTAACATTGTTTTGACAGCCTTGAAGAAAATGGGCTTTGACGATGTCTATGAGGTGAGTGGAGCAGCAGAACTGGTTTCCGAGTTATCCAGAAAATATGTAGCCGAACACAAGGAGCAATGGCCCATTATCAGTACCGCCTGCCCCTCCGTAGTACGCTTGATTCAAGTACGTTTTCCGAACCTGATCGAGCATTTGCTTCCTATCTGTGCACCGGTGGATATGGCGGCTTCCATAGCAAAGGATAAAGCTATGGAGAAGACCGGACTTCCGCGGGAGAAGATAGGAATTATCTTTATCACCCCCTGCCCGGCAAAAATGACGGCAGTAAAATCTCCGATTGGAATCGACCACAGTGAAATTGACGGCGTGCTGGCGATCAAAGAGATCTATCCGATCCTGCTTCCGCTAATGAAGCAGAGTATCGACGCGGTGGAGGAGCTAAGTATCTCGGGAAGAATCGGAATAGGCTGGGGCAGCACAGGAGGAGAGGCCGGAAGTCTGCTTACGGATAATTATCTGGCAGCAGATGGAATAGAGAATGTGATTAAGGTGCTGGAGGATCTGGAGGACCAGAAATTCGACCAGCTGGAATTCATAGAACTGAATGCTTGTGCAGGCGGCTGTGTAGGCGGTGTTCTGACGGTAGAGAACCCTTATCTGGCCAAGGTGAAGCTTATGCGCCTGAGAAAATATCTTCCGATTGCCTGCTCTCATCTTGTGGGAGGTACAAATCCTGATAATTATTGGACAGATGATGTAAAATACGAGCCTGTATTCAAGCTCGGTAAGGATATGAATGAAAGTATTGCCAACATGGCAAGGGTGGAAGAACTCTGTGAGAAATTCCCGAAGCTGGATTGTGGGTCCTGCGGTGCACCGACCTGTAAGGCACTGGCAGAAGATATCGTACGCGGTGTGGCAAACGAGCAGGATTGTATCCATATCCTCAGAGATTATATTCATAAACTTTCCAGCGAGTTATCTAAGCTGGATGTAATAAAATAGAACTCTGATATCAGAGCTATACACACAAGGACCATGTTTCGGAAGGCATGGATAAATCAGTCTAAGCAGCCCTATTCCTCATGGAGTATGGAAGCAATTGATTAAGTATACGGAAGGAAGAAACAGATGAAGGTTAAGGATTTAATTCAGGATGGATGCTTTCAGCTACTCAGTGAAGGCGGCAATACGGATAGGGAGATATCGGTGCCGTTCTGCTGCGACCTGCTAAGTATAGCGATGGGAAAGATGCCTGCAGACTCTGCTTGGGTAACAGTGATGGGTAATGTTAATACCCTTGCGGTGACAACACTTGCAGATGCTTCCTGCATCATACTCGCTGAGGGAAGCCGTCTGGATGATGCTGCATTGGCACGTGCGAAGGAGCAGGAGATTACGGTGTTTCTGACGGACCTTCCTATTTTCGATGCGGCTCTGATTGTATATCAGAAGCTCCATGCTTAAGCTTTCCTATGACCTGCATATCCATTCCTGCCTATCTCCCTGTGGCGACGAGGATATGACACCGGGTAATATTGTCGGTATGTCCGCAATCAAGGGGCTGGATGTCATTGCGGTAACGGATCATAATTCCTGCAAGAATTGTCCTGCTGTACTGAAGCTTGCAGAACAGTATGATATGCTTGCGATTCCCGGGATGGAGCTGACCACCCTGGAGGAGGTACATGCCTTATGCTTGTTTGCGGAGCTTGAGGATGCTCTTCGGTTTAGCGAATATGTCTCAGATAAGCTGATGAAGATACCGAATGACGAGAAGGCTTTCGGAAAACAGGAGATTTGTGACGAGGAGGATCGAGTGATCGGTACGGAGCCTTATCTTCTGATTAACGCTACGGAGATCTCCTTTGATGAGCTTGGGAGATTGATGAAGGAGTTTCATGGAATATACATTCCGGCACATTTGGATAAGAATTCGAACAGTCTGCTGTCCAACCTTGGTTTTATCTCACCGGAAGCTGATTTTGCAGTAGCGGAGCTGGCAGAGATCGGGAAGCTTCGGACGCTTTCCGAGACAAATCCTTATCTGAAGGGATGTAATATCATTACAGACTCAGATGCACATGACTTAGGGAGGATCAACGAGGCCTTAAACTACCTTAGCTGTGAAGAAAAAAGCCGAGAGGCTGTCATAAAAGCTTTGATTACACGAGAAAGAGGATAGGAAGCTGACGCTGCCCATCCTCTTTTCTTCTATTACAATCAGATGAATTCAAATATAGTTTGCCTTGTCTGGGTTAATCCGATTCATCCAGTGACCAAAGCGTTCTGTTATACAAAGCACTGATGGATAGGATAGTACCCGTGATGCCGGTAAGGATAAACATGGCTGCAATTCCGGAACCAGGCCCCTCTCCGACAATAAACGAAAGAAAGTATTTCAAGCCGGTATTGCCCTCCATCAAGGGCTCGAAGACATAGTCTGCCAAAAGACCGCCGAACAGATAGCCCAGAGGAACGGTGCAAAACTGTAGGGTGGATCTTGCGGAAAAGACACGGCCCTGCATCTCAACGGGAACGGTAGTCCTTAAGATGGAGGATTGATTGGCACCGAGGAAAGCAAGTGGGATATTTCCGATAAAGTTCGCTATAACCCATACAGTCGGATTTTGGGATATTCCTAAAGCCAGGTCACAGATGAAGAAGGATATCGCACAGCTGATAAAGATAACTGCAACTCTTCTTTTCGGGGGCTTCATGAAGGTCACAAGGATACCGCCGAATAAAGTTCCTAAGCTTACAGCAGAGGAGACGGCTCCCAATACAAGCTTTCCATCAGGAATTCTGGAAAGAATCATCGCTGTGACCGTTGTTGTAATACCACCGCCGCCGATATATGCAATCAGGTTGATTGCAGTAAAATACAATATCAGCTGAAGTATTGCGGAATGCTTCTTCAAAAACAGAAAACCTTCTCTGCAATCCTGAAGGAAGGACCTTCCGGCATGCAGCTGTCTGGCTTCACGGGAACCGGCCGGCAGGTGAACAAAAAAGGATAGAGTGATAAATGCAATCAGGAAGGATACAATATCTACGGTTAGGATGATATCGATTCCGAAAAAGGTCATTAGCATCGTTGCAATTGCAGGTGTCAGAATACCTACCGCAGATTCGGAAATTGATTGCAGCCCTCCGATTTTATGATAGTACTTGTTAGGCACCAGCTCTGACACAGTTACGGTATTAGCAGGCGTCTGAAAAGCATTCATGGTACTGTTCAGCGTATTGAAGAGATAGATGTGCCATAGCTCTAACCGCCCGAACAGGATAAGCAAAAAGATTGACAGGGTTCCTGCAGCAGCAATGCTGTCACACAGCAGCATGATTTTCTTCCTATTATGTCTGTCTGCAAAGGTTCCGGCGATAAAGCTGAGCAAAATCGAAGGCAGATAAGTACAAACTGCCAGCAGAGAGACACCCAGAGCGCTCTTATTCTGCTGGTACACCCAGATCAGCAGAGCATAACCGGTCATAGAGCTTCCGAGGGAGGACAGGCTTTGTGATCCCCAAAGCAAAAGGTAATTTTTTAATTCCTTGATCTGATTAAGAAAACGATTCATGGTACTTTACTCCATTCTATTAGTTTGATGATAGTCAGAGCAAAGTACGTCACGGGATGGTTAACTCAAAGCTTCATGCAGGCAACCATCCGAAACGGACTCTGCATGAAGGAATGCAATCTCAAGGAGCATATGTTGAAACAGGAGCATCAGTATCACCTCTTATCATTGATCTTATAATCTTATTTATGTTGTATCAAAAAGTTATGTATGGGTCAAGATATTTCTTTTATTATGCTAAACTGTTCCTTCTGATGCTTTTTCATATCGGTACTTGCATCCATGCTATGAGATACTTATAATATGGTATATTGTGATAGGGCTTGCATTACAAAATAAGGGCAGGCTTTGTTCTGATTCAGGGGGGAATAATGTGAATTATAAAAGCATAATTCACACTGCAAATTTGTGCTGCCATACACATTCGTTGTTAATAAGAAGGGAGAATATATGAGGAGCTATACCTTATATCAAATTGATGCATTTACAAAAGAAAAATTCACAGGGAATCCGGCGGGAGTCATAACCCATGCAGAGGGGTTATCAGACCTTGAGATGCAGAAAATCGCCAGAGAGCTGAATAATTCAGAAACTGCCTTTATTGTTTCACCGGAGCGTCCGGAGTACGACCTACATATCAGATTCTTCACTCCAACCAGTGAGGTTCCGATCTGCGGACATGCTACGATTGCAGCTCATTATGCCCGCGCGCTGGAGAACCGGCTTGAGAGTACAAGAGTCCTTCATAAGACCGGCGCAGGGATATTGCCAGTAGATATTGTGAAGGAGAACGGGGATTATAAGATTGTCATGACGCAGGGAAGGATAGAATATGGTGCTGTGCTCGAGGGGAATAATAAAGATAGATTACTGACGGCATTGAAGCTTAAGGAAGAGGACCTGTTGGAGGATTATGCGATCCAGATCGTATCCACCGGACATTCCAAGGTTATGGTAGGAATAAAAAATACAGAGACGCTGCATTCCCTTCAGCCAAATCATGATATGCTGATAAGTTTAAGTAGGGACATTCAATGTAATGGGTATTATGTATTTACCAAAGCTCCGGAGGGAAGCGACATACTCATACACGGAAGGATGTTCGCTCCGGCAATTGGTATCAATGAGGACCCGGTCACAGGGAATGCAAATGGACCGCTGGGTGCATATCTGGTACACCATGGTCTCGTAAGGCATGACGGCAAAGCATTTAAATTCAAGGCAGTGCAGGGAGAAGCCATCGGTCGGACAGGAATCATAGAGGTTGAGGTTGAAATTAAGGACGATGAGCCTGCTAAAGTGATGATATCCGGCAGCGCTACTGTCGTATTTAAGACGGAAATATCACTAAACGATTGAAATTCAGTAACGATGTGTTATAATCTTCAAGAGAAGCAGATTAGTCCGATAACACAAGTGAGCTTTTGAAGCTTGCTTCATAAAGCGCAGTTGTGCTATCGGATAAGTGCAACGTGAACGAGGAGACGAAGTCTCCGAGTTTCTAATCTGCGTAGCGAAAAAATAGTCCGATAACACAAGTGAGCTTTAGAAGCTTGCTTCATAACACAAGTGTGCTTTATTTTATCCCTTTAAACACAAATATTTTATATAAACAAAGGAGTTTATAACCATGGATTTGATTGATATCAGAGAATTGTACCGTAACAAAGACCAGTATATCGGCAAGAAGGTCAGCGTCGGCGGTTGGGTCAGAAGCGTAAGAGATTCTAAGACCTTCGGTTTTGTTGTAATGAATGATGGTACTTATTTTGAACCGCTGCAGGTCGTATACCATGACAGTATGGCTAATTTCGCAGAAATTTCAAAGCTGAATGTAGGCTCTGCCATTATTGTAAAGGGTGATTTGGTTGCGACACCGGAGGCAAAGCAGCCCTTCGAAATCCAGGCAGAGGAGATTATGATAGAAGGAACTTCTACAGCTGATTATCCTCTTCAGAAGAAAAGGCATTCCTTAGAATACTTAAGAACCCAGACACATCTTCGTGCCAGAACGAATACCTTTCAGGCAGTGTTCCGTGTTCGTTCTCTGATTGCTTATGCGATTCATCAGTATTTTCAGGATCGGGATTTTGTCTATGTGCATACACCCATCATTACGGGAAGTGACTGTGAGGGTGCAGGTGAGATGTTCCGTGTGACTACCCTTGATCTGAATAACCTTCCGAGAACTGAGGAGGGAAAGATAGATACGACACAGGATTTCTTCGGCAAGGAGACCAATCTTACGGTGAGCGGACAGCTCAACGGTGAGACCTATGCGATGGCTTTTAAGAATATCTATACCTTCGGACCGACCTTCCGTGCAGAGAATTCCAATACAACCCGTCATGCAGCGGAATTCTGGATGATTGAGCCGGAAATCGCATTTGCGGATCTGAAGGATGATATGGCTTTGGCTGAGGGCATGATAAAGTATGTGATCAAGTATGTTCTTGAGCATGCACCCGAGGAAATGCAGTTCTTCAACCAGTTTATCGATCAGGGACTTCTGGAGCGTCTTCAGGGAGTAGCGAACTCTGAATTCGGACATGTTACTTATACGGAAGCAATCGGCATCCTGGAGAAGAACAATGATAACTTTGATTATAAGGTATCCTGGGGCTGCGATCTTCAGACAGAGCATGAGCGCTATCTGACAGAGCAGGTATTCAAGAAGCCGGTGTTTGTTACAGATTATCCGAAGGAAATTAAGGCGTTCTATATGAAGCTGAACGAGGACAACAAGACAGTGGCAGCGATGGATCTGCTGGTACCCGGTATCGGTGAGATCATCGGCGGCAGCCAGAGAGAGGACGATTATGATAAGCTTGTGAAGAGAATGGAAGAGCTGGGACTAAAGAAGGAAGATTATGAATTCTATCTGGACTTAAGAAAATACGGTTCCGCAAGACATGCAGGCTTCGGACTTGGCTTTGAACGCTGCGTTATGTACCTGACCGGTATGGGCAATATCAGAGACGTTGTACCGTTCCCGAGAACAGTGAATAACTGCGAGTTGTAAGAATAAAATAAGTTCAATACATGTGATTGTATTATGATAATTTAGATATATTTTATAAATACATTTAATATAAATAACAGGCCTGATACTTATGGTTAAGTATAACCCGTTTGGAGATTAATTCTACCAGGGGGAATTGCTTAAGCATGAGGAACAGGCCTGTTATTATGTAAAGCTGCGAGAACAGGCATTGATGTAGCAGACAATTGTTGCTTCGATCAGCTTCGAAAAATCAAAGGCTTCACCTTATCTAGTGCAAATAAGAGGACCATACCCAGCACCCCGACAGCGAGTATTTCTCCGATTCCGACCGTCAGCATCATGAAAGGAATAGCATCTGGAATTTGATATGCATATCGCAATACCCAGGGGATGATCAATGCATTGGCCACTACCGGAGGAATGGGAACCAGGAATTTATGCTTTCTCAACTTATAGGACAATAGAGCAGCGATAAGTGTTGCCAGAGAACCGAAAACCATATCCAGGATATCAGCACCGGTAAATAATGCGCTTAAGAAACAACCGATAGCGACTCCGGGGATGGCAGCAGGGGTGAAAAAGGGAAGGATTGTTAAGGCTTCCGCCACACGGAATTGAATAGGACCGAAGCTGATCGGCTGGAACGCCAGTACCAGTACGGTATAGATGGCCGCAATAACTGCAGCCTCTGTGAGGAACAGAGTTTTTTTGTTGTTCATAAGTATTCTCCTTTAGTTTTGTTTTAAGGGATTGCTATCCCTTCGTCAGGAAGGTCTCGAACTGACGCTAGTTAAATGCTGCAATACCCTTGGATAGGGAATTGCAATGATAATACTATAAAGTATCCGGACAGAAAATACAAGAGGCACCAACTCATATGTAGAGAAAATTAAGTACTATACAGCTTTTGGAATGAAGCATAAAAAAATATGCCGTCGTAATGCAGTATGAAATATGGGGTTTTGACTCAACCTCTTACTCTCCTCTTATGGTTTTATTTGGGGTAAATAAATAGCTGTTGTACATCCTTCACCGCCAGAAATAACGCTGCTAATAAATTTGACTTTCACATCCTGATTTAGTGCAATTTTAAACATCTTTGAATAAAAACCTACGGTGCAGCAATGACAAAAAATATCCGATATCGGCTTCTGAGTGCAGGAAGCAAGATTACAGTGGCACTTTGTTGTATATGGGCCTATATGATTATGCTTTCCATATTTTTCATAGGGATATTTTGTTGCATAGAGCACATTTCCTTCAAGTCGAAGCATATCATCAAACAAACCATCCTTATTAAGACGAGATACAAATTCTTCAAGAGTTTTACTCGCATCATAATTTTTTTGGATATTCTCTTCAATGTGACTACAGCGACAAGGACAGTGCTTAGCCATCATTATTGTTAAAAAGTCTTTATTGTCAAGCTCGTCCATACCAGGAATGAACTGATTGTTAAACCATTCACTTTCAGATGAAGGATCACTAGACATATTTTGTAAATCCACAAAAATTCGGATACGCGCTTTTTCTCCATAGTTCGCTTCCACATCGGAGGCAAGATTTTCTAACCAATTTTCACTCATGTGTATGAACTCCTCCTTATTAAATCTATGTATTGCTGAATGACTCCTTATTTATAAAAATTAATTAGGCTTTTCGTCATCTATCAAAAATATAGTATCAAGTTTACAATAACCCTGATAGCCTATTCTTTTGTATGCATTGATAGCTCCTTCAGAAGCAGTTAATACAGCTATTGATCTTCCCTGTTGTAAAGCATCCTTTTCTGCGGCGTTAATTAAATAACCACCTATGCCTTTCCTTCTATAACCAACTAATGTACCAACCCATGCTATCTCAACAAACTCATCACTTAATATAGACATACACGCTCCTACAGGGAAGCCATTGTATTCTGCAATATAGAAACTTACATTCTTCATGTTAAAAGCATCCATATAATGCTCATATGTAAACAAAATATATTCAAAGGATGAAGTTAGTATTGCTCCACACATTTTTAACTGTAGTAAATCCTTTACTCGAAAAATATTCAAACATTTTTCGGGGGCAGGTAAAAAAGTATCTGGAGCTAATTTCCTCAACATACCCAAAGAAGAAAATCCGACTTTAAATAATCCTGTTTTCATAAAATAATCTAATAGATCAATACCCTCAGGAGCAGACTTAGGAGTAATTACAAGGTTGTCTGGTAGCTCTTTATTTCTTATGCGCGTAATTATTCGGTTGATTTGTTTACTATAATCTGACTCGTTAAGTTCCATAGAATAGGTAAAATCAATATCCCCTGAAAGCCAGCATATATCACTCTTATGATTTACGTTTCCACGCATATTACCAAGGATATCCCAATATAAATCATGCCCTTGTAAAATATATTCGATATAACGCGATTCTGACATTTATAACAACCCCTTAATTCATAGTAAATATGCATTTTGTGTATGTGTTTTTATTGTATTTATATTCTCTTCACTTGTAGGTGTGGACATGTTTTTCAAATTTTACATCCGAGCCATCAAGGTGTGTATCAAAAACTGCCTTCAAAATAATATCTCTATGTCCAAGGCTATAATTGCACAGAGAATCTTTGCTATAATACCCGTTAATCAAGAACATGGTTTTTAATTATGTAGTCCGGCAGATATATTTCATATCTGCAAGCCAGGTCTCCACCAAGTGCTGAGCATATTACATTACCCTCTAAATTAGTATCAAGGGCGGCTTCCCAGAATATTTTTGTATGCCCGAGGCTGCAGTAACACAAGGTTTTTGATACTGTTTTATCCCATAAGATTGACTCTTTTGCAAACTGGCAATGACATAAATGATAACGTTTTTCTATATGATTCGAGGCATGTAAGAAATTCTTCGTATGAAAGGGTATCGCCGTTGCTACAATTTTATTACCATATCTTTTTCCATAAAAAATATCTTCTATTGAATCAACATAGGTATATACCTCACTATCGATGGGTTGTCCATAAAATAACTCGCCACTATTTAAAAACTCACGAAGCTCTTTCATTCTATCCTTTCTAACATCTTCTGCAAAGGAATCGATATCATTATATTGTAAGAATTTCTCCCTGACCCACCTAAAATCCTCTCGCTTTAAGCCGTGACATACCTTTGAAAATACTTTGTTTGCAATCTTATCATCTGCCATCTGATCAAATTTGTTTACAAGCTGGTAGGTAGCTTTGTTTAATTGCTCCTCATTCATTGAAGCCTTTGGAATTTCTATGGTTGCATTAATTTGCGCCCAAGACTCAGTTCCTAGATTTTCCACGATCTCTTCCTTGATACGATTTATTATCTTATCATTTTCCGGATAATTTATTTCTTCCATTAGTCTCTCCATTCGTATTTCTCCATTCTTAATAAGCTACATTCGATAAAGCTATTATAACTAACTTCAATTCCAAAAGACAAACAACCGAAAGTTTATTCTCTGACATAAAAAACAGAATATTAACTACCGGTTGAGTTCTAAATATCATACTAGTTTACAAATATCCCTATTATTACTATAATAGAACTTGTCTTTACACTGTGAAATACATAATGAACGCCTGGAGGAATTAATGATCGATAAAAACAAAATTGGGAAAAATCTATACGAGCTACGTAAGAAATCAGGAATTACTCAGGATAGTCTTGCAAAGATATTGAATATAACACCACAAGCAATATCAAAATGGGAAAATGGCATTACTATTCCGGATACCTACCTTCTTCCGGTGTTATCGCAGTTGTATAACCTTCCAATTGAAGCTCTTTTATGTGTAAAATCATATTCTGATAGGGTGCAGGATAACAATAGCAGCAAGGTTCTTTTACCTGGGTTAAAATTATATACCGGTGCTCCTTCTTTGATCAGTTGTATCAAATCAAGTCTTCATTACATTGGAATCTGTGTATCCCTGGGATGGATTTCAGCCCCATATGCCTTCATGTTGAATATTAATGATTCAGTATCCTCTAAAGGCACAGAGTTTTGGAATGATCGAGGATGCTTTCTATCACATGTAGGAAATTGCGGCGGAATAATTGAGACACAGACTGGCTGGAAAGGTGAGAAAGATATATCAGAGAAAAGAAATACTGCATGGACATCAATACGAAATGCAATTAATAAGGGCTTACCCTGCTATGTATGGGAGCTTGATAAGCCACAGTATTATCTGATTGCCGGTTATGACGACATAGGATATTATTACTTTGATATCGATTCTGGAAATATTGCTGGGCCTTTCCCTTATGAGGATTTGGGAAATAGCGAGTGGGGTATACTTGAAATACATATCATCCATCCCGGTAGTATCTCAGATAATTTGAAATCATTGAAAGATATATTTGAATATGCGATTACTGTCGGTAATCCGGAGCTATATCCTCCTAATGACGGCTATACAATGGGTATAGAAGCCTACTCCGTATGGTGGAATGCTATAGCTAATAATACCGCTGATTATTATGGCTGTGCTTACAATGCTGCCTTCTGGTCACATTGTAAATCCATGGCGGTATCATTTCTTCTTGAGGCTAAACTGCGTATCGGGATTATGGAGGAACTGTTTGATGAGGCAATTCGCTGCTATCAAAGCTGTGCCAGATCCTTAAAAAAATTGACAGAAGTATATCCACTTATGAATGGAGCTTCAGATATAACAAAAAAGCATAAGGATGAGGCAATTCATTTACTTCAAATATCCTACAGACAAGAACAAAGCGGATTAAATAATATTAAGAATATTTTAGATGAAATATATAAGCTATGGTAGGTTTGTATATCAATCATACTGATATTGAAAGGAGACGCAAAACCTTAATTGATAAGGTTTTGCGTCTCTTTTGGCAAAACGATTACTTTATTTTGAACCTTTGGATGATAGTCTGAAGGCTTTCTGCCAGATTGGCGAGCTTTTCGCTGGAGATCGCTATCTCTTCGAGCGAAGTGTTCTGTTCCAGCATAGCGGAAGAGGCTTCTTCGGTACTTGCTGCATTTTCCTCGGCAATGGCTGAAAGTGTTTGAAGAAGGTCCATAATATCATTCTTAGCATTTGCCATCTCGTTCTCGGAGGAATTCAACTGACTGATTACAGCATTGGATTCTTCAATAGCATGCATAATTGACTCATACTTATCCTTGGTATTCAGTACGCTCTCCGTCTGTTCCTTGGAGATGTTATTTACCTTTGATATACTTGCAACTGCATTTGCTACGACTGCCTGAAGATCACGAACCACTCCATCAATATAGCTGGTAGATTCAGCGGATTGACCGGCTAACTTCTTAATCTCCGATGCTACAACTGCAAAGCCCTTACCGGCTTCTCCGGCTCTTGCAGCTTCAATAGATGCATTCAAGGCCAAAAGATTGGTCTGGCCTGCAATGGAAGCGATTACATTGCTGGCATTTCCGATCTGTGCTGTACTCTCGTTGGTCTTCAATATAATATCATAGATTTCCTTGTTAGCCTGACTGCTTTCCTTTGATATTTGAGCCAAACGGCTGACTTCCTTCAAACCATCCTGCACAACATCGGTTATTTTATCTGAGGTTTTATTCATGTTGTAGACATATTCACGATTCTGTTCAATGATGTTTCCTAACTTAATTGCTTCCAGAGAGCCTTTTTCGGTATTGGTGGCTTGTTCGGTGGCACTCTTTGCAATCTCTTCCACGGTCTTGGACACTTCTTCGGAAGCAGAAGCTGATTGCTCAGTAGTTGCTGTCAGTTCCTCGGCTGTAGTGGAGACCTGTAGGGAGGAATCAGTAATTTCACCAATGATTTTTCTTAGGCTGTCCGTTATATTCTGCATAGCATTTGCCAGAATGCCGTTCTCGTCGGAACGCTTCAGCATCTTACTAGAAATATCCTCCGTAATATCAAGCGCTGCTATTTTTTCTGATATCTTTGATAAGGCTATCATAGGCTTCGTAATCAAAGTTCCGAGCAGTAGGGTAAAAAGCAGAGAGATAACCAAACAGACTACAATCCATATGACCATTTTACTTTTCAAGATACTTAAGCTGGAAAGAACCTCGGCTTTATCTGTAGTAGTGACCATAATCCAGTCGGTTCCTTCAATTTTATGAAAGCCTGCAAATAAGGATTTCCCGTCATAATCATAAGTAATAAAGCCATTTTTTTGTTCCAGCATCTGGGTTATAGCATTTGCCAGGGATTGTATGGATTCATCCTTTGCCGAAGCTTCGATGGGATGAAACTGATTTAATACCAGCTCGGAATTCGGATGAGCAATGATTTGCCCAGAGCCATTAATTATGTAAGAATAACCGTTCTTGCCATATGCTATGCCTTTTGTGATATCACTTAATTCGTTCCCGTCTTTAGAACCGATTAATACCTGTTCTACCTTATCCCCTATTTTGATCGGAACTGCAACCATGATAACCGGTTGACCGGTTACTTTGTTGATCAGGACATCGGATACAGTCGGTGTTCCGGCCTGAGCCTTTTGTATATAGGGACGGTCTCCGAGATCACTCTCTGTACCATCTGTATAGCTTGCCTTACCATTCGGCTGAACAATTGCTAACGCCAGGTATTCTGTATTCTTTAATTGATAAGAAAGGGTTTCAAGCTGTGTCTTTAAGACTAAGGTTTGAATATCCTTTTGATGGGACAGTAACGTTAGATTACTTGTCATACTACTCAAGCTCTTTTCGACAAGTTTTGCACCATCTGAAGAAGTTATCTCTATTGAATTCTGGGCCTCTTTAGTCAAAAGATCCGAAGCAATTGTAACTGAACTCTGTGAGATGATTTTTATACTAATCAAGATTAACAATGCAAAAGCTAATACGATCTTTACCCGAATACTGTTTACGTGCTTGTTCTTTTTAATGCCGGCCAAAAGCTTCATAGGAGTACCTCCATTATTGTTGGGAACATGATGTTGTATTCTGTCAATATTATTATACATCTAGAATTGACAGCATTCAACGAAGCTGACATTGATTATAAATATTTAATAAAAATAAATTAATTTTTATAATTTCCATTACCTGGCTTGTTTTAAGGATATTCTGCTTTTTCTGCCTTGTCGGTACTGAAAAATTTCACTTTTAAAATAGCTAAAAATATAGTACAATCATCTTTACAAAAATCGATATTTGGTAACAGAAAATCCCCAAATAGAATTCTTCATTTTATCCTTCAACAGGAGAAACCTAGATGAAATTAATAGATATTGAGACAGAGAACAAGCTGTTATTGAAATTTAAATATAAAGAAGAGTATTATAGTATGATTGTGGACTTGGTTGCAAAAAACAGTACATACATAATCATTCCTTCTATTCTGGATAATAATCAGGTGATAGATCCTGAAATACTGGAGGAGGCAGAGTTAATCTATACGGTAAAGGAAGGAGTCTTTAAATTCGAAGAGCTTACGATGGAGATTGCTTCTTTTCTTGACATGAGAGTATATCAGGTCAGCTCTGAGGAGGATGTTAGCAGAATAAATCGCCGAGAAGCATATCGGGTATTTATCGGTGAAGTAGTAACAGTCATGGTATTGATTGAGAATGGCAGTTGGAGAAATGTGGAGGGTGTTTTAAAGAACATCAGTATTACTGGGATGGGAATTATTTTAAAACAGGAATTTGATATAGGAACCATGATGAGAATTCTTTATAATTGTGAAGGTGTTCATTATTTACTCGAGGGCACAGTCATAAGAAAAGAAAAGGCAAAGCGTTACCGGGCATTTTCCTACGGCTGTCTGTTTAAAGAGCCAGACAACAAGTTGAATCGGGTCATTATTCAAAAGCAGATTAGGAATAAAAAAGCGAATGACTAAGAGGTATCATGAAGTATATCATGATATCTTTTTTGTTTCTAAAAAATAGATTGACAGCTAATGATTGTTAGCCTATAATTAAGCTAATGAATGTTAGCCAAAAGGAGATGGAGATTGGAACAGCTATCTACAAAGAAAAGAATTATTTTGGAAGCGTTAAATTTATTCGCAGAAAAGGGATACGAGGCGGTTAGTGTGGCCCAGATTGCTGCGGCAGTCGGCATCAAGGCTCCGTCTTTATATAAGCATTATAAAAGTAAGCAGGATATTTATGATGCAATTCTTGCGGAGATGTCAGAACGATATGAGAAACAGGCAGCAACGATGCAGATGAACGGCAATGAGCCGGAACAGGATATTGAGCTATTCCAGAGTGTTGATGAGAAACAGCTGATTGAGATGGGAAAAAGCCTTTTCCTTTATTTCCTTCATGATGAGTATGTGGCAAAATTTCGAAAGCTGTTGGCTATGGAACAATACCATAACAGGGAATTGGCTGATCAGTATGTGAAGCAGTATATTGATGCCCCTCTTACTTATCAGGGGGCGGCGTTAGGTTTACTCATAGGACGGCAAAAAATGCTACAGAAGGATCCGCAGACGATGGCATTACAATTTTATGGACCGATGTTTTTACTGCTTACACTCTGTGACTGTCATCCCGAGAGAGAAGAAGAAGCATTACAAATGATAGAACACCATATTAAGCAATTTAGCGATTTATATAAAAATACGAAGGGGGAAGCATAATGAAAATAGTAATTATACACGGACAAAGTCACAAGGGAACATCCTATCATGTCGGAAGAGCTCTGGTCGATCAACTCGGATCAAAAGAAAACATAACAGAATTCTTTCTGCCAAAGGATATGCCTCATTTTTGCTGCGGCTGCTATCAGTGTCTGAAGAGCTCAGATCAATGCCCGCATTATGAATGGGTAAGACCAATCATGCAAAGTATGGACGAGGCAGACCTATTAGTATTCACGACTCCGGTATACTGCTTACGTACTACAGGATCGATGAAAGCATTGTTAGATCATCTTTTTATCCAATGGATCAGTCACAGACCTAAGGAAGAGATGTATTTTAAAAGAGCGGTTGTGGTCTCTGCCGGTGCCGGCGGAGGTATGAAGGAAGCCGCAAAGGATATTGTAACCAGCTTGAAATTCTGGGGTATATCATATATACAAACCTATAAAGTGCGTAGTATGGCTGTGTCTTGGAATGATGTAAATGATAAAAATAAAGCAAAAATAGAGCAGGATATAAAGGCCATGGCGGATAAGCTCAAGGCAGGCAGAAGGCCCACAAAGGTATTCCTTAGCAGGAAGGTAATGTTCCACCTTATGAGGAAAATGCAGCTGGCGGGGTGGGGATCCGGTTCTGAGGATAAAGCATATTGGATGGAACAGGGATGGCTGGGGAAGTACAGACCCTGGAAGAGAAAACCCTCGGTAGAATAGATTGTTATTCTTCAGAAGGAATTTGACAACCTGATCATCGGAGTAATAAATCCGATATAGAATAATTACGTATCTCAGGGTGAAGATAAAGTCGGTATAATCCTTGGCATGTTTCGAGGAGATCCTTCATATGGTATAGTGGACAATATTACGGATGTCTACATAGGATGTGAGGAGCGTATTCGAAGCAAGAAAGGAGAGACAGGATGGAGCTTTTATCTAAATATGTGGTTGTGGTAGTTTTGGCGATTTGTCTTTGCGTAGGATATATCATCAAGCACAGCATTTCCTTTATACCGAATAAATTCATACCGCTGATACTGGCGGTAATCGGCATTGTATTAAATATCTGGATCAACGGCTGGACCTTTACTCCGGAGATTTTACTCGGTGGACTGGCAAGTGGTCTGGCTAGCACCGGTGCCTTTGAAATGATAAGAAATATTACTGGTGGAAGTGGGGAACAGCAGAATAATGTGGCTGGACAAGAAAGCACTGCTGAGTAGACACGAAGAAACGAAGTGCTTCGGCAAATCGCAACAGCATAAAAGTAATAGAATATAAAAAACTGAGGGGCAGTCATAAAATCAGTAATGCATAGAAAGCAAGAGATCTTTCTGTTTGATTACTATTTTGTAACTGCCTCTCTCTTATATGTTCGGGATATTTAACTTAGGATATAATAAGCCAAACTGCCTGCTTTTCGTTTAGCCTCCTCAATGGTACGGTCCAGATTCTCGAATAATTCCTTGTATCTGACAGTTTGGGCATCTATTTTTGTCGCTCCGACCCGCATACTGACAGGAATACTCTGATGATTCACTTCAATGGTCCGATCATTCAATGCTGTGATTTTTGCGGCGAGCTGTTCTGCCTGTAGAGCATCGGCATAATCAGTCACTAATGCAAATTCATCTCCACCGATACGAAAAAGGATACTATCCTCCCCCGATAGAGAATCAATTCTTCTTAAACACTCGATAATCACCTGATCTCCGGTTGCGCGGCCGAACGTATCGTTAACTGTCTGAAACCTCATAATGTCAAAGCATAATACATATCTGTCTGTACGGCTTTTCAGTAAATCATACAGCTCGGACAGATCTAATTTCTTTCTGCTCATTAGCTTACCTCCGTCATATTCGAATTCCAATCTCGGGAAGATACCACTAAAGCTCCATTGCTTTCGAAAGGCAGACGGTGTAATCCCCCAAGTCTTAGAAAAGGCTCTGGTAAAAACCTCAGGAGAATGGTATTGATACCTTGCCTGAAACCTATGAGAATAATTGCAATCGAAACTTACTCAGTAGTAAACTATCCATGTATTGTGATAACGGCACCGTATGAGGATATCATAGCATAGACCGAATAGAATGACTTGATTATTTGGATACAAATTTCTGCCATTCTTCTAGGGTCATTGAATAGCAGCAGAGATCGAAGATACAACCATTGAAAATCTGGATGCAGCGACGCAAGGTGCCCTCATACTGAAACCCGCATTTCTCGATCACACGCTTCGATCGCTCATTGTGGCTGTAATGGTGCACGGACAGCAGCTTAATGCCCATATGCTCGAAGGCGTATCGGATGGCAGCAATTGCGGCTTCCGTCATCAGTCCCTGTCCCCAGTAATCCTCCGAAAGAACATATCCGAGCATCTTCACATCAGGGGCAGTTCGGAGCTTATCTGCATGCAGGCCGAGGGAGCCGATCAGCTTGTTGCTCTCCTTCAAGACCAAGGCCCAGACCTCCTGATCTTCGATAAAGCTGGTCAGAATTCGCCGCGATTCTTCTATCTCCCGGTGAGGTGGCCATCCGGCATTCGGGCCGATATTCGGAGTTTTGGCATATTCATAAAATTGTATTAAATCACTCTCCACAAAGGGTCTTAAAATCAATCTGTCGGTTTCCAGTGTTATCATAGCATTGCTCCTCTCATATTGTTTTTTCTGCTGCCGCAAGGATGAGTTGATCTTCCTGTATCTGGTTTGATAGTTTCAGTAAAATTAGTAAGAGTATACTCGTAAATAGTTGAAAATGCAAGGGAAAGCTACAGAATGGATGTTCGCCCGCTTGCTTGCGGAATTTTATGATCTTGTGTATAATGAAAAAAGCAACAGAGTAAATGAATCGACAATAGAGACACATGGTGTCCCAAGTATATGAGATAATACGATTAGTGTTTAAAGTGTCAAAAAGGACACATTATTATGATGTGTCTAAAGGCACAGAAAAGCAGTTGAAAGGCAAGCTCTTCAACTGCCATTGCTGCAAGCAGCATGACCTTTTGACACGGAAGTTGGTTAACATAGAAATTTATATAAACTTAGCCGGAATAGGAGGGGAATTATGAAGTTTATTCATATTGCAGATATCCATCTGGGCGCAACCCCGGATTCGAATATGCCCTGGGGTCCACAGAGGGAAAAGGAAATCTGGAGCAGCTTTCAGGATATCGTTCGAATATGCAATGAGGAGAAAGCGGAGCTTCTGCTGATTGCAGGGGATATGTTTCATCGCCAGCCACTGGTGAGAGAGCTGAAGGAGGTTAATTACATATTAAGCAGGCTGGAGACAGCCAAGGCGGTCATTATGGCGGGTAACCATGATTATATCGGGCCAAGGTCTTACTATCAGGATTTTGTCTGGGATGAGAAGATCCATTTCTTCCTGCAGGATAGCCTGGAGGTGAAGGAATATGCGGAGCTGGGAGTCGAGGTATACGGCCTGAGCTTCTGTTCTAAGGATATTACTGAGCCTCTCTATGACGGTGTAAAACCGAATCAGAATAATAGGCTGCATATCCTGCTGGCTCACGGAGGAGATGAGAGAAATATCCCAATGAACCGAAGGAAGCTGACAGAGCTTGGTTTTGATTATATCGCGCTGGGGCATATCCACAAACCGGAATTCATTACAGAGAAGATCGCTTACTGCGGATCTCTGGAACCCCTAGATAAGAACGAGTTGGGAGAACGCGGTTATATTATTGGTGAGATTACCAAGGATGCCGAAGGCAGGATAAAGACCTCGGCACGCTTTGTACCACATTCCCTCAGGCAGTATAGAAGGTGCATCCTGAGTGTAACCCAGGATACGACCAATGGTTCCCTACTGGATCAGGCCAGAGAGATTATGAAGGAGTATGGTGAGGATAATATCTATTCCTTCACAATCCAGGGAGTACGAGATGAGACAATCCATTTTGATAAGGAAGCATTGAGCGGTCTTGGAAACGTACTGGAGACCATGGATCAGTCCGTGCCGGATTATGATTTTGATGCACTTTATAAAGAAAATGCGGACAATGTGATCGGAATGTTTATCCGAAGGATCAAGGAGTCGGCTGGGCAGGACGAGATTGCCAGGAAGGCGCTTTATTATGGAATGGAAGCGCTTTTGAATGCAAAGGAATGAAAGGTATGGTGCGGGTATGCTGATAACAAAGCTTAAAATGAATTATTTCGGGCGGTTTCGTGAGAAAGAGATAGAGCTGCAGCCCGGTATCAATCTGATCTACGGGCAGAATGAAGCAGGTAAGACTACCTTACATACCTTTATCAAAGGAATGCTGTTCGGTATCGAGAGATTAAGAGGCAGAGGGTCGGCTTCAAAGGAGGACTCATACACCAGATATCTGCCTTGGGAATATCCGGGTGCTTTCGGCGGGAGTATGGATATCGAAGCCGGAGACAGGAAATATCGTCTGACACGAAGCTTTCATGCCAATGACAAGAGCTTTTCTATACTGGAGCTGTCAACCGGAAGAGAAGTTAAGCTTCGGGAGGGGCTAATTAGTGAACTGGTTCCCGGACTGACGGAAGCCACTTTCCGCAATACCGTGAGTATCGAGCAGCTGAAGGCGCAGACAGATACAGAGCTGGCTGCACAGGTGCGGAATTATATTGCGAACCTGTCCGTAGCCAAAAGCAAAGAAGTCAATGTGGCAAAAGCGGTCAGTACTTTGAATGAGAAGAGGAAGCAGCTGGAGCCTACGCTGAGTACCGCAGCACTGAAGGCCCTGCAGGTGGAGATTGAAGAAGGATTGGCAAGAGAAGAGCGTATCGATCGATTAACCCTGCAGCTTCATGAAAAGCAACAGCAGGAACAGAAGCTGGCAGGTCGGAGAGAAGCTTTAGCGGCAGCACTGGATCAAGAGGCTGCACAGCGCATGGATCAGCTTCCCGCAATCCTGGAGAAATACCGTAGCTATCAGGAGCTTACAAGACAGACAGTTCAGGCGGAGAAGCAGGAAGAGGAATTAAAACGAAGAATGTCTGCGGGTGATACAGCACAGCATTCCATGGACACGCTGAAGGAGGATAAGAAGCTTGCCGAAGCCTTGACTGTGGAGATCACGGAGAAGGAAAGGCAGTTCAGTGGACTGCATAAGGAATATGAGCTTAAGAAGAAAACAGAAGCGAGGGGTATTCTCTTCACGCTGCTACCTGGAATAGTAATTGCAGGGATTGCACTTGCGGTTTCAGGCATGTCCTTAGTAGGAATACTTCTGGCTGTAGCGGCCGTTATGTCGGGAATGGCTGCCTTCTTCACTCTTATCGGCATTCATAGGAAGTCTTACGGCAGAATTCAGGCAGAGGCTAAAGAGCTCGAACGGGGAATAATCCTGGACAGGAATAATCTGAATGATATCTTTACCAGGAATCAAACAGAAAGCATTGCTGCGATGGAGGATAAGCTGGAAAGAGTCCAAAAGGAGTTTTATGCTCTGGAGAATATAAAAGAACAAATGAAGGACTTGGAGCTTAGAAAGAATGCTCTGGAAGATAATAGGGATGCCGTTTATGAGACAATCATGAAATATATGCAGTACTTTCTTCCGGAGGAGGAGTTGACGCTAGACACGATACAGCAGCTTCAGGAGGTAATCCGCCTTAAGAGGCAGGAGAGCTCCGGTCAGCTGGAGGAGCTGAACCTTCAGTCGGAGGCCTGTCGGCTTGATATAGAAAAGCTGAAATGGGAGATCACTTCCCTGGAAGGAAATGAAGAACAGCTGCTTCGTAATCAGGAGAAATACAAAGAGTTGGTACAGACCCAGAAAGAGAATGCCATAGAGCTGGAGGCAATCAAGCTCGCCTTATCCTCAATTCAGGAATTATCCGCAGATATTCATGACAGCTTTGGACAACAACTCAATCAAGCGGTTTCCGAGGTCATCTTCGAAGTAACCGGAGAACGGTATGGTGATTTAAAGATTGATGAGAAGCTGGAGGTCAAGGTAGGTTGGAACGGAGAGTATATCCTTCTGGAAAGGCTAAGTGCCGGAACGATAGACCAGGTATACTTTGCACTTCGTATGGCAGTGGCTGATCTGCTGCTGGGAACAAATGAGGTTCCCCTGTTGTTGGATGATAGCTTTGCCTTATACGATGATATCAGAGTCAAGGCAGCTTTAAAGCAAATATCAACACGCAGACAGATACTTCTCTTTACCTGCCATAAGAGGGAACAGAGCATACTTGAGGAGATGGGAATACCCTATCATCTGGTAGACCTGTCCTAATACCATGGAGGACCAGCCATGTCTAAGAAGCGTATAAAAAAGAAGGATAAGAAGAGCCTCCTACAGACCCTGAAGCTGATCTTGCAGCTGATTACGCTTGGAGTTCTGCTTGTGATCGCAGTAAGCATCATTTATTTCTATCATGCTTACGGTAAGCAGATTCTGCAGTTACAGGCAGATGCAAAACAGAAGGCGGCGTTATCTACTGAGAGTACCTTTAAGGCTTCTCAGACCGGTCTTGTCTACGACGCGGACGGAAATCTGATTTCTACGCTGAAATCTGAAAAGGATGTATATTATATAAAATATGAGGAAATTCCTGTGATCGCAATTAAGGCCATGGTAGTATCGGAGGACCGTAAGTTTCTGGAGCACGATGGAGTGGATTATCTGGCTAATATCAGAGCCGCCATTGCGCTCATCAAGCATAAGGGGAAGATTACCCAGGGAGCCAGTACAATCACACAACAGCTTGCACGAAGTGTTTTCCTGACCCAGAAGGTAACCTACGAAAGAAAGATCGAGGAGATCTTTATAGCGCAGGAGCTGGAGAAGAAATATACCAAAGCTCAGATCATGGAGTTCTATATTAACGATATGTATTGTGCCAACGGTCACTATGGCTTACAGGCAGCGGCACGCGGATATTTCGGGAAGGGTGTTTCGGGACTCAGTATGTCCCAAATCGTATTCTTATGCGCTATTCCCAATAGTCCAAACCGATACAACCCCCTGACCAATATGGAAAATACCTTGGAACGACGGGACCGTATTCTACAGCAGCTTCTGGACGAGGGAAAGATCAGTACTGAGCAATATACGGAAGCGATCAATGAAAAGATAGAATTGCATCAGGATAAAACTAAGAAAAGAAATTATGTGGAGACCTATACCTATTACTGTGCGATTCGCGCCTTAATGAAGGAAGCGGGCTTTAACTTCCGCAATCAATTCGAAAGTGAGGAGGATCGTGAGGAGTACGAAACCTCCTATGAGGAATTATACGATCAGTATCAGAAGGAGCTGTATGTCAGCGGCTATCGTATTTATACCTCTATTGAGCTGGATAAACAGAAGCTTCTCCAGAAATCAGTAGATAAAGCTTTGAAGGAGTTCAAAGAGGTTAATGAGGAAGGAGTATATCAGATGCAGGGTGCAGCCGTCTGCATCGACAATGACAGCGGAAGAGTCGTGGCTATTGTCGGCGGAAGGGAGCAAAAGCTTGAGGGCTATACGCTAAACCGTGCATATCAAAGCTACCGGCAGCCAGGCAGTTCGATCAAGCCCTTAATCGTCTATACTCCTTCCTTTGAGAAAAATTATACTCCGGATAGCATTGTGATAGATGAAAAAATCAAGGACGGACCGAAGAATGCCGAAGGAGGATATTCCGGTGAAATGAAGCTGCAACGGGCGATTGAGCTGTCGAAGAATACCATAGCCTGGAAGCTTCTGGGGGAGTTAACTCCTCGGGTAGGTTTATCCTATCTGATAAAGATGAATTATACGAAAATCAAAGAAGGTGACTATACCCTGGCATCCGCACTCGGCGGATTGACCGTGGGGGCCAGTCCGGTAGAGATGGCGGCGGCTTATGCCACTCTGGAGAACGACGGTTATTACAGGACTCCCACCTGTATTGTAAAAATCATGGACTCCGAGGGCAATGAGATTGTAGGAGATCCCATGGAGACAAAACAAATATATCAGACTAAGGCAGCCAGAATCATGACAGAGGAAATGATGGGGGTTATTACGAATGGAACAGGTCGAGGCTTAAGCTTATCCCATACGGTGAGTGCCGGAAAGACCGGGACCACCAATGATAAGAAGGATGGATGGTTCGTAGGATACACGCCATACTATACCACCAGTGTCTGGGTAGGCTATGATATACCGCAGTCGGTACCGAAGCTACAGGGCGCCAGCTATCCCGGAACCATATGGCATAGCTATATGGAAGAAATCCATACAAAATCTATGACCAGGGAATTCGAGCTTTATGATTGGAAAGCGGCTCTGAAGGCTGAAGCTAAGGAGAAGGCTCGTACTGAGGCGAAGAAAGAAGCCAAGGAGGCACTCCGGGAGCAGAACACCATACCGCAGGAGGACCCGACGGCTGGGAATACTAAAACAGGAGATCTGAAGCAGGAGAGCACAGCAGAATCAAAGGATACTTCGGTAGAAACCAGGGATACTACAGAGACCGGGGATAGTACTGGGGCCGGGAATAGCACTGGGACCGAGGACAGTACTGGGACTGGGGATAGTACTGGAACCGGAGATAGCACAGAGACAGAGGATGTCCGAAAGAAAGAAGTTACTACAGGTACAACAAATAACGGTGAAACGGTAACAACAGAGGAAGAACCTGCTGTCGAAAAAAAGGCGGAGGATACAATCGGCGAGGATGGAGCCATCTCTGATACGGAGGATATCCCCTCGGAGAAGGCTTCGGATGGTGTGGAGCAATAGATAGGACGAAGGAGAAGAAGTTCATGGATTTTAAGATTGACAAAGGAACACAGATGGATATCGATGAAATAGCTCAACTCTATGAGGATGCTTGTGATTATCTGGAACAGGAGATAAATTATCCCGGCTGGCGAAAGGGGATCTATCCTGTCAGAGAAGATGCATTGCATGGATTAGAGCAGGATTGTCTCTTTGTAGTTAGACTGATGGATAAAGTAGTTGGATCGGTAATCTTAAGCCATGAGCCGGAACACGGTTATGAGAATGCGAGCTGGCAGTATGAGGGAAGCTATGATCGGATTTATGTGATACATACCCTGGTAGTGCATCCTGATTACCTAAAGCTGGGGATTGGAAGGGAATTGCTTCAATTTGCAGAGAGGTACGGCCAGGAAAAGGGGATGAAGGCAATCCGATTGGATGTGAATGAAAAGAATATACCGGCGATCAGTTTATACGTGAGCTGCGGCTATCAGTATATTGCGACCGTAGATTTGGGGTACGGTGCTTATGGGATTCCCTGGTTCAAGCTCTATGAGAAGCTATTATAGAGATAAGACCAGTGATGGAATAAGCGCTTATTCCTGTTGCCGTGAACATAGCATAAAATCTTAAATTAAAAAGTCTTGCTTTATTAGATAAAACAGGGCAGGAACAGCTCGTGAAGTGCAGCTCCCAAGGTCAGATTATTTGTCTGATGCATGGAGTATACTTCATAAGTGGTTCCTGCCCTAAATTATTTTGTGTTATCTAAGGATCAGTCTCCGATATCACTTCTTAAGGAGTCTGAATCCTGTTGAGAAAGCTTTCTGCCACCCTGGTTATATTCCTTCAAGATGTTCTGGATTCTCTCAACCGGATTTAGCAGGGAGCTGATGCTGTTATCATGGTTGAGGGTATCGATAATCAAAGCCACATACTTACTCATATCTACATTGATATACCAAGGCTTGGATAAAAGATCGGGAGTCTGATAGATCAGGTTGGTGGTCAGTACGCGATAAATTAAACCGCTGTCATAAGCTTCATCCAGTTTATCGAAGCCGTTGGTGAACACACCGAAGGTAGCTGCCACAAAGATACGGCCTGCATTTCTTTTCTTCAATTCGGTTGCAACATCCAGGATGCTTTCGCCGGAGGATATCATATCATCCACAATCAGAACGTCTTTACCGGCAATGTCAGAACCGAGGAATTCATGAGCTACAATAGGGTTACGGCCCTTCACGATCCTTGTATAATCACGTCTTTTATAGAACATGCCCATATCAAGGCCAAGAACGTTAGCAAAATAGACAGCACGTGACATTCCGCCTTCATCCGGGCTGATTACCATCATATGATCTGAATCGAAACGGATATCGGGAACATTATGAAGCATTGCTTTAATAAACTGATAGTTCGGAGCCACAGTCTCAAGACTGTTAAGAGGGATGGCATTCTGAACTCTGGGATCATGTGCATCGAAGGTCAGAATACTTTCCACACCCATGTTGGTAAGTTCCTGTAACGCCAAAGCACAATCAAGAGATTCTCTAGAGGTTCTTCTATGTTGTCTGCCTTCATAAAGATAAGGCATAATTACGGTGATTCTTCTGGCTTTTCCACCTACAGCCGCGATAATTCTCTTCAAATCCTGATAATGATCGTCGGGAGACATATGGTTTTCATGTCCGCATACTTTATAAGTCATACTGTAATTTGTGACATCTACAAGGAGGTATAGATCGGAGCCTCTGACGGATTCTTTAATCTGTCCCTTGGCTTCTCCGGTGCCGAATCTTGGACAGCAGGCCTTCATTAGGTACGAGTCTCTTTGGTAACCTGTGAATGCGATGGTTCCCTTATGCTCGCTTTCTCTTGAATTGCGCCATTCAACAAGATAGTCATTCACACGTTCTCCCAGGTGCTTGCAGCTTTCCAGAGCAATGATACCTAGCGGCCCCACAGGAATTGTTTCTACGATCTTCTCGTTCTTTGACATTAGATTTCCCTCCATAGAAAATAAGAATTGATTTCAAAAGCCATTAAAGTTATATCATATATTAAAATCGCAAGTCAATACAGAATTCGCGAATTTATTACATATTAATTATTTGACTGCCTTGTGCAGACGAATGTCTTCCCCGATAATACGATGGACACTGTAGCTGCTTACAATTCTTGAGAAGACTCGTTCCCCATATACGGAATTAATATTCGGCAGGGACAGGTTGGTAGAGATGACGGTTGATTTTTGGCGAAGTAAACGCTCATTAATTATTAGATATAATTGGGAATTCGTAAATGCATTATTCAACTCCGTTCCCAAATCATCAATAATTAATAAATCACAATCAAGGATATAATCAAACTGATTGGAGGCGACATAGGAATCCTCTTCATCCCTGCTGAATTTATGCTTTTCAAGGATATCAAATAAACGGAAAGCAGTCAGATAGATTACGGTATTACCCCGATCGAGCAGCTCCTTGGCGATACAGTTGGCCAAAAAGGTCTTGCCTACTCCGGTATTCCCGATCAGCAGCAGATTGTCATGATGTGCCCGAAAATGCTTTATAAAGCTCTTGCAGGACGCTACAACCTTCTGCATGTTGGAAAGCGGAGACAGACCGAGTGCTTCATCGATATAATCATCAGAATAGTATTCGAAGGAAAATCTGCTGAAATTCTCATTGGCTAAGATTGTCTTAATATTAGAATCGGAATACATCAAGTCTGCAATAGCCTGCTTGAAGCAATTGCATTTTTCGCTACCGACGTAGCCGGTATCCTGACATTTGCTGCACCGGAACTGCATGTCCAGATAATCGGTAGGAAGATGATTGTCAATTAATAGCTTCTTCTTCCGTAATTGAAGGTCCAGAAGCTTGGACTTTAAGACCTTCAGACCGCTGTCATCTCCACGAAGGGCCATGCGGCCGCTTTCGGCAGACAGAGAGATGAGTTCCTCCTCTAAAAGCTGAAGCTCCGGAAGGAGGCTATAGGCATGCGCTATCCGGCGGTCCAGATCGTGTTTATTCTGAAGCCTTCTGCTGTCATATTCACGTATAATCTGATTATACTGATCATTTTTTAACGCCATGGTATGTGACTCCTTATAAACCTTTATTCATCAGCTTGCGCTCCAGCTCTGCATAATCCTGTGCAGTATAGGTCCTCTGGGGAAACTGGTTGAACTTATTGGGGGCGGGCTTAATCATCGTTGTGATCTTATTGACGTCCTGATTTTTGCTGGCTTTCGTAAATTCCTCGTCGAGTCTCGTAATATCCGACTTGCTCTTGGCATTCTTCTTATACCAGGTCTCGAGGATCTTATCGGTATATTTAAAGTCAGGCTTCTGGGTACGAAGAATAGTCCGGTTGCAGGCCTCGGTAATGATATCGTCTGAGAAACCGAATACCTCCACCCATTTTGTTATGTATTGACGCTCGATCTGCCCCGGAGCGCGATTCAGTCCGAACGCTTTATTGACGGCATTAAAGTGTTCATTATAGGTCGCGGTGGCTTCTTTGGCCTTTGCTTCCGTGTCGATACCCTCTTCTGCCCAGGTCAAAGCTACAGCTTCAATATAAGAAGCATTCTTTTTCCCCTTGGAGACGCAGTATTCATATAAATACATAATCAGTTCGGAGGAGAAATGCAGCTCCTCATAAAGATACAGGATCAACTGAAGATCCATGGGCTTGAGCGGACGATCCAGATATAGCTCGACGATGTTCATGGCATATTTAATCTCGTCATTGTTCGTAAAGCTGGCAATCTGCTCTGCAGAATAGCTCTGCCTGCCGGCTGGCTTCGTCTCTGTATGTATACTGACAGCGATTTCATCTAATTCACTGTCAACATCGGTGATCGGGGTATTCTCGATTTGTGCGTTATTTAAATCTACCAGGCTGATAGCAGTGATTTCCTTCTGTGCATTTCTGGAGAGCTTCAGCAGCTTTAATTTTTCCCAGTAGGTCAAAGCCCGTATGATATCCTTTTCTGTATTATCTAATCGGTCGGCAATGGAAGAGATCGTTACCTCCGGGCAATTCCCCGAAAAGCAACGCAGAAGATACAGATAAACCTTAACATATGCACCGTTAGCAGACGGCATATATTGATCAATAAAAGAATTAGGAATAATAGTAACGTCAGAGATACCTTCGGCATGTAATGAAATCTTATTCATATAGAATACTACCCTCCCTTTACCCATAAAACATGAATGTGCAGACCAGGAAATAATGTGGACATCAAAGTGATGAAGATTAGGATGTCCAAAAGCTCTACTTTGAGATGTCTAAGAACCTATAATAAGGCACCTAAGGTTTTTCGGTAAGATTTCCAAGACCCTGCGTTAGGATGTTAAAGTCTGTGTATAAAGATGTCCAAGGTCATGCTGCTTATGCAGCATTGACTTATTGCGCGTTAATGGCACGTGAAAAGCTAGCTTTTCAGCTGCCATTAATGCGTAATATGGACACATCATTACATGATGTGTCCCTTGGACATCATAAGAAATCTTCCTTTGAAATTTCAGTGAAGATGCCCTTGACATTCCGATGAATTCCTTAGTCATTCCGATAAAGATGCTTTTGATATCCCGATACAGATTCTATTGTAATCTATATCATTACATCACTCGTTGTATCTACTCATCGTGCACATTATAGCACACAAAAATTCACTTGAAAATAGCCTATTTTCAGGGGTTTACGGGCATTGGGCAATTGTGGATACTGTGGATAATGTGGATAAAATGGAGTAAAAATTATGTAAATAAATGTAAAAAGCTTAAGAAATATAGTAGATATGCGATTAATTTTTAACAAAAATCTATCTTTGTAGAAAATATTTTTTTTAAAAAAATATCCACAGTAATTATCAAAAACTTTGTTGATAATACTGTGGACAATGTGGATAACTACAGACCTAGAAGATTTTCTCCCACGGATACGATATCTCCGGCGCCCATAGTTATCAACAGGTCACCGTTCATACAATTTTGTAATAAAAAATTCTCGATTTCATCAAAGCTCGAAAAATAGTATACTTCTTTACCTAAACTCTCGAGCTCCCGAGCTAAATCTTTCGAAGAGATATCTCCGGGATTCTTCTCACGTGCAGCATAAATATCAGCTAAAACGATCTTATCGGCTAGGGATAAGGATACGGCGAATTCGGAAAGATGCTGCCTCAGTCTGGTGTAAGTATGAGGCTGGAATACACACCACAGACTCTTGTGGGTATAATTCTTGGCAGCCTGTAAGGATGCGGTAACCTCTGTCGGATGATGGGCGTAATCATCAATGATTTTAATTCCGCCAATCTCGCCCTTATACTCAAGTCGACGCTTCGAATTCTGAAAGGTTAAGAGAGCCTGCTTAATAATTTCAATCGGGATACCGACCTCCAAAGCTACTCCAATCGCGGGCAGAGAGTTCGAGACATTATGAAGTCCGATGACATTCAGGCTGATTCGATCAATTAATTTACCGCGGAAGTATAAATCAAAGCTTCCGTGACTGTGACTATCAAAGGATACGTGGTCGGCAGCTATATCGTAATCCCGGCTGCCGGTACGGTACGCAGGATCAATAATTCCATAGGTGAGTACTTCACAGCTTAAGTCTGAGGTAAGCTCCTCAAGGCGGTCTATATCACCGCAGATAAACAGCTGACCATCCTTTGGAAGGCGTTTTGCAAAAAGATGAAAGGAATTGCGGATATCCTCCAAATCCTTAAAGAAATCCAGATGGTCGGCATCCACATTCAGGATGATACCGCGCTTGGGGTAAAATTCCAGGAAGGTATTCGTATATTCGCAGGCCTCGATAATAAAATGCTCTGAATTACCCATACGGATATTGCCGCCGATGGCATCAAGGATACCACCGACACTGATGGTAGGATCCAGCTGTGCATTCATAAAGATAAGAGAAAGCATCGAGGTGGTAGTTGTCTTGCCATGGGTACCGGATACAGCAACAGCATTTTCAAAGTTCAGCATCACCTGGCCAATCATTTGGGCACGGCTGAGTGTCGGTAATCCTCTGCGCTTTACCTCCATAAATTCTTCGTTATCCTCCTTGATAGCGGCAGTATATACCACGCAGTCAATATCGGATGATATATTGGAGGGCTTCTGCCCGATAAAGATTTTCATTCCGAGCTCTTCCAGATGATCGGTAATTTTACTTTGGTGACTGTCAGATCCGCTGATAAAAAACCCGAGTGTATGTAGATATTCTGCAAATCCGCTCATACTAATTCCGCCAATACCAATAAAGTGAATCTTGCATGGCGCATCAAAATCAATTTTGTACATAGTACACTTCCTATCCTAGATAATTTGAGAGTTCTCATGATATGCAACAGGGAATATGTTCGAATATAGGAATAAAGTGTAATATACCGATAGACAAGCTAGCTTGGATGTCGGTATACCGGATCAGGATAAAAAGTACGCAGCACTTTTTACACTTTATTACGCGTATAATGCATCATCGTTTCATATCAAGTGTTTTCGCTTATCTGCTATTATAACCCATTTCCTTCAAAATACAATATTAAATTAATTCCTTACCGGTATCGGTTGCCAATAGTCATTATATTCTGATTTCGGGCAGCCGGTGACAACTATAGAAGAACTGCCAAGTAAAATATTTAGATAAATCGGATAAAAAAATGGTCAGTCAATGTTATATTTAACAAAAATGTTAAAAATTTTAAGCTTTTCTCGTAATTATTATTCCCATTTAGGAATAATTGTGGTATAATGGCATATGTATCCACGTATTGTTAAATTTTTAAAGATCAGAGTAGAAACAGGTGTATTATTGTAACGGGGAAAAGTGAATTAACTAGTGTTAAACTAACTTTTTCGAAAACTAACGATAAATTTGACAGAAAAGGGGGACCATGCCGATGCAAATTACCGACGTTCGCGTGAGAAAGGTAAGTAAGGAAGGCAAGATGAAGGCCGTAGTATCGATTACACTTGATAATGAGTTCGTGGTTCATGATATCAAGGTTATTGAAGGCGATAAAGGTCTTTTCATTGCTATGCCAAGCAGAAAAGCCGGTGACGGAGAGTATCGTGATATTGCTCATCCGATCAATTCGGACACCAGGGATAAGATCCAGAAGATCATCCTTGAGAAGTACGAAATAGCGGCTTTAGAATCAGACGAAGCAGAAGAGGAATAATTATTGATCGGTAATAAAATCAAAAAAGCAGCCAAGAGGCTGCTTTTTTTGCGGATACGCTATTGGTGCTGTGCTTTTCTCCGGAATTTTCGGTATAATATGAGGGTGATAAGGAAGATGCATATTACTGTGATAAAACCGGTTTCGCCTGCAAAGTATGCACTGTTATCGGCCTCTGTCAATGGTGCGCAGATAGTCTGGTCAATGATATTATGACTTGCGTGAAGTAGAATAGCTGGCCAAATACTGTTGGAATTAAGTCTCAGATAAGCCATGACGGCAGTAATTAGTACTACTTCTATGGTGAACATAGGAAGCTGATACCAGGTGGGGGTACCGCTTTGATAAAGTCCGGCAATCATAATCGGATAATGCCACATGGCCCAGATCAAACCACAGACTAGGATAGCAGGCTTTCGTCCTATCAGAATATCCATCTTAGGGAGTAAGAACCCCCTCCAGCCAATCTCTTCGCCCATGGCAAGGATCGTTCCGGACAGAATCATGAGGATCGTGTATACGATAGAAGTGAGCATGGTCTTGCCTGTAAAGGAAGCAGGATTAATAGCCCAGTAGATACCATAGGATACCATCAGGTAGACAGCCGGTAGAAATATTCCGAGCAATATGTACTTGATGCTGCAGCGTTGAAAGCCAAACAGGCGCTCCTTTCTATAAAAGATCTTTTTGATTAGAATTGCTACAAGACCCGGACACCACATCAATAGCGCTACGATACTGGAAGCCTCTTCTCCTCCGGTTATATAGATGTAATAGCAAATACAGCTTAGGAGAAAGGTTACAATTAAAAAAATTATTACAGATTTTTTATCCCTCGACATTTCACACCTCTACTTTGTAATATACTGTGAATTATATAACATAATATGCCATGAAGCAATCTTCATTTATCTTTAAAATGTATACACATAATGACATTAGAGGCATAAAATCTAATAGGGGTGATGATATTGCTTGACTGTGAACTGATAACGCTTATCTCTGCCATTGCATGTGCCATTATAAAATGTAATGATGAAGATACCATATCAATCTTGGGTGCGAGTTTTACGCAGCTAGGAGATACCCTGGCTACCTACCTTGTACAGAAGGGAATTGCGGAAAAGCGTGCTAACGAAGTGGATACTCAGCAGCAGCTTCAAATGTTCCTTCCTTCTTGAGATAACTTTGAAAGAATTGAAGGATTAGTGTGTTCATTGTCTCTGTACAGTAGCTCTGATCTATTTCTGCTTTTTTCAGTCCGTTCATATTTAAAATAAGATTGTTTAATAACGGTGATATTAAGGGTAAGTCGGTATAGCTCATATGATCCGTACCTTTGATATGAACTTCATATGCCGAGGTTGCCTTATTCAGGAAAGGGAAGCCCCCTATGTCACTGATGCCACGATAGAGCAGGTCAGACCAAAAGCAGAGGATCGGTTTCGAATAGAGTTCCTGCGAGTAGGCCTCCTTACCGCCCTCAAATACTAATTCCCCCAAGAAATCTCCGTCCAGATTCACCACAGCATCGATGTTAGCCCGTTCCTTGGCTACCTCCGCAGCAGCAGCTCCGCCCAGGGAGTGTCCCATCAGCCCGATATGCTCCGTATCAATCATGGTGTAAAAAGCTTCCGTCTTGGCTGCTGCAGTCCTTTGCTCGATCTGGTCCAAAACAAAATTGATATCTTCTACACGAAGGGACAACATTTCCTGAATGGTTTTCATTTTGTCCTCAATCGGATAATGGTCATCATTAATCAGGGACATATCATTTACAAACTCCGAAGCTGCGGTGATGATACTACCGTTAGGAGCCTTGGTATACATCGCATGGTAGGGATGATCGATAGAGCATACGACATATCCATGAGATGCCAGTTCCTGATAGGTAGAAGTGTTGCTGCTCTTAATTCCGTAAGCACCATGGGAAAATACGATGAGCGGACAGTGTCCCTTTGTGTTATCATAGTCGGCAGGATACCAGAACTCTACACCGACAAAACGATGATCTCCCTCGACTGGTGTAAAACGCTCCTCTCTGGAAGGGTCCGTCCAGATATCATTGGCGGTTGCCACTTTGTATTCCCCGGTAACCTTTGGGAATGTAATCTGTGGGAAGATAAATGCGGGTATCAGTGCTAAAGTAACCAATAATAATATCCCGATTGATTTTCCGACAGTTCTCCCCCGGTGAAATTCTTTTTTTGCTTTGCTTCCACCAAGTAAAGAAATGATTGCTATAACAGCCCATAGTACCAGCAGAAGTCCAAGGGCATACCAACGGGCGCCCCATTCCAGCACGGATGCCATGGATAAAACGGCAAATAAACCGAGTGACAGAAGTCTGATGATATTCCTCGTTTTCTTTTGTGCTGAGTTCGTCTTAAAGCAGAAAACGAGTAAGGAAATCTCTACAAGTATGGTAAATAATAATATAATAGAAGCCATGTTTTTCATCCTCTCTTTTTGATAGGCATAACATAGCACTTTGAATTTGCCCTGTAAATACCGCCAGAAGCAAGCTGCATCCACAGGTAAGCAAGTTACAACGGGAGCAGGGTAAAATACAAACCCTGCTCCCGTTTATTTACCATCTTTATTTATCATCTAATTCTTTGAGCTTCTGATTAATTTTATTTACTGTACTCTTATCACCACCCCAGCAGATTAATCTGACCAGGAGGTAGATCACAGCGATTTCCATCGAGAAAATAAGAAGCTGTGCTGCTGTTGTGACTATTCCCATAACACAGCCAAATAGCAGAATTACCAGCTCGATCAGCAGGAAGTGAAGTACCAGCCGGACTCGGAATGCCTTTAGGGAAAGCTTGTCTGTATCATATAATATAAGGCTTGGCAGGTCGCCTAATAATGCGGCTACCGCTACCAACAGAATGGATTTTCTGCTAAATTCATAATCCGGTATCAGCAGGAGAGTTAAGAGCATGATAATACCGAAGATCACGAAATAATTGATAATAAAGTTTCTGATAGGTTTACTGTTTTCCATAATCCCTCCTATAAACCAAGCAATGTTTTTAATACGGGTACATATTGCCTGGAAACCACGATATTCTCTCCGTTGGTCAGTTTGGCCTCGAATCTTCCGCCTATGTAAGGGGTAACGTAAGCTATCTTATGAAGATTTAATACGACGGATTTTGATGCCCGAAAGAACCCCTTTCCTTTGCAGATACTCTCCAGCTCGTATAGCTTCTGCCTCGATTCATACACATTATGCTTGCAGTAAATAAATACTTTGTTATCTACTGCTTCGAAATAATAGATATCCATGGACTGCAGCCGATGGATCTTTTCACCCGCATACCCTACAAAACAAGCTTCCTTTGTCTTGAGCTGGCTGACTAAGGATAGTATCTCATCATTGGTCTCCCAGCAGCGGATGACAATCTCCTCATCTCTATCTCTCTCAATCTCTTCAATGATTACTTTCATTCTTTATCCTGCTTCTTCCTGTTATAGTGATATCCCGAGGATACCGGGAAACATAGCATACCATTTATATCATTATAGCGAAAGGATGATAAAATAACAAATAAAATAATCAGCTAAGCCTATATTAAACATTCCAGTTGCCACCAACTGGCAAAAAGATTATAATTAGATAGCATCAATTGAGCAAAGGTCAGGTGGATAAATATTATGAGGGAAACGTTGGAGAATAAATGCGAATTGTTTGCAGACAATTATATAGTACTTAGTAAAAAGTTCAAATGGAACAATTCGATTAATACAAGATTGGGTGCCCTGCTGTATATGATAGAGAACAGGGAAGTAGATGTGGACGCGATCAATCGCTGCCGTAAGATTATTAAGGATAATACCGGGGTTTTCTCTCAATTCAAGGAAACAACGAATTTTATGTCCGCTGTCATGATGGCATTGCAGGCGGAGCCTGAGGTTATGTTTAAAAGTATATTAAACGTATATGATTCTATGAAGCGGGAGGGGTTCCATTCTTCTCCTTATCTGGTGCTGGCGGCTATCTCGATTGCTCTGCAATCGGATCCTTATGACTATCAGAAGGTAATCACATCAGCTAAGAACTATTATGATGCCATGAAGGAGGAGCATAAGTTTATTACCTCCTCAGATGATTATGGCTTTGCAGCACTGCTGGCCATGACTGATAAACCTGTGGAACAGGCAGTCCGGGAGATGGAGAGCTGTTACAGAATCTTAAAGGGAGAATTCTTCAGTGCCAATGCGGTACAGGCGCTTTCCCATGTCCTTACCTTTAGTGAAGAGGAAGCTTATACAAAATGTATGAGAGTATCGAGTCTAAATACCGCTTTGAAGAGCAGAAAATGCAAGATCGGCTCGGGAATTGAGCTGTCCTTCCTTGGCGTGACAGCACTTTTGAAGGAGGATTCCGAAAAGCTTGCAGATGAGATCGTAGAGGTAAGAGATTACCTGAAAGGAAAAAAGGGCTTCGGAGGCTGGTCCATGTCAAGTACCGAAAGGACTATGTTTGCTGTGGCTGTGGTATGTGACGATTATCTTACCGATACCAAGCGAAGCACGATGGAGATGACTCTGGCGAGAAGTATAACAGGTATCATACTGGCACAGCAGATGGCAGTCATGGCAGCAGCTTCAGGAGCAGCAGCCGCCGCAGCGACAGGTGCCCAGTAGAGACGAAGCCACTCTCGAAAAGTCGGCTTCGTATAGATCAGGTTATAAATTAAGAAAGGTTTTATACTATGTACATTATCGTAGGGTTGGGTAATCCAACAGACAAGTATCAGGCAACCAGACATAATATCGGGTGGGATGCGATAACACGCTTATCCGATGATTATAGAATCCCCTTAGATTTCAGAAAGCATAAGGCAATTTGCGGAAAGGGGTATATTGAAGGAGAGAAGGTAATTCTGGCGCAGCCGCAGACCTATATGAACTTAAGCGGGGAAAGCGTTCGGGAGCTGGTGGATTTTTATAAGGTATCCCCAGAAGAGGTGATCATCATTTATGATGATATCAGCCTGGAGGTCGGTCAGCTGAGAATCCGTAAGAAGGGCAGTGCAGGAGGTCACAATGGCATAAAGAGTATCATCAGCCATCTTGGAACAGTTGAATTCCCCAGAATTAAGATAGGTGTTGGCGATAAGCCGAAGGAATGGGACCTGGCAGATCATGTGCTGTCCCGTTTCTCTAAGGAAGAAGAATCCGTCATCCGGGATGCTCTGAAGGATACCTCCGACGCCGTCCGAAGAATGGTCACAGGTGACATCGACACCGCCATGAACCTATATAACCGAAAGAAATAGTAAGCGACGAGAAAACTAATTAAGTTAATAAAGTAAATTCGTGTATCAAAGGTTATCATACATTAGGGCAATGAATAGCTGCGCAATTTGCATATGCCTGCGTAGCTATTCATTTCAAAACCAAACACCCTTGTGATACACGTTAAGATCTTTTCATAGGAGGAGCTAAGTTGAGAACCTTTACAATGCCTCTGATGGAGCTAAAGGAATTCATAGACATCAGGGAGAACATAAAATCGAAAAACCTGCCGGTACAAGTTACCGGCTGTATTGATTCCCAAAAATGCCATCTGATGCAGGGTTTGGGGGAGGGCTTCAAATATAAAGTCATCGTCACCTACAATGATCTGAAGGCAAAGGAAATCTACGAGGACTACCGGCTGTATGACAAGGAGGTTCTGCTCTATCCTGCGAAGGACATCATTTTCTACAGCGCGGATATCCATGGAAATGCCATTGTAAGGGACCGTCTGCGTGTCTTAAGCCGATTGATTGAGCACAGGAGCGCCACCATCATCCTTTCCCTGGATGGCGGAATGGACCGTCTGCTTCCCTTGCAGATGGTGAAGGAACGTATCCTTACCGTCGACATAAATTCCGGTATTAAGCTGACCGAGTTTACAGAAGCGCTGATTCATCTGGGTTACGAGAGGCAGGCACAGGTGGAAGCACCGGGAGATTTTGCGGTTCGTGGTGGTATTATCGATATCTTTCCTTTGACGGAGGATGCCCCATACCGTATCGAGCTCTGGGGAGATGAGATTGATTCCATCCGAACCTTTGATGTGAGCAGCCAGAGATCCATCGAACAGGTGGAAAAGCTGGTCATCTATCCGGCAGCGGAGATCATTCCGGACGAAGCAAGACTGCGTGCAGGTATCAAGAAGCTGGAGGCTGAGGAGAAAGAATATTATAAGACGCTTCGGGAGCAGTTCAAGACAGAGGAGGCTGCGAGAATTCATCAGCTCGTAGCAGAGTTCAAGGATAATCTGGATGCTTACCACGGTTCCATCGCTTTGGAAAGCTATATCAACTACTTCTATGATCAGACTATGAGCTTTTTCCAATATTTCGATCCGGAGGAGACGATTTTCTTCCTGGATGAGCCCGGAAGACTTGCTGAAAAAGGAGAAGCAGTAGAGACAGAATTTCGCGAGGGCATGATTGGCCGTATTGAGAAGGGCTATATCCTCCCCGGGCAGATGGATGTCATTTATGGATACAAGGAAGCCATGGGTATGCTGGCAAACCGCAATTCGGTGTTGATCAGCACTATGGAGGTAAAGAATAATTTTTACTCACCGAAGAGAAAATACGACTTTACGGTTCAGACCGTTGCCTCCTATCATAAGAATTTTGAGGTGCTGGTTAAGGACCTGGAGCGTTGGAAGAAGAATAAATACCGAGTCATCCTGCTTTCCGGTTCCAGAACCAGGGCAATGCGTCTGGCAGAGGATTTACAGAGAGATTACGAGCTTAGCGCCTTCTATAGCGAGGATATGGACCGAGTGCTGCAAAATGGTGAGATCATGGTGGCATATGGTAACCTGCGCAGAGGCTTCGAGTATCCGCTGATTAAGCTAGTCATTATCTCGGAAAGTGATATCTTCGGTACGGAGAAGAAGAAAAAGCGGAAGAAATCCGGTTATGAGGGCAGTAAGATTCAAAGCTTTACTGAGCTGACCCCCGGGGATTATGTCGTTCATGAAAACCATGGTCTCGGAATCTACAAGGGCATCGAGAAGATTGAGGTCGATAAGGTAACGAAGGATTATATCAAGATTGAGTACGGCGGAGGAGGCGTGTTGTATATTCTGGCAACAGGCCTGGATGTGATTCAGAAATACTCAGGCTCAGAGGGACGTAAACCTAAGCTGAATAAGCTGAATTCCATCGAATGGAAGAATACGAAGGCAAAGGTACGAGGTGCGGTTCAGGAGGTTGCCAAGGAGCTTGTGGAGCTGTATGCCGAACGCCGGGAGAAGAAGGGCTTTCAGTTTGGACCCGATACGGTATGGCAGAAGGAGTTTGAGGAGGAGTTTCCTTATGAGGAGACTGAGGACCAGCTGACAGCAATCGAAGCTACCAAGCGGGATATGGAAAGTACCGGGATTATGGATCGTCTGATCTGCGGTGACGTGGGTTACGGCAAAACAGAGATTGCCATCCGTGCTGCCTTCAAGGCAGTATCCGACGGCAAGCAGGTTGTCATCCTGGTTCCTACGACGATTCTTGCACAGCAGCATTATAATACCCTCGTACAGCGTATGAAGGATTTTCCGGTCAGCGTGGATGTTCTATCTCGTTTCCGGTCAACTGCAGAACAGAAGAAGACCCTGGAGCGTCTCAGGAAGGGGAACCTGGATATCATTGTCGGAACCCACAGAGTATTGTCTGCAGATGTGAAATTCAAGAATTTGGGACTCCTGATCGTGGATGAGGAGCAGCGCTTCGGTGTTACCCATAAGGAGAAGATCAAACAGCTGAAAAAGGATGTCGATGTTCTGACCCTGACGGCCACTCCAATCCCCCGAACACTCCATATGAGTCTGGTCGGTATCCGGGATATGAGCGTTCTGGACGAACCTCCGGTTGACCGCCTTCCCATCCAGACCTATGTATTGGAGCATAATGATGAAATCATCCGTGAAGCAATCAGCAGAGAGCTGGCAAGAGACGGACAGGTTTATTATGTATATAATCGTGTCAACGGTATCGATGAGATTGCAGCGAATGTCGCAAGGCTCGTACCTGAGGCGAATGTTGCGTTCGCTCATGGACAGATGCATGAACGGACGCTGGAGAAGATTATGTTTGATTTTATCTCCGGTGAGATTGATGTGTTGGTTTCCACGACTATTATTGAGACGGGTCTGGATATCTCCAATGTAAATACGATGATTATTGATGATGCGGACCGTCTCGGTCTCTCCCAGCTTTATCAGCTGAGGGGACGGGTCGGACGCTCCAACCGGACAGCATACGCTTTCTTAATGTACCGCAGGGATAAGATGCTGAAGGAAATTGCGGAAAAACGTCTGCATGCCATTAAAGAGTTCACGGAGCTGGGGTCCGGTTTTAAGATTGCAATGCGGGACTTAGAGATCCGAGGTGCCGGTAATCTGCTCGGTGCAGAACAAAGCGGACATATGGAAGCTGTCGGCTACGATTTATATTGCAAGATGCTCAACGATGCGGTAAAATCCATGAAGGGTGAGGTGACGGAGGAGGAAACCTTCGAGACCACTGTGGATATGGATATGGATGCTTATATTCCTGCTACCTACATCAAGAATGAGATTCATAAGCTGGATATTTATAAGAGAATTGCGGAGATTGAGAACGAAGAAGAAATGATGGATATGCAGGAGGAGCTGACAGATCGCTTCGGCGATATGCCAAGTGCAGTGAATAACCTCTTGAACATTGCACTGATCAAATCAATCTGTCATAGTTTATACATTACCGGACTGGTCCACAAGGAGAATGAGATTAAGCTGATGATGTATCCCAAGGCTAAGCTTGCCGTGGAGAAGCTTCCTGAGCTGTTGACCCAATACCAGAACAGCTTAAAGCTGATGCCTCAGTCAACACCGTATTTTGTTTACCGGATTCCGACCGGACAGAAGGGTAAGATGGATGCGATCACCATCTTCGAGCTTTTGCATAAGCTTCTGGCGGATTTTAAGATATTAATACAATCCTGATGAAACTGCATCAGTACTGGAAAGGAGAACTTCAGATGAGGACAAGCCGTAAAGTATTTATCGCTCTGATGGCACTTTTTATATTGACAATGCTTTCCGCCTGCAGGGTTGGAGAAGAACGATATGAATTAACAAATTATATAGGAAAATCAGTATCTACCTTTGAAAAAAGGTCAGGTACAGAGTTAACAGAACAGGGTACCGGAGTCTACGGAATGGAGAATGTAGTACAGGTTATGGCTCCTGAAGAGAAGGTGAATGCCATCACATTGCTTCGTGGTGCCGGGGAGTATAAGGTACTTGGAATCATCATCGGAATGAGTAGAACAGAGGTAGATGCCCTACTTGCCGATACCTTCGGAGGTGAGATAGCAAAAACTGCCAATACGGAGAAGAATACCGTAACCTATACCTATCTGAAGAATAATAGGGAGCTTTATATTACTTACGATGCAGGAAACGAGACAGTGACAGAGCTTTCCTATTATGTAGTAGACTTAAAGGCGCCTGGTGAAGAGGATGCGAATGAACAGGCTAGTTCCGGACAGCTAATGGCGATGATTGGAGATACCAAGGTATATTATAATGAGGCAATGGTTTACTTAAAATCTGCGCAGGAGAATTATGAGACGGATTACGGCAAGAATATCTGGGATGCCGATATTCTAGGCAATGGAGAAACCTTTGGCAAAATGATTAAGGATGAGGTTATCAATCAAATCACTGAAATCAAGATCATCTGTGCGGAAGCCGAAAAACAGGGGATCGCTCTATCGGAGGAAGAGCTTGCAGATGCCAATGCCTATGCAAAGGAGCATTTCGAGGGCTTGGCACCGAAGGATATCAGCCGCTACTTAATCACGGAAGAGCTTCTAAGAAAGATTTATGCAGACAACCTGTTGGCAGAGAAAGCCTTTGAGACGCTGACTATCAATGTGGATACGAATGTTTCGGATATGGAAGCGAAGCAGATTACAGTGCAGCAGCTGCTGATTTACAGCAGTGATTACGATGCATCAGGTAATATGATTGGACTGTCCGGGGAGGATAAGACCGCTGCCTATGAAAAGGTGAGAAACCTGCTGGAACAGGCAAAAACAACGGATGATTTCTATACCCTGGCTGAGGCTAACTCTGAATCGGACACGATAGAATATACTTTTGGGAGGGGACAGGGTCCTAAGGAGTTCAGTCCTTCCTTTGAACAGGCTGCCTTCACCCTGAAGACCGGCCAGGTAAGCGACATTATATCTACGGATTACGGATGGCATATTCTTTATTGTAAATCGGATAATAATGAGGATGCGACAATTCAAAAGAAGGAAGAGATTATCGATCAGCGCCGCAGCGAGCTCTTCGCCAAGCTGTACAGTGAATGGACGGAGAACTATGATGTGGTGGTCAACAGCGAAGCCTGGGATGCCATCACCTATGGAAATTGATTTTATGTCCTTGTATAGCTTCTTATGATAAAGCGATACGGAAATGCATAGTTGAATATAGAACAGACCGGAGATCATTCCTCACATCCGGTCTGTTTTTATTTTTTTATATAAAAATGTAAAATGCACTTGACATCTAATGTAAAGCATACTATACTAAAAATGTAAAGCGAACTATACCATTGATTTCAGGATCAAATCTATCAGGATGATTGCCACTGAATAAATGGGATAAAGTAGCTGTAAGCCTGGGTATTTGGCGCGCAGATACCTATGGCAGAACTAGTTACGAGAGGAGGGTGACAATGTGCAGACAAGAATTCAGGAGCTAAGGAAAATGAAGAAGGTTACGCAGAATGAACTAGCGGATGCAGTTAACGTAACCAGGCAGACAATTATTTCACTGGAGAACGGCAAATATAAAGCTTCATTAATTTTAGCACATAAGATAGCCCAGTTTTTCGGGATCTCAATCGAAGAAATATTTATATTTGATCAGGAGGATGAGAATTTATGAGAGGATTATTTTGCGGAACCTCAGCAAAGACAAATGAGGAATATAGGAAGGTTGTAAAGGTCAGAATGCTTATCATGACGGTGGTCGGTATCGTCGGAGCGGCTACGTTAGCAGTAGCTTTATTGGCCGGTAGCTATTGGGAGGTTACAATTGATGAACTGATGCTTGGCTTCTACTCAGGTATCGGAACCGGATTGCTGGCAGGTGCCATCGTTTTGCTGATCAAGGATGCGATCCTGCTTCGGAGTGAGGAGAAGCTGAAGAATAGCCGCTTGAATAATTCGGATGAGCGTAATCACGAAATCAGCAGCAAAGCGATTAAGTTCACTATGATGATCATGTTGTTGGCCATGTATAGCGTTGCATTGATCGGTGGACTATACTATCCGGTGCTGGTAAAAATCATAACCGGCATAATATTCCTTTCCCTTATGGCCTACTACGGTGCTTATCAGTTCTATAAAACAAGAATGTGAGGTATTGTCATGAGAAAATACATCTTGCCGGCGTGCGCGCCGATTGGATTGCTAATGTATGCGATATTCGAAATGATGGATCATTGTATAGAAATAAGTGATGCAGTTGCAATACCGACAGCTATTGTATCGATTGCTTTTATGATGGTAGGGATAGTCTATAACGGGCAGTGTTTTGGCAGAGGAAAATCGCCGTTTCATAAAATCAAGTAGACCTGTTGTTTCTTTAGTGGCATAATCAGTTTACTAATATCCGGAGAACCAAGGTGGTAGTTATGTTATATATAATATGGTTAGGTTAGAGTTAACAATGCGAGTAATAAAAGTTGATTTTCAACCATTTGTTGTGGCAGAGCAAGAGACAAGAGGAATAAAGGATATACAGAATTGGCAGGTATATGAATAGCTGACTATGATAGGGGAGTAGGAAGCACATAATAAAATCCTGTAGGATATGGTTGGTTTATCATATCCTACAGGATTTTCATGTAGTGTTACCTTAAGTCGGTTTATTTAAATTTTCTTATTCCCTTGCTTTCTGCCAATGGAAGACAGGCTTATACATAATATAAGTTCTCGGAAGGGTATACCGCATCACAGGTAACATCAATGCCGAGCTTCTTCAGAATCTGCTCGTCATTGCGATTCAGCATGACGGTACAGTGCGCCTGAACTCCGGCAAGACCGGATAGCTTCTCATAAGCGAGCTGCGCGGTCGGGTTCGTCACAGCGCAGATACTTAAGGCAATCAGAATTTCGTTAGCATTCAGGTATGTAATCTTACTGTGAAGATCACGCTCCTTCAGATCGCGAATCGTATTCAGAATCACGGGTGAAAGAAGGAATATCTCATCACTGATGCCTGCCAGATACTTAATCGCATTCAAAAGAGCTGCGGAACAGCAATCCATGGTAGCTGTGCCGCGTCCGGTGATAATATGCCCGTTCTCAAATTCAAGAGCAATGACAGATACCGCTTCGTTATCGGCACAGCTTTCCTTGAGCTTTGTAGCATATTCTCTGGCCGGGAGCACACAGCGTCTGTCCTCCTGCTTTAAATTTACCTCTTCCAGAATGAGCTTCATCCGGTTTACGGATTCCTCATCCAGCAGTCCTTTTTTAAAATCACAAAGGGTTGCGAAATATCGGCGGATGATTTCCTGTTTGGAAGCCTCGGTAATGACTGAATCATCGGTAATTCCAAAACCGACACGGTTTACACCCATATCAGTCGGGGATTGATATACGGATTCCTTGCCGGTGATCTTCTCGATGATCCGCTTGATTACAGGGAACATCTCTAAATCTCTGTTATAATTAACCGCAACCTGATTATAACGCTCGAAATGGAAGTTATCAATCATGTTAACGTCTTTCAAATCTACAGTTGCAGCTTCATAAGCAATATTTAAGGGATGCTTGAGGGGCACATTCCATACAGGGAAGGTCTCGAACTTGGAGTAGCCTGCATTGTGTCCCATATTATATTCATGATACAGCTGGTTTAAGCAGGTAGCCAGCTTGCCGCTGTTCGGTCCGGGTGCGGTAACGACCACGATTGGTTTGGAGGTGGTTACATAGGGATTGATTCCGTATCCGTTCTCACTAACGATGGTATCTATATCAGCCGGATAACCGGGGATAGCAGTATGGGTGTAGACCTTGATGTTGCGGCGTTCCAGCTTGTTGATGAAGACAGTGGTCGCCGGCTGTTTATTATAACGGGTGATGACTACACTGTTTACCGTCAAACCATAGCTGCGGAGATCATCCAGAAGACGGAGTACCTCCATGTCGTAGGTGATACCGAAGTCACCGCGGATTTTATTACGCTCAATGTCTCCGGCGTATACACAAATGAGAATCTCGGCTTGATCCTTTAATTTTTGAAGCAGTTTAATCTTGGCATCTTCATCAAAGCCCGGCAAAACACGTTTTGCGTGCTTGTCTCCTATCAGCTTACCGCCAAATTCCAAGTACAGCTTATCGTAATTATTTACCCTCTCCAGGATGAATTTGGACTGCTCCTCGATGTATTTTCGCGGGTCGAAACCGGTTTTCATATAGTATCCTCCTTTGAATACGTTTGTTGCTTATGTGGCTCTCTCCACACATACATATATGATGTCGCTATGCGGCATAACTTATCCTGAGGGAAGTTCTTCCATAGTGTAAAGTTGCTCTTCCTTCAAGCTTACCATAGTCTATGATAATCTAATTTTATAAAAAGTCAAATGCCTTTTTGAAGTTCAGCAAAATTCCTATAGCTTGTCGGTATTTTATGGTAAAATAGTATTCATAATAATGAAAATAATCTGTTTCCATGAGAAGCATCAGAACAATATAAGATATTATTTCTATGAATAGAAAGAGAGGCTGGGTTATGTGCGGAAGATATAATTTTACGGTAGAGCAGAGTGATGAAATCCGCGATATTTTGGAGAAGCTGAATGCCAAATTCCATCAGACTGCGGTCAAGAACGGAGAAATCTTTCCTTCGGAACAGGCACCGATTCTGATTGAGGAAGAGAAGGAGGTGTCTCCGGTAGTCAGTGGCTGGGGTTTTCCGAAATATGACGGGAAGGGTGTCATCATCAATGCCAGGGCGGAATCGGCAATGGAAAAGAGGACCTTCCGGGATAGTCTGATCAATCGGCGCTGTATCATCCCCTCAACAGGGTTCTATGAATGGGATGCCGGGAAGAACAAGTTTCTGTTCCGCCTGGAGGATACCAATGCTCTATATATGGCTGGACTGTATAACATATATCAGGGCGAGCTTCGCTATGTCATCCTTACGACGGAGGCTAATGCATCCATGAAGGAAATCCACACTCGTATGCCGCTCGTACTGCCGAAGAAGGAGCTTGCTACCTGGATTCTGGATCAAAGTGCAACCGGCGATCTGCTGAAAAGTGTACCACCACAGCTGGTCAGGCAGGCAGTCAGTGGTAGGAAGTCCGAAGAGGAGAGCTTTGGACAGCAATATAAGATGGAGCTTTAAGAGGAGGGTCAAAAACGTCGAGTCATTTACCGTGACTTTGTTATAATAAAATTAACTTCCGGAAGTAACGCAAAGAAGATCACTTTGCATAACGCAAAGAAGATCACTTTGCATAATGCAAAGAAAATCGCTTTGCATAATGCAAAGAAGATCGCTTTGCATAATGCAAATAAGATCACTTTGAAAGTAATGCAAAGAAGATCACTTTGCAAATAGTGAAAGCTAAAAAGAAACTATTAAAAAGGATAAATTCAGTCAGAAAGGTGATAGGGAATGGAATATTATTCATTTATCTGGTCTACGGCAACCTATATTGAGACAAGGATGAAGGAAGAAATCGAATATTCGCAGCTCGAGAAAGCGGTAGGCTTCTCCTATCGGCATATCAGGGAAACCTTTAAGGATGTGACGGGAGTCACTTTGTCCCGCTATATTTTAAACCGAAGGGTAGCGAATTCGGCTTTTGACATCATTCATACAGAAAAAAGCCTGACACAGATTGCTATGGATTACATGTTCGAAAGCTATGATACCTTTACCCGAGCGTTCAAAAGGTGTACGCGCCATCTCCCATCGGATTTCCGAAATCGGACCGGTGAGCTGAAGGTTGGCAGAAGAAGGATACTGACAGGGGTATTCGGGCCTATGATACTGGATTTATCACAAATATCGGAGGTCGATTCTATGATGAATAATACAGTAAAGACAAAAGATAGCTGTATCCTATACGGAGTACCCAGGGTAGCTTACACCTTTGAAGGATGTACACCTTTCTGCGTATCAATGAAGGCGTGTCTGAATTATATGGGGCAGCAGGTGGATTATGCGTATATTATGGCAATCACAGGGACTGCGTTCCGTCTGCGGTGGAATACTTCCTGCTGGGACGGTGGCAATGTGGATATCATGAACATCTACGAGGACAGATTCGAAGCATTTCACAGAGCATTTACGGCAGCGGGAAGAAGCTACCGAATCCTGCAGAGAGAAAAGGCTTCGAAGGAAGACTTTATCCGCTTTATTAAAGCAGAAATCGATGAAGGAAGGCCGGTCATTGCCTTCGGTATCATCGGGCCTCCGGAGGCATGTCTGGTGACGGGTTACAGAGAGGACGGACAGGTGCTGCTCGGCTGGAACTGCTTCCAGGAGAATCAGGAATTCGCAAAAGCGGTTACAATTGAGGATAACGGATATTATGCTACAGACGGCTGGTGGGAGAATGAATGCACCATGGCCTTGATTGCGGTGGGTGAGAAACAGGAGGCGCTTGCAAGCCATAAGGAGATTCTGGAGAATGCCCTCGATATTCTGAAGAAGGAAAAGGTAGTCTTTTATGATGAGCAAGGTAAGCCGGCGACGGAGTATGCCGGTGGACAAAGGGCTTACGATTGCTGGGCAGGAGCGATCGGAGAGGACAGAGAATTCCCGGACAATGCCATTATCCCACTCCTTTATGAAAGAATAGTATGTCAGAATGATGCAGGGATGATGCTCGGGGAAGGACGTTATTATGCAGCTGCATATCTGGAGCAGGTCGGCAGGGAGACTGAAGCTGTCTCAAAGGAATGCAGTCTGGCGGCTCAATATTTTCGCAGGGCTGCAGAGCTTGGGCCGAAGATGAGTGAAATCATCGGTGGTTATGATCAGAGTGAAGAGAACATCAGAAGCTTTGCGACCCCCACTGTAAGAAAGCAGCTTGTGGCATTGATCCGCCAGGCGAAGGAGTTCGAAGCAGAGGCAGGAAAGCTTCTTAGGGATATCATCGGGAAATTATAAACCAATCATAGGATAAGCATTTCAAGTGAGATTACATTACTAGCGTCATATACAAAATAATTCAACAAAGCCGGATATCAATTACGCATTACGAATTATTTCAATAGTATATATCAACGAAGCGGAGGATATAGATGAAAGAATATAAAAACTTAACGTTTGAGCTTATGAAGGAAGAAGACATCGAAGAGCTTACCGGAGTCATGACCAGGGCATTCAATGAGGACTCCAGAATTCATCTCGGGAAAGACAAAGGAGGGCCTCCGGGATATGATAACGGGGATTTCCTCAGGGAATGGGGACTTCATAAGGATTCAACGGCATATAAGATTTCTTCGGAGGGAAAGACCATCGCAGGATTGATTCTATGGATTAATCCGAAGACAAGGGTGAATTATCTGGGTGCAATTTTTGTAGATACCAACCTTCAGAATCACGGAATCGGCAGATCCATCTGGGAGTTTGTCGAAAAGGAATACCCGGATACCAGGAAATGGTGCACCGAGACAGCGATTTTCTCAAGAAGAAACCATAACTTTTATGTAAATAAGCTGAACTTCCATGTAGTAGAAATTAAAGATCCCAAGGACTGGGAGGAAGGTTCCTTTATTCTGGAAAAGGTGATGCATTAAAACGCATAAAGGGCAGATAAGAAACTGCGAGCATGCTTGCTAAACCGGTCATAATCGGCTATAATAATCGCACAAAGATAAAAACACGATCCGGCTGGTAGTCCGGATGCAGCAGAATATGCTGTCAGTAACCTGCCTCCTTGGTTGTCCGTTCTTTGTTCTATAAACTGAAAGGAGGTTTATATGGACAAAGTAACAGTCAAGCTGCAAGTATTTTTCGAAGAACCCTTTTGGGTCGGAATCTTTGAGCGGATTGAAGAGAACAAGCTCTCCGTCTGTAAAGTAACATTTGGTGCAGAACCCAAGGACTATGAGGTTCACGACTATGTTCTGAAGAATTACGATAAGCTTCGCTTTGGTCCGGCTGTGGAGCACATGGTGCAGGACAGAGAGAAGCTGAATCCGAAACGCAGGCAGCGGGAAGTCCGAAAGCAACTGGACCAGGTTGGTATCGGAACGAAATCCCAGCTGGCACTGCAGCTGCAGAGGGAAGAGAACAAGCTTGTGCACAAGGTTCTCTCCAGAGAACAGAAGGAAGCAGAAGCAGAAAGACAATTTGCCATAAGGCAGCAAAAGAAACGTGAAAAGCATAAAGGCAGATAAGGAAACAGCCGATGACAGAGAGTCCGAACCGGACTAGCTTCTGTCATCGGTTGTTTTTTCATGCCCATTCCTCTGAGTAGTAATAAACAATCTTCTTCCACCATAACAGCATGCTACTTGGTTCCACCGAATAGGTGTTACTCTGTTAGCTCTATTTTGATTCGATGCCTTACTATTTTCATAAATACTTAGGAATTGTCTGGAAGTATTGTTTTACCTGTACTATAATGGAAAATAAAAGAGAATTGCCTGGTAAAAACTCAATATGTATTTGGCAATGAGCAGAAGATAGCCTGTCACGGCAAGTTGAAATTCAAAATGAATGCTTTGGGATTTGAAGATGTACGCATTTTTATGAATGAAATAGTACAAGCTATCCGGGAAAACTAACAAATAAAGTCGGTATGATAAGCAAAAGGAGTTCAATTATGGAAGTAAGAAAATTATTAGATTCATTGATTGTTGCTGAAAGATTAAAAGATGCTACTCGTCATTGCTATACAGCTAACGGTAGGCATGAAAGTGTGGCTGAACATAGCTGGATGATGACATTAATGGCATTTTTTATGAGAGATGAATTTCCAGAAGTAGATATGGATAAGGTAATCAGAATGTGCATTATCCATGACCTGGGGGAAGCTTTTACCGGTGATATTCCTACCTTTGATAAAACACAAGCAGACGAGCAAACAGAAGAAAACCTGCTGTATGACTGGGTAAGAACGCTTCCTCAAGGGTATGCAGAAGAAATGATTGCACTTTATGAAGAAATGGCGGAACGCAAAACTTTAGAAGCCAAGATTTATAAGGCAATTGATGGTCTTGAAGCCTTGATACAGCATAATATTTCTGATTTATCAACTTGGATTCCGAAAGAATATGAACTAAATATGACCTATGCAGATGATAAAGTAGCATTTTCGGAATATATGGTTGCTTTACGACAAGCAGTACGTGAAGATACAGTTAAGAAATTAAGCGAATAAATAAGACCAACAAATTTACAGATAAGCCAATTCCAAAGTTATCATGCTATGCAATTGACTTTCATCAGTATGCGAGTAAGTTTCAGTTACAATATGAATAAATAAAAAATAGGACCAGTATATACCGGGAGGTGTAACCATGAGGTGCCCATTCTGTGGTAATGAGATGAAAGCAGGAAAGATAGGTGCAAGAACAGGGGGATTGTTCTGGTTGCCAAATGAAGAAGAAATAGGGTTTTTCCTTAGTAATAATATAATTAAAAAACATAATGGTATTGTATTAGTAGGTTGTAATGCAATCCACACAAATCATGCAGCATATGTCTGCGAGGAATGTAAAAAGATAGTAATGGATTATTAAAGCTGTAACATAGGAAAAGCTTACACCGGAATTGAAAAGAATGGTATTAATGATTGTTGATCAACTTGAAGTTATCGTTATGAAAGGAATTGTATAATATGATAAAAATCAGAAATGAAACAGATAACGATTATAGAATTGTAGAAGAACTAGCAAAGAAAGCGTTTTGGAATTTACATGTACCGGGATGTAACGAACATTACCTTGTGCATATAATGAGGGAACATAAGGATTTTATTCCACAACTGGATTTTGTGATTGAAGAAAACGAGCAAATAATAGGCAATATAATGTATGTAAAGTCAAAACTGATAGACGAAAATGGAGAAACGAAAGAAATATTGACCTTTGGACCACTAAGCATATTGCCTGAATTTCAAAGAAAAGGCTATGGCAAGCAGCTTCTGAATCATTCTTTTGAAAAAGCATTGGAACTGAGATATGATGTCATAGTTATTTTCGGGAATCCAGAGAATTATGTAAGCAGCGGATTCAAGAACTGTAAGAAATATAATATTGGGATTGCAAAAGATGTTTTCCCTGTTCCGTTACTTGTTAAAGAGCTGAAAGAAGGCGTTCTTGCCGGTAAAGAGTGGATATATGCCGAAAGCTCGGCATATGAAATTGATGAAAAGGATGCCGAGGAATTTGACAAGGATTTTGAACAGATGGAAAAGAAATACAGGACAAGTCAGGAGTTGTTCTCGATTTATAGCAATTCAATTATAAACAGATAGGCTTCAATTGGTAGAATTGAAAGACATAGTGCAATCGTATAGTAAATTAACATGTATACATAGGAGGTGGGCAGATGCCCTTTACCATAGTTCGACAGGATCTAACGAAAATGAAGGTTGATGCAATTGTCAATGCCGCAAACACTGAGCTACGGATGGGTGGAGGAGTTTGTGGGGCTATATTCAAGGCGGCAGGAGCATCAGAACTGCAAACCGCATGCAGAAAACTTGCGCCGATTCAAACCGGGGACGCTGTCATTACACCGGGCTTTGGGTTAGCAGCTAGGTTTGTTGTCCATACAGCAGGACCAGTTTACCGTGGCGGCCAGAATGGTGAGGAAGAGAAACTTCGCCTTTGCTATATAAACAGTCTGAAACGAGCGGTAGAGAATAAGTGCGATAGCATAGCATTTCCTCTGATTTCAAGTGGTATCTATGGATACCCGAAGGACGAGGCCTTGCGCGTTGCCACGGGAGCTATCCAAGACTTCCTTAGGGATCACGAGTTAGATGTTTATCTCGCTGTATTTGATAAAGAGGCGTTCACGGTTAGTGAGAAGTTTATAGGTTAAGTCACGAGCTATATTGATGAGCATTATGTACTTTATAGTATACTTTTCAAACTTTATGGGAAGAGAACACTTTCACTTTACTGTTACCAAAATGTTAGTTAAGTGAAAACGTAAGTTCTAGTGTTTCTCAACCCATTGAAAATGCAAGACTTACGTCCAGATAAAAGCCTTTACAACCATAAAATAAGGGAATAGAATGGTTATTAGGATGTGTTTTGAATGCTTTTTCGCATTCAAATTAGGCATCTGAAAAAAGCGTGCATTACTAAGTTCCACATGCCGGTGTGCAAGAGTTAATTCTACCCAGTGGAACCTCACTGTGCCATCGAGTTTACTTAAGTAATTGCGGGCACAATGTTACATCATCTGGAGCTATTGCCTCCAGATGGAGCACTTCATGTAAACGATTATTTAGAAGCAGTTGGGACAGTTTGAAAGGGGTGCAGCCATTCAAACTGTCCCTTGCTTCGCTATTGATATGATTCATCGTGTAAAACTTATTTCGGTACCTATGGAAATTAGTATTGCAAGCTAGAAGTAAGTCTTTCACTTTATAGTTACCAAAATGTTCTCCCTTTACATCGAACATAAGTTCTGATATAATCTCCTTAAAAGGAGAACATATGTATGGATAAATTAATCTTTCATATTGATGTCAATTCGGCTTTCCTTAGTTGGGAAGCCGTTTATCGACTGCACATCCTTGGAGAAAAGACTGATTTACGCGAGATACCCTCAGCGGTGGCAGGCGATATCAAGAAACGCCATGGAATTATATTGGCGAAATCTACCCCGGCGAAGAAGTTCGGTGTGAGGACCGGCGATACGATAAATGATGCGATGCGGCTGTGCCCGCAGCTGGTATTGGTGCCTCCACATTATGATCTGTATGACACCTGTTCGAAGGCTTTTATGGAGATTTTGAGGGAATACTCTCCCTGCGTGGAGCAATATTCGGTGGACGAAGCCTACTGTGATATGACCGGAACCATCGGTCTTTACGGTTCCGCGGTGGTGGCAGCGAATCTGATTAAGGACAGGATCGCAGGTGAGCTGGGCTTTACGGTGAATGTAGGAATCTCTACGAATAAATTGCTGGCCAAGATGGCTTCGGATTTTAAGAAGCCCAATCTCGTACACACCCTCTTCCCGGAGGAGATAGAGACAAAGCTTTGGAGACTGCCGGTGAGCGAGCTGTTCTACGTCGGGCATGCGACCAAGAGAAAGCTGCACGACCTGGGAATTATGACGATCGGTGAGCTGGCGCATACTGATCTGGGTATCCTGCGTGCACATTTTAAAAAATATGGAGAGGTGTTATATGCCTTTGCTAATGGGGTGGATGTGTCCATCGTAACGGACGTAGTACCGGCCAATAAGGGCTACGGCAATTCGGCTGTGATTCCTTTTGACGTTGACCGTTCTGATGCGGCAAAGATGATTCTGCTTTCTCTGTCTGAGAAGGTGGGCACGAGACTGCGGGCAGACCACGTCATGGCGACGGTGGTCGCAGTCAGTATTGTCTATACTGATTTTCATCATGAATCACATCAGATGACACTAGTCAGTGCTACGAATATTACCTGCGAGCTGCACCGGGCTGCCTGTCGTCTGTTTGACGAGCTGTGGGATGGTTCGCCGGTGAGGAACCTCGGAATTCACACCAGTAAGGTGGTCAGCGGGACTACGACGCGGCAGCTGAACCTCTTTGATATGAACCGCTATGAGCGGCTGCACCAGATGGATGGCGTCGTTGACAAGGTACGGGAACGGTACGGGGACGATTCTATCAAAAGGGCAGTCTTTATCAATAACCCGATTTATCACATGGCAGGCGGGATTGCGCCGGAGAAGAGAAAACCGAGCTACGGGAACTATGGAGAAGGGATTAAATAAAAAGAAGGGATTTAATAATGAATCATATGCCTGTAGATGTAATAGCAACCTTTAATGTACAGGGAAGGATCAAACCCAATTATATTCGGCTGGAGGATGAGAACCATGTCCTGCAGACCTATAAGATCGAGAACATCGTATTCAGCAAGGAGGAGAACTTTGCCGGAATACCGGTGATGGTTTTTTGCTGCAATATCCTGCTGGACGATTGTATGCGTATGATTCGGATCAAATACCATATCAAAACACATCAGTGGGTGTTGGTCAATGACAGGGAACAGAAAATATAATAATTACGGGATACCGAAGATAAAAGACCCCTGCCAATTAGACAGGGGGCTGTTCAGGAGTAATTCATGGCTTTTATCGCTTTAATTGCATCCCTTCATACGTTTTTCACAGGCTTCAAAATATGTATCATCGATTTCTATACCTATAAAACGGCGGTTCAATTCTCTGGCAGCTACCCCGGTAGAAGCAACTCCCATGAACATATCGAGGACAAGATCCTTCTCACTGCTGGCAATTTTGATGATCTGCTTTAATACCGCGAGGGGCTTCTGAGTCGGATGCTTCGGCTCCTTAAGACGCTCGCTTCCCATACAGATGGGACTCTCGATGAAGTTGTGCATCTCGTTCTGCTTGGAGAAATTCCAGGTATGACCCTTGTTCCACATGCAGACAATCAGCTCACAGCTGTTTAGGAAGGAGGATTTGCGGATGTTCGGTATCGGGTTCGTCTTATGCCATACCATGAACTGGAAGGTATCGAATTCACTGTCGAATACTTCGTGCCATTTGCCAATCAGGTTATAGCTGGTGAAGATGAATATATTGCCGGTAGGGGAGAGAACACGTTTAAACTCCGAAAGGAAATCAGCAGGTGCAAGCTCCTTCAAATCCCATTTGGCAACATCATTATTAATCTCGCTTCTCCAATCAAATTTCATGTTGCCGGTGGAGTATTTCGCCAGATTATAGGGCGGATCGCATAGGATCAGGTCAATACTGCCATCCGGTATCTCCTTCAGCTTCTCCATACAGTCACCATGCATCAGCAGGTACTTATCTATCGTATTAACATCTATCATAAGGGGGTAATCTCCTCTCGTTCTCTGTCCAAAACAACTCCAAAGCTCATCCTTGAGTAACAGGCTGTGTCTGCCGCTGTGTGTTTAGTGAAAATAAAGCTGTTTGATTCGTTCCAATGCAGACCGCAAATATTCGGAACTGATCCGATATTGGTCAAATACTACCTGATAGCCCTCGGGATCATTGCAGACAAAATTCCAATAGGCCTTTCCAATCAAAAGCTCCTCTTCCGCGAAGAAGGTCTGAACCCGCTCCTGTCTCCAGGGGATATCTTCTCCAAATTTATTATAAGCGGTGGCGAAGTAGATGCGGACCTCTTCACTGCCTTGCAGGCCGTTCTTCAGTATAAAGAATTCATTCAGCAGGGCTATCTTTTCCGACTTGGCCTTTTTATTATCCAAATCTCCGCCAGCCTTAAGCTCGATCAGATAATGGCAGCCCTTCTCCTCATCATAGAAGTAATTGTCTGTCTCATGGGAGGTGAGAAAGCTGGCTACATTGGAGGGAGTGAGACAGTTGAAATTCAGATAGTCTTCCACCTTCGGTCTGGCATCCCGCTTCTCATAGGCGGTCATCAGGTAATCAATATGCTGTGTCTGCTGGGGCAGAAGATAGGATTCGATTCTTCCCCGAACCGTATAGGATATCTTGGCGATGGCATTGCCCATATTCTCAAGTACCTTACCGAAGGAACTATCAAAGGAGCGAACAAACGCAGAGTAGAACATAAACTCCTCGCCCAGCTGAGAGATAAAGGCATTATTCTTTTTGGCATTAATGACACCAAGGGGGTCGCTTACCTCCAGGCTGTATCTGGCTTCCATCCCATCGACAAATTGTTTGATATGATGATCTACGATTTCCCGTATTAAGGTTTCTTTTTCGTTCTTCATGGCACACTCCTTAAGCTGTAATTATATCATGAACGCAATTGTCCATGGTATGGCACTGCGTGCCAGGATGCGCACTCACTTCGTTCGGCACGGATATAATATCTGTCGATATTATATCATGTTTATCAGACCTGGGAAAGAGATATCTGAACAAATGACAGAAAAACCGGATGAACACGTTCCTTCTGTCCATCCGGTAGGGTAACCCTTGATATAAATTCTTATGCCATGAATAACTTGATGTCGTCCTCCACGGTTGTGATGCCTGCGATACCGAAGTTCTCTACAAGAACCTTAGCTACATTCGGAGATAAGAATGCCGGTAAGGTGGGTCCTAAGTGAATGTTCTTTACACCCAGATAAAGGAGGGCAAGAAGCACGATAACAGCCTTCTGCTCATACCATGCGATATTAAAGGCAATCGGAAGCTCGTTGATATCAGCAAGTGCGAATACCTCCTTTAACTTCAGAGCAATCAGGGCAAGGGAATAGGAGTCGTTACACTGACCTGCATCCAGAACTCTCGGAATACCGTTGATATCACCTAAGTTCAGCTTGTTGTATCTGTATTTTGCACAACCCGCAGTCAGAATGACGGTATCCTTCGGAAGAGCCTCAGCAAAATCTGTATAGTAGCTTCTGGTTTTCTGCCGTCCGTCACAGCCTGCCATAACGAAGAACTTCTTAATCGCACCGGTCTTCACAGCCGCTACTACCTGGTCAGCAAGAGCAAGCACCTGGTTGTGTGCGAAGCCGCCGAGGATCTCACCCTCTTCGATTTGGGTAGGAGCTGCGCAGGTCTTAGCAAGCTCGATGATCTGTGAGAAGTCCTTATGACCGTTCTCATCTCCTTCGATATGAACACAGCCGCTGATGCCCGTAGCACCTGTCGTGAAGAGTCTGTGCTTATAGGTAGCAGCCGGAGGAACCACACAGTTGGTAGTCATCAGGATCGGTCCGTGGAAGCTTTCGAACTCTTCCTTCTGCTTCCACCAGGCATTTCCGTAATTACCGACAAAGTTGGAGTACTTCTTGAAGGAAGGATAGTAATGAGCAGGAAGCATTTCGGAGTGAGTATAAACATCTACGCCGGTTCCCTGGGTCTGTTCCAGTAACTGCTCTAAATCTCTCAAATCATGACCGGATACGAGGATGCCGGGTCTGGTTCCCACACCGATGTTAACCTTGGTTATTTCGGGATTGCCGTATGTACTGGTATTGGCTGTATCCAGCAGAGCCATGCCATCCACACCAAATTTGCCTGTTTCCAGAGTCAGAGCTACAAGAGCGTCTGCGCTTAAGGTATCATCTAAGGTTGCTGCAAGAGCTCTCTGCATAAAGGCACTAATCTCAGCATTGTCATAGTTTAATTCGTTGGCATGCTTCAAGTAGGCAGCCATACCCTTCAGACCGTAGAGGATCAGCTCGCGAAGACTTCTTACATCCTCGTTCTCGGTTGCCAGAACACCAACCAGAGAAGCCTTTGCCTCCAGATCCTCTCTGGTAGAAGCGGTCCAATGAGCGGCACTCGGAAGCTTAGTAGTATCCTTCACCTGACTTAACAGAGATTTCTTAATTTTTAAGGTCTCAAATACTCTCTGATAGAAGATCTCATCATCAAAATTGGCATTGGTAATAGTCGTGAACAGGTTGATGGTTACATAGTGATCCACAGTCGCGTCTACGCTCCTACCCTCTGCTCTAAGCTCGGTAGTAACTGCGCTTAACCCCTTTGTTACATAGATTAACAAATCCTGCATTTTAGAAAGCGCCGGTGTCTTACCGCAGACGCCTGCCATGGTACAACCTGTGCAGTTGGCTGCTTCCTGACACTGATAACAAAACATCTTGTTTTCCATTCCTTATACTCTCCTTTATATGATTTATTTTAAATTGACTTTTCAAGAATAAGGTGAGTATAATACAGTGGAACAGATAAAAGTGTAGCTGTGGCTACAAACTGAATAATCTTATATGACATTTTACTCAACGATTAATGAATAGAAGGAGGCAGTTATGGAGAGCTATACGTCGGTACTAAAGAATTGTGCCCTTTTCCGTAGAATGAGCGAGAAGGAGACGGAGCAGCTGGTCAAATGCCTGGATGCACAGGTCAGAAGCTATCAGGAGGAGGATTATATCTTCTTAGCGGGAGATGAAATCAATACGGTGGGCATCGTATTGTCCGGTGTAGTAGAGGTGATGAAGGAAAATCTGGCAGGAAATAAGCATATTCTGGCTTTTCTAGGACCGGCAGATATGTTCGCAGAGGGCATCGTATGTACGGTAAGGCGAATCTCTCCGGTAACCGTCAGGGTAAAGGAGGATGCCCGTATCCTATTCATTCCTTATGAGAGAATTATTAAGTCCTGCGGTAACAGCTGTGAGTTTCACATCAGTCTGATTCAGAACATGATGGTGGTTCTCGGAGAGAAGAATGTGAATTTGAATCGTAAGCTGGAGCTGTTGACCTTAAAGGGTATGCGTGAAAAGATTGCCCTGTTCCTGCTAAATGAAGCCGGAGAACGCGGCAGCAGTATGTTCCAGATCTTATTGAACCGGACGGAGCTGGCGGATTATCTGAATGTATCCAGGACCTCAATGTGCCGGGAGCTGGCAAGGATGAAGGAAGAGGGCTTGATAGATTTTTACGGCAGCAGCTTTAAGCTTGTGAACCGGGAGCTTCTGGCCCGCTGTCTGGAATAAAGAAAAGAGAAAGCAGCTTCCCTTCTGAAGCTCTTCCGAGGCTCGAGTGAGTGCATCTGATTGAAGCTTGAGTGAAAAATTGTAAAATTAGATATTTTCTGTAAAAATCGACTGTCAAAGAGGAAAATATTATGATATAATAGTATAAAAGTACTAGTTTTACATTATATGGAAGAGGTTATCGAATTCTGATAATTCTTTCTTTGAGAGAAGGGGAATAGTTGAAGAAGAGAAAATTAATTGGGGTTATTATCTCTGAGGTAGAGGGGATCTATCAAAATAAGCTGCTCAAGGGAATTATATCGGAATGCTATGCCTTGGATTACGATGTGGCAGTATTCTCAACGCTGATCAAGGATTCGGGGTTGCCGGAGTATAAGCTGGGGGAGAAGAACATCTTTAATTTGATGAACTTTGACTTGTTTGATGGAATTATCGTCGCGGGAATTACATTAGCGATCAAGAATCTGCCGCAGGAAATCGAGCAGCTGATCTTAAGGAAATGCAGATGTCCGGTACTGTTTGTGGACATGAGCTCAAGATATTTTCCGAGTGTCTATACCAATGACAGAAAGCCCATGGAACAGATGACGGATCATTTGATTGATGCCCACGGGTATCGAAAGATCTTGTGCCTGGCCGGAGAGAGGAGCAATGTCTCAACCATCAGCAGGGTGGCGGGCTTTAAGGATTCCTTTCGCAAGCATGGGCTTTCATTGGATGATAGACAGATATTGTATGACGGTGACTTTAATTATACCGGTGGAGAAAAATTAGCAGAAAGACTGATTAATGGGGAGCTTGATTGGCCTGACGCGGTAGTGTGCATCAGTGATTATATGGCGATCGGACTTGCGAACGAGCTGATCAGACATGGAATTCTTGTTCCCGAGGAAATTGCAGTGACTGGTTATGATGCCTCGGATGAGGCGGTGATCTGCCAGACAATGATCACAACCTTTTCGCCGCCGGTGAAGCAGACCGGTGTTTTGGCGGTAGATGAGCTGAGCAGATTGATGACGGGTGTGCTTCCTACACCGAGTAATAACTATCCCGGAAAGCTGGAGATCGGGCATAGCTGCGGTTGTAAAGACATTGATTATATGAAACGAAGCGGTATGGTTCGTTTAAGAGAAAAGACAGAGGACTATAAAGTGCTGCTGGACAGCTATATGACAGAAGCCCTGTACTCTGTTATGGATCTGGAGGATTGCGTGAAGCAGCTCTGTGAATATTTGTATCTGATCAAGGATTATTCGGATTTTTATCTGTGCCTCTGTGAAAATTGGGACGGAAGTGCAGATAATTACAGCATTGAACCGAAGGAATTTTTGAAGACGGAGTATTCAGATCGTATGATCCTATCGCTGGCAGCAAGAAAGAAGAAATGTGAGATCAGCAATATAAAATTTGATACGAAGGATATGCTTCCTGATCTATGGGAAGAGAGAGATAATCCCAAGGCATATTATTTCACACCAATGCATTTTAATCAATGCTGTATCGGATATTCTGTACTGACTTTTGGAAGTAAGGTACAGGCTTTTGATATCATATACCGTAACTGGTGCAGGATTGTCATGAATGCTCTGGAGTTTAACCGAAGCCATCGTAAATTATACCGAACCTCCTTCCGGGATGTACTGACAGGTATCTACAATCGAAGCGGTTTTGAGATAAATCAGCAGCGTACTGTTAGTGAAGCAAATACCCTCGGACATAAGATATTTGTGCTGATGGCGGATCTGGATAATCTAAAGACCGTCAATGATCGGTATGGCCATCTGGAAGGGGATAATATCATATCCATCGTGGCAAATGCCTTCCAGAGCAACTGTAAGACCCATGATGTCTGTGCACGAATCGGCGGAGACGAGTTTTTGGTCATAGGCATCGATGGTGAAGGCGAGGATTCGGTGGACAGCTATATCGCAGAGGTCACCCGGGATATTGACAATTACAATGATACCTCCAAGAAGCCTTATAAGATAGAGACTAGCATCGGGGCGGTCAGCGATTATGTCGATGATTATAAGAAGATTAAGTCGATGGTGGATCAAGCTGACCAGGTTATGTATTATCATAAGGCAATCAATAAAAAGGAGCGGCTGGAAAAAAAGCAGAGAAGTGGAGGAATAGTCCATAGGGTTAAACCATTATAACTGATGCTAACAACATTTTACAATAAATACATAATATATAACATACCAATTGTTGGGAGTATTTTTGTGGAAGACTTTTTGATTTCAGGTCAAAGTAATCAAGGTAGAAGTAATGATGATGTTATTAGAACCCGAGATTCTGTAATAGAAGAAATTCGTACCGATAGAAATGCCGGATTCGTAACGATTTCGTATGGAGTTATGGGTGATTTTAATGTGCTTCATATGGAGCTTGTTACTTTGGTTGTCACCAGAGATACCATCATTCAAGATAGGTCCGGACGTAACTTGCCCTTTAGAGACTTAAGAGAGGGGATGGTTGTTAATGCTGAATTTTCATCCGCTATGACAAAGAGCATCCCTCCGCAAGCCAGAGCATTTAGAATTGTTGTAGTTAATAGAAATGCGGTATCCGATATCACCGTAGGTAGAGTACTAAAGGTTGATCTAAGAAATAGGTTTCTGTATACAGGGAGTGCGAATGACAGATCCAGTCAAATGAGGTTTGTAATCACTAATTCTACCTTGATCTTAGATAGGAATAGAAATGAGATATCCTTAAGAAATATCAGAGTAGGCCAAAGAGTAAGAGTGGAGCATGCCAAAAACCAGACTTTTAGCATACCCCCTCAATCAACAGCATTTGTAGTACAGATAATCTAAATAATCTATCATACTGCTAAAAGGCTGCTGTGTAATTACCATAATCGGCATTTGCACAACAGCCTTTTATTTATTGGAGTATACGCATACTTTATATGATTTTTTCCTGATAATTCATGGAATATCCACTGGTCACGACCTCATTTAAGTCTGCATAATCCTCTTTGACGGAAATGTTGCTGAGCTTCATCACAGCTCCGCAGGGTTCCTTGAGGGAGAGCCTGTCACCTCTGCCGGAGATGATCCATAGGAGCTTGTAGCCGCGGGGCTTTATCTTGAGCTTCTCCTCTCCTTTGCCGTCCGTAAAATAGATCAGCAGATTAATCTTATGCGTATTGGCATATTCTATGACGGGGCTGAACCTCGTACCGCCTCTGGTACCGGTTCTTTCCTTTACATCCTTGATCGATTTGACCTGGTATTCTCTACGGATCTCATCATCACATTCCAAAATCGTTAGTTCATTACTGTAATTCTTCACGATACTGAATACTTCCTTTAGTGCCTGCATAAATTCCTCGTCACTGATGCTGCCGCTGATATCAAGGGCAAGCGCAATCTTGGCCTTATGACTTCGCAGCTCGCCATGCAGCTCCGGGCGGTCCGGCTGTCTGCGACTTCTTCTGGTCACCGTCTTCTTCTTATTGCTTTCCACTGTTCCAAGCAGTCGCATCAAATACAGATTCCAGGGCAGCTCACCCCGGGAGCTTCGAAGCGCGGCGAGCATGCTGCTTAAGTATGCGGGAAGCTCGCCCTTCTCGGAGGCCCGGACTGCCTTCTCAGTAAACTCCTGCAGTGCTCTTTCCTCAATTTCACTGCTTTCCTCCCAGATATCATGGGTTCTGGCAGCATCAAAATCAGTCTCATATAGCTTTAGAATATCCAGATCACCGTGTTCCTCCTGTGCGCTTATGACGGTCTGAAGATGGTCCGCATAATACTCGAAGGATTGATACGGCTCCAGGCTTAAGCCATAAGTCTGATTGATCCACTCCACCGTAATTGCATAGGGTGGGAGAGGGGTCAGATACTTATTGATGGCAAGATCCATCGCCATATTAAGAACGAGGGCACTGTACCTACCTTTTAAAGCTCTGGCACGGGTCAGATGCATGGACAGAACATGAAGGATTTCATGCTTAAGGACGCTTTCCATACGTCTTAAGTCAAGCTTTAGGAAAATCAGCGGATTATAATAAAGCACATACTTTGTATCCTTGAAATTGACTGCGACGGGACTGTTGATATCCAATCGGAGCTCCCTGGACATCTGAAACAGAAAATACCCATAAAAATTATCCTGATCCTCCATCAGCTTTAGATTCACCTGATCAGTCAATTCAAAGAACGAGGCCCTAAAATCCTCCGGGATGTTGATCCGATATTGGCCATCTTCCCCGGTTGTTCGAAGGGAGCTGCTGATCAGTTCGACTGCTCTTTCAAGAAGCTCTGCTGCGCGCTGTTCAAAATAACCATCCATGGAATCACCTCCGGATTAATCCCTGACATTAGCATAGGCTTCAAAATATAGCTCCACAAAGGCTTCATTTTCTATTGCATACTGATAAACCTTATCAAAGCTGTTCTTAATGTCCTTCATGATGCCGACTCTTAGATCCACCGGATACAGCTTTAATAATTCGATCAGTCTTGTGATGTCACCGGCATGATCAGAGGAGGCTTGAGAAAGCTTAGCTTCCAAGGCCTTCAGAAGGTTCCTGGCAGTCAGGTAAAGTCTGGTATGACTTTCCGAACGGAGCTGTTCTCTGACTGTTTCCGTAAGGGAAGCACCGAACACATCTTCATAGGAGAGAAGAGGCTTATGGTCAGACTCTATAAAGCTTAAGAATTCTGCAGCAATCATATCTCCGACATTTCCCCTCAGTACATTGAGGAACACAGCTCTCGGGATGTTATCCTTCTGTTCCTGATAAAGCTTCAGAGTCTTGGAAATCCTTTCATAGCTTCTAGGGGTGGCGCTGATGCCGCCATCGTTCGTCTTCATAAGATATTCCGGGAAGGTCGAGATGAACTCGATCACCTTCGGCTCTAATCCTACCTCCATTGCCCATTCGATCCACTGCCGATAATCGGGCTCCATATACAGCCATACGAAGCGGTTCTCCTGTGCGGCATCCATATCTACGACCTGATAGTCAAAATTCGAGCCGTATTTACCGGAAGGATTCATCGCCGCCAGCAGCTTGATATTCTCTGGAAGCCTGTAACCATTAATCTCCCGGTTTAGAATTAGGTTCATAAGCTCCTGCTGGACCGTGTGCTCGCAGCGGTTGATCTCATCGATGAACAAAAGCACGGTATTTCCCCGGGCAATCTCTTCATCTATCTCCCGCAGCTTATAATGAACTGCATAGACAGTGGTCCTTCGTTCTGACAGCGGCCCTTGTAGATCTTTACTGCCATAGGTTTCGATGGTCGGAAGACCACCGATCTCACCCTCTTTTAACAGGTTTCCGTCAATTATAATCAGGCTCCAGTGATTATCTGCGGCAAGCTGTTTTGCCAATGCGGTCTTTCCTATACCGCTTTCTCCGATCAGTAGGGGCACTTCACCGGTTGCCATTACTAATTCAACACTTTTTAAGGTATCAATATAATTCATATGTACGCTCCATTCTATCTCAAACCCATGAGCTTGTGTAGCACAGATTTATGTATCAAATTCTTTTGTTTTCAATTTAACTTCTATATCATCTTCAGCTTTTCATCTAACTTCTATATCAACTTCAGCTTTTCATCTAACTTCTATAATCATCTTCAGCTTTTCATCTAACTTCTATATTATCTTCAGCTTTTCATCTAACTTCTATATCATCTTCAGCTTTTCATCTAACCTCTATATCATCTTCAGTTTTTCATCTACTGCTATTTTCTTTGCCCTTTTGCTTCCGTAACGATGAAGAAACATCAGTTTATCTATCTGATTGATGGCGCTTTGCTCTATCGTATGATAATTCAGAAAATTCCTGACGTATTGCTCCTCCACTGTCTCCTGTGAGATTACTTCCTTCACAGCAGCTTCCAGCTCCTCCTTAGTGACGGATTTTTTCACATATTTGAGTACTAAGATATTCACCTTCAGAAATTCCAGCACCTTGTCCTTACTCAGATTATTGATGAATTTGATTGCTTCCTCGTTATTCCTGACGGCGATCAGCTCCGCCTGATAGGTAGGAGTACTGATGTAACGAAGCGCATCATAGCTTATCTTCACAGCCTCCTCCTGCACACTGGGGAAAGGGTCTTTGATAAATCGTATAGCATCATAATTCCTTCTGACGGCCAGAAGCTGCAGCTCTTCGCTCGGAGTGGGCAGGAATTTGATCGCCCAGCCAGCCTGGCTGAGAGCCAAGCGGATGACCTGTTCAGTCGGCTGCTTGATATATTCCAGATTAGTCCATCCGCTTTGAACGGCCTTTAGCATCATTTCCTCGGTAGGAGCATCGATGAAACGGATTGAATGAGGGTTGTTCTCCAATGCGAGCTTTTTCATCTCCTCAGTCGGATTCTCTATGTACTCCAACAATAATCCATTCTTACGAAGCGCAAGGAGCTTCATCTCCTCGGTGGGAGCAGGGATGGAGACGATGGCATGAGGGTTCTTATGTATCATTTCAATCAGCTGAGCGGAATTCATACTACATCCTTTCTGAGGTGGAACTATAATCAGGTTTGATTGGTTGTTATTATACCACGAACTTGGGAAAGAGTATACGAGGAGAAAATAATTAAAGGGTTGCAGGTGAAAAAGAAGTGGAGCAGTTGTTAAAGCTTAAGAATATTAAAATATCTTCAGGAAAATTTAAGTTGACGGAGAAATTCATATATTAATATAATAAAGAACAGCGAACCAATATATGGGAAAAGACATGGAGGAGTATATAGATGAGAAAGGAATTCGTAGTAGTATTCTTTGCTGCAATGCTTACATTCTTTCAGCCGGAATGCAGTGTGAAAATGATGAATACCGATAAAGATATTGTAAGCGTAAATCAAGATAGTAACCAGGAAGTGGAAGCAACCTTTACATTACAGACGCTGGCTGTCAAATCGACTGCCAATAAAAGCAAGGCAGAGATCAAAAAGCAGGTGATCTTTAATCAAAAAGGGGTCAAAATAACAGCCTTAAATCTTGTAGATGAGAAGGCATATGATAATATGCGCCTGAATGTTATGGTGGAGAGTAAGAATAAAACCTTTATGGATATTTATGTAGAAGACACCTCGGTAAACGGATTTATGTATGAGAGTGGCGGGGTTAATTATTTATTAGCATCGGAAGGCATGAAGGATGAAAGTTGTATTAATATATCAAAGGACTTTCTGGAGGCGAACGGTATTAAGACCATTCAGATGATAGAATTCAGGCTGGTTGCATATTCAAGTGATACAAAGGTTGTCGTTTTTAAATCGGATATGATAACGATCAAAACTACTGCCAAGGATAAGACTAAGCAGGTAGTCGATGCTTCCGGAGACAGTATATTCAATGATAAAGGCGTTAAAATTATATCCAAGGGATGGGATGCATCAAGTACTTCCTCAGATTTAAAAAATAATCTTTACATAGAAAATAATTCAAAGAAAGAAGTGTTCATCAGCTTCTTACCCTCACGAAGTATCTTAGGTCAATATAGCAACCTTTCCTGTAGTGTGATGCCGGGTAAAAGACTGAATACTTACTTAACTTTTAATGAAAGCGCGATTAATGGAGAGGATCCTATTAACCTAGGCTTTGTTATTAATGAAAAGAATTTAAGCGGAAAACAAATTGTCAAGGTAGACTCCGTAACATTACCTAAGAATACTCCCGAAGCCTCCGCTGATAGCAATGAGGAAGCTACGACTAAAGCCGAAAGGATAGAAGAGAAAGTTATTTATAATCAAAAGGGAGTCAAAGTTACTGCTTTTTCTCTGGAGGGTCCTACAGAAGTATTTTTTGGCAAGACTTTAACCCTCTTGATTGAGAATTATACGAATTCCTATATTGTACTAAATGCTTATGATATCTCCTATAATGGTTTTATGGCCGAAGATTCATCATCGGGGTCATTTCATATCAAACCAGGTGAGGTATCAAGAGGTTACATTCTGATTCACTCAAAAGATGTAGAACAAAGTGGTTTTGATAAGATTGCTACTATGGAATTTACATTAGATATCTATCAGAATGGTGCTAATTTTGATTCTGATATTATCACGATAGATACCTCAGCAAAGAATGAGTATTCACAGAAAGCAGCTCCCTTGGGAGAAGTATTCTATGATGATAAGAACATAAAGATAGTTTACCTGGGCCAGGAAGCTACCTCATCCTTTGGACCGGTCTGCAATTTTTATATTGAGAATAACACTGATACAGAGCTTTTTGTCGATGTCAGACCAAATCCAAACGTGATCCGCGAAGATACAGAGGATTGCTTTAGCGTTATGGCAGGGAAAAAAATGTATTATGTTATGATGATGGATAGAGAAAGCGTCAAGAAGAGTAAAGAGGTAATGATTAGTTTCGCAATTTATGATAAAGGCAATGACAGTAAGAAAATCGTTGAGACAGAACCGGTGAAATTACCACTGGATATAACCAAGTAAGCAGATTAGTTTAAATCAACCTACTTATGAATATGCAGTTTTACTGCGGTAGCTTGACAGTCATACATAAAGCGAGGGTTTCGGAGTCTAAAGGATAGGCTTCGAAACCCTTGTATTATATGTATATTTATGATGGATTGAGCTTAATAATCAACTACCATAGCATCATTCAACGCCAGCTTTTTCTTACCGGTCAGGAAATATTGGTTCATTGTCTTATGAGGCATGCTTTCGGGATAAAGCATAGGTAAGTTGTTCCTCACCCTGTAATTGATCCATAAACAGTATAGTTCGAGGATGGGCTTATTAATGGAGGTATACTTTAACTGATAGCTTTGAACATCACGATTGTTCATAAATAGGAAGAATTTATTGGCAAATAGGCGATCTATCATACGGATATCAATTACCCCCTCAACGACCATAAAATATGTGGTCTGAAAGAACATGATATATTCACCCATTTTTCTGCCATCCTCAGGGGTAAACTGATAGTCGCTGCCGTCCCTTTTCTCTTTCAATTTGGAATAAATATAGATAATATTCTCATTATCCTGAAAGTTGGAGTTTAGAGTCAAGATAAATTCAGCTTTTGAGATATCAGCATCCTTTTTCATCTGATACCAGATGGCGACAATACCGATGATCGCAGAGATAAAGGTTGCACTATTGGATATGGATTCTTTGGTTAGTCGATTGAAAAGAGCAATAGCTATCATCGTGAAAAAGATCAGTATAATGGTGAAAAACTTTCTGTTATGTCCCAGCTTCATGGTTTTATCCTCTCGTTCTTTCTTGATACTTTAATCATAGAGTAAAATGGACGTAAGTGTCAAGGCTTCCAAAGTAGATTAATTCTCTGGAAGCCTTGTTTTTGCTATAGTGCAGTTAAGGGGACTGGAATCTCTACCGGAAAATAAAACATTGTATTTTGTGAACATGCAATGTTTCCATTATTCGACATAATATGATATTGAAGGAGGTGATAAGTATGGGTATGCCAAATATTCCTGATATTAAACCTAAAATTGAAATAACGTTTGAAGAAACAATAACATTGTTACTTTCATCTATTGCGCTCGAAGAACTTAGCTTAGCACACATTATGAATGCGGAAGCCGAAAAAATTCAGGAGGTTGTTAAAGCTCCTAGTTGTAACAAATTAGGTGATTTATTATGCATTGATAAAAGTGTTGAACGAATGATGAGAGATGTAATAAAGAAAGAAATGCTCTTAGAATTTAAATTCGAGAATATTCTCGAGTTACTTGAGGATAAGAAGAAATGGGAAGTTTGTTAATTATGAAAAGGCCTTGTTATTATAGCAAGGCCTTAATTTAAATTAATTGAGGTGAACCAAATGGCATTGAAATCCATAGATGAAAAAAATATTGCCAGAAAAATTATTGTAAATGCTTTAAAAATCGAGGGAAGCTTAGCAGATATATTAAAAACAGAATCAAAAATTTTAAAAAGGAAAGCAATATTAGATACGAATGCCGATGATATACAGATAGTAAACAGAACAATAAAATATGTTATATTTTATCTTACTATTATTGAAGACAGAATACAAAGGAGCATGGATATTTTAAAAAAATGATTAGAATAAGTAAAAGATACAAAAAAGGCGTAGTTAATACCTACGCTTTTAAAATAATACTGCTAATACGTTATATGTCCAAAATATAATAAAGGACTACCCCGGTTGAACCGACCCCCAAAAGTTAGACCAAAAGTCTATCTTATTGGGGTCACATCATTGAAGTAGTCCTCATTTTTTGATTTTTTTAGAATACTGTCTGGTTATTTCGCTTTTCTTACACCATTTTTGTCCACGGTATAACCGTCCACCTTTGTGCTTCTGGCAAGGGAGCCATCAGCATAGAAGTAATACCACTTACCGCTAAGCTTGAGCCATTTGTCGGATACCATAAGGCCATTCTTGGCGAAGTAATAGCGTTTACCGCGAAGGTCCATCCAACCTACTATGAGTTTATTACCGGTATAATATCTCTGGTTATCCCCATCCTTGACCCAACCGGTTTGCAAAATGCCGTTGGATGCAAAGAAATACTTCACGCCGTCGATGGTCTGTGTACCGCTTACAGCCTTGTCATCCTTATAGTAGGAATACTGTCCGACATCATCCAATGCCCAGCCCTGGGTCGTGGAAGGGTCAATAACCAGCTTGACGTAGCGGTGGAGCATGGCGCTAGCTTCGGCGCGAGTAGTATTCCAGGTGGGATTGAAGCGGTTGTTCCTCATGCCCATCAAGATTCCCGCCTGCTGCAGTGTTGTGACTGCTGCTTTGTAGGTGCCGTCGATGGTGGCTTCATCCTCGAAGGTAACTGCGGCGCGAATAGCAGGCAGCTTGTAACCGATGACTTTCGCATAATTTACTAAGATGAGAGCAATCTCCTCACGGGTGATGGCTTTGTCCGGAGCAAAGAGCTGATCGCTAATCCCCGTAAGGATATTCAGGCTGTTTGCCCACTCAATGTAGGGTAGATAATGGCTGTCTGCCGTAACATCGGTGAAACTACTCTTGGTGTATGATTTGGTATCTACACCTGCCAGTTTTCCTATGGCGGTCACAAACTCACCTCGAGTGATAGCTGTATTGGGTTTAAATTTGTCTTTTACACCACCAAATAGCCCGCGTCCAACCACATAGTCAATGCTTTCCTTCGCCCAATGATTGCCGATGTCACTGAATTTTTTGGTCTGAGTATAGCCAATGCCATAAGGGGCTAAGTTCGATGTTGTAAAGCTAATACAGCCTCTGTTTGCGTCAAATACCGAGTCTGTGATGCGGGTGGCGTTGCCCTTAGCGTCCACAGACACGCCATAGAGTCCACCCGGAGCTTCGTCCTTGGCTGGACTATATGCGATGGAGACGAGGGCTTTGCCCTTACCCAGAGAGGTTATGTTCGCTGACTTGCCATTCTTTATGTAGCTGAGGGATATGTCGTATATCGGTCTGGTTCCGATCAACTTATTGTCTCCTTTGGAGAGGCTTTGGATCAGTCCGGTATCTCTTACGATGGGACTCTGTACCGCCACTCTGTCATTGGAATTAGCGATTGTCTTAGCGAGTTTTGCTAGCGGCTTGATGGTCAGGGTCACGTCGCCGCTCGTCTGCTTCAGGAGGTCCTTGAGTGCTTCAAGATCAGGGCTTAGGGTAGCGATGGAGTTACTTAATCTAAACTGTTTTACATCTGCATTAATCAAGCTTTTTAACACGATAGGTGACAGGGTGATGTCAAAGGATGTCGTCGTATCCGGAAGATCAATCATTAGTGATATACTGATTCCATTCGCAGTATTTCCTTGGGCCTTAGCATCGGCCAGTGCTCTTGCTATAGTGTCCTCGAGGGCTTGCTGTGGGATGGTAACGGTCGCATGGCCACTCGTGTCCACAGTCGGCGTGATGGGTAAGGCTGCAAGGAACGGTTGACCTGGCTCGTCTTTCGGTTGGTCAGTAGCTGCTGTGCTATTCGTTGTATTGTTGCCGCCGGAAGGATTACCACCAAAGGAGCCGCCACTTTCCCGGGTGATGATGACTGTGTAGGTCTGCGTTGTTGTACTATCCTCAGCGGTGACGAGGATAGTCACCGTATTGGCACCCACTGAGAGTGGAAGCTGAGAGGAAGCCGCACCGCTTACGACATCAATACCGTTTACCTTGATTGATGCGTTGGAGTCATTTGACGTAGGTGTCATAGTTAGCGTGCTTATGCTGTTGCTGACCGTCGCTGTATAGGTATGGGTTCCGCTCACGAAGGCAGGAAGGAGTAGACCAGTGCTTAGATTAAGGGATGAGAGCGAGGCGTCACTGCTGGGAGCAGTAGTAAAGCTATTACTCTGATTCGCTGCCATCACATTACCCGAACAATCCTCAAACCCAGTGATATTGACTGTGTAGTAGGTGTTGCCGCTAAGGCCGGAATAAGGAATTGTGAAAACGGTGTTATCGATATTCCAGCTTCCACCTGTGAGTGTTGTACCGTTTAAAGAAACCGTGCCCACACTTGTTCGCATCTCCTCGTTGAAGGTAATTGTGACGCTGCCGGCTGTATAAGCGCCCGCACTGGTGGGTGTAACATCTGTGACCATAGGAGCTATGGTGTCGACTTCAAGATCACCTGTAGAAGCGTTCCGGTTGAAAGCAGTATTCGACGTTCGTGCCTGCGTCACGAAGGCATCTTCCGGTAGCCAGAGGAATAGATTCCCATCTTTATCGGTATATAAATCGTTTGTCCCATAGTAGGAGGCGCCGGAGACAGTCAGGCCGATGACTTCCGTTACAGCCGAGATGCCCGGAAGTGTTACTACATTCTGAGATATCTCTTGAGAGTCGCGGTTGAAGACTCCGACTCCGATGGGGGGAGTGTTTGGAGTGGTAACCGTACCACCGTTGATGATGACGGTCCCGGCATTGATGCCTTGGCCCCCGTCGGGGGAGCCGGCGGCATTAACTGTACCACCGTTGATGGTGATGGTCTCGCCGATGATGCCGCCGCCGCCCATTAGGGAAGTGGTGTTAACTGTACCACCGTTGATGGTGATGGTCCCGCCGATGATGCCGTTGCCATACCAGCCGCCATTGGCGTTAACCGTACCACCGTTGATGGTGATGGTCCCGCCGTCGCCGCCGATGCCCAAGTCGCCAGTGGCGTTAACCGCACCCGTGCCATCAATCGAGATTGATGAGCCCGACGCAACCATTAGCGCCGTATTTTCAGATTCGCTTTTAAGGATGTTATCACCAACCAGTGTCAGATCGACGGTACCCTTGTTATTGAAGGCACTGCCTCCAAGGGTGATATTCACGTCAGCGAGCTTAATCATCGCCATGACACCGGACTCCACCACAATGTTATGGGTTGTGGTCGTACCGATAATGGTAATGGTCTGTGTGCTGGGGAATGAGACAGCTTCACCAGTGCCATATGTAACCTTGAGAGTACCAATCTCTGTGCCGTTATCAATGATAATATTGCCCTCCGACACGTCAAAGATGTAATTGCTAGGGATGCTTTCGGCCCGTACTGTCGCTGGCAGCATGGTGAATACCATCACTGAACACAGTAACAGGCTTAACATTCGTTTTGTCATTCGTTTCATACCTTCTTATCCTCCTCATTTCTGTTGTTATTAAAGTTACTTCTCAGATACTGTAGACTCCATACCACAGCAAGATAACAGCCGTTCATAAGCTCTATCAATCCTATGATTATTTCATAGGGCAGGACCAGGCAGCCTCATGGTAGGATTTGGAATTTGCTGTTTTTACCGGCATATTACAATCTCCTAGTCTATTACGACTATAATAACACTTTAATCGACAAATTTCCAGATATTATGATAAAAAAGAGTATAAAGCTGTAACTTGGTTCCTGTTTATGGATATTGATGTTCTTGCCACAAAATCCAAGGTAGTCAGACCGATGAGAAGTAAGTATCTAGGTTTCACATTCTTGGAGAATGGTGGACAGTGGAAAGTAAAGCCTACAAATGAGAAGAAAACGAAATTGTATCTAGTAAAGCATGAGTATCTCAAAAGAGGAAAAGCAATTGCGAGACTGCTAGCAGTAACAATAGAAAGAGTAAATCAAATAATTATGGGTTGGATTAATTATTTCTGAATTGGAATGATGAAGTAATTTATGGATGCGTTTTGACAATGGCTAAGACACAAAATAAGAGTCATCGTTATAAAACAATGGAAAAGACCTAGAATTATTGTCAGAAATTTAGCTTACCTAAATAGAAAATATAAGAATGGATTTAATGATGAAAGTATTTTCAAAGTTGCTAATTCAAGATTGGGTTGGTACAAAAGATGTAGTATGGATGTAGTGGATTTCATTCAAAATCCTACACTTCTTGAAACAAAAATAAAGGACAGAGCTGGCTTGCTCAATCCTTTAATTATTATCTAAGAAATGTTGGAATATAAATTGTAGAGCCGTATACGAGACCCGTACGTACGGTTCAATGAGAGGGAAATAATACTTATATTTCTCTACTCTATTTCTATAGTGCAGTTGAGGGGACTTGAACCCCTACCGGGAAACCCCGACTAGAACCTGAATCTAGCGCGTATGCCAATTCCGCCACAACTGCATGTCATTCCACAAGTGGAACGAATTAGATTATAGCATACTGCCTTTTTAATTTCAACAGGAAATTTAAAAAGTTCTTTATATTATGTATACAAAAACATACAATTATTGCATCCACCCTGCTTCTCTTGCAGGTTTTTCTCTGTGTGAGCAGGGCTTTTGGTAGTACAGGAAACCCTTTCGGCAGATCGTCCAGCCTGGTCCTCTACTTTTGCTTTTTTCTTTGGCAGTAGGGCAAAGGATATTTCTTATGAGTCTTGTGGTGATCGACGCATTCCTCACATTTTTCGTAGCGTTCACATTTCTTTCTGACACAGGGGCATTGCTCTTTTCCACAGATCAGCATCTTATTCCCTCCTTATGAGCTCAGTCAAATAACCGGCATCAAGATATATTATAGTTCGTAACACCCTGTTGGAGTAGTGGTAAAGACAGGAAAGGTTATGACAGAAAATCCAATGGATTTTTGGCAGAAATCGCTTGACATTAGTACTGCAACGTATTAAAATAACCAATGTATTCCTCGATAGCTCAATGGTAGAGCACACGGCTGTTAACCGTGGGGTTGTAGGTTCGAGCCCTACTCGGGGAGTTTTCGTATATCATGCAGAGATCTGCACAAAGAGATAAGGCTGTGGTTTCTATAAGCTTACTTATAGGAGACTACAGCCTTATCTCTTTGTATTTGAGAAACCAATGCAGCCGCGTAGCTATAAGCTGTGAGATTGTGGTGCAGAGCTGTAACTTTACTATTTGCATAAATCCGACCCTTTCGGGAAAATATAGCCTTGAGGTGACTAATATGGAAACATTATGGAAGGAAAATGGTACATTTCAAAGGGGCGGAACAGAACGCGGTAAATCACTATGGATACAGGAGCAATTTCGAGAGGCAAGGCAACCCAAGCCTAAGCTACAGAAGGAAATCACGACAGAGGTGGCGGTAATCGGAGCCGGACTGGCTGGTGTATTGACGGCATTCTTACTTCAGGAAAGTGGTATCTCAGTCGCTGTATTGGAGTGCAATGAGGCGGGCAGTGGTATGACAAAGAATACCACAGCCAAAATTACCTCTCAGCATGGTCTGATTTATCATAAGCTTCTGATGTATAAGGGAGAGGAGCGGGCGAGGGACTACGGCAGAGCGAACCAATATGCGATTGAAAAATACGAGGAGATCATCCGAAGCCTGCAAATCGATTGTGATTTTGAGAGGATATCGAACTATATCTATTCCAGAGAAAATGGGATGAGGGTAAGACAGGAAGCAGATGCGGTCAGGAGGCTCAGACTTCCCGGCGTATTTACCAGAGAGACGGCACTACCGTTCCCGGTCAAAGCTGCCGTTCGCTTTGACAATCAGGCACAGTTTCATCCGCTTAAGTTTCTGGATGCCATCGCTGATAAGCTGACCATCTATGAGAATACCCGGGTAACCGAGGTGCTGAGTGACGGAACAATCCTCACGGAGGAAGGGAAAGTACATGCCAAATCCATCGTAATCACTACCCATTATCCGTTTATTAATGTGCCCGGGTATTACTTCCTGAAGCTTCATCAGGAGCGGTATTATCTGTCTGCAATTGAGAACTGTGATAGTCTGAAATACGGGAGACTGGACGGGATGTATCTGGATGCGGACCCCCAGGGATATTCTCTTCGTAATTATAAGAATTACTTGATATTCGGTTGTACTAACCACAGAACCGGTGAATATAAACCAAAGGATGCCTATACGAAGATTGAAGCCGGAGTCAAGCGCTGGTATCCGGAGGCTAAGATCAAATACTTTTGGTCTAATCAGGACTGTATGACACCGGACTCCATTCCCTATATCGGCAAATATTCCGTGGTCACTCCGAACATCTATGTGGCCACCGGCTTCAACCTATGGGGAATGTCCAGCTCCATGGTATCAGCCATGATTATCAGCGATATGATTTTAGGTAGGAGAAACGATTATCATAAGGTGTTCAACCCGACCAGGCTGATGTTCTCCGGCAGCAGAAAGATGCTGAAAGATACCGGTATCATCACCAACAGTTTACTATCCGAATATATCAAAGCTCCCCATGATAAGCTGGATGATATCGGAGTGGGTGAAGCTGGGGTTATTAACCGCAATGGGCAGAAGTACGGCGTGTACCGAGAAAGCTTTGACAAATACTATTTTATCTCCACGAAATGCCCCCATCTGGGCTGCAGCCTCGAATGGAATCCGAACGAGCTGACCTGGGATTGCCCCTGCCATGGCTCGCGTTTTGATTACCGTGGAAGACTCATCAGCAATCCGGCCATGCGGGATGCCTTCGATGCTTGCTGTAAAAAAAGGGTGTAGCTGTGCTATGGCATGGTAATCTTCCCGCTCTTAAGGTGAAGTTATATTTAGTATAGCCCATATTGTAATTTCTTATTGAATGCTGCGCTGAAAAACTATCTTAATTATCTTAATTGAACGAAAAAAGTATTGCAATTCTTACGACGAGATGATATAATCCTTATTGTTCGCTACAAATGAATGTGGACGAATAAGTGAATATGCAGTCGTGGCGGAATTGGCATACGCGCTAGACTAAGGATCTAGTCCGGGTTTCTGGGTAGGGGTTCAAGTCCCCTCGACTGCAGTATGTAAAATCAAGGGTTTCAGCATTTAGATGATAAGTGTTGAAGCCCTTGTTTTTTTGCTAACCCTCGGTTTGTCTACCATTTTGTCTACCAAAATATAATTTTACCTATCAAAATTCTTGAAATTTTCTTCTAATTTGTTTGCCATTTTACGCTTACTTTGGTTATCAATATGGACATATATGACACTGAAATTTGTGCGAAGGAAAAATTTTTAAATTTATTGGATACTTGTCGGAAAAGAGATTATGGAATTCAATTAAACGCCATATAAGTCACAACTATGCCCTTAACATAATTACCTTATCTATCTTTTTACAAGAGTTCACTATGGTATCAAAAGTAGAATAACTTGCATCTGACGTTTCTCAATGTTTAACTATTTATTATTCTACAGATAAAGAATTTGATAATGTTTTTTAATTAGGATGGTTGACGATGAGCTACCATCATTTCATAGTATTATATAAGGATACGCTAGTACTGTAATGGAAGAAGAAAGGTGTAATTGCTTTATGGATATAACAAGGACAAAGACGCTATTAATAATTACTTATTCCGAAAGTTACTTTGGTCGGAGCAAAAATTCTTCGAGATTTTTGCCAGAGTGTATCAGTAAAAATATAAAACAATTTTTATTCACCATACACTTATTGCTAAGGCATAGTAACCGTAGTATAATATAATTGCTAATAACTACCTTGCTATAAACATTTAGGTGTTTAATAATACTGATAACGAAAGGATGTTATATGAGAATTGGATATCAAGGAATGATAGGTAGCAACTCTGAAGAAGCTGCTAAAATCATGGTAAATAGATTAGGTTTTAATGATGTTGAATTTGTGCCTCTTGTAACCTCTAAAAATGTAATCGGAGAATTAAAAAGAGGCGAGATTGATTATGGTGTTGTTGCAATAAAGAACTCATTAGGAGGTACTGTAATTGAAACTTTTGAGGCAATTAAAAATGAATATCTTGAATTAGTAGCCACTGAAGTATTACCAATTCACCATTGTTTGTTTAAAAAAGATAGTTCGATAAATAATTCTGAACTAAGAAAAGTTGCATCGCATATACAAGCATTAAATCAAACAAAAATCACTCGTTCAAATTCATTCTCAAATTTAATGGAAGAAGAGATAGAAGACACGGCGATAGGTGCTAAACGCCTATCAGAGGGCCTTCTTACAAGCGATACCGCAGTTATATGCCGAAAAAATGCTGGTGAATATTATCATCTAGAATTAGTTGCCGAAAATATTGAAGATGATAAAACAAATCAAACAGAATTTAGAATGTTTAGAATGTCATCAATTGATTATCATAACGAATCGAAACCAGCCTTAATTGATATGATAAAATATGGATGTATTAACGAATCAGGGCTCGGTTATCTCAGTAAAGGAATAATGGTTTTTGCTATTATAGTATCATTCTACTTAGCAAAATGGCTTCAGTGGTCAACTTGGGAAGTAGCTACCTTTGTTGGTGGTTATGTATCTGTACTATTTCTTTTTTTGACATCAAAAAAGATTAGAGATAACGTACGTTTCAACTCAATAAAAGGCTATTGGAAATACTATTCATTACCTGAGTCACAAAGTAAGAATGGTGTCGACCAGAGATATGAAACTCCAAGAGTTGTCCTTATTGATGAAGTTGATGGAGAATTATTATTCAAAGGTTGGATTTGTGATAAAGAGAATGTACCTCTTTTTCAGAGCACGTCCACTATAATCTCTTCATTAGGAAAATGTAAGGGAAGTCTCGTATATTGGTATAGTAATCCAAACGAAATGAATCGAGGATATGCTCTAAATGGTTTAGTAGTGTTAAACTGGCAAAGTAAATCCCCTGCATCAAAAATTAATAAAATGTCCGGATGGTATATGGGAAAAGCCACTGGGGAAACAGGTAACATTGAATATCTTCGAATCACAAAAGAAGAATTTGATGTACATAGAAAAAGTGATTATTTATAATTTATAGGATGATTAGAGTTTATAATGGAATGCAATTGAAATGCAACGCCGATAAAAACCATATAAGTATTATCAAGCAAGGGAGTATCCCAAAGTTTGTGTAAACCTTCAAACTGATGTAAAATAAAATTACTCAGTTTGGAGGTTTTTATTTTATGGCAAAGAGAAGAAGGGATGTAAACGGTAAACCATGCGTACCGACAGCTAAAAAAGCCGCCAGATGATGGCGGCATAAAATCATTGTTTTTGCTTTTTACAGGATTCAGGAAGTTTCTCTGACCATGGAAGCAGTTCACCCAGAAAATCCAGGTTCTGGTCATCCATGTGTTTCGGGATCTCGGTTAGGAGATGTTCAAAGTAGTTGTATGGTTTCAGGTAATTCGCTTTTGCAGTTTCTGCTATGCTATAGATGATTGCACTGGCTTTGGCTCCATCAATCGTATCAATCAGGTGCCAGTTCGCTTTTCCGATACAAAAACCCCTGATGGCTCCTTCGGCGGCTTATCTTTATATGAGGATAAGCAGCCTTATATACAGGATATTTTTATCCTTATCTTTTTACGAAGAACTGCGTAATTAAGTAGTTTTTATTAAAAGGATAAGGATAACAATTATTATCTTAAGCCAAAGAGTTTCGCCAATTCATCTTCATCATCAGGCCATAACGGCTCCTCCGGTTCCGGACAACTGGAAACAGGAGATTCTTTTTGTTTGCGCGCCATGGACGCGCTCTTACATATGATAGTTCTGAACATGCCCAGGTAGTGGGAAATGTATAGCTAAACAGCAAGGGGTGTCCATCGTGAGGAGGAATTTGAAGGAAGCTGTAGGCAAACCTCTGGTCCGACGAATAGAAGTCGCATACAAGGCTAGGCTTTGAGAGATAAGTTGGCAAAAGGCATATCCCAAATGTAAAATTAGATGAGAACCAAATAATTCAGAAAAATTGAAAATAATGGCTAAAATGCTTGAAGTTAATCGTAAATGGTAATAAAATGAAAATAGTGGGATACGCTGTAACATTTTATCTTATTTATCTTAACGATTAAGCAACTATTATTAAAATTTAGAATTTTAGAATTTTAATTAGCATAATTGGAGGATGTAAATGACTAAAATTATTAATAATGAAATTCTACAAAATCAATTCAAACTGGACTTTACATGTCAATTAAATAAAGTAATGACTCCTTATGATAAGTTATGCAAACGCCTTAATAAAGAATTTGTAAAGAAAAAGTTGATAGGAGATATATTTATAAATGATTTTGAATATAAACTCTTAATAAATGACTTCAAATCAAAGTTTAAAACATTAACAGAGTCTTATTTACATAAAATTATTGATATTCCCTTAGCAGTAACATTGGTTCAAATTGGTGTACGTTATTACGATGGGAGGTATTGGCCCCATGTTTCATCTGAGCTTGGGATAGACATACATGGTTACCAGCAGGGGTGGATCGGTGATTCGTTTGTAGATACACTAAAGAAATATGATAAAATTACATTGTCATCACATGAAAAAGTCAATAGTATTCTTATGCATAGCTTTATATCTGATTACTATGCAAAGGATTTTTTTGACTTTTTATTTAATTATTATCGCATTGATTTAGATAGGGATGTTTCTAGAATTAACTCAAGCAATATGAATTTATTAATAGAGACAATGATTAAAAATGATAATAGAAATAGAACATATTTACTAAAGCAGCAGACAGCAGACGCAATTAATAAAAATATTCGTGGTTCGAAGATACGCGTAAGGAGGTTTTTAAAATTAATTGACAAGTGTTTTTGGGATGATTCTCAGATAATTACAGGAAACCATAGATTAACTTCGCTATTTAATAGTTGGCGCATTGAATCCTCAAATTTTCAACTGGAATATAAAAAATATCATATAGGAATAATGAATAAAAAAGGGAAAAAGTGTTTTATATCGCCGTATCTTTCAGCAGATCTAAGAAATCTCATATTCAGGCTGATTTTGCCACCACAGCTTATAAAATCTAGTGATGAATCTAATGATATATATTGGTCAATAAAAATCGGTGAGCATGTTATATGTGAGCAGACCAATTATTACGAAGCAGTAACTGGTTTTAAAACACTGGAAACGTCTATTGGTATAGCAAATGAGGACTTGTTTAAGACGATTAATATTGAACTGATAAATAATAGTGAAAGAATTGCTGTTTACAAAGATATAAAAGCAGATTGTGTCCGCTTCTTTGATGAAGATGGAGACCTTTTGCCGGCTAACAATTTGCCGTCAGGAAAAGTATATGCATATACAGATAAGCTGTCTTATATATCATCTCCTGGATTAGTAACTAATGAAACTTATAATGAGTTTAATGTATTTTACTTTGAATTCCAGACTGGAGATATCGTTAGATTACCAGATGGAACTGTTATTTCAATTGGAAAGGAAATTATAGAGGGACTTTCCCTTAGATCATCGAAAAAGGATTCATATGTTAAAATCGAAGAAGGTACGCTACCCTTATATAGTGCACCCCCTACTGTTATAATTAAAATTGCAAAAAATAAAGTTAATGGTACAATGCTTATGGTAAATGAGAAAAGGATGAGATTATTTGACATGAGCACTATTGAAATACCCCTACACGACCGGAGTGGTGAAATAGGATATTTATTTAATCTTAAGGATTGTGGGTGTAACAGAGACGGTATATATTCAATAAATATTGATGTTCCTAACGATAAGAAGAGAAGAAACTGGAGTTTTGCTTTAATTAACAACTTATCATATAAGTTTGATGACTCTCCATATATATTCTCATCAAAAGGTACAATATCTTTCTCTGAAGACAGTAAAGTAAAACCATTAGACTTTTTAAATGAGAATAAGGGAGAGAATTCATATAATTTCGAAATATCTGCCATAGAAAGTGATTTATGCTTTACAAGTTTAAGAGCTACAGAAATAACATTTTATATTAATGTACCAGTATTAAAATGGAAATTCGATAAGCAAGATTGGCAAATTATGAAACCAGAAAATATTTGGCATAGCAGCTTTCCTAAGCTTATATCATTTATATATCCGGAAGATAGTTTAAGCCTTTGTATGAACGAAGAACTAGATAATGAAGATGAAGAAGAACATAAAATCACTTTTACAAAAATTAAGGACAGAGGCATTTTTGAATGTGATACAAACAGACTTCTATCATGGTTTAGTAGAGATCAGATAAATAATACAATATTTATCAAGTTTCATGGAAAACGTATACCTTTTATAGACGTTATTACAAGGAGTGAGGTATTGTCATGCCTATTAACAGCCGATTTTAGCAAAGAAATTTTAAATGGAGAGTTCAATATAATTGGACAGGCTGAGTATTATGTTGATATTCTTGTCGGAGATAAACATATATGTGACAAAGTTCTTTTAACTGATGGTATGGTGTCAATTCCAACAAAACTATACAGTGGAACATATAGAGCTTTAATATATGAATCTGAGGATGATGGAACAGGATTTGGATTAAGTAACTTCTATTTGATTAAAAAATACGAACAGGAATTGGCAAATCCTTACAACTTGGAAGGGAAAACTATAAAAATAGCAAAAATTAAAAGAGCAGAAAACAGTATTTTTTCAATCTCACCGAGCCTTAATTACATCATCGCTGATCTAAAACTACTAAATAATGATAACTCCAATATTTATTATGGAACTATGTTGGTTAAAAGCTCTTCGTATAAGACATTAGCATTTATAAATGTCTTAATAGAATTTTATGATTTAAAAAAGTTGCAAGAGGTTTATATAAGTATATTTGAAGATGGAGAATCTATAAGTTTTCTTTTCGATCATCAGCTAAAGTATCTTGTAAAATATGAAGATAATAATTTGCCGTCGTCTGTTAAATATAGACGTTATCAAGATCTATATGAAGGTGGTTATTATTTTATAATTGAATTTATTAGCAAACATACAGTATCACTTTATGAAATTGAGAAGGCGGCATCAAAAGCTATAAATTACCCAAGTTGGTATTCAACCACAGAATAAGAAATGGGTGTGTACTAGGGCTACTAAATTATACGTACGATTCTATGGATTAACGAAAAAGGAGAAAAGAAATGGGATTTGATCCAGTAAAAGCGTCATTTAATATAACAGAGAAATATAAACGTTATCTTAATACAATATTCGATATATCTGATAAAACATATTCTGAGCAATTTAAAAAAGAATTATCAAATCAAAAGATGTTTGCAAATGGACCACTTCTTGATGTGACAGATTCATTTGTTAAAGGGAAAAGTATAAACGAACTTATTGATGAAGCGATATTACCTAAAAGTTTTTGGAAAGTAGGTATGCCTTTAACGAGACCATTGTATAAACATCAGGAATTGGCTATTAGAATAGCAGGTAATGATAAAAACATGGTAGTTTCTACAGGCACAGGCTCAGGTAAGACGGAAAGCTTCCTAATACCAGTTTTAAAACATATTATAGAGGAAGAAGAGGCAGGAAAACTTTCACCAGGAGTTCGAGCATTAATTATTTACCCAATGAATGCACTGGCGAATGATCAATTAGCTAGGTTGAGGCTACTATTAGCCAACTATTCAGAAATATGCTTTGGAAGTTATACTGGACAAACGAAAGAAAAGTATGATGATGCCTTGGTAGAATATAAAACCCTTAACAATGGGAATTTACCATTAAAAAATGAATTAATTTGCCGCAAGCAAATGAAAGATAAGCCTCCGCATATTTTTATTACGAATTATGCGATGCTTGAATATTTAATGCTCAGACCAGATGATAGTGTATTTTTTAGCTCTAAATACGCTGATAAGTGGAAATATATCATTCTAGATGAAGCACATGTATACAATGGATCAACCGGTATTGAAGTGTCAATGCTTCTTAGACGCTTAAAAGCTAAGCTGGAAAACAAAAAGATTAGATATATACTAACAAGTGCAACTTTAGGTGGAGAAGAGGATGATGTCGAAGTCTCTCAATTTGCATCTAATTTATGTGCATCAAAATTTAATGAAAGTGATGTAATAAGAGCATATAGGATTTCTCCAGTTGCACAACATGATAAGGGCAAATTAGATATTAATTTTTATAGTTCTATAGCAGGCTTAATTAATAATTGTGAAACGGATTGTTCAATATTAGATTACATAAAAGAGACAAAATACATTCAAAGTACTACTAATTCGCTTCAAGAACTTCTTTACGATTTAGTAGTGCATGATGAAAATTATTGGAAAATTAGAGAATTACTACGGATACCACAAACCGTGATTGCGATAGCGAATGCCATGAGCTGGAGATATGAGCAAGTTACAGATTTTGTTACAGTAGTAACTAAGTGTGAAAAAAATGGAGACAAACTTTTTGACGCTAGGTACCATATGTTTTTAAGAGCAACCGAGAGTGTATTCATAACCTTATATCCGAGTAATAAATTGTTTTTAGCGAGAAAAGACAAACATGTAGAAAATGGAGTTACATATAAAGTATTCGAGATAGCAACCTGTGGTTCGTGTCATGCGGTTTATTTAATTGGCAAAGTGGAGAACAGTTATTTGAAACAATCATCAGGGTATTTAGAAGCTAATCAACGAACAGTGTTTTTGCTTGGTGATAATATCTCAGATACCGATGAGGAACATAGTCTTCAAGATGAACAGATTGAGGCAAACACATATGAAATCTGTGCATGCTGTGGTTTTTTACGAAAAACCGGAAGTAACGAGAAGAATAAATGCGAGCATGATATTAAATATTTCATAAAAGTAATACAAGTTGATATAAGAAATGAACAAGGAAAGCTTACTAAATGTTTGGCATGTGAAAATTCAAACTATTACGGGATATTAAGAATGTTCTTCTCGGGTCAGGAAGCCGTTACAAGTGTGGTCGGAACTGCATTATTTGAAGAATTGCCTTCCTATGTGATTCGCCAAGAGGTAGTCGTAGAGGAGGATGATACTGGGTTTGGGGTAAAAAACAGTACGATTCACAAGGAGAAAATTAAACAAGCAAAACAGTTCATTGCTTTTTCGGATAGCAGACAAGCGGCAGCTTTCTATGCTAGTTATCTTGATCAAACTTATCGAAACATTCTATATAAAAGATTAATAACCGAAACATTATCCATGCAAAAGGTAAATAACTTTTATAGAAATGTCCCTACATTTATAGAAGATTTAATTTACCAATTTGAAAAGTATAATATTTCATCAGGTAATATGGATATAACTCGAAAGGAGGCATGGAAAGCTTTATTACAAGAATTAACGGATAATAATGGGAACACCTCATTATATAGCATGGGCTTGTTAGGTATATCAATCGATGATAAGCAGATGGTACCTAATGAAAAGTACCATTTATCAGCTAAAGAAGTAGGAACATTATGTAATGTATTTGCTTTAGGTATGATGGCAGATGCTGCTATTTCTTATGATGAACCACTAAATAAAGCTGATCGGGAGTATTTTACTCATAATGGAATTGAATACAGGTATACCTTATCTGACAGCAATAATAAAGCATATATAAGATCCTTCATTCCAGTTACAGCACGCCTTTTAAATAAACGTATGGATTATTTGATACGTGTCTTAATGAAAAAAGGGTTTGTTATCGATAACATACTAGCGGCAAAACTCTTAACTGGAATTTGGAATAACATATTTATAAATGAAAGTATTGTCAAAGCATCTGAAGGTACCTATAAAATAAATATTGAAAAGGTTATGATCTCAAAACCAAGAGAGTATTTTATCTGCACAAAGTGTAGAAAGGTTACTGCATATAATATAGAAGGAGTATGCCCTACTTATAAATGCGATGGAGATTTGGTAAATATTGAGTTGAAAAAAGCATTTAATGAAAATCATTATTATCGGATGTATCAAGAAATAGATATAAGAGATTTAAGGATTGTCGAACATACCGCTCAATTGAATAAAGAAACTGCGTACGATTACCAAAAGAAGTTTCAAAGAAAAGAAATTGACATATTAAGCTGTTCAACAACATTTGAAATGGGTGTAGATGTAGGTACTCTTGAAACTGTATTCATGCGTAATATGCCACCTTCTCCTTCAAATTACGCACAGAGGGCCGGTAGAGCCGGGCGATCTAAACATTCTGCAGCATACGCGTTAACTTTTTGTAATAAATCAAATCATGATTTTTCCTTTTTTAGTTCACCGGAAAAAATGATTCGTGGAAGAATTAATCCGCCTAAATTTAATGTTGAAAATGAAAAAATAGCAATAAGACACTTGTATGCAAGTGCATTAAGTTTCTTTTGGAAGTTATATCCTCAGTACTTTTCAAAGGCAGCAGATATGGCAGTCGGGACAGACAGCCGCATAAGCGGATATGAATGTTTAAACAGTTATTTACAATCACATCCGGAGGATCTTAAATCGTATTGTGAAGATTTCTTGCCAGATGTTTTAAGGATGAAATTTGGAGTTGGCTCCTATCAATGGGTAAACGGATTAATTAACAATAATCTTGATACACCAGGGGCTTTAACAAAAGCAATTGCTGAGTATGATTATGAAGTTAAAGTAATCCAGAAAGCAATTGATCGAGCTATCGCTTCTGAAAGTAAGATTATTGGGTATCTTTTTGCCCGTAAAAAAGTATATGAAAATGAGGATATACTAAGCTTCTTATCTCGGAAGAACGTTTTGCCTAAGTATGGATTTCCAGTTGACACGGTTGAATTATCAATAAATGACCATTCAGGAAAAAGCAGCTTAGGATTAGAATTACAGAGAGATCTACAAATGGCCATTTCTGAATATGCACCTGGGTCACAAATTGTAGCAAATGGAAACCTAATTACCAGTAGGTATATTAAGAAAATTCCAAATATGAGTTGGAAGATGTACGATTATATCTACTGTGACATATGTAAAACATTGAATATAGAACCACACGTATTTGAAGATGAATATTCTAATCTTAATATTTGCCATCAATGTAATAGTCCGATTAATAAATTAAGTCGAAGAACATTTCTAGTACCTGCCTTTGGTTTTGAAGCAGATGGTGACAAGATAGAAAAACCTAGTTTAATTAGACCAGAAAAAACATATCGAAGTGAAATCGCATATGTGGGTAGAAAACCAACTACTCCAATTAATTTTAGAATAGGAAATTCTGATATTGAACTAATTATGAGTCAGAGCGATGAAATGGTTGTCTTAAATGAATCAAACTTCTTTGTATGTGAGACATGTGGATATACCGACTTAGATGACAAACATGTAACAAAAGTAAAGCAGCAGCAGCATAAAAATGCTGGCGGATATATATGTAAAAATGGGGAAAAGAATCATCTTAAAAGATTTTCCCTTGGATATCGCTTCGAAACAGATGTAGTACAATTAAGATTTATTAATCCTGATTTAATAGAATGGGAAAGCGCTCTATCGGTTTTATATGCGATCTTAAAGGGAATATGTAACTACTTAAATATTGAGCAGAATGATATATCGGGGTGTCTGCAATACTTCTATAATACAGTTACATATAGACCTAACTTCGCACTTGTATTATATGATAGAACACCAGGAGGAGCTGGACATGTAAAGAGACTAGATAATCAGGAAGTATTGCGCAGTATTATTTTAGAAACGCTTAATTTTGTAAAAGAGTGTTCCTGCGGAGGGGAAGCAATGGATGCATCTTGTTATGGTTGTTTACGAAATTATTATAATCAAAAACATCATGATATACTTAAAAGAAGCTATGTAGTAGAGTTTTTAAATAAACTTTTAGAATAATACCATGATCTGTCCGCTTGTCATGATAATTTATCCTTTAAAGGACGGTAACAGACAAAGCATGAAAAGAAAGTGAAAGCCAGCGTTCTAAATGCTGACGGTACGTGGAGGAAAGGCCAAATGAATACGAATTAACGGTCTAACTTATATGATGTCTTCACACAGAAGTTGTTTCGCTTACCGGGATTATCATAGAGGCTATGCAAGGAAAGCAGAGAGGCAGCTTAAAGATTTTGGGAGGATGTAGTCAATTTGCCACCAGGTAAATTGGAGGTAGCTAAATGCTTAACTCAAAATTGAAGAAAACGGCTATTTCAATCTTCGTAATTTCGGTCGTAAATTATAAGCGAATCGCCGAAAAGACTCAGATGTTTTCATCTGAGCTTATAATCGAAACGCAAGGATCAGTGCACTAAAAATAAGGTTTAAAAAGACATTCGGATATAAAGCAAACTAATAGAAGGAGTATAACAGCATGAATCATGCAGAAGGAATAGACCGATCTGTTCTTGGATTGAGTGCTGATGAAGAGGGGTTCAGCTTTACATCTTCCATTGAAACTGCAATAATATCTGCGGAAACTGAAATCCAGAGCCTGGAAGAGACAACCAAATCAGTTAAGAGTCTCAGACCTAACTGTGATAAATTGGATTATGCCTTGGCTGCAAGTTCAGGAGTTTTGTGTGGCATCATTGATATTTTCCTGGTTGGAAAACCCGGAGAGTCCCCGGCTGGCGATGTTACTGATAAGTGGTTTGCAAATCGGACAACTGATTTCGCTAAACTTTGCGGATGGGATGGCAATAGGAATGATCCACCGTCATCAGCAATCCGATTTCTTGAGAATAAATTTAAAATCCCATATGACCAGCGCGGAGCTGGTGATGCTGCCAGTATCATATTTGATTTGAATCCTGCAAATCATCATTTCAAATCACTTGGACATAATCCGACATTGCTTGGTTTGTTCTTTTCGATATTAGATCAGTTCACAAATCAATCACACTTTGTTTCCGGCGGAGAACTGATATCTTTACAGAATGCTGATGGAAACTTCGAACTTCGCGGCAATCGTTTTCCATCAAAATTGTTTTGTGGGTTCGTCAACTGGTTTGGCCACTTGATTTCCGATATTTCCGGATCATTCGGCAGTAAAGGTCGAGGGATGGGAATACCTTCTCCGTTTTGGGCATGGACGAACGATATTATTGCAATAAAGAGCAAACTGAACATTCCTATTTCACATTTTGACAACACAATAAATGAGCTGGCTCTGAGTATATATAAAGAAGGATACGACATCCGCTTTCAAGCGACCCAGGTCATTCCAGTCATTATTAATGAAATCATTGTCCGGTTGGTATATGCGATAAGGCGATTGATACAATATTTCATAACAACAGAGAAAGAAGAACGTTCGGCATCCGCTATGTGGAAAGCTTGTGAGCCGTTCTCAAATTCCACAGTAAAAAGAATGCTTACAGTAGCGCACGGTACCTTCTGCATGATAAATCTCGGCGATGCTACCATACGGGCGTGCATAACCGGAGGTGGGACCTTAAATGTGACTGAATTTTTCCTTCGACTTAACATAGTGGGAGTGGGACGCTTCACAATTTCATTGTACGGCGAAGCAAAGCGGGCCGTTGTAATACGAAAAGCTGAATCCGAAGCTCAGTTTTCAAGAAGAGAAATAACCATCGTAGAAAACTATCTGCGCGGACTCTCATTTTTATCCGAGTTATACGATGATAAGGCTCTTGTAGATTTTGTTGATGATTTTAAGAACAGTGATATGTATGTTCAGGCATTCCAGAAATCTGCCCGGTTGGCAGAACTCAGAAAGGTCCCTGATAAAGAGATACTTAGGACAAAATCCGACATAGATTCATATTTTAGGGGGGTGTAACAGACAATGAGCAAGAAAAAATCGAGGTTAAAACTTGCCCAAGAGCATGCAGAATCGGCTATCAAGAAAGTAAATGATAAAATTGACGCGTTGGGAACACACACAAGCCAGCTTTATGATGAATTGAACACCATACAAAAAATCTTTGACAATATTAGAAATGTTCCAGGCGAGAAGCGATTAGAGTATGAAAAACTAAAAAAAATCTGTCTGAACTGGAAACAGCAAGCAGAAAAGATTGAATCAGATTACAAAAATGCCGCTGCAAAAAATGCTGGAAAAGGTGCTGCTGGTGTAGGCTCCGGGATCGCAGTTGCAGCCCTTGGCCCTACTGCTGCAATGGGAATTGCGACAACGTTCGGTATTGCATCAACAGGAACAGCTATATCTACATTGAGTGGCGCCGCAGCTACCAATGCGGCATTAGCTTGGTTGGGCGGAGGTGCGCTTGCGACCGGAGGTGGAGGAATGGCTGCTGGAAATGCATTCCTGGCTCTTGCCGGACCTGTCGGTTGGGCGATTGCCGGAGTTGCGCTTGTGGCCAGTGGGCTTCTGCTACGGAAAGGGAAAAGTGATCAGAACCGTCTTGAAGATATTTTCACCCTCATTAGTAAGCGTGATGTTAAATCATACGAACTTGCTATTGTAGAAATAAATGAGCGTATAAACCGCATTAAAGATGAAAGCCAAAAACTCAATAGTGCAAGCGATAGAACAAGAGTATTTGGCCTGGACTACAACTTAATGACAGAATCACAGCAATATGAATTGGGTTCTTATGTGAATTTGATGAATTCTTCTACTCAATTGCTGGTTAATCCGATAACTGGATTGCAGCCAAAATATGACATAGGCGATCTGAAGGAATACATAACTTTCAGAAATAAGATGGTTGATGATAAGCAGAAATCTTTGATTATTTCTCTCTCCAATCTCTTGTTTAAGCTAAATCTTGATGAAAAAGATAAGACACTATTATGGAAGTCTTTCAAAGGAAACAAGAAGTTCTTGTCTACGATAGAAATGTCAAAGAAGGATTTTGAATATTCAATTATTGAAACAGTAACTGATGCTCTTAAGCATAAGTATCGTTCAGAAAAAGGTTGATATGATTGATAGCAATATTGAGATAAACGGTGCTGCTGTCCTGGAGTACTAGCAAAAGACTTGAAAACTCCATAATATGGATACATATTATACTTAACAAAAAGAAAGCAAATAGCTTCCCGATAAGCTACCCGAAGGAGTCGTAATATCAACAAAAGAAAAAATTGTTGTTACTTGCGGTGTTGAGTCAATCAATATAAAGTATGATGAAAAACAAACAAAATGGGGGGTATTAAATGGCTACAAACATCACTGTACGTCTGCCTTGGCACATGAACGGTTGGAATGGAACCGTGTGCAAAGACCCAAAAGGCAACACTTATTGTTCGGGCAGGTTTTCATATCCTGGCGACGCCATCGCCACAACAAAAGATGAGGCCTACGAGGTTGGGTATGCTGGAAACATTGCGGTCAACTCGATACTCCGCCGCCATGTGCCTTAAGCTGTAATGCATTTGGAAGCGAAGCTATCCATTGTCGACTCGAACCGCCAACTTGGTTCAATGGGGCAAAAGGCGTTCGGGCTGATGTACCTCCATACACAGTTCATATCTGGCCTTATGAACAGATGTATACTGATGAAGTGACGGCTACTGCTACCGCTGGTCGGTCATATAACAACGACACGCGACGCAAATTGGCTAAGGAATATTTTGATCAGTTGGTTCCTAACGAGTCGATACTTGTCTATTATGCGAATTACAGCAACCCATTCTGTGATGAAGAAAAGCAGCGTTATATTGTCGTCGGCATCGCTCGATTAAGCCAACCAGTTGGCAGAGAAATGTTCTTTGAGAATGTTTCTGAAGAGAACAAGCGTGATTATGCTAACGGTCTTGTTTGGCAGCGGTCACTGACTTCAGCGTACCCCGAACAGGGGATGCGAATACCATATGAACTCTACTATGACAATCAAGAGGTCCTGGATAATATAATTATTGAACCTGATAATCCAAGGGCGTTCAAATATGCAACCCGAGAAATATCCGATGATGATCATATCACTCTTGTTGAGCAATTAATTGGGGTAGCCGAGTATCTCTCTGAACTTGGTGATACATCACAAAACTGGGCATTACGTAAACAATGGCTATCTGATTTACTCAGTGAACTATGGAAAAACCGTGGTGCATATCCTGGGTTTCCTCAGGCACTGAATTATCTAGGTCGTGATGACCTCTCTAAGAAGTACCTTGTTGAAACACGGAACAACGGCAGCGTTCAGGCATATGAGATAATAAAATCCGAACTCGTATCAGACCCTCGAATGAAGCGGACTATCGCCCTAAAGGGCAAAGATAAAGAGAGGTTACTGTTAGACATCATCCCAAGATTCAATCTCTCGAAAGAACAAGTAGCGGCACTTATAGATAAAGACGGCGTGGAAAATGGCATCTCGGCTTCTGCCAAAGAAATCGCTGAAAATCCTTATTTGCTCTGCGAGCAGTATATCGGCAATAGCCAAGACGATGTAATTTCATTTTATCAGATTGACAACGGTGCTTTGCCTTCTCCGGAATATGGTGTTAAGAAAATGACTGATGCTGACTCCGCTGAACGGTTTCGTGCTTTATGCGTGGATGCCTTGCATTGGGATAATACGCACAGTTTTACTCCTTCCGAGCGAGTTCTTGATTTGGTGAACCACCGTGTAAGTAAGATGCGCGAATGGCGGCAGAATAATTTTTCTGACATATATTTCGAGGTAGACCGTGAAATAATGTCAAAAGCGATAACATTCCGCACTGATAAGAAGAGTGGCAAGCTTTATCTTTACCTCAATGAGGTTTATGAGGATGAGCGCCTTATTGAAAGCACTTTAAAGAACCTTGCAGCACGGGGAGATATTCAACTTAAGCAGCCGATAACTCCTGAAAAGTTCAAGGACACGCTTTTTGAAAGGACAAGTCCCTTAGCAGGTATACCTGAATATGGCGAAGCCATCCAAAAGCAAGCCGAAGTATGTGCCGAGGTTTTCCGAAAAGGGCTGTGTGTGATTTCTGGCGCGGCTGGCACCGGTAAAACATCACTTGTTAGCAGAATTATTGATAAGATTAAGCAGACTGAGGGTGTGGGTGTGAGCATTAAGCTACTCGCTCCTACAGGAAAGGCTGCAGAGCGTATCCGAGAAAAGACGGGGCAAACTGCCACTACTATTCATTCTTTGATAGCAGGTGCTGGCTGGTTAAACGACAATACGACTTTTAAGCGCTCTGGAGGCAAGCAGGACAAAGAAGTTAACACGGTAATTATTGATGAAACATCGATGGTTGATTTGAGTCTGCTCGCCACACTATTCAGGGCTATACATTGGAATAATGTAAAACGCCTTATTCTTGTTGGAGATCCGAACCAGCTACCGCCTATTGGTCGTGGAAAAGTGTTTTCTGATACCATTGAGTGGCTACGCCGTGATTACCCAGCAAACGTCGGTGAGTTGAAATATAATATTCGCCAAATGGAAAACCGAATCAATAATTGTGGAACGGGTATTGTAGACCTCGCAGAAATACTCATTCAGGAAAAGCAAAATGATATTGAAAAATCGATGCGCGAGACGGTACTGCGCAAAATTCAAGAGGGCAACATTGTTGATAAGGATTTAACTGTTCGCTACTGGCAAACAGGAGACGACCTCGATGAACTCTTAAAACAGGAACTTATCTATGATTTAGGTTCCGATCCAGAGGGTGATAAATTGCCTGAATGTTGGATTAACGCTTGTAAGCTGCCAGACAGCCAAGAGCGCAACCCTTCATTCCTTCAAGTACTATCACCATTTAGAGGTGATGACCACGGGACCGACAGACTAAATACCGTTCTGCAATCGCTCCTTAACGGTGGGTGGGAGAGCAAATTTACGCTAGATGCAATCACGCTGTTCGATAAGGTAATCCAGTTTGTAAACCGTCCAAGGTCTAATCCGATTTACGCGTATAATTGGGATAAGAGGAAAAATGAGCAGATAGAGGTATTCAACGGCGATATGGGCTTTGCCTATCCTCATGGCTTCGACTCAAAGAAATGGCGCTATATGCACAAGCTTGAACATTTTTCTGTTAAATTCAAAGGTAAGGAAAATTACTCTGTCGGTTATGGGGGAAGCTTAGGTAAAACAGATAAGGGCTGGTGGATGAGGGATGAAGATCCAATCAACAACCTTGAACTTGCTTACGCTATCTCCGTTCATAAATCGCAGGGTAGCGAATTTGGCAGAGTCTACCTCGTGTTGCCAAAACGTAAAAGTTCAACCTTGTCTATGGAACTGCTTTATACGGCGGTAACGAGGGCAAAGGGTAGACTTGTGCTATTCATTCAAGAGGACATTTCGGCTTTGTCCTGCTTGACCAAAATTGAGCGATCAGCGATTAGACGCATAAACTCCTCTGTTTTTAAGTTTGAGCCATTACCGGAGCAGCTATCATATTTACCCGAATATTATGAGGAGTACAAGGTTATCGCAACATTAGCAGACTACTTTGTTCGTTCAAAGTCAGAGGCTCTTATTGCTAATGCGCTCCACGCCACGGGATTAGACTTCAGTTATGAAAAGCCGCTGTTTGCGCAAGATGGAACAATGTACCTGCCGGATTTCACCGTAACATTCCAAGGCAATTACTACTATTGGGAGCATTGGGGGCTGCTTGAGAAAGAGCGGTATGCTACCCATACCACCGAAAAGAAAAAGTGGTATGAGAAACACTTCCCCGGTAGATTGATAGAAACAGTTGAGGGTAATGACATTAGTACACAGATCAAGTCAATATGTAAAGAATGGTTTGCGATCGAATTATAAAAGAAAAAGTCGTAACTGAAGACAAATTACTGCAGTTACGGGCTTTGAAGCACTGATAAAGTCTCGACTTGTTCCTGAGAACGAATAAAACTGTCGTTATATACCCGCTAACGAGAATAAGCAGTAAAACTGCGTAGACGTATTCCTTAGACGGATATATGCTAAACTACAATCTTGACATCAATATGAAGGCTTTGAGCCAACCTGTATTCAGAAACACATCAAAACATTTTATGATTACACTTTTGATTACACTTGAAATGATGATGTACAAAAGCTCCTTTCCATAAGGGGTTCAAGTCCCCTCGACTGCAGCGAGTAAAAAAGGGTTTCAGAGTTTTGATAAGCTTTTGAGCTCATATTTTTTGTGTTTGGAATGCACTTGGAATACAACGGAAATAATGCATCAAAGAGCATATTGATGTTAATATATCTGCAACATGTTGCAGCTTTATACTCAAAACGACACAGTTAGACGTTTTTTTCATATAATAGTAGCAGAACATTATTGTATTCTACTTAAAATATATGAAAAAGGTGGCGAATTTCATGGGTTTATTTAGCAAGACTAGGAAGCCGATTATTCGAGAGTTCGAAATTGAAGTAATATCCATACCAATTGTATATAACAAATATGGAGATCATGATCCCAATGGTCTTTTGTATGTTCTAAGAAAAGATGCGAGCAGAATTAAAACAAGAGCCTTGGAAAATTTTAAGAAAACGATACCACAGCCATATGAAGAAGTACGACCTCTAGTAATACGTGCTAATGTAGGTGATGAAATCGTTGTGAAGTTATATCATTCACTGAATAGAAAAGTATCAATGCATGTGCAAGGGCTTACCTATGATGTAAACACCTCAGATGGTGCTTTCGTGGGAATGAATCCGGATACTACAACTTCTAAACAGATTACTTATAAATGGTATGCAGAGAGAGAAGGAGTTTATCTATTCAGCGATATGGCAGACACAAGAAGCAGCGAAGAGGGTACAAATGTACATGGTCTGTTTGGATCAATCATTATAGAAAAACCTGGATCAACCTGGCTTGATCCAGTTACGGGAGAACCAATAGAAAGTGGACTATTCGCGGATATTTATAATCCGAAAGAGAAAAGCTTTCGTGAATATACAGTTTTCTTTCATGATGAATTAGAGATAAAAAATAAAGACGGTAAGGTACCGATTGATCCGCATACCGGTCTCCCTTCAGGAACGACCGGTATCAGTTACCGTTCAGAGCCAATGCGAAACAGGGATGCAAGTACAATTCCTTCAGCATCAGAAATGGCCGAAATGCCTCATGAACACCTTGTCATAGGAGAGGATATTTCTATGAGCTCGTGGCCATATGGGGATCCTGCACCGGAAGTTTTACGAGCGTATGTAGGTGACCCGGCCAAAATTAGGTTAGTACATGGAGGGATTAAAGAAACCCATGTATTCCATCTTCACAACCATCAATGGAGATTAGAGCCGGATAATCCTAATTCGACCATTATTGATTCGCAATCCATTAGTCCACAGGAATGTTATACGTTTGATATTCTTTATGGAGCTGGAAGCTTAAATGGGATGATTGGGGATGCAATCTGGCACTGTCATCTTTATCCGCATTTTCATGAAGGTATGTGGAGCTTATGGAGAGTATTTGACAGATTGGAGGATGGCACAGGGAAATACCCCGATAATACCCCGGTAAAAGCACTGATGCCATTAAAGGACAGACCGAGACCACCCAAAAAAGACAAGGATCATCCGGGATTTTATAAATTTATCAATGGTACCTCAGGAGAAAGACCGTTACAGCCTCCGCTTGGAATTCTTACTCCGAAAGGGAAGAATAAAATAAACCCGACCGATTTAGAAAAAGCAAACTTTGTGAAGGGATTCGCTCCGGGTGCCTTATATTCGAGAAGCTGCATGAATGATAAAGATTGTAAAATAAAAGTATTTGAGATAGCTCTCGTTCAGGCTAAAGTAATATACAATAGTTATGGCTGGAATGACCCACAAGGCAGATTTTTTGTCCTGTTGGATGATTTAAAAAAACATGGCGGGTTAGACGCATATGTAAGTAAAGTGGAAAAGGGAAGCATTAAGGCGGAACCGTTGGTAATCAGAGCGAATGCAGGTGATTGTATTGAGATTCGTCTTACGAATCTCCTGCCGGAAATTCTCGAAGGAAGTGCTTTTCAATTAAAGACGTTAACGGATATCACCGGTTACCATATCCATTTAGTGAAGTTTGATACAATTGTTTCTGACGGTGGGAGCAATGGGTATAATAATATTGCTGGTTCAAGACAACGCGAAACTTTAATAGAACGTTTTTATGCAAATGAGGAATTGCATACCGTCTTCTTCCATGATCATCTATTTGCCAATTCCCATCAACAGCATGGCGTGTTTGGAGCCTTAATCGTAGAGCCGGCAGGTTCCACCTTCCATAATATTCATACCGGAGAGAAAATTCAAAGTGGTACCCAAGCAGTTATCCGTAAAGCGGATGGAAGTGCATTTCGTGAATTTGCTTTATTTGTACATGACTTCGCATTGCTTTTTGATAAGGCCGGTAAGCCATTGAATCCACCCCCGGTTCCAGGATCAGATGAAGACCCGGGTGTTATGGGTATTAATTATAGATCAGAGCCAATGAGAGAGAGATTGGGCAAAAAGGATGACCCGGCTTATATCTTCAGCTCCACCGCTCATGGAGATCCGGCAACGCCAATCTTAGAGACTTATCCCGGCGATGAAATGATGATTCGTATCATTGACGGTGCACATGAGGAGCAACATGCCTTTAATGTTGTTGGAATGTCATGGAAACGAGAGCTTGATGATAAGCTGTCACCTTTGGCTTCATCACAGACCATTGGAATATCGGAGGCTTTTAATTTACGAATTGACGAGCCATATGGAAGCGGAGATTATCTATATTATTATGGCGGTATTGATGATGCATGGCTGGGATTATGGGGAATTATCCGTGCATATGATAAACCGCAGAAAGCTTTGCCACCTTTGAGGAAGGGAAAGGAAATTACTCCTCAGCATCTGCAGCCGGGGAAAGGTGCTGTCATACGAAAATACGAGATTGCAGCTATTCAGAAGGATATAAAATATAATAAATATGGAGATCATGATCCGGATGGATTATTATTTGTTCCATTAAAAGAGATGAAAGACGTATTAAGCGGGAAGAAACAACCAAAGCCTCTTATTTTAAGGGCGAATGAAGGGGATTGGATCGAAGTAACTTTGCATAATAAATTGAATCATCAGGTACCTTTCCATGATTATCCGATCGTACCACTGGATAAGGTGCATAAGCCTTCCAACCGTGTTTCTATTAATCCGCAGTTTTTAAAATATGATAATATTAAATATTCCGGAGTAAATGTAGGATGTAATCGGGAGGAACAAACGGTAGGACCTGGTGAAACAAAGAAATACTTGTGGTATGCGGATAAAGAATATGGAACCTGCGGATTGCAATCCTTTGGTGATTTGCGTAATCACAGATATCATGGTCTATTTGGAGCAATTATTATAGAACCACGAGCAGCTAAGTGGCATAAGCTCCTTGTTAATACCGATTATGAAGAACAGGTAGTTGTTACTGCACCAAAAGTCAAAAGCTATAGAGAGTTCGTGGTATTCATACAAAACGGTATTCGTTTGCTTGATGCCGATGGGAAACTGATTAAAACAGCAGGGGATGCTGCGATGGAACCGGGACCGGGTCATGAGGCACCTGGTGCACATGATAGTGTTGATCCTGAGGATACCGGAGAAAAAGGATATAATTATCGGTCAGAGAGGTTTTATAATAGACTAAAGAAAAATAATAAAATATCAGAAATCTTTAGCAGTAAGAAACATGGTGACCCTGCAACACCGTTATTTGAGGCTTATAGTGGGGAACGTGTCATTTTCCGTACCTTGATGCCGGCAGATAAACCGAGAAATGTAGGATTTGGAATCCATGGTCATATGTGGAGAGAACAGCAAAAGGACCCTAAGTCAAGAGTGATTCCATTACAAGGAGCTATTAGTATTGGAAGCGCCTACAATATGGAATTAGAAAATGGAGCCTCCTGCCCCGGAGATTATCTATACCGCTCCGGATCATTAAAGTGGGATGTGGAATCAGGAATGTGGGGAATCTTCCGAGTTTCAAAAAGTTCAATTATTGGCAAATGTAAGAGGATGTATGAAAAAGTAACAAAACGCTTTCAATAATTATTAAAGGGAAATGGAAGTAATCGACTAAGCGGTTTTAGTATCATGTCGAGAAAAAGACCCCATGCCATATTATTTGTAAATGTCTGAGCTATTTTCCTTTTCTTACTGCGAATATACTGACATGTTTATATCATATGTAGGTTTTACATGAAAATTTATTGCTTAATTGAGTGTTTTTAATGGAAATAATGGATTACATGGTAAAATAAGGACGTATTTCAAATCCAATAGATATCGTTGGAATGAAACACGTCCTTAATTATAGGATTGCAACCAACAATTGCGGATATAGTTCTAATTAGTTGGTAGATTCAAGAAAATAAAAATGATATGATGATTTCATCAGCTGAGAGAATAAAAAAAGGTCGGTTAAAATATAATCTGGCTTGTGAAAGGAGTAAACATGGAATTTAAAGATAAATTAATTGTTTTAAGAAGAGAAAGAGGACTTTCGCAGGAAGCTCTTGCAGAAATTATCGGAATATCAAGACAAGCGGTTACAAAATGGGAGCTGGGTCAGGGATACCCCGATATTGATAATCTCATTAAATTAAGTAATACCTTCAAGGTAAGCATTGATCGTCTTGTGAAAGGGGAGGAGAATGATTATTTTCTTTCTAATATTTCGAAAGACACTACCTGTACAGAAGAAATAATTGAATTTTTATTGAAGGCTAAGACATCAACCTACTCGGCATACGGGCCGAGATCAGCCTCCTCCAGACCTCAGTCCCAGGATCTGCATTTTAGTGATGGAGATTATCTGTATATTGATACCTATATAGGCGCGGAACAATTTGGTGGAGAAGAAGCAGTCTGGTATCAGGGAAAACCTGTTTGGTGTATGAATTTTACCGGCCGGTTGCTGGGAGATAACTTCTCAGGGGATTTTTTAAAGGAAGCCTTACGTCATGTTACAAAAGAAGCTCCTTACAGGGGGCCCGCACTGTATCAAAGCGGAGATTATACCTACCACTGCTATTCTAGCGGTAGCTTTGAATGGTTCCAGGGGCATGAGGAAATTTACTGTCAGTCAGTGAAAGTCTACGAATTAGTCTTCCATGGAGGAAAGTTAAAATAATCAATCATAAAGTATTGAACAAATAGCTGTTCATTAAGCCTAATATTCAAGGGAGAGTTAGAATGGATTTAAAGTACAATGTAATGATGGATGAGGTTTTTAATCAATTAGGTAGCAATAAGGTAATGGTACTGGCTACCAGCTTTGAAGATAGAGTGACAGCCAGAAATATGAGCTGCATCATGATGGATCATAAATTATATTTTCAGACGGATAAGCGTTTCTTAAAGACCCAACAAATGCTCAAAAATCAGAAGGTAGCACTTTGTGTCGATAACATACAGCTGGAAGGTAATGCTAAGATTGTCGGAAATTCCGATGAGGCACCAAAATTTTGCGAGGCCTATAAAAGGTACTTCAGAGCATCCTATGATACCTATACCCACTTGAGAAATCAGGTGATTATTGAAGTGGAACCAACCTTTATAACCTTATGGAGGTATGCGGATGGACGTAAGCCCTACAGAGATTTTTTGGACTGTGTACAAAATAAGGCTTACAGAGAAATGTACGATATCAGCTTATAATGGTGGGAGTAAGCTGTTTATGATTTAAAGGGGCTGTTTCAAAACTAATTATTGATTGGTGGAGAAGCAGCCTTTTGTTTGTACATAATATTTACAAATATAACCATTGTTTTCTATTTGCTAATAATGTAGAATGTACACACATATGACATGTTGTATTAGTGCAATGTGTTAGATAAAAGAAAGGAGTCTTTTATGCTGGGGGTTTTTGATATTATCGGTCCGATTATGATTGGCCCATCAAGCTCCCATACTGCGGGAGCAGTGCGGATCGGGAAGTATACCTTTTCTATTTTAGGTGAGAGACCGGTCAGAGCCAGGATTGGCTTTTCAGGATCCTTTGCTAAGACCTATCGAGGACATGGCACGGATAAAGCGATTATTGCCGGTGTTCTGGGTATGGATACAGATGATAAGAGAATTAGCAACAGTTTAGAGATTGCACAAGAAGAAGGACTGGATTACACCTTTGAAACAATGGAGTTAGATGGTGTACACCCTAATACGGCAGATATTGAGTTAGAAGGAGTAAGCGGAAGGAAGGTGTATGTCAGAGGTTCGTCTGTAGGTGGAGGAAACATCCTGATTAATAAGATTAATGGTGCGGATGTACTAATCTCCGGAAAATCGGCAGCACTGATCATCACACATATGGATATCCCCGGAATGGTAGCCAAGGTAAGTAATATTCTGGGTTCTTATGGTATGAATATTAATAATTTCTCGCTGAGCAGAGAGGAAAAAGGAGGAATGGCTATCATGACGATTGAAATAGATGGAGGGATTGAACCATCGATTCAACAAATCATTCAGCAAATACCTCAAATTGTTTCTGTCAGCATCTTAAATCCTATTTAGGGAGGTATTTATGAAATATAATTCAATATCAGAATTATGCCGGCAAGCAGAATCCCAGCAATTGAAGCTTTCTGAATTGGTATTAAAGGATCAGGCAGTTCTGATGGAAAAGGACGAAGAAGAATTAAAGCAAACGATGAGATCAATGCTTGAAGTGATGAAGGAGAGCACGAAAGATGGACTGGATCCTAACAGACGGTCAGTCAGCGGCTTATCCGGCGGAGATGCATATAAGCTGGATCAGGCAGTAAAGAAGGGGCGGACGATCTGCGGCCCTATTCTTGGAAAGGCATTGGTCAAAGCCCTTTCCACCTCGGAGACCAATGCATGTATGGGCAAGATCGTAGCAGCACCGACAGCCGGAAGCTGTGGGATTCTACCGGCAGTGCTTATGACAATCGCTGAAGAAAGAAAGCTTGCAGACGAGCAATTGATCATGGCTTTATTTACATCCTCAGCAATCGGTATGGTTATAGCAAATAAAGCCAGTATATCCGGTGCGGAAGGCGGATGTCAGGCAGAATGTGGCTCGGCTAGTGCCATGGCAGCAGCAGCTCTGGTCGAATTATGCGGTGGAACACCTACGATGGTGGGGCATGCATGTGCCATTTCTTTGAAAAGCGTACTTGGTATGGTATGTGATCCGGTGGCAGGGTTGGTTGAGATTCCTTGTATTAAGCGGAATGCGATGGGTGCTGCAAATGCTTTTGTCGCAGCGGAAATGGCTTTGGCAGGGATCGAAAGCAAAATCCCTGTGGACGAGGTCATTCATGCGATGAAGACAGTGGGGGATTGTATGATTCCGGCTTTGAAGGAAACATCCGAAGGAGGTCTTGCGGCAACACCAACTGCGAAAAAGTATACGAAACAGGTTTTTGGATGATAAGCATAATTATGGAGCAGAAATGATTTCAGTATCTAAGCAAGCATTACCCCTGTAAAATGTGGGTAGCTTGCCTCCTTTGACAATAATGATATTACTTTAAGGGACTGTTGCAAAACTCCTTGAATAGTAACGAGTAAGGATACAGGCATCCCTAACACACTGGTTCCCTGACATCCTATCGATATTGTTTGTCATAATCGAACATAAATGTTCGCTTCTGATCAAACAATATCGACAAGCTGTCC
>JAEZGK010000084.1 GCA_023437365.1 Bacillota bacterium
TACCAATACGTCAGCAGCCTGCGCAGCGCTTTCGTGGATGCTGATAGAAAAGCTGTCCAGCGGCAAGCCGACACTGGTGGGCGCTTCCACCGGTATGGTAATCGGCCTTGTTGCTATTACGCCTGCGGCAGGCTTTGTCCCGATCTGGGCTGCCATCATCATCGGTGCGCTCGTCAGCCCGATCTGCTACTTCTTTATCACAGTGGTCAAAAAGAAGTTCCGCTATGACGATGCGCTGGATGTGTTTGGCTGCCATGGTATCGGCGGCATTTGGGGAGCAATCGCAACCGGCCTGTTCACACAGTCTTCCATCAACTCTGTGGCGCAGTCAAACGGTCTGTTCTTTGGAGATACGAGCCTGTTGCTTTCACAATTGGCGGCTGTGGGCATCACTGTTGTGATTGCGGTGGTGGGTACGCTGATTGCAACGAGTATCGCTTCGCTAATTACCAAGGGTGTCAAGGTGCCCCAGAAGAGCGAAGAGCTGGGTCTCGATATTTCGGAACACGGCGAATCGGCTTACCCCGCGTTCAATGGCATGGACTAACAAATCTTGATGAAGGAAGTGTCTATATGAAAAAGATTGAAGCGTTTATACGTCCCGAGAGGATTGAAGAAGTAAAGTCAGTGCTGGATGCCCTTAATCTGAACGGTCTGAGCATTTCGCAAGTTATGGGCTGCGGTAACCAGAAGGGTTGGAAGGAGTTCGTTCGCGGTAGCGAAATAGACTACAACTTTCTGCCGAAGATAAAGATTGAGACAGTGGTGGCAGATGAGCAGGTCGAAGATGTCGTTAACGGGATTATTGAAAAGGTGTATACCGGAGAATATGGAGACGGCAAGATCTTCATATCGGATATCAGCGACGCGATCCGTATCCGAACAAAAGAACGCGGCATTGATGCAATTAAATAAGCTTTGGCTGCGCACGTTGACTGATAAGTAACCATTTAAGACGATGAGGACCACACAGATTTGATGATTTGTGTGGTTCCTTATCATCATCTGTTTATGGAAAGATAGTGGTAGTCGAACAAAGAGAGCGCCGTGCGAGGAGGAAAAAACAGAAGGAGGTATCTTTGTGAAACACGTGAAAGCAATTATAAGGCCCGAAATGCTGGAGAGCGTCCGCTCATCGCTTGAAAAGGTGGGCTGCTGCTTTGGTATGACGATAAGCGAAGTGATGGGGCACGGAAAGCAAAAAGGCGTGGTTCAGGTATGGCACGGGGAGAAATTTCATCTTGATCTTCTGCCTAAAGTCATGATGGATATGATAGTCAAGGACAGCGAAGTGGAGATAATTAAAAAAGCGATCATAGAAAGCGCTGCCAAAGGCGATCCCGGTGACGGAAAGATATTTGTGTACGACGTACTTGACGCCATCCGTATCAGAACGGGTGAGCAAGGTGAAGATGCGCTTTAGCCTGACTACAGTCAATATGATCCACACACCTGACTGAAGTGGTCTCGGGGTGTTCTATTCTCCCCTGCGCGTCATAGGGGAGATTGGTAAAAAATCACTGGATACCTGCAGCGTGTCCCTGGGGCGAAAACTTGACATAACCGGGAGGCTGTTATAGTATTTTTTTGTTTCATATGATTTTAGGGGTGTGTGGTATGGTTGAACTGACGGTCAAAAAGGCGCGGCATGGCGCCGAGCTTTATGATGTCCTGACGGAGGCGTGTCCGCAATTTCCGGAGAAAGCTCTGAACAATGCCTTCAAAAAAGGCATTATAATGGTGAATGGGCAGCAGGCTTTTGGCGACGATGTGGTAAATGAGGACGATATCGTCCGCATATTTGCGCCGCCCGATGTGGTGGGTGTTGACCTTAACCCGCGGATCGTTTATCAGGATGAAAATTTCGTAGTTGTCGATAAGCCGGCCGGTCTACTGTCGTCATCGGAGACGGGAGAACCCAACGCGGTGGCCTTGGTGGAAACCCTGATGAAAGAACGCGGTGAATATAGTCTCGACGCGCTGATGGTACCGTATCTCATCTATCCGCTGGACAAATACGTGAGCGGGCTTCTGCTGATGGCCAAGCATGAGGATGCCTACCTGTTTCTGGTGGAGGCTTTGGCCCAACGGCGCATCGCGCGCTATTTTATCTGCCCTGTCATTGGACAGGTGGAGGATAAGGCGGAACTGATGGCCTACCATATGCGGGAGAAGACGAAACGGAGCGCACGGATAATGCCAAAGTTTCAGAAGGATTCCAAGCCCATCGTCACACGGTATCAGCGGCTGGCGATGGGAGAGTCGCTATCACTGCTGCGCGTACGCCCCATCACCAATGGTTTGCATCAGGTGCGTGCACATCTGGCTTACGCAGGGCTGCCGGTGCTGGGGGACGACATGTACGGCAACAGGCGGTATAACAAGAAGGCGGGTGCCGAGCATATATCGCTCTGGCTGCAAAAAGTGGTATTTGAGGTGGGCACGTCACACAGTTATGCGTATATTAATGGCCTTGCCTTCGAGTCGGAGGAATACAGTTTCCCCAGGCGCGTATATGATGAAGGACTTCTGGAGCTTTAGGCAGTTGCGAAGGTGAGAGGATACGATTTGCGTCGTATCCTTTTTTTGACCGTTCCTCTGTAGTACAAGTGCGGCATGGGGTATCTTTCAATGATATATAGATTTAGGAATGGCTAAATATTTGTAGTACGATTACAAGGAATTACCTATTCTTTTATCGAATATTATGTTACAAATTGTAAAAAGGGGTGACGGCATGGTTGAATGGTGGAATGCGCTGAACCTGACACAGCAGATATATCTTTGCGCGGCAATACCGTTTACCATTGTGCTTGTGATACAGACGATACTGACGTTTGTCGGGCTGGGCGGACACGGTGACGCCGACGGCGCGGATGCCGATGCCGATACGGACGCCGATGCCGGCATGGCGGATCACATCGACGGGCATGCGGAGGATGTACACGCGGCAGCCGCAGGCTTCCGTTTCTTCACTGTGCGCGGCATCGTAGCCTTCTTCTGCATATTCGGCTGGGTGGGCTACCTGCTGGGAGGGTCCTCAATGCCACTGGTGCTGACGGTGCTGATCTCCGTGGCAGCAGGATTGCTGGCCATGCTGGCCATCGGGCTGATGTTCAGTGCGGCGCGCCGCCTGCAGGATAGCGGCAACATCCGTTATGCAAACGCAGTGGGCAAGGCTGCGCAGGTATATATTCCTGTTCCGGCAAATCGCGAAGGACGCGGCAAGGTGATGGTGCTGATACAGGAAAGGCTGGTGGAAGCCGAAGCTATCACCGATGGGGACACGAGGCTCAAAACAGGTGAGACCGTACAGGTCGTCGGCAATATCGGCAATACACTGATCGTAAAAAAATAGAGGAGGCCATATATGGGAGTAGGTTGGATTATATTTATCATTGTAGCGGTCGTGCTGCTGTTCACCACCTTTATCGCGATACTGGCACGGTATAAAAAGTGCCCCTCCGACAGGATACTTGTGGTGTACGGACGGGTTGGGCGCGGCTCGGATGGTGGGCAGCGCAGCGCGAAGTGCGTGCACGGTGGCGCGGCTTTCATCTGGCCGCTGATTCAGGATTATTCGTTTCTCAGCCTGACGCCGATGTCCATTACCGTGGACTTAACGAACGCGCTGTCCAAGCAGAACATCCGTATCGACGTACCGTCCCGTTTTACTGTGGGCATCTCCACCGAGCCGGGCATTATGCAGAACGCGGCGGAACGTCTCTTGGGGCTGGGTTTAAAGGAGATCGAGGAGCTCGCCAAGGACATCATATTCGGTCAGCTGCGTCTGGTTGTGGCCACGATGGACATCGAGGAGATCAACACCGACCGCGACCTGTTCCTCGAAGCGGTGTCCAGCAACGTGGAGTCAGAGCTGAAAAAGATCGGCCTGCGTCTCATCAACGTGAACGTGACGGACATCAATGACGAGTCGGGATATATCGAGGCACTGGGCAAGGAAGCGGCAGCTAAGGCCATTAACGATGCTAAAAAGAGCGTAGCGGAGAAGGACAGAGACGGCGCGATCGGCGAGGCACTGGCACAAAAGGATCAGCGCATCAACGTGGCCGAGGCCAATTCACAGGCCATCGAGGGCGAAAACACCGCAAAGATCACCATAGCGAATTCCGATGCGATTCGCCGTGAAAGAGAAGCCGAGGCGCTGCGCCGCGCGACAGCCGCCGAAAAGGTGCAGACAGCGAAGGCGCTCGAGGAAGCCTATGCGGCGGAAGAAGCAGCCGAGAAGCAGCGCGCCAGCCGTGAACAGGCGTCCAAGGAGGCCGACATCATCGTCAAGGCGGAGATCGACAAGCGCAAGATGGAGATTGACGCGGAAGCAGAAGCTGAAAAGTACCGCCGCATGGCCAAGGGTGAAGCGGATGCCATATATGCAAAAATGGAAGCTCAGGCGCGCGGCATCAGTGAGGTGCTGACCAAACAGGCTGAGGGTTTCAAGCAGATTATCAACGCGGTTGACGGAGATGCGGACGCAGCGGTGCGCATGATGATCGCTGACAAGATGGAGGAGATCGTCAAGGTACAGGTGGAGGCCATCAAGAATCTGAAGATCGACAAGGTAACCGTCTGGGACAGTGGAAACGGCAAGGGTGATTCTTCTACAGCGAACTTCCTGTCCGGCCTGATGAAGAGCATACCGCCGATGAACGACCTGTTCAATATGGCGGGCATGCAGCTGCCCGACTATCTGGGCAAAGAGAAGGAAGCCAAGGCGGGGGAAGAGTCTGTAGAATTGGACAAGGAATAACTTGGATGAGACAGGCGGCGGGATAACCCTCCGCCTGTTATTTGGTCAATGGAGCATTGAAGGGGATTGAAAGCATCGTCAAGGGTGTACGACGACTCGCGTGCCCATCGGCGTGAGCGCCCAGAGCCGGCGAATGTCTTCGTCCAGCAGGGTGATACAACCCGCGGTGCTGTCGGCAAGGCCATCTCCTTCCGGT
>JAEZGK010000003.1 GCA_023437365.1 Bacillota bacterium
ACTGACAGTAGCACTGATATCATTGACCTTTAGGATAACCTTTGCGTTTTCCCCTGCTTCCATTTTCTCCAGTTCTGAAGCAGTGAATATCTTCTTCAATTCCTCGGTGCTGCTTTGTATGTCAGCAGTAGGTGCTCCGGCTTCCCGTCTCTGCTCCTTCTGCACGGTACCGGTAATACTTGAGGCACCGCCTCCTGAATTGCCGCCACCGCCGTTATTTGGAGGTGCCACATATGCCGGTATACTGATCTTAAAGGTATCCACGCTGATATTATCCGCTATACCCTTTACTACTATATAGATCTCTTTTGCTCCTGCGCTCAGTGCTGAAAGTGTGATTGTGTTTTCTGCTGCAGCGCAATCCGCTCCTGCACCACTGGTATCTATGCTTGGTTTGGCTGCACCACTTTCAACCACCATGTAATAATACTTTCCTGCTTCATCGGATGTAAACTTAACCGTTGCACTGGTATCTGAGGTACGGGATACCGCTCCCGCAGTCAGTGTCGGAGCATATTTGACTGTTTTAGAGGCCGGTGTAATCGTAAAAGCTTTCGGCGATGCTACCGTAACTTCTACCTTTTCGACATTCTCTACCGTTATTTCTGTTATATTCAGTGTTCTTGTTGTTCCGGTTCCGCTAAAGGTACCCTTTTTAGCACCCTTGACAGTAATGTCACTTTCAGTAAGTGTAATTGGATCTTCGCTAAAGGTTAAAGTCAACTCTGTGGTTGGACTGGTACCCGAAGCTCTATTCGCTGTCAACCCTGTAAATGTTACGGGTTTTATAAATTCTGCATCTACCACGCCCGTAATCATGCCACCAGTATAGGAAAGCTGAGCAGAACCTGAAACATAACCTTTATAAATATTAGTAACGGTTCCACCCGAAATTGTTGCACTCGCACTGCTTACCTGGCTAGAATCTTCAACACCACCGAGATAAAGGTCAGTCACATTACCGCCACTAACAGTGATACTAGCTCCGCTAACAGTGTCAGCAGAATCAGAGTCTATATAGCCACCGCCAGTAATTCGACTAAAGTTTCCATTTTTAATGACTATAAATGTGTTTCCAATAACATCTGTTCCATAAACACTATATCCTCCACCATAAACAGCGGCATTATTTACTGTTCCATTGTTAAATGTAACATGTGTATTTCCATAAACTTTACCTGATCCATATGCTCCACCATAAAAAATCCCTCCTGAGAATGATCCACCGTTAATGGTAACATTACATTCGGCAGCTGTATCACTGGAACCTACATCTGAGCCATTTCCACCGCCACAAATAATAGCATCAGAAAACTCTCCCCCGTTGATTATAATATTTGTACTGGAAAGTATGCCAGACGACAATCCACCACCATATATACATTTCAGTCCTCCAGAATTAACGGTTATATAGGAATCTTTAACTGTGCCTCCATAATATCCCCCACCATATATATATGTAATTGTTGCACCATCAACCAGTACATTGGTACTGCCATCAACGCTGCCAAAAAGTCCACCCCCACAAAGATCAACTATCGTTCCACCTTTAAGTGTTATATTGGTATTTCCTCTTATATTTGCAGCGCTACCATCTCCCCCACCGATAATACTTAATATTTTACCACTTAACATAGTGATTTTTGTGTCTCCATCAACTGAATTACCCTTACTTCCACCAAAGATTATGAAACCTGAAAGATCAAAACCAGCTGTAATATCTCCTGACAACCCAGCATAATAGTCATTTAAGTTAATTGGCGTTTCGACGTCTTCATCCACATCACCATCGCGATTAGAATCAATGATTATGTTGGTATACCCTGCATTTTCTCCTGCCTGCAAAATAATGGCATTGCCATTTGCAAAAATGTATCTTTCAGTGTAAGTAATAACTACAGTCAGCGGCGACGACGCAAAAGCCTGCTTTGTACCCGTCACCGGTAACACAAACAATACAGTACACAGTAGGGTAAGCGCTACCCATAATAATTTTCTCTTCATCGTTGTAGTCTCCTCATTTTCTTGTTTTCTTTGCCCTTTTACTTGTCACATGTTCTCTTGCTTCATTTTTTTGTTCAAATGTTGTCTTGTAACATTATGAATAGCTTCATTCACGTCAAGCAGATACCGTCCCCTTAGATGTTTTCTCCTTTGGTTCTTTTTCCTTCATGAACCGGAAGCCCATCAAAAACCCCGGAAGATGATAGAGCAGTTTTCTATAGACCTGATTATAGCTATTTTGGCTCTCCCGATAGATCATGCGGCTTGTATCAAGCATTCTCTTTGCCGCCTCCGCATTTGGGCTTCCCCTCTTTTGCCTGTAGAGGTCATAATGCATCCTAATCTGTTCTGCCGCTGCCTCCACCTCCCGGAATTTATGCATGAGTATTCGGTAGGAGACAGTAAACCACAGGCTGAGAAATGCAGCCGCACAGATTACCGCAGCAACACAGGCAATCATAGCTGCCAAGCTATCACCTCCGATCATAGTTCCTTCTGATGTGCCTCGTTTGATAGGTTTACTATAACAGAAAAAACAGCAAAAGGATTACAAAGTGCGCGAAATGTAGTTTTTTCGCCCTGAAATGTAAGAGAATGGTTGAGATTTATCACGGCTGATGCTAAAATATAAGTGAAAGATAATCAGAAGCAGAGCAACTGCAGCTGCTTAAAGAAATTGGGGTAAAGGGATGCTTACTTTCATTGAACTAACTTACTATCTGCTAATCCTGGTATTTGGGGTACTGCTTACTGTAATGTTTGCCGGTGTTCAAAATACCTTAAGAAACCGTATTACAGTACCATGTATGATACTCCTATTGTTTCTTGCACAGCTCCTCGGCTATCGATTGATCGGCTATGATATCACGGTTAAGCTGTATCCTGTGATGATCCATATTCCTATGACCTTACTGATTGCCTTCTATTTCAGACGTGGAGTGCCGGTTGCTTTCGTTTCCGTGATTTCTGCCTATCTATGCTGTAAACCCCCACAATGGTTTGCCACTTTGGCTTTTCATCTGAGTGGGAGCAGAAATGCCTATTTTATTGTAAATACTGTCGTATTATTCCTGTTATTCTATCTTCTGAAACGTTATGTGGTTACCTCCGTGAACCGATTAATACATCTATCGAAAAGATCCCTGCTGCTCTTTGGAATAGTTCCATTGATATACTATTTATTCGATTATGGTACAACTATTTATACTAGTTTGTTGTTCCAGGGGACTGAGGCAGTTGTATTATTTATGCCCGCGATTACATCCATGTTTTACTTTGGTTTCATTATTTTTCATTATAATGAGATTAAGAGGCGCAGTACTGCTGAAAATGAAAGTATCCTATTATCGGCGCAGATGAAGCAGGCCAAGAAAGATTTGAAGGAGTTTTGGGAGGTACAGGAAAAGGCAGCAATCTATCGCCATGATATGCGTCATCACCTTAACTTAATTGCAGGCTTTCTGGTAGATGGAAATAATAAGAAAGCTTCAGAATATATCAACCAGGTTCAATCAGACATTCAGGAGATTACCCCGATTCGATATTGCGAAAATAATACTGTTAACCTGATTCTTTCGTATTATGCAAGCAAGGCAGAGTCCGGCAATATTACATTTAAGATAGATGCTCAGTTTCCGCAGAATAACACCATAGCTGAAACCGAGCTTTGCGCTTTGCTTTCGAACGGCTTAGAAATTGCTTTCGGCGCCTGTTTACTGGTGGACGCTTCCCAGGCAAGAACAATTCGTTTTAATTCCGAGGTACACGAGAGAACGTTAAAGCTTACCATACAAAACAGCTTTACCGGTGAGCTTTTCGCCGAACGCAGTCTGCCACTCTGCGATCAGCAGGAGGAAAGCTACGGCTTTAGGAGCGTGGTCATGATTATTAATAAATATAAAGGCAGCTATACCTATAAAGCAGAGAATGGGTTATTCACTCTGGAAATGGTCCTGCCGCTATAAAATCTATATTACCGTTTCGTTTGACTTTTATTGGTATCTCAGCTAGAATGAAATTGCAATATCAACCGGTTGAATACGGCAGAAAGGCGATTAAGCTTCTATGGCAATCAATAAAGCAATGAGAATTGCATTGAAAGCATTATCCTATCCTGATCTGGATGTGAAGAAGACCTACAAGCTGCAAAGGCAGCTTAGGACAGCGGCTCATCCTGTCCTCAAGCCTTTATACGAGATGTGGGATCATAAAGTGTCAATCGGGGAATATGATATTCCCGTTCGTATTTTTATGCCTCCATCTGACTTTTCTTTTAAGAAAGTTCTCATTTTCTTTCACGGAGGCGGTTTTGTATTTGGGAATATTGATACCTATACGAATGTCTGCTCCAATATGGCAAAGCAGACCGGACATATCGTGATATCTGTAGATTACCGACTGGCTCCGGAGTTTAAATTCCCTACAGCTCCGGAGGACTGTTATGCGGTAACCCGGGAGATATTCTTAAATGCGCAGCTTCTGGATGTAGACCCGGAGCAGATCACCCTAATCGGGGACAGTGCCGGAGGCAATCTGGCGGCGGTGGTATCCATGATGGCCAGAGACAGAGGAGAGTTCCTACCAAAAAGACAGATCCTTCTTTACCCTTCCACAGGTAGTGATCATAGTGAAACCTCACCGTATCCTTCCGTCCTAGAGAATGGGACGGACTTTCTCCTGACCTCGAAGAAGATCTGTGACTTTTTGGACTTATATATAAACAGCGAGGAAGATTTTCAGAATCCATATCTCGCACCGATTCTGTCAGAAGATTTATCAAACATGCCGGATACCCTGATCATTACTGCCCAGTACGATCCCCTTCGGGATGAGGCTGAAATGTTCGGTAAGAAATTATATGAAGCCGGAAATCAAGTAGAGGTTTATCGGATGAAGGATGCGCTGCATGGCTTTCTCTCCCTGCCAAAACATTTTGTCCATGTGAAGAGAAGCTACGAGCTGATTAACCGATTTCTGAATAAAGATGATACACAGATGTTAAGTTATTGAAGATAAACCGGCAAAAAATCGTTAATAATTACTGGATAGAGATACCAACCGGAAAGGGGGTAGATGAATTCATGACCAGAAAAAAGCCGGTGGAGTGGATGAGACTAGATAATGCAGCTAAGATATTCCCCTCGAACACCAATGAAAAGGATACGAAGGTATTCCGCTTCGTCTGTGAATTAAAGGAAGAGATTGATAAGGAAATACTGCAGCAGGCTCTCGACAAAGCCTTACCTATGTTCGAAATCTATCAGGCAGTCATAAGAAGCGGGATGTTCTGGTATTATTTCGAAGGCACGGAAGCAAAGCCCGAGGTGGTAGAGGAGCACAAGCTGCCCTGCAGCATGCTGTATCATGCGAATCGGAGAAACCTGTTATTTGAAGTTTCTTATTATAATAAAAGAATCAACCTGGAAATGTATCATGCGTTAACCGATGGAACCGGTGCATTGGGATTTTTGAAGACAATCGTATACTATTATCTGACAATCAAGCATGGCGAAGAATTTCAGGACAAGCTTCCGAAGCTTGATTATGATGCCTCCTTTACTCAGAAGATGGATGACAGCTTTCTGAAGCATTACAGCGGAGACAGAAGGCTGGACAAGATCAAGATAAACCGTGCATACCATATCACCGGAAGGCGCTCGATTGACAATCGTCTGCGGGTCTTAGAAGGTGAGATGTCAGTGAAGGAGGTTCTGGAGCTGGCACATCGCTATGATACGACCATGTCAGTCTATCTGACTGCCCTATATATGAAGGCAATCTCTATGGAGATGCCGTTGCGTGCGCGCAAGAATCCGGTCATTCTGACGGTTCCGGTTAATTTAAGAACCTATTTCCCTTCTGTTACCGCCAGAAATTTTTTCTGTACCATCAATATCGCTTATAACTTCAGCAAATACTCGGATCAATTGGAGGACATCATAGCTTCAGTCAAGGATAGCTTTGCGAGGGAGCTGACAGAAGAGAGGCTCAGGACTCATATTAACCGGCTGTCAGCTTTGGAACATAATGTATTCCTGAGAATCTTCCCATTGGTAATCAAGGATTATGTTCTTAGGTTCGCCAATTACTTAAGTAATCGGGGTATCACAGCTACCTTGTCCAATCTTGGAAGAATAACTATTGCCAAAGAGCTGGCCCCCTATATTCATCTGTTTGATTGTTTTACCAGTGCGAGAAGACCACAGATCTGTATGTGCTCTTTTGAGGATACGTTGGTGATCAGCTTTGCATCTCCCTATGTCGGAACAGATATCCAGAAGAATTTCTTCCGTATGCTGACCAACGAGGGTGTGTCCATCACCATTGCCTCAAATAATAAGGAAATTTGAATTGATTCTGAAAAGGTAAGAAGGATTCTTGATGTGAAGGAGTGGAGGTAGTATGCTTACTTGTGATAATTGTAAGGTTTCCCTAAAGGACAATTATGAGGTGTGTCCGCTTTGCGGAGGGATCACCCAAGGAAACGGAGAGGGGACGAAAGAGGTATTTCCTAATCTTCCGACAATCTTTCAGGAGTTTAACTTCTTCATTAGGCTGATGATACTTCTCTCTATTGTAGCTATTGTAGCAAGCGTTGCTGTTAATATGATATTTACCAGGGAGTCCCGCTGGTCTGTAATCGTTGCGGGAGGTGTCGGTTGCTTGTGGTTAAGCATGTACTTCATCATCCGTAAGAAAAGCAATATTCCTAAGACCATTCTCTGGCAGGTGGTTTTAATCGGTATTTTATCCGTTCTGTGGGATCGTTCCATGGGGTGGTTGGGCTGGTCCATCGATTTTGTCATTCCGGGTATCTGTGTAGGAGCAATGATTGTTATGGCGATTTCCGCCAAGCTATTGAAAATCAGCGCCAGGGATCTGACGGTTTATTTTCTGATTGATGCGATATTCGGGTTCGTACCTATCATATTTATTATTTTCGGAGGACTTAATATACTGTTTCCCTCCGTGATCTGCGTTGCAGCCAGCGTTATTAGTATTTCTGCTTTGATTTTATTCCAGGGGGATAATATGAAGACTGAATTAAAGAAGAAAATGCATATTTAAAATAGAGAGGAAAATGCTTATGAACAGTTTTCGTTTAAAATGGATTGCAATTATTACTATGATCATAGATCATGTAGCCGCCGTACTGCTGCCGCAGACTTCACCGGCTTGGATCGTTATGCGCGTCATCGGACGACTGGCCTTTCCGATCTTTGTATTCTTGCTGGTTGAGGGCTTACATCATACCAAAAATGTAAATAAATATCTGATTCGACTCGGGGCATTTGCTCTGCTGTCAGAGGTGCCCTTTGATTTGGCTTTTTACGGAACGGTTATTGAATTTACTCATCAGAATATCTTTTTTACCTTGTTCCTCGGACTCGCCTGCATCTATCTGATGAGCCTGGTAGAAAAGAAGTACGGAAAGAATGCAATATCGACGAATGTTCTGAATGGTGTGATTACACTTATCTTTTGCGTTATCGCATATCTCCTTCGTACGGACTATAACTATGCAGGCATTTTATTGATCGCAGCCTTTTATCTGTTCCGTGGCAATAAGGTATTGCAGACCTTTACCCTGTTTTTCGTATCTGCATTTGTTCTCGGATACATCAACGTATTTGCTACGCTGGCCATTATCCCGATTGCTTTTTATAACAGAGAAAAGGGCAAAAGCATGAAGTATTTCTTCTATATCTTTTACCCTGCACATCTCCTTATTATAGCGGGAATTAATCTATTGCTCTAAGCTTTGGTAACAGGCTCTTTGACATGTTCGGTATACTCCTGCCGGGAGCTGTTGCGGACATGTTCTCCCGAAGCATACGACTGATTGGGATAATAGTACTTTTCATCGAAATCCCGAATGCTGCTTCGGGAAGGAAAACGGTAATAGGTTTTTTTTACAGGTTGTTCGTAATACATGCTTGCAATCCTCCTGTTATAAAACTTTTATATTGTTATTGTTCGTAAGTCTGAAAGCTTCTATACAGGAAAAGCAGTGCAGACTGCAATGACAAATGAAAAAATACATAAAAATGGTATTAAATTCGCTCTGATATTAGGGATTGGAGATAGTTATGGTAATGTTTACTATTGCAGAGGTAAAGCAATTTATGGCAAAGCTTCTGACACAAAATACATTTGATGATTTTATTCTTCGGGAGCTGGAGCTCTCTACATTTATGAATTACTCCGTAAACGGAAAACTGAATGAAGCTTTTTTCACCACGGAGGAGCTACAGGCACGAGGATCGGTGCGGTATGCCTTCTGGAGTGAGATCCGAAACATAGCCTATGCAATGATTAAAGGGAATAAGACACCGCTTTCCATGAAAATCGTCTTTCAGCTTCCCGAGGACCGCACAGATACCTTAATAGCACAATCGGGTGGCAGAATTAAACCGGAAGAGGTTGGCGGCTTATATATGAATGTCAGATTCGAGAATAATGAGCTCCATATTATTACAGGTACAGCAATCAAGACATTTACATTGGATAAAACACTGGAACAGGAATGGGATAAGGAAGTTGCCCGAATTCTAAAGGAGCAGGGCATTGTTAGCACTCTTGCTTAAAGAGTGCTAATTTTATCTTGACATTTCAAAATCACCGTATTATCATAACACTTGAGGAATTTATAAGACAAAGGAGTTGTTAATTTATGAACACAGAACGTGGTAATTTATCAATTCATTCCGAGAACCTTTTCCCGATTATCAAGAAATGGTTATATTCCGACCATGATATTTTTGTCAGAGAGTTGATCTCTAACGGCAGTGATGCCATCACGAAGCTGAAGAAGCTGGAGATCATGGGAGAGGCAAATCTTCCGGAGGATAATCACTATCAGATTACGGTTACTGTGAATCCGGAAGAGAAAACCATCCGTTTTTCCGATAACGGTATCGGAATGACAGCAGATGAAGTAAAAGAATATATCAATCAAATTGCATTTTCCGGAGCACAGAAGTTTCTGGAACAGTATAAGGACAAGACCAATGAGGACCAGATTATCGGACATTTCGGTCTTGGTTTCTATTCTGCCTTTATGGTTGCCGCAAGGGTTACGATTGATACTCTGTCCTGGCAGCCGGAGGCACGTCCCGTTCATTGGGAATCTGACGGCGGAACCGAATATGAGATGAGCGATGGTAGCAGAACCGAACGCGGTACGGATATCACCCTGTTCTTAAATGAGGAAAGCTACGAATTCTCCAATGAATATCGTGTGAAGGAGGTCCTTCAGAAGTATTGCTCCTTCATGCCTGTAGAGATTTATTTTGTCAATGCCAATGCGAAAAAGGAAGAAACCAAGGAAGAGGTTATTGACGCATCTGTAGATCAGGACGGAACGGTAGCAGAGGACAAGAAGGATACAAAACCTCAGCCGATTAACGAAGTTAATCCTCTTTGGGCAAAGCATCCAAATGACTGCAAGGAAGAAGACTATAAGAAGTTTTATCGCGATGTATTCCATGATTATAAGGAACCTTTATTCTGGATTCATTTGAATATGGATTATCCCTTCAACTTAAAGGGTATACTGTACTTCCCTAAGATCAATACGGAGTATGATTCTCTGGAAGGACTCATCAAGCTCTATAGCAATCAGGTGTTCATAGCGGATAATATCAAGGAAGTTATTCCGGAGTTCTTAATGCTGCTAAAGGGTGTGATTGATTGTCCCGATCTGCCGCTCAATGTATCCAGAAGTGCGCTGCAGAATGATGGCTTTGTCAAGAAGATCAGTGAGTATATCTCTAAGAAGGTAGCCGACAAGCTGAGCGGCATGTATAAGGTGGAGCGTGAAAGCTATGAAAAGTTCTGGGATGATCTCAGTCCCTTCATCAAGTTCGGCTGCTTAAAGGATGAGAAGTTCCGTGAGAAGATGAAGGATGTCATCATTTTCAAGAATCTGGAGGACAAGTACATCACTCTTGCCGAGTATGTGGAAGCGAAGAAAGCAAAGGAAGTTCCAAAGGATAATAAGAAGGATAAAAAGGCCGGTGAAGGTGAGGCTGAGGCTAAGAAGGCAGATGCTACTGTAGAATCGGAAGCAGATATAACTGAGCATGTACATGATGAGCATTGTGATTGCGGACATGATCATGAGCATACTCACGATGATGAGGACGAGTTCGTAGAAGAGGATAAGAAGACCATCGTATATTATGTAACTGATGTGAAGCAGCAAAGTCAGTACATCAACATGTTCAAGGAAGCAGGTACGGATGCATTGATCCTGACCCATAATATTGACCAGCCCTTCATCACTCAGCTGGAATATCAGGATCAGACCGTACGATTTATGAGAATTGATGCTGACATCAATGATGATTTTAAGGATAAGATCAAGAAGAAGGACCAGAAGGTCTTAAAGAACAATACCGAAGCCATGACCACCCTGTTCCGTAAGGTACTCGGCAAGGAGAAGCTTGAGGTTAAGGTAGATAAATTCAAGAATGAGAAGGTATCCTCTGTGATGACTCTCTCAGAGGAAAACCGCAGAATGCAGGATATGATGCGTATGTATAACATGTCCGGCATGGAAATGGGTGACTTAGGCGGTGGTGAGACTTTGGTGCTGAATGCGAATAATCCTTTGGTTCAGTATATCCTGACCAATGAGAGCTCCGAGCAGACTCCGATGATCTGCGAGCAGCTGTATGATCTGGCATTACTTAGCCATAAGCCGCTGGAGCCGGAAGCTATGACGAAGTTCATCCAGAGAAGTAACGACATCATGATGTTCCTGACAAAATAAGTAATGAGGTTATAGTAAATATTAAAGCTTAGGAGGAAACGTACCGTTTCTTTCTAAGCTTTTATCATAGATAGGAATGTGCGTCAAATGTACCTGTTTATTTAAAGCACCTCCACCATTAGTAATTATAAGTTGTGATGCAGACTCTTATTCTATGGCTGAGATATCATAGGAAGAATATAGAATAGGAAAATATGGCTGAGATATGATAGGAAGAATATAAAATTTCAATAAATATGTTCTTTCCTCTTGATAAAATCACCGTACTTATGGTATGCTAAAACGTAGTAATAAAAACCACATAGCGTAGTTTTGAAACCTGATTGTGTAAATATATAGTAAATTACTTAAATTAAGATGTATCAAACCAATATAAACTATACAGTAAGATAACAGGAGGATTTTGAAAGATGTCATATAGGATTATCGGGGACAGTTGCACGGATTTACCGAAGGAATTGAAGGAGGATCCGCATTTTAAGCTGGTACCCCTTACATTGGTAGTGGATGATGCTTCTATTGTAGATGATGAAAGCTTTAATCAGGCAGATTTCCTTGAAAAGGTACGGCTCAGTCCCAACAGCCCGAAATCGGCTTGTCCCTCACCCGAGGATTATATGAAATACTTTGATTTTGACGGAGATGTCTATATCGTAACCCTGTCTTCCCAGCTTTCCGGATCATATAACAGTGCCGAGCTTGCGAAAAAGCTGTATCTGGAAGAGCATCCGAATAAGAAGGTAGAAGTAATCGACTCAAGATCTGCTTCGGTGGGTCAGACACTGATTGCTATGAAGATTAAGGAGTTAATCGAGCAGAAGCTGCCCTTTGAAGCAGTTGTTGAGAAGATTCATGCCTTCCGCGACAATATCAAGACCAAATTTGTCCTTGAGTCACTGGATACGCTTCGTAAGAATGGAAGACTTTCCGGTTTACAGGCAGTGATCTGTAGTGCGCTTAATATTAAACCAGTGATGGGAGCGACTCCGGAAGGCACCATCTGCAAGGTGGATCAGGCAAGAGGCATTGTCAAAGCATTGGTGGCAATGGCAAAATCCATTGAAGAAGATGTTAAAAAGCCCAGTGAGCGAATTCTGGGAATTGCCCACTGCAATAATTATGAGCGAGCATTATATGTGAAGGAAGAGATTATGAAAAGAATTCCCTTCAAGGACTGCTTCATTGTCGACACAGCCGGTGTCAGCTCTTTGTATGCCAATGAGGGTGGAATTATTACAGCGTACTAAAGCATGTATGTTCCGAGGCACCCCGTCTTATCCAAAAGGCAACCGCGATTATCCTCGTTGACAAGTAGAAAATGAAATACAAAATAATGCGAAAGCATCGTAGAAAACAGACCTAGAGTAGGGCAAGGAACCATAAAACGGTTCCTTGCCCTACTCTTGATTTGTTATCAATGCTTAGCTTCCTCCATTCTCATTACAGTAAATCATATCAGCAGAGCTGTAATTTTGATTTGCTCATAGCTTAACAAAATAAAGAAAGTAATCATAATTAGATAAATTAAGATATCACTAAAAATTATGACTAGGCTTTTTCATTGAAATGAATTGTAATTTATTATGTTTTATTGTTATATGGGATTAGAAGTATCATATATGAATTAGACATGAGCAGAAAAGAGGATAAACATGGATTATTTTATGCGGCTTTTAAGTACACAGACCGTTCTTCTGGTCTATATATTGGTGGGTGTGTATGCAAGAAGGAAAGGGTTCATATCAAAAGATAATCAGCAGCAAATCATTGATTTGATTCTCAAGATACTGATGCCATGTATGATTCTTAGTTCCTTTGATCAGAAAATAACGATAGATGTAATGAAAAGGGCTGCAATAATTATTGCAATCGCTTTCAGTATATGCATTGCAGCAATTATACTCGGGAAGCTGTTTTACCGAAAATATCCCTATGAAAAGGGCAGTATTATGAAATATGGTACCATTGTTAATAATTCCGGCTTTGCAGGATTACCAATCTGTAGTGAAATATTTGGTGAGATTGGTTTATTCTATGCCTCCTTCTTTTTAATTCCTAATCGAATCTTTATGTGGACTGCCGGTATCTCTTTGTTTGAGAGAGCAGATACTAAAACAAAATGGAAAAATGTTTTATTAAATCCAAATATCATTGCAGTTGAATTGGGGTTACTAATTAACATTCTTTCAATCAGGCTCCCCAGCTTTATTAATTATTCCATAGAACATATCGGAGTTGCAGTATCACCGCTTTCTATGATGGTGGTGGGTGCGATCTTAGCTGATGTGGATTTAAAAACCATATTTGATAAAAATGTATTTTATATGGCAAGCATACGTCTCGTTGTGCTTCCCCTTCTTACTCTGGGTATTGTAACATTATTTCATCTGGATTCTACTATTTCCGGAATTGCTCTTGTTTTAACCTCAATGCCGGTAGGTACAACAACAGCATTGCTTGCAGCTAAGTATAATGCAGACGTTGATTTCGCATCTAAGTGCGTCTTTGTTACAACAATACTGTCGCTGATCACTGTACCATTTCTAATGATGTTAATTAAATAAATCATCTTGTCTATGTTCTCAACAAGGATTAGACCATCCGGATTATCAATTCCACTTCGTTCAGAATTAATTAACACGGAAGGCTTCCTCTATTCAAAGATACTCATATAAACATACTTTTGGCTTCCGAAAGAGTGTAATCCTAGAAGGAACCATCATAGTCAGAAGACGAAATCCGGGTATAGGTCTGAAACGTAAATATATAATATTTGTTTCAAAATGAAATATATGGATGAAACATGAAATATTTTAAGAATATGAGAGCTGTTTTTGAAAAAAATGAAATGAAAATATGAAATAGATATTTCGCATTTTGAAATATTGATAAGATTGTTCAAAAACACTAAAAAAACATTATGATTCATTACGATATTATACAAATTAAATAAATGATATACTTGATTTATAAGTTAGAGATAACAATTACACACTGATTTATTTGCTAGGAGGTCGTAAGAATTGAAGTTAGGATTTATTGGATTAGGCATTATGGGGAAACCCATGAGTAAGAACTTGATTAAGGCAGGACACGAGCTTGTGGTATGTGATTTTAATAATGCAGCTGTCAGTGAGCTGGTTGCATTGGGAGCAAAGCATGCTGAGTGTGGTGCAGATGTTGCAAAAGAATGCAACGTAATTATTACAATGCTGCCTAATTCTCCTCATGTAAGAAGTGTTGCACTTGGTGAAAATGGTATTGCAGATACAGCAGAGCCAGGTACAGTAGTAATCGATATGAGTTCCATCGACCCGGTGGAAAGCAGAGCGATTGGTGAAAAGCTTGCAGAAAAAGGGATTGAACTTATGGATGCACCGGTAAGCGGCGGAGAACCGAAGGCAATCGATGGAACATTATCCGTTATGGTGGGCGGAAAGAAAGAAACCTTTGACAAATTCTATGATTTACTAATGGTTATGGCAGGCTCAGTAGTATATGTTGGAGAGCTTGGTGCCGGAAACATTGCGAAGCTGTCTAACCAGATTATTGTAGCACTTAATATTGCTGCAATGTCAGAGGCTTTAACCCTGGCTAAGAAAGCGGGGGCTGATCCGGAACTGGTATATCAGGCAATTCGCGGAGGATTAGCTGGCTCAACTGTGCTGGATGCAAAGGCTCCTCTGGTATTAAACAGAAAATTTGATCCCGGTTTCCGCATCGAATTACACATTAAAGATTTAAATAATGCCCTAAATGCTTCCCATGCTGTGAGCGCACCGCTGCCGTTGACCTCTCAGGTGATGGAAATAATGCAGGCATTAAAGGCGGATGGGTATGAAAAAGAGGACCATTGCAGCATTGTAAAGTATTATGAGAAGCTCGCTAATATTATCGTTGAGAAATAAATGATAGAAAAAGGAGAATAGGTCTATGACACCAACGATTGTTAACATGGAGATTTATCCTGTTGCCGGCAAAGACAGTATGCTTTTGAACTTAAGCGGTGCACATTCTCCCTACTTTACCCGTAATATTGTCATATTGACGGACAGTAATGGTCAAAAGGGGGTCGGCGAAGTTCCCGGCGGTGAGAAAATTACTAAGGCATTAGAAGCATCCATTGATTTGGTAGTGGGAACTAGTGTCGGAGATTACAAGAATACGGTACTGAAGGTTAAGAATTCCTTAGAGGGTCAGGAGAACGATGTGCGTGGTGCACAAACCTTTGATTTAAGAACCGGTGTTCATGTACTGACTGCAATTGAAACACCCTTACTGGACCTTCTGGGAAAACACCTTGGTGTTCCGGTTGCATCTTTGTTGGGCGATGGAATGCAGCGTGATAAGGTCAGAATGCTGGGCTACTTATTCTACATCGGTGACCGCAAAAAGACAGATTTAGCTTATGATAGCTACCCGGATGCAGAATGCGAATGGTATCGTATACGTCATGAAGAAGCCTTAACACCGGAAGCAGTGGTAGCTCTTGCAAAGGCTTCAAAAGAAAAGTATGGCTTTTCTGATTTCAAACTAAAAGGCGGGGTATTAGAGGGCAAGGAAGAAATCAAAGCAATCAGAGCATTAAAGGAAGCCTTTCCTGAAGCGAGAATTACACTCGACCCGAATGGCGGATGGTTATTAAAGGAAGCAATTGAGCTTTGTAAGGACATGCATGGAATCCTAACCTATTGTGAAGATCCCTGCGGTGCGGAAGGAGTATTCTCCGGACGAGAAATTCTGGCTGAGTTCAGACGAGCAACGGGACTTCCTACTGCGACTAATATGATTGCAACTGACTGGAGAGAAATGACCCATTCCATAGCACTACAGTCCGTAACCATTCCACTGGCAGATCCTCATTTCTGGACAATGTCAGGCTCCGTACGAGTTGGTCAGCTGTGCCATGACATGGGGCTAACCTGGGGATGCCATTCCAACAATCATTTTGATATATCTCTTGCTATGGTAGCACATACGGCAGCAGCAGTTCCGGGAGAAATTAATGCAATTGATACACACTGGATTTGGCAGGAGGGTATTGAGAGACTGACAAAAGAACCAATGCAAATGATAGACGGATGCATAGAAATTTCAAATAAACCCGGTCTTGGGATAGAGATTGATATGGATCAAGTTTTAAAGGCTAATGAAATATACCAGAAGAACTGTCTGGGTGCAAGAAATGATGCAGTCGGAATGCAGTTCCTAATCCCAGGGTGGAAATTTGATCCTAAGAGACCCTGCCTGGTAAGATAATAGAAAGTGATGACAGAAAGAGGTGAGGACATGAATTTTAAACCACATGGTATTATACCACCAATTATTACGCCGTTTACAGAAGAGGGTAAATTTAATGAACCCGTCTATCGCCAGATGATTAATTTCTTAATTGAGGAAGGAGTTCATGGAATATTCCCATTAGGTACTACCGGAGAGTTTTATGCATTTACCAACGAAGAAGCCAGATATATTTTTACGGTTGCAAAGGAAGAGGCAGCAGGAAGAGTACCTGTCTATGCAGGTGCAAATCATATTACTACAAGAGGAGCCAAGGAACTTGTGAAAATTGCAGAAGAAGTAGGCTGCGATGCTGTGTCAGTATTAACACCGATGTTTATCTCACAGACACAGGAAGAAATCTATGAATTCTATAAAGAAATTGCTGCAAGCACAAAGCTTCCGATCATTATCTACAATAATAAGCCGAAAACTAATATTACTGTAGAACCGGCAACGGTAGCAAAGCTAGCCCTAATCGATAATATCGTTGGTATAAAGGATAGTACCGGCGATTTTACCAATACAGAAGAGTATCTAAGATTAACAAGAGACAATGACAACTTTTCTGTATTATTAGGTAGGGATACATTAATTTATGCAGGCTTATGCTATGGTGCAACCGGAGCAATTGCTTCCTGTGCGAATATAGCACCGAGGATCGCTGCTGACATCTATGATAAGTATGTCGCTGGAGATTTGAAGGGAGCGTTGGAAGCACAATACAAGCTGGCTCCTTTAAGAATTGCTAGTAATATGGGTACTTTCCCAGCAGTAATCAAAGAGGGTTTGGTAATGAGAGGCTATGAAGTTGGAAAATGCCTTGATCCAATTGCTGAGCTTCATCCAGATCAAAAGGAAAAATTGCGCATTGTATTAAGAGATTTGGAATTACTTTAACCGGCAAAGGAGTAGATAGATGGGAATACCTTTGTATATTAAGATTAAGGACTGCGATAATGTTGCTATTACATTAGATACGATAAAGAAGGGAACAATGGTACTAGATGATGTATTAGCAAATCAAGATATACCGCAGGGACACAAAATTGCGTTAACAGACATTCCTAAAGATAAAGAAATTATTCGTTATGGTGTTGTACTTGGCTATGCATTAATGAACATAAAAAAAGGTGACTGGATCAATGAAAAAATGCTGGAGTTGCCAACACCTCCCGATGTAGAACATATGAACTACGCTGTCAATCTGATTGATCGCTTGCCAAAGGCTCCGGTACGGACCTTTGAAGGTTATCGAAATCCTAACGGAGGCTATGCCGGAACAAGAAATATATTAGCAATCAGTACAACTGTGCAGTGTGTTACCGGAGTGTTGAATGTTGCGGTTGAGAGAATTAAGAAAGAGCTCCTCCCATTATATCCCAACGTAGATGATGTTGTTCCCATCAACCATGCTTATGGCTGTGGTGTAGCAATCAACGCTCCGAATGCAGTTATTCCCATCAGAGCGCTTAAGAATATCGCACGAAATCCAAACTTTGGCGGAGAGCTGATGGTAGTAGCCTTAGGGTGTGAAAAGCTTACCGTTGAAATGTTACTTCAGGAAAATGAAATAACCCCTGATAACGTTATTATATTACAAGAGCAAAAGGGCTTTGAGGCTATGATAAAAGCGATTATGGACATGGCTGATGGCAAACTGCAAAGATTAAATAAAAGAAGAAGAGAAACACTGCAGCTTTCCGATCTCTGCATCGGAATGCAATGTGGAGGAAGTGATGCGTTCTCGGGTATCACCTCAAATCCATCTGCCGGATATGCAGCAGATATGCTGATTGAAGCAGGAGCAACCGTGTTGTTTTCTGAAGTTACGGAAGTACGCGATGGAGTTCATATACTGGCTGAGCGCTGCATCAATAAGGAAGTTGGGGACAAGCTGGCCGGAGAAATGAAGTGGTATGATCATTACTTGGCGGAGGGAAGAGTGGATCGTAGTGCTAATCCGACGCCAGGGAATAAAAAGGGTGGTTTATCCAACATAGTTGAAAAAGCGATGGGTTCCATTGCAAAAGCAGGAACATCACCCATTGTCGAAGTTCTCTCCCCCGGAGAATTACCAACTAAGAGAGGACTTATCTATGCGGCAACACCGGCGAGTGATATTGTATGCGGTCCAATGCAATTAGCTTCGGGAATCACACTTCAAGTATTTATGACAGGCAGAGGAACACCATATGGCTTGGCTGCTGCACCGGTTATCAAAGTATCATCAAGAACTGATCTTAAGAGTATATGGGAAGATTTGATTGATGTAAATGCAGGAGTCATCGCAACCGGGGAAGCAACGATAGAACAGGTTGGAACGGAACTTTTCCATCTGATTATCGAAATAGCCAGCGGACGAAAGAAATCCTGGGCAGAGCAATACCATCTATACAATGATTTATGTATATTTAATCCGGCTCCAATTACGTGATATTACTACAAACTAAAAGACACTAAATAATGAAGGAGAGAAATATTATGAGAAAACTTATTGCTTTAATTATGGTAGCTATTATTACAATGACCGTATTTACAGGCTGTGCAACCAAGAAAAATGAAAATTCCTTCGACGGAAAACAGGTTAGAATTGTAATTGGTTCTACCTCCACCTCCGGCGATACCTACATGATTTCAGATCTTTGTAATCGTTACTTATCAAGTGCTTTGAATATGAACAGCAAGATCGATGCTGTTGGTGCAGGTCCGGCATATGACGCAATCGCAACAGCAAAGCCCAATGGCGATACCATTATGATGATGCATGATGGTGCTTATCTTGGAGTGCTCTTCGGCTCCTTTGAAGAGAAGTATGCTTTAGAGAATTATGAAATTGGACCTCTTTATGGTATCAATGCCGGTGCTGCCTTTGCTGCGAAAGCAGATGCTCCTTACAATGATATGAAAGAATTAGCGGAATACTTAAAGGCAAATCCGGATTATAAGGTACGTGTTGCAATTGAATCCGGTAGCGTTTCTCATTTGGGCTTCGTTGTATATTATGAATGGGTTAAGGATACCTATGGTGATGCTGTTGCAAAACAGATTATTGCAGTAGTAGGTGGTAGTACTGCTGAAAAATGTCAGATGCTATGGGATGGCAATGTTGACGTAATCTTCGCGGACTATTCCTCCTTATTCACCTATACAGAGGAAGGTGTAGAAGCTAAGATTAAGATGAAATATACCGCATTGTTGGATAATATTGAAGGTGTTACTGTTCCTTCCTTTGCTGATTTAGGAATTACCTATAAGGGAGAGGAATTCAGATTTGCAAAAGACTTTGCTGTCTACTTCCCGAAGGGAACACCTCAGGCTTTAATTGATGAAATGGATAAGGCAGTTAAGGAAGTATGTGAGAATCAAGAATATGTTGCTGCAATGAATAAATTGACCTATACCGTGAGCTATAAGTCAGCAGCGGAAACCAAGGAATACATTTATGCAAAGAGAGAATTAGCAAAAGATATTATTGATAATGCACCTTCTCTGGATGATTTGACAGCTCAGTAGTAGGGCCAAGTATATGTTTATATCAATGCTTTTACCTGTGTTATCAGAAAGTTCCGGTATGGTAAAAGTGCTTGAGTAATAAAAATCGGGGTGGGATGTAGACTCCTATATCCCACCCTAAAAAAGGAGGATTATGATGGCGGACTTATTTCGAATAAAAGTTGTTTATTCAACATCACATCTTTTGTTTCCCAAAATAATTATTACCATACTGATAATTTTAGCTGTAATTATGTTAATTCAGCGAATTGTGGATACGAAGAAGAATAATAAACCATTTTTTAATAAGGAATTTAAGTTCTTTGATAAAGATTGCGATAAAGTGAAATTGGCAGGAAGTGCTATCTTACTAATTGCCTATTGCTTTGCCATGAATTTCATTGGTTTTATTGCAGGTAGTATTATATTCATTTCTCTATTCCATATTCTATATGCAGAAAAGAGAACACTAAAAAGAATTCTAACATCAATTGGCATATCCACAGTAGAAACTCTTTTGGTTTGGTACGTATTTGCTCAATTGTTATATGTTACATTACCGTAAGGAAAGGGTAGGTGAGTTATATGATTTTTGGTGTGCTTCAGTTTATCGTAGCCGTATTAGGTTGCTTCATCGGAATTGTATTTGGTGCACTTCCGGGTATGACTGCTACCATGGCGGTTGCCGTATTTCTTCCAATGACTTATGTATGGGATCTGGGTACCTCTATGTATTTCCTACTGGGCTTATATGTAGGCGGTATCAGTGGTGGTCTGGTTCCTGCGATATTAATTAATATTCCGGGTACGCCTTCTTCCATTACAGCGGGCTATGAAGGTCATCCTATGGCAAAACGCGGCGAGGGTGTTAAGGCTCTTAGAACAGCAATTACAGCATCCCTAATCGGTGGGCTGTTCAGCTTAGTTGTTTTATCATTTTTTACACCGATCTTATCAAAAATAGCAATCAGCTTTGGTGCTGCAGAAAAATTCTTAATCATGATTTTTGCGTTAACCATGATTGCAGCTTTATCGAAGGGTAACATCGTTAAGGGTGTATTTACAGGTATACTTGGTATTTTTGTATCCCTCATCGGAGTATATAGCTATAATCAGAAATTAAGATTTGTTCCTTCGTTTTTATCAGCTGATTTAAGAGACGGATTTCAATTGCTTCCTCTATTGATTGGTTTGTTCGCTTTTGCGCAGATACTTCAGGAATCCGAAGAGGGTATGAAGGCATGTATTGTGGATGAAAGTATATTGAATGGAAAGCAAGCAAAGAAATATAAATTTACTCAAGTATTCAAGGGTCAGATTAAGAACATAATACGTTCCTGTTCCATTGGTACCTTCATCGGCATTCTTCCCGGTATTGGTGGTAGTGCAGCTTCTCTGTTATCTTATTCTCAGGCGAAGACCTGGTCCAAGCATCCGGAGTTATTCGGTACAGGTATCGAGGAAGGACAGATTGCAAGTGAAACAGCCGATAACGCGGTTACCGGTGGTGCATTAGTTCCTCTGCTTTCTCTGGGTATTCCGGGAGATGCAACAACAGCGGTTCTACTAGGTGCCTTTACTTTACAGGGAATAGCGGTTGGTCCGTTATTTATTGATCGTAATCCTGGATTATGGTACTCCATCATTCTTGCATTATTCTTATGTAATATTATAACCTACGCTTTAATGTTCTTCCCTGTTAAGCAGCTTGCGAAGATCATTAAGATCCCGAAGAGCTACTTATATCCGGCGATTTGCTTACTATGCGTAGTTGGTGCCTTCTCCACCAGAAATGGTGTTTTATTTGATGTTATTACTTTAGTACTATTTGGCTTCATAGCCTACATCTTTAATAAAATTGGCTTACCGGTTACTACTTTCCTGATTGGCTTTGTATTGGGCGGAGATATCGAGACGTATTTTATGGATTCTTTACAGGGTTCCAGCGGTTATTTAAGCTGCTTCTTTGCTAAGCCGGCTGATTGGGTACTCTGGTTATTAATCATAGTTTCTGTTGCTTATGCTCTTTGGGATGATCACCGAGAGAAGAAGACAAAGGTAGAAAATGTATTAAAGAGAGACTAGCGAGGAAATTAATAGAAACAGTATAGACAAGGACATATCTTTTCATATCATTTGTATATCTTATCATGATAGGAAGAATATGTCCTTTTATATTTTATTCTAAGCCGGAAGATAGGCATTTGCTGTGGTCGGATTTTCTTAGGTAATATCCTTAGAGAGAATAAATAATACGGAATACAGACATAGTATTTACAGCAATCCTGTATTTCTAATACTATTGCCATGGAAGTAGAAGGATAAAGGAGAGTGGATCATGTCAGAAATTACATTGTTTGTGCCTAGAGAAGAGATGCTCCATCAGGCACATGATATACTTCATACAGAGAATTATAATATTAAGGACATGAAGGTAATCGCATCGGCGGATGCGGTCAGTGAGGCAAGGAGTGCATTGGCTAGGGGTACAAGCATCATTATAGCCAGAGGATATCAGGCATCCCTTATTAAATATTATACCAATATTCCTGTCGTGGAGATTAAAATAACCGGGCAAGAAATGGGACTATTGATTACCAAGGCCAAGAAGATTATTAAGAAAAGCCGGCCGGTGATCGGTGTTGTCGGGTTTAAAAATTTGTTTTGCGATATGACGCATTTCAATCAGATCTATAATATTGAGCTTCGTACCTATCTGGTATCCAACCCCGATGAATTAAGTGTTGCGATTAATGAGGCTATTAATGACAACCTAGATATCATCATAGGTGGGGATAATGCAATAACAGCAGCATCCAGAGTGGGCATTCCTTCCTTGTTTCTTTCCTCTACAGAGGAATCCATACGAGAAGCCTTTAAGATGGCTGAAAATATGAAGTATGCTGCAGAAATAGAGCAAAGAAGCATGGCTCAGATTGAAACCCTGCTTGATTATTCCTTCAACGGAATTGTGAAAATGAATCAAAGTGGTGAAATTCTTGTAATCAATAAAATTATGGAGGAAATTCTGGGAAAAGCCTCCGCAGAGGTGGAAGGAAAGCCTCTAATCGAAGTTTTTAAGGATATAGATAAAGAAAAGCTGGAAGAAACACTGAAGGAAGGAAATGGGATATACTCTACCTTTATTCGTGTGAATGAAAACGCACTTGTGATTATTATTGCACCTATTAAGGTTGAGCAACGGATTGACGGAGCAATTTTAACCTGCCATAAAGTAAAAAAGATGAAGGAGTTAGAGGCGGATATCCTACGTGAACGTTATTTGTACGGATATATTGCTCAGGGTACCTTGGAAGAAATCCCGCATAAATCAAAATGTATGCAGAAAAATATAGCCTTAGCAAAGGTATATGCTCAATCCAACAGTCCGGTATTAATCTATGGAGAAATAGGTACCGAGAAAGAACTCTTTGCACAAGGAATTCATAACAACAGTTTAAGGAAAAATGGCCCATTTATCTCAACCAATTGCATAGGGATGAGTGATGAGATGCAGACAGAAATCCTTTTTGGTGGCACCAACGAAACAGAAACAGAGAAACAAAAGGGAGCCCTGATCACTGCAAATCACGGAACGATTTTAATCAGTGAAATTGATAAATTGAGCCTAAGCACGCAATATCGACTTTATAAAATGATTCGGTATAAATCGCTGATCAGAAATGATGTTGTAAGGACCATGAGCATTGATGTTAAAATTATTGCAACAACCTCGAAGAATCTCAGTGTATTAGTAAAACAGGGATTATTCCGGGAGGATTTATATTATTTATTATGTGGTCTGACGATTGATGTAGAAGCGCTTCGTAACCGCCCGGAGGACTTAGATTACTTAATTGATAACTATGTGAAGATATACTGCGATTTGTACTCCAGGTATCATGTAATGACAGCAGGAGCAAAGCAACGAATGATGGAGTATCCGTGGTACGGTAATTTAATTCAACTCGAAAGCTTCTGTGACCGAATGATACTGGGGGCCAGTCATCGATCCATAGATGAGTCATATATTACGGTTCTTCTGGAGGAATTATATCCCATAGCTCAACAGCTGAGAAGTGGGAAAGAAAAGCTAATCATTTATAAAGATCCGGAAGCAGTTAAGATATCAGAGATATTAGAGAAATATGACGGGAACCGAACGCTGGCAGCAGAAGAACTTGGAATCAGTAAGACCACTCTATGGAGACATATGAAGAAGTTTGGTATTTCAGGCAAATATAATGTATAGGAATCGAATTATCGATCGATAGAGCTATCATAAAATGAGACGAGAATGTCCACTAAATTTAGTTTAATCATGACAAATTGAAGCACGGGAGGATGCTGAACAAGCGGTTGCCTTGATTAAACTAAAGGTGGACGGTTGCGATATTCTGCCGTTCCGATTATCAAGCACGAAGCTTACAGCTTGTTATCAGATTATCGGCTTGATCAAAAATAAGCGGAGCTGGCTCGTCAATTGCCTCAAGACCCGGATAAAGTCCTGCTTTTACAGATTCATAATAAGACTCTGAAAGCATTATTTCATCAATGTGAAGACTGTTAGGGATTCGTATCACCCGGACGTTTTGCTTATCTATATCATTACAGGTACGTATACACAGTTGAATAGCTTCCTTATCATCATAGACAACACAGGGAATTCGGGCAGAAGCAAGGACTGTGCTGGTTATGCAGTTTGGATAGACCATCTCGATATCCATCTCGTCAAAGATTCTCTTCGTTATTGCACTGGCTAGTCCAACACCTAGCGCATTGCCGTGAGAAGCCTCACTAAGATTAAGAAAACAGGTACGCTGAACCTTGACACCACCGCTGGCATACGGAGTGGAGAAGGTGCCTGTGATATTAGGGTCTACTCCCGTACCGCTGTAATTTTTACCGATTTCATCAACGATGAGGACATCCCCCTCACCAACAAGGATTTTAGGCATATGATTAAAAGCAAGCTTTAATAGCTCCGGCTCGCGGGTGAGTATATTTTCCGGCAGGATTGCTTCTATTCGCATGGTTTCATCGTAGGCATTTTCCATGCACGGAATAGCGAATAGGATTGGTGCCTTTTCTAAAACGACCTTAGCCATAGTAGGAATATTCTTGGCAATTTTGTCCATTCCATCAGAGTGTACCTGTTCAGCACCCTTTTGCTTTCCTAAACCAACGGTCATCATCTTACAAGGGCCACTTTCGATGGGTCCACGGAAGGCATTATGGGGCTTTAGACGGCAGGAGACAATGATACCATCAGATTCATAAGCGTTCTTATCCATATAAACAGGACGTCCAAGCTCTGACATACCGAGCTCTACTACCTCCATGGAGGATTTGATTGGGCATCCCATCGTCTCAGGAGTGATATGATAGCCTGCAAGCAGCTCAACCTGCCCTATGGCACTAGCACCACCATGACTTCCCATTGCAGGAACAATAAATGGATTTGCACCCTTTGCTTTGACAAAGTCAACAATAGATTTTGTAATAATGTCCACATTGCGAATACCACGGCTTCCGGCGGTAATTGCTATATTCATACCACTTTTGATCTTGGAGGAAAATTGTGGCTGGGAGAGTTCCATCTCAACCACAGCCGGGATTTCCTCCGGTGATATGGATTGATTGGGGAAGGTTTGTCTCGCATGAAACATACGGGGGATTTCAACATCTGCCAAAAGAGCAGATACAGTACCATTTTTAATTACCTTCATTTACCTATCTCCTTATGATGTTAATACATATTGAGGTTTTGATAATATCCTAGGTATTTATTGCTTCGGTATGCTTTAGCTACCTTTATCATTATGAAGAATATTGCTTTATTATTTGTATTGTAAATGATTAGTATGCACCAGTCAAATTTGATAATCTTAGCTATGACTTAGTTATTCTTATTCACGGAAAGGATATAACATGGATGTAAGACAGATGGAATATATCATAAAAATTGCAGAAGAAAGCTGTATTAACCAGGCTGCTAAAAAGCTTTTTATTACTCAATCCGCACTGAACCAACAGCTCTTAAAATTAGAAAAAGAGCTTGGAGTAAAGCTGTTTCAACGCTCACAAAGGTATATGTTACTCACAGAAGCCGGTGAAATATACGTAAAGAATGCAAAAGAGATTATAAAAATAAAAGAGGAAACCTACAGCAGAATTCATGATTTAGCAGATGAAATCAAGGGTAAACTTTCGATTGGCCTGCTACCGGAGAGAGGAGCAGCAATTTTCTCCTCCATATATCCTAAGTTTTATAGCAAATATCCGGATTTAAAGATCATTCCTACAGAGCAGAATGTAAAAGAACAGCTGAAATGTATCGAAAAGGGAGAGTTAGATATCGGGCTGGTTACGGTCAGGGAGCAGCATAAGGAAGGGACTCAGTTTATTCACATCTGTAAGGAGGAGTTCGTGCTTGTAGTTCCCAGAAACCATCCGCTTGCACACCTTGGGGCAGCTTATCAAAGCTCTTATCCGACCATTACTCTGGATTATTTTAAAAATGATTCCTTTTTGTTGGTTTATCATAATTCTACTATGAGGGATGTTGTGGATGAGTTTTTTGCCCGGGAAGGCTTTACACCAAAGATATTAATTGAATCCCTGCGCTGCGAAACCTTATTTACGATTGCAGAACAGGGATTAGGTTGTACTATTTTACCTTCAAGCTATATCAAGGCTTCTGATCAGGTAGTATATTTTTCTCTTCCTGTTCCGAATGAGTGGGAAATCGCTGTTGCCTATAGGAAGGGCAGCTATCTGACGATACCGGAAAAAGAACTAATTCAATTAATAAAAGATTATTTTCTAAATCACGATTGAGTCTGGAGTCTTCTATCTCATTAGCTTAGAGATATGAGAAAAATCAGTCTACTGTAATGAGTTAATATAAGGGAGCTTTAGGTGATAATATACGAAGTGTGGGTATGGTAATATTCCTTAGCCAGTGCAATCAAGGTCTGTACTGCGGGGGTAATTACCATATCCTTTTTATATGCAGCAACCAGCTTCCAATAGGGATGACAGTCTAATCGGTAATAAGAGATATTTCTGCTGATATCCTTAAAGCCCTCAGGAATCATTGCTATACCGTTACCCTCTTCAATAATATTTATCGTGGTTTTAATATTATGAACCTCATTACATATAGCAGGAGTAATCTGATACCTCCGGAATACAGAATCCTCAATCTCCCTTCGAATGGTATCCTTGGTAGCCAGAATAAATTTTACATCCTTGATCTGGTTCAGAGAGATACAAGGCAGCTCGCCCTCTCTATCCGGATAAGAAAGGGAAAAAGGAATGGATTTTGGAACAGCTAATATAAATTCCTCTTTCTTGATTTCAACATAGGACAAAGCTTGAGAATCCGGTTGGTATATTGCAATAAAGGCTAGCTGAAAGGTATGATTCATCAGACCTTCATAAATATACTTGTATCTTCCGTCAGAAAAATCTACCCGTGTATTCGGATAAATGGACAGAAACTTTGGATAGATATCGGAAATCATATTTCCGGCTATATTTAGAAAGAATCCGATCGAAATGTGGCCCGAATCTTTTGTGGTTAGGGCTGCTATTTGCTGGTAAAGTGCATCCTTTTGATCCAGCATTTGCTGTGCGGTGGCAAGGTATAAGCTCCCCGCCTGTGTTGGGAGCAATTCTTTCTTAGTTCGCTCAAATAAAGGAGTACCAAGCTCCTTTTCCAGTCTCGTAAGATATACGCTAAGGGTGGGTTGGGATATATAAAGCTTTTTTGCCGCCTTGGATATGCTCTTTTCATTACCTATTTCAACAATATACTGTAAGTATTTAAGATCCATAATTACTCCATTCTTTTCATTTACGCGTAAGTCAATGTAGGCTTTTCTGGTTATAGTTTTTCCCTATAGTGCAATAGTTATAATGAATTGGAGAAAAACACTTACTTTTAGTATAATATTTATAAAATAAATAATCAAGATTTGAATAGCACCTTAAAAGAAAGGAAGATATATTTTATGGCAGCAGAATATGATGTTTTGATTATTGGAGCCGGTGTTGTTGGGTGTGCGGTTGCAAGAGAAATGTCACGATACAGTTTAAAGATAGGTGTATTAGAAAAGGAGATGGACGTGGCCCTTGGCAGCTCAGGCAGAAATTCCGGTGTTCTTCATGGAGGGTTTACCTATAAAACAGGATCATTAAAGGCTCAGTGCTGTATTGAAGGAAATCAGGAATTTGATGAAGTGGCGAAGGAGCTGGATGTTCCCTTCAAGAGAATCGGCAAGGTGGTTGTAGGCTTTACAGAGAAGGATGCCAAGAGTCTCGAACGGTTCAAAGCGATTGGTGATGCAAATGGAGCAGTAGGTCTTACAATGATCAGTAAAGAACAATTGCAGGAGCTTGATTCTTCCGCAGGTGGAGAATTTGCCATGTATTCACCAAATTCAGGAATTCTTGATCCGATGGCCTATACGATAGCACTTGCTGAGAATGCCAAAATGAATGGAGTGGATTTTCATTTTGACAGTAAAGTAACCGAGATTAACCGTGTGGAAGGTATCTATGAATTAACTACTCCAAACCGCGTATTTACTACAAGGTGGGTTGTTAATTGTGCAGGATTATACAGCGCGGAGATTTCGTCAATGCTGGGAATCGAGGGATATACGATTCGTGGATTTAAGGGAGAATATATCATACTGGATAAAAAAGCAGGTAAGCATCTAAATCTTCCGGTATATCCTGCACCGAATGATAAGGGTGGGTTTGCAACACACGCAACTCCTACGGTACACGGTAATGTCTTGATTGGTCCTGACTCCTATATCACGGAGGATTTTGAGGACTACGGAGTGACAAAAAAACAAATGGATGGGTTGGTTGCAGATGGTCAGAAAATGTTCAAGTACGTGCAGAGAGATTATTTTATCCGTAATTTCTCGGGAATTCGTGCGAAACGAATCGATCCTACGACCGGAGAAGTACTTGATTTTGTATGTGAAGCAAGAGAAGAAGCGCCGAATACGATCAATTTGGTTGGAATAGAATCTCCCGGCTTAACAAGCGCACTGCCTTTGGCAAGACGAGCCGTCGCGTTTCTAAAGGAGAAGGAGCAGCCGGAACCCAATCCGGATTTTAATCCAATAAGAAAAGGAGTAATACGTTTTCACGAACAGGATTTGGAGACGCAGAAAAAGCTTGTTCAAGAAAACCCCGATTACGGTGAGATTGTTTGCCGCTGTGAGCAGATCACCAGGGCAGAAATCATACAAGCAATCCACAATCCGTTAGGTGTCTGCTCAGTAACCAGCATAAAAAACCGTACCCGCGCTAGTATGGGAAGATGTCAGGGAGGCTATTGTGAAACCAGGATAGCAAAACTGATTGAAGAGGAGCTTGGAAAGCAGGAGACAGAGGTGTTGTTCTCCAAAAAGGAATCTAACATGTTTGTAGGGAGGGTGAGGAGCTAATGTCACAACTTTCAAAGGATGTTGTTATTATTGGAGGAGGACCGGCGGGACTTGCCGCTGCCATTACTCTTTATAAAAAGGGCATCACGAATATAATCATCATCGAGAGAGAGAAGAAGCTGGGTGGTATATTAAGACAGTGCATTCATGAAGGCTTTGGACTAACGCGCTTTAAGGAGGCTTTAAGCGGTCCGGAATATGCGAATCGTTTTATTGAAGAAGTGGAAACGATGGGTATTCCCTATATCACAGAGGCTACCGTGATCGATGTGACAAGTGAGAAGACAGTGATTGCTGCTTCTCCCAAAGGGATATTGGAGTATAAAGCAAAGGCAGTCATATTAGCCATGGGTTGCAGGGAGCGAACCAGAGGAGCAATCAGTATTCCTGGCACCAGACCAGCCGGTATCTACAATGCAGGAGTTGCACAAGCCTATATTAACCTATACAACAAAATGGTCGGAAAGGAAGTCGTCATCCTGGGCTCCGGAGATATCGGAATGATTATGGCGCGCAGATTAACACTTGAGGGCGCGAGAGTAAAGGCGGTTTTTGAGATACAGCCATATGCGAGCGGACTTCCCCGCAATATTGAGCAATGCTTAAATGATTATAATATCCCCTTGTACTTAAGCCATACGGTTGTAAATATCAAGGGTCAAGCCAGAATCGAGAGCATAACAGTAGCTCAGGTGGATGAAGGTTTCAATCCGATCCCGGGTACGGAGAAAGAAATTACCTGCGATACCTTAATTCTATCCGTGGGATTAATACCGGAGAACGAGTTGTCACTGGAAGCCGGAGTGGAGCTTGATACCAGAACCAAAGGTGCAATTGTTGATGAAAATTACCAAACAAATATAGATGGTATCTTTGCAGCAGGAAATGTCCTCCAGGTGCATGACCTTGTAGACTTTGTTTCCTTAGAAGCAGAGAATACAGCGAACGCTGTTGTAACATATATAAAGGAAAAGGAGCATACCAAATGCAGTCTGGAAGTGAAAGCGGATAGGAATATCATCTATACGGTACCACAACGCATCAGTGCTACCCGAGATTTTAAATTATATTTTCGTGTAAGAAGACCGATGAAGGACTGCGAAATACAGATAAAGCAGAACAATAAGACCATAAAAACAGTTAAACAGAAAAAAGCATTACCGGCGGAAATGATACAGATACCGATTTCCTGTAAGGATCTGATTTCGGATGCAGATTTGGAGGTTGTGATTCAATGCTAAAAGAATATACCTGTATTATGTGTCCCAGAGGTTGTGATATTCAGGCCCAGGTGGAGAACGAAGCAATTTTATTCATCGAAGGAGCCAGCTGCCAAAAAGGAACCGATTACGTGAAGCAGGAGGTTACCGACCCAAGACGAAACATTGCTACCTCTGTGCTGGTGGAGAAGGGAGAACTTCCTCTGGTTAGTGTCAAATTGGATTCACCAATACCTAAAAACAAGATAATCGAGGCTATGGAGGAGATTAAAAGGATTAAAGTCCAGGCACCGATTAGGATTGGTCAGGTTTTACTTGCTAATATATTAGAGCTAAATTGTAATGTAGTGGCTACGAATAAAGTAGAACGTAGTATTTCACAGGTTTGAAGATATATTCCTGAGCTGTAACACGGAGAAGATTAGGTAATCAGCACCCTTAGACAGATGATTTTTTGTCTTTGGGTGCTTTTTATTTTAGCATCAGAATTCTTTTCTTAGATTATCAATTATATCACCGAAGGGAGACCAGAGAATGTTCTTTCAGGTGTTTTTTGCATGAAATAAAGCTTGCGTAACTTACCGGCTTGATATTGACATTAAAGTTACTTTAACCTTTATAATGATGTGTGAAGGAAAAATTGATTAGAAAAGAGGAAAGAACCGTCATAGAGACGTTACATGGTTGTTACTATGAAAGGCTTTGAATTATGAAAGGACTTGATGCCATGAGTATGTCTCAAATTGAATTGAAACAAGAAGTTACGCGCAATGATGCACAATCTATTCTTAGATGGATGAAAGATCACGAGATTACGAAATATTTAAATGAATCGGTGGACATTACTTCTGAATTACAGCAGACCATAGAAAGAGTCAATACAATGATAATGACTCATCTCTTTAATCGTTACGGTAGTTTTTATCTTATTTATTCGGATCAAACCGAGCCTATTGGGTTTTTAAAGCTGGTAAGAAAACCAAAGGAGACTGAGATAGTTGTTGTAATTGGTGATAAAAAAAGATGGGGAAAGGGATTAGGGAAAGCTTCTATAAAAAAAGGCTTAGACATTGCTTTCTTTCAATGGCGAGCCTCCCTTGTCATTGCTAAGATAAATCCGCAAAATGTACGATCAATGAAAGCATTTGAGAAATTGGGTTTTGTAGTGGTAAATGAATATAAGAATTTGATGGTATATAGCCTGTCTGTTGATGATTATATTGCGAAGCTGACAAAGGAGATATAGTCTTTGATACTATTGATAATATTACGGCTAGAGAGATAAAATAAATATATACATTATTATTAGGATGGGATTAGCATGAGAAACTATTTTTCGATAGGGGAAATATCAGATTTATTAGGCATTCCAAAATCTACACTTCGGTATTGGGAAAGTGAAGGATTGATAGATAAGCAACGGGATGATGTTAATAATTATCGAAGGTATAGTCCGAGTTCTCTTTTTACTATATCTGATCTGGCACATTATAGGTGCCTTCGAATGTCGCTGAATGATATGAAAAAGCTTCCTCATTTATCTCCGGATTCCTTGGAAGCCACTTTAGATGCACTCAATCAGGATTTGGATAAGAAGCTTTTAGAGCTAAGGATGGCTAAGGATTATATCACAAAAAAGAAGGGTCATATCGAGGAATACCAGAAATTAATGATAAACCAGTATCAGCCAGAGAATCCGGATTATCATCAAATTTATCAATTTTTCTTTGATGATACGGGAGCTTGGGCCACATATATTAGTGACCAATACCAGTCTATTTTAATTTATAACCCTGAGGAAAGCAATGTGGAGACAGGGTTAGTAATTCCAACACAGGATAATCATCCTAAGCTTTGGGAGAAGGATTCTTCACGGCAGTATTTGTCCTTTGTATTAAAAGTTGCTTATAGCAACCCTACAGCAGAAGATTTTAAACCTCATATCCATCAACTAAAGGAACAAGGTTATCAAGTTAAAAGTATACTAGCCAGATATCTTTTTTCTGCTTGTGATGAAAGGTATTATGATTATTATAAGGCCTTCGCTGAGGTTGTTTCATAAAATAATACTGTAATATTAAGCTTTCATTGCTTTTTGTACATCCACTTATAACAATGGATCATGGAGGTTGGAGGAATGTCTCAGGAAATTTATATTACGAAGAGTGATAAATTGAAATTACTTGATTTTATAGACAAAATTGACCAAAGAGAGATGCGGCTAACGGAAAATCTCAGGGTTTTAATGGCCGAGATTAATAAAGCAATCGTTGTTGATCAGGAAGTTCCTGACAATGCTTTTGTTAAAATAAACAGCAAGGTGAATATGATTGTGGATCAGGAAGAAGAGGAAATCATATTGGTGTATCCTGAGGATGCGGATATCAAGAGCAATAAGGTTTCTGTGCTTTCTCCCATCGGAACTGCAATTCTGGGGTGTAGCGCGGGTAGCTGTGTAGAGTGGATTGTTCCTAATGGAACAGTACATATACTCATTCAAGGTATCATTGATTAATGTGTAAAAAATATTCTTGCGCAAGCAGTAAAACGTTAGTTCATAAGGATAATCCCTAGGTACTTGACGGTCAAGAATCCTAGGGACTTTTTTCATGGAAAAGCAAAATTTATAGTTGACTTTTTCATGCTTTTATAAGATAATATCTAATGCGGTGCTTCTGAGTAAGCATTCGCAACTTAGCAAAATCGAGGCGTGGCTCAGTTTGGTAGAGCGCTGCGTTCGGGACGCAGAGGCCGTGGGTTCGAATCCCGTCGCCTCGACACTAAGACTCTTGAGTTTTCAAGGGTCTTTTTTTGTGTCGCATTTGTTGTTATAGGGGAGGAAGACCCTAGAACTATCGTGGACGGATATCCAATCATTATTTTATGACTTATTAAGCAAATATATAGAATAGTTTAAATAAGCAGCAAATATACACCATAACATATATGGTATTTGCAAATAAGCTGCTACAGGATTAATTTTATAAAACTTTATCATCATAATACAGATGCAAACTATCAAAGCGATTAGCCATATGAATGCGAATAAATAATTTTGAAGGTTGAAAAAGATGATAGACCAAATAAAATTAAATAGTAATTGAATAGCATACCAATTTAAGGCAGACTGTTTCATCGAACTATCAGAAGAATAAATAATATATGATGATATTCCCATCAAGACATATAATATTGTCCAGATTATCGGAAATATCATAGGAGGTGGAGCAAAATCAGGTTTAATGATCTGTCCATAATTAGACATAGCATCCTTAGTAAGAAATGCAGAAAGGCTTCCAACTGCAAGCGGAATAAAGATACATATGATGAACGAGATAAGTTTTTTACACATAATTGACCCCTCATTGTATTTATAAAATTCTATTTCTTAATATTATTTTTATGCATTAAGAAGAGATAAAGCATGGAAAGGTATCCATAGTATAATCAGGTGGGTCTTTTGATTTAAGATCATTTGGTAAGAAAATCTTTTCAAGCTTGACAAGTAAACGGATACGGGTATAGTATGTCTTTAATTTACACAAATTTCAATTTACATAAAAAGGGTGTAGGAATGGAGGATAGTATGGGATTGAGAATCAGAGAAATGATGGATACGGATTGGGAAGCAGTGGCTTCCATATACCTGGAGGGAATTAAGACAAAGCGTGCAACCTTCCAATCGGAGGTGCCAGCCTTTGAAGACTGGAACAAGTCCCATGTCAAAGCTTGCCGTATGGTTGCAGAGGAGGATAATCAGGTGGTGGGCTGGTCAGCCCTTAGTGCTGTCAGCAGTCGCTGTGTATATGCCGGAGTTGCTGAGGTTAGCATCTATATAAAAGCAGACTGTCGGGGGAAAGGTATCGGTGAGAGGTTACTTAGAGAGGTGATTCTGGAATCGGAGAAGGAAGGCTTCTGGACTCTGCAGTCAGGAATTATTGAAATCAATAAAGCTAGTATTGCTTTACATAAAAAAGCAGGCTTCCGCATGGTCGGCTACCGCGAAAGAATTGCCAAGGACCACAATGGTGAATGGCAGAATACGGTGCTGATGGAGAGGAGAAGCCCACTATTTTAATTCTGAAGCTCGAACCAAGTAATGACCTGAGGTAAGCTTGATAGGCAAGGGATAATCGATTATTCCTTTGAAGGTTAACATTATATATTATGGATCAAACTGTCCATATCTTCATCATCGGACACAACTTCGACTATTTGAAGATCCCGTTCTACGGACATGTTATGAAATTCATTATTGCAACGGATGAGAGGCTTTGTTTTTTCCTCAGGATTGATATAGACAATTTTACCAATCTGTTCATTACTCAGCCGTACAAAGCAGCCGCAATAATAATTTGTGATATTATTCATGAAAGCCTGACAGATCGATGGATCCAAAGCACCGAAACCACAATTTTGAATTTCCTCGATTGCTCTAAAGGGAGATGCTTTTATGTGATAGGACTTTTGTGCTGTCATAGCATCGAAGATATCTGCGATTGCAATGATTCTCCCGAACAGGCTGATGTCATTTCCTCTAAGACCGGACGGATAGCCGGAGCCATCATGCCGTTCATGATGGGACAGGATTCCCTCAAGGATATCAGGTTCCAGGGTGTCGCATTTTTCTAATATACGATATCCAACCTCAGAATGTGATCTCATGATCTCGACTTCATCTTCCGTAAGTGATTCGGATTTGTTTAACAAACTGTCTCTGATTTTTGCTTTCCCTATATCATGTAATAGCCCGGTGCATACCAATCTGTAAAGCTTGGATGAGGGTAGGCTGATCCATTTTCCGATGAGATAAGAAATGCATGCGACATTGACCGGATGAGAGTACATATAGGGATATTTTCCCTGAACATTATTTAAAAGATGAAAGAAATTTATATTAGTATATAACGTTTCACTGAGCTCAAAAGCACAGATTCTTATGGGTTCCAGATTAAGGCGTCTGCTGAAACGAACATCCTCTATGAGGTCTTTCGATACCTTCATAGATTTGTGATAGACTTCATCAAAACTCTTCATATGGTTTTCCCCCTTACATAGATTCCAAAGAAAATTTTCTTCTTTTGAAACAATATACACGAGAGAAAAATAAAAAACAACAGAATGGCACGAATGGCAAATAAATGGCATAAATGGCCCCAAGGCAACAAAATACTCCGACCCGGCGTAGAAATTCCCGCCTAGGATCGGAGTAGCTTGTTAATACAACGGTATATAGAATGGAGACAGCTGGACTTGAACCAGTGGCCTCTTGCTTGTCGAGCAAGCGCTCTCCCAACTGAGCTATGCCTCCCTGAACAGAATTAATATGAATAACAGCTCCCCATGGGACTCGAACCCACGACCTACGCATTACGAATGAGATAAATTGGGATTTATCATGTATTATCATTCTGTTTTTGAAACGCTGGAAGCATTGATTTTACTACGTTTCAAGGCTTTCTTAGTTTATCATGCTTTATCCTTTTTTGTCAAGGTGAAATGAAAAAATCAAAAAATAAACGTCAAATAAACGTCAAGATAATTAACAGGTAATAAGCAGTAGGATATCGCTCCTGTTGAAAAAGCACAGTAAAAGTACGAGCACTTGGTTATCTTTGAAAGTCTATTGAAATGTTTACTATTTGATCCTTATACTTTCAAAATCACGTGTTGGGTTTATTTGACAAAATATGCTAGTTGATTTATAATATATGGTAAATAGAATACTAAGGAGGGGTTTACATGGCCTTAATTAATTGCAGAGAGTGTGGGAAAGAATATTCAGAACAAGCCGACAAATGTCCGAATTGTGGGTGCCCAACACAGCCGGGACAAAATATTGTCAAGGCGGAGATTACTACACGAAAGGGCGTGTGGTCAGCTGGAAGATTATCAATCGGTATAATTTCAATTCTTTTATTTGTTTTTGTTACATTTCAATCGTGCGCTGTTGGAATTGGGAATGCCATTCAGGACAATGGGGACACTTCTGGAACAAGCGGTTTTGCTCTTGGGATTTTTATTCTATTTGCAGGTATCGTAGGAATATGTACTAGAAACTCAAAAGGAAGAGTTGGCGCAATCATAACTAGTGTTCTATATTGGATCGCAGCATTATTTTCGCTGGGCGAAAAAGGAATGTATGCAGACCTTCCAATATGGGGTGTAATATCCTTTATATTTGGACTCGTATTCTTAATTGCAGCAATTCGAACCAACAAAATAAGATAGGCCTTGTCTGCAAAATCACCCATGAACCGACAAGCCTATGGGTTTTATTATTCTCTATCATATACATAATTAGCATATACTAAGCCTTCCGAGGTTTCTCGAAGGGCTTTTTTCATGTTTTACTCAAATTGAATTTTTAATAAAAAATAATAAAATTTTAGAAATAAAATTTTTAATAAAAAAATAATAAAAAGTATTGATATTTATTATGAACTTAGTGTATAATTATGGTAATAAATAGCAAATGAAATAAATTATGCTTAAGTGTATTATTTGCTTGACATTTATCATATAATATAGTATAACTATATTCGCTATTTTATAATGATAAACATTATTTTTTGGCCGAAGAGGCCGCTAAAAATAAGGAGTAAATTGACCGAAGAGGTCGCTCTGAGTGTTTTCTCAGATTGGGGTTGTAGATAAATTCTATAACCCTTTTATAATGGGGGATAAAATGGCTCTTTCAAATTACATAAGATCAATTACGGAAATGAATATCTTAACGGCAAGCATGTCAAATACAGATGAAATATCAAGATTCTCAAAATCTGATATTTTTTGGGCTACAAAGAAAAAAGCACCGTTAGCAAGCAGAAAAATTATAAAAGGTGATGTATACCAGTTTGAGTTTGGCAAGAATTTTATTCCTGAAATGTCTTATGAACACAGAGGTTTAGTTATAGGCGTAGCTGGAAAATTATTATATGTTTTACCGATATGCTCTTATAACGCCAGCATTCAGGATCATGTTAGTGCTTATCACCCAATAGATAACATTAATCCAAAGAGTAATTTTTATTTACTTAAAGACACTGAGTTCCCGTTTCTTAAGCATAATTCGGTATTAAAACTAAACGATTTAAAAACTCTCAGTGTGAATCGTATTATGTTTCAGCAAGGTAATATATCGATAGCATCTCAGACATATGTAGATATAGAGAAGATGGCCTTTGGAAAATGCTTTCCTAATTTTTCTTTCGAATTTAATAGAATGGAAAATGAAATTCAAACACTAAAACAGGAGTTGGCAGCAAAAGATACGGATATAATTTCTTTAGAAAATTCGATAAAATTATTGCAAGAAGAGATAGCAATTACGAAAGAATAGATAACCTTTAAACAAAGCCAGGCAGCAGTCGTTATGATTGTGCCTGGCTTTGTTTTAAAATTGAGACAAAACAAAACTATAAGGAGAGGATACGGTGGCAATTCTATCAACAAAAGAAGTGATGGAGAAATTCAAAATTGGTTCCTTCACAACCATTCTAATGCTGTTCAGAGAAAAAAATCTCCTGCCTTCCGTGCAGGGAAGAACTGGCGAGTTGATGAAGATGACTTCAAGAAGTTTCTGCAGGAGAGAAGTGCAAAGTACAAAGGGTAGATCGGAAGAAAAATTACAGACCGTTAGGTAAGATTAAATTATGTCGGATGTTGAAGGCAAGATCAATAAGAAAATTGATGTTGAGCGCTTCTTTTCTATGCTGGAAATTTTGTTAACAGAAGAATATGGAGTCGAAATAAAATTTACATTGAAGTACAAGGACCAATCGAAGCAACCTATAAAGGAGCAGCATGAATGAACTTGTATCACTAAAAGTGATAGTGTTGCTTATTCCGTGATTTTGTCCGTTATTTGTCCGTTGAGAGCTTGCGCTGACATTAAATAAAAAAAAGTAAAAAGCCATACAATCCAGAGATTATAAGGCTTTCATTGACAGCTCCCCATGGGACTCGAACCCACGACCTACGCATTACGAATGCGTTGCTCTACCAACTGAGCTAGGGAAGCATATAATAAATATCATCAGTATTTACCGGCAGGATATATCTCCTGAGACAGGCTACTCAACTATTCTATTATAAACACTATAAAAATTCAAGGACTTTTTCACAGAATCTATTTAGAAAATGATAATAAGGCCTCCTGTGTTTAAACACAGGAGGCCATTGTTTTACTTAGTATTAGTTACCGCTTTTCACCCATAAAGCAGAGACCGATGGCACCCGGACCGGAGTGCGCTCCGATGCTGGGGCTGACATAATTAATGATGATCTGTCTGCCGGGCAGCTTATCTAAAATTAATTCCTTGAGATATAAAGCATCTTCAAGCGCATCACCATGAGCAATACAGATAGCTTCGTCGCTGTCCCGATACTTACCCATACAATCCAGCATATCGTTACATATTGTATTTAGGGATTTTTTACGGCCCCTTGCCGAGGACAGTGCCACCAGCTGCCCCTCCGGATTTACGAATAGAATAGGCTTGATATTGATCATAGAACCAATCACCGCAGTCGTCTTGGAAATCCTTCCGCCCCGGTGCAGATGAAACAGATCATCTACAGTAAAACGTACACAGAATTCCTGCTTATGCTCCTCCAGCCATGAGGCAGTTTCGTCTATGGATTTTCCTTCTTCTCTTAGCTGAACAGCTTTCATGACAAAGAGCCCTTCCCCCATGGAAGCATTCAGTGTATCAATCACAAGGATTTTTGCATTGGGGTACTCCTCCAGGATTTCATTTGCTCCGGTTACTACATTACTGCAGCCGCCGCTTAATGCGGAGGAAAAACTAATATGTAATATTTCAAAGCCCTGGTCTAGGTAACCTATGAAGGTCTTTCTGATCACCTCAGGATTACTTGCCATAGTAGTAGGCATGATTCCGCCACGCATCTTATCATAGAATTCCTTTGGGGTGAGATTGACCTCATCACCGTAGGTGACTCCCTCCAAATCATAATAATGAGGAATGATACCGATTTGCTTTTCTTTGATGTATGCGTCAAGTAAATCTGAGTTTGAATCAGCAGTAATAACGAATTTGCTCATCTTATTCCCTCCCATTAGTAATAGCTAATTCTATTCTACAGGACGCTTTCTCTTTTCGCAACTTAATTTTATACTCTGCTTATACTCTACTGCAAATAACCGGATTGCTTCCATAAAGAATTAGAGTGAGTCTGCTTCGGCTCAGGCAGAGGATGCGAAAAGAAGCAATCCGATTATTCAAGACTAGACTAATTTTATTTTAACTCCCTTCCCACCATGGAACAGTATTCCTGAAATTCGGGTATGCTTCTGGCGGCAGTGGGAGTTTCTTTTTTTATGGAATACGGGACCTTCAGGATAGTCTTAACGGTTCCGGGACTACCGGACAGTACTACGATGCGATCTGAGAGACTAACAGCTTCTTCGATATCCTCCGTAACCAGGATGGCTGTTTTCCCCTCCTTATGAAGCATCTCCTGTAATTCCTCCGCGGCTGAGCGACGTGCTTCGCCCTGTAGAGCGGAGAAGGGCTCATCCATCAGGAGAATATCCGTATCCAGAGAAAGGGTCTTAAGAATAGAAGCTCTGGATTTATAATGCTCGGAGGGTTTGATATCCCTGCCGTTAATATATATTAAGCCTTTGGTGGGAAGGATACAGCCGGCTATCAAAGAAAGAAGAGTGGATTTTCCGCAGCCTTCCGGACCTAGAATACTGATGAATTCTCCTTCCGATACTCGAAAGGATACATCCTTTAAAGCATCGATATCCTGTTCAGGACAGTGATAGGTATAGCTTAAATGGTCGATTTTTAATAATTCGCCCATGAGTTACCTCCATACTTTCATAATTTATTATATGATTTCAGCGTAAAAAAGGTGAGGTACTCATTGCAGACAATGCATGCTTTGCCTGTACAGCTTATGTAGAATACATACGATCATACATAGGCTTCATTGACAATAGGCTTCATGACAATAGGCTTCATGACAATAGGCTTCATTGACAATAGGCTTCATTGACCAATTGACATTATCCTATACGATGAATATAATAATAATATAAATTATGTGAGAATTCACAGGTATATGGGTCGGTTGAAGGAATTGGGAGAGACCATAATCTATGGAGCCGAAGGGGTATGCGAAAACTCTCAGGCAAAAGGACCATTTCTGGACGATACTCTGGAAAACGATTCGGCACCGAAGAAGCAATTTTCTGCCAGGGATATGTGTAGCAGGGGAGAATCTTTCAGGTAAACCAACAGAGGCGTATTGATTTATTTCAGTACGTCTTTTTTATTGCCCAAAAGTAAACAATCATAAGGATTTGAAAGGAGGAGGAAATGAATGGAGCAGAAAACTCCCTTATATAGCTGTCATGTGAAGGCAGGGGGAAGACTTGTTCCCTTTGCAGGCTATCTGTTGCCGGTTCAGTATGAGACCGGAGTCATCACAGAGCATATGGCGGTCAGGACATCGGCAGGGCTTTTTGATGTATCTCATATGGGTGAGGTAAGGATTTTTGGAAAGGATGCTTTCAACAATGTCCAAAGACTGGTAACCAATGACTGCAGCCATATGTATGACGGGCAGGTGAAATATAGCCCTATGTGCAATGAAAACGGGGGTGTAATTGATGACCTTCTGGTATATCAGAAGAATAAGGAGGACTATCTGATTGTAGTAAATGCAGCAAACCGTGCCAAGGATGTGGAATGGATGAAAAATCATATATCCGGAGCGGTGACACTGACAGATCTCTCTGATGAGATGGCTCAATTGGCACTTCAGGGACCGAGGTCAAAGGAAATCCTAAGCCGTATCGTCCCGGAGGAACAGTTGCCTGCGAGGTATTACAGCTTCCGTGAGGAGGTTAATGTAGGAGGAATATCCTGTCTGATCTCCAGAACTGGTTACACCGGTGAGGACGGTTATGAGCTTTACTGCAGACCAAAGGAGGCAAACGCCTTGTGGGAGCTGCTGCTTGAGGTCGGTAATTCCCCGGCAAAAGGGGAGGATGCTTCTATAGGCAAACCTGTAATTATTCCCTGCGGACTTGGGGCTAGAGATACCCTGCGGCTCGAGGCGGCCATGCCGCTTTACGGTCATGAGATGGATGAGACGATTTCACCATTGGAGACCGGACTGGGCTTTGCTGTAAAGCTGGATAAAAAGGAATTTATAGGCAAAGCAGGGATACTCAGCAGAGGAGAACCGACGAGGACTCGGGTTGGATTGATGATTACGGGAAGAGGGATCGCCCGGGAAGGATGTACGGTATATGCCGGCGAGCAAGAAATCGGCAGAACAACCTCAGGTACACATTGTCCCTATCTTGGCGGACCCATGGCTATGGCTTTGCTGGAGAAGAGTTACAGTACCCCTGGTACGGAGCTGGAGGTCGATGTCAGGGGAAGAAGGATTACTGCTCAGGTGGTAACACTGCCTTTCTATAAGCGGTTAGAGATGGAATAGAGGAATAGAAGGCAGCATTAGAAAAGCTCAATGCTACAAAAATAAATAAATATGCGCATAAGACACGCGCAGAATCTGGAGGGAATATATGAAGGAATATATGTTTACAAAATCTCACGAGTGGGTGAAATATGAAAATGATACGACTGCTCATATCGGTATTTCCGATTATGCGCAAAAGCAGTTGGGAGATCTGGTCTTTGTCAATCTGCCTGAGGTGGGTGACGATCTGGTAGCCGGAGAGGAATTTGCTGATGTCGAGTCTGTGAAAGCAGTTTCCAGTATCTATAGTCCGGTCACCGGTAAGGTGATCGCCGTGAATGAAGAGCTTTTGGATCATCCAGAACTGATTAATGCCGATGCATATGAGGCATGGCTTGTCGAGGTCAGGGAAATAACCGACCAGTCAGAGCTTTTCACAGAAGAGGAATATAATGCACTTCATTCATAAGAAGGAGGTTAGTTTATGGGGACCTATGTGCCTAATACAGACAAGGAACAAAAGGAGATGCTCTCTGCACTTGGCTTATCCGGAATTGAGGAGCTTTTCCGTGTTGTTCCAACCGAAGTTCTATTAAAGGAACCCTTGAAGCTGGATAAAGGATTATCGGAATATGAGGTTAGGCGGCGTATCACAGAGATTGCCGAAAAGAATAAGACATTTCGCATGATATTTCGCGGTGCGGGAGCTTATCACCATTATATTCCCTCCATCGTTACGCAGATTACCTCCAAAGAGGAATTCGTAACTGCCTATACTCCCTATCAGGCAGAGATCAGTCAGGGAATTCTGCAGTCCATCTTCGAGTATCAGACGATGATCTGTGAGCTGACCGGAATGGATGTATCCAATGCTTCTGTATACGATGGAGCAACCGCTGCTGCAGAAGCGGTAATCATGTGCAGGGAGAGAAAGAGGAGTAAAGCAGTGATCTCGGCTGCGGTCCATCCTCAGACGATAGAGACAATCCGGACCTATTTGGATGGTACGGGGATGGAGCTAATCCTCGCTCCCGTAAGAGAGGGCAGGACCGATATTGAGCAGTTGTCTGCATTGCTCTCTGAGGATACGGCGTGTATTCTGCTGCAGCAGCCTAATTATTATGGTTTACTGGAGGACTGTGAAGCTGTCGGTAAGCTGACGACTGGCATTGATATCAAATACATCTTAAGCTGCAATCCGATCTCTCTCGGACTTCTGAAAGCGCCGATCGAATACGGTGCCGATATAGCAGTAGGAGAAGGACAGCCGCTTGGTATACCGCTCTCCTTCGGAGGACCCTATCTTGGCTTTATGGCAACGACGGAAAAGCTGATGAGAAGACTACCCGGACGAATCGTCGGTGAGACGACGGACTCTGCCGGCAACAGGGCATTTGTACTGACCCTGCAGGCCAGAGAACAGCACATCCGCAGAGAAAAGGCTTCCAGCAATATCTGCTCCAACCAGGCTCTATGCGCAATGACGGCGGCAGTGTACCTCGACGCTATGGGGAGGGAAGGACTCGGCAGGGTGGCACAGCTTTCCATGTCCAAAGCACATTACCTTGCCAGACGTTTATGTGAACGGGAGGAATTTGCCATGACCTATCCGGGAGAATATTTTCACGAGTTTGTAACTGATTTCACAGGAAATGTAGATGACTTACTAAGTAAACTGGAGCAGCGTGGAATTCTTGGAGGGTATCCGCTCGGAGAAGGGCGCATTCTATGGTGTGCCACGGAGATGAATACCAGGGAGGAGATCGATTTGCTGCTTCATCACATCGAGGAGGTGCTAGGGAAATGAAGCTGATATTCGAGAAGAGTAATCAGGGCAGAGGCTTAAGTCTGTTGCCGGATTGTGATGTTCCGGTTATCACACCCTCTCAGGCATATGCCAGAACCAAGGAGCTTCGTCTGCCGGAGGTATCGGAGACAGAGCTTTCCAGACATTATACTCAGTTGATGAAGCGCACCTTCGGTGTCAATGACGGTTTTTATCCGCTTGGTTCCTGTACGATGAAGTACAATCCGAAGATTAACGAGGATATGGCCAGGCTTCCGGGCTTTACCGGAATACATCCTTTGCAGCCTGAGCGAACGATACAAGGCTGTCTTGAGGTAATGAGTCGGGCAGAAGAAGCATTATGTGAGATCACCGGTATGGATGCCATCGATTTCTCACCTGCGGCTGGTGCACACGGGGAATATACGGGTCTGAAGCTCATAAGGGCGTATCATCAGAATCGCCGGGATAGGAAGAGAACCAAGATCATTGTTCCAGATTCTGCCCATGGGACGAATCCGGCAAGTGCCACTATGGCAGGCTTTGAGGTAATCAATGTACCCTCTGATCAGAAAGGCCGGGTGGATTTGGAACAGCTGCGTAAAGCTGCCGGTGAAGATACGGCGGGCTTCATGCTGACCAATCCGAATACTTTGGGGATATTCGATGAAAATATCCTTGAAGTAACCAAAATTATACATGAAGCCGGAGGTTTGAATTATTATGACGGTGCAAATCTAAATGCTATCCTGGGAATTGCCAGACCGGGTGATATGGGTTTTGATGTGGTGCATCTCAACCTTCATAAGACCTTTTCCACACCACACGGAGGAGGCGGTCCGGGTAGTGGTCCGGTAGGCTGTAAGGAGTTTCTGATACGGTATCTGCCTTCTCCGCGGATTATTATCACGGACGGGAAATATCAGTTTGCCGATCCGTCCAAAACCAGTATCGGTCGGGTGAAAGCCTTCCATGGTAACTTCCTGGTTGTGGTAAGAGCACTTACTTATCTATTGAGCCTTGGTAGCGATGGCCTTCGTAACGCTTCGGAGAATGCAGTATTAAATGCCAACTATATGCTGCATCTCCTCGCGGATGTCTTCGACATTCCCTTTGCTCCGCCCTGTATGCATGAGTTTGTACTTTCTCTGGAGGAACTGAAGAAGGAAAAGGAGGTTTCAGCCCTTGATTTTGCCAAGGCGCTGCTAGATTACGGCATACATCCACCGACGATGTATTTTCCTCTGATTGTCCATGAGGCTCTGATGGTGGAGCCGACGGAGACAGAGTCCAAGGAGACTCTGGAGGAGGTCGCTGTGATTTTTAAAAGGGTGTATGAGAAGGCGCTTGAGAATCCCGAGCTATTACAGCATTGTCCCCAGACAACCCCCATCGGTAGGCCGGATGAAGTAAAGGCAGCCAGAAATCCGGTGGTAAGCTACAGCTTCCCTGAAGAAACAGCTTAGGAGAGATACAGTCTTCAGAATCATGGTATGGGAGTAATACAAATTCCCAGAAAAACAGGATAGGAGAGTTCTCTATTGATAGATAAGATACGTTATATTACGACGCAGGAGACCGATCCCTATCGCAACCTAGCCTTGGAAGAGTATCTTCTGAAGCAGGTCGGCGACAGGGAGGTCATCCTTTATCTCTGGCAGAATGAAAGAACAGTAGTCATCGGTAAGAATCAGAACCCCTGGAAGGAATGCAGGATAGCCGAATTGGAAGCGGACGGAGGCAGATTGGTACGTCGTCTGTCCGGCGGAGGAGCTGTATTTCATGACCTGGGGAATCTGAATTTTACCTTTCTGGCGGGGAAAGAAAATTATGATGTGGAGCAGCAGCTGGACGTAATCCTTGGTGCTGTCAAATCTCTTGGGATACCTGCGGTAAAGTCCGGCAGGAATGATCTCACCGCTGAGGACAGAAAGTTCTCCGGCAATGCCTTCTACAGCGATGGGACCCATTGCTATCACCATGGTACAATTCTGGTGAAGGTGGATATGGAGATGCTGTCCCATTATCTGAATGTCTCCAGAGAGAAGCTGGTGACCAAAGGTGTGGAATCCGTCCGTGCAAGAGTGGTAAATCTGACAGAGTATGCGCCATCCTTAACGATAGAACAGATGAAGCAGGAGCTGCTTCATTCCTTTGAGAAGGTGTACGGTCTAGTACCGGAGGAGCTGGAGCTGTCTGAATTACCAATTAAGAAAATCGAACTTTTGACTCATAAATTTTCCTCCTGGGAGTGGATTCTGGGAAGGCGGTTGGAATTTAACTTCTCGCTTGAAAGAAGATTTTCCTGGGGAGGCTTTGAGCTTTTGTTCATGATTAATTCCGGAAGAATAGCAGAGTGCAGAGCTTATACGGATGCCTTGGAGACAGGTTTTTTTGAACAGCTTTCCAGTACCCTGACCGGATGTGAATTTTCCTCTGCAGCAATGCTTCGGGCGCTTGAGAGAATTTCTGTGACGGAGGCCCTATGGAAAGAGGATGTGATTAATCTGATCAGAGAAGCAGGAATCTGATGGTTGGAAGCATAGGAGGTAAATTGTAGATGGAGCAGAAAGGAAAGCATATATCGGAGGCCTACGAACTGGTTGTGATTGGAGGGGGTCCGGGTGGATACGTTGCTGCAATCAAGGCAGCACAGTTAGGAAAGAAGACAGCCTTGATCGAATATAGGGAAATCGGAGGGACCTGCCTGAATCGAGGTTGTATCCCTACTAAGACGCTGATGCACAGTGCGCATCTCTATGAGGAGGTGCGCAGACTGGCGGAATTCGGTATTGATATCGGTGAGGCGAAGCTATGTACAGATAAAGTATGGGAGCGTAAGGACAGTGTCGTAGAGCGGATGAGAAACGGTGTAACTGCTCTGCTGGAAGCCAATCATGTTACGGTATATCAGGGAAAGGCCAGGATTTTAGGTAGAAGCTGTCAGCAGGAAAGCATCAGAATCGGCATAGCCTTGCCGGACACAAAAGGAGTCACTGATCAGATACCGCTGCGGGAACTGGAGGCGGAGAGGGTTCTGATTGCCACAGGTTCGAAACCTAGCCTTCCGAATATACCGGGGATAGAGCTTCCCGAAGTACTCACCAGTGATGAACTACTGGAGAGGAAGGAGCTATTTCCAAGATTACTTATTATTGGCGGGGGAGTAATCGGGATTGAGTTTGCCACTCTCTATCAGGAGCTTGGCTGCCGGGTTGAGATCATTGAAGCAATGGATCGTATCCTCCCGTCCATGGATAAGGAGATTTCACAAAGTTTAGCTATGAGTCTCAAGAAAAAGGGCATCCTACTTCATACGAAGTCCATGGTTCAGGAGATTAGACAGACTGCAGATGGCTCTTTAGCCTGTGCGTATATTGAGAAGGAGCAGTCGAAGGAAGCATTTGCAGATGGAATTCTTATTGCAGTCGGAAGAAGGGCTTATACAGAGGAGCTATTTACCGGGGAATGCAAGCCAGAGATGGACGGAGCTTATATCAAGGTTAAGGACAGCTTTGAGACCGACATCCCGGGAATCTATGCCATCGGGGATGTCATCCGGGGAATGGCACTGGCACATACAGCTTCCGCACAGGGAATTGCTGCGGTAGAAGGGATGTTTGGTCAGGAGCTTACAGTAAAGCTGTCAGCCATTCCATCCTGTGTCTATACGACTCCGGAGATAGCCCTGGTAGGCTTAAGTGAGGAGAAAGCAGCAGAAGCGGGATATGAAGTTAAAATTGGAAAATATCCTATGCTTGGCAATGGCAAGACCCTTCTGTCCGCTGGTGACAGAGGCTTCATTAAGCTGATTACTGACGCAGCTTCGGATCGTCTTCTGGGAGCGGTACTCTTGTGTGACCGTGCTACAGATATGATCAGTGAACTTACGATGGCAATTGTAAATGAACTGACTGTAAAGGATATGAAAGCTGTAATCAGGCCCCATCCTACCTATAGTGAAGGAATCACAGAAGCACTGGAGGATATACACGGACAATCAATTCATTTGATGCCCCGCGAAAAACGGTAGCCTACCGACCTGATGTGTTCTACGAAGCTGTTATTCGGTGATTTCATTCATAGGTGTGCTCCTATGGGCTTTGGTAATTTTTTCTGTCTAAATTTCGGTATTACATGATATCTGTACTCTATCAAGCCGGAACGATGCGGGACGATAGGGTTTTATGTAGGGTTTTATGTAGGGTTTTACAGATTGAAACAGCTTGGCAGGAATGATATAATTGGTGGTTGTAATTAAGAAATTAGGCAGTTAGGAAAGGATAAGGACAATGAGAATACTTGCTGAAGATACTATGGCACTGATCGTAGACTACCAGGAGCGGTTGGTTCCTGTGATTGATCGGAACGAAGAGCTGCTGCACCATACACAGATTTTGATGAAAGGCTTACAGGTACTTGGAATTCCCATGCTGGTAACCCAACAATATACCAAAGGGATAGGCGGGACTGTGCCCGAGCTGGCAGAGGTTTTGGGTGAGGGCTTTACCTATGAGGACAAGGTTAGCTTCAGCTGTGCCGGGGATGAGACCATTCTAGGAAAAATCAAAGCGTTCGGTAAGAAGAATATTATAGTCTGCGGAATCGAAGCCCATATCTGCGTGCTTCAGACTGTGATCGATTTAATCGCACTCGGATATCAGGTGGTTCTTGTGGAAGACTGTGTGGGCTCAAGAAGAGAGAATGACCGTAAGGTCGGGATCAAGCGTGCGATCAAAGAAGGCGCCATCCCTACAACCTATGAGGCTATCCTTTTTGAGCTGACTAAAGTTGCGAAGACAGATACCTTCAAGGAAATATCAAGACTGATCAAATAGATTAAGACTGTGTGAAACATCAATCATTATCGGTCATTATCGGACATTATCGGTCATTATCGGTCATTATCGGTCATTTGCTTTCAACTACGAACAAATGTTTGAATATGCATTGACTTTTAAAAGTATCTTTGATAAAATAATACCAGAACAAATGTTTGATAACGGGAGTGAAGGTATGGTAATTCAGGAGAATATGTCAATACAGAGAAAGCTGGAGGTATTGTCAGATGCGGCAAAGTATGATGTGGCTTGTACCTCCAGTGGAGTAGACCGTAAGGGAGATAAGAATTCCATGGGCAACAGTCTGGCCTGTGGTATCTGCCATAGCTTCTCCAATGACGGCAGATGTATTTCACTGTTAAAGGTGCTATATACCAACGAATGTATCTTTGACTGTAAATACTGTATCAACAGAGCATCGAATGATATTGTCCGTGCGTCCTTTACTCCCCAGGAGATAGCAGAGCTGACGATGGAATTCTATCGGAGAAATTATATTGAAGGATTATTCTTAAGCTCGGGTATTCTGGTCAGTCCGAATTACACCATGGAATTGATCCTGGAAGCATTAAGACTGCTTCGGGAGGTTCATCGCTTCAACGGATATATCCACTGTAAAGCAATTCCGGGAGCAGATCCCCAACTAATCGAGATGCTGGGTTGGTATACGGACCGTATGAGTGTTAATCTGGAACTGCCTACAGCGGAAAGCCTCAAGGATTTGGCACCACACAAGAACCGAAAAAATATCCTGAAGCCAATTCGCCAGATCCAGCTTGGCAGGAAGAATAACCGGGAATTTCTCGGACTTCCGGATTTTCAGGCTCAGCCGAAGCCGCTTTTGACAGCCCGGGAAGATCACGATATTCAGGAGATTGTGACTTCGACCACCGGCAATGTTCCTGCGTTACTTAAGCCCGCGGGAAGCCGTCGCTTCGTCCCGGCAGGTCAGAGTACACAGATGATCATAGGAGCTACGCAGGAAAGCGATTATCAGATTATGTCCGTGGCTGAGGCGCTTTATGATAACTTTGATTTAAAGAGAGTATTCTATTCTGCCTTCATGAACGTGAATCAAGACAGCCGTCTTCCTTCCACTGAGAGTGGACCTCCGCTGCTTCGGGAGCATCGATTGTATCAGGCAGATTGGTTGCTTCGTTTTTACGGATTTCAGACAAATGAGCTGCTGGATGAGCGTCATCCGAATTTTAATGTCTTGTTGGACCCGAAATGTGATTGGGCGCTTCGCCATCTGGAACTATATCCGGTGGAGGTGAACAGGGCGGATTATTATACACTGCTTCGGGTCCCCGGAATCGGGACCAATTCTGCACAGAGGATCATTGCTGCCAGAAAAAGCGCGGTATTGGATTTTAAAGACCTTAAGCGAATGGGAATTGTTTTGAAGCGTGCAGTTTATTTTATCACCTGCAACGGAAGAATGATGTATCAGATTCGTATCGAAGAGAATTTTATTACCCGGCAGTTGGTAGCCTTGAAGGATCAACTTCCTCTGGGGGTGGAAAAGGACATCACCTATCAGCAGCTTTCTCTTTTTGATGATGTTAGCTTTACCCCCGAGCCAAAGCAGGCAATTTTGTTGGCTTCCGGTGTATGAGCACGGTTTATGCCGGGGATGAGATGTAGTATTGGGAGTTGATTTCAAATGGAGACTAAGAAAATATACCTTTGCGATGACAGTATAGACGGGATTTTCACTGCTGTTTATCAAGCCTGGAGTTCAAGGCTTGGACATGCCAATATTAAGATCGAAGAAAAATGTGAGGGCAGTAAATATTCTAATATTGAGCTGTTTGCTGAATACGCGGTTGTGGATACGGATCTTGAGCTGTCAGTGAAGGTGGGGAAAGCAATCAGAAGCAAGATATCGGACGAGGCTTATGAGATGGTTTGCCATGTTGCTCTTTCCGATTATACTGGTAAAGCAGATTTGATTTATCGCTTTTTGATCCTCGGCTTCGCCATCGGTCCTTCCATCGTAGAGCATATGAGCAATGAGGTGGTTAGCCGGATGAGCAAAGTCAATAAAAACGTATGGAATGAGTACCATCATTTGATGGGGTTTGTACGTTTTTCTGAACAAGCCAACGGATTGCTGACTTCGATTATCCATCCAAAGAATAATGTACTTACGATATTGGCTCCGCATTTTGCAGACCGGTTACCGCAGGAACGGTTTTTAATCTATGATGGTAATCGAAAGCTAGCCGCGCTCCATCTGCCGGGAACCCCTTGGATTTTAGCTGAGATACCTGAACTGGATCAGGATCGTGTCAGGGAGGTGTCCGGCCTGGAGGACCAATACCGTGAATTATGGCTGACTTTTTTTGATCATATTTCAATTAAGGAACGCGAAAATTATCGATTACAGAGGAATAATCTTCCGCTTCGTTTTCGTAATGATATTACAGAGTTTAATCGCTTTTATGAAAATAAGTAATTTTTGAAGTGAATAAATCAATTGAACTGAGAGATACTATTCCTGTAAAATTGATAATTTTATAGGAGGAGTAGCGATGAAAAAGAAATTTCTAATATTATTAGGTGTATGCAGCTTTGTTGTATTTGCCTTCTGTGCATGTGCTGCAGGAACCAATAAAAACGGTACCGGTACAAATAATACTGTAACTAAAACCCCTACAACAACGAACGGCACTGGTACAGGAACGACGTCGGGAACGACTTCGGGTACAACTTCGGGCACAACTTCCGGAACCACAGGTAATGGTACGGGAACAACCGGAGGAACCACAAGCGGAACCACTAACGGTACAGGAACAGGAACCACTAACGGTACAGGAACAGGAACCACAAGCGGTACAGGAACAGGAACCGGTACGGGAACAGGAACCGGTACGGGAACAGGAACCGGAACTGGTACGGGAACAACCGGAGGAACTACAAACGGTACAACAGGTGGCACTACAAGCGGAACCACCGGCGGAACCACCGGAGGTACAGGTACTCGCTAAACTTTATTTCAATAATGGAAGTACAGAATGAGATAGATAACTCAAACTGTACTTCTTATTTTATCTTTTATTCCGAATTATGATTTCTCGCACACGTTTTACACAGACCGGTAATCTGAATCTGATGCTCCCTGATAATAAAACCTTCTTCTTCCATGGCATCCTTAAGAGCATGTATGGGGCAGGATGGGAGATCAAATACCTTCTTGCAGTCATCACAGATAACAAAATGCTTATGTTCATTTTTATCTGTTTTGATTCGATAGAATATCTCATTGTCATTCAGATGATATTTATCGATCAGATTTTGACCGAGCAGAGCATCTATGGTTCTGTAAATAGTAGACTTGGCAATCTTAGGAATAGTAAGCACAACCTGAAGATAGATTTCATTAATTGACATTGGGCGGTCTGAATCTCTTAATATACTTAAAATCAGCTGTTTCTGCTTTGTGTTTCTCTGGCTGTCCATGATTACTCCTTTCCTTCAGATGCTAAGTAAGTTTATCCGAGGATTTCATAACGATAGAATTTTTTTTGGTTCTTTATGTATTCCCCGACCTTATTCATACCGACACGCTCTGCCAGATGAAGGGAAGGGGTATTTTCCGGTGCAATAAAAGCAGTGATCTTTGGGATAGCAAGCTCCTTCAGACAATAGTTAATAGTTGCAGCTACTATTTCTCGTCCATACCCATTTCTCTGATATGCAGGATCAATCAGGTAACCCAGTTCATAGACTGACTCCTTGTCTAGCTCCTTAAATTCTATACCGCAGCGTCCAATTAGGCAATTATTATCTTTAAGATATACTCCCCATAAACCAAAGTCGTAAAAGGGATATATATTTTTTATATAAGCGCTTAGCTTCTCCTGCTCCACAGACGGATCGGCGCTAAATTCCTCAAGAAAGTTACTGACTTCAGGTTTGATACAGATGGCAAACAGACTGTCAGCATCTTTCAGGCTCAGTTCTCTCAGGATACATTGCTTCGTTGACAGGATGGTTACCGGTTCCATATGGGCACGTTGATAAACACGAAGCAAAAATGCGTAATCCACTTCTTCAAAGCCTTCTACCAGCATAGCTGCCTTACTTAAGTCCTGATTACCGGAATTTGGATTGACGAAACCTATAGAAGTGATGCCGGCGGCAGCTGCTGCTGTCACTCCATGGCAGGAATCTTCGATTACAAGACATTCTACAGGCTCCACACCCAATTGCTTAGCGGCAGCTAAAAAGATATCCGGTGCGGGTTTGGGATGTTTCATATTCATTCCTGATATGTAACCGTCAAAGATCTCATTGATACCAAGACTATTCATAACGCTTGCTATTGCAGCTGCCGATGAGGAGGAAGCAATAATCAGCTTCATTCCGTTTTTGTGTAAATCCCACATGAGGTCCGTAATATGGGGAATGACCGGATAACCCTCCGTTTGGAACAGAGTTTCCTTTGCCTCCTCGTTTGCTTTTGCTAATTCCTCTATTGTAATAGAAAGATTGAAATCCTCTATCATTGTTCGGCACATGACCGGAGTGCTGGTTCCTATGAAATTATAAGCGTACTCTATCTGAATTGAAATATTATATTTTTCTAATGCAAGAACAGCAGCTTTGGCATGCTGGGGCTCACTGTCGATGATGACACCGTCCATATCAAAAATGATTGCTTTAAGCAAGTTGTAACCCTCCGAATATTTTTTATTAGTATACAACTTTTGGGACATCCTTTCAATCATCAAATCAGGCATTGTAAAGCAATTTCGGAAAAGACGGAATTTTAGTTGCACACCATTGATAGGAATTGTTATAATATACCTTAATTCCGGTTTAACACTTTTTCAAAAAGCAGTCCGGCTAAGAACCATGCCGGTGCATAGTCAAAACGAACCACACCCTTGTAATTCAGCTTAGCCTTACTGTAATCCCAGGGGCAGGCATTATGCTTTTTAAGAAGGAGACCGCTGGAGTATTCTCCGATATAAATCAGGAAAGCATAGACACCACCGCGAAGCAAAGCTGATCGGTTTTTGAGCTTTTTACAGAGTGGATTTAAACAGGCAGCCATTCCGTAAATCGGAAACATCCATACGGAAGTGTGACAGGTCAGGGTTTTATCCTTATGTTTTCTCATAGCATCCAGACCGGTCCACAGACATTCCATACACCAGCCGATTAGACCACATAAGATGAAGTTTGTAAGAAAGCATTTTTTCATCGGTACCTCCAAAAAATATGTTATGTATATAGTATTCTACAATCCTGCCATGCTATTCAGGGGCGAAGTGTGAAGATAAAGCATCTTCACACTATGGAAGAACTGCGAAGCTCGCAACGTGAATTTATAATGCATAAATTCACGCTTATGGTGCTCGTTTCTTGTTCTTCTCAGATTATTTGAGATGCCGCTTTGCGGCATCATGTCTTGAAGAGTGAAGATAAGTGTGAAGATAAAGCATCTTCACACTATGGAAGAACTGTGAGAAGGGATAAAGCTATGGAAATTGAACGAAAATACGCAATACGCAATATGCCGGAGGACCTTTCAGGTTACGAGAAGAAAATAATTGAGCAAGGGTATCTCTGTCATAATCCAACCGTCAGAATCAGAAAAAGTAATGAAGAATATATCCTAACCTATAAATCAAAGCTGGGTGTTGACCCAATTACACAGTCCCATTCAAATGTGAATCATGAGGTGGAACTTCCTTTAACGGAGGAAGCCTACCTCAAGCTTAAGGCGAAAACTGACGGAAACATGATTTATAAGACAAGGTATCTGATACCTCTGCCGAATGGACTCACAGCAGAGCTTGATGTTTTTGAAGGTGTGCTGAAGGGACTTGTATTCGCTGAGGTAGAATTTCCTGATATCCTGTCTGCAGAGGAATTCGTTCCACCGGCGTGGTTCGGCAGAAATTTATCCCCTGATAAAAGCTTCACGAATTACCACCTGTCTTTATGCTCCTTGCCGCCGGTAATTGATCTGTAATAATAATTCACTCAAAAAACTCCTCTGTCGGAATAACGGATAGTTCGTTGCCGTATGTGCATACTATTTCTGAACAAATCATCTGATTAATAGGAGGATATTATGCCAAAGGACAGTCAACCGGACAATAAACGTGCAAGAATGGATAAAGCCAATGGTCAAACACCGCTGACGAGAGAGAATCAGAACAAAAACAAGAATGCAAAAAGAAAATCAGTGAAGCAGAATGATGTGTAAGTAATTTTGACAATACCACAATTATCCTGAGAAAGGCATGGTTATTTAGATGGCGAAAAAAGGAATGCGGCGATTTTTTGTAACAGAACCAACAGAGGTCAGAGAGAAGAGAGTGCATATGCCTAAGGATGAGGTTCCACCTGTACCTGAGATTTCCGGGAAGGCAAAGGCTGGACATGAGAAAGCGGCTCCGATGGGCGAGCGTAGAGATAACAATGATTAAGATAACCGATCAAGTGATATTTGAAGAGATTACAAATCATTTGCTGAAGGATGAAAAGCCCTCCCAATTTATGATGGAGCTGTCCGATCGAAAAGAGTTTATGGTATATCCGCTTAGCCTTCTTGCTAAACTAAAGGCTACGGAGCAGTCCCCCAAATATCATGCGGAGGGCAATGCTTGGAACCATACGATGCTGGTTATTGATGAAGCGGCAAGGGTCAGAATCAAAAGTAAGGACCCCTTGGTTTTTATGTGGGCTGCATTGCTGCATGATATCGGAAAGCCGGTAACAACGAAAGTAAGGAAGGACAGAATAACCTCCTACGAACATGATATCGCCGGGGAACAGCTTTGTAGAGAATTTCTGGAAGAGTTCTGTCTGGAGGAGAGTTTTATACAATCTGTTTCTGCGATGGTAAGGTACCACATGCACATGCTTTATGTTCTTCGCAGGCTTCCATACTCCGACTTAATGGGGCTGTTACGGAAGGTTGATGTGGATGAACTGGCTTTATTATGTCTGTGTGACCGACTAGGGAGAAAGGGAGCAGAGGTTGCGACCGAGTGGAAGGAATACGATGAGTTTCTGAAGCTTTTACGGTACAGTCTGGATAATTCCAAGGATGAGATCTGTTAAAATATTTTATGTAACTCATGGCTTAATAACGGATACTGTGCATAGTTATGCAAAAAAAGTTGCGCTCGGCATAGTATGAACAGATCCGTTATTAAGTTTTTTTGCTTATTCAATTATATGGTCAAAGAGGCATATACAGGAAAAAGACACATCAGGTAATTACATATAATAAATAGTGACAATTTATATTGATTATGACGAAATATGAAGTGCAGAGTATATTCATAAAAATATTGCTGGATTTTTTGGGTCCTGTACATTATAATGATAGCTAAATATTTATCATTATTAGTATTTTTGTATACAGAAAGAGGTTAACGTAAAATGGCTGAGAACTATATTTACTCTATCGTCAAGAAGGAAAGTCTGGCTAATTCTATTTATCTTATGGACATTAAAGCTCCCAGAGTAGCAAAAAACTGTTATCCTGGACAGTTTGTCATAGTGAAGATGGATGAAAAGGGTGAAAGAATTCCTCTTACGATTTGTGACTATGATCGGGAAGCCGGAACAGTTACGATTGTATTTCAAGCACTCGGGTCTTCCACTAAAGTAATGGCTACATATGAAGAAGGAGAAGCCTTTCGTGATTTTACGGGACCTTTGGGTCATAAATCCGAGCTGATCGATATGCCCCGCGAAGAGGTATTAAAGAAAAATATTTTATTTGTTGCCGGAGGCGTCGGTGCGGCTCCTGTCTATCCTCAGGTAAAGTGGATGAAGGAGAACGGATATGATGTGGATTGTATCATCGGAGCAAGAAATAAGGATTTAATCATCCTTGAGGACCGGATGAGACTCCAAACGAAAAATCTCTATATCACAACAGATGACGGTTCTTATGGTTTTCACGGGAATGTGAACGACTGCATTAAGGATCTGGTAAATAATCAGGGTAAAAAATATGATCTTGTCATAGCAATAGGACCGATGATTATGATGAAGTTCGTATGTATCCTGACCAAGGAACTGGGAATTAAGACTATCGTAAGCATGAATCCGGTCATGGTTGACGGTACCGGAATGTGTGGTGCCTGCCGCCTGACAATCGGAAATGAAGTTAAATTCGCATGCGTAGATGGACCTGAGTTTGACGGACATCTGGTTAATTTTGATGAAGCCATGAAGAGACTTCAGATGTATAGATCAGAGGAAGGTAAAACTGTTCTTAGGGAGAGAGAGGGTGCTACCCATCATCATCCCGACTGCGAATGCAGTGAGAACGATTGATAATTGGATTTTGCCGCAAAACGGTGTTTGGAGGATGAATCATGGATGTTTTGAAAAAGGTGCCTGTAAGGGAGCAGAACCCCAAGGTGAGAGCAACCAATTTCAACGAGGTATGCCTTGGTTATAATATGGAAGAAGCGATGGAAGAGGCTTCCCGCTGTATCCAATGCAAGAATGCGAAATGTATCTCCGGATGTCCTGTTAGTATTGACATTCCGGGTTTCATAAAAGAAATTAAGGAAGGCAATGCAGAGGAAGCCTTCCGGGTAATCGGTAAATACTCAGCTCTTCCGGCTGTCTGTGGCAGGGTTTGCCCTCAGGAATCTCAATGTGAGGAAAGATGTATCCGCGGTATTAAGGGTGATCCTGTTTCTATCGGAAAGCTGGAACGTTTTGCTGCAGACTGGGCGAGGGAGCATAATATCAAGCCCGAGCCTCCGACAGAGAGGAACGGAAGAAAGGTTGCAATTATCGGTTCCGGTCCGGCCGGACTAACCTGTGCCGGAGATTTGGCTAAGATGGGGTATGATGTCACCATCTTTGAAGCCCTTCATGAACCGGGCGGAGTTCTTGTCTACGGAATTCCGGAATTCAGACTTCCGAAGGATACCGTAGTCAGGGCTGAGATTGAAAACGTAAAATCACTTGGTGTGAAGATAGAGACAAATGTCATCATCGGTAAATCTACTCTGATTGACGAACTGATGGAGGAAGAAGGCTTTGAGGCCGTATTTATCGGTTCGGGTGCAGGACTTCCGAAGTTTATGGGAATACCTGGAGAGAATGCCAACGGAGTATTTTCGGCAAATGAGTATCTTACACGAAGTAATTTGATGAAGGCTTTTGATGACAGCTATGATACACCTATTATTGCGGGGAAGAAGGTTGCAGTTGTCGGCGGCGGTAATGTAGCCATGGATGCAGCCAGGACAGCACTCAGGCTTGGGGCAGAAGTATACATTGTTTACCGAAGAAGCGAAGCTGAGCTTCCTGCCAGAGTGGAAGAAGTACATCATGCGAAAGAAGAGGGTATTATCTTCAAGTTGTTAACTAATCCGAAGGAAATACTTGTGAACGAGAACGGCTGGGTATCCGGTATGCGTTGCGTTGAGATGGAGCTTGGCGCACCGGACGAAAGCGGAAGAAGAAGACCGGTGGAAAAAGCCGGATCGGAATTCGTACTGGAGCTTGACACGGTGATCATGTCTCTTGGGACCAGCCCGAATCCACTGATATCTTCGACAACAAATGGCTTAGAGACGGACAAGCATAAGTGCATCATCGCAGATGAAGAGACCGGTTTGACATCACGGGAAGGTGTTTTTGCCGGAGGCGATGCGGTTACAGGAGCAGCAACAGTTATTCTCGCAATGGGAGCAGGCAAGGCAGCAGCTGCAGGAATTGACAAGTACCTGAAATCGAAATAACAAAGGAAAATACGTTTTGGGGAACGTATTGGAGGACTTATGGGATATTTTATGATTAGCCAATTTGTCGGAATTGCTATTCTAGTGGCAATAGTAGTTTTAATTATCTTATTTATTGTAATCGCATTCCGATTAAGAAGTCTGAAAAAGGAAAAAAGCCTGATAGATCAGGAAAATCAACTGGTGAAAGAGCGTAATCAGGAGCTTGAGGAGATTTATGATTCTGCTATTGCTTCTCTGAATGATCTAACCGGCAAGTATGATGAATTAAATAAGAACAAGGAAAGCATGAAGAAGCTGGCATACACGGATTACCTTACGGAGTTGCCAAACAGAACTGCATTTACAGAAATGCTGGATAACATCATGCTTACGCTGCGCAGTGAAGAGACAATAGGAATTATGGACATTGATATTGATAATTTTAAAAACATCAATGATTCCTTGGGGCATTCCTATGGTGACGAGCTTTTAATTGATGTAACCTATCGACTAAAGCAGGCAATGGACGAGAATGATTATCTAGCCAGAATCGGCGGGGACGAGTTTGTTGTACTGACTCAGAATCTGAAGGATACCGCTACTTATGAAGAGAAAATCAAAAAGATCAGAAATGTGTTTAGTTATCCCTTTATTCTGTCTACGAAGGAATACTTTGTCACCGTTAGTATCGGTGTGGCTTTTGCACCAAAGGACGGTAAGAGCTCCCAGGCATTGATTAAGAACGTGGATTCTGCTATGTATGCAGCTAAGGCAAATGGTAAGAACACACATGTTTATTTTGACTATTCCTTCAACCAGAAGTTAACCGAGAAGATAGAGACGCAGTCAGAGCTTCGTAAAGCGATCGAACGCGAGGAATTCATCCTGTTCTATCAAGCTCAGATGAATCTGGAAACTATGCAGGTAGTGGGTTTTGAGGCTTTGATTCGATGGAATCATCCTACAAAAGGACTGGTAGCTCCGGATGAATTCATTCATCTGGCAGAGGAAACAGGCTTGATCATACCGATTGGCAAATGGGTTCTTAAGACAGCCTGCTCTCAACTGAAGCAGTGGTCTTCCGAATTCCCGAACATAAGCATGGCTGTTAATCTGTCAGCAAGACAGTTCAAAGACAGGGATATCGTTAAGATTGTCTACGATGTCATAGAGGAAACAGGGATTAACCCCAGCAATTTGGAACTTGAGATTACGGAAAGCATAGCACTGGATGACATTGATTATACGATTTCTACTATTCAGGAGCTTAGAAAGATGGGTGTAAATTTCTCATTAGATGATTTCGGTACAGGATATTCCTCTATGAATTATCTGAAACGTCTTCCGGTCAGCAATCTAAAAATAGATAAAAGCTTTCTTAATACGGTAATGGAAGACCGCAGTGACCAAAAGATTATTCAGACCATAATTACTCTGGCAAGAAATCTTAATCTGGATGTCATCGCCGAGGGTGTAGAGAACTTCGATCAGGAAATCTTCTTAAAGGAAGCTAATTGTGACAAGGCGCAGGGGTACCTGTACAGCAAACCTGTTCCTAAGGAGATGGCTGTTCAGTTCCTGAAAAATAATGATTTTCTGCTCTAAACCGGAAAAGGAGATTTTATAATGCGAAGCAACAGGAGGTTAAGCATACCGGCGATATTCATTACTGTTCAGGCAGTATTGTATGCGGGCTTTCTAGCTTTAGATCTAACAAACAAGGGCATCGGGACCTCCGTAACCTTAAAGTATAGTATTATACTTCTGTGCTTTTGCTATGCGCTTATGAGTGCAAGCAAAAGCACTTTTTATTTGATGCAGACAGCCTTACTCTTTACAGCGATCTCTGATCTTTTTATCCTTGTGCTCGATTATTATTTCTATGGTGTCCTCACCTTCATCGTAGTGCAGGAGCTTTACAGCCTGCGTCTTCTGATACTGCTTTCCGGAGGAAGGGAGCTAGACGGTGCTATCGGTGGCCGAGGAAGGAGAATTACCGCTGCTTTTCTGAAAAGAAGCCTGCTTCAGCTGTTGGCAGCACTTGCGGTTTGTCTGATTCTTAGCTTGACAGGTGTGATGTTGGAGGGACTCTTGATTGTCAGCATATTCTATTTTATCTGTATCCTTACCAATGTTATTACTGCTTTTTCTCTGGTGAAGCACCGGCCCGGAACAAAGGGTAATCTGATTTATGCTATTGGTATGCTGTTATTTCTACTCTGCGATATTAATGTGGGGTTATTCAATCTTTCTGGTTTCATTCCGATGCAGGAGGAGGTTTATGCAATTTTATATTCTGCTTCCTCTATTCTGATGTGGACCTTCTATGCACCTGCCCAGGTCCTGATTGCTATCAGCAGCAGGTACGAAAAAGGCAGGGACTTTGACATATCTGACAAAAATTCTTAAAAAGTTTATGTAAAAATATGACATATATTTTCTTGCCAATCGGACAGGAGTTTGATAATATGTTTTTAAGTAATCAATGATTAAGCTATCTGCTGCTACAAATTATCTCATAGGCATAGCTGTTATTCCTTCTATAGAAGTATTCGATTAAGCAGTACTCGATTTAAGCAGTACTCGATTAGGAAGTACTCGATTCAGAAGTACTCGATTAAGCAGTACTCGATTCAGAAGTATTCGATTAAGCAGTACTCAGTAAAAGAGTACTCGATTAAGAGACTCTCGAGAAAGAAGCACTCGATTCAGAAATGTTCTATTAAATCCTTAGTTTTTCTATCCTATCACAGTTCTTAATTCATTTTCTTCATTACTACCCCATTTATCACAAAATTATTTCCGTTTCAGTTACTCATACTGGGTGTATTTCACCTAATTTAAATATCAAGGAGGATCACAATATGGTACAAGTGGTAAGAGAAACCACCTCGGAATATGGTTATTTTGTTCAAACGCTTATGTCAATGGTGTCAAAACATATGGGAAAGGAGTATACAGCCAGCATATATAAGGTGATGAAGAATAATTCCTTGGAATTGGATAGCCTGGTATTATTAAAGGAAGGAAAAAGCTTTGCTCCCAATATCTATCTGCAGCCATATTTTGAGGCATATAAGCAGGGGGTCTGTCTGAGTGAGCTTAGCGAAAGACTATGCAGGATTTATGAGGAGTACAATACTCCTGTTATAAGTCAGGATTTTAACTTCACCTTTCAGGAGATGAAGGAATACATCGTCTACAGGGTGATCAGTTATGAGCGTAATCAAAAGCTTCTGGAGCGGGTACCACATCTTAGGTTTATGGATCTGGCAATTACCTACCATTGCCTGATCCGGGATGATAAAGATGGGATCGGAACGATCAGAATCACAAATGAGCATATGAAAATGTGGAACAAGGGATGGAAGGATATTCATGACCATGCATCAGCGAATACACAGCGGTTATTCCCGGAGGTAATCAGTAGTATGGAGGAGCTCCTTTGCGGTATGCTCCTTGAGGAAGGAGACAATAGTCTGACTGCAGCTCAGCTGATTGAGAAGCCTGGAGAAATGCACACCAATATGTATATCCTGACCAACGAGAAAGGGATTAACGGAGCGGCCTGCCTCCTATATCCTGAAGTGCTGGGAGAATTTGCGAAGCGCTTTGGCTCGGATATGTATATCTTCCCCAGCAGTATTCATGAAGTTATACTGGTTCCGACTGACAATACGAACAATAGCAGGCAATATGTTAGTATGGTCAAAGAAATCAATGATACCCAGGTGGCACCGGAGGAGGTTCTGTCAGATCATATCTATTATTATTCCAGAAAGAGTGGTTTAAGCATCTTGGAATAACTTTGACTTACCATTGTTTCCCTAGGTCAGTTTAGTTGACATAATGCATTGTAATTGGTAGCATTAAGGGTGGGTAGTTGTACATAATGTACAAATCATCCTAATACACAACTAAACTACAGACGAAGGAGTGACATATTATGGAGAGATTACAAAAGAGGATTTTCAAAGTAAGAATATGGCTTGCATTGCTTTTGATTATGGCAGTAGCAGCCAATGGGGTAGCGGCCGCAACAGCATATGCAAAGCCGGTCAAAAAAGACAAAACAGCTCCCTCAGCACCGCAAAATCTACATATAACTTCTGTGACAGATACCTCAGTAGCTCTCTCATGGAATGTCTCGACGGATAATGTCAAGGTTACATATTATGAAATCTATAAGAACAGAATCTTAATCGGCACATCAACGACTGTCTCATACCTGTCATCCGGATTAACTCCAAACACTTCCTATAGTTTTTATATTGTCGCAAAGGATGCGGCTAATAACAGTTCGGCAAAGAGTAATATACTCAACGTAACAACTACAACACCGGCACCCACGGCGACCCCAATTCCAACAGTGACCCCTGCGCCCACGGCGACCCCTGCACCGACAGCGACCCCTGTGCCCACGGCGACACCGGCACCGACGGCGACCCCTGCGCCCACGGCGACCCCTGCACCGACAGCGACCCCAATTCCCACAGTGACCCCTACACCGACGGTAACGCCTGCTCCAACAGGTTCTCCTACAAAGCTAGTTGGTTATTATGCTGCCTGGGCAGCATATTCAGGCTATACGCCTGATAAAATAGACGCATCGAAGCTGACACATATCAACTATGCTTTTGCTAATATTGGGAGTGATTTAAAGATAGCACTGGGCTATCCGGATGTGGATGCGTCTAATCTGGCAAAATTGAAAGCCTTAAAGCAGATAAATCCTAATTTAAAAATTGTGATTGCGGTTGGTGGCTGGTCCTGGTCGGGTAGATTCTCAGACGCAGCCCTGACGGATGCTTCCAGAACTACTTTTGCGGATAGCTGCGTAGCCTTTCTTGTAAAATACGGATTGGATGGTGTGGATATTGATTGGGAGTACCCGGTGAGCGGTGGATTATCGACCAATATAAGAAGACCTGAGGATAAGACTAACTTTACCCTTCTGATGCAGAAGCTAAGGGAGAAACTCGACCTTCAGGAGGCTGTCGACGGGAAACAGTATATCCTCAGCTTCGCTGGAGCAGCTGGAAGCTGGTATCTGAATAATATTGAATTAAATAAGCTGCAGCAATATGTGGATTATGTGAACCTGATGACCTATGATCTTCATGGCACCTGGGATCGATATACGGATTTCAATGCACCCCTTTATAATAACAGTGATTCGTCCCCGCAGTATAAGGATAGTGTGGATCAGTCCGTCAGAACCTGGCTTGCAGCGGGTTTCCCGTCAGATAAGCTGATCATGGGAGTGCCCTTTTACGGATATATCTATAAGGCAGTGGCAAATACCAATTATGGATTGTACCAGACCTATTCCGGAGCTCAATCCATCAATTATTCCAATATTGTTGCTAATTATCTGAATGCACCCGGATTTATCCGCTATTTCCATTCGGAATCAAAGGTTCCGTGGTTGTTCAACGGATCTACCTTTATTACCTATGAGGATGAGGAATCAATGGGGCTCAAGGCAGCTTTTATTAAGACAAAGGGGCTGGGAGGAGCGATGATCTGGGAGCTTAGCCAGGATCCAAACAAAGTGCTTTTGAAAGCATTATATAACGGATTAAAGTAGCAGGAGAATAATAGGCAAACTTACCGGGGCCCTTGCAGTATGAATGGATCAACTGAAGCAGCCCCGGTTTTTGGCGAAACATGGTAGTTTTTATCCCTTTCATAAAATTAATAACTTTTTTTATGAGAAATTTATATGATTATACATTTTTTCTGTTTCAATATTTTTTACAATGTGCTATAATAATGAATCGAGCAATAAAATCATATATTGATTCTCATCGATTTGGTTCAATTGGTGGTAAAAGTACCCCACGCACAAGCTGAATATTTTATTGCTGTTGCAGGAGCTTGAGGCGATTTCGTGTATTCATTTTGTGCGTGTGATACTTTATCACAGGAACCAGGTAGAAAATTTAAGGAGGACATTTCAATGGCAAGGAAAATGAAAACAATGGATGGTAATAATGCAGCGGCACACGTGTCATATGCATTTACCGATGTTGCAGCAATCTATCCTATCACACCTAGCTCCGTTATGGCTGAAGTAACTGATAAATGGTCAGCAGAAGGCAAAAAGAACATTTTCGGACAAGAGGTTAAGGTAGTTGAGATGCAGTCTGAAGCAGGAGCAGCCGGTACAGTACACGGTTCTTTGGCAGCAGGTGCTTTAACAACAACTTTCACGGCATCCCAAGGTTTATTACTTATGATACCTAATATGTATAAGATCGCGGGTGAATTACTTCCGGGCGTAATCAACGTATCCGCTCGTGCGGTAGCAAGCCACGCATTATCCATCTTCGGTGATCACTCTGATATTTATGCTTGTCGTCAGACCGGCTTTGCACTTTTAGCTAGCAGTAATCCACAGGAGGTTATGGACTTAGGTGCCGTAGCACATCTTGCTGCGATTAAGGGAAGAGTACCTTTCTTACATTTCTTCGACGGTTTCAGAACCTCTCATGAGATTCAGAAGATTGAAGCATGGGATTATGAGGATCTGAAGGATATGGTTGATATGGATGCAGTTGAAGCATTCCGTCACAATGCATTAAATCCTGAGCATCCCGTACTTCGCGGTTCTGCTCAGAACCCTGATGTATTCTTCCAGGCAAGAGAAGCTTGCAATACATATTATGATGCTCTTCCTGCTATCGTTGAAGAGTACATGGATAAGGTTAACGCTAAGCTTGGCACAGATTATAAGCTGTTCAATTACTATGGTGCAGCAGATGCTGAGCATATCATTATCGCTATGGGCTCTGTTAATGATACCATCGAAGAGACCATTGATTTCATGAATGCTAACGGAGCTAAGGTAGGTCTTGTTAAGGTTCGTCTGTATCGTCCTTTCCGTGCTGACCGCTTACTCGAAGCAATTCCTGTAACCGTGAAGAAGATTTCCGTTCTTGACAGAACCAAGGAGCCCGGCGCACTTGGCGAGCCTTTATACTTAGATGTTGTAACAGCATTAAAGGACAGCAAGTTTGCTAATATTCCTGTATTCAACGGCCGTTACGGTTTAGGCTCCAAGAATACTACACCTGCACAGATTATTGCAGTATATAAGAATACCGAGAAGAAGACCTTCACTATCGGTATCAAGGATGATGTTACTAACTTATCTCTTGATATCACGGAAAACCCCAATACTACTCCCGAAGGAACCATCAGCTGCAAGTTCTGGGGTCTTGGTGCAGACGGTACTGTAGGTGCGAATAAGAACTCCATTAAGATCATTGGTGATCATACCAATATGTACGCTCAGGCTTACTTTGATTATGACTCCAAGAAGTCCGGTGGTGTTACTATGTCCCACTTAAGATTTGGTAAGAAGCCCATTAAGTCTACTTATCTGATCACAGAAGCTGACTTTGTAGCATGTCATAATCCTTCCTATGTAAGAAAATATAACATGGTTCAGGAGATTAAGAAGGGCGGTACCTTCTTATTGAATTGCGGCTGGGATATGGAAGAGCTCGAGAAGCATCTGCCCGGGCAGGTTAAGCGTTATATCGCTGAAAACAACATTAAGTTCTATACGATTGATGGTATCAGCATTGGTAAGGAGATCGGTTTGGGCGGACGTATCAATACGGTTCTTCAGGCTGCTTTCTTCAAGCTTGCTAACATCATTCCTGTAGAAGAAGCTGTGAAATATATGAAAGACGCTGCAACAGCATCCTACGGTAAGAAGGGTGAAGCTATCGTTAAGATGAACCATGATGCGATCGACCGCGGACTTACAGGCCTCAATGAGATTAATGTTCCTGAGAGCTGGAAGAACGCTCAGGATGAGGAAATCTTAATCAAGGTTACTGACGGTAGAAAAGAAGTAGTAGATTTCGTTAACAATATCTTAACTCCTGTAAATGCTCAGCAGGGTAACGATCTTCCTGTATCTGCATTTGCAAATTCTGCTGACGGAACCTTACCTCAGGGCTCATCTGCTTATGAGAAGCGCGGTATCGCAGTAGATGTTCCGGAATGGAATCCTGATAATTGTATCCAGTGTAACTTCTGTTCCTATGTATGTCCTCATGCTGTTATCCGTCCGGTTGCTATGACCGCAGAGGAAGCTGCTAAGGCTCCTGCTGGAACCAAGAAGATTGCTATGACCGGTGTTCCCGGCTTAGAGTTTGCTATGACTGTTTCTTCACTTGACTGTATGGGCTGCGGTTCCTGTGCGAACGTATGTCCCGGTAAGAAGGGTGAAAAGGCACTTGTTATGAAGCCTCTTGATACACAGTTCGCTGAGCAGAAGGTATTTGAATATGGTCTGACCTTAGCAGAGAAGCCTGAGGTTGCTGAGAAGTTCAAGGATGTAACCGTAAAGGGAAGCCAGTTCAAGCAGCCGTTACTTGAATTCTCCGGCGCTTGTGCAGGTTGTGGCGAGACACCTTATGCTAAGTTAGCAACTCAGCTGTTCGGTGACAGAATGTTCATTTCCAATGCAACAGGATGTTCCTCTATCTGGGGTGGTTCCTATCCTTCCACACCTTATACAGTAAATAAAGAAGGACACGGTCCTGCATGGGCTAACTCCTTATTCGAGGATAATGCTGAGTATGGCTACGGTATGTATCTTGCACAGCAGGCATTAAGAGACAGAGTAAAGGAAAAGGTAGAAGCTCTTGCAGCATCTACAAGCAAGGAAGAGGTTAAGGCAGCTGCTGAGAGATATCTTACAACCTATACCAATGGTCGTGAGAATGCAGGTGCAACCAGAGCTCTCGTAAGAGTATTAGAAGCTTGCGATTGTGCAGAAGGCAAGGATATCTTAAAGGATAAGGAATTCCTGTCCAAGAAATCCCAGTGGATCCTCGGTGGTGACGGTTGGGCATATGATATCGGCTTCGGCGGTCTGGATCATGTCATTGCTAGTGGTCAGGATGTTAATATCTTAGTATTTGATACCGAGATTTACTCCAATACAGGCGGACAGTCCTCCAAGGCTACTCCTACCGGTGCAATTGCTCAGTTCGCTGCAGCTGGTAAGGAAGTTAAGAAGAAGGATTTGGCTGCTATCGCAATGAGCTACGGTTATGTATATGTTGCTCAGGTTGCTATGGGTGCTGATTACAACCAGACAATGAAGGCGTTTGTTGAAGCAGAAAGCTACAACGGTCCTTCCATCATTATCTGCTATGCTCCTTGTATCAATCATGGTATCAAGGGTGGTATGGGTGTATCCCAGACTGAAGAGAAGAATGCGGTTGCTTCCGGTTACTGGAATATGTTCCGCTTCGATCCTCGTGCTGTAGAAGAGGGCAAGAACCCGTTCCAGTTAGACAGCAAGGCTCCTTCAGCAAGCTATCAGGATTTTATCAAGAATGAGGTACGTTACAGCTCCTTAATCCGTCAGAATCCTGAAAGAGCAGAGCAGCTGTTCGCTAACGCTGAGAAGAACGCTATGGCTAAGTATGAGCATTTAGTTAAGCTTTCCCAGCTTTATGGATCAAATGAATAATCGGATTTTGCATACGAATTACAGATAATAATAGTAATAAGCCCGGCAATAAGTAATTATTGACCGGGCTTATTATCATTCCAGGAGAAGAATCATGGTTTCAGGCCTTGCGCTGTGAAGAGAGAAGCATCTGCAGAGGATGCAGGAAACGATGACAGAGCAGGAGCTGCTTGTTCGGGTTGCATTTGATTTTCCTTTTCTGCAATCGTTGCCAGGGTAGCTGCTATTTGTGAAAGAGCAGAGATAAGCAAAGGAAGCTCTTCCTGCGGAACACATTTATAGATACCGCAGGATAAAGCCGTCACCAAAGTCACAAATTCACATGAATTCATTCAATCACCCCAATAAAGTATATGACGGATGCTTCTTCATGTTTCTTATAAGGAACAGTAATCCACGCATGAAATAAGAAGGAGAGAGCAGCAAGAAGCCCGAATAGCAAACAGGGATTTCCCATCATGCACTGGCTTCAGTGTGTGAGGGAAGTCCCTGTTTGATTTCCGGGCTTACGAGAACTCTTTTCAGCAGTCCCATAAAAATAGTGCACCTGACTGGATTTGAACCGGCGGCCTTTCGCTCCGGAGGCGAACGCTCTATCCACTGAGCTACAGGTGCAAAACGAAGTGTCGATCAGACACTGCGTTTATCTGATTTCAGACTATGTTATTATATACTATTAATTTTGCAAAGTAAAGAAGCTTTTCGGCTATTCACTCACCTTTTTCAGCAGATATCTTTTCTTGTATTTCAACCCGGCATAGGTGGAGACCCGGCTAACTATACTGTAATTTACGATACCTCCGACAGCACCGGCTACAGGGATACCCTGAAGGAATTTCGCTGTCAGTAAAGCTTCTGACAGCATACGGGAGGTTGCTTTTGTCTGCTGCTCTAAGTCTATGATGACCTCGAGCCCGCTATCTATCTGATCAGCGAGAAGCTCTAACTCCTTATCCAGCTGTATTTGGGAATCACCCTTGCTGATGGCAGCACTGATTAGCAGCATAATAAAGCTCTTCTCCTCGGGCGTATCATAGCTAAATCCATAACTGAGAGCAGTCTCATAGACGGTCTTCATCAGGATACTCAGAAATAAGGGGATATCGGGAAGGCCAATTCCAAAAAGCCCGAGGATACCGCCTTCCAGAACAGAAAAGGAGGAATTCACCAGCTTGGCCTGCTTGGAATGTCGGTCTAGCCTGTTGATATGTTTTTTGTTAATACGTTTTCCCAGAGCGTAATTATTGATATCGAACTCCAGCTCAAGCTTATCTTTATCATAAGTTTTTTCGATATAAGGAATTCCTTTTTCGAAGACCAGCTGGAAACCCTTATAAAAAGCGTTATTCAGGGTGTCTCGCAGCTTTTCCGGTATTTTGTCCTGAAGCTTATTCATCACAGGAAACAAAGTATTCTGCAGTATAGTATTCCCGGATTGACTTAAGAACCGAAATTCTTGATCTTCAATTCGTTTAATCTGTTGTTTTAGGGTCTGTTCCATGGATATCACCTTTCCTGAAGCCGTGCTGATGCAGGTAGTAGTTTTGATAAGCTTTTTTGTTTCCATCCCGCTTTATTACCGGCTTCACATTGCAGATCAAGTATGCTTGGCGTACGATTGCCGAAGAAAACTTTTACATTATAAGTTACGTATATTTTAATTATATATTCTTAGCATATAAATGTAAAATACATTATCTGAAAAAATACTGCTCAGTTGAAAGGAGATTTTCAGTATGCATCATTAGAATAGATGGGATAATATTAAGAGTATAAGAGGAAAGATGGATTAAATGTTACAAAATTGTTAAATAATGTTACATAAAAATGAAATTACTGGGTTGATTTTTATTGAGCTTTTTGGTAGAATAGGAAAAGCAGATATTGTTGTGTTTTCATTGATATAAATGAGGAGATATATGAAACTTAAATATAAAAAGATAATTTTACTTACGACAATGAGTACTATGGGTATTGGTATATTAACCTTGTCTGTCAGCCAGGATAGACCCAAAGCTCAAGATAATAGTATAGAAACGATTTTAAATACGGAGATTACAGAGGACCAAGTCGCTGCAGAGGATAGTACCTTAATGGTTGCAGCTGACAGTACCGCTGCGAAGCTCGCTGAAGCAGCGACTCCTACGCCAATTCCTTCCCCAACACCAATTCCTGACTATCCGGTCGAGAAGAAGGGAACCTATCCTGAGATTGATAAGCTGTTTGAAACTTATTATACAGCTAAGAATAATCGTGACATTGATACCCTGAGAAGCATTATCAGTGATCCTGCCAAGGTCGAGTCTGAGGAAGAATTGCAGGCAAGAACCGAGTATATCGAAGATTATAAGAAAATTGAGACATATACGAAAAAGGGACTGAAGGAAGGTACCTATGTCGTATATGTGTATCATGAAATTAAGTTTACCAGTATCAATACAGCTGCACCGGCCCTATCCAAATTCTATGTCGTTACCGGTGAGGATCGTAAGCTGAGAATCTACTCCGGAGAGATGGATGCGGACACAAAAGCATATTATGATGCCTGCAACGAGGATAAAGATTTTGTGGCACTGACAGAAATGACCGATGAAAAGAGTGCTACGGCTAAGAAGAAGGATGAGGATCTGGCAAGCTTCTGGAAAAGCATCGAGCAAATGGCTAAGGCATCTGCCAAAGAGCAGGAGAAGAAGGATGAGGAGACGAGATCTACTTCTGAGGGTGAGATTAAGTCCCAGTGACAAGCAGCTTATAATATAGGATAATAAATCTAATCACTTATTCATATACTTAATAATTCTATTTAAAACTCCTTATACTATGATTATAAAATTAGGATAAGGAGTGTTTTTATGATAACAAATGTTGATCTGGATTTGTTGGAGAAGACCTATCAGAATGCAAGAATGGGTATCACAGCAATCGAGGCAGTCCTTGATAAGGCATCAGACAGACAATTCTACAGTGATTTAAACAAACAGCTGCAGGATTATAAGATGATAGCCGGTACGTCGAAACAACAACTGAAAAAAAACGGTGTACACCCTAAGGATAATTCTTTATATAAAAATATTATGCTGAAAAGTAATATAAAGATGAATACGATGATCAATTCCGATGACAGCCATATCGCTCAGATGGTGATTCAGGGCAGTACGATGGGAGTAACACAGATGACCAGGCTGCTGCATGCAAATGCGGATGCCGATGGAATCAGTGCACAGATAGCCAAGGATTTCGTCAAGAAAGAGGAAGACAATATTAATGTAATGAAAAATTATCTGTAAGGGACTGAGACAGAACAGTAATCGATAATAAGGGGCTGTAGCAAAACTCCTTGAATAGTAACGAGGTTGGATACAGGCATCCATACTCTGGCTATCAAAGTGTTTTGCATCAGCTCCTTTCTATTCCTTAGCCTTCTTTTGCCTCCGCCCCTTTGCATACAAAACCGGTCGCTACCGTCGAGGAAAAGGGTGGACGAACTATTTCAAATCAAGTATAATTAGCTAAATACATTCGGCTGATATTCAAAATAGCCGGAGGCAGGAGGAAAGGCAAGGTAGCTTATGGCAAAGAGGACGAAAAGGTTGACTTCTCAGACAGAGAATCAGGAGGAAATCCGTATTAATAAATTCTTAAGTGAAGCAGGTATTTGCTCTCGCCGCGAGGCAGATCGTTATATAGAAGAGGGCAAGGTCAAGATAGATGGTCAGATAGCTCAGATGGGTTCCAAGGTAACGAAGCACAGTCAGGTAACCTTTTGTGGTAAACCGGTAAAAAAAGAAGAGAAGCTGGTCTTAATAGCGTTCAATAAGCCTGAGGGGATCGTCTGCACCACAGATCATAAAGAACCGGATAATATTGTGGATTATATCGGTTACGGTATGCGAATTTACCCCATCGGCCGCCTGGACAAGGATTCGGAGGGTTTGATTCTGCTAACGAATGACGGAAATATCGTTAATAAGATCCTTCGGGCTGAGAATAAGCATGAGAAGGAATATGTCGTTACCGTCAATAAGGAAATCACGGCAGACTTCCTTAAGAAGATGTCCTCTGGGGTCCCGATTCTGGATACGGTAACTAAACCCTGTAAAATTGAACAGATAGATAAGAATACCTTCAGCATCATTCTCACCCAGGGGCTGAATCGACAGATCAGGCGAATGTGTGAACATTTTGAATACCGGGTTGTCAACCTGAGACGTATTCGGATTATGAATATCAGATTGGGCAGATTAAAGGTTGGAGATTATCGCAACGTAACGGAGAAGGAGATTGAGGAGTTGACGAAGGCCTTTTCCAATAAATAAAGAATATCCTGATTTTATATAAAGAGGCACCAAATGGAGATTACCTGTGCTATGATTTAAGAAATGGAGTAAATTCATGTAAGGAAGGGAAAGAGTATCATGGAAATCAGAGAAGAGATAGAACAGCTCAGAGCTTTGCTTAGTTATCATAGTGACCGCTATTACAATCAGGATGATCCGGAGATATCCGATTATGATTATGATCAGCTGTCATTGAAGCTTCGTAAGCTGGAACAGGAGAATCCACAGTATGCAGATGACCAGTCACCAACCAAGAAGATCGGAGGAACTGCCAAGAGAGAGGCAGGAGTATTGGTAAAGCATAATGTCCCCATGTTGAGCCTTCAGGACGTGTTTTCTAAGGAAGAGGTGTACAGCTTTGTTGAAAAAGTACTGAAGGAACGACCGGATACTGTTTTCGTGGTAGAGAAAAAGATAGATGGATTGTCGGTTTCCTTGCGTTATACAGAGGGGAAGCTGACTATGGGAGTCACCAGAGGAGACGGTATTCTTCAGGGAGAGGATGTTACCGATAATGTCAAGGTAATTAAGGATGTCAAGACTAAGCTCGTTGATGCGCTACCCTATATCGAAATCCGAGGTGAGGTCTATATGAAAAACGAAGATTTCGAAGCTGTCAATGAACGGTTAGAAGCAGCAGGGAAGAAGCTTTTTGCCAATCCCAGAAACTGCTCGGCAGGGACGCTGCGTCAGCTTGATCCGGAGATAGTCAGGGAACGGAAGCTTTCCCTTTTTATATTCAATGTACAGGATACGAACGGTATTACCTTTACATCCCACTCAGAGAGCCTGGAGTGGCTGCAGAAGCAGGGAATTAAGGTGATTGAGGGTTATAGAAAATGCAGGACTGCAGATGAGGTATGGGAAGCCATCACCCAGATCGGAGAGGAACGCGGTAATCTTCCGTACGATATCGACGGTGCGGTAGTCAAAGTGGATAGTTTAAGAGACAGGGAACATTTCGGAGCCACCTCGAAGGTACCTCGCTGGGCAATCGCATATAAGTATCCACCGGAGGAGAAGGAAACGGTGGTAAAGGAGATTCGGCTGACTGTCGGCAGGACGGGCAGAATTACTCCGACTGCAATTTTTGAGCCAATCAGACTCTGTGGTACGAATGTAGAGCGTGCGACACTGCATAATCAGGATCGTATCGATGAACTGGACGTACGAATAGGGGATACCATAGTTGTACGAAAGGCCGGGGAGATCATCCCTGAGGTATTGTCCGTAAATAAAGCAAAACGTCCGGAAGATACCGTACCCTTCAGGATATCTTCTACCTGTCCCAGCTGCGGTGCACCTACAGTACGGGATGCCAACACGGCAGACACAAGATGTACCAATCTTAACTGTCCTGCACAGCTTTCTCAGCATATCATGAATTTTGTCGGGCGAAATGCAATGGATATTAAGGGCTTTGGTGAAGCCTATGTAGAGATACTCATACAGCAGGGTTATTTAAAGGATATTGCTGATATCTATGATCTGAAGAATTATCGTGAGGAGCTGATTGAAAAAGGACTGATTGGTAAAGAAAAGAACACCGATAAGCTTCTTAAGGCAATCGAAGATAGTAAGAAGAACGATATTGACCGTTTGATTACCGGACTGGGGATTAAGAATATCGGCCGTCAGGCAGGAACACAGCTAAAGAAGCATTTTCGGTCCCTGTACGAATTGAAGACTGCTTCTTATGAGGAATTGGTTGCAGTAAATGATGTCGGTGATATTACAGCAAGGTCAATTGTTGAATTCTTTGCAAATGAGGATAATATGAAAATACTTGACCGTCTTGAGATGGTCGGAATGAACTTTTATTCCCAGGCCGAAGAAACTTCAGGGGACCGTTTTCTCAATCTGACCTTTGTTATTACAGGTACGCTTCCCAATATGGGTAGGACTGAGATGGAGGAATTGGTTACGAAGCATGGAGGGAAGGTATCCGGAAGCGTATCCAAAAAGACGAGCTACGTGATTGCAGGAGAGAATGCCGGAAGCAAATTAACGAAAGCGCAAGAGCTTGGCATACCTGTTCTTTCGGAGGCTGAATTGTTGGAAATGCTTCAATAGATTAAAAAGGGATATTATGGATAAACTTGTGATTGTTTGTTGATTTATTTAGAAAATCATGTTATGATATTTTTTACTATGACAAAAATGCGAAGATGGTGATGAAGGATGCCGATTAGAGTTCAAAGTGATTTTCCGGCGAAGAAGGTTCTGGAAGATGAAAATATATTTGTGATGGATGAGACCAGAGCAATGCATCAGGACATCCGTCCGCTACAGATTGCAATATTGAATCTGATGCCAATCAAAGAGGATACTGAGGTACAGCTGCTTCGGAGCCTTTCTAATACTCCGCTTCAGGTAGATGTTACTTTCCTGACTACGGAGACCTATGTTGGGTCTCATACTCCCACAAGTCATTTGGATCAGTTTTATCTGACCTTTGAGGATGTGAAAGACCGCAAATTCGATGGTTTAATTATTACCGGGGCACCGGTGGAGCAGATGGAGTTCGAGAAGGTCACTTATTGGGATGAACTGGTGCGCATTATGAAGTGGTCTGCAACAAATGTCACTTCGACACTCCACATCTGCTGGGGAGCGCAGGCAGGTCTCTATTATCATTACGGAGTGAAGAAAAGCTCATTGGATCAGAAGATGTTTGGAATCTTTGAGCATAGGGTCATGGAACGAAAAGTACCGTTTGTCCGAGGCTTTGACGATGTTTTCTATGCACCTCATTCCAGATATACGACCGTTACAAGGGAAGAGATCCAAAAATGCAAGGAATTAACTGTACTTGCGGAGTCGGAGGAGGCCGGTGTATTTATCGTCATTGCAGAGGACGGTAAACAGATATTTGTCATGGGACATCCCGAGTATGACAGAATATCTCTGGATAAAGAATATAAAAGAGATGTAGCAAAGGGTTTGGATATCGCACTGCCGAAGAACTATTATCCGGAGGATCAGCCTGAATCAAGGCCGAATCTTGTCTGGAGAGCACATGCGAATGCTATGTACACAAACTGGCTGAATTATTATGTATACCAAGTTACACCATATGAGTTATGAGTTGAGCTTGGCAGGATTTTGGTAGTTAGTAATATCACTCCGTAGGTTGAATAGGGGGAGCCTGGAATTGGAATGAATGGCTGCACTACAGGAGCGATTGGAAAAGTAGGCTCTTACATAAGCTGCGAAGCGATAGGGAAAGTGTAAGACCTAATACTATGATCATGTTCAGTAGGCATGGATGTGATTTGAACATTTGAATTCAGTTTTTAGTTGGGGGACTAGGTTGTATGAAACTGATCAATGCGTTACAAAGCAAGCCTACACTTTTATTGATGTTGATGATAGCAATCGTGAGCTTACTTATCATTGGCGTTGTTGTAGTTTTGCTTTGCCGTTTGGCTAACGAAAAAAAAGTTACCGAAGCGGCTCTGGAATTAAAAAGAATTACAAACAGTATCCGGGCCGGACTGGTTCATTTTAACCTTGAGGATTGCAGGATTCTTTATGCTAGTCAGGGCTTTTATGAAATGCTGGGGTATGATAAGAGTTCCGCCAGATCAGAGAGTAAATTTAATTTACTCGATTTTATTGATTCAAGGGATACTCATTTTTTGGATTCAGTAAGAGTACAGCTGGAGAATGATGTAATCAGATGTGAGACCAGAATGATATCCAAGGAAGGCAATGTTCTGCATACCTTGATGACGGGGAATAAAGCACTGGCTAAGGATGGGAGCCATACCTTATCCGTGGTGTTTGTGGATATATCAGAGCAGAAGAAGATGCAGGAGTTGATTCTTTTGGAAGGGGAACGGTATCGGATCGCCACGGAGATTTCCCAAGATGTATTATTTGAATATCATATTCAAAAGGATGAAATGATCTTCACGGACAAGTTCAAGGAGCTGTTCGGATACAATCCGCTCATCGATGATTTCTATTCTAAGTCTGAATTGCGTAGGAATACCATCCACCCGGATGATTGGGGAATCTATTTGGAATTATGCGAAGAGCTTAGACGAGGGGAAGGCATAATCGAGGCCGAATTCCGTATCAAGGGTAATATGAATGCATACATCTGGTGTCAGCTGTTGGGAAAGACAATATATGATGATGATAAAAATCCCATTCGGATTATCGGTAAGCTGGTTAATATCGACACTCAGAAGAGAGAGCTGGAAGCTTTGGAATACAAGGCAACCAGAGATCCGCTGACCGGAGTATATAATAAGGAAATTACGATTAAAAAGATAGATAAGTTCATATCCGGTAATAAAAACGGACTGCATGTTCTTATGTTCGTTGATTTTGATGATTTTAAGAAAATCAACGATACCTACGGACATCTGCTGGGAGATAAGGTATTGGTTCATGTGATCGGCTGTATCAAGGAACGATTTCATGATGGAGAGATCATTGGACGTATCGGCGGCGATGAGTTTGTAGTATTCATGGGCAATATTATAGACATCAACGAGGTATTGATTAAGGCTAAACAGTTAAAGGAAGCTTTGGATACGGTTTTTGTTTACAATGAGCAGTCTGTAAAGATATCAGCAAGTATCGGTATCGCAATTTATCCTGAGGCAGGACATCATTACGAACAATTGATCTTCCATGCGGACCAGGCTTTATATGAGGTCAAGGAACAGGGCAAGAACGATTTTATGGTATATAAGCCGGCTATCTAAAATCCTTTCTGGAGATAGCCCTGGTAGCATATAGAAAACAGACGCAAATGACGCATAACAGGAGACAGAAGGTCAGTAGAAATACTACTTCGTTCATGTGCGTCATTTTTTTGATATACTCATAGCTTACCTTTAGAAAATAACCTGCTATAGTAACGATAATAGCAGGTTTTACCATGCTATCTCCAAGGCTTATGGAAAGGTGAACATTTCTCAGTACGGCAAAGGTATCAAGTCCTGTGACAATCATCTGACCGATCAGAAGGGAGACCAGATATCCTTTGATTCCAAGTGACGGGATCAGGAAGGCAATCAAAATTATCTTGCATATTGAGCTGATGATGGAATTGATAAAAGTAATGTTGGCTTTTCCTAACCCGTTGATAATACTTCCTAAGGTGGTTGTCAGGTAAATTAACGGGCAGAGCCAAGCCAGGATAACCAGATAAGTACCGGATAATGTGTTATGAAATACAACATTACCGAGATCCTGACCAAAAAGGATGAATAACCCGGTACTGATGATACCGATGATCAGGCTGTATTTTATCGCAATTATGGAAGTCTTTTCAATCAGCCTCTCATTGTTCATTGCCTGTGCCTCCGATACAGTCGGCAGTACAAGAACAGCTAAGGCATTGATCAGTGCTGTCGGAAACAGAATGAAGGGGATGGACATACCGTTGAGAATACCGTAAATCACCAGAGAATCCTTAACACTTAAGCCGGATCTGCGGAGCATTGCGGGTATTAATATTGCTTCGATACTATGCAGGATACTGAGTAAAAGCCGGTTTGCGGACAACGGCACGCTTAAGTTTAGCAGGCTGCTCATAATGTGACGGAGACTGTCTTCTATGGCATTGGGATTCGTCATAGCAGCCTGAAGTTTATCAGGAGAGGAAGTAACAGTGAGGGATACTGAATTATAGATACAGGAAGCAATTTCACCGACGACTAAACCTATGACAGCCAGTTCACAGGTTACCTTACCATCGCCGTTGCCTGCATAGGTTGCAAGGATATAGACAAAAACGACACGGATGGCTTGTTCTAAAAGCTGTGTTACCGCAGGTACTCCAGCTTTCTTCAAACCATAATAATAACCATTGATGCAGGCAGTAATTCCACAGAAAGGAAAAGCAGCGGCAAGAATCCTAAGAGATTCTGCACTTCTTTTTTCAAGTAGAAATCGCGTGGCAATCAAGTCTGCATTAGAATAGAGAAGGAAGGATAAAAGGACAGCCAGTGAGATAGACAGAAGCAGTCCCATGCGGAGTATTTTCCTGACATTTCGTGTATTCCTCCGTCCAAGCTCTGCTGCAACCAGTCGGGAGATGGAGGTCTGAATTCCGGTTGCATAAATAGTAAAGCATATTCCATAGACCGGAAAGATCAGCTGGTAGATACCCAGCAGTTCTGCACCCATGGTATTGGACAGGAAGATACGATAGAAAAAGCCGATAAATCTTGTAATGAAGCCTGCAATCGTCAGAATGATGGTTCCTCTGAGAATATTGCTCCGTTTCATCTGTCTTGCCTGCCCGGTAGTCAGTTCTCTGTGTTTCATAGCCAGGTTCCTTCCCAGTGCCTTTCTATGTATATATATTTTGAAAGGAGTGAAGTTATGTTACAAGCATTCACAAAGGAGAACGATAAATTGAACTATTTGCATTGAAAGCTGTGATTACTATCACAGAAATATATAGAGAAAAATGATATAAATATGATTGACAAGAATAATACAAAGTGCTATGCTAATAACCGAGTAATTTAATAGGAATTAATTTAATAGGAATTAATTTGATAGGAATTAAAACACTCGGTTTTGCTAACAATAGTAGAGTGCAATTAGTACATAGATAGAACGAGTAAATAAGTCATGATTTTCGTGACAATAAGATGAGGTGAAGGACATGAAGCTGTCTACCAAGGGTAGATATGGACTCAGAGCAGTACTGGATCTCGCGGTACATGCAGATGAGGAAGCAGTTGCTTTAAGCTCAATTGCGGAGCGTCAGCAGATATCAATGAACTATTTGGAGCAGTTGATCGCAAAGCTGAAAAAAGCCGGTATCGTAACAGGTATTCGGGGGGCACAGGGAGGTTATATGCTGACAAGACCTGCGCATGAAATATCTGTTGGTGAGATTCTGAGGGCATTGGAGGGAGACTTAAATCCGGTGGACTGTTCAGAGGTCAATAGCGACAGTATATGCAACCACTCCGATTCCTGTGTAACAAAATATGTCTGGAAGCGTATTAGTGATAGTATAAATGAGGCTGTAGATGGGATAAAGCTTTCAGAACTGGTAAATGAAAGTAAAAAAGTACAGACGGGAACAAACGCCACAGATACGAAAGCAAAACAGTCATGTGGTAAATAGAATATTAGGAGATGACAACATGGAAAAGAAGATATATTTAGACAATGCTGCTACCACCAAGACCAGACCCGAAGTAGTGGAAGCTATGCTTCCGTACTTTTATGAGTTATACGGAAACCCCTCCAGTGTGTATGAATTTGCCACTCAAAATAAAAAAGCGGTAGATGAAGCCAGAGGTACAATCGCAAAAGTACTTGGTGCGGAGAATAATGAGATCTATTTTACCGGCAGCGGTACTGAGGCTGACAATTGGGCTTTGAAGGCAGTCATCGACGCCTATGCCTCGAAGGGTAATCATATCATTACATCAAAAATCGAGCATCATGCGATTTTGCATTCCTGTGAATATCTTGCAAAGCACGGTGCTGAAGTAACCTATGTGGATGTGGATGAAAACGGTATCATTAAGCTGGATCAGCTGGAGAAAGCAATCCGCCCGACCACCGTACTGATATCGGTTATGTTTGCGAATAATGAGATTGGTACAATCCAGCCGATTAAGGAAATCGGTGCAATTGCAAAAAAGCATAATATCTTATTCCATACGGATGCAGTACAAGCCTTTTGTCAGCTTCCTATGGATGTCAACGAGCTGAATATTGACATGCTGAGTGCCAGCGCACACAAGCTGAACGGACCGAAGGGAATTGGCTTCCTTTATATCAGAAAAGGTGTGAAGATCCGTTCCTTTATTCATGGCGGTGCGCAGGAACGGCAGAGACGTGCAGGTACAGAGAATGTGCCGGGTATTGTTGGTTTTGGAAAGGCTGTAGAGATTGCCCAGGCCACGATGGCAGAACGCACCGAGAGAGAAAAAAAGCTACGTGATATGTTGATGAAGCGTGTGCTGGAAGAAATCCCGTTTGTACGTGTGAACGGGGATAAGATAAGAAGATTACCGAACAATGCCAACTTTAGTTTTCAGTTCATTGAAGGAGAATCACTTTTAATCATGCTGGATATGAATAATATCTGTGGCTCCAGCGGTTCTGCCTGCACTTCAGGGTCCCTAGATCCTTCTCATGTATTGTTGGCCATCGGTCTGCCTCACGAGATTGCACATGGTTCCTTAAGACTCACCTTAAATGATGAGATCACAGAAGAGGAAATCAATTACACAGTTGACAGAATTAAAGAGATAGTTGAGAAGCTTAGGAAGATGTCACCGCTATATGAGGACTTCATGAAAAAAGTGTGAAGATAAAGCATCTTCACACTATGGAAGAACTGCGAATGCTCGCAACGTGAATTAATAATGCATAAATTCAGACTTATGGTGCTCGTTTCTTGTTCTGAAGTGGAAGCCAATATGTTACAAGAGAGTAGCGAATAGTTAAATTACGTATAAATGGAGGAAAGCATATGTATACAGAGAAAGTTATGGATCATTTCACCAACCCCAGGAATGTGGGCGAAATAGAGAATGCAAGTGGTGTCGGCACAGTTGGTAATGCAAAGTGTGGAGATATCATGCGTATTTATCTTGATATCGATGAGAGTGGTATCATTAATGATGTTAAATTCAAGACCTTTGGCTGCGGTGCCGCAGTTGCAACCAGCAGTATGGCAACAGAACTTGTCAAGGGAAAATCAGTGAATGAAGCCTTGCAGATAACCAATAAGGCGGTCATGGAGGCATTGGATGGTCTGCCGCCTGTGAAGGTACATTGTTCCCTGCTTGCTGAAGAAGCAATCCATGCTGCTCTTTGGGATTATGCTGAGAAGAAGGGTATTGTAATTGAAGGCTTGGAGAAACCGAAGTCAGATATCCATGAAGATGAAGAGGCAACCGAGTATTAGAACTCGGAACGAGTATTAACAATCGGCTTAAGTATTAAAACCAGGCCAGAATGGTAGAATTCGGACCTTTTATTAAAACTCGGGCCGTATATTATTTTATTCTGACGCTTCGGAAGGACTTTGGTTCTTACTTTCCAAGAAGGTGATCAGAAGCCTCGCAATATTGTAAATTTGGAGGATCGCATGGAGAAAGTTGTCGTAGGCATGTCGGGAGGAGTAGACTCCTCTGTAGCGGCATACCTTTTGAAAAAACAGGGATATGATGTAATCGGTGTAACCATGCAGATTTGGCAGGATGAGGATGTCTGTTCCATGGAGGAGAATGGTGGTTGCTGCGGTTTAAGTGCTGTAGAAGACGCCAGAAGAGTTGCCTCTGCTCTTGATATTCCGTACTATGTGATGAACTTCAAGAGGGAATTCAGGGAGAATGTAATCGATTACTTTGTAGAAGAATATCTACAGGCTAGGACGCCGAATCCCTGTATCGCCTGCAACCGATATGTGAAGTGGGAAGCACTGCTGAAAAGATCCCTGGATATCGGAGCGTCCTATATTGCTACGGGACATTATGCCGGAATTGAAAGGCTGCCGAACGGAAGATACTCCATTAAAAAGTCCGTAACCAGGGCTAAGGACCAGACCTACGCGTTGTATAACCTAACGCAACATCAGCTGGCACATACCTTAATGCCGGTCGGTGCATATTCAAAGGAGGAGGTCCGTGAGCTTGCCAGAGAGCTGAAGCTTCCTGTGGCGAATAAGCCCGACAGCCAGGAAATCTGCTTTGTTCCCGATAAGGATTATGCAGGCTTTATCACCGGATACCTGCAGGAAAAGGAACGGACCAAGGATGAGCATCAGTCTGTTGAGAAGAGCTTATATGGTTTGATGCCGGGTAATTATGTGAATACTGCCGGCGAAATACTTGGAAGACATCGCGGACTGATCCACTATACGGTAGGACAGCGGAAGGGTCTTGGGATAGCGATGGGACAACCTGTATTTGTAGTTGAGCTGCGACCTGAGACCAATGAAGTTGTACTGGGAACGGGAAATGAAGTCTTCACGGATCGATTAACCGCCAATCACATAAATTTTATGGCAATTGAGGATCTTGACGGTGAGCTTTCCGTGGAAGCGAAAATCAGATACAGCCACCAGGGTGCCCGTTGCCTTATTAGAAGAACAGGTCAGGATGAGATTGTATGTACCTTTGAGGAACCCCAGCGTGCCATTACCCCCGGACAGGCAGTTGTTTTCTACCAGGGTGATTATGTAGTCGGCGGAGGAACCATCCTGAAGTAATGCTTCTTCCTTATAACATTAGAGGATCAGTATATTATTATAGATAGAAAACCAATTGAAAAAGCTTCTTTAATAAAGGCGTATCGCAGAAAACTTTACAGTTATGTACGATACGCCTTTTATTTATGATTGTTTTACAATTTTTCGTATATCGGCACGCCATTTCGGAAGGTGGCATAATATTTGAAGCCTAAGCTCTTTAGATAGTCCGGTATCAGTTGAAAATCATAACCAAGATGTTCCGGCTTGTGTGCATCCGAACCAATGGTTATCAGCTCACCGCCAAGCTCAAGGTAGCGCTTCAGCACTGTTGCCTTCGGATGGGCATAACCCAATCCGAATTTTAAGCCTGCGGTATTGACCTCAATCCCCTTTTGGTATTCCAGGATGGTACGAAGAGCCTCATCGAGCAGCTCCTGATATTCCTCATAGAAGTAGTCTGCCTTTTTTCCGTCAGCAGTGGGAGCATAACGAATGATATAATCCAGATGCCCATAGACATGGAAGAAATCATGCAAGCTTCTGCAATTATCAGTAATCGTCCGGAAATAATCCCTGATTCCTTCTTCTTTGGTCCGGCTTTCCCAATATTGAGGGAAGTAGGGGTCTTCATAATCCACCACATGAGTAGACCCCAGGACAAAATCAAAGGAATACTCCTTCATCAGCTTCTGAAAATATTCTGTAAGCTGGGGCTGTAATCCGAGTTCTATTCCTGTTAGCACCTCAATTTTGTTCTGATATTGTTCCTTCAGCAACTGAAGCTTTTTAACATAGGGCTCAGGATCGAATACGAAGCGGATATCCCCTTTATGAGAATAGTCATAATCCATATGATCTGTAAAGCAAATCTTCTTTAAGCCTAGCTCGATAGCTCTTTCAATCATAACCTCCATCGGGGCTTTGGAATCCCCTGAGAAATCAGAATGTACATGATAGTCACCGATTATCATAAATTGCTCTCCTTATCCTGTATTGTGTTAGTAAAGAACTACTCTACCTGTATAATTCCTGAGATATCCGTGGGTGATACCAGGGAATAGTTAGTATAGTATACCACAAAGCCCGGCTTACCTCCGGCAGGCTTTTTTACATTCTTTTTCAAGGTATAATCTATTTCTACCTTGTCTGCGCCTCTTCCTCCGGAATAGTAAGCAGCCAGTCTGGCGGCTTCTTCATAGGTGCGGTCAGGGAGTTCTGCTCCACCACATTTTACTATGACATGGGAGCCGGCAATCTTCTTGGCATGAAACCACCAATCGCCTCCCTCTGCGAACTGGAAGGTAAGCTCGTCATTCTGAAAATTATTCTTACCGACATACATATGATATCCGTCAGAGGAGATATAATGGAAAGGCTTGCTCTTCGAAGCTGTTTTTTTGGCTGCGGCCTTTTTCTCCAGTTTTTTGCTGCCGCTGGTAAAACGTCTTCTGATATAACCGTATTCTGTCAGCTCCTGCTTCAGTGCAGCCAAATCTGCTTCCTCCAGAGCAATATCCAGAGCTGTCCGGATGGATTCGAGATGCTCCATTTCCTCCTTGGTCTCAGCCAGCTGTGTAGTGAGTGCATCATAAGTACGTTTCAACTTACTATACTTTTCGAAATACTGCTTCGCATTCTCCATCGGAGAGATGGTCGGATCTAAAGGAATGCTGATTTCGTTATTATCATAATAATTCAGAGCCTTCAGAACCTTCGCACCGGGTTCAAGCTCATATCCGTAAGCTGTAATCAATTCACCGTATACCTTGAACTTATCCCGTTTCTCTGTATCCTGAAGCTGCTTTGATTGCAGATCATATTTTTTAGCGGCACGATCTATTGCATTGGATACGATCTTTCTCAAATCGGCTGATTTCTGACGAATTCTGGCAGCTGAGTTTTTGGAAGCATAGAAGGCTTCTAAGAGAGCAGAGATACTTTCAAAGGTCTGCACCTCATGATCCTTATAGCAGGTTAGAGGAATACTGGAGAACTCCACCGGAACCCCGTCCCTCGATACGATATTTGGATGGAAGGCGGCACTTTTCACATCTTCAATCAGCCTTTCAAAGGTCTTGTATACATGCAATCCGATATCCTCGCTGAAGGATTCGGGATAATCTCCGGCATCAACAGTAGCCCTGCAGCAGATTTCATTGGCAATCAACGGGCTGATACCGGTCAGGCCGCTGTATAAGGCTTTTCCAATGGGCATGGATTTCTTTAATACCGAGGCTTGGAACTCTTCATAAGTGATGATTAGCGGATCGAGCTTATCCGAAGTCTGTGGGATGAAGTAGTTCCTCCCCGGGAGTACTTCACGAACCGAACTGACAAACTGATTGATCCTTTTGATGCTGTCAAGGATGACCATGTTGTCATCACAGAAGATAATATTGCTGTGCTTTCCCATTAATTCGAGGATCAGATATTTGATACAGAGATCACCCATTTCGTTTAAGTGCTCCAGTTTAAAGTTAACGATTCGCTCCAGGCCAGGCTGGGAAATATCAAGTATCCTGGCACCGTTGATGTGTTTGCGAAGCAGCATACAGAAATTAGGTGCCGTCATTGGACTGGGCTTTGTATTATCAGTAAGATAAATCAAAGGAAGTCCGGCACCGGCTGAAAGCAGCAGCTTATATTGTTCCTTTTCCTGTCCTTTGATGGTGAGAATCAGCTCATCCTTCTCCGGCTGAGCTATTTTGTTAATTCTACCGTTCAGCAAGACAGAACGGAGTTCCTGTATGATATTAGCGATTACGATTCCGTCAAAAGCCATGATATATAAAATCTCCTTTGTTCCACATTTGATCTAAGGGGTGATCTGATAGGATACCGTCTGAAAAGCAGTATATTCTATGCTGTCATTCGGGGACAGGTATGATTTCCTGTTATAATCTAGAATTATAACATAAGGATAGAGAAATGAATACTTTTTTCTGGGCATAAGCGTTACAGAATTTGATCAATAAGTTATTTCAATGCGAAGGGCATAAATCTTATCATAAACCTGTTAATATAACCTAAGGATATGAGAGTTATGCAAAAATACTATATCTGAGTAAAAAAATTCGCAAAAAATCTATTGAATTAAAGCGGAAAAGTGGATATAATGGAAAAAGCAAATTCAAAGACGCATTTGTTTATTTTTATGCGTCTTTTTTTTGTATTTTAATCAAAGGAGATTAAATTTTTATGGGATACGTTGATGAGGTAATTGAACTGGTGGTTAAGAAAAACCCCGCAGAACCTGAGTTCCATCAGGCAGTTAAGGAAGTTCTGGAATCCTTAAGAACAGTGGTTGATGCGAACGAGGAGAAATTCAGAAAAGAAGCACTTCTTGAAAGACTTGTTGAGCCCGACAGACAGATTAAGTTCAGAGTTCCATGGGTAGATGACAGCGGTAAGGTACAGGTCAACACAGGCTATCGAGTTCAGTTTAATAATGCAATCGGACCTTACAAGGGTGGCTTACGTTTACATCCTTCTGTAAATATCGGTATTATTAAATTCTTAGGCTTTGAGCAGATTTTTAAGAACTCATTAACAGGACTCCCAATCGGCGGTGGCAAGGGTGGTTCTGATTTCGACCCTAAGGGTAAGTCTGACAGAGAAGTATTAGCCTTCTGCACCAGCTTCATCACCGAGCTTTATAAATACATCGGTGCTGATGTAGACGTTCCTGCAGGTGACATCGGTACAGGCGGAAGAGAAATCGGCTATATGTACGGACAATTCAAGAAGATCAAGGGAACCTACGAAGGTGTATTGACTGGTAAGGGATTAACCTATGGCGGTTCCTTGGCAAGAACAGAAGCTACCGGCTATGGTTTATTATATTTAGTAGAAGAAATGTTAAAATGCAACGGTAAGGATATCAAGGGTAAGATTTGTACCGTTTCCGGTTCCGGTAACGTAGCAATCTATGCTATCCAGAAAGCTCATCAGTTAGGAGCAAAATGTGTTACCTGCAGTGACAGTAACGGTTGGATTTACGATCCGGACGGCATTGATGTAGCTGCTCTTCAGCAGATTAAGGAAGTTCAGCGTGCAAGATTAACCGAATACAAGAAGTTCAGACCGAATTCTGAATACCATGAGGGTAGAGGCGTATGGACCGTGAAGTGTGATGTTGCTCTTCCCTGCGCTACCCAGAATGAGCTTCTGATCGACGATGCAAAGGCTCTTGTAGCAAACGGCTGCTTTGCAGTAGCAGAAGGTGCTAATATGCCTACAACTTTGGAAGCTACTGAATATCTGTTGGCTAACAAGGTATTATTTGCTCCCGGCAAGGCTGCAAATGCAGGTGGCGTAGCTACCTCCGCCTTAGAGATGACTCAGAACAGCGAAAGATTAAGCTGGACCTTTGATGAGGTTGATGCTAAATTAAAGCAGATCATGGTTAACATATTCCATAGTATGGATGATGCAGCGAAGAGATACAATTCTGCAGGTAATTATGTAGTAGGTGCAAACATTGCAGGCTTTGAAAAGGTTGCTACTGCTATGATGGCACAGGGTATCTGGTAAGATATAGATTAATAATAAAATTATTAAAGGTAAGCTGGTATAAAATTTTCCGCCTTAGTACGCTGGTGGAGATTTTATACCGGCTTTTTTGATTCTGTTTCTCCATAATATCTACACAAACGGTTGATAGAATATAAGAAAACAGTGTGAGAATAATTCTGAAAGGGCCGGAATTATCTTGAAATTTGAAACCACCAAATTTCTCTCGATAAAATCTTCACACAGAAAGAAGAGACAGTCTCACGCATAGAAGGGAGAACACAGATGTCTTCAATTAAAACAATAACACTATCGGTAAATAATATGACTTGTGTTCATTGCGAGAATATGATTGAGAAGGAATTATCTAAGGCGGATGGCGTTCTGGGGGTGGAGGCCAGCTATTCCAAGGGAAAAGTAAAAATCACCTATGAAGAAGCATTTATTCACCCGGAAGAGATGCTGCTTTTATTGGAAGAACATGATTACCATGCTGAGATTTATAGCGGACAAGATAAAGGAAATGAGAAAATCAATCCGCAGGAAAGAAATTCTCAGGATAGAACAATAAGATTGAATCGTAAGAATTCGAATACAGAGCAGAAGAATAATAATTTGGCTAACATGACTGCAATTGTAATCATCTTATTTGCCGTATATCTGATTGCCAATCATTTTGGTGCCTTCAATATCATCAGAAATTTCCCGGTAGCAAAGGCAGGTATGGGATATGGGATGTTGCTCCTGATCGGTATTCTGACCTCAGTCCATTGCGTAGCCATGTGCGGGGGCATCTGCCTTACCCAGACTGTATCTGCGAAGAATATCGGTACCGAGAAGGCAAATAGATTTATGACAGTTCGCCCCAGCCTTTTATATAATCTGGGTAGAGTGATTTCTTATACAGTCATCGGAGGTATCGTTGGTGCACTCGGTTCCGTAGTCAGCTTCTCCGGACCTATGAAGGGTGCAGTACAGCTTCTGGCAGGGAGCTTTATGATCATCATGGGCTTGAACCTGCTAAATATCTTCCCTTGGCTGCGCAGACTGAATCCGAGGATGCCGAAATTCGTAGTAAAGAAATTAAATCCGTTGCGCAGTCGCAGCAACAGCCCGCTTTATATCGGTCTGCTGAACGGATTGATGCCCTGCGGACCCCTGCAGGCCATGCAGCTATATGCATTATCCACGGGAAGTCCTGTCAAGGGAGCGATCTCTATGTTCCTCTTCAGCATCGGAACTGTGCCGTTACTATTTTTATTCGGAGCACTGGGTTCCCTTCTGAATAGAAAATATACCAAAAGGATGATGACGGTCAGTGCTGTTCTGGTCGTATTCCTCGGAGTATTCATGCTCCGGAACGGCCTGGGGATTACCGGCTTTTCTGTTCCTACCATACCCATCTTTGCAGGTCAGGCCGATACTAAAGAAGAAAATATTGCGAAACTTGAGAGTGGTGTTCAGGTAGTTACCACGGGATTGGAATCAGGAAGCTACGAACCGATTATTGTACAAAAGGGTGTCCCGGTAAAGTGGATCATTCAAGCGCAGGACGGTGATATCAACGGTTGTAACAATAGTATTATCATTCCGATGCTAAAACTTCAGAGGGACCTTGCGGTAGGTGATAATGTGATTGAATTCACGCCGGAGGAGAGCGGAACGATTCCTTTCAGCTGCTGGATGGGAATGATCCGAAGTAAGATTACAGTAGTAGATGATATAAACCGTATTGACAGTAGTACCATAGCAGACAGTAGTTCTTCTGCAGGCTTGGGTGGCGGCTTTGCAGGAGATTCCTGTTGTCAGTAATAGGAAGGACTATGATGCAAAGTTCTAATAAACAAAATCAGCGATATCAATACTATGAAAACAGGAGAACAGAAAGGAAAAACAATCATGAATAAAAAATCCAATCATAACTCTAAAATACTTATCATCACAGCAATCCTTATGGTGGCAGCAGTTGTAGTGTTTCTGAATATCAATCCCAAAAAGGAGGCAAAGGAAGCAGCTTCCACAAAAATCACCAAGGTAACGGACAGCGATATTGTCATTCCTGTAGCCAATGTGAGCGAAACACCTACATTTTATCCTGCGACCATCAATGGAACAGATCTGGAGGTAATTGCGGTAAAAGCTTCGGATGGTACGATAAGAACCGCATTTAACACCTGCCAGGTATGTTACAGCTCAGGAAAAGGATACTATCAGATAGAGGGCGACAAGCTGGTTTGTCAGAATTGCGGAAATGCCTTTGGCATGGATGATGTGGAAGCAACCAAAGGCGGTTGTAATCCCGTGCCGATAACACCTGAATATAAAACAGTGGATGCTAAGACAATTACTATATCAAAGGATTTTCTTAACAAAGCCGTTGTAATCTTTCAAAACTGGAAATAAGTCTTTACTAAAACTTTAGGAAAGGTTGAGAATATATCATGAAAAAAGAAACAATAAAGATTGGAGGCATGACCTGTGCAGCTTGCTCCCAAAGAGTGGAGAAAGCGATAGCGAAGCTGGAGGGAATAGGAAGTGTATCGGTCAATCTGGCAACCGAGAAAGCAACCTTTGAGTACGATCCACAGGTGATCAGACTTTCTGACATCAAGGAATGTGTAGAAAAAACAGGTTATCAGGCATTGGCTAACGACAAAAATACTGTTGATGCGGATAAGCTGCGTAAGGAGAAGGAGATCAAGATACTCTGGACGAAATTCATCATCTCTGCAGTCTTTGGTTTGCCGCTCTTATATATCGCTATGGTGCCGATGCTTTCCTGGTGGCCTTTCCCAATTCCGAAGGGAATTCATCCGATGGACTTCCCTCTACGATTTGCATTATTGGAAGTCCTTCTGGTCATTCCGATCCTGATAGCCGGAAACCGTTTCTATACTGTTGGCTTTAAAGCACTGTTTCAGCGCAGCCCGAATATGGATTCCCTGGTAGCAATCGGTACCTCAGCAGCCTTTATCTACAGTATCTATAATACAGCAAGAATCCTCTGGGGTGATTTCGGAGCAGTAGAACATCTCTACTTTGAGACGGCAGGTGTGATTATTACCCTGATCCTGCTGGGAAAATCCTTAGAAGCAGTGTCCAAGGGAAAGACTTCGGAAGCAATCAAGAAGCTGATGGGGCTGACACCTAAGACAGCAACCGTGATACACGATGGCATGGAGAAGGAAATCCCAATTGAAGATGTGGAGATCGGTGATCTGCTGCTCGTCAGACCAGGTGAGAAAATACCGGTGGATGGTGTGGTATTGGAGGGAACTACCTCTATTGATGAGGCTATGCTGACCGGAGAAAGTATGCCGGTGGATAAGAAAATCGGTGACAAGGTCTATGCAGCCAGTATGAATAAGAACGGTATGATTAAATTCAAAGCAACTAAGGTCGGAGCAGATACAGCGTTAGCTCAGATTATTAAGCTGGTCGAGGACGCTCAGGGTTCTAAGGCTCCAATCGCCAAACTTGCAGATACCGTATCCGGTTACTTCGTGCCCGTAGTATGTGCCATAGCATTAATCGCTTTTTTTGCATGGTTCTTAACCGGCCAGTCATTGGCTTTTTCGTTGACTATATTTATATCTGTGATTGTAATCGCCTGTCCCTGTGCACTTGGACTCGCTACACCGACCGCCATCATGGTCGGTACCGGTAAAGGTGCGGAGAACGGCATTCTGATCAAGAGCGGAGAAGCCTTGGAGACGGCTTATAAGCTGAATACAATCGTATTTGATAAGACAGGAACAATTACAGAAGGTAAACCTGAGGTAACGGATATCCTTCCAATTGAGGGAATCACCCGAGAACGACTCTTAAAGCTTGCTGCCTCCGGAGAAAAAGGGTCCGAGCATCCCTTGGGAGAGGCAATTGTAAGGGGTGCGGAGAAGGAAGGACTTGAGCTTCTTCCGGTCGAAGAATTTCTGGCTGTACCCGGAAGGGGAATCGAGGTTACGATTGATAAGCTGAGGATACTAATCGGAAATAAGAAGCTAATGGACCAACGAAACATCTCTCTGATTGAACTGAAAGAGAAATCCGATCAATTGGCAGCAGAGGGGAAGACCCCGATGTATGTTGCCATAAATGGAAGGCTGTCGGGAATCATTGCTGTAGCCGATGTGGTTAAGGAGAGCAGTGCGAAAGCCATCAAGAGGCTTCAGTCCATGGGAATTGAGGTCGCCATGATCACAGGTGATAACAGAAAGACAGCGGAAGCTATCGCAAAACAGGTGGGGATTGACAGAGTCCTTGCAGAGGTGCTTCCTCAGGATAAATCTAACGAAGTAAAGAAGCTTCAGACAGAGGGTAAAAAGGTATGTATGGTTGGAGACGGAATTAATGATGCCCCAGCTTTAGTACAGGCCGACATTGGTATCGCGATCGGTTCCGGTACGGATGTAGCTATGGAATCGGCGGATATCGTTCTGATGAGGAGTGACCTGATGGATGTGCCGACAGCAATTAATCTAAGTAAAAGTACTATAAGAAATATTAAACAAAATTTATTCTGGGCATTTGGCTACAATGTAGCGGGTATCCCGATTGCTGCAGGTATTTTGCATCTGTTCGGAGGCCCGCTCCTCAACCCAATCTTTGCTGCAGCTGCCATGGCTTTCAGCTCTGTATCCGTAGTCAGCAATGCACTTAGACTGAAGGGCTTTCGTGCATACCGATAAGCAGGGACATAAAGAAGTAAATTGAACAGTAAAGTTTTTTTGATTGACGAAATTTGTACTGCTTCACGAATTCGTAAGTTAGCAGCAGAGAGGAGGAACAATTTAGATGAGAAGAGCAGTATTATCTATAGTAATTATTATAATACTGGTAGGACTGACTGCATGCGGCAAGCTGGATGTAATAGGAGACCAATCTGAGAAATCCTATCAGGCAGTACTGACAGCCCTACCGAATCAGGTTAGTAAAGATACAGAATTCGGAGGCTGGTCATTCCAGGCACTGGATAAGGCGGCACGCTTCGAATGGTCTGAGGATTTTAGCAAGACAACAGGTGATGATATCAGATTGGTCGTGGATGCACAGCCATTTCTGGATGCGGGATTGGATCCGGCTAAGCTTCCCGCAGGCATGTTTGTCGATAATCAGATTATCGTTGGAGCACCGCTCGGCGATGATAACATTACCTATGTCGGAATAGCATCACCGCTTGATTCCTATAAAAAACTGGTGAAACACTATCGGGACAGAATATCCTACCATTTGGCACTTGACCACTTCGGGGTAAAGCTGGATAATGGAAATATGTTCGAGTGGGCAAAGGATATGAAGACCAATGATAAGGATATCGTTTTTGTGCTAAATCCACAGCCATTTCTGGATGCGGGAGTGAAGCCAAACAAGGTGAATGGATGGTTATTCACCAAGGTGGAGATTATGGAAGATAACGGTAAAAAGATACAGGTAGATAAATTCCTGAAGCCCTTTGATGTAGAGAGTTAATTGGGGTATGCCGAAACGACGGCATAAAGTAAGGAGGGGACAGTGCCTTTCATTAAAATCTTAGTTGTTGAAGATGAAGAAAAAATAATGACCGTAGTAAAGTCCTTCCTGGAAAGTAAGGGCTTTACTGTGCTTACGGCACACGACGGGAAGAAAGCAATCGAGATATTCGAAAGAGAGAACATCTCTTTAATTTTGCTGGATCTCATGCTCCCGGAAATGTCGGGAGAAGAGGTCTGTCAGCTCATTCGTAAAAAATCAAGGGTACCGATCATGATGCTGACGGCAAAATCCGAGGAATCCGATCATCTAAGAGGGCTGGGAATCGGGGCGGATGATTATATTACGAAGCCTTTTAGTCTAAAGGCATTATATGCAAGAATAGAAGCGGTGCTTCGAAGGTCGATGGATGATCTGCCAGGCTTACACGCCAAGAAATCCTTCCGGGACGGAGAACTGGTGATTGATTACGAGTATAGAATTGTGACAAGAAATTCGGTTGAAGTCAAGCTTACGCCGAACGAATATAAGCTGCTCATCCTGCTGGCCAAGTATCCCAATAAGGTGTTTACCAGGGAGGAGCTGATAACCACAGCCCTTGGAGAAGAATTTGAAGGCTATGATAGAACCATAGACAGCCATATTAAGAACCTTCGCCATAAAATAGAGACCGACCCGAAGGAGCCTTACTATATAAAGACGATTCATGGTGTGGGTTATAAATTCGGAGGTGAATAGCAGATGCACAGTCTGAAATCAAGATTATCTCTGTCCATCCTGATGATTGTACTGCTGGCAATTGCCATCATCAGCGTGCTATCCAATTATTTCATCAATCAGCAGTTTACCGATTATATCGGCCAGCAGCAGGAATTGAAGACTCAGATCATCACGACCAGTATTGGGCAGCAATTTACACCGAATACCGGGGAATGGAACCTGGATTATATCCATGCAATTGGCATGTCCTCCCTCTACGAAGGCTATATCCTTAAGGTCTTTGATCAGGAGAAAAAAGTGCTGTGGGATGCCCAGGCTCACGATATGAACCTGTGTAATCGGATCATGGAGGAGATATCCCAAAGAATGCAAATTCAGTATCCTCGGTTGGACGGTGAATTTACTTCCGTTACCTATCCGTTGCAGCAGGACGAAATAACCGTCGGGAGTGTCAGCATCAGCTATTTTGGTCCCTTTTTCTTGAATGAGAATGAATTTAAATTTTTAAGATCCTTAAATATTATCTTACTTGGGGTAGGAGCTATCTCGTTGCTGATCTCCTTTCTGGTTGGGACCATGCTTGCAAGAAGAATCAGCAGTCCGATCCTAAAGACAGTGGAGGCAGCAAAACAGATATCGGATGGTAATTACGGAGTGCGTATTCAGGAGGAGCTTGACACGAAGGAATTGGTGCTTCTGGTTGATTCCATCAATCACCTTGCCGTCTCCCTGGAGACCTTGGAGAAGCTTCGGAAGCAGTTGACTGAGGATGTGGCCCATGAGCTGAGGACGCCTATCACAATCCTGCAATCTTATCTTGAGGCTATGGCGGATGGATTATGGGAGCCGGATAAGGAACGCCTGCAAAGCTGTTATGATGAGGTGGAAAGAATTGGTCGACTGGTAGGAGATCTGGAGAGCCTGGCTAAGCTCGAAGGCGGTATTCTGAAATTGGTACGGAAACCGGTGGAATTGTATGCCTTGGTCGAACAGGTGGTGTCCAGCTTTACTCTAGAGCTTGAAAACAAAAGCCTGCAGGTTGAACTACAGGGAGCGCATCCCTCACTGTTGGCTGATCAGAGCAGATTAAAGCAAGTAGTGATTAACCTTTTGAGCAATGCCATCAAATATTCTACGGAGGGCTGCCTCATAACCTTTGAGCTTTTTGAAACCAGGGACAGTGCAGGCTTTAGTATCCGCGACAACGGAATCGGTATCGCAGAGGAGGAGCTTCCTTATATTTTTGAACGATTTTATCGTGCGGATAAATCCCGTAACCGATTGACGGGAGGGACAGGCATTGGACTTACTATCGTGAAATCCATCATAGAAGCGCATGGGGGAAGGATATCTGTACGAAGCAGGCTGGGCGAAGGAACCACCTTTAATGTAGCCCTGCCGAAAGCATAACATAAGTATAAATTAATCCGATTCTAATGCATAAACTAGGTCTCCGGTATATGATAAATAGAAAATCATATATCGGAGACCTTTGATTCCGGTAAGTTTTCCTTGAAGATAAAACATGGAGATTACCGTTATATTTGATAGAATTACTTTATACCTAACAACATAAAAAATAATATACTGAATTTTATAATATTGTATTGACATACAATATTATATGGTGTATAGTATTGTCAATCGAACAATATTGTTTTCAATATAAAACTCGGAAAGGAGTGAAGACTATGGTATTTAACACCGGTTCAGCGCTTCTGGATGCGATTGTACTGGCAGTAGTATCAAAGGAACCGGATGGAACATATGGATACAAGATTACACAGGATGTTCGAGTGGCTATTGAAGTATCGGAATCCACATTGTATCCGGTTCTGCGAAGGTTGCAGAAGGAAGATTGCCTGGAAGTATATGACTTGGAGTTCGGAGGAAGGAATCGAAGGTATTATAAAATCACAGACAAAGGAATGGTACAGCTTAGGCTTTATAGAGAAGAGTGGGAGAATTATTACAGTAAAATAAATATTATATTTGAAGGAGTGAAATAGATGACAAAGCTAGAATTCATGAAGGAACTCGAAAGCTTATTGTTGGATATCCCTTTGGAAGAACGTGAAGAGGCTCTCAAATATTATAACGGTTATTTTGAAGATGCAGGGGAAGAGCAGGAGGATGAAATCATAACGGAATTGGGTTCACCGAAGCAGGTAGCTGATATAATAAAGGCGGATTTGGTCTCCAATGCAGCAGAGCGTGCACAGGAGGGGATATATACAGAAAACGGATATCAGGATGCAGTAAACAGCAAGGAACAATTCGTTGTTGCAGATCCGAAGACTACGAACACAGAACAGAATACACAGGGAAATGCATCAAATCAGGATGGACCCCGGTATAACAGTCAGAATACTTATCGGTCAGCAGGTCAGGGCACCAACCAGGGCGCAGGTAATTACAGTCAGACGAAACAGACGAAGAATAATGACAAGGTAGCTCTGCTTATCATCTTTTGTATCTTAGCAATACCGGTCGGTCTACCGTTGCTCAGTGCCGTTTTTGGCATTGCTGTTGGTTTGATTGCTACACTGTTCGGTTTAATCGTTGGATTTGGGGCAGCCGGGATCGCGATGATTTTTGGTGGAATTGCACTTTTTATCTCAGGGCTCATCCAGCTAAGTGTACCGTTAATCGGTTTTGCAATGATTGGCAGCGGTCTGATTGTCTTAGGACTCGGTATGCTGTTCACTATGCTCAGCGGTGCAATCTGTACCAAGGTGCTGCCTGCTTTATGCAGAGGTATTGTTAACTTATGTAGGATGCCCTTTAAGAATAGGAGTGTGATGGCATGAAAACATTTACAAAAATATGGCTTGGCATAGCATTTGTTGCCTTAGGTTTTGGTATCATATTAGTCATCATTGTCGTGGCATCCGGTGGAACAATCGTAGACCTTCCCACGGTTTCTTATCAGGAGAACTATACAGGGATTACTGATGTGGATATGGATATTGAATATGCAGAGGTTCAGGTAATCCAAGGAGATGGTTTCTCCATTGATGCCGAGGATATTCCGGAGAACAGCCTGGAATCTTATGTAGAGAACGGAACGTGGATTGTAAGGCAAAATAGCGATAATGAGTTTAATATCTTTGGCGGAAGAGTTCACCTTGGTGACATTCGTGGCTGGAGATGGTGGAACTATGATGAACCCAAGATTACGATTACCATGCCCGCTGATTTTACAGCCAACAGCTTTAAGTTTTGTATCGGAGCAGGGGATGTCATGATTGAGCAGGTACTTGCTTCAAAAGCTGATTTTGAAGTTTCAGCAGGACGGCTGGTAATCGAAGATGCTTCAATCAGCGACGAATCAAATTATATTGTGGGTGCCGGAACCATACAACTCAAAGAACTTCAGGCAAATGATATCTCAATTGACTGTGGTGTCGGTGGTGTATTCATAGAAGGAACGATAACTGGGAATAATGATATCACCTGCGGCGTCGGAGATGTCGAACTAAATCTGAGTGGAGAAGAGGATGACTATTCTTATGATATTGAATCCGGTGTTGGCACGATCAACATAGCGGATCATCATTATAAGGCTATATCGGATACGAAGATAAATAATGACGGTACAATAGGTAACTTCAAACTTGACTGCAGTGTCGGCAATATTACAGTTGATTTTCGGTAAAAAGGTTGTATTATAATAAGTAGATGGTAAATAATGAAAAGGAGGTTCTATTATGGAACAGAAAAGATTATACAGATCAAATAATAAGATGATTTGCGGAGTGTGCGCAGGTATTGCGGAATACATCAATGTAGATCCGACGATTATCAGATTGGCTTGGGTGCTATTTGGTTTTGCAGGGGGCTTCGGTGTACTGGCATACATTATCGCAGCAATCATCATGCCCGTACAGGCATAATTACAGATTAATATACTGAGCTTTCGCAGATGTAAAAGCCGGTGAATTGTTAGAATAGTATCATAAGAATTAAGATAAGGAGGGAGGTGCTGCAAGCACCTCCCTCCTACTGTTTCCAAATTAAATTTAGAACCTTAGATTACTCAAAAACAGAGATTTTATAAATGATTTTAATTCTCTCTTACATCACCTTGTTAATCAGTTCGATTACCTGCTCAGCCTCATAGGGCTTGGCGAGAAATTCCGCTGCCCCAAGGCGTATTGCATCAATCATCTTGGTTTTCTGCCCGGCAGCTGTAACCATGATAATTTTCGCATCACTATTATAGCATCTGATGTGCTTTAGTGCCTCCAAACCGTCCATAATCGGCATGGTGATATCCATGGTGGTTATTTCCGGCTGTGTCTCTTTGAATTTTTTGAAGCCATCCTCCCCATTTACGGCTTCTGCGATGATTTCATGACCGTGTTCCTCCAGAATACTACGGAGTATTTTACGTGAAGTTTTGGAATCATCAACAATAAGAATTCTTGCCATCGCTACTCCCCTCCTAATTAATACCGATATGGTTATTCATTGCGATTATGATATCTGCCTGTTCCCCATTGATCTGAAATGGTACGATATATAGGTCTTCTGAGGTAATACATTTATCTGTATAGTATATCGGAGGAGCCATTTCCAGTTCGATATCCTCCTGGCTAAGCTTTGATGCGTATAAGCCGTTAGTACAATTTAAAAATTCGCATACGGAATCAAAAGCATCCTCATCCAGACTTTGAAACTCTTCTCTTGCAAATGCCTTGGCAATGGATAACAAAGCCGGATCTTTGCCGGCAAGGCCAACAAAAAGACCGGGATTTCCTTCCATTGTCTGGGAGGCAAGTGCCCGAAACGGATAACTGGTTACTTGGTATGCTTTCTTTAATATGATGCTGTTGCTGATAAAGCGGACGATATTACGTATGGCCAGACTGGCACATTCCCCGTAAGCTGGGTGATCCATATCCACAAATATCGGGATGATACGATCAATATCACCGGATTTTAAGGAATCAAGCTCTGAATCAGTCAGGCGGTATTCTGTCTGAAAATCCTCCAGAGTACCTTTGATTTCCTCCATAGTGAGGTAGTTGTTTTCGGTTAGAAGCTGCAGAAAAAGTAAGTAAGCACTTCCCTGCATATTAAGTAAGTATGTAACCTCTTCTTCCAGAAGATATCCCTTTTCGACAGCGACATCTCCGAAGCGCTTATCCATTCTCTTCTGAATTTCATTGATTTCCTCAGCCTGCTTTACTGTCAGTAATTTCTCGGCTACTGCTATAAAACCTAGCTTAGCCCTGCATTTCTGAAGCTGCGCGATCAAATCCTCAAACTGCGATTGAGAAATCTTATTCTTTTCCACCAAGTATGAACCAAAATAAAGCCCGAACATGATATTTCCCCTTTCGTATTAAAGTTATCTCGAGCATCTATATATGATAGAAAATCCGCTATAAGTAACCCCCATTACATCATATACGAATTTTTATATAGAATGTATTCATCTATCAATATACAACACAATCCGAAAAAATAACAGACATAAAATCAAAATAATGCAGCTTTATGGATTATTTATAAAAAATAGTGAGAATATATCATCTATAGATTTTTTTGCCAATTTAATTGTTTCTTCGTGACAATCCAGGCGTTGTATGATAAAGTAATGTTTGAGTTAAGATGAAGAGAGAGGCATGTGTATCCTATGAAAACAATAATCGAAATAATTGCAGAAGATGTGAAGGATGCCTTTATACAGAAAGGCTATGAAGAAAAATACGGAGTGGTTACCCTATCCAACAGACCTGATCTGTGCCAATATCAGTGTAATGGAGCATTGGCAGCAGCAAAACAGTATAAGACAGCGCCGATCAAGATAGCACAGGATATCGCGGAAGCGCTGCAGTCCAATCATAAATTTCAGGAAGTTGCGGCAATTATGCCGGGCTTTATTAATATTACCCTTAGCGGTGAATTTCTGTCAGAATACTTAAACAAAATGAAATCGGAAGAGCATTTTGGAGTCGAGAAGGTCAAGGAGCCCAAGACGATTATCATTGATTACGGCGGCCCAAACATTGCAAAGTCCCTTCATGTGGGACATATGAGGTCTGCCATTATCGGAGAAAGCATCAAGAGACTGCTTCGCTTTATGGGAAATAAGGTGATAGGCGATGCGCATCTCGGAGATTGGGGAACCCAGATGGGTCTGGTCATTGCTGAGCTGAAGCGCAGACAACCGGAGCTCGTCTATTTTGATGATACCTATACCGGTGAGTATCCGAAAGGAGCACCCTTTACCATCTCCGAGCTGGAGGAAATCTATCCAGCAGCCAGTGAATTTTCCAAACAGAATCCCGAATTCAGGGAAGAAGCTAAGACGGTGACTTTTCATCTGCAAAATGGGCACAGAGGTTATACCGCACTTTGGAATCATATTCTGGAGGTTTCTGTATCAGATTTAAAGCAGATTTATGACACGCTGAGGGTATCCTTTGACCTATGGAAGAAGGAAAGTGACGCACAACCATACATTCCTGAGATGATTGAGAACTTGAAAAAGAATGGTTTCGCAAAAGTAAGTGAAGGTGCGCTGGTGGTTGACGTAAAGGAGGATACAGATACCAAAGAGGTGCCCCCCTGCATGTTATTAAAATCGGACGGAGCCGCATTATATAATACGACGGATCTTGCAACCATAGTAGAGCGTATGAAATTATTTCAACCAGACCGTATGATCTATGTTATAGATAAGCGCCAGGAGCTGAATTTTGAAATTGTATTCCGCTGCGCAAGAAAGACAAAGCTAGTCAAAGAGGATACCCGCATGGATTTCATTGGCTTCGGCACAATGAACGGTAAGGACGGCAAACCCTTCAAGACAAGGGAAGGCGGCGTCATGCGTCTGGAATATCTGATCAAGAGTGTGGCAGATGAGGTTTATCGAAAGATTATGGAGAACCGAAGCATGGAAGAAGAGGAAGCCAGGAAGGTTGCTGCCCAGGTTGGTCTTGCTGCACTGAAATACGGCGATCTGTCCAACCAGATTTCCAAGGATTATATCTTTGATGTTGACCGCTTTACCAGCTTTGAGGGAGATACCGGCCCCTATATCCTCTATACCATTGTCAGGATCAAATCAATTCTTGCCAAATATCAGGAGATACATGAGAAAGCCATTCCTTCGTCAATCCTACCGGCTTCATCCGAAGGTGAAAGAGCTTTGGTGCTCGAATTGGCAAAGTTCAACGAGATGATCTATACTGCAGCGGAGGAGGTCGCACCTCACCGTATCTGTGCTTATATCTATGATCTTGCCAATGCCTTCAACAGCTTTTACCATGATACAAAAATCATTACCGAGGAAGATGAGAAAAAACAGGCTTCCTGGATCGCTTTGATTACTTTGGTACAGGACATCTTAATGACCTGCATCGATTTGCTCGGCTTTGAAGCACCCGAGCGTATGTAAAAACAGACAGAGGTGATGGTATGTTAGTTAAGAGAACAGCGGAGCTCAAGCTTTTGGAGGAGCAATATACATCCGCAGGAAGCAATCTTGTCATTTTGTATGGAAGAAAGGGAATGGGAAAGACCTCGTTGATTAAGGAATTCCTAGCGGAGAAGCCATTGGCTTTTTACTATGAAGGAATGGAATGTGAGGACAGACTTCAGCTTCTTCTTATGAATCGAAGAGCTCATATGGAGTATATCTCCTATGAGCCGACAGAGTATCCTATTCTGTTCTCTTCCCTCCTCGGTACCGATGGAGGAAAGACCATCATCGTATTGGATGAATTCCATTATATACTGAAAAGCAGCAAAGACATACTGGAAGCTTTACGGCTTCTGGGGAACCAGAACAGACAGGTGATGTTTGTTCTTTGCAGCTCCTCCATCCGCTGGGTAGAGAACGAGATGGTGAGTGAACTCGGCGAGTACGCCTCCTTCATCACTGCTTATATGAAGCTGAAGGAATTTACTTTTGTTGATTTTGTGAATCGCTTCCCCAAATCCTCTGTTGAGACCTGTATCTACATTAACGCAATTCTGGGAGGAATACCGGAATATCTGGCTTCCTGGCAGGAAAGCCTTTCTGTGGAGAAGAACATCAAAAATCTTCTTCTAAATAAGAACAGCAGACTAATTCATACTCCGCAGCAGCTTTTAAAGCTGGAGCTGAGAGAGCCGTCTGTCTATAATACGATTCTCTATTACTTGGCCACCGGAAACCGGAAATTAAATGATCTCCACGGCAAGACCGGCTATTCCAGAGCTAAGATCAGTGTCTATCTAAAGAATTTGATCCAGCTTGATATTGTAGAAAAACTAGTTCCTCTGGACGAGGAAGGCAAAGAAAATGCTATGAGGGGACTTTATCGCATTAAAGATAATTTCCTCAGCTTCTGGTACCGATTTATATTTCCAAACTTATCGGAGATCATGCTTGGCAGTGCGGATCGGATCTACGACCAGGAAATCGTGCCCTATTTGGACTCTTATATGGAGGAATATTTTGCCGATGTATGTACGGAGTTTCTTAAGCTGATGAACCTGCATGACCGTCTGCCCGAGAAATTTATCTGGTGGGACCGATGGTATGGTAAAAACGGAACCATTGATATACTTGCACAAGCGGGGGATAAGAAGACTCTGGTAGGGAGCTGTCATTTTGAAGCTCGTATCACGGAGCCGAAGGAATACCTTGAGCTATTGGCTCTGGCCGAGGAGGCTAAGGTGAGCCCCGATTACTGTTACCTATTCTCCAGAAAGGGCTTCTCGGAGGAGCTGAAGAAGATGGCCGCTGACAGGAAGGATTTGAATTTAATCGGTTTGGAGGATTTATAAACCGGGATAGTATCTAAAAAATACTATGCTCCAAATGACTTGCTACACATAGGAACGGAGATTATTATGTATCGTCTGATATCAAAACTAATTATATATAAGAATTTGAGGCAGGACAGCCTGCTTCTGGAGCTGGCAGATATCATCAAGGACTTTGATTTAAGCACTGCGGAAAGAAACGGAGACCCCTTCGTTCGGGAAGATATCACTAATCGGATTTACACCCAGATTAACAGACTCCTGGATATAGCCACCGAGTATGGCTTTAATCGAAATCTTTGGCATAACTATCTGACTTATCTGCTCGTGACCACTGAGAACCCCTTTAGCATCACCTGTGAGAAGACCGGTGCGAAGGAAGGGACGGTCAACGAATTTGCGAAAAATGACTTCAGGATTTTTAAGGCGCTGTTTGATTATAATTTCACACTACTCGAGCAGAAGCTCGGTATCAACTGCTTTTCTGTCATATCAGATTATCATGCGATTGAGAAGAACAGCAGCAGGTATAACAAAAGCGTAAGTGAGAAGGTCCAGCTCCTGAGCAGCCGGATTGAGCAGGCACAGGATGAGCAGGAAATATTTGAATGTATAACTGAATTTTACCGGGATTACGGTGTCGGAATGTTCGGTCTGAACAAAGCCTTTCGTATCAGTAAGGCATCGGGTCAGCTGGACTTAGTTCCGATTACGAATACCCTGGAGGTAGGATTAGCGGATTTGGTGGGCTATGAGATACAGAAAAAGAAGCTGGTAGATAATACGAAAGCCTTTGTCGAGGGCAGAAAAGCCAATAATGTCCTTCTGTTTGGTGACAGCGGTACCGGAAAATCTACATCTGTGAAAGCCATTCTGAATGAGTATTACAAGGATGGACTCAGGATGATCGAGATCTATAAACATCAGTTTGAGGATCTTTCCGCAGTCATTGCCCGGATTAAGAACCGAAATTATAAGTTCATCATCTATATGGATGATCTGTCTTTTGAAGAATTCGAGATAGAATATAAATATTTAAAAGCAGTGATTGAGGGTGGACTTGAGAACAGACCCGATAATGTTCTGATTTATGCTACCTCGAATCGCAGACATCTGATCAGGGAGACCTGGAATGACCGGAACGATATGGAGAGAAATGAGGAGCTGCACCGTTCCGATACCATGCAAGAGAAATTATCCTTGGTAGCAAGGTTCGGAATTACAATCAACTTTTCTGCACCTGCCCAGAAAGAATATTATGCAATTGTAACAGAATTGGCGAAACGTCAGGGAATATGCCTAAGTGAAGAACAGCTGTGTGCCGAAGCAAATAAGTGGGAGCTTTCCCATGGCGGAATGTCGGGGCGTACAGCTCAGCAATTCATCACCTATCTGTCAGGACAGACGGAGGGAAAGGCTTTATAGACAGTGATAAACATACTTTGTATGTGACATATTTTATCATAGGAGCGAAAGGGATAGGGATTGATGGATAAATACAGGATTCTGGTAAAAGGGATTATTCAATTAGAGGATAAGTATCTTATTGTAAGAAGATGGTATGATGACCGTGTTTTAGAGCCGTATCAGTGGGGATTTATTGACGGGGTGATTGAATTCGGAGAAGCTCCGGAAAAGGCTATCCTCAGGACTGTGGCAGAACAGAGCGGTCTGTCTGTTGTACAGGACAGGATGTTATATACCTGGTCTTTTATGACGGGTGATGTATTCAACATAGGAATCAGCTTTTTATGCAGAGCTACCATGGCAGAGGTGTTATTGTCAGAGGAGCTGGTGGAGAGTAAGTGGGTAAAAAAAGAAGAGCTGGAGAACTATATCGATCGGAAAATCATCGAGGATCTGGAAGCTGCAGAGCTGTAATTTTCTAATTTAAAGGAGTTTATTTCATGCTAACGCTGATTAAGAACGGATATGTAATCGATCCTGCATCGGGCAGGGAGGGTATTTATGATGTCCTGATCCAAGGGGAACGGATAGAAAAAGTAGCAGCAGAGATAGATGCAGAAGAGGTAGGAGTCGATACCGCAAAGAGTGGCAGACTTACTGTAATCGATGCTACAGGGAAATATATTATGCCGGGCTTCATAGATCTGCATGTACATCTTCGGGAACCGGGGTATGAATATAAGGAGACCATCGCAACAGGAAGTATGGCTGCTGCGGCAGGAGGTTACACCTCGATTTGTCCAATGCCCAACACGAAGCCTGCAACAGACAATGGCGATATGATAGCATGGCTTCTGGAGAAATCAGCCAGGGAAGCGGTTGTAAATATCCTACCTGTCGGTGCAATTACTCTTGACCAGGCAGGATGCGTGCTGACGAATATGAAGGAGCTCAAGGCGAAGGGTGCTGTGGCAGTCAGCGAAGATGGAAAGTCAGTGATGGATACCGCTTTATATGCCGAAGCCATGAGATTGGCATCCTGGCTTGATCTGCCGGTGTTTGCCCATTGTGAGGATAAGAGTCTGGTTGGAAAAGGTGCGATCAATGCCGGTAAGAAGGCGGAGCAATTGAAGCTTCCCGGAATCTCCAATGCGGTTGAGGATATCATAACGGCAAGAGATATCCTGCTGGCTAAGGAGACAGGAGCAAGACTGCATTTATGCCATATTTCAACAAAGGACAGCACAGCTATGCTGGCGTTGGCGAAAAGAGATGGTATTTCTGTGACCGGGGAGGTCTGCCCACATCATTTTACCTTGACTGAGGAGGATATCCTTTCCGATGATGCCAATTATAAGATGAACCCGCCGCTTCGGAAGAGTGCGGATGTCGATGCACTCAAGGAAGCGTTGAAGGATGGGACGATTGATGTGATTTCGACAGACCACGCACCGCATTCGAAGGAAGAGAAGGAAAAGTCTATGGCTGAGGCGCCCTTTGGCATCGTTGGCTCCGAGACTGCCTTTGCACTCGTTATGACGGAGCTGGTTCTAAAGGGTTATCTGACTCCGAGCCAGATGGTTGAAAAGATGAGTGTTAATCCGGCTCGTATTCTCAGAATCGATAAAGGCTGTATCGGAGAAGGAAGGACCGCTGATCTGGTAATCGCAGATCCGAAGGCAGAATATATCATAGACTTAAATCGCTTTTATTCTAAAGGAAAGAATTCTCCGTTTTCGGGAAGAAAAGTGACCGGACGAGTGGAATATACCTTTGTTGGTGGAAAGTTAGTCTATCAATATCAGGAATAAGTAATGGCTGGCATCACATAATAGAACAGTTTATTGAAATAAGTTTAGTATAGAAAGGCACAGGTGAAGGAAATGATTAACAGATTAGTGGAAAAAATCGAGAAGCTGGAGGCGCCGATTGTCGTTGGATTAGATCCGATGCTGGAGTATATTCCGGAGCAGATACTGAAGGAAGCCTATGCCAAAAAGGGTGAGAACCTGGAGGGAGCTGCGGAGGCGGTCTGGCAGTATAACAAAGGAATCATTGACGCAGTCTTTGATCTCGTTCCTGCCGTAAAGCCTCAGATTGCGATGTATGAGCAATTTGGTATTGAGGGCTTGAAGGCCTTCAAAAAAACAGTGGATTATAGCAAGGAGAAGGGCCTCGTAGTCATCGGCGATATCAAGCGAGGTGATATTGGTTCCACTTCTGCAGCCTATGCTATCGGACACCTTGGCAAGGTCGTGCTTGGGGGTAAGACTTATCGTGGCTTTGATGAGGATTTTGTTACATTGAATCCGTATATGGGAGCAGATGCGGTAAATCCCTTCTTAGACGTCTGTAAGGAGGAAAATAAGGGATTGTTCATCCTGGTTAAGACATCTAACCCTTCCAGCGGAGATTTTCAGGATCAAATAGTGAATGGCAGGCCTCTTTACGAGCTGGTAGGAAAAAAAGTTGCCGAATGGGGCGAGCAGCATATGGGAAGCACTTATAGCTATGTCGGAGCGGTTGTCGGTGCAACTTATCCTGAGATGGGAAAGCTTCTTCGTGAAATCATGCCGAAGACGCTGATCCTGGTACCAGGCTACGGAGCACAGGGTGGAAAGGCTGAAGATCTGGTTCATTATTTCAATCAGGATGGGCTGGGTGCAATCGTAAATTCCTCCAGGGGTATTATAGCGGCATATAAACTGAAGGGCTATGAGAAATTTGGTGCAGCGAATTATGCGGATGCTTCGAGACAGGCAGTCATTGACATGAGGGAAGATTTAAGACAGGCATGGATGGCAGCTAAAAGGTAATCCCAAATAAACTTGCATTAGAGTATGTATAAAATAAGGAGATGGTTGCCCTCACAAACGTGAGAGTAATCCATCTCCCTTGTTATGTAATAGAAAATTGCGTCCTATTACATAAAAACGCTCCGCTGAGGATGCGCACCTCGCGGCAAGGAAGTTATTGCTTCGCAATCCGCTCGGGCGCGAAAGTGTCAGCGGGCTGACACTTTGTTCTTACTGGTCGAGCTTATTAGCAGGTCTCAGGTTGCGGATATTCCACTCCGAAGGTGTCTACGGTAACCTTCTTCATGATCTGGGGTTCCAGAGGCATATCGGAATAATCGGTTTTGGTCTCGGCAACTTTATTCACGACTTCGATTCCCTCAATTACTTTACCGAAAGCAGCATAGGAGCCGTCCAGATGAGGGGAGTCTTTATGCATAATGAAGAACTGAGAACCGGCAGAATCCGGGCGCTGAGATCTGGCCATCGAAATCACACCTGCAGTATGCTTTAAATTATTAGGAAAGTTGTTATATGAAAATTCGCCTTTGATAGAATAACCTGGACCACCCATGCCGGTACCTTCCGGGTCGCCGCCCTGTATCATAAAGCCACGAATTACTCTGTGAAATTTCAGACCATCGTAGAAGCCCTGATTTACAAGAGAAATAAAATTATTTACTGTGTTAGGAGCAATCTCGGGATATAACTCAAGTTTGATTACATCACCATTCTGAAGCTCCATTGTAATGATAGGATTCTTGTTTGCCATCTTTTTTCATTTCCTCTCAAATTAAAATTTACATTACCATAAAAATTAATTGTACCGCTAAGCTGTCATAAACCCTGGTGGTAAATATATCATAGTAAATCAGGCATGTCAAGGCTTGAGACATACTTTCAATTTGTTCTGAAAGTTCATTAATTTACGAAATCTATAAGAAATAATTATGAAACGTGAATATATTCAAAAAACCTTCTTAAAATCGATGTCTGATTGGTAAAAACTTACGAAATTAAGAAATATCCGTGCAGAATCCAAATCCTCACTTGCAATAATTACAAAATATTCCGATAATGATATAGTATCGGAGGTTTGGTTCATAAGCAATTCGAAGTTATTAGCTTTGTAATAGTGTGTATGGGTACTATGATACATATATTAAATGATTTTATACCTTATACTGGATATTAAAGTATTGTTATGTTTCCTTGTGGGGATTGTAGAAAAAGAAGGATAAGTACTAAGATAGAAAGGATGTATTCAGATGCAGGAAGTATATACGTTTGGTGTAAGGACAGGTCAGCATTGTGCGATGATCGACATTACCAGAGAGATCAGAAATCTGGTAAAGGATAGCGGTGTAAAAAACGGTATTTGCATAGTATTTATACCTCACACGACCGCCGGAATAACAATCAATGAAAATGCAGATCCGGATGTGATACGTGATTTTATGATGGAAATGAGCAAGGTGGTACCACTGTCGGATGGTTACCATCACAGCGAAGGGAATTCCGCAGCTCATATAAAAGCAAGTATGATGGGCTTCTCCCAGACCTTGATCATAGAGGATGGAAGGCCTGTTCTTGGGACCTGGCAGGGCGTATTCTTTATGGAATTCGACGGACCCCGAATCAGAAAGATCCATGTAAAGATTATGGAAGGCTGACTAAAACAATTTCCGGACATAAAAAATGACAAATCTCCTAAAAAATGCCTTGTCGTGAGAATGGATTTGGGTTATAATCAACGCTAGCGAGGATGCCAAGCATCCGACCATTGCTTGTTCTGTACATTAATTAATCATGAAACCTAGGAGAAATGTTATGTCAGTCGCTATGAAGAAGAACGTTGTTATAACAGACAACAGTATGCTTGCAGAAGACATCTACAGTATGTGGCTGGAAGCAAAGGATATTGCAGACAATGCAAAGCCGGGTCAGTTTGTTTCTTTATATTGTAAGGACGGCAGCAGATTATTACCCAGACCGATCAGCATCTGTGAGATTGACAGAGCGAAGGGAGCAGTACGTCTGGTTTATCGGGTTGCCGGTAAAGGAACCAAAGAATTTGCTCTATTGAAGGGGCAGGATACCATTGAGGCAATGGGACCGCTTGGTAATGGCTTTACCTTAGAAGGCAAAAAGGCATTACTGATTGGAGGAGGAATAGGAATTCCGCCGATGCTGGAGCTGGCAAAGCAGCTAAACTGCGAAAAAGAGATTGTTTTAGGATATAGAGACATACCATTTCTTAATCAGGAATTTGTTCCCTATGGAAAAGTATATATATCGACAGAGGAGGGCACCATCGGCACTAAGGGCAACGTACTGGATGCCATTCGTGAACATCATTTGGAGGCAGATATCATTTTTGCCTGCGGACCGACACCGATGCTTCGCGGAATTCAATCCTATGCCCTGGAGAGGGGTATTAGAGCCCAGCTCTCCTTGGAAGAGCGTATGGCCTGTGGTATCGGAGCATGTCTCGGCTGCGTATGTAAGACGAAAGAGACGGATCATCACAGCAATGTGAAGAATAAACGTATCTGTAAGGATGGCCCCGTATTTTATGCACAGGAGGTGGAGTTATGAAGCTGAACGTAACTTTAGCCGGAGTAACCTTTAAGAATCCTGTGACAACAGCCTCCGGCACCTTCGGTTCCGGCATGGAATACAGCGATTATGTGGATTTATCAGGTCTCGGAGCTGTTACCACGAAGGGTGTCTCCTCCGTACCCTGGCCGGGTAATCCCACACCTCGAGTAGCGGAAGTCTATGGTGGAATGCTGAATGCCATCGGTCTTCAAAATCCCGGTGCAGAGGTATTCATTCACCGTGACATCCCGTTTCTGAGAAAGTTTGATACAAAAATAATAGTCAATGTGGTTGGAAAGACTACAGAAGAATACTGCGATGTGGTGGAGCGTCTGTCTGATTGCGATGTGGATATGCTAGAGATTAATATCTCCTGTCCGAATGTGAAGGAAGGCGGGATTGCATTTGGGCAGGATCCGAAGTGTATAGAAGCAATTACCTCAGAATTGAAGAAACGTGCAAAGCAGCCAATCATCATGAAGCTCAGCCCGAACGTGACGGATATTACCGAGATGGCACGGGCTGCGCAGGCAGGTGGGGCTGATGCACTCTCCCTGATTAATACTCTGACCGGTACGAAGATAGATATCCATCGCAGGGCATTTTTGCTCGCCAATAAGACAGGAGGACTGTCCGGGCCTGCGATTAAGCCGGTTGCACTTCGGATGGTTTATCAGGTGGCGCACGCAGTGCAGCTGCCGATTATTGGTATGGGTGGCATAACCACAGCAGAGGATGCCTTGGAATTCATTATGGCAGGAGCCAGCATGGTTGCGGTAGGAACAGCCAATTTTATCAATCCTGAAGCCACCTCGGATATTTTGGCGGGGATAGAGGCTTATATGAAGCGTTATCAGATTGAGGATATCAAGGAATTAATCGGATGTGTAAAATAAATCTGATTTATTTCCTATTAAGGCTATGAAATGTATTTTTTTGTGATACAATGATTATATGCAGGAGGAATTATATGGAACAGTACAAGAAGGAATTTATCGAATTCATGGTAGACTGCGGAGTACTAAAGTTTGGTGATTTTACCACCAAGAGCGGACGCAAGACTCCCTTTTTCGTGAATACAGGCTATTACCGCACAGGTACACAGCTGCGCAAGCTGGGTGAATACTATGCAAAAGCAATCCATGACAAATATGGAACTGATTTTGATATACTGTTCGGTCCGGCATATAAGGGAATTCCGCTAAGTGTTGCTGCTACTATGGCAATCAGTGAGTTCTATGGTAAGGAAATTAAGTACTGCTCTAATCGTAAGGAAGTCAAGGATCACGGAGACACCGGTATTCTGTTGGGTTCTCCTCTGACGGACGGTGACAAGGTGATCATAATTGAAGACGTTACCACCGCAGGTACTTCCATCGGAGAGACCATGCCAATTCTGAATGCGCAGGCAAAGGTTAATGTACTTGGTCTTGTGGTATCTGTGGATCGTATGGAACGAGGTCAGGGTTCCAAGAGTGCTCTTTCTGAGATTGAGGAGAATTATCATATTGCAACGACTGCAATCGTAACCATGGAGGAAGTTGTAGAGCATTTGCATAATAAGCCCTATCAGGGGAAGGTTGTTATTGATGATACATTAAAAGCAGCAATTGATGCATATTATGAACAATATGGCGTAAATAATGAAACATACTGATCCGAAAAGGAGGGATTGTAATATGATGGAGAAGATATATCACACAATGAAATCGGTTGGAGTATGGAATCTCGTGTTAGGAATACTGCTGATTGTTGCAGGACTTATATCCGGCATTTTGCTTATTCTGAACGGAGCCAAGCTGTTGAAGAAGAAATCAGATTTATTATTTTAATGGAAAATCATTGTTAACATACCCTAAGAGACGAAAGTCGTTTAGGGTTTATTTTTTTTCTTTCGAACATTTTTCGAAACTGTTTCGACAATGATTGAAACAGTGCGTCTGCTTTGGTAAAATAAAAGGTATTGAAGACTGGCGGTAATGATTTCTGATGGATAAGGCAGGGATTTAGATATGCACGATATGAGTTTATATGAGAAGAAGATTATTAATGATGAGGAGTTTCCTGTACAGATTTTTACCAATCATATCAGGAGGCCAGGCTTTTATTGCCCACCGCATTGGCATGAACATTTTGAACTCCATTATGTTATGGATGGCCAGGGTACTTTTTTCTGTAATAATAAGCCGAATAGGATGGAAGAAGGCAATTTGCTGATTATCAACAGCAATGAGCTTCATGAGGGTATGAGTATTTCCAAGCGTTTTGAGGCACTTGTTGTTATTTTTGAAATGGATTCCTTCTCCAAAGAGATTGCCAACTGTAATGTCATTTTTCAATCACTGGTGGAAAAGGACGAAAAGATCAAAGAATTAATGGAGAACATCTATAATGAAGAAAGTAATAAGAAGGTAGGATATAAACTGTCTATGAAGGGAAAAATATATGAGCTGATTACCTATCTTCTTAGAAACTATGTCGTGGAAAGCCTTTCTGACAAGGAATGCAACAGGCGAAATAAAAATCTGACAAGGCTGAACATGGTGCTTCAGTATATACAAAATAATTTCACAGAGCCCATTGCCATACAGACGCTGGCCAATCTGGTGCACCTGAGTGAATATCGTTTCTGTCATCTTTTTCGGGAAAGTATGGGATTAAGTCCTCTCAATTACATCAATGAAGTTCGCTTGAGGACAGCCCACCGCCTTTTGGAGCAAAGGGAACTGACAGTCTCAGAAATCGCTTCAGCAGTCGGCTTTCAGGATTACAATAATTTTGGGCGACTGTTCAGGAAGTATTATGGGTATGCACCTTCCGCTATCTGGAAAAAAGTCAATACATAAAATATAGCAAGATAATATGTGCTTTCAGCAAGATATCCATAGCAGTTTTTGTGAAAGAATTATAAGATTGTATCAACAAAAAGTGGTAAAAAGTGCACAGCACTTTTCCGGATAGAATAAATTGCTACGCAAGCTCGCTTACAATAGCATTCTATTCTATCAGGAAAGTAGCAAAGATGTTTTGACACTTTCTTCAAATAAAAATATTAGGAGGAATAGAGATGAAATTAGGTACATTAACAGTCGTATTAGGCGATATGCCTCTAACTAAGGCTTGTGAATTCCTTGCCGGCAAGGGAGTTCAGATGGTAGAGATCGGCTGCGGCGGATACCCCGGGAAAGCACATTGTGATCCGGATATTCTCTTAAACGATGAGAAGGAATTAATAAAATTCCAGGATACAATCAAGCAGCACGGCTTGGAAATCAGCGCATTAAGCTGCCATGGTAACATGGTTCATCCTGATCCGGAGACTGCCAAGATGTATGATGATGATTTTACTAAGGCAATTCTGCTGGCTGAGAAGCTGGGAATCAATATCATCAATACCTTTTCCGGTTGTCCGGGTGGCGGACCGAAGGAAACAGTACCCAACTGGGTAACCTGCTCCTGGCCTGAGGATTACGCAAGGATATTGGAATATCAGTGGAATGAGGTGCTGATTCCTTACTGGAAGAAGAAGGTAGCCTTTGCGAAGGAACATGGTGTGGACAAGATCGCTCTTGAGCTTCACCCCGGCTTTTGTGTGTATAATACCAGCACTCTGCTTAAGCTTCGCGCGGCAGTGGGCCCCGAAATCGGTGCGAACTTTGATCCCAGTCATTTGATTTGGCAGGGCATGGATCCTTGCTTATGCATCAGAGAGCTTGGTAAGGAAAATGCGATTTTCCATTTCCACGCAAAGGATACCAAGGTTGATAAATATAACACTGCATTAAATGGTGTTCTTGATACCGGCCACTATGGCAATGAGCAGACCCGTTCCTGGATCTTCAGAGCAGTAGGCTACGGTAATTCTGCAGATTATTGGAAGGCAATAGTATCCGAGCTTCGTATGGCTGGATATGATTACGTGCTTAGCATTGAACATGAGGACAGTCTGATGTCCGGTCAGGAAGGCTTAACTAAGGCAATCAATTTCTTGAAGGATGTTTTGATTTTCGAAGATAAAGGGGTTATGTTCTGGGCATAACCTAGTAAGAATGGAGACTACTATGGAACAACAGAATTATATGCTTGGTATCGTTGGCTTCGGCGGAATGGGCAATTGGCATCGCGAAACGATTGATACTATAGAAGGTTTAAAGGTTGCAGGCATTTATGATATAGCCAAAGAACGTATGAGGTTTGCCGAAGAAGTAGGTGTTCGCAGCTATGACAGCCTGGAAGAATTATTGAGCGATGACAGAATCGATATGGTTCTGGTCGCAACCCCGAATGATTTGCACAAATCGATTGCTATTCAGGCGATGCGTGCAGGGAAGAATGTAGTGAGCGAGAAACCGGTCACTATGAATTCACAGGACTTACAGGAAATGATTGATGTATCTCGTGAGACCGGCAAGCTGTTTACGGTACACCAAAATCGTCGCTGGGATGAGGATTTCCTTACGATGAAGAAAATATATGAGGAAGGAATACTGGGAGAGGTATTTCGGATCGAATCCAGAGTTCATGGTTCCAGAGGAATTCCCGGTGATTGGCGTCAGGAGAAGGAGCATGGAGGCGGTATGATCCTGGATTGGGGAGTGCATCTTCTGGATCAGCTGCTTCAGATGGTAGGAGATGCCAAGCTGAAAAGAGTCTATGCAAATGTGACCAATATTACCAATACCATGGTAGATGACGGTTTTACCGCTCATTTGAGCTTTGATAACGGTGTGGAGGCTTTGGTTGAGGTCGGCACAAGTAACTTTATCTCACTTCCGAGGTGGTATATGATTGGTCAGAACGGTACAGCTATCATAGAGGATTGGGATATGAAGGGCAGAATCGTCCATGCAGCCGGCAAGGATGAGAAGGATGTGGTTCCTGTTCGCACAGCAGCCGGCTTGACCAAGACAATGGCACCCCGTCGCGAGGATACGATCACCACGGAAGCGCTTCCGATTGTGAAAAGTGATATCAGGGATTTCTATCGCAATGTCATGAGAACCATCGCAGGAGAGGAAGAGCAAAAAGTTAAGCTGCCTGAGGTCATGAGGGTTATGAAGCTGATGGAAGCAATTTTTGAGTCCTCTGAGAGAAAACAGGTAGTAGATTTCGAGTAAGTACTGAAATAAATACAGTTGATATTCCACTTTTCGGAGGAGGCTTCGAGAAGACAGCGAGATATGAGAAAGGGGTATTATTATGAAGACATTACCGGTTGCATTACAGCTTTATTCCGTTCGTGAGGAGGCACAGCAGGACTTCGCAAAAACAATGCAGGAAATAAAACAGATGGGGTATAACGGAGTCGAGCTTGCGGGATTATATGATCATACACCGGAGGAAATTCGTGATATTCTAAAAAATATCGGACTTATTCCTATATCGGCTCATGTTCCTTATCAGGAAATTATGGGAGATATCGAGAAAACGATACACAAATATGCAATCATCGGTTGCAGCTTTATCGCTATTCCATACCTGTTGGAGCAGGACCGTTATGGCTCAAAGTCCTATGAAGAATTTCTGAAGAATATTCCGGCCATTGCAGAGGCATGTAAGAAGGAAGGAATTACCTTACTTTATCATAATCATGATTTTGAATTTCAGAAGACGACTGAGGGCAGATATGTACTCGATGCCTTATATCAGTCCTTTTCCAAAAGTCAGCTTCAGGTAGAACTGGACACCTGCTGGACGAAGGTTGCAGGTGAGGAGCCTGCTGCTTATATGAAACAATATGCCGGCAGATTGCCGGTGGTACATCTTAAGGATTATATCAGTACCAACCCGGTAGTATTTGCTGCAGTCGGTCATGGAGTACAGGATATACCGTCGATATTAGAGCAGGCAATCAATGGCGAGAGCCAATGGGTGGTTGTTGAACAGGACAGCCATATCCAGAATACGGCTATGGAAGATGCTCGTATCAGCATAGAGTATTTAAAGAGTCTGGGATGGTAAAACGAAGATTAATTAATTATGGAGGAGTATAAATGAGAAAGATTAAAATTGGCATTGTCGGATGCGGCGGTATTGCGAATCAAAAGCATCTGCCGGCAATCCAGAAGAACGGAAATTATGAGATTATCGCATTTTGTGATATTATTCAAGCTAAAGCGGATGCAGCTAAGGAAAAATTCGGTACAGCAGATGCCCGTGTATATACCGATTATACTGAGCTGGTAAAAGAAAAGGATATGGAGGCAGTTTATGTACTCACTCCGAATAAGTCCCATGCTGCGATTTCTGTTGCAGCTATGAAAGCAGGAAAACATGTTATGTGTGAGAAGCCTATGGCAAAATCCTATGCAGATGCGAAGCTGATGCTGGATACGGCTAAGGAGACAGGAAAGCTTCTTACAATCGGATATCAGAACCGTTATCGTCAGGATTCTCTCTATCTGAAGAGAGCCTGTGAAAACGGAGATCTTGGTGAGATTTATTATGCACGTGCACATGCAGTCAGAAGACGTGCTGTTCCAACCTGGGGAGTATTCTTAAATGAAGAAGAGCAGGGCGGCGGTCCCTTAATTGATATCGGAACTCATGCTCTTGACTTAACTCTCTGGATGATGGACAACTATGAGCCGGAGTCAGTAACCGGTTCCGTATATCGTAAGCTTGCAGATCAGAAGGAACAGGGCAATGCCTTCGGAGAATGGGATCCGAAGGAGTTTACCGTAGAGGACTCTGCCTTTGGCTTTATTAAAATGAAGAACGGTGCCACCATTCATCTGGAAGCCTCCTGGGCGTTGAATACACTTGAGGTTGATGAAGCCAAGACCAGCCTATGCGGAACAAAGGCAGGAGCAGATATGAAGGATGGTCTTCGCCTGAACCGCGTTCAGTATGACAAGCAGTTGGTAGAAAAGCCTGACTTAGACGTCGACGGAGTGGCTTTCTTTACCGGTATAAGTGAGGAGGCTCCGGATATAGAGCAGAAGGTTTTCTACGAAGCGATTACTGAAGGCAAGTCTTTGGTGGTTAAGCCGGAACAGGCAATTGCAGTTACGAGAATTCTGGAAGCAATCTATGAGTCTGCCCGTACCGGTAAAACTGTATATTTTGATTAATCGGGAATCTAATAATTCCCTTGACAAAATCTCCTTTTTATCATACTATGTGGCGTAGAAGTATTATATATCTAATGATTGAAATGTATTTTCTGGAGGAAACAATGTACGAAACACTTAAATGGATCAGATTTGAAGCTATCATGACAGCAATTTTACCGGTGAACGGGATAAGTGCGTCCAAAATTCATAGCTTCAGGCAAAATCCTATAAGTTAACCGGAGAATTCAGAATAATCAGAAGCATACTGATCATTGAAACCCAAGGCTTATTGGCTTTGGGTTTTTTTATGTAATAAGAAAGTGCGTCCTATTACATAAAAACGCTCCGCATAGCGAACAAGTTCGCTTTGGGATGCGCACCTCAGCGAATAAACGCTTATTGCATAAGCATTCGGAAGTTATTGCTTCGCAATCCGCTCGGGCGCGAAAGTGTCAGCGAGCTGACACTTTGTTATATCCTCCGACTGGTAAGTCTGAAGTTAGAAGAGTGTTGGAGCGCTTTAGGTGGGTGGGCGATGAACATACAGAGAATTTCGATAAATTGGAGGTTGTATTTATGATAGAGTTAAGTGTGAACGGACTGACTAAGTTCTATGGAGCAACGAAATTATTTGAGAATATTTCATTTGAGGTCAAGACCGGAGAAAGGATTGGCCTGATCGGTCAAAACGGAAGCGGTAAAACTACAATTATGAAGATTTTGATGGGAAAAGAAGATTATCAGAACGGTGAGATTAGCCTAAGAAAGGGCAATCGAATCGGTTATCTGGATCAAATACCAAAATATGAGGAAAGCTTCAGTGTGATGGATGTATTAAGAATGGCTTTTGAACAGGTTGGCCTGCTGAAGCAGCAGATGGAGGAGCTGGAAGAGAAGATGACATACCTCTCCGGTGATGAGCTGGACTTTGTTGTCGGGCAATATGCAAAGCTAAGCGAACAGTTTGAATTTTTGCACGGCTATGAGATGGAGACTAAGCTGGATAAGATTACTGAGGGCTTGATGATTGACCAGCAGATGAGGGAATTGCCCTTTGAAAAACTAAGCGGCGGTGAACAGACGAGGGTCATTCTGGCAAAGATATTGTTAGAGGAACCGGATATTCTGCTTTTAGATGAGCCGACCAATCATCTGGATTTGATGACGATTGAGTGGTTGGAAGGCTTTCTTAAAGACTATAAGGGAGCGGTATTGATTATATCTCATGACAGATATTTTTTGGATAGTGTAGTGGATAGGATTATTGAGCTTTTTGGTGATCATATCGAAGCATATCTGGGTAACTATAGCTATTACGTAGTGGAGAAGGAGCGAAGGTTTTTAATCGAGCTGAAGAATTATGAGAATCAGCAAAAGAAAATTGAACGCATGGAAAATCAGATAGAACGTTATAGAATCTGGGGTGTGATGCGCGATAGTGAGAAGATGTTCAAGCGTGCGAAGGAACTGGAGAAACGGCTGGAGAAGATCGAAGTAATGAAGCGGCCGATTTTCGAGCAGCGTAAGATACGGCTGAACCAGAATACGATGGGCCGGTCCGGCAAAATGGTACTGGAGGTAAAAGCTTTAAGTAAAAGCTTTGATGGACTCAGACTTCTCTCCGATGTTAATTTTCAATTACTGTATCAGGATAGTGCCTGTATTATCGGGGAAAACGGAAGCGGAAAGTCTACTCTTTTAAAGCTGATTCTCGGAGAAATAGAAGCGGACGAGGGAGTGATCAGACTAGGTGCACAGGTAGTCATTGGCTATTTGCCTCAGCAGGTAATCTATCCGGATGAGGAGCAGACAGTTCTGGAGTATTTTTCACGGCTGCACAACCTGTCCGGCGGAGCAGCCAGAGCTCAGCTGGCTAAGATACTGTTTTGCAATGAAGATGTGCATAAAAAGATTAAGTATCTTTCAGGCGGGGAGAAGAGCAGGCTTAGGCTGTGTTCCCTGACCTTTACCGGAGTGAATGTTCTAATCCTCGATGAACCTACCAATCATTTGGATGTAGATTCAAGAGAGGTCTTGGAGGAGACATTATCGGAATTTGAGGGAACATTGCTGATGGTATCCCATGACAGGTATTTTATCTCGAAGCTGGCTGATAAGATCATCGTAATAGAAAATAATTCGGCTTTGGTTTATGAGGGTGATTTCGAATACTATCAATCGGAGCATAAGAAGTTGATGGAGAGAAGCGATACAGCAGGGAAGACAGATCAGCAGGGAAAAGCGCTAGTAAAATCAGAAGCACTAGCAAAATCTGAGGCACTAGCAAAATCAGAGGCACTAGCAAAATCAGAAGCACAAGCAAGATCAGAAGCACAAGCAAGATCAGAAGCACTAGCAAGATCAGAAGCACAAGTAAGGACAGAAGGTGAAAAACCTGCACAACAAGCTACTAAGGTAATCCAGGACAGCAGAAAGGAAAGGAAGAAAAACACTTACCACATCGATCGTCTCGAAAAGCTGATAGAAGATACGGAGAAGAAGCTTCAGGAGCTGCAAATAAGTATTGAGCGCTATAGTACAGATGGCCTTCGCCTCAATGAGCTATTCGAAGAAAAGATGAAATTAGAGACGGAGTTGGAAAACGCATATCACGCGTGGGGTGAATTACAGCTGCTATATTGATACTATAGGTAGAGGAACACGATTATTGTACAGGGCAGATATGAGCATAAGATTGAAATTAACACAACACAGAAATAAATAAGAGACTGAAATATGTAGAGCACTGAAATGTACAAAAGACTGAAGTATAATTACGACAGAAATAAAATCAAGACAGAAGTAAAATATAAGTTGAAGTACATCAAGACTGAGATGAAACACATGATTAAAATAAAGGGATGGATTTTTCACTGTATTGGTTGTATAATCTTTTTCGTATCATTTTACAGATGGAGGCAATTTTGAAAACACAGGATTTTTATTATGATTTACCCGAAGAGCTAATAGCGCAGGATCCCTTGGAGGACCGTTCCGGTTCCAGATTACTGGTACTGGACAAGGAAACCGGTGCGATAGAGCATAAAATATTCCATCAGATTACCCAGTATCTGCGTCCAAATGACTGTCTGGTAGTCAATAACACGAAGGTTATACCGGCACGTCTGATTGGTGAAAAGCTTCATGACACGAAAGCTGCAAGGACTGTCAGCAAGGCTGAGGAAGAATCATCTATCGTTCCGGGAGCGAGAATAGAGCTGTTATTATTAAAAAGAAGAGAAAACGACATCTGGGAGACCCTGGTGAAGCCGGGAAAGAAAGCCAGACCCGGTACAAAGATCAGCTTTGGAGACGGTCTTCTGACAGGGGAGATTACTGATATCCTGGAGGATGGGAATCGACTCGTCAAGTTCACCTACTCCGGGATTTTTGAAGAAATATTGGATCAGCTTGGACAGATGCCACTCCCTCATTATATTACACATCAACTGGCGGACAAGAACCGATATCAGACAGTTTACGCAAAGTATGAAGGTTCGGCAGCTGCACCTACAGCAGGACTGCATTTTACCAGAGAACTATTGATGGAGATTGAGGAGCTGGGTATACCGATTGCTAATGTTACCTTACATGTAGGGTTAGGAACCTTCCGTCCCGTGAAGGTGGAGAATGTACTTGAACATCACATGCATTCTGAATTTTATCAGGTTACAGAGGAAGCGGCAGCAATCATCAATGAGACCAAGAAAAAAGGGGGACGAGTGATCTGCGTAGGAACCACCAGCTGTAGAACCATAGAATCTGCAGCCGATGAAAACGGTGAGGTACAGGCAGGCAGCGGAGATACATCAATCTTTATCTATCCCGGTTACCGCTTTAAAGTATTAGATGCACTAATTACGAACTTTCATCTTCCCGAGTCCACACTGATGATGCTGGTGTCGGCACTGGCAGGACGCGAGCATATTATGAATGCGTATGAAGCTGCTGTAGAGGAACGCTATCGCTTCTTCAGTTTTGGTGATGCAATGCTGATCCAATAAATAGATAAGAACATAACTCCGATACAGTCATATGATAGGTGTATATAATAAAAAACCCAACCTTTCGGCTGTTAAAAAAAAATATACAATTTTTAAAAATAACTATTGCAATTTGAAATAGACTGTGGTAAACTCTCGTTTATAAATTTAATAGCGACGACGACAATGAAGTCAAAGCATATTGCTTTGACTTTTTATCGTATATGGCAAAGAGGTCAAAACAGAAACTAATGTTCTGTTTTGATTTTTTTATTTAAGACAATGAAGTCAAAGCAGTTTTGCTTTGACTTCTTTTCGCTTATTTGATAGGAAGGTTAAAAAGCACGTGTTGAGCGGGCTTTTCAATATAAAAAATTAATAGGAGGTATCATGTATGGATGTGAAAGTAACCTTGGACACCTTATGGGTCCTAATAGCAGGAATTTTGGTATTTTTTATGAACTTGGGTTTTGCGTGTGTTGAAACCGGGTTTGCGAGATCCAAAAATGCAGTAAACATTTTATCAAAGAATCTCATTGTATTTGCGGTATCCTCTCTAGGATTCCTATTGCTGGGCTTCGGATTTATGTTTGGAGATGGAAATGGTTTTATTGGAATGAGCGGTCTGTTTTTATTAAGTGGTGCCGATACTTCACCTGCTACGAATGAAGCATATGAAGGAGTATATTCTGCATTATCCTGGACTGGAGTTCCCTTGTATGCCAAATTCTTCTTTCAGCTTGTTTTCTGTGGAACAGCTGCTACCATCGTATCAGGTGCGGTTGCTGAACGTATTAAGTATATCTCCTTTATAGTATTTTCCTTTATGCTTACCTTAGTGATCTACCCAATTATCGGACATTGGATTTGGGGTGGTGGCTTCCTGGCACAGATGGGATTTTTTGATTTTGCCGGTGATACAGTAGTCCATTCTGTAGGTGGTTGGGCTGCATTGGCAGGTGTTATTGTTTTAGGCCCAAGAGTCGGTAAATACACCAAGGATAAAAAGATAAATCCTATTCCTGGTCATAATATGAGCTTGGCAGTTATAGGTCTATTTGTTCTTTGGTTGGGTTGGTTCGGCTTCAATCCAGGCTCCACCATGGCAGCAGATCCGACAGCTATTTCCCATATTCTGATGACTACTAATACAGCTGCAATTGTTGCGGTATTAACTTCTACTGCAACCTCATGGATAATCATTGGTAAACCGGATCTTGGTATGACAATCAATGGTTGCCTGGCTGGACTTGTTGCCATTACAGGCAGTTGCGCTTTTGTTAGTGTAACCAGCTCCATAATCATTGGTGCAATTGCAGGTGTTATTGTAGTACTTGCGGTAATAATGTTTGATAAGTTAAAGCTGGATGATCCGGTAGGTGCATTGGCGGTTCACTTGATTAACGGTATCTTTGGAACCTTGGCAGTTGGTTTATTCGCGGAGGATGGTATCACTGGAGTCGCAACGGGCAATGGCTTATTTTATGGTGGAGGCCTTAAGCTCTTAGGTGTTCAGGCATTAGGTATTCTTGCAGTAGGTGCATTTACCTTTGCGTCTTCTTTGACCGTATGGTTCTTAATTAAGAAAACCATAGGACTCAGGGTATCGGTACGTGAAGAAATCGAAGGACTGGATATTCACGAGCATGGCAATCAGGCATATCCGGAATTTCCTGCAAGAAAGCAGACCTATACCTTATTGGTGAAGGATATTCATGCAGATGAGAAGGAACGAAAGATTTATTAATTGTTGAAAAATATCAATAAGATTAAGGTGTCTAAAGGAACTATCTAACTTCTAGGTACCTATATTGCAAGACTAACCGGAAATTATTGAAGAGCCTTTGACACCTTAAAAAATAAGGAGGATACTTTATGAAGCATATTAAGGCAATTATACAGCCTGATAAACTGGCTGATGTCAGAGCGGGTTTAGAGAAGACGAAATGCTACCGCGGAATTATCATTACTGATATAATGGGTCAGGGAACCCAGAAGGGCATTATCCAAGCATGGAGAGGTGAAAAATTCAGTACGGATTTAATTCCCAAGGTAGAAATTGATTTAATCGTAATGGATGAAGACGTAAATGAGATTGTGAAGATTATCTATGACAATGCTCGTAGTGGGGAAATCGGAGACGGTAAGATATTCATTTATAATGTGGAAGAAGCAATCAGAATCAGAACAGGCGAGAAAGGAAATAGTGCTCTGGAATAATATGTTTAAAAGATAATCAGATATAGATCCGGGAGAAATTCCAAGAGACTCCTCCGCTGACTTGGCAGGAAGAATGGTAATTTCTCTCGGATTTTATCTGATTCTGAAGGCAAATTTTACTATTAAGAACCGCAGAAATTGATTATTTTGACATCTTGGCAAGAATGCTTCTTGCTACACTGATACCGTTGGCAGATGCCTGTTGCAAACCTCTGGTTACAGCTGCCCCGTCTCCTATAGCACGGAGACCTTCAATACTGGTCTCAAAATCGGCATTTACCACGACCTTATTGGAATAGAATTTTACCTCAACCCCGTAAAGGAGGGTCTCATCGCTGGCAATACCGGGTGTAACCTTATCGAGAGCAAGGATCATTTCTTTGATATCGACCATAATTCTGTGGGGGAATACCAGCGATAAATCACCGGGGACGGCATCCTTCAGGGTGGGAATCAGATTATTTCTGCAAAGACGCTCTTCCGTAGTTCTTCTGCCTCTCTGGAAATCACCAAAGGTCTGAACCAGGATTCTACCACCGCAAAGCATATTGCTTAGCTGTGCGATATGCTTGCCGTATTCGATTGGAGTCTTAAAAGGCTTCGTAAAGTTCTTGGACACCAGAATAGCAAAGTTGGTGTTATTGGTCTTGAACTCTTTGGATTTATAAGCATGTCCATTAACCACAGCCAGGTTATTTTCATAATATTCTGTTGCTACCTCACCGGAGGGGTTCGTACAGAAGGTACGTACCTTGTCATCGAAGGTAGGAGTATAATAAACCAGCTTCGCTTCATAGAGGTTCTTATTCAGTAATTCCATAACCTCATCACGTACCTCAACTCTGACACCAATATCAACGGTTCCGACCTTCGTCTCAATTCCGTGCTCCTTGCAGATCTGGTTAAACCAGTCAGAACCCTCACGGCCGATTGCAGAAACGATCTCTTTGGCATAATAGGTATCTCCCTTGGAGGTTATGATACCTTTGGCTTTTTTATCCTCGATGGCAATATCCATAACCATCGTATGAAATATCATCTCCACACCTGAGGCCAGCAGATGTTCCTGTAGACGGGTATAGATTTTATAACCTTCTTCGGTTCCTAGATGACGGATGGGGCATTCGATGAGCTTTAGGTTCGCATTAATCGCACGCCTTCTGATTTCACGTATCTCAGCTTCCTTATCGACACCGTATACGTTAGTATCGGCACCAAATTTTAAATAAATTTCATCCGATTCCTTGATTAATTCCATTGCTTTGCCATAACCCAAAAGATCCGGAAGAGTACCGCCTACATCAGGAGAGAGGGACAGCTTTCCGTCAGAAAATGCGCCTGCTCCGGCAAAACCGGTGGTGATGGCACAGGGCTGGCATCCGATACATTCCTTCGTGGTCCTCTTCGGACACATTCTCTTTTCGATTGGGCGACCCTTCTCCACTATCAGAATTTTTAAATCTTTATTTTCCTTGATTAATTCATAGGCACAAAAAATACCGGAAGGTCCGGCTCCTATGATTATGACATCGTAATTTGGCATCGACAACACTCCTTTATAGTTAACAAAGTGATTAACTGAGGATAGCTCAGCTGATATTATTACCTGCTGATCATTTTAACATAATTGATACTATTTTACAAGAAATTCTAGATAAATCCATAATGCTCCAATGCATATTGGATACCACCCTCATCCACGTCCAGAGTCACAAAGCAGACAATATCTTTAATGGTCTGAGGAGCATTGCCCATGGCGATGGTTTGCTTGGCATATTGCAACATCGGCAGGTCATTTTCACCATCACCGAAGGCAAAAGTGTTATCATAGGATATATTTAGATGATCGATCAGAAATTGTATTCCGCTGGCCTTAGAGTAGCCCTTCGGTACAATTTCATACAGATTGTGATTACGGTCAATAAAATCAAAATATGCAGCATATTTATCCATAAATGCTTTGTTTGCAGTCTCGTAGGAGGACCAAATACAGAATTTATTGATCACAATTGTAGGATCATCCCAGCTTCCGGTCGGGAAACCGTTCTCATCATGATATTCGCGAACTCCCTTTATGACTGGATGCGTAGAAGCCTCATCATAATAGATGGCATCGGGGCCCTCGAGAACAGCATCAATTCCAAGCTTGCGAAGATCTATAATCAACCTTTTGGAAAGCTCCTCGGGTATCAAATTCTGTAAAAGTATCTGATCGCGATAGGATATATAGGTTCCGCAGCCACACACATAACCATCAAAGCCCAGTTCCATAATTTCCTTAGGAATAGCAGAAATAACTCTGCCTGTATTGATAAAAGCAAGATGTCCATTGGCCTGTGCTTTTTGTATCGCAGCCTTGGTACTCTCGGAAATTGTATAGGTTCTATGGCTTAAGATGGTTCCGTCAATATCAAAGAAAAGTATTTTTTTGTCCATGGTATTCTCCTTATGCATATCACAAATATGTTCATACGTTATCAAAACATCTATAACAGCATATAATAACCTAAATCAAATGTCAAAGTTATTCAGTACTAATCTTATTATGTGGAATAATGGATCATATAGTGAACCATATACAGAAGCAGATATCGTGGCTCTGCTATCTCTGATGTATGAAATGTGAAACAACTTCTTGACAATCTGAAAAAAGTCGATTAAGATAAGTGAAATGATAATAACTATGAAGGTGAATGCAGTAGGATATATTTTCCCGCCAGAGAGAGCTTGCCACCGGCTGAGAGTGAGTTCAGGGTTCGGATATATCTCGAAGTTCGGCACCGGAGTTGCTTTTAAGATATCAGAGAAGAGTGAATTGGTATAGTTATCCTGTAGGATCTGATAAAAGAAAAGCCGGAGCAGTTCCGTTATGACTGTAGAGGAGCCTTTACGATAGGCTTGAACCTGGGTGGTACCACGATGCTTTCGTCCCTTTTTGGAGGACGGGAGCTTTTTTTATGTAATAGAAATCCTATTACATAAAACGCTCTATAGCGAACAAGTTCGCTTTGGGATGCGCATCATAGCACATAAACGCTCATTATATAGGCGTTCGGTAGTATGTTACAGGAGATTTTAAATAGGAGGAAGAAATATGTTAGAGAATCTGGAACGAATTAAAGAACAGTTTGCAGCTGAGCTGAATGCTGCCAATCTGAAGGAGGAGCTGGAAAGAATCAGAGTAGCTTTCCTTGGTAAAAAGGGGTTGGTTACCGAAGCCCTGAAGGATCTTCGTAATCTTGATGCGGAAGCGAAAAAGATGGCAGGTATGCAGGTAAACATGCTGAAGGATGAGATTGAGCAGGCCATAGTAGATTACCAGAAGAAGATGGAGGAAAGGGAATATTTAAGAGAAATCGAGAAGGCAGAACGCTACGACTTCTCCATTCCCTCCGACAAACCCATTGGTACTATGCATCCGATTACAATAGTACAGACACAGATTGAGGACATTTTTAAAACCATGGGCTTCATTATTGAGGATGGACTGGAGATACAGACAGAGTTCAATAATTTCGAGGGTGTAAATATTCCGAAGAACCACCCCGCCAGAGATATGACTGATACGTATTATCTGGAAAACGGACAGCTTTTGAAAACCCATACCTCAGCAGCTCAGAATACCATTATGAGAAAATACGGAGCTCCAAAGCCGGGTGAGCATCTGAAGGTATTATTCCCGGGCAGGTGCTTCCGTAATGAAAATATCGATGCCAGCCATGAGAACACCTTCTTCCAGATGGAAGGAATGATGATCGGTGAGGATATTTCCATCTCCAATCTGATTTATTTTATGAAGGTACTTTTATCCGAGGTATTCCAGAGAGAAGTAAAGATTCGTCTTCGTCCGGGCTTCTTCCCCTTCGTGGAACCGGGCTTCGAGCTTGATATCAACTGCGCTATCTGCGGCGGTACCGGCTGTCCTACCTGTAAGCAGTCAGGCTGGCTGGAGCTTCTGCCCTGCGGCATGATCCATCCGAACGTACTTCGCCTTGGTGGTATCGATCCCGAGAAGTATACAGGCTTCGCTTTCGGACTCGGCATGACCAGACTGGCGATGATGAAATACAACATCAAGGATATCCGCCTCTTCAACGGAGGAAACCTAAAGCAATTAAGACAATTTACGAGATAAGCGGATTAGTACATGAAAGCCAAGGCACTTTCTGAGCTTGCTCAAGAAAGTGACGTGACTTTCATGTATAGTCGCAACGCGACCGAGAAAACCGAAGGTTTTCGAGGCTAATCCGCTTATCGTACTGCCGTACTAGTACGAGCAGATGGCCGGATTTGCACGGATAAGCGCAAGCGACCGAGCGTGCGAAAGCACGAGAGGTAATCCGCTTATCAGAAGGAATAAACAGACAGCTGCCGTACTAGTACGAGCAGATGGCCGGATTTACACGGATAAGCGCAAGCGACCGAGCGTGCGAAAGCACAAGAGGTAATCCGCATATCCATTAAAATTCATAGATTGGAGGAATTATCATGTATATATCAATGAACTGGATATCCGAATTCACGGATTTGTCAGGGATTAATTTAAAAGAATTGATCGGAAGATTTACTCTTGCCACCGCTGAGGTTGAGGGGATAGAGGAAAAAGGAAAAGATATCAGAGGTGTCGTAGTCGGTAAGATTATCGAGATCAAGAATCATCCGAACTCGAAGAAGCTTCATCTGGTCAAGGTAGATATCGGTAGGGAAGTTGTAGACTGTGTCTGTGGTGCACCGAATGTTTTCGTCGGCGCGGTCGTTCCCTTTGCTACTCTGGGTGGACGGGTAGGAGAACTGGAAATCCAGGAAGCTAAGATTGCAGGTGAGATCAGCCACGGTATGTGCTGCTCGGAGAAGGAGCTGGGTATCAGCGACGATCATTCCGGACTAATGATCTTAGAGGATATCTATCCTTTGGGAACCGACATTAAAGAAATTATGCAGTTGGAAGATACTGTCTTCGAGGTGGATAACAAGTCCCTGACGAATCGCCCTGATTTATGGGGACATTATGGTATCGCAAGAGAAATCTCCGTATTAACCAAGAGACCGTTAAAGCCTCTGGAGGTAAAGGATACAAGTGTTTATAAGGATCTGAAGTCAATTGATGTAAAGGTGGAGAATATCGAGAAATGCTATCGTTACAGCTGCCTCTCCATAGGCAATATCACGCAGAAGAAATCACCGATTAACATTAGAATTCGTTTGAGCTACTGTGGTATGAGACCGATTAATCTGCTGGCTGACTTAACCAATTATCTGATGATGGAGCTGGGCCAGCCGATGCATGCTTTTGATAACACTAAGGTATCAGCTATTCGCGTTAAGACCTATCCCGAGACAGTGAATTTCACAACTCTGGACAGTGTCGAGCGCAAAGTGGATACAGATACCCTGCTGATCTGTGACGAGAAGGAGCCTGTCGCAATCGCAGGTATCATGGGTGGGGAGCTTTCTGAAATCACGGATCATACCAATTCCTTATTATTGGAATCGGCGAACTTCGACGGAGTATCTGTCAGAAAATCTGCCACAAGACTCGGACTTCGTACCGATGCCAGCTCAAGATATGAGAAGACTCTTGATCCCGAGCTTACTGTTCCGGCAATCGAACGTTTCCTAAAGCTGCTGATGGATATTGATCCGGGTGTAACGGTTACCTCCTCGTTAACTGATTGCTATTGTAAGAAGTATGATACGATTAAGATCGAGTTTGATAAAGCCTTTGTAGACAAATATACCGGTATTGATATCACCTCCGACTTCATAGAGACGACACTTACCGCACTCGGCTTTGACGTTACCCGCAATCAGGATTCCTTTAGCCTGGTGGTACCCACCTGGCGAGCTACCAAGGATGTTACGATGAAAGCGGATATCATTGAAGAAATCACCAGAATCTATGGCTATGATAACTTTGAATATAAATCCACTAAGGGCTATTTGATCCCTGTCCGCCACAGCGTGGAACGCAGTAATGAATACCGGATTAAGGAGCTTCTGTCTGAGCGTTACGCAATGAACGAGGTTCATAGCTATATCTGGTATGAAAGCAAGATGAACAAGGAGCTGGGCATAGTAACGGAGCCGAATATCCGTGTTATTAACTCCATTGCAGCCGAAAATGATACCATTCGTGCGACGATGGTCCCGAGTCTTCTTGGGTTTGTAGCAAAGAACGCTGATAACTTCCCTGAGATGGGCATGTATGAAATCGGACGAATCGCCGCGGGTCTTCGTACAGACGGTATCTGTGATGAGAGAAAGAAGCTGGCATTTGTTGTGGCCAGCAAAAAGCTGAGCGAAAAAGAAGTTTATTTTAAGTGCAAGGAGATCATAGAGCAGGTAATCATGGCGGTCAAAAATGTGAACCCGTGCTTTGCAGTGAAGGAAGAGCTTGCAAAATATAATTATGTTCATCCCGTCAACAGTGCAAGTGTGCTTCTAAAGGGTGAGGAGATCGGATATTTCTCCGTCTTAAATCCCAGAGTGAAGAACAGGATCGATAAGAAGCTGAATGTCGCTTTTGCAGAGATCGATATGGCAAATCTGGAGAAGGTGGAAAAAGAAAATCTGAAGTATGTAGAAATTTCCAAGTATCCTGGTGTTACCATAGATTTAAGCTTGCTTATGGATAAGGCGCTACGTTATGAGAATATCGTAGAGAACGTAAAGGAATACCAGTGTGAATTCATCCAGGGTATCCGTTTGATCGATATCTTCGAAGATGAGAAGCTGCTTCCCGGTAAGAAGAGTGTAACCGTTCGACTTGACTTCGGTTCCATGGAGAGAACCCTAGAGGGCAGCGAGATCCAGACTATGGTGGATGGATTGTTAGCCCTGCTTGGTAAAAAGGGTATGGAATTGCGTAAATAAAAAGGATGAAAGTGCCGGAGGGACATCATGTTTGCCCTCCGGCACTTTTTATAGGCATAAAACCACCTGTCCCCGTATAAGAATTTTCTGAGAGTGCATATCGGAGAATGGATTGTGGAAGACGATATGTAAATGAGACCGGGATGTGGAATATGAGTATACAGCATAAGGGAACGGTAAGGATAGAGACCTTGCGACTGCTTCTAAGGCGTTTTGAAGAACAGGATGCCGAGGATATGTTCAACAATTGGGCAGGGGATGCGGAGGTATGCAGATATCTGTCTTGGGGCCCTCATATAAGCGCAGATGTATCACAAAAAAGAATACGGAACTGGGTCGAGGCATACAGGCGTGATAATTCTTATGTGTGGGCACTGGAGATGAAAGGAAAAGGGAGTGCTATCGGCTCCATCAGTGTTGAGATTGCTGACGACATAGGGGAAAGCTGCGAGGTAGGATACTGTCTGTCGAAGGAATACTGGAACAGGGGAGTAATGACAGAGGCATTGCAGGCAGTACTCCATTACTTATTTTATGAGGTAGGGTATCGCAGGATACAGGCGAAGCATGATGTCCTGAATGTGGCGTCCGGCAGAGTGATGCAGAAGGCGGGAATGCAGTATGTAAAGACAGAGCATACGGTGGGACTGAGAAAGGACGGAACTTATTATGATCTGGATGTATATGTGAAATATATCGAGTAGTAAGAGCTATTACTTCAGAGTCTGCATAGTGATTTTCAGTCGCTGTGCAGACTCTATGATTAGGAAGCTCTATAGTGATGATATTATTTCGCAGCTTTTAAGATAGTAGTTGATAAGGTGGGTGGATTGGTGGTAACATAATCCATGTACGATAGTTTAGATCCAGATACAAGCTGATAAAACAGGGGGGAAAAATGCTTAGATTAAGACCGTTTAAGGAAAGTGATATGAAATATATGTTGGAGTGGCCGATGGATGAATTCCAGTTTGCCAGATGGTGCGCAAATCTATTTACCTATCCGTTGACCTTGGAGCAACTGATGGAATATAAAAATAATTATGATAAGGATGAGCATGCCTGGATATTTACGGCAGTAGACGATATCGGAACTCCGGTGGGGCATTTTATGATGAGAAATGCAGACTATACGGAACAGAACATCAGAATAGGTTTTGTTATGATTGCTCCGGACTGTCAGGGGAAAGGGTACGGCAAGGAGATGATGCAGCTTGCTGTTACCTATGCTACTGAGATATTGAAGTTCAAAAAAGTAAATCTTGGAGTATTTGAGAATAACCCGATAGCTCATCGATGCTATGAGACAATCGGTTTTCGGAATAAAACCTTTAAAGCAGATTATATAGACTATCATGGTGAAAAATGGGGAGGCTATGAGATGCTGTATACGAAAGAATAACTGTGATGCAGCCAAAGCAAGAAGAGACATGAAGTGGAGATAAATCAATTACCCTAAATTGTGGGACAACCTATGTCTGACCCAGAGGGTATGGAGCGCCTTACATTGGCCGGGTATCGAAAGGCTATCGGATATCATACCTTGGAATGCCGGGCAGAGGAGCTTTCGCAGTGGATTGAAGAGGGGGAAAAGACGAATGAATAAAAGAAAGCTGCGATTTTATAAGGGATACGAGTATTTTTATAAGAGGCTGGAAAAGAATAAATTCTTTTCAACCTACTGTGAAAGGGTATTCGGGATAGATTTCTCCCAGGATGGCTTCAGCGATATCGGGCAGATTACTGAATTGCTAAAGCTGGCAGAAATCAAATCTGATGATAAGGTGCTGGATATCGGATGTGGTAACGGGAAGCTAGCGGAGTATATTGCCGGTCAGACCGGTGCGACTGTTTATGGCTTTGATTATTCCAGTTATGCGATCAGGAATGCCAGAAAGCGTACAAAAGGCAAGAAGGATCTTGTTTTTGAGCCCGGCTTGATTGGGGAAAAGGACTATCCGGTCGATTTTTTCGATGTCATCATCTCCGTAGATACCATGTATTTTGCACCGGATATCAATCAATTTGTTCAGCAGCTTTATGGTTGGTTGAAGCCGGGTGGAGTATTTCTTGCTTTTTATGGAGAAGGATCCTTTGATATAAAAAGTAAAAGCATGGATGAGACTCCACTGGCAGCAGCATTTTGTTCCAATCACATTACATATGAGGGACTGGACTTTACCCACCAGCATTTTGAGCTTATGAAGAGAAAGCGTGAGGTAATCAGTTCTATGCGAGAGGAATTCCTAAATAGCAATATCAGCTTCTATTATCAGGCTTCTGTTGGCCAGTCCGTAGACCCGAATATGCCCTTTGAGGAATTCATAAAAAAGCACGACCGGTTTCTGTATATCGCCAGAAAAATGAGAAATACTTAAGTATGTCTGTAAAGGTGCGAAGCACTTTTGACACTCTACTCATACTTATTTAACAATAAATCAAACAAGGAGGATAAAATATATGTTAGGTGAGTTCAAAAAGTTTGCTTTAAAAGGTAATATGATTGATCTGGCTGTTGGTATCATCATCGGTACTGCCTTTACTGGAATTGTGAATTCCTTGGTGAATGACATAATTATGCCCGTACTTAGTCTTTTGACCAACAGGATTGATTTTGCAGACAAGTTTATCGCGCTGGACGGCGAAAAATATGCTACCCTGGCAGACGCACAGGCGCAGGGGGTTGCTACCATTAATTATGGCTTATTCATTTCGGGTGTAATTAATTTTATCATTATGGCATTTGTGGTATTTCTTTTGGTGAGATGGATCAATAAGCTGAAAAAACCGGAACCTGTAGCAGCTCCTACGACAAAGGAATGTCCCTTCTGCAAGACACAGATCAATGTAACTGCATCCAAATGTCCCAACTGTACCTCGGACATGCCCCATTAGGCCGACGTTCAGGTAACGATATCAAATCTCCTTAGTATAAGATAATGCATGTTATTTAATTATAACTCCATTGAAAGCAGGGATAAACCCATATATTATGTTAATATCTGATACTTATTTTCGTGGTATTGATATTTCCTTTTATATGGGTTTTTGCATACACAAGATAAAATATGAGGAGAGGAATTGAAGGATGAGAAATATATTATTAGGATATCAGGCAGGCGTTAACCTTGGTGGCTGGATATCACAATTCAGGGAGGCAAGTAAGAAGCATTTTGATACCTTTATCACAGAGAAGGATATCGAGCAGATTGCGTCCTGGGGAATGGATCATGTTAGACTGCCGATCGACTATACTGTGTTTGAGTCAGAGGATCGACCCTTTGAATATAAGGAAGAGGGCTTTGCATATATTGATCATTGTATTGAATGGTGCGGAAAGAATCACTTAAATATCATATTGGATCTCCATAAAGCTCCCGGCTATGCCTTCCATTCCTTGAACGAGAACAGATTATTCGAGGAGGAACATTTACAAAAACGTTTTCTATCCCTCTGGAGGTACTTTGCCAAACGCTATCAGAGTGTTGGGAGAAATGTTATCTTTGAATTGCTGAACGAGATCGTGGAGCCGAACTCCGATCGTTGGAATAAGCTTAGCAGGCAGGCCGTCGAGGTAATCAGGGAGATTGACCAGAATAGGGTAATCATCATTGGAGGTAATAATTATAACAGTGTCAGAACCTTGAAAGAGCTCGACAGAATAGAGGATGATAATCTGGTATATACCTTCCATTATTACGAACCGCATATCTTTACACATCAGAACGCCTCCTGGGAACAACCGATGAAGGAACTGGATTTTGTGATTTCCTATCCCTCCGGCAATGAAGAGTATCAGAAATACTTGACCAAATCGAAATTCTTCCGTGAGAAGCTGGAATGTGAAGAGAAAATGGGGAGGGACTATATTCGTAACTATCTACAGCCTGCACTGGATTTTATCAGAGAGCGCAATATCCCCTTATATTGCGGTGAATATGGAGTCATTGATAATGCACCTATGGAATCGAATCTGCGCTGGCATGAGGATGTCTGTGATCTGTTGATCGAGTACGGCATCGGCAGAGCGGCCTGGACCTATAAGCTAATGAGCTTTCCTATGGTAAACAGGGACTCAAGGGTGGTTAATCAGGAGTTAATAAAGATTGTAAGCAGAAAGTTATGATTCATCCATTCAAATCATATGCTTGTGCAATAATAATGCAATTTATAAAAGAGCACTTCACTATGCCTCCCGACGACTGTATGATGGGAACGCCAGTGGGTGCTTTTTCGATTCTGTTTATATTCTGTAGAATTCAATCAATTACTCCATATCACAGGAAGGTTTGTGAAGGCTTCTATCTTTTGATAAATATTCCAATATAATTGTTTTATACTTGTGCTAAATTCCGTTCGTTGATATAATTAGAATTAATATGCTGCAAACAGTACAGAATAATCCTAAATAATGAATTTTAGAGGAGATTATAGATGCTGCAGAGATTTTATCCGAGAAGATTAGCTGAATCCTCCTATTCCATAGACTATGAAAAGTTGTATCAGGAGGGTTACCGGGGAATATTGTTCGATATTGATAATACTTTGGTAGAGCATGGAGCAGATGCCAGTGAGAGGGCTATCGAGCTGTTTGCCAGATTAAAAGGAATCGGTTTTAAGACCTGTCTGATTTCCAACAACAGTGATGAGAGGGTGCGCCGTTTCAACCGGAACATCAATACCAATTATATTCATAAGGCGAATAAACCCTCCGTGAAGAATTACATCAAGGCAACAAAAATCATGGGAACAAGAATTGATAATACGGTTTTTGTGGGGGATCAGTTATTTACGGATGTGTATGGTGCAAACCGTATCGGAATGATGACCTATCTGGTGAAACCGATCCATCCCAAGGAGGAAATCCAGATTGTTCTGAAAAGAAAGCTGGAGCGAATCGTGCTTCATTATTACCGGAGGGATCTTGCAAAAGGAAAGATTCAGAAGGAAGTATAGCGGCATGATGCCTGTAAATACGAAGTATCAAATCAATAGAGGTTGAGGACGAGAATGTGATGAAGCATAATATTATTCTAATCGGATTCATGGGTTCCGGTAAGACCAGTGTGGGAGAGCGCTTAGCCAAAAAGCTTAGTTATCATTTCCGCGATACGGACAGGCTGATAGAACAGAAGGCCGGGGATACCATTAATCATATATTTGCTGTTCATGGTGAAGAGTATTTTCGCGGTTTAGAGACGGACCTGTTGAAGGAATTAAAGTCTTCTCTGGAGCATACGGTTCTATCAACAGGCGGAGGCCTGCCACTAAGAGAAATGAATTCCAGCTTATTGAAAGAAATGGGGTTTGTGGTATACTTAAAGGCAACCGGACAGACAACGCTTCAGAGGCTCGCGGGGGATACTACAAGACCCTTACTTCAGGGAGAAGACAAAGAGCAAAAAGTCGGAAGGCTTTTGGCGGAGCGAATTCCTATCTATGAGAAAGCAGCACATAAAATCATAGTGACGGACGGCAGATCTGTCGATGACATCGGGAATCTTATCATGGAGGCATATATGAAGTTAATTTACTAGAAAGTCAGAGAAAGGAAAGGTAATTCGGACTTGCTTGTAAGCGTGCCCGAATGAAACGGTAGCAGGTATGAGAATATTAGTAATCAACGGACCAAATCTTAATTTTTTGGGTATCAGAGAAAAGAGTATCTATGGCGCACAGGATTATAATCATCTGCTAGGGCTTTTGGAAGCGAAAGCGAAGAAGGAAGGGATTGTTGTGGATACCTTTCAGAGCAACAGTGAGGGCGGTATCATTGACCGAATTCAGAAATCCTATTATGATGAGGTGGATGGTATTATCATAAACCCCGGAGCTTATACCCACTATAGTTATGCAATCCGTGATGCACTTGCATCCGTTACGGTTCCCAAGATCGAAGTACATATGTCAAATGTGCATCAGAGAGAAGAATTCCGGCATACCTCCGTTACTGCCCCGTCATGCACCGGTCAAATTGTAGGGCTTGGTATGCAAGGCTATCTACTGGCTATCGATGCGATTATGAAGCTAAAAAATTAACCTAAGACTTGAACAGGAGAAATTATGGATAATTATAAAAGAGTACAGGAACTATTGAAGAAGCTTTCCGTGGATGCAGTTTTGATATCCAATGGAAACAATATGCGTTATGTGAGCGGTTTTGCGGGGGAGACAGGCTATCTATTCATTTCCGGGACAAGACATGCAGTGCTGACTGATTTCAGATACACCATTCAGGCAGAAATAGAAGCAGAGGGCTATGAAATCATTACGATCGGAAACGGTGGTTATGAGGAGGCCTTAAATGACATAGTAAAGACTGATAAGATAAGCCGTCTTGGCTTTGAAGCAGAAGATATGCTTTATGCCAAATACAGCAGTCTAAAGGACAAGCTTCGGGTCGAAGAGCTTGTGCCGATTGGCAGCCAGATCACTGCAATGCGCAGAGTAAAGACAGCAAAAGAGCTTGAGATGATTAAGAAGGCAGAAGCAATCGGAGATCGGGTCTTTGTTGAAATACTTGACTTTCTGCAGCCGGGAATGACAGAGCTTGAGGTGGCAGCAAGAATAGAATATTTATTAAAGTTAAAGGGTGCGCAGGGAATTAGCTTTAATGCTATTGTTGCCTCCGGTGTGAATTCCTCCATGCCGCATGCAGTTCCTTCCCATAAGAAGATTGAAAAGGGCGACTTCCTGACAATGGATTTTGGCTGTGTCTATGAGGGCTACTGTTCCGATATGACCAGAACCATAGTCATTGGAAAGGCGTCTCAGAAGCAAAAGGAGGTCTATGATATCGTACTAAAGGCACAACAGGCTGCTCTGGATTATATCAAGGCCGGACTGAAGGGTAAGGAAGTGGATAAGATAGCACGTGATATTATCTACAAGGCTGGTTATGAGGGCTGCTTTGGTCATGGACTGGGTCACAGTGTCGGTCTTCATATTCATGAGAACCCGAGACTTTCCATGCTGGAAGAGGATGTACTGGAGGTAGGGATGACTGAGACAGTTGAACCTGGCATCTACATAAAAGGCTTTGGTGGTGTCAGAATCGAGGATTTGGTCGTTGTTACGAAAGACGGACATGAGAATTTTACGTTTTCAGAGAAAAAATTAATCGAGTTGTAGGATAAAAACATCTTTTTCGTACAATTTTTAGCATGGCTCGAAAAAAAACTGTTGCAAAATAGACCAGGCTATTATAAACTTAAGAGTAGTCAATTTTAAGGAGGAGTTTAGAGTATGATTTCAGCAGGCGATTTCAGAAACGGTCTGACGATTGAAATGGATAATAACGTATACCAGATAATAGAGTTTCAGCATGTTAAACCCGGTAAAGGCGCAGCGTTTGTAAGAACCAAATTAAAGAATATTAAAAATGGTGGTGTGATTGAAAGAACCTTCCGCCCGACAGAAAAATATCCGCAGGCGCACATCGAAAGAAGCGATATGCAGTTCTTATATTCTGATGGTGAGCTTTACCACTTTATGAATGTAGAAACCTTCGATCAGATCGGTATGAATGAGGATGCGATTGGTGACTCCCTTAAGTTTGTTAAGGAAAATGAGATGGTTAAGATGCTTTCTCATAGTGGTCAGGTATTTGCTATTGAACCTCCACTATTCGTTGAATTACAAATTACTGAGACTGAACCTGGCTTTGCAGGTAACACAGCTCAGGGTGCTACTAAGCCAGCTGTTGTTGAAACAGGAGCTACGGTATATGTACCATTATTTGTTAACCAGGGTGAAACAATTCAGATTGATACACGTACTGGAGAATACATG